>NZ_JBBHZL010000001.1:0-1088663 GCF_049843575.1 Cupriavidus sp. Met-2
CGTGCGACACGGCGTCATCAAGACCGTGCACAATTAGTGTCATCCAACCAAAAACAAAGGAGTTGCAATGAGACTGTTGGCCGTATGGATCATCAATGCCGCAGCGCTGTTCCTGGTGGGCTACCTGATCAGCGGGGTCCATCTTGGCAGCTTCGGCTCCGCCATGATTGCCGCGCTGGTGCTGGGCCTCGTCAATGCGCTGATTCGACCGATCCTCGTCATCCTGACGCTTCCGGTCACGCTGCTGACGCTGGGCCTGTTCATCTTCGTCATCAACGCGCTGCTGTTCCTGTTCGTGGGCAACCTGCTGCAGGGATTCGTCGTGGACGGTTTTGGTCCGGCGCTGCTTGGCTCGATCTTGTACAGCGTGATTGCGTGGATCCTGGCCAGCGTGCTGCTGGGCGAGCGCAACTGACGCGTTGAGACTCTTTTTCTGGGCGCCGCCACGGCGGCGTGCCAACCATGACTGATCGTTACTTCAGCTTCGAATTCTTCCCGCCCAAGACGGCGGAGGGCGCGGAGAAACTGCGCAATACGCGCGCGCAGCTTGCGCCGCTGCAGCCCAAGTACATCTCGGTGACGTTCGGCGCCGGCGGTACCACGCAGCAGGGCACGCTCGATGCCGTGCTGGAGATCCAGCGCGAAGGTATCGAGGCCGCGCCGCACTTGTCCTGCGTGGGCTCCACGCGCGACAGCATCCGGCAGATTCTCCAGACCTATCGCGATGGCGGCATCCGCCACATCGTGGCCCTGCGCGGCGATATGCCGTCGGGCATGGGCGAGATCGGCGAGTTCCGCTATGCCAACGAACTCGTCGAGTTCATCCGCGCGGAAACCGGTGACTGGTTCAACATCGAAGTGGCCGCCTATCCCGAGTACCACCCGCAGGCCCGTTCGCCGCGTCACGACCTGGAAAACTTCGTGCGCAAGGTCAAGGCCGGCGCGGACTCGGCGATCACGCAGTACTTCTTCAACGCCGATGCGTACTTCCGCTTCGTCGACGACGTGCGCGCGATGGGCGTGGAAGTGCCGATCGTGCCCGGCATCATGCCGATCACGAACTACTCTCAGCTGATGCGCTTTTCCGAGATGTGCGGCGCCGAAGTGCCGCGCTGGGTGGCCAAGCGGCTCGAGTCGTTCGGCGATGACAAGGAAGCAATCCGCGCCTTCGGCCTGGACGTGGTGACCGACCTGTGCACGCGCCTGCTCGAAGCGGGCGTGCCGGGCCTGCACTTCTACACGCTCAACGCCGCCGGCGCGACCAAGGCGATCTGGCAGCGCCTGAAGCTGTAATCCCCGATGCCCGCCGCGCGCCGCCCGGACCCATTCGTCGAGCACCTGCTCGAGCTGATGACGCCGCTGGCGGCCAACATCGGGGCCATCGCGGCCAAGCGGATGTTCGGCGGGCATGGCCTGTTCTACGATGGCCTGATGTTCGCGCTCATCAGTGACGGCCAGTGTTTCCTGAAGGCCGATGACGTCACGCTGGCGCGCTTCGAGGCCGAGGGCAGCGAGCCGTTCCGGTATCAGTCCGCGCGCCGCGAGGTGACGATGCGTCACTACCTGAGCCTGCCAGCCGCATGCCTGGAATCGCCCGCAGCGATGACACCGTGGGCGCGCATGGCCGTGGAAGCCGCGTTGCGTCTGGGCAACGCACGCTGACGACCTGGCCACTTGGTCACTGGCGTGGCCGTTGGTGTCATACTCGGCGGCATGGTCACCGCCACATTCCGTTTCTACGAGGAACTGAACGACTTCCTGGCGCCGGCACAACGTCGCCGGGATCTGTCGTGCCCCTGCGCGCGCGCCGCCACGGTCAAGCACATGATCGAAGCGCTGGGCGTGCCGCATACCGAGGTGGAGCTGATTCTCGTCAACGGCGAGTCGTCGCCGTTCGAGCGCATCGTGTGCGACGGCGACCGCATCGCGGTCTATCCAAAATTCGAATCGTTCGATATCGCGCCGCTGCTACGTGTCCGCGAGCAACCGCTGCGCGAAATCCGCTTCGTGGCGGACGCCCATCTCGGCGGCCTGGCGCATCTGCTGCGCATGACCGGCTTCGATACGCTCTACGACAACCACTTTGAAGATTGCGAGATCGCCCGCATCGCCTCGGACGAAAAGCGCATCGTACTGACCCGCGACCGCGAACTGCTCAAGCGCCGCGGCATCACCCACGGCTGCTACGTGCGGGCGATCCGGTCGTCATTGCAGGTCAGGGAGATCTTTTCCAGACTGGACCTGGCTCGCAGCGCCAGGCCATTCTCGCTCTGCCTCGATTGCAACGTGCCCCTGCGTCGTATTGGCAAGACCGATGTGGATGGGCGCGTGCCGGAAGGGGTGTTCGAGCGCCACGAGCATTTCGTCACCTGCCCGCATTGCCACCGCGTGTTCTGGGAAGGATCGCACTGGCGCAAGATGCGGACGCTGGTGGAGGAGCTGATGAGCGCCCAGGCCGACCAGGTGGCCCCAGATGGTTCTGGTAGCTCAGGTAGCTCAGGTGGCCCTGGTTGAAATAGCTAGCGCGCCCCTAGTTCCGTGACCAGCCAGTCCATCGGCAGGTCATGTGACGCTGCCTGCAGCGGCGCCTCGCACGCGGCAAAGCCGATCCCGATCGCTATCGGCGTGGCGTTCGCGGCAGCCATGGCCGCCAGCGTGCGGTCGTAGAAGCCGCCGCCGTATCCGAGGCGGAACTTATTGGCGCTGAATCCGACACATGGAATGAGCAGCGCGTCGGGCGTCACGGCGCCGGTGCCATCGGGCACCGGAATGCCGTACTGGCCGACGCGCATTGTTGTGTCTGGCGTCCAGGCATGGAAATCGAGCGGTGCGGCGGCCCGGCTCACGACGGGCAGGGCGGCCACGCGGCCGGGCATGGCGGCCAGCCATCGGGCCACGGTGTCGCGTGCGTCGAATTCCTGCTGGATCGGCCAGTAGAACCCCAGTCGTTGCACGCCGAGACGTTCGAGCAGTGGCGCGAGCGCTGCCGCGATCTGTGCATCCGCCGTCTCTCGATCGGGTAGCGCGGCGCGCAGCGCGAGCAGCCGGCGGCGCAGGGCGCGACGGTCCTCAGGGGCCGTGAAATAAAGGCTGTCCGGCCCGTTGTCCGGTGCTTGGTTTGGCGGCATGGCGTGCAATAATGGCCATCGAACAGACATTTGAAAACAATGCTGGACGCGCAAATGAAGATGCGCGCCGGTGGTACGAATCACGAATCCTGCGTGCCTGTCGCGTGACAGGCGCGCACCCAACAAGGAATACCAAGAATGCCGAAGGGAGTATATCTGCGCCGTGCCGGGCGCTTCGCCTGGCTTGCGTTCGCAGGTGCGCTGCTGGCTACCCCAGTCTACGCGCAGAAACGTACGGCGACGCCCCAGAAAGCGGTACAGCAGCAACCGGCCGCCCTGACGATTCCGTCGGACCCGGACGATGCCTTCGTCGCGCTGCGCGAGGCCGCCCGCAAGAATGACGCGGACCGCGCCGCGGCCATCTCGGCCACGCTGGTCGACTATCCGATTCCGTCGTACGTCGAATACTTCCGCATCAAGTCGCAGATGTTCGACTCGAGCGGCCAGCCCCTGATCGATACGCCGGATGCCGAGATCAGCGCGTTCCTGCAACGCTACCAGGGCGAGGCGATTGCCGACCGGATGCGCAATGACTGGCTGCTGGTGCTGGGCAAGAAGCGCGACTGGGCCAACTTCGATGTCCAGTATCCGCAGTTCGTGCTGAAGGACGATACGCAGGTGGAGTGCTACGCGCTGCTGTCGCGCGCGCTCAAGGGCCAGAACGTGGCCGCCGATGCGCGTGCGATGCTGGTCGATCCGCGCTACTACGGCGACGGCTGTGTCGACCTGATCAGCTACATGGCGCAGAGCCAGCAGATCCAGCGCGGCGACGTGGCTTTCCAGGCACGCCAGGCGCTGGAGCAGAACTACACGACGCTGGCCGGCAAGATCGCCGCAGCGTTGCCCGATGCGCGCGTGGATGGCGATTCGCTGGCCACCGTGGTCAAGATGGCACGTAATGATCCCTCGCAGGCCGCCGCCTACATGGGCACGATCTCGGGCAACCTGTCGCGCGACGAGCAGGGTGCGGCCTGGGGCGTGATTGGCCAGTTCGCGGCCAAGAAGCTGATGCCGGAGGCTGCCGGCTACTACCGTCGCCAAATGGACCTGGGCGGTAACCAGTGGCTGTCCGATGAGTCGCAGGAATGGCGCGTGCGGGCCGCGTTGCGTCAGGGCGACTGGAAGCAGGTGCGCCAGTCCATCGAATCGATGCGTCCCGAACTGCGTGCCAAGGATCCGGCATGGACGTACTGGTACGCGCGCGCGCTCAAGGCCGATGGCCGTGGCAGCGATGCCCAGCAGCAGTTCCAGTCGATCGCCGGCCAGTTCAATTTCTATGGCCAGCTGGCCAGCGAGGAACTGGGCAACCGCATCACGATTCCGACGCGGACCACGGTCAGCGATGCCGAGGCGATGGCGATGCGCTCGCGCGCCGGCTTCACGCGCGCCAAGAAGTTCTATGACCTGAACCTGCGCTTCGAAGGCAACCGCGAGTGGAACTGGGAACTGCGCGGCATGAACGATCGTGACCTGCTGGCCGCGGCCGAGTACGCGCGCAAGATCGAACTGCTCGACCGTACCGTCAACACGTCCGACCGCACCAAGGCCGAGCACGATTTCACGCAGCGCTTCCCGATGCCGTACCGGGACATCATGCAGCGTGCCACGGACGATGTCGGCCTCGACATGGCATGGGCCTATGGCCTGATCCGTCAGGAATCGCGCTTCATCATGAATGCGCGTTCGTCGGCGGGCGCGCATGGCCTGATGCAGGTGATGCCGGCCACGGCCAAGTACGTCGCGCGCAAGATCGGCATGACCGATTTCTCGCCGTCGATGATGGGAGACCCCAACATCAACATCATGCTCGGCACCAACTACATGAGCATGGTGCTGACCGATCTGGACAGCTCCTGGACGCTGGCGTCCGCCGGCTACAACGCCGGTCCGGGACGGCCCAAGGCGTGGCGTACCAGCCTGTCGCGACCGGTGGAAGGCGCGATCTTTGCAGAGACGATCCCGTTCACCGAGACGCGGAACTACGTGAAGAATGTGCTTTCGAACGCCACGTACTATGCTGCTTTAATGAGTGGCCGGCCCCAGTCCCTGAAAGACCGTCTGGGAATGGTCGCGCCGTCAGCGGTTACGACGACCAGCCTCCCCTGAGCCTGACGAGGCACTCTCGCACTCAGACGGAGGCGGTGGGCCCCGTGGCCACGGACGCGCGCATCGATGCCTGCGTAACGTGTTCGTCACGGAGCCCACCATGCAGACCAGCAATGTTCTTGTCATCGGGGGCGCCGGTTTTATCGGCAGCCACCTGATTTCCCGCCTTGCCGGCGCAGCCACCGCCTCTGGCGCGCCGCTCGATCCGGCTTCCCATCCCGATAGTCCCATCGCGCCCGAACGCATTATCGTCGGCACGCGCAATGTCGAGCACGCCCAGCACCTGCTGCTGCTGCCGCGCGTCGAAGTGATCGAGCTTGGCCTGGCCGACGACGCAGTGCTCGACGACGCCATCGGCTCGCTTGGCGTCGACGGTATCGTCGTCAATCTGGTCGGCGTCCTGCATGGCGAGCGTGGCGACCCGTATGGGCCGCAGTTCGCCGCCGCGCATGTCGATCTGCCGCGCCAGGTCGTCGAGTCCTGCAAGCGCACTGGCGTTCGCAGGCTGCTTCATATGAGCGCGCTCGGCGCCGATCCACAAGGACCGTCGATGTATCTGCGCAGCAAGGGCGATGGCGGGCGGATCGTGCGCGAAAGCGGGCTCGACTGGACGATCTTCCGTCCGTCTGTCGTATTCGGTCCCGACGACCATTTCCTGAACCTGTTCGCCCAGTTGCAGCAGATGGCGCCGGTGGTGCCGCTGGCGTGCGCCCATGCGCGGTTCCAGCCGGTGTTCGTGCTGGACGTGGTGCAGGCCTTCGTCAATGCGATGGTCCATCCCGAAACGATCGGGCAGGTCTACGAGCTTGGCGGTCCGCAGGTCTACACGCTCGAGGAACTCGTCCGCTTTGCCGGCCGCGCGTCGGGGCATCCCCGTCCCGTCATCGCGCTACCCGACGCGCTCGCGCGGATGCAGGCGGCCGTGCTCGAACACGTGCCCGGTGGCACGGTGCTGTCGCGCGACAATCTCGACTCGATGCGGCTGGACAACGTGCTGGCGCACCCGATGGCGGCCGAGCTTGGCGTGCGCCCGGTCAGCCTGGAAGTCGTGATGACCGACGTGCTGTCCGGCCGCAATCGCGACAGCGCGCTGCAGTTCATGCGGGGCAGCGTGCATCGATAACCGGGGCTCGCGCGCGATCGATGTGATTGTGGCTCACACGCTTGCGAGCGTAATTCGCTTGGAACGCGCCCCGCGAGGTCGATAGAATGACCGGTTCGGGGCGCGCGCGTCGCTTTCCGCACGTTCACCGCCCGAAAACCTTTTCGACCCTCGCCCCAAGGATCTGCGATGAAGCTCGTCATCGGCAACAAGAACTACTCTTCCTGGTCGCTGCGCCCGTGGCTGTTGCTGCGCCACGCCGGCATTGCCTTCGAGGAAATCGCGGTACGTCTGTTCACAAAGGAGTTCGCGGCCGAGATCGCGCGTTATTCGCCGGCTGGCAAGGTGCCGGCGCTGATCGATGGCGACGTGACCGTATGGGATTCGCTGTCGATCAGCGAATATGTCGCCGAACGCTTTCCGGAGAAGGCCCTGTGGCCGAAGGACGCCGCCGCGCGCGCGCTGGCGCGTTCGATCTGCGCCGAGATGCATTCCGGGTTTGGCAACCTGCGCAGCCAGATGCCGATGAACGTGACGGCAATGCTGCCGGGGCTGGGCTGGAACGTCGCCGTGCAGCGTGACATCGACCGCATCGCGTCGATCTGGACCGATCTGCGCACGCGCTACGCGTCCGAAGGTCCGTTCCTGTTCGGCAGCTTTACGATTGCCGACGCGTTCTACGCGCCGATAGTCAGCCGCTTTGCCACCTACGGCGTGCATCTGCCCGAATCCGCCAAGGCGTACGCGGACTTCGTGCTGGCGCTGCCCGCGATGCAGGAATGGGCGGCGGCGGCACGCGAGGAACGGGACTTTGTCCCGGCCGATGAACCGTATCGCACCGAGCCGGATCGTCCGGACGCGATCATCGTTTCGGGTTGATTCATGCAGGTGTACGCAGTGGGCGGCGCCGTCCGCGACCAGTTGCTCGGAAAGCCGAGCCAGGACCGTGACTACGTGGTGGTGGGCGCCACGCCCGCGGACATGGAGGCCGCCGGCTTCAAGCCGGTGGGCAAGGATTTCCCCGTTTTCCTCCATCCGCACACCAAGGCCGAGTACGCGCTGGCGCGGACCGAACGCAAGACCGCGGTCGGCTACAAGGGCTTTGCCTTCTATACCGGCGCCGACGTGACCCTGGAAGAGGACCTCGTCCGGCGCGACCTGACCATCAACGCGATGGCCCAGGCGGTGGACGAGCATGACAACCTCGTCGGCCCGGTGATCGACCCCTATGGCGGCCAGAAGGACCTGGCCGCGCGCAAATTCCGCCACGTGTCCGACGCCTTCGCCGAGGATCCGGTGCGTATCCTGCGCGTGGCGCGTTTCGCGGCGCGCTTCCACGAATTCACGGTGGCGCCGGAGACCGTCGCGCTGATGCGCAAGATCGTCGACGCGGGCGAGGTGGATGCGCTGGTGCCCGAGCGCGTCTGGCAGGAACTGTCTCGCGGGTTGATGGAGGCAAAGCCGTCACGCATGTTCGACGTGCTGCGCGAATGCGGCGCGCTGGCCCACCTGTTGCCGGAACTCGATCGCCTATGGGGCGTGCCCCAGCGCCCGGAATATCATCCCGAAGTCGATACCGGCGTGCACGTGATGATGGTGATCGACTACGCGGCCAGCGTCGGCGCATCGCTGCCGGTGCGCTTCGCCGCGATGGCGCACGACCTCGGCAAGGGCACCACGCCCGAGGACATGCTGCCCCGGCACATCGGCCACGAGCAACGTGGCGTCAAATTGCTCGAAGCCATCTGCCAGCGCCTGCGCGTGCCGAACGATTGCCGTGAGCTGGCCCTGGTGGTGGCGCGCGAGCACGGCAATATCCATCGCAGCACGGAGTTCGGCGCGGCGGCACTGACGCGGCTGGTCGAGCGTTGCGACGCGCTGCGCAAGCCGGAGCGGTTCGCTGAGGCGCTGCTGGCCTGCGAGGCCGATGCGCGTGGACGCCTGGGTTTTGCGGATAAGGACTACCCGCAGGCGGATCGCCTGCTAGCTGCGCGTGACGCGGCGGCATCCGTGGACGCCGGCGCGATTGCCAAGGCTTGCGGGGACAAGGTCGATCAGATCAAGGACCGGGTGCACAAGGCCAGGGTGGCGGCGGTGGCGCAGCGGCTGGGAATGGCGGAGGAATAGGGGGCCAGACATAGGGGGCCGGCCCCCTACAGCAGCTTCCCGATCACCAGCGCCGCGAGCGACAACAGGATCGTCGACGCGAATGGCAGCACGTACTCGCGGCCGAACAACCGGAACCGGACATCGCCCGGCAGGCGTCCCAGCCCGATCTTCTGCAGCCACGGCAGCGAGGCTGACAGCACGATCACGCATAGAAAGATGGTGAACGTCCAGCGCAACATGGCGACCCGGGCTCCCTTAGTAGACTTAGAGTGCGAAGCTGCGGTCGCCGCGCGCGAAGCCGTCGAGCGGCACGGCGTCGTCGATGCCGCGGGTGAGGGCGATGACCTTGAACAGCTCACCCATCTCGGCTTCCGACAACAGTTTCTGCACCGCATTGGCCTGCGGCAGGAACGCGCGGGCATCGCTCGGGTCGAGCGACATCATAAGTTCCGTGATGCCGGCATTCATCAGGAAGCGCGCCTGCGAGGCGTAGCCGGACACTTGCAGGCCTGCCTCCACGCCCGCCTGGGCGATCCCGCTGAAATTCACGTGCGCGGTGATGTCCTGCAGTCCGGGGTAGAGGAACGGATCGGGGTGGGCGTGATGACGGTAATGGCACATCAGCGTGCCGCCGGTACGGTGCGGATGGTAGTACTCGGACGCCGGGAAGCCATAGTCGATAAAGAACGCTGCGCCGCGCGCCAGCAGCGCGCCCACGGCGCGGGTGAATCCTTCCGCTTCGGCATGGGTCTCGGTGACGATGTCGTGGTCGCCCGGAATCCCGAGCAGTACCGCAGGGATCGCGCCGTCCTCCAATGGCCGGTCTTCGAAGGCGAAGGCCTCGGCGCCCGCCTTTCCATCCTTCGCGCAGACCACGCCACGCTCGTGCCAGCGGCCGCCAGTACGCGCGTAGAGGCGCACCGGCATCGCATCGAGCACTTCGTTGCCGACCACCACACCCTCGAAGCGGTCCGGCAGGGCGTCCAGCCAGGTGACGCGCCCGGCCAGATGCGGGGCCCGCTGGTCCAGCGTGGCCTGCTGGCGCGCGCGCAGTTCACCGGACAGTTCGACGATCTGGTAGGTGTCTGGCAGTGCATCCTCGGTTTCGAGCGCGAGCAGCAGGTCGGCGGCGAGCCGGCCGGTGCCCGCGCCGAATTCCATGACGCGCGGCAGGTTCATTCTGACCAGCGGCGCGAACTGGCGTGCCAGCGTGCGAGCAAAGAATGGCGTCAGTTCGGGGGCGGTGATGAAGTCGCTGCCGTCGTTGACGTCGCGGCCGAACTTGGCCGCACCGCCACTGTAGTAGCCCAGCCGGGGGGCGTAGAGTGCCAGCGACATGAATCGGTCGAAGCCGATCCAGCCGCCCGCTGCGTCGATGGCGCCGGCAATACAGATGGAAAGGGCCGCGGAGGCGTCCAGCGCATCTGCGGAGGGAAGGGGTAGACTAGCGACTTTCTGCATACCGCGAATTGTAGCAATGCCAGATTCTCAGACTACGGGCACTTCACAGGCTTCGAGCGACAAATCTCGCGGCGTGGCGCTGGTCACCGGCGCCGCACGCCGCCTGGGTCGTGCCATCGCTCTCGAACTTGCCGCACAAGGCTGGGACGTTGCCGTTCACTGCAACCGCTCGCGCGACGAAGCGGACGCGCTGGCCACCCAGATCCGCGGCCTCGGTCGCCGCGCCGCCGTGCTGCAGGCCGACCTGTCGGATGAAGCCGCCACGGCCCGTTTGATTCCCGCCTGCATCGACGCCCTTGGCGTGCCGGCCTGCCTGGTCAACAACGCGTCGCTGTTCCAGTACGACGTGGCGACGAGCTTCTCCTATGGGTCGCTCGACACGCACATGCGCACCAACGTGGCGGCCCCGCTGCTGCTGGCGCGTGAGATGCACAAGGCGCTTGGCGCCGACGGCAACGAGACCGGGCAGCTCGGCGTTGTGATCAATCTGCTCGACCAGAAGCTGAACAACCTGAATCCAGATTTCCTGTCGTACACGCTGTCGAAGGCCGCGCTGCAGACTGCCACGGTGCAGCTTGCGCAGGCACTGGCGCCGCGTCTGCGGGTGGTGGGCGTCGCGCCCGGCATCACGCTGGTGTCCGGCGACCAGTCCGACCCGGGCTTTGTCCGCGCCCATGGGATGACGCCGCTGGGCAAGTCGTCCACGCCGGAAGACATCGCGCAGGCCGTGGCCTACCTGGCCGTGGCGCGCGCCGTTACCGGCACCACGTTGTACGTCGACGGAGGCCAGCACCTGATGCCGCTGGCCCGCGACGTGATGTTCCTTACTGAATAAGCTGTTTCTGATTTGCCAGCCATGACCTTTGCCGCCCTTTCCCATCCCAGCCTGCAAAACTGCCGTCGCATGTTCCTGCGCAACTATGAAGTGCAGATCAACATTGGCGTGCACGAATTCGAGAAGAAGGGCGAACAGCGCGTGCTCGTCAATATCGACCTGTTCGTGTCGCTGGCCGAGACCACGCCGCAGGCCGACAAGCTCGAGGAAGTGGTCGACTACGACTTCATGCGCAACACCGTGGCCGAGCGCATGGCGCGTGGCCATATCCACCTGCAGGAAACGCTGTGCGACGACGTGGCGCGTGCCATGCTGCAGCATCCGAAGGTGCGCGCCGTGCGCGTGTCGACCGAAAAACCGGACGTCTACCCGGATTGCGATGCCGTCGGCGTGGAGGTGTTCCACGTCAAGCCAGCCTGATCTGGCCGCTCTGCCTGAGCGGGGCCGCGCAGCGCCGGGCGGTGGGCTCCAGTAGAATGTTGGCCCGTTGAAACCGGGCCATTGTTCAGCGCCCGTACTGATCCAGGTATGTCATATGAGTCACTCCGCTAACTTCTATCGTCTCGAAACCCGTCTGCAGTCGCTGACCGGCAAGGCCATCGGCGACTTCGGCATGATCGAAGACGGCGACACAGTGCTGGTCTGCATGAGTGGCGGCAAGGACTCTTACACGATGCTGTCGGTGCTGACGGCGCTTCAGAAACGGGCGCCGATCCAGTTCAAGCTGATCGCGATGAACCTGGACCAGAAGCAGCCCGGCTTTCCCGAGCATGTGCTGCCGGCATACCTGAAGTCACTCGGTGTGGAGTATGTGATCGTCGAGGCGGACACCTACTCGATCGTCAAGGAGAAGGTGCCCGAGGGCAAGACGACCTGCTCGTTGTGCTCGCGCCTGCGCCGCGGCGTGATCTATCGCACGGCCAAGGAGCTGGGCGCCAACAAGATCGCGCTGGGCCATCACCGCGACGACATCGTCAACACGTTCTTCCTGAACATGTTCTTCGGCGGCAAGATGAAGGCGATGCCGCCGAAGCTGGCCACCGACGACGGCCAGCACATCGTGATCCGGCCGCTGGCGTACTGCGCGGAGAAGGACATCGCGTCGTATGCGCGTGCCATGGCGTTCCCGATCATCCCGTGCAACCTGTGCGGCTCGCAGGAAAACCTGCAGCGCAAGAAGGTGAGCGAAATGCTGCAGGCATGGGAGCGCGAGAACCCGGGCCGGATCGACAACATCTTCGCGGCGCTACGCAACGTGGTGCCGTCGCACCTGGCCGATACGGACCTGTTCCCGTTCACGGGGCTGGCTACCGGGTTGGCCAAAATCGACGAGGCATCGCTGTTCGGCGAGACCACGTTCACGCAGCAGGCGCTGACCTTCACGGGCAATGTCGAGGCGAACCGGATGGAGTTCGTGCGTTTCGACAAGATCCAGAAGGTCCAGGAGGCGCCGGAGCGAGCTTCGGAACCGTCGGCCTGACGCCCCCCAAAGGCTGGCTACTGTGACGCCCGCGTCGAGCGCCCGGGCTCGCGCATCAACGCCTGCACATCCTCGATCCATCCCTGGAAGCGCTTGACCGCGTGGGCCTTCTGTTCCGGCGTTGTCAGGTTGGCGATCGTCACCGTCAGGTTGATCCCCGCATCGGTACTCCGCTGCTGGCCCGTAGCCGGGCGCTGCCAGTCGTCGGCATAGTGGCGCAGCATCTCCTCGGCCTGGGCCTTGGGCGGGCGCGTCGTCGAGATCTCGCGCGCCAGCGCCACCCATTCCTGCTGGCGGCGCACGCGCTCGCTGTATCGGGCGTCGGCGTTCAGCATATAGGGCCCCATCGCGTCGCGGATGGCCTTCTCCTGGTCGCGCGAGAAGCTGCCATAGACCAGCTTGGTATAGTCCATGATCTTGTCGAAGCGGGCATCGGTGCGCGCGTCGGCATCGGAGCCGAGGAACTGCTTGCGATATTTCGTATTGCTCTCGGCGAACTTCGTCTCCATCCGTTTGATCTGGTCGGGCGATAGCGTGAGCATCAAATCTGCAAGGTCAGGAATCGTGTTCTCGTACGCCTGACGTCCCAGTCGCTGGCTGTCCTGCTGGGCCTGCCGGATCATCGCGATATCGACGGGTCCGGCCACCTCGCCCTTGACTCTCGCAAGGACCTTGGCAACTTCCGGAAGCTGCGAGCGCCGGTGCCACGCGAAGAATCGGGCGATGGCGTCGCGCGTTGGCACCTCCTGGGCATCCGAGACATCCACGTAGCGGTCCACCCACCAATAGGCGAGCCGGTCTCCCTGCTCGTAGCCCAGTTTCATGGCATTGCAACCGCCAAGTATCGCGACGAACGTGAGTGTTGTGATCACCACAAACACGCGACGTGACCAATTGTGAACAACGGTAACTCGACGTGATCGGGCCAGATCGGTCCGGGGGGGCATGCTAGAATCTGCGCGCATGTTTCCAGGGGTGGCGGATCGCCCGCCAGCCCAAGCGTGGCAAGGGTTTGGGCGCGGCCAGCCAGTTCGGTGCACGGCCGGACGCGGCGCTCCCAGGCACGGATTCTCCAGCTTATTCTCAGACACACTCACTTAGGGACCTCCTTGTGAATATCGTCATTCTTGCCGCGGGCATGGGCAAGCGGATGAACTCCGCTCTGCCCAAGGTGCTGCACCCGGTGGCCGGCCAGCCAATGCTATCCCACGTCCTCGATACCGCGCGCACGCTGTCGCCGTCGCGGCTCGTGGTGGTGGTGGGTCATGGTGCCGAACTGGTGCGCAAAGCCGTTGGCGCGGACGATGTTGCCTTTGCCGAGCAGGCTCAGCAACTGGGCACCGGCCACGCCGTGATGCAGGCCCTGCCGCTGCTCGACGACAGCCAGCCCACGCTGGTGCTGTACGGCGACGTGCCGCTGACCTCGGTCGACACCCTGAAGGGCCTCGTGCAGGCCGCGGGCGCCGAGCGCCTGGGCGTGCTGACTGTCGAGATGCCCGATCCTACCGGATATGGACGGATCGTTCGTGACGCCGCCGGCAATATCGTGCGCATCGTCGAGCAGAAGGACGCCAGCGAGGACGTCCGCGCGATTCGCGAGATCAACACCGGCATTATCGTCTGCCCGACGGCGCATCTGCGCCAGTGGCTGGCCACGCTGCGCAACGACAACTCGCAGGGCGAGTACTACCTGACCGATACGATCGAGCGCGCCGTCAATGATGGCGTGGAGGTCGTGTCGGCCCAGCCGGCCGCGCTGTGGGAGACGCTCGGCGTCAACAGCAAGGTCCAGCTTGCCGAGATCGAACGTATTCACCAGCGCAACATTGCCCAGCGGTTGCTGGAGGCGGGCGTCACGCTGCTCGATCCGGCACGCATCGACGTGCGCGGCGAGCTAACCTGCGGGCGCGACGTCACCATCGACGTGGGCTGCGTGTTCGAGGGCCGCGTGCATCTGGAAGACGGCGTGTCCGTTGGCGCGCACTGCGTCGTTCGCAACACGACGATCGGCGCCGGCGCGCGTATCCAGCCGTTCTGCCACTTCGAGGACGCCAAGGTCGGGCCGGACGGACGCATCGGACCGTACGCGCGGTTGCGCCCGGGCACGGAACTCGGCCAGGACGTGCATATCGGCAATTTCGTCGAGATCAAGAACAGCCAGATCGCCGACCACAGCAAGGCCAATCACCTGGCCTACGTGGGCGACGCGACGGTGGGGCAGCGCGTTAATATTGGCGCGGGTACCATTACCTGCAATTACGATGGCGTGAACAAGCACCGCACGGTGCTCGAGGACGATGTGTTCATCGGCTCTGACACCCAGCTGGTGGCGCCGGTGACGGTGCGCCGCGGCGCCACGATTGGCGCGGGGACCACGCTGACCAAGGAAGCGCCGGCTGACAAGCTGACGTTGTCGCGCGCCAAGCAGATGACCCTGGATGCGTGGCAGCGTCCGGTCAAGCAACCGAAGAAATAAGAGGGGTTCAAAACATGTGTGGCATCGTTGGGGCGGTCTCTCACCGCAATATCGTTCCTGTCCTGATCGAAGGCCTGCGCCGCCTTGAGTACCGTGGCTACGATTCCTGCGGCGTGGCCGTGGTGCGTGACGGTATTCTCGAGCGCGCCCGTACCGTATCGCGCGTGGCCGAACTGGACGCGCAGACGCAGTCGTCTGGCCTGGCCGGCCACATCGGCATCGCGCACACGCGCTGGGCCACGCACGGCAAGCCGGACACCGTCAACGCCCACCCGCACTTCTCGGACGAGACCATCGCGCTCGTTCACAACGGCATCATCGAGAACTACGAGCCGCTGCGCGACGAACTGCGCGCGGTCGGGTACGGTTTCGAATCGCAGACTGATACTGAAGTGGTGGCGCACCTGATCCACCAGGCTTACACGTACCCGAGCAGCGCCACGCGAGGCGACCTGTTCGGCGCGGTGCGCGCGGTCACCAAGCGCCTGCATGGCGCCTACGCGATCGCCGTGGTGGCCAAGGACCAGCCGGACGTGGTGGTCGGCGCGCGCGCCGGCTCGCCGCTGGTGGTGGCACTGGGCGAGGACGAATCGTTCCTGGCCTCTGACGCGCTGGCCGTGGCCGGCACCGCCAATCGCATCATCTATCTGGAAGAGGGCGACGTGGTCGAGATCTCGCGCGGTGGCGCGCGGATTCGCGACGTGCACGACCACGAGGTCGAGCGCGAAGCGCGCGTGGTGGAAGCCCACGCCGCCGCGGTGGAACTGGGCCCGTACCGGCACTTCATGCAGAAGGAAATCTTCGAGCAGCCGCGCGCGCTGGGCGACACGCTGGAAGGCATCTCCGCGATCACGCCCGAGCTGTTCGGTGAGAACGCCGCGCAGGTGTTCTCGGAAATCGACAGTGTGCTGATCCTGGCCTGCGGCACGAGCTACTACTCGGGCTGCACGGCCAAGTACTGGCTCGAATCGATCGCGAAGATCCCGACCCAGGTGGAAGTGGCCAGCGAATACCGCTATCGCGACACCGTGCCGAACCCGCGCGCGCTGGTGGTGGTGATTTCGCAGTCGGGCGAGACGGCCGACACGATGGCCGCGCTGCGTCATGCCCGCTCACTGGGCCACACGCACACGCTGGCCGTCTGCAACGTGGCGACGAGCGCCATGGTGCGTGAGACCGAGCTGAGCTTCCTGACACGCGCCGGTACCGAGATCGGCGTGGCGTCGACCAAGGCCTTCACGACACAACTGGCCGCGCTGTACATGCTGACGCTGGCGCTGGCCAAGGTGCGCGGCTACCTGACCGATGCGCAGGAAGCCGAAGCCCTGACCAACCTCCGCCACCTGCCGGCCGCGCTGCATGGCGTGCTGGCGCTGGAGCCGCAGATCATCGCGTGGTCGGAAGACTTCGCGCGCCGCGAGAACGCGCTGTTCCTGGGGCGCGGCCTGCATTACCCGATCGCCCTGGAAGGCGCGCTCAAGCTCAAGGAAATCTCGTACATCCACGCTGAAGCCTATCCGGCCGGCGAACTCAAGCACGGCCCGCTGGCGCTCGTGACCGAGGCGATGCCGGTGGTGACCGTAGCGCCGAACGACGCGCTGCTCGAGAAGCTGAAGTCGAACATCCAGGAAGTGCGCGCCCGCGGTGGCCGTCTCTATGTGTTCGCCGACTCGGATACGCATATCCAGTCGTCGGATGGCATCCAGGTGATCCGGTTGCCGGAGCACTATGGTGCGCTGTCCCCGATCCTGCATGTGGTGCCGCTGCAACTGCTGGCGTATCACACCGCCTGCGCACGCGGTACCGACGTCGACAAGCCGCGCAACCTGGCCAAGTCGGTGACGGTGGAGTAAGCGCGGCCGTCCTGCTGTTTCCTCTCCTCTTTATCCTCGCCTCGGTCGTGACGTTGGTTTGGACACGTCCGCCGTGGCGACGGAACTGTGACGGTTTGCTGCGCAAATGCCGATTTTGTGCCGCAAACGCATCATTTATGCCATATTCGATGGCCGGAATGGTTGTCAGGGCCACATAGTGGTTGCTAAACGCCGACATAGAATTGGTGTTCTCGCCACGCGGTGATTGACATAGGGTGGCGGGTATTCCACTATTTCGTCGCCTCGCCAGTAAAAGTGCTAATGCTGCCGAAACACGTTTCGACGGAATTCGGCAAGCCATAAACAATCAAGAAGAATCCTTTTCGGGTGTGCCGCGAAATCGCTCCACAGAGGGCGGCTCGCGTGCCAACAGTGCCTATCGGGGGTCAGATGCACAGGGTCAATTCAGGAATCTCGCAGGAAGCTTTGCTCGTCAGCCGGTGGTTGCGCTGACATGGCTCGCCTTCCTCACGCTCGGCTGACCGGGCGTGGAGGGCGCGCGTTGGCAGTCCGCATCGAGGATGCGGATGTCGATGGCGTGCGCGCTTCACGTGCCAACCGGAAGCCTTCTCTCCGTACCGTATCGGGATCGGCTGGTCTGACGCTGATCGAGATGGCGGTGACGGTTGCTATCGTTGCCATCGTGGCGGCCATCAGCACGCCGTCGTTCCTCTCATTCATCCAGTCCAATCGCGTCCAGAGCGAGGTGAACTCGATGGTGAACTCACTGCAGTTAGCGCGCAGTGAAGCCATCAAGCGCGGCCAGTCGGTCAGCATTTGTCCGTCCAGCAATGGTTCCAGTTGCCTGGGTGCCAATACCTGGAATGTCGGCTGGCTCGTGTTCGTGGATCGCAATGCCGATGGTGTTGTCGACACGCCCGCGAACGCGGCGGATCTTCTGCAGTATCGGGCACCCTGGGCCGGTACCGATACGTTCGTGGCCACACCGAACGCGACATTCGTGACCTACAACCGCGATGGTTTCGGGGTCAATCTGCCGGGCGGCGCCGTGACACTCGCGGCACAGACCCATCCAGTTTCTGCTCCGGCCACGCGCTGCATCGCGCTCAACATGGTTGGCCGGCAGACCGTGCAGCAATCGGGGGTGGGCGCATGCAACTGAAGACGACAGGAAATCGGCACGCCGCGGGCTTCTCCCTGCTCGAAGTGCTGATTGCCCTGGTGATCACGGTGATCGGATTGTTCGGCATTGCCAAGATGCAGGCCGCCGCGATTGCCAATACGCAAGTCGCACGAGGACAGTCGCTGATTGCGCTGCAACTGGAAAGTCTCGCTGGTGCCATGCACGGCAACAAGGGATTCTGGGCGGCCGGTCTGGTGCCAGCGACGTTCAGCATGACGGGCGCGACTGTTACGGACACCACTGGCAAGCTCAGCACTACCGCACCGGATTGCAAGGCAACGACGTGCACGCCGACGCAACTGGCCGCCTATGACGTCCAGGGCTGGGCCGCGGAGATGAACGCCCATTTCCCGACCTATTCGGCTGCCGTCAACTGCGTCGTGCTGATCAACAAGCCCGTCACCTGCACGGTGTCCGCAAACTGGAATGAATCCAATCTGGCATACAACCAGACCACGGCAACCCTTGCCGGTCAGACGGCGCAAAGCCTGACGCTCTACGTGCAACCGTGATGGGTCAATCAATGCGACACCTTAGAAGAACCAGATCACGCCAGGCGGGGGTATCGCTGGTGGAAATCATGGTGGCGATGATCATCGGGCTATTCATGCTGTTGGCCCTGAGCACGCTGTTTCTCAATTTTCGTGGCACCTTCAGGGATCAGGATCAACTGGCCCAGCTTCAGGACAATGAGCGCCTGGCGCTGACCATGTTCTCCACCACCATTCAGTCCGCGGGCTATTTTCCAGACCCCGTGAACAATGTGGTGACCGGCGCGTTGCCGCTATCGACGGGCAATACCTATGGCGACTTTGCCGCGGGGCAGGCCGTGGTCGGTACGTCGGGTGCGAACGGCGCAAGCGATACGCTGACTGCCCGTTTCATGACGGCCAATGGCGATGGCATTCTCAACTGTCAGGGTCAGTCCAATACGTCCGGTGCCAATGTGGTGTACGTCAACAGTTTTGCAGTCAATGTGAACAACGAACTGACGTGTGCCATCAATGGTGGCGCGGCGGTGCCGCTGGTCAGCGGCGTGACGGGATTCAGCGTCCTTTATGGAACAGACACCGCAAACGGTGGCAACGTCGATCAGTATCTGTCCGCCGCCGCGGTGACCGCAGCTGGGTACTGGCCCCAGGTCCGTACCGCGAGGGTGACGGTGACCTTCGTCAATCCGTATGCCACGCAACCGAGCCAGCCGGCAACACTGAGCTGGACCCAGACGATCAGCTTGATGAACCGGTCATGAAACATCCCACGCGCCATCGCCCGCCCGGACGGGGTACCAGTCAGGGTTATGTCCTGATCGTCGGGCTGCTGTTCCTGCTGGTGCTCTCGTTACTGGCGGTCTCGATGATGAAGAGCTTCGGCATGCAGGAAAAGATCGCCGGCAATACGCGCGAGAAGCAACGTGCGTTCGAGGCAGCGCAAAGCGCATTGCGATATGGCGAATGGTGGCTTGGCCAGGGCAACGGTTCAAGCGGAGCCCTATGCAAAAGCATTGTCAGTGTCACGGCCAATGATTGGTCAAGCATGCAGGTATGCAGCAACGCGCTGACTAACCCAACGGCCTTGCCCTGGACGCCGGCGCGTGCCGACTACAGCCCGCCATCTATGGCCGTGGCGCTCAATGGCAATCTTGGCGGGAAGGCAGCGAGCGGCGACATCAACTATGCGGCCCCGCCGAGCCTCTACATCAACTACCTCGGCCTTTCACAGGACGGGTTGTCAATGCTGTACAGCGTGACTGGCGCCGGTTACGGCGGCAGCGCGGCCACGGCTGCCGTGGTGCAAAGCACCTATCAGGTTGGCGCGAGTACCAAAGATCTCGGGAAAGAATGATGAGAAATCCTCCACGTCTCGCATTGGTGGCCTCGGCCGTGGCGGCGCTGCTTGCTGCGCAGGCTCGCGCGGTTGTGATTCAGGACAATCTGAATGGGGCATCGTCCAGCTATCCATGGACCGCAATCAATGGTGCCTGCCTGACCGCTGGCGATGGCTCGGGGACGATCCCTGGATGCACGGCATCAAGCTTTACGTACTACTCGAGCAAGAGTTCGAAGCTCGTGGGCGGCGTGACAGGAACGCTTCCCGATACGGCTGGCTCCGGCGCGCTTCGGTTGACCAATGGTGACACGGGTAAGGGTTCGAACGGGAACAGCCAGAACGGCGCTGTCGTATCGAACTTCACCTTCCCGATGCAGGAGGGCTTGCAGGTTACGTTCTCCACCGTGACCTATGGCGGCAATGCATTCGGCAATACCGGTGCCGACGGCATCAGCTTCTTCCTTGCCGACGGCAATCAGGCCGCGAGCGTCGGGGCGCTGGGTGGCAGCCTGGGATATAGCTGCTCCAACGTGAACGCTGTCTATGACGGGGTGGTTGCCGGTTACATCGGGATCGGCATCGACGAGTATGGCAACTTCTCCAATGGGAGTTCCGGTGGCTCCAAGAATGACAACACCAGCACTGGACCGGGTTTCAAGGCGAACCGGATCAGTATTCGTGGCTCGGGGAATACGAACTGGGCAAATCTGCTGGCGACCTACAACTCGTACTACAAGAAGGTCCCCACATCGAAGATTCCTACTGCGGTGCAGAACACGTGCGCTGCAGGATATGTACAAGACTGGTCGAGTGGCAAGGACAATGGCTCGGTAACAAGCAAGCCACTGGCCTACAACTACAACTTCATTGCATCGAGCGATCTGCCGAACGCGATCGCGAACCAGCAGGCCACAGCCACGCCAACCCGTGGCAAGGCCATCCCGATCGTCTACTCGCTCAAGCTCACGCAAAACGGACTGCTGAGCATGTCGTACAGCTATAACGGCGGTGCGGCCACGCCAATCATCACGAACCAGGACATCACGAAGTCGAACGGACCGGTGCCGACCCAGTTCCGTTTCGGGTTTGCCGCGGGCACCGGTAGCGGTAGCAACGTTCACGAGATTACCTGTTTCAAGGCGGAGCCTGTTGGTCAGTCAAGCAGTTCGGCAGGCACCAACGTGCAGCAGTCCGCGCGCGTGGAAGCTGGATCGCAGGTGTACCTGGCCTACTACCATCCGACCAACTGGTGGGGAGAGCTGAGCGCGCAGAACCTGCTCTACGACGCTTCGAGCGACACGGTCTCGATGAGCACCACCGCCAACTGGAATGCAAGTTGCGTGCTGACCGGTGGAAGCTGCCCGTCCACTGGCGGCACCAACACCGCGCAATCTCCGACCGCGCGAAAGATCCTCACCTGGAGTGGCTCGACTGGCATCCCCTTCCGCTGGGATAGCACCTATACGCCGCCAGCTGCCGTGCAGACACTCATGACCGCGGGCGACGCCAGTGCGACCAACAAGCGCCTGAACTATCTGCGCGGTGACCGTACCAACGAGATCACGACATCAGGAACGGGTTTGTATCGCGCACGCACGGGTGTGCTGGGCGACATCATGGATTCAAGTCCGACCTGGGTGGGGGCGCCTTCCTCGCCCTACAGCGGGCCCTGGACGGACGCCCTGTACAAGACCGCCACCGCTGCAGAGCCAAAAGGCAGCTATGACACGTTCAAGCAGAACAACGCGCTGCGCCAGAATATCGTCTACGTCGGGGCCAACGATGGTCTGCTGCACGGCTTCCGTTCCGGCTACTACGACGCGGGCGGAAACTTCGTCGGCAGCGATGCCAGCAAGCCGAATGACGGGAGCGAGGCGATCGCTTACATGCCGGGCGCCGTGCTGAAGACGATCCATTCCTCGACCAGTGCGCTGGACCTCGCCTCGGCGCAGTATGTGCACAACTACTTCGTGGATGCGACGCCAGGCACGGGTGATCTCTACTATCAGAATGCCTGGCATACATGGCTGGTTGGAGGCCTCGGTCCCGGCGCGAACGCAACCGGGCCGATCGGCGACAAGACGACGACGGGTACGGGTGGTGCGATCTACGCGCTCGATGTCACGAACCCTGCCGGGTTTGCCGATGACGCCGCAACGGCAAGCAGCCTGGTAATCGGCGAGTGGGACAACACGCTGAAATGCACCGGTAATACCGGCTGTGGCACGAACCTTGGAAACACCTACGGCACACCAGTGATTCGCCGCCTGCACAACGGCAACTGGGCGGTGCTGTTCGGCAACGGCCTGAACAGCGCATCCGGCTCGGCGGGACTGTATGTGATGCTGGTCAACCCGGCGGACGGCTCAAAGTCGTTCCTGTACCTGGATACGGGATACGGTCCGGCCAAGGATCCGGCCGGCAAGAATTCCAAGAATGGCATTGCCTATGTGACACCCGCGGATCTCGATGGCGACCACATTACCGACTACGTCTATGCCGGCGATATGTTCGGCAATGTCTGGCGTTTTGACCTGACTTCGAACACGCCTGCCAACTGGAGTGCGTCGGCCAAGCCGCTGCTGGCCACCGGGCTCCCCATTACCAGCAAGGTTGCCGTGGCTGCCGTGCCCGGCAGCGGTACCGGGGCCAATGCGATACCGCGTGTCATGGTCAGCTTCGGCACCGGTCGTCGCCTGGAACAGACGCAGAGCAGCGAAGCTGTGTTCGAGAGCGCCACCCAGTCACTTTTCGGTGTGTGGGACTGGAACATGACGGCATGGAACGGCGTGGCCCCGGCCAGCGCGAAGTATGCGGCGTTGGCAACCGCGCCGCAGCCGCTGGCAATCGCCAACCTTACGGCGCAGTCGATCACCAACGAAGGCCGCGCCAGTTCGAATACCGCGATGTTGCGCACGGTCAGCGCCACCGCCGTCTGCTGGCAGGGCAGTACCGTTTGCTCCAGTGGCAACACCAAGTATGGCTGGCAATTGCCGCTGTCCACGAATCCTGGCGAACAGGTGATCTACAACCCCGTGATCGCATACGGAATGTTCATCGTCAATACGACGATCCCACCGAGTTCGGCGGCTGCGCAGGCGCTCTCCTGCAATACGGAGGTGCCTACTGGATTCACGATGGGGGTTTCCATGGCCACTGGCGGCGCGGCATCCCAATCCTTCTTCAGTACTGCCAACAGCAACACATTCCCGCTGCTTAATGGCGGAATCGTCAGCGGCATTGGCCTGAGCGGTACGGGCTCCCCGTCGATCGTGACAGCGCAGAAGAGACCGTACATCGTGCAGCAGACGGTTGGGGGCACGGGCGTCGTTACCCAGATCAACCCCGGTGCCAATGCCACGGGATCACGCATCAACTGGATCAAGTTGCGCTAATCATGAACCGTCGACCAAAACATTCCGCGGGCTTTTCGCTCGTCGAACTCATGATCGTCGCGATAATCGTCGCGATTCTGGCGGCTATCGCATTCCCTTCGTACATGCAGCATGTGCGCAAGTCACGTCGAACCGATGCCAAGACGGCGTTGCTCGATGCTGCGGCAAGGCAGGAGAAGGTCTTTAGTACGCAAAACCTGTACGGTGGCGCCCCGGGCGATCTGGGCTACGCGGGCGCCGCGTATCCGGTGCAGATTCAATCGAGCGGACAAACGTTCTATCAGCTCACCGTTGCCACAGCCAACTCGGGTACGACGTACACGGCCACGGCCGCGCCGGTCGGCGCGCAGGCCGGGGATGACTGCGGCTCGTATGTCATCAACAATCTGGGAGTGCAGTCCAACACCGGGACGTCCAACGGGGCCACGTCCGCCACCTGCTGGTAGGCAGCAAGAGGTGCGTCGATGCGCGCGCGGGAAGTGCCGCATGTGATGGCCGGCAGGTCACTCCAAGGCCGCAGGTCCAAGAGGCATCATCAAAATGATCTGGCGTCGTTGCGCGGCCTTGCCGTACTACTTGTACTGTCCGCGGCCGTGCGCCTAGCCAGAACCGCTTCGCTTCATTTTGATAGCGCCTCTTAATGCCTGAGGACATGCCCATACCGCGGCGCCGGCCGTGAAGGATGCGTTCCATCTACCGCCCGGTAACCCCGCGCAGGGTAGGAAATTGCGTTTCGCGGTATCCTTGCCGGCGTGCCACGTCCGCGCCGCCTGCCCGGCGCCGCCCGGCGCGCCTGCCCCGGCCCGGTATCATGCCGCTCGGGCCCCACGGCGCATCAAGCATTTTGCATACCCTATGAAAGATCTAGAAAGTGAGCTGATCGGCTCTGCCCGGCTGCCGACCCGCTATGGAGAATTTACCGCACACGCCTTCCAGGGCGTTGATACCGGTACTGAACATCTTGCGCTGTCGATGGGCGAAATCTCGGGCGAAAACCTGCTCGTGCGCCTGCATTCGGAATGCCTGACCGGTGACGTCTTCGGTTCCTGCCGCTGCGACTGCGGCGAGCAACTTGACCTCGCGATGCAGCGGATCGCCGAAGAGGGCCGCGGCATCCTGCTGTACCTGCGTGGTCACGAGGGGCGCGGCATCGGCCTGTCGAACAAGATCCGCGCGTACGCGTTGCAGGATGGCGGACTGGATACGGTTGATGCCAATCTGGCGCTAGGCCAGGCGATCGATTCGCGCACCTATGCGTTCGCGGCCGATTTCCTGCGTCAGTGGGGGGTGAGTTCGGTCCGTCTGATGAGCAACAACCCGATCAAGATCAAGGCGCTCGAGGATGCAGGCATCAAGGTGACCGAGCAGGTCCGCCATGTGGTGCCGGCGAATGCCGAGAACGAGAAGTATCTGGCCACCAAGCGGTCGCGCATGGGGCACCTGCTCGATTGATCGACTGGGTTGTGGCCGCAGCCGATGGCTGACACCGAAGGCGCTTCGTATGACGAAGCGCCTTTTCTTTTATGCGTCGAAATCGAAATCAAAATCAGTCGCATAATCGCCGGCACCAATGATATTTTCGGGCAAAGCCACGCCGGAGCTTGATCTTCCGCTGTCGGGAATTACCATGAAAATCACGCCGAAAGTCTTCCGGAGGGATTTGTCATGAAGGCAGACAAAAAGGTTATCCAGTTACTGAATGGCCAGCTCAAGCACGAGCTGACCGCCATCAATCAGTATTTCCTGCACGCGCGCATGTATCGTCACTGGGGGCTCAAGGAACTCGGCAAGCACGAGTACGAAGAGTCGATCGAGGAGATGAAACATGCGGACAAGCTGATCGAACGCATCCTGATGCTCGACGGTCTGCCTAATCTGCAGGACCTGGACAAGCTGCTGCTGGGCGAGAATACCGAAGAGATGCTTGGCTGCGACCTCAAGCTCGAACTCGCGTCTCAGGTCACCAGCAAGGATGCGATCAAGTACTGTGAGTCGGTGGGCGACTATGTCTCGCGCGAGATCCTGAGCGAGATCCTCTCCGATACCGAGGATCATATCGACTGGCTGCAGACGCAACTCGAGCTGATCGGCAAGATCGGCCTGCAGAACTACCAGCAAAGCGCGATGGGCGGCGTCGAATAAGCCCATCGCCTGCAGGTTTTTCCAACATCGGATACACTGCGCCCCGCACCTCGGAGCGGTCCCACACGCGGACCGGCATCCCACGGCGGGGTGGCAGAGTGGTTATGCGACGGCCTGCAAAGCCGTTTACGACGGTTCGATTCCGTATCCCCGCCTCCAATTCCCCAATCCCCCCCGAAATCCCTTTTCATTTTCCGGACGCATTTTCGTCATCGCGGTGTCTTTGGGCTCGTGAATAAAAGCTGGCGCGCTTCATGCTGCATGGAAGGTGATTTGCAGCGTCATGCGCGGTCAGGCGTGGCGCGCGTCGCATTGGGCCATCTCCCTCTGGTAAGTCCGCCCCGATTGCGATACTGTCGAACCGGGCGTGCACCAAATGTCAGCATCTCGCAGCTCCCCAAGGGCGCAC
Source organism: Cupriavidus sp. Met-2 (assembly GCF_049843575.1). NCBI lineage: Bacteria > Pseudomonadati > Pseudomonadota > Betaproteobacteria > Burkholderiales > Burkholderiaceae > Cupriavidus > Cupriavidus sp. Met-2. The sequence continues at coordinate 25,492 of NZ_JBBHZL010000001.1, forward strand.
GTTCGTCGTACGACAAGTCCGGCTCTGGTACAGCCGCCGGCGACATTATCTGACCATGCAGGGCTTCCATGGCGTATCCGTCCAACGTGATGAGACATACAGAGGCTCCAGATGATTAGGGACTTGCGAATCCGCGCGGCGCAGCCGGCGGATGCCGCCGCAATCGGAGCGGTACTCGAGCGGTGTGGCCTTCCCGTGGACGACCTGGCGCGACTCGTCGGCGAGTTCCATGTGGCTGTACTCGAATCGCAGATTGTCGGTTGCGCGTGTGCCGAACTGTTCGGCGACTCCGCCATCGTGCGATCGGTGGCGGTACTGCGCGAATGGCGCGACCAGGGGATTGCGAGCCATCTCGTCAACGCCGTGATGATGCGCGCCCGTGCCAACGGCAGCCGCCGCGCCGTGCTGCTGACGTCGACTTGTCCGAGCTACTTCGCGCGTTATGGCTTCACGCTGATTCACGCATCGAAGCTGCCGCCGGAAATTCTCGAAAGCAAGGAGTTCCAGCGGATGCGCAATACCAGCGCGCTTTGCATGTGCTGCGAGCTGGCCTGAGTGACTTGGGCGTCGGCAGGATTCCGCAAAAGCGTCAATAATCGGGTCTCCGCAATTCGCACGAGCATCGAGGAGCCCCCATGCCAACCACCGTCCGCGCCGTCCGCCTTCACGAATTTGGTTTGCCGCAAGTGATGCGGCTCGAGTCCGTCGAATTGCCGCCACCAGCGGCGGGCGAGGCGCGCGTGCGGCATACCGCAATCGGTTTCAATTTCATCGACGTCTACCAGCGGCGCGGCACCTATCCACTGCCGGTCGGCACGGGTCTGGGCCATGAGGCCGCCGGCGTGGTCGAGGCGATTGGCGATGGTGTGACCGATGTCGCGGTCGGCGATCGCGTGGCCTACATGAACGCCGGACTCGGCGCCTACGCCGAAGGGCGCAATATCCCCGTGGACAAGCTTGTGAAGCTGCCGGATGCGATCAGCGACGAGCAGGCCGCGGCCGTGATCTTCAAGGGCATGACCGCGCAGTACCTGGTCCGCCATACCTACGCGGTGAAGCCGGGCGACACGGTACTCGTGCACGCGGCGGCAGGGGGCGTCGGGCAGATCCTGAGTGGCTGGGCGAAGGCGCTGGGCGCCCGCGTGATCGGCACGGCCGGGTCGGCGGCAAAATGCGAAATTGCCCGCGCCGTGGGATGCGACGTCGCGATCGACTACAGCCATGGCGATTGGGTCAAGCAGGTGCGTGACGCCACCGAGGGGCGCGGCGTGAACGTAGTCTATGACGCCGTGGGCAAGGACACCTTCCTCGGCTCGCTCGATTGCGCGCAGACCTTCGGCATGGTGGTGCTCTACGGCGGCGCGTCCGGCCCGGCGCCTGCCATCGAGCCCGAGTTGCTCAACAAGAAGGGCTGCCTGTACCTGACGCGGCCCTCGGTGTTCCCGCACAACGCTGATGCAACACGTTTCCGCGCCAATGCGAAGGACCTGTTCGATGCCATCGCCGCCGGTCACGTGAAGGTCCAGATTGGCGCGCGCTTTCCGCTGGCGGACGTGGCGCGCGCGCACGAGGCTGCCGAAGGCCGGGCGACTACCGGCGCGATCCTGCTGCTGCCCTGAGTGACCTGAGCGGGTTTGCCGCCTAGTGACGGTGGCCGCGATGCGCCGCGTGGCCATCGTCGCATTGATTGATTTCGACGCTCACGTGCACGAGTTCATCGTGTATCGATAGCGCGTGCCGCACGCGCTGCGGCGTCAGGCTGGCGTCGTGGGTGACCAGGCTGGCGATGCACGCGAATTTTTCACGGCCCACGCGCCAGACGTGCAGGTCGGCCACGCGCGTGCCGTCCTCGCCGTGCGAGAACTGCGCCAGCACTTCGCGTACTTCTTCGACCACCGGGTGATCCATCTCGCGATCGAGCAGCACCGTCCCGCTCTGGCGCATCAGGCCGATGGCCCAGCGGCCTACCAACACCGCGCCGACCAGACCCATCACCGGATCGAGCCAGCTCCATCCCAGCCACCAGCCACCCGCCAATGCAACGATCGCCAATACCGAGGTGGCGGCATCGGCCACCACGTGCAGATAGGCCGAACGCAGGTTGATGTCGTGATGGCGGTGGCCATGATCGTCGTGACCGCCGTGACCATGACCATGACCATGATCGTGGTGATCATGCCCGTGCGCCTGATGGCCGTGGTCGTGCCCGTGATCATGGCCGTGGTGCGCGCCGCCGAGGATCAACGCACAAGCCAGGTTGACGATCAGGCCGATCGCGGTGATCGCCATCGCCTCCTGATAGTGAATCGGCTGGGGAGTGAGCAGCCGCTCGACCGAGCCAAACACCATCAGGCCAGCGACGCCAAGCAGGAAGATGGCGCTGGCGAATGCGGCGAGAACTTCGATCTTCCAGGTTCCGAAAGAGAATCGGCCATCCTGCGACAGCCGGCGGGCCGCCGCATAGGCGAACGCGGACAGGCCGATGGCCAGTGCGTGCGAGCTCATGTGCCAGCCATCGGCTAGCAGTGCCATCGAGTTGAAGACGAGACCCGCGGCGATTTCGACGATCATCATCGCCAGCGTGATCCACATGACTAGCCGCGTGCCGCGTTCGGCCGCCTGGTTGCCTGCGTCGAACACGTGGGAGTGGGTCCACGCGGAGAGGTTTTGCGTGTGCACGGCGGTGCAGTCCGGATGGGTTGGATCGGGTTTGAAGTATGCGCGAAGGGTAGCAGCATGGGCGGTCGACAGGGCCTTCATCCCTGCCGTCGACATGGCTGCCCGGCTGCAGTCGGCTACCAACGGGGAGCTACCACCCGTGATATGGCGCGGCGGGGTCGTAGTGGCCGAAGCGCTCGGCGAGGAAGTCGACGAATGCGCGTACGCGTGCCGAGAGCTTGTCACGAGACAGATACACCGCATGGATGTCGGCGGCCTGCGCGGACCAATCCGGCAACACTTGCCGCAGCCGTCCCGAGCGCAGCAGTGGCGCGACCTCCCATTCGGACCTCAGCACGATGCCGTGGCCCTGCAGCGCCCAGTTGACGGCCACCTCGCCATCGTTGGTCGCCGCCATGCCGCGTACCTTGACCGTCTCCTGCCGTGCGGCGGATTGCTGGTGCTGGAGGTGCCAGGTGCCGTATGCGGCCTCGCTTTCGCGGATCACGATGCAGCGATGCTGCGTCAGCGCGCGTGGCGAGGCGGGCTCGCCGTGGCGGGCGAGGTAGGCGGGGGATGCGCACAGGAGCCGGCTATTGAGCGCGAGCCGTCGGGCGTTGAGGCGGGCGTCGGGCAGGTCGCCCACCAGGATGCCGACGTCGTAGCCTTCCTCGGCCAGATTCAGCGCGCGGTCAGTCAACTGAAGCTGCACTTCGATATCGGGACAGGCCACGAGAAAATCACCGATGGCGGGTGCCAGGTGGCGGCGTCCGAACCCGAGCGTGCCGTTGACGCGCAGCAGGCCGCGCGGCGCCACGCGGCTGCCACGCAAGCCCTGCTCCAGCTCGTCGAGCTCGGCCAGGATTCTTCCACCCTGGGCCAGATATGCCTCGCCCTCCGGCGTGACCGACAGTCGCCGCGTGGTGCGATTCAGCAGCCGCACCCCCAGGCGTGCCTCAAGCGCCGCCAGCCGCTTGCTGGTCGCCGATGGCGTGACGCCAAGCTGCTGCGCCGCGCCGGCAAGACTGCCGCGCTTGACGAGCAACACGAAGAACGCGAGATCGGAGAAGGCATCCATGGCGGCCGATTATTCGTGATGCATTCGTGAATTAAAGGCACGAATGTAAGTAATTTGGCGAAATTATAGCGATGGATTCCGCGATTAGACTGCGTGCATTCATTCATTCGAATTGCATTCACCCAGCCAATGCCATGACCGGTCGCACGCTATATCAGAAGCTCGTGGACTCGCACACGGTCGTCACGCTCGATGCGGACAACGTGCTGCTGTACGCGGATCTCCACATCATGAACGAGTACACGAGTCCGCAGGCGTTCGCCGGGCTCGCCGAGCAGGGCCGCAAGGTGGCGGCGCCGGGCCAGAACCTGGCCGTGGTCGATCACATCATCCCGACGCACGCGGAATCCCCGCGCGTGATCCAGGATCCCGCCTCGGCGCTGCAGGCTCGCAACCTGAAACGTAATTGCGACCTGCACGGTATTCCGCTGTTCGACACCAATGATCCGCTGCAGGGTATCGAGCATGTCATCGCGCCCGAGCACGGCATGATCCGGCCCGGCATGGTCGTGCTTTGCGGCGACAGCCATACCACCACCTACGGCGCATTCGGCGCGCTGGGCTTCGGTATCGGCACCTCCGAGGTGGAGCACGTGCTGGCCACGCAGACGCTGGTCTACCGGCTGGCGCGCGACATGCGTATCCGCGTGGATGGCCCGCTGCCATCGGGCACGACTTCGAAAGACCTGATCCTCCACATCATCGCGCGTATCAGCGCGCAGGGCGCGCGTGGCTACGCGGTGGAGTTCACGGGCAGCACGATCCGTGCGTTGTCGATGGAAGCGCGCATGACCCTGTGCAACATGACCGTGGAGGCGGGCGCGCGCGGGGCACTGATCGCGCCCGATGCCACGTCGATCGACTATGTCCTGCGCCGGGCACCAGACATCGACGCCGACATGGCCGAAACCGCGCGCCGGGCATGGGCCGGGCTGCGGTCGGATGCCGATGCCGGCTTCGATCTCGAACTGGCATTCGATGCCGCTGCGGTGGAGCCGTTCGTCACCTGGGGCACGAGCCCGGATCAGGCGATTCCCGTGAGCGCCACGGTGCCGCAGCCGGCCGACGCCGGGGACAGCATCGCCCGCGTCTCCGCCGAGCGCGCGCTTGAGTACATCGGCGTGACGCCCGGCGTGTCGCTGCAGGGGCTGCCTGTGCAGCGGGTGTTTATCGGCTCCTGCACGAATGGCCGCATCGAGGACTTGCGCCAGGTGGCCGCCGTGGTACGCGGTCGCAGGGTGGCGCCGGGCGTACGTGCAATGGTGGTGCCGGGCTCCGGCGCCGTGCGCGATCAGGCTGAAGCCGAGGGCATCGCGGCCTTGCTGATCGATGCTGGATTCGAATGGCGCAAGCCAGGCTGTTCGATGTGCCTCGCGATGAACGACGACGTGCTGGCGCCGGGCGAGCGCTGCGCGTCGACCACCAACCGAAACTTCGAGGGCCGCCAGGGCCGTGCCGGACGCACGCACCTGATGAGCCCGGCCATGGCAGCCGCCGCAGCCGTTACCGGCTGTATCACCGACGTGCGGGAACTGGAGATCCAACATGGATGACATCACGACGATCGAAGGTGTCGGCGCGCCACTACCGCTGCCGAACCTGGATACCGACCAGATCATGCCGAAGCAGTTCCTGCGTGGCATCGACAAGGCGGGGCTCGACCGCGGGCTGCTTCACGACATGCGTTTCGACGCGAACGGCGCCCCGCGTGCGGACTTCGTGCTGAACCAGCCGGCGTGGCGCGACACGCGCGTGCTGGTCGCCGGGCCGAACTTCGGCTGCGGTTCGAGCCGTGAGCACGCGGTCTGGGGGCTGCAGCAATATGGCATCCGCGCGGTCATCGCGCCGAGCTTCGGCGAGATCTTCTACTCGAACGCGATGAACAACCGGTTGTTGCTGGTGGCGCTGCCGCAGGCGGATGTCGACCAGATCATGGCGGCCGTGAGTGACCCCGTGGCGCCGGCGTCGATCCGTATCGACCTGTCGACCATGACGGTCAATGCCGGCGACTTCGCCAAGTCGTTCTCGCTCTCTCCGCGCCACCTCGACATGTTCCGGCTCGGCCTCGATGTCATCGGCATGTCGTTGACGCATGCCGATGCGATTGCGACATTCGCAAGCCGGCACCACGCGGACAACCGCTGGCTACGCGACGTGGCCGCGACTACCATGGCACGGCTCGGCCGCATGGCTGGCTGACGGAGGAGATACGATGTTCGAAGGATTCACGACCCAGCGCATTGATCACGACGGCGTGGCGATCCATGCGGTGGTCGGCGGAGAAGGTCCGCCGCTGCTGCTGTTGCACGGCCATCCGCAGACCCATGTGATCTGGCACAAGGTGGCCGGTGAACTGGCCCGGCATTTCACGGTGGTGGCCACCGATCTGCGTGGCTACGGCGATAGCGACAAGCCGGCGGGTCTGCCCGACCACAGCAACTACAGCAAGCGGACAATGGCGGCCGATCAGATGGCGGTGATGCGGGCACTCGGCTTCGAACGTTTCCGCGTGCTCGCTCACGACCGCGGCGCGCGCGTGGCGCACCGGCTGGCCGTCGATCATCCGCAGGCCGTGGAGAAGCTCGTGACGCTCGATATCGCCCCGACGCTGGCGATGTACGCGCAGACCATCGAGGCGTTTGCCCGGGCCTACTATCACTGGTTCTTCCTGATCCGTCCCGCGCCGTTCCCGGAGACCCTGATCGAGGCCGACCCCGAGCTTTACCTGCGCCAGACCATGGGTAGCCGCAGCGCCGGCCTGGCGCCGTTCACGGAAGAGGCGCTGGCCGAATACCTGCGCGGGCTGCGCCAGCCGGGCGCGGCGCATGGACTGTGCGAGGACTATCGCGCCAGCGCGGGCATCGATCTCGATCACGACCGCGCCGATATCGAGGCTGGCCGCATGATCGAATGCGAGATGCTGGCGTTGTGGGGAGCCGACGGGGCTGTCGGAAAGTGTTTTCAGCCACTTGAAGAATGGCGCAAGGTCGCCCGCCGTGTGACTGGTCGCGCACTGCCATGCGGCCACTACATCGCCGAGGAAATCCCGGAGCAACTGCTGGCGGAAGTGCTCCCGTTCCTGCGCGCCTGAGCGCGGCAACCTGTTGATTCCGCGATGTTTATCCTTCTCCCGCAGTCAGCCGGGAGAGGGATAATCGGCATCAGCGTGTGACTCGCGCCGATCGCGCCCGCGTAGGCCCCACCATATCCCGCCTCGCACTATCTCCAATTTTTTTGATATTCATGTTTAACCGCTGCTGTGCAGCATATGTCCTACGCTGGCATGATGGCGGCCAGGTGATTCTTTGATGAGTCGGATGTTGTCGTGTCAACGTGCGCGACAACCTGCGCAAACATACATTCATGAATGGATGTATAATGCGCAGCAAAAATTCATTCCAAGACCCCTTTACTGCTGTTAGTTTTCACAATGACGTACCGATTTATTGCAAGCTGTCTTGCCGTCTGGCTCGGAATCTGTGTCGCCGCGAGCTGGTTGGTGGAGCGACTCTGGGCTTGACCGCCTCTGAGCGGTAGAGTGCTTCAGCCGGCATGGCTGCCTATGCAGTTCCCTTCGATGTCCGTTGCCGAGCCAATCTCTCTTCCATGTCCATGAACAAGAAGACAGAACAACAAGAACATCACATGCCCCCCGCTAATCTCTCCCGCAAGCTACCCTCCGCCCGCCTTCTGGCCATTGCCGCGCTGGTGGCGGGCGCCAGTTCGGCGGCCAGCGCCGAGGAACTGGTTGGTTGGGCGCACCCCGCCGTGCAGGCCGCGTTCGCGCGCGATACCGACCATGGCATCAACAAGTACGAAATCGCGGTCAACTTCAACACGCCGATCCAGTACGGCAATCCCGATGGCTGGCTGTTCAGGCTGCAGGCGGAAGCCAATATGGGCTACTGGGACGCGCGCAGCGGCACCAATCGCCAGAACCTGATGGAGTTCGGCCTGACGCCGATCCTGCGTGTGGAAAAGCGCGGCGGCTACTTTGTGCCGTTCCTGGAAGCCGGCGTGGGTTTGCGCCTGCTGACGCACACATCGACGTCAGACCAGCACAATTTCAGCACAGCCTTCCAGTTTGGCGACATGGTCGGCCTGGGTGTGGGGTTCGGCAAGAATGCCGCGACCGAAGTGGGCATGCGCTTCCAGCACATCTCGAACGCCGGCATCAAGGAACCGAACCCGGGCACCAACCTGTACACCGGGTACGTGCGCTATCGCTTCTGATTCTGACGGCCGGCTGATCAGGCGGCGCGCGCCAACGCGCCCTGATCGCTGCGTACCGCATCGAAGAAGTCCCACAGCTGCGGTGCGTCGCTGGTCGCCACATTGAAGCGAATCCAGGGCGAATCGGCTTCGCCGGGCTCGAAGTAGGCGCCCGGCGCCAGCCAGATGCCGTGTTCCAGCGCAAGCGTGGCCAGCCGGTTGCCCGACGGCGCGGGCCCGTCGGCTTCTCGCATGCGTGCCCACGCGAACATCCCGCCTTCGGGGCGCAGCAGGACCTCCAGGCCGTGCGCGTCCATCTTCTCGGTCACCAGATCCTGCTGGGCGCGTAGCCGCTCGGCGAGCGCCGCCACGTGCCGGCCATAGTGCCCGCTGGTCAGGACCGAATACACGAGCCGCTCGGTCACTTCCGAGGACGTCAGTCCCACGGCCATCTTCGTGCGTGCGAAGGCCTTGGCCAGATCCGGGCTTGCGGCCAGATAGCCGACGCGCAGCGACGGCGCGATCGTCTTCGAGAAACCGTTCACATAGACCACCTGCGAGAGCCCGTCCATTGCCGCGAGCATCGGCGACCCGGCCGGCGCCAGTTCGCGATAGATGTCGTCTTCCACCACCAGTAGCCGGTGCTGCTCCGCGATCTGCAACACGCGGAACGCGTTCATGCTGGTCAGGCTCGCGCCGGTGGGGTTCTGCAGCACCGTGTTGATGAACAACGCACGCGGCGAGTGCTGGCGAATGGCGTCTTCGAGCGCGTCCGTGTCGAGGCCCGCAGCCGTGCGCGGCACGCCGATCGCGCGCAGGCCCGCCAGCCGAAGGATCTGCAGCAGATTGCAGTAGCACGGCGACTCCACCAGTACCGTGTCGCCGGGGCGCAACAGTGTGCGCACGACCAGATCCAGCGCCTGCGTGGCGCCCTGGGTCAGCACCACCTGTTGCGATTGCGCCGGAATGCCGTACTGGCTCAGGTGCGCGGCGATATGCTCGCGCAGCGCGCCGAAGCCATAGGGATGGCCGTATCCAGACACCTGCGCGGCCGGCACGCGCGCCGCGCTGCGCATGGCCTGATGCAATCCTTCCTCGTTGAGCCAGTCGCCGGGCAGCCAGCCGGCCCCTGCCTTGATCGGCACGGAGTGGTCGGCGAATACGTCGGAAAGCAGCCAGGCCGCGTTGAGTCCCGGGGCTTCCCAGTGCGGCACGCGCGCATGGCCGGCTGGGGCGTGCCGGTGTGCCACCGTGTAGCCGGAGCCGGGGCGGGCCGCGAGATACCCGAGCGCTGTCAGCCGGCCATAGGCCTCGGCTACGGTGAAGGTGCTGACATCGTGTTGCTGGGCGAAGCGACGCACCGACGGGAGCAACGCGCCGGCCCGCAGGGCCCGGCTGTCCACGAGCGCGGCGATGCCGGCGACGATCTGTTCGGTCAGCGTCTCGCCGCCACGGCGGCTGCGAACAAGGTTCAGGTTGAGCATTCGACGCCCGCAAGAGAACGAAACCTGTACAGTGTAGCGGGTACGGCGGATTGATGCGTTGCAGCGTGAGTCCTTATTCCAGTGCCAGCACGGGGCCTTCTGCTCGCGCCGTGTGATGTGATGTACCTGTACGGTTTGAGCTTCCTAAACTGTACGGTACGGCGTCGATCTCGCGACCGTATATTCTTGATGCCAGACCTCGCCGGTAGAGTTGCCCGAAACCGTGGCCGAACTCCCGAAATGAGCCCGGCTCCGCCCCACACCGCCTCACACCGCCATCAGGAGAATGTATGGACGCCGCCAAGACCGTGATCCCCGATCTCGAATCCCTGTGGATGCCCTTTACGGCCAATCGCCAGTACAAGTCCGCGCCGCGCCTGCTGGTATCGGCCAGCGGCATGTACTACACGACCCATGACGGTCGCCAGATCCTGGACGGTTGCGCCGGCCTCTGGTGCGTGGCCGCGGGCCACGCCCGCAAGGAAATCGTCGAGGCGATCGCGCAACAGGCCGCCACGCTCGACTACGCGCCGCCGTTCCAGATGGGCCACCCGCTCGAATTCGAAGCGGCGACCAAGGTGGCGTCGCTGATGCCGCAGGGGCTGGACCGCATCTTCTTCACGAACTCCGGTTCCGAATCGGTCGATACCGCGCTGAAGATCGCGCTGGCCTATCACCGTGCCCGTGGCGAAGGCCAGCGCACGCGCATCATCGGCCGCGAGCGCGGCTACCACGGCGTGGGCTTCGGCGGCATGGGCGTTGGCGGTATCGGGCCGAACCGCAAGATGTGGTCGGCCAATGTGATGCCCGGCACCGATCACCTGCCGGCCACGCTGAACATCGCCGAGGCCGCGTACTCGAAGGGCCAGCCGCAATGGGGCGCCCATCTGGCCGATGAACTCGAGCGGCTGGTCGCGCTGCACGATGCCTCGAACATCGCCGCTGTGATCGTGGAGCCGATGGCCGGTTCGGCCGGCGTGCTGATTCCGCCGGTCGGATATCTGGAAAAACTGCGCGAGATCACCAGCAAGCACGGCATCCTGCTGATCTTCGACGAAGTGATCACCGCGTTCGGCCGCCTGGGCGCCGCAACCGGCGCCGAGCGTCTGAAGGTGACGCCGGACCTGATCACCATGGCCAAGGCCATCAACAACGCCGCCGTGCCGATGGGCGCCGTGGCCGTGCGCCGCGAAGTACATGACGCGGTGATCAACGCCACGCCGCAAGGTGGCATCGAGCTGCCGCACGGTTACACGTACTCGGGCCATCCGCTGGCGATGGCGGCCTGTATCGCCACGCTCGACATCTACAAGCGCGACAAGCTGTTCGAACGCGCGGCCGAGATGTCGCCGAAGTTCGAGTCGGCCGTCCACGGCTTGCGTGGTGCGCCGTATGTGAAGGACATCCGCAACCTTGGCCTGGTGGCGGGCGTGGAACTGGAATCGCGCCCCGGCGCGCCGGGCGCACGTGCCTACGAGGCATTCCTGAAATGCCTGGAGCTGGGTCTGCTGGTACGCTACACGGGCGATATCCTGGCGTTCTCGCCGCCGCTGATCATTTCGGAGGCCGAGATCGACCAAATGTTCGACACCGTGCGCCAAGCCTTGCATAGCATCAAGTAAGACCCGCCCCAGAGCGCCAGAGACAACGAGGAAGACCGCAGTGAACATTGCAGAAAACCGGCAGATCGCCGAAATCCATCACTACGTTGGCGGAACCGTGCGCCGTGCGGGCACGGACCGCTTTGCCGATGTGTTCAACCCCGCCACGGGCGAAGTGGCTGCGCGCGTGGCCATGGGCTCAGCCGATGACGTGGCGGCAGCAGTCGCCGCCGCCAAGGCCGCGGCCCCGGCATGGGCGGAGATGCCGCCGCTGCGCCGCGCCCGCATCCTGTTCAAGTTCAAGGAACTGCTCGACCGCCATCACGACGACCTGGCCGCGCTGATCACGCGTGAGCACGGCAAGGTGTTTTCCGATGCCAAGGGTGAAGTGACGCGCGGTATCGAGGTGGTGGAATTCGCCTGCGGCATCCCCAACCTGCTCAAGACCGACTTCACCGACAACATCGGCGGTGGCATCGACAACTGGAACCTGCGCCAGCCGCTGGGCGTGGTGGCCGGCATCACGCCGTTCAACTTCCCGGTCATGGTGCCGATGTGGATGTTCCCGGTGGCCCTGGCGTGTGGCAACACGTTCGTGCTGAAGCCGTCCGAGCGAGATCCGTCGCCGAGCCTGCTGATCGCCGATCTGCTCAAGCAGGCCGGTCTGCCCGATGGCGTGTTCAACGTGGTGCAGGGTGACAAGGTCGCCGTCGACGCGCTGCTGGCGCACCCGGACGTGCAGGCACTGTCGTTCGTCGGTTCCACGCCGATCGCCGAGTACATCTACACGGAAGGCACGAAGCACGGCAAGCGCGTGCAGGCGCTGGGCGGCGCGAAGAACCACCTGGTGGTGATGCCCGACGCCGATCTCGATCAGGCCGTGGACGCGCTGGTTGGCGCGGCGTACGGTTCCGCCGGTGAGCGCTGCATGGCGATCTCGGTGGCCGTGGCCGTTGGCGACGTGGCCGACCGTCTGGTGCCGCGTCTGGCCGAGCGCGCGGCCACGCTGAAGATCCGCAACGGCATGGAGGACGACGCCGAAATGGGTCCGCTGGTGACCGCCGCGCACAAGGCGAAGGTCGAGGGCTATATCGCCAAGGGCGTGGCCGAAGGCGCGAAGCTGGTGACCGATGGCCGCGGCCACAAGGTGGACGGTCACGAGAACGGCTTCTTCGTCGGTGGCACGCTGTTCGACAACGTCAAGCCGGACATGACGATCTACAAGGAAGAGATCTTCGGTCCGGTGCTGTCAGTGGTACGCGTGCACGACTTTGCCGAGGCGGTGGATCTGATCAATCGCCACGAGTTTGGCAATGGCGTGTCGTGCTACACCAGCGACGGCGGCATCGCACGCGCTTTCGCGCGTCAGATCCAGGTGGGCATGGTCGGCATCAACGTGCCGATTCCGGTGCCGATGGCGTGGCATTCGTTCGGTGGCTGGAAGCGCTCGCTGTTCGGCGATCACCACGCTTACGGCGAGGAAGGTGTGCGCTTCTACACACGCTACAAGAGCGTGATGCAACGCTGGCCGGACAGCATCGCCAAGGGTGCGGAGTTCACGATGCCGGTGGCGAAGTAACGGCGTCAGCGCACGGCGACTGTCGGTTGGATCGGGCGTCCCTTAGGGGGCGCCCTTTTTTTGGCGAGTTTCTTTTGCGAGTATCATGCCGCCCTTTCGCTGGCGCCGCTGCCGTTCAAAAGATGCGCAGCCCAAACCGCCGGCGGATTCCGCACAACCTATAGTCCTTACACGGACTTTCTGCCGGAGCCGCGCCATGAGTCTCTTTCGCACCAAAAACATCGACGCCATGCTGGAAGTCAGCGAGCACGACGGATTGCGAAAGGTGCTGGGGGCGGTGGATCTGGTGCTGATGGGTATCGGGGCCATCATCGGCACCGGGATTTTCGTGCTGACTGGCACCGGGGCGCTGACCGCGGGCCCCGCGCTGACGGTGTCGTTCGTGATCGCGGCCATGGCCTGTGGCTTCGCGGCGCTGTGCTATGCGGAGTTCGCTTCCGCGATCCCCGTATCGGGTTCGATCTACACGTATAGCTACGCCACGCTCGGCGAGATCGTGGCGTGGATGATTGGCTGGGACCTGCTGCTCGAGTACGGGCTGGCCACGTCGGCGGTGTCAGTAGGGTGGTCCGGCTACTTCCAGTCGCTGATCGCCGGGTTCGGCATCCATCTGCCGACCGTGCTGACTGCCGCGCCGGGCGCGGTGCCCGGTGAACACACGCTGTTCAACCTGCCCGCCTGCCTGATCATGCTGGCGATCACCTGGATCGTTTCATACGGCGTCAAGGAGTCGGCGCGACTCAACAACGTGATGGTGGCGATCAAGATCGGCGTCGTGCTGCTGTTCATCGCCGTCGGCGTCTGGCACGTGAAGCCCGCCAACTGGCAGCCGTTCGCGCCGTTCGGCATGACCGGCGTCTTCAACGCCGCCGCGCTCGTCTTCTTCGCGTTCATCGGGTTCGATGCGGTGACGTCGGCCGCCGAGGAAGTGCGCAACCCGCGCCGTGACCTGCCGATCGGCATCATCGGCTCGCTGGCGGTTTGCACCATCCTTTACGTGACCGTGGCAGCCATCATGACCGGCATCGTGCCATTCATGAAGTTCGAGGGCGTTGACCATCCGGTGTCGCTGGCGCTGCAATACGCGGGGCAGAACTGGGTGGCCGGGTTTGTTGATCTGGGCGCCATCCTCGGCATGACCACCGTGATTCTGGTGATGACCTACGGGCAGACGCGGATCATCTTCGCCATGTCGCGCGACGGGTTGCTGCCGGAAGCGTTATCGACGGTGCACCCGGTTCATGCAACGCCGTACACGGCCACGTGGACCGTCGGCATCGTGTTCGCGGCGATCGCCGCCTTCGTGCCGCTGAACGTACTGGCCGAACTGATCAACATCGGCACGCTGGCCGCGTTCACGCTGATCTCGATCGCGATCCTTGTGTTGCGCCGCACGCGCCCAGATTTGCGGCGCGGCTTCCGCTGCCCGGGCGTGCCCGTGGTGCCGCTGCTGGCCGTTGGCTTCTGCCTGTTCCTGATGGCCCATCTGCAGGCGCTGACCTGGATTGCATTCCTGTGCTGGATCGGGCTGGGTCTGATCATTTACTTCGCTTACTCGCGCCGCAACGCGGTGCTGCACAACCACGGCGGCGACGCCGAGGGCTGATCAGCGGCTGCCGGCGTCCTCGAGGAACGCGCGTGCGCGGGGATCGCTCGCGTAGGCCGAGTTGATGCGCACCCACGCCGTGGTCTCGCCGCCGGGGCGAAAGAAGTGTCCCGGCGCCAGCGCCACGCCGTGGTTTTCGGCCAGCGCGACGAGTTCGCGCGAGTCCTCGATGCCGCGCGGACGCGCCCACAGGAAATTGCCGCCTGCCGGCTCGCAGAACACGTCCCAGTTGTACTGACCCAGAAGCTTGACCACATCGGCCGTGACTTCGCGCGTGCGTACGCGCAGCCGCTCCACGTATTTGCGGTAGTTGCCGCGCTCCAGCATCGTCGCGGTGACGGCTTCGGCGAAATGGGAGCCCGCCACGCTCGTCAGCACCTTCACGTCGATCAGGTCCTTGACCAGCGCCTTGTCTGCGACGATGTAGCCCACGCGCAGCGCCGCCGACACCGTCTTCGAAAACCCGCCAACGTAGATCACGTGCTCGAGCTGGTCGAGCGTGGCCAGCCGGTCGGTGAAGTTGAGCTGGAAGTCCGAGAAGATGTCGTCTTCCACGAAACGGAAGTTGTGCTTGCGCGCCAGTTCGAGCAGCCGGAATGCCACCGGTGGCGCCAGCGTCGAGCCGGTGGGGTTCTGCAGCACGCTGTTCGTGAAGAACAGCTTCGGCTTGTGATCACGCAGCAGGCGCTCGCAGGCCTCGGGGTCAGGCCCGTTCGGCGTGTGCGGCACGCCCACGAGCTGCACGCCCTGCATGCGCAGCAAGCCGAACAGGTTGTAGTAGCCGGGGTCTTCCACGAACACGGTATCGCCGGGCTTGAGCAGGTGGCGCGCCACGAGGTCGAGCGCCTGGCTTGCGCCCGTCGTGATCAGGATCTGAGACAACTCGGCCTGGATGCCGACCTGCCGCACGCGCGTCAGCACCTGCTTGCGCAGTTCCGGATGACCCAGCGGCGTGGCGTAGTGGATCACGCTGTCGATGTCGTGGCGCGTGATGTGGCGAATGGCCTGCGTCAGGCCCTCCACGTCGCGCCATTCCTCGGGCACGAAGCCGCCAGCCAGCTTCAGCGTGCCACTGGGGTGGTGGAACTGGTCGATGATATGGAGCGACAGGTCCTCGGCCAGACTCGGGTCGGACCAGCCGCGCCCACTGCGCCCGGCCAGCGTGCTGTCCGCGACGTAGAAGCCCGAGCCTTGCCGCGAATCGACCAATCCCTGCGAGACCAAGCGGTCGTAGGCCTCGATAACCGGAAAACGGCTGATGCCGTGCTCGGCGGCCATTTGCCGGATCGACGGCAGACGCGCGCCAGGCAGCGCTTCCCGCGAGCTGATCCAGGCCTTCACGCCCAGCACGATCTGTTCGGTCAGCGGTACGCCGGTGGAGGGGTCTAGTAGGAGTCTCATAGGAGGCGGCAGCGGCAACTGTCAGCAAAAACTACTGAACAGTTCAATGAAAACTGTTCGGAACTGTGCATGGGATTGTAGTCCGCGCCATGAATAATGGAAGCGTGGCGCGGCGTCACCGGAATCCTCACCGTCGCGCCGGCAAGATCAGGAGACACCCATGCGCGAACTCAGGACATTTGAGCTTGAAGAACCCGACCAACCCGTGACGTGGCGTGCCCGGCACGGCCACAGCGTCACCGCGCTGGAAGGCCGGTTGTGGCTGACCGTGGAAGGGCATCTGGCCGATATCTGGCTGCGGCCCGGCGATGTCATGACGCTGCCGGAAGGCACGCGCGTCTGGCTGTCGGGCGACGCACCCGGGTCGCGGTTCCTGCTGACCGAATCCCCCGCGCCGTGGTCGTTGCGGCGCGCGGTCTTCATCACCCGCCAGTTTGCCCGCCGCTGGGGCGAACACAAGACCGCCGCCTTCGGCGACTGCCCGCGGATCAGCGCCTGATCCGCCCCTGATTCGCCGCTACGGCTTTACTGTCTGGACCCCGACGCCCGCCTGGCGGGCGTCCGTGGCCATCACGCCGCTTCACCCAGTCCCTCCTCTGTGCGACGATGCCGCCATGGCGACCGAGGCTTACGCGCGCGCCTTGCCTTACGTTAACGTAAACGTCATATAATCGTCCGGCCCTCGTCAACGTGGTCGTCAGAACCACCGGCGTGCGGCAGCCAGCCACAAAACAGAGCGGTGGAGACAATGACTGATCTTTCTGATGTGAGCAGGACCGCGGCCGCCAAGCCGCCGGCAGTGCCTGGCCGGGGACCGGCCAACAAGGTGCGCTTTGTCACCGCGGCGTCGCTGTTCGACGGCCACGACGCGTCGATCAACATCATGCGGCGCATCCTTCAGTCGCAGGGGTGTGAAGTCATCCACCTCGGCCACAACCGCTCCGTGCAAGAGGTCGTCACGGCCGCGCTGCAGGAAGACGTGCAGGGCATCGCCATCTCCAGCTACCAGGGCGGGCACGTCGAATACTTCAAGTACATGATCGATCTGCTGCGCGAGCACGGCGGCGAGCACATCCAGGTGTTCGGCGGCGGCGGCGGCGTGATCGTGCCGGACGAGATTCGCGAGCTCCAGGCCTACGGCGTGGCCCGCATCTACAGTCCCGAGGACGGCCAGCGCATGGGGCTGGCCGGCATGATCACCGACATGGCGCAGCGTTGCGATATCGACCTGACGCGCTACGCACCCACTACGCTCGACACCGTGGTCGCCGGCGACCGCCGCGCGCTGGCGCAACTGATTACCGCGCTCGAGAACGGCAAGGCGGACCCGGAACTGGTCAGCGCACTGCATGCCCAGGCGAAGGCCGCTGCCGTGCCGGTCCTGGGCATCACTGGCACGGGCGGCGCGGGCAAGTCATCGCTGACCGATGAACTGATTCGCCGCTTCCGGCTTGATCAGGACGACGCGCTTTCGATCGCCGTGATCTCGATCGACCCGTCGCGCCGCAAATCGGGTGGCGCATTGCTGGGCGACCGCATTCGCATGAATGCGATCAACCACCCGAACATCTTCATGCGTTCGCTGGCCACCCGCGAGGCTGGCTCGGAGATCTCCCAGGCGCTGCCCGACGTCATCGCCGCGTGCAAGGCGGCGCGTTTCGATCTCGTGATCGTGGAGACGTCCGGCATCGGCCAGGGCGACGCAGCCATCGTGCCGCACGTCGACCTGTCGCTCTACGTGATGACGCCGGAATTCGGCGCGGCCAGCCAGCTCGAGAAGATCGACATGCTCGACTTCGCCGACTTCGTGGCCATCAACAAGTTCGACCGCAAGGGTGCGCAGGACGCCTGGCGCGACGTGGCCAAGCAGGTGCAGCGCAACCGCGAGCAATGGCACAGCCGGGCCGAGGACATGCCGGTCTATGGCACGCAGGCATCGCGCTTCAATGACGATGGCGTGACCATGCTCTACCAGGGACTGGTGGGGGCGCTGGGCGCGCGTGGCATGAGCCTGAAGCCGGGCACGCTGCCGAATCTGGAAGGCCGGATCTCGACCGGCCAGAATGTGATCGTGCCGCCTGCGCGCAGCCGGTATCTGGCGGAACTGGCCGATACGGTGCGCGCCTACCATCGCCGCGTGGTCGCCCAGAGCAAACTGGCGCGTGAGCGCCAGCAACTGCGCGCGGCGCATGACATGCTGCAGGGCGCTGGCCACGAGAGTGCCGCGCTCGAGACGCTGGCCAGCGAACGCGACGTCTCGCTTGGCGCGGTGGAGCGCAAGCTGCTGGCGATGTGGCCGCAAATGCAGCAGGCCTACAGCGGCGACGAGTACGTCGTGAAGATTCGCGACAAGGAAATCCGCACCGGCCTGATCAGCACCACGCTGTCGGGCACCAAGATCCGCAAGGTGGTGCTGCCGCGCTTCGAGGACGAAGGCGAGATCCTGAAGTGGCTGATGCGCGAGAACGTGCCGGGCAGCTTCCCGTACACGGCCGGCGTGTTCGCGTTCAAGCGCGAGGGTGAGGACCCCACGCGCATGTTCGCGGGCGAGGGCGATGCTTTCCGCACCAATCGCCGCTTCAAGCTCGTTTCCGAAGGCATGGAGGCCAAGCGGCTGTCCACGGCGTTCGACTCGGTCACGCTCTACGGTGAAGACCCGCACGAGCGGCCGGACATCTACGGCAAGGTGGGCAACTCCGGCGTGTCGATCGCCACGCTCGAGGACATGAAGGTTCTCTACGATGGCTTCGACCTGACCAACCCGTCCACGTCGGTCTCGATGACGATCAACGGCCCGGCGCCCACGATCCTGGCGATGTTCATGAACACGGCCATCGACCAGCAGATCGACCGTTTCCGCGCCGATAACGGCCGCGATCCGACAGCCGACGAGGAAGCGAAGATTCGCGCGTGGGTGCTGCAGAACGTGCGCGGCACGGTGCAGGCTGACATCCTGAAGGAAGACCAGGGCCAGAATACGTGCATCTTCTCGACCGAGTTCTCGCTCAAGGTGATGGGGGACATCCAGGAGTACTTCGTCCACCATCAGGTGCGCAACTTCTACTCCGTGTCGATCTCGGGCTATCACATCGCCGAAGCCGGTGCGAATCCGATTTCGCAACTGGCCTTCACGCTGGCCAACGGCTTCACGTATGTCGAGGCCTATCTGGCGCGCGGCATGCATATCGACGACTTCGCGCCCAACCTGTCGTTCTTCTTCTCGAACGGCATGGACCCGGAGTACAGCGTGCTGGGCCGCGTGGCACGCCGCATCTGGGCGGTGACGATGCGCGACAAGTACGGCGCCAACGACCGCAGCCAGAAGCTCAAGTACCACATCCAGACATCGGGCCGGTCACTGCACGCGCAGGAGATCGATTTCAACGACATCCGCACCACGCTGCAGGCCCTGATCGCGATCTACGACAACTGCAATTCGCTGCACACCAACGCATATGACGAAGCCATCACCACCCCGACGGCCGAATCGGTGCGCCGGGCGCTGGCGATCCAGCTGATCATCAATCGCGAATGGGGCGTGGCCAAGTGCGAGAACCTGAATCAGGGCAGTTTCCTGATCGAGGAACTGACCGATCTCGTCGAGGAGGCCGTGCTGCAGGAGTTCGAGCGCATCGCCGAGCGCGGCGGGGTGCTGGGCGCGATGGAAACCGGCTACCAGCGCGGCAAGATTCAGGAGGAATCGCTGTACTACGAACAGCTCAAGCACGACGGCACCTTGCCGATCATCGGCGTGAACACGTTCCGCAATCCGAACGGGGACCCGACGCCACAAACGCTGGAACTGGCCCGCTCCAGCGAGGACGAGAAGCAGAGCCAGTTGCACCGCCTGACGGAATTCCATGGGGCGCACCAGGCCGATGCGGAGGCGATGCTGGCAAGGCTGCGCCAGGCCGTGATCGACAACCGGAACGTCTTTGCCGTGCTGATGGACGCCGTGCGCGTGTGCTCGCTGGGGCAGATCACGCACGCGCTGTTCGAGGTCGGTGGGCAATACCGGCGCAATATGTAATTGCGTCGATGGAAATAATGGGTGGGGCGGTTCACGGCGGCGGACGCTGGGGCTACACTCAGCGTTCCGCTTGAAAAACCGAGACACCCATGCAGGCCGAGTACGACAGCAACAACATCTTCGCGCGCATCCTGCGCGGCGAACTCCCGTGCTTCAAGGTTTATGAAGACGCGGACACGATTGCGTTCATGGACATCATGCCGCAATCAGACGGTCACACACTAGTGGTGCCGAAGGAGCAGGCCGTCGACGTGTTCGGCCTGTCCGAGGCCGGCGCGGCCGCGGCGATCCGTGCGACGCAGATCGTCGCGCGTGGCGTGCGCGAGGCCTTCCAGCCCGATGGCGTGGTGATCAGCCAGTTCAATGGCGCAGCGGCCGGCCAGACCGTGCCGCACATCCACTTTCATATCGTGCCGCGCTACGTGGACCAGCCGCTGCGCGGCCATGCACGCCAGCAACAGGACATGGGCGTGCTCAAGCAGCACGCCGAGCGCGTCATTGCCGCGCTGGCGAAGCTCAAGGGCTGAGCGCGCCCGAAAATCGAATCACCAAACAACTGGAAACTGAAGGAAGGAAGACAGACATGGCAATCAAGACAGTGGGCATCGTTGGTGCCGGCACGATGGGTAACGGCATTGCGCAGGCCTGCGCGGTGGTCGGCATCGACGTGGTGATGATCGACATCAGCGACGCCGCCGTCCAGAAGGGCATCGCCACCGTGGCCGGCAGCCTCGACCGTCTGATCAAGAAGGAAAAGGCCACCGAGGCGGACAAGGCCGCGGCGCTGGCACGTATCCACGGCAGCACGTCGTACGACGATCTGAAGCGCGCCGACATCGTGATCGAGGCGGCCACCGAAAACTTCGACCTGAAGGTCAAGATCCTGAAGCAGATCGATGGCATCGTCGGCCCCGACGTGATCGTTGCATCGAACACCTCGTCGATCTCGATCACCAAGCTGGCCGCTGTAACGTCGCGCGCGGACCGCTTTATCGGCATGCACTTCTTCAACCCGGTGCCGATGATGGCGTTGGTCGAACTGATTCGTGGCCTGCAGACCAGCGATGCCGCGCACGCCGACGTCGAGGACCTCGCCAAGCGTCTGGGCAAGTACCCGATCACGGTCAAGAACAGCCCGGGTTTCGTGGTCAACCGCATTCTCTGCCCGATGATCAACGAAGCGTTCTGCGTGCTCGGTGAAGGCCTGGCCTCGCCCGAGGAAATCGACGAAGGCATGAAGCTCGGCTGCAATCATCCGATCGGTCCGCTGGCGCTGGCCGACATGATCGGTCTGGACACGATGCTTGCCGTCATGGAAGTGCTCTACACCGAGTTCGCCGATCCGAAGTACCGTCCGGCCATGCTGATGCGCGAAATGGTGGCCGCAGGCTATCTGGGCCGCAAGACGGGCCGTGGCGTGTACGTGTACAGCAAGTAAGTCTCACGCGCGCGTTGCGCGCTGATCCGGCCCCTTCCGCCACGGCGAGGAGGGGCCGAAGGTGGCGAAAGGCCTACCGGAAATGGCTGCGCAGCGCTGGCTGATCGTCATTCCCCATACTGCCGCAGTCCCTCCAGATCGAGTGCTTCGATCACACCATAATCCACACGCACCAGCCCCTGTTGTTCCAGCACCTTGAGGGCCTGGTTCGCGCGCTGACGCGAGATGCCTGCGAGCAGTCCGATCTCCTCCTGCGAGATTTCGAGCGTGGTGCCAATGCCGGGATAGAGGCTCTCATTGAACAGCGACGACACGGCGCGTGCCACGCGTGAATCGATGTCGAGCAGCCGTTCGTATTCGACCGCCGCGATGAACTGGCCAAGCCGGTCATTGAGCTGCATCAGCAGAAATCGCGTGAACGGCAGGCTGGTATCCAGCAACCACTGAAAAGTCTCGATGGGAATGAAGGCGATACGTGATCGGCGCAGCGCCATGACGTCGTACTTGCGGATCTCGTGCTTGAGCACCGCGCCTTCGCCAAACCATCCGCCCGTGGGCACGCCCGTGAACGTGACCGACTTGCCCGACGGCGAGACAGTTGTGATCTTGACCACGCCTTCCACGACGCCGAGCCAGTGCTCGGCCATCTCGCCCTTGTGGCAGACATACTCGCCCTGGGTGTACTCGCGCACCGTAGTCACGCGTTTGACACGCGCGCGTTGTTCGGGGCTCAGGTTGGTGGCCCAGGCGCATCGGTCGATGAAGTCGTTGTTGGTGGCGGTCATCTCAATCGTAGGGATTAACCCGGAATTGTCATCGGCGTGACAACCCCGGGGGATGGCATCGGCTATCTTACGATCACGCGGAACCGGCCTTTGCCAGCACATCCAGGTGCGATTGCACAAACAGGCAAGGCAGGCATGATGCAGTGCGGCAGCGCCGCATGTGACGTGCCCAGTATAACGACCGGTCTGGGGGCTTGATACCCGGCGTGGCCCGTAGGGAACCAACCCTGCGTCCGATGGTGGAGAGGAGACAGCGATGCAGGAATCGTCGGCAACGACCTTCCCGCGATGCCTGCTGGCGCACGCCACGCAGCGGCCCGATCATCCGGCCTATCGCGAGAAGGATCTCGGTATCTGGCAGACATATGGCTGGTCGCAGACCGCGAACGAGGTTAGGGCCCTTGCCTGTGGGCTCGCGGCGCTGGGCTTCCGGCGCGGCATGAACCTGGCCGTGGTCGGTGACAACCGTCCGCGTCTTTACTGGGCCATGACCGCCGCCCAGGCGCTGGGCGGCATTCCGGTGCCGCTGTACCAGGACGCGATCGCCAACGAGATGATCTACGTGCTCGACGATGCGGAGATCGAGTTCGCGATCGTCGAGGACCAGGAACAGGTCGACAAGCTGCTCGAAGTGGAATCGCAGCTCGCCGCGCGTGGCCGCGCGGTACGCCACCTGATCTACGAAGACCCACGCGGATTGCGCGACTACGATCATCCGTCGCTGCTTTCGTACGAACGCGTGCAGGAGATCGGCCGCGAGTTCGACCGCGCGAACCCCGGATTCTTTGACGCGGCAGTGCAGGCCGGCGCGCCGGAAGACACGGCCATCATCCTCTATACATCCGGCACCACTGGCAAACCGAAGGGCGTGTGCCACTCGCATGCGGGCCTGATTGGCTCGGCCCGTAACGGCTGCAAGTTCGATGGCCTTGGTGCCGATGACGACGTGCTGTCGTACCTGCCGATGGCCTGGGTAGGCGACAACCTGTTCTCGTACGCGCAGGCGCTGGTGGCAGGCTTCACCGTGAACTGCCCGGAGTCCCGCGAGACCGTGATGACAGATCTGCGCGAGATCGGCCCGACCTACTACTTCGCGCCGCCGCGCATCTATGAAGGATTGTTGACGCAAGTCATGATTCGCATGGAGGACGCGGGCTGGATCAAGCGCCGCCTCTTTCAATGGGCGATGAACGTGGCGCGCCGTTGCGGCGCGGACATCCTCGACAAGCGGCCGGTAGCGACGCTGGATCGGCTGCGCTATGCGCTGGGTGAAGCGCTAATCTACGGCCCGCTGCGCAACGTGCTTGGCATGAGCCGCATCCGCGTGGGCTACACGGCGGGCGAGGCGATCGGCCCGGACCTGTTCCGCTTCTATCGCTCGATCGGCATTAACCTGAAGCAGTTCTACGGCCAGACCGAAACCTGCGCTTACGTCTGCCTGCAGCCGGACGGCCAGGTCAAGTTCGATACGGTGGGACCGGCCGCCCCAGGCATGGAAATCCGCATCGCCGAAAACGGCGAAGTGCTGGTGCGCGGCGTGGGGCTGCTCAAGAACTACTACAAGCGCGACGACGCCACACGCGAGGCGATCAACGACGAAGGCTACTTCCTGACCGGCGACGCCGGCGTGATCGATGCCGACGGGCACCTCAAGATCATCGACCGGGCCAAGGACGTGGGCAAGCTGGCCGATGGCTCGATGTTCGCGCCCAAGTACATCGAGAACAAGCTCAAGTTCTTCCCGTACATCAAGGAAGCGGTGGCCTTCGGTACCGACCGCGACCGCGTCTGCGCGTTTATCAATATCGACTTCGACGCCGTGGGCAACTGGGCCGAGCGCCGCCATTTGCCCTATGCGGGCTACGTCGACCTGGCTGCCCAGCCCGACGTGATCGCGATGATCGCCGAATGCGTCGAGCAGGTGAACGCCGATCTGGCCGCCGATGCGATGCTGGCTGGGTCGCAGATCGCACGCTTCCTGATCCTGCATAAGGAACTCGATCCGGACGACGACGAACTCACGCGCACGCGCAAGGTGCGGCGCGGCTTCATCGCGGAGAAGTACGGCGTGCTGGTCGAGGCGCTCTATGCGGGCAAGCCCGAGCAGTTCATCGAGACGCGCGTGAAGTTCGAGGATGGGCGCGAGGGCAGCGTGTCGGCCACGCTGAAGCTGGTGGATGTGAAGCGCTTCCCGCCCGTAGGCGGCGCGCGCGCGGCGTGAGCACGGAGGGTATGGCATGACGGTCACCCAGACAGCGTGGCAAGGCGGCATGGCCCGCGTGGACGCCACAGGCACGTTGGTGCCGCCGGGCGCGATTGCCCCGGCCGGGCACGTGGAGGGCACGCACGGCGACAGCCCGCGCCCCGGCAGTGCGCGTGAGCCAGAGTCGACGTCCCACGTTCGCACGCGCGGCGACGTGATTCTCGATCTGCAGAACATCTCGCTGTCGTTCGGCGGCGTGAAGGCGCTGACCGATATCTCGTTCGACGTCTGCGAGCACGAGATCCGCGCAATCATCGGCCCGAACGGCGCGGGCAAGAGTTCGATGCTGAATGTGATCAACGGCGTCTATCACCCGCAGCAGGGCCGCATCGTGTTTCGAGGCCAGGAGCGTCGCCAGATGCATCCCACGGCTGCTGCGCGCCAGGGCATCGCACGGACGTTCCAGAACATCGCGCTGTTCAAGGGCATGACCGTGCTGGACAACATCATGACCGGCCGCAACACGCAGTTCCGCACGGGCGTGTTCGCCCACGCGCTCTGGTGGGGGCCGGCCCGCGCCGAAGAGATGCGTCATCGCCGCAAGGTCGAGGAGGTGATCGACTTCCTCGAGATCCAGGCGATCCGCAAGACACCGGTCGGCAGGCTGCCTTACGGCCTGCAGAAGCGCGTGGAACTGGCGCGCGCGCTGGCTGCGGAACCGTCGATGCTGTTGCTCGATGAACCGATGGCGGGCATGAACGTGGAAGAGAAGCAGGACATGTGCCGTTTCATCCTGGACGTGAACCATCAGTTCGGCACCACCATCGTGCTGATCGAGCACGACATGGGCGTGGTGATGGATATCTCCGACCGCGTGGTGGTACTCGACTACGGCAAGAAGATCGGCGATGGCACGCCCGATGAGGTCAAGTCGAACCCGGACGTGATTCGCGCATACCTCGGCACGGCGCACTGAGCGCCCCGGGGTCATAGAGAGCATTGAGAGGATAGCGGCGATGAGTTTCTTCTTCGAAATCCTGATCGGCGGCTTGCTGTCAGGACTGATGTACTCGCTCGTGGCACTGGGCTTCGTGCTGATCTACAAGGCGTCAGGCGTGTTCAACTTCGCGCAGGGCGCGATGGTCTACTTCGCCGCGCTTGCCGTGGTCGGGTTGATGGACAAGGGGCTGCCGATGTGGGCCGCCGTGATCGGCGCGTTCATCGTCATGATCATCGTCGGCATGAGCACCGAGCGCTTCGTGCTGCGCAAGCTGGTCAACCAGCCGCCAATCACGCTGTTCATGGCCACGATCGGGCTGTCGTTCTTCCTGGAGGGGCTGGGGCCGCTGCTTTTCGGCAACGAGGTGCGCCCGATCCAGCTCGGCATCGTTGACGAGCCGATTGAATCGATCCTGACGCGCTTCAACATCGTCGTGTCGAAGTTCGACCTGGCCGCCGCGCTGATCGCGGCAGTACTGGTGGCGGGGCTGGCGCTGTTCTTCCAGTACACCAAGGTCGGCCGCGCGCTGCGCGCGGTGGCGGACGACCATCAGGCCGCGCTTTCGCTCGGGATTCCGCTGCAGAACATCTGGGCCATCGTCTGGGGCGTGGCCGGATTCGTGGCGCTGGTGGCCGGCATGTTGTGGGGCTCGCGCAATGGCGTGCAGTTCGCGCTGACGCTGACGGCGCTCAAGGCGCTGCCGGTGCTGATTCTCGGCGGCTTCACGTCGGTGCCCGGCGCGATCGTCGGCGGGCTGATCATCGGCGCATCGGAGAAGCTGGCCGAGATCTACATCCCGCCGGTGTTCCAGTCGGTGTTCGGCGGCAATTTCGGGGGGATCGAAGGCTGGTTCCCGTATGTGTTCGCGTTGCTGTTTCTGCTCGTACGGCCAGAGGGGCTGTTCGGCGAGAAGCACATCGACCGCGTCTGACGGAGAGCCGACATGCTTTATCGCGAATCCGGACAGTTCAAGACCAGCTACGTTGCCGACAGCCAGATTTTCCCGATCCGGCAGGACCGCATCTTCTTTGCCCTGCTGATGGCGGTGGCGTTCGTGGCGATTCCGTTCGTCGGCACCGAATACTGGCTCAGCGCCATCCTGACGCCGTTCCTGATCTTCTCGCTGGCGGCGCTTGGACTCAACATTCTCACCGGCTACGCTGGCCAGCTCTCGCTCGGCACGGCCGCATTCATGGCGGTGGGCGCGTACGCGGCCTACAACTTCCAGCTTCGGATCGAAGGCATTCCGGTGCTGCTGACGTTCATCCTGGCCGGCGCGTCGGCGGCGGTGGTGGGTGTGGCGTTCGGGCTGCCGTCGCTGCGCATCAAGGGCTTCTACCTGGCGGTGGCCACGCTGGCCGCGCAGTTCTTCGTGGTGTGGGCGCTGACCAAGTTTCCCTGGTTGTCGAACAACAGTTCCTCGGGCGTGATCACGGCGCAGCGGCTCGACCTGTTTGGCGTGGCGATCGACACCCCGGTGAAGAAGTATCTGTTTGTGCTGGGCATCGTCACCGTGCTGGCGCTGATCGCCAAGAACCTGGTGCGCTCGGCCACGGGCCGCGCGTGGATGGCGGTGCGCGACATGGACGTGGCGGCCGAGGTGATCGGCATCCCGCTGATGCGCACCAAGCTGCTGGCGTTCGCAGTCAGCTCCTTCTATTGCGGCGTGGCTGGCGCGCTGTATGCGTTCTGCTATCTGGGCTCGGTGGAGCCAGATGGCTTCTCGCTCGATCTGTCGTTCCGCATCCTGTTCATGATCATCATCGGCGGCGTGGGCAGCATCCTGGGCTCGTTCCTGGGCGCCGCATTCATCCTGCTGCTGCCGATATTTCTCGACAACGTGCTGCCCGCGCTGGCGTCGTCGCTGCACCTGCCGTTCACGAACGCCACGGTGTCGCATATCCAGCTCATGGTGTTCGGCGGGTTGATCATCTTCTTCCTGATCGTCGAGCCGCATGGCCTGGCTCGCCTCTGGCAGATCGCCAAGGAGAAGCTGCGCTTGTGGCCATTCCCGCACTAGTCCCGTGTGCCCGTATTTCATGTCGTTCCCATAACAACGCCCGATCGAGGTGAAGGAGACTGTGATGACAACCGTGTTTCGCAACGTGCAGCGCGCCGCCCTTGTGGTCAGCGTCGCGGCTGCCATGCTGGTACCGGCATTGCCGGCGCTGGCGCAAACCAATGATCAGTTCGTCGCGCTGCCGAGCTACCGTGTTGGCCCGTACGGCGCCAACGGCCAGTCGTTCTATGGCGGCTTCGTGGACTACCTGAACTACGTCAATCTCAAGGAAGGTGGCGTCAACGGCGTCAAGCTGGGCTGGGAAGAGTGCGAGACCGAGTACAACAACGCCAAGGGCGTGGAGTGCTACGAGCGCTTGAAGGCCAAGAGCAGCGCGAGCAAGGGCACCGCCTATCACACAATGTCCACGGGTATCTCGTACGCGCTGGTCGACAAGACCGCCGCCGACAAGGTGCCGCTGGTGATGATGGGCTACGGACGTACCGATGCAGTGGATGGCTCGGTCTTCCCGTACGCGTTTCCGCTGGTGACGACGTACCAGATGCAGGTATCGGCCATCGTCAAGTTCCTGGCGTCGAAGAACGGCGGATCGCTGGCCGGCAAGAAGATCGTCTACCTGTATCACGATTCGGCCTACGGCAAGGAGCCGATCGTCGCGCTCGAGGCCGAAGCCAAACTCGGCAAGTTCAACCTGGTCGAGATTCCCGTGGCGCACCCGGGCAACGAGCAGGGTGCGCAGTGGCTCAAGATCCGCCAGGAGAATCCTGACTACGTGATCTTCTGGGGCTGGGGCGTGATGAACCAGACCGCGCTGAAGGCTGCGCAGAAGGTCGGCTACTCGCGCGACAAGATGATCGGGTCGTGGTGGGCCGGGTCCGAGGAGGACACGGTACCGGCCGGCGAGGCCGCCAAGGGCTACATGAGCGCCACCTGGAACGTGGCTGGCAAGAACGTGCCGCTGATTGCTGACATCGAGAAGGTGGTCTACGGCGCCGGCAAGGGCAACATGCAGGATCGCAACAAGGTCGGCTCGGTGCTCTATAACCGCGGCGTGTCGGCGGCCGTGGTGACCGTCGAAGCCATCCGCGGGGCGCAGGCGAAGTTCGGCAAGGGCAAGGTGATGAGCGGCGACGAAATGCGCTGGGCCTTCGAGAACCTGAACCTGACCAGCGCGCGGTTGCAGCAGGTTGGCGCCACCGGCCTGCTGCCGGAGATCAAGACGAGCTGCGACAACCACGAGGGCTCCGGCAAGGTGAAGATCCAGCAGTGGGACGGCGCCAAGTGGGTGGTGGTGTCCGACTGGATCGAGGGTAACAAGAGCCTGATCCACCCGCTGTTCAAGGCCACGGCGGCGCAGTACGCGAAGGAAAAGGGCATCACGCCGGCTTGCATGAAGTCGTAGGCGTTGCCTTTCCCCCGCTCCCACTCGTGGGGGCGGGGAGCAAAACGATCTGGGATGCGGACATGACCCTTCTATCCGTCAACAACATCGAAGTCATCTACGACCACGTGATCCTCGTGCTCAAGGGCGTGTCGCTCGAAGTGCCTGAGGGTCGCATCGTGGCGTTGCTGGGCGCCAATGGCGCGGGCAAGACCACCACGCTCAAGGCGATCTCGAATCTGCTGCATGCGGAGCGTGGCGATGTCACCAAGGGCTCGATCGAATATCGCGGGCAGCGCGTGGACCAGCTCACGCCAAACGATCTGGTCAAGCGCGGCGTGATCCAGGTCATGGAGGGGCGCCACTGCTTCGCGCACCTGACGATCGAGGAAAACCTGCTGACGGGCGCCTATACCCGCGGGCTGTCGCGCGGCCAGACACGCGATGAACTTGAGAAGATCTACGCGTACTTTCCGCGCCTGAAGACGCGCCGCAAATCGCAGGCAGGCTATACGTCCGGCGGCGAGCAGCAGATGTGCGCGATCGGGCGGGCCATGATGGCCAAGCCGGCGATGATCCTGCTCGACGAGCCGTCGATGGGCCTGGCGCCGCAGATCGTCGAGGAGATCTTCGAGATCGTGCGTGACCTGAATACCCGCGAGCGCGTCAGCTTTCTGCTGGCCGAGCAGAACACGATGGTGGCGCTGCGCCATGCCGACTACGGTTACATCCTCGAAAACGGCCGCGTGGTGATGGATGGCGATGCGGAATCGCTGCGCACCAACGAGGACGTCAAGGAGTTCTACCTGGGCGTGGCCGCCAACGATGCGGATGGTGCCGCGCGCAAGTCGTTCCGCGATGTGAAGAGCTACCGCCGCCGCAAGCGCTGGCTGGCGTGAACACAAGACAGACCATGGCTGCTGATCCTGTTGAATATTTCGATGCCCTCGAGACACGCAATCCGGCCGAGCGCGAGGCGGCGCTGTTTGCCGCCCTGGTGCGGCAGATTGCCCATGCGCAGTCGCACGCGGCTTACTTCGCGGAGATACTCTGCGACATCGACGCGCGCGACATCACGTCGCGTGCCGCGCTGGCGACGCTGCCGGTCACACGCAAGTCCGAAATGACCATGCAGCAGCGTATCGCGCCGCCGTTAGGCGGCCTGAACGCGACCCCGCTGCGCGATCTGCGGCATGTGTTCCAGTCGCCGGGCCCGATCCACGAGCCCGACGGTCATGGACCAGACTGGTGGCGCACGGCGCGCGCCATGTTCGCCGCCGGCTTCCGTGAGGGCGATCTGGTCTACAACACGTTCTCGTACCACTTCACGCCGGCCGGCATGATGATGGAGTCGGGTGCGCACCGGCTTGGATGCTGCGTGTTTCCGGCCGGCGTCGGGCAGACTGAGTCACAAGTGCAGGCGCTGGCCAACCTGCAGCCTTCCGCCTACGCGGGCACGCCGTCGTTCCTGAAGCTGCTGATCGAGCGGGGCGAGGAGATGGGCATGGCGTGCTCCAGCATTTCCAAGGCGCTGGTCAGTGGCGAGGCCTGTCCGCCCGCGCTGCGTGCCTGGCTGCAGGACCACGGCATCACCGCACGGCAGATGTATGGCACTGCCGATCTCGGCCTGATCGCCTATGAGACCGCAGGCGGCGATGGCTGGGTGGTCGACGAGGGCGTGCTGGTCGAGATCGTCGAGCCGGGCGGCACGGAGCCGATGCCGGAAGGCGAAGTCGGCGAGGTCGTGGTAACGGTACTTGGCAATAGCGATTACCCGTTGATCCGCTTTGGCACGGGCGACCTGTCGGCGATCGTGGCCGATTCATCGCATCGGGCAAGCCCGTGTGGCCGGACCAATATCCGGCTCAAGGGATGGCTCGGGCGCGCGGACCAGGCCACCAAGGTCAAGGGGATGTTCGTCCACCCGGGGCAGGTGGGCGATGTCGTTCGGCGTCATGCGGAGATTCGCGCGGCGCGGCTGATCGTGACAGGCACAGTTGGGGCCGATGTGATGACGCTCCATTGCGACGTCACGCGCGAAGACGAGGCGCTGGCGGCGGCCATCCGCGAATCCATGCGTGAAGTCCTGCGGCTGCGGGGCGAAGTCCGCTTCGTGCCGGCAGGATCGCTGCCGCAGGATGGCAAGGTGATCGAGGATGCGCGTAGTTACGACTGACTACGACTGACGTGTGCCGACCCGCGCGGCCGCCTGATCCGCACGCTGGATCATTCCGGCTGCGCGTTGCTGCTCCGCACATGGCCACCGCGAGGCCGCGTGGGCAGGCGCACCATCCACACGGTGGTCCCCAGCGCGATCGCGATCAGCGTGATCGACGCCACAGGCCGTTCGCGCATCAGCCATGCCGTGATGATCATCGAAGGCCACATCATCGACAACGCCAGGCATTTGGCCCGAAACGGGATGCTGCGGTGGGTCTGCCAGTCGTGCACGAGCGGACCGAAGCGGTGATGCGCGAGCAGCCAGCGATGAAAGCGCTCCGAGCCACGCGCAAAGCACGCGGCCGCCAGCAGGACGAATGGCGTGGTGGGGAGGACTGGCAGGAAGATGC
The DNA here is from genome assembly GCF_049843575.1 of Cupriavidus sp. Met-2. Lineage (NCBI taxonomy): Bacteria > Pseudomonadati > Pseudomonadota > Betaproteobacteria > Burkholderiales > Burkholderiaceae > Cupriavidus > Cupriavidus sp. Met-2. The sequence continues at coordinate 56,538 of NZ_JBBHZL010000001.1, forward strand.
CGATGACCCCGAGCGCGAGGCTCAGGGTGCCGCAAGTGACCCAGAACGCTCGAATGGCGCGTTCGCGGTGCGTTAGCGTGGTCTGGCGTTCGGGGTCGTCTGGTTGCAACTGGAGAAATGCGGCTAGCGCGCCAAGGGCGGAAACGCCCTTATGCTACCAGCCCCAGGCGGGCACGCGCGGCGTCGTACTCGCTCTTCATGCGTGCCACGATCTCACCGGCGGTGGGGATGTCTTCGATCTGGCCCACGCCCTGACCGGCGCCCCAGATGTCCTTCCATGCCTTGGCCTTCGAACTGCCGCTGGAGAAGTCCATCTTGCTCTTGTCGGCCACGGGCAGGTTCTCCGGATCGAGCCCCGAATTGACGATGCTCTCGCGGATGTAGTTGCCGTGCACACCCGTGAACAGGTTCGTGTAGATGATGTCCGACGCGGCCGAACTGGTGATCGACTGCTTGTACTCGAGCGCTGCGTGCGCCTCTTGCGATGCGATGAAGCGTGTGCCCACGTAGGCGAAATCCGCGCCCATGGCCTGCGCGGCCAGCACGGCTTCACCGGTGGCGATGGAGCCGGACAGCGCGATCGGGCCGTCGAAGAACTTGCGCACTTCGCCCACCAGCGCGAACGGCGATAGCGTGCCGGCATGGCCGCCTGCACCGGCCGCCACCAGGATCAGGCCGTCAACGCCGGCCTCGATCGCTTTTTCAGCGTGGCGAATGTTGATGACGTCGTGCAGCACGATGCCGCCGTAGCTGTGCACGGCGTCGATCATTTCCTTGGGCGGCGCGCGCAGCGACGTGATGAAGATCGGCACCTTGTGTTCGACGCAGACCTTCACGTCATGCTCGAGGCGCGCGTTGGAGGCGTGCACGATCTGGTTGACCGCGATCGGGCCCACCGGCTTGCCGGGATTCGCCGCCTTGAAGTTGGCCAGTTCCGCTTGGATCTGGGTCAGCCATTCATCGAGCAGTTCGGCGGGGCGCGCGTTTAGCGCGGGGAACGAGCCGACGATGCCGGCCTTGCACTGCGCCAGCACCAGTTCCGGATAGCTGACGATGAACATTGGCGACGCGATAACGGGCAGGGCCAGGTTTTGCAGCACTGGCGGAATAAGCTTGGCGGCAGGCATGAAGTCTCCTCACATCCGTGTTATGGAACGATCGTTCGATTATAGGGAGTTTCGGGTAGCGTGGCGCCGGGCTAGAGGGCGCAGTCTATGCGCTTGCCTTGGTGTCTGGAATCGGAATCCTGCCGATCGTCCCCTGGGCGGTCGGGGGGCGAAGACCTTGCCTGCTTGCTGAAGGCTACGACGAGGCGCGAGTTAGCGCAGAGCCAAAAAAAAGGCCCCGCTGGGTTAGCGGGGCGATTACCACGAAGACTGATAAGAAGAGACGGTCAGACACCTGCCAATGCCTTACCGTGAGACGAATCTTAGTAGCTGTTTGTGACCGCAAGAAGTCAGGCCGAGGACAATTCCGGAAAACCCTGAGTCTGGCCTTTCCTGGCGATTCTCGGCCCGTCCCTGATTCCGGTCAGATCTTCTCGAGCAGCAGACCCTTCAGATATTCGCCTTCCGGGAAGGCCGCCGACATCGGATGGTCCGTGCCGGCCGACAGGCGGCGCAGGATCCGCGCATCCGAGCGCGCATCGGTGGCCGCGCCCGCCACGATCTTCTGGAACAGCTCCATGCTGATCGCACCCGAGCACGAGTACGTGAACAGCAGGCCGCCCGGACGCAGCAACTGCATCCCGACCAGGTTGATTTCCTTGTAAGCGCGGGCAGCACGGTCGATATGCTGTGCCGACGGCGCGAACTTGGGAGGGTCCAGCACGATCAGGTCGAACTGACGGCCCTCGGCGCGGAATTCACGCAGCGTCTTGAAGACATCCGCGTCGAGCCACGTGGCGCGCGCCGGATCGAAACCGTTCAGAGTCACGTTGCTGGCCGCGATCTTGAGCGCCTCGCCCGACGAATCGATCGACGTCACCGACGTGGCGCCGCCACGCAGCGCCGCCAGCGAGAAGCCGCCGGTGTAGCAGAAGCAGTTCAGCACCTCGCGGCCCTCGGCGAGGTCGCCGACGAGCTTGCGGTTGTCGCGCTGGTCCACGTAGAAGCCGGTCTTGTGGCCGTTGCGCACGTCGACGTGGTAGCGCACGCCGTGCTCGGTCACCGACAGTTCCGGGTCGGGCTCGGCGCCGGCCAGCACGCCGGTCACCAGCGGCAGTCCTTCGCGCTGGCGCACCGCCGCGTCAGAACGTTCGTAGACGTTCGGGCAGCCGGTTTCCTTGATCAGCGCCTGCACCAGCGCGTCTTTCCATTGCTCCACGCCCGCGGCGTTGAACTGGCAGACGAGCTGGCCGCGTTCGCCCTGGCCGTAGTAGTCGACGATCAGACCCGGCAGGCGGTCGGATTCGCCGAAGATCAGGCGCACGGCGTTGGTGTCGCGCACCCATTGCTTGCGGTGTGCCAGGGCCGCCGACACGCGGCGCTTGAACATCGCGTGATCGACCGGCTCGTTCTCGTCGAACGTCCAGACACGCGCGCGGATCTGTGATTCGGGGCTGTACGCGCCGCGCGCCAGGAAGCGGCCGTCCGCGCTGCGGATGACCACGGTCGATCCCGGTTCGCAACGGCCTTCGGTAGCGGCGATGCCCGTGGCGTAGACCCACGGATGGCGCCGGAGCAGGGACTTTTCCTTGCCCGGCTTGAGGGTGATGACGTTCATGCGGTTACAGCACCACCTTGACCATCGGATGCCCGGTCAGCGCGCGATACAGCTCGTCGAGTTGCTCGCGGCTCGTGACCCACACGGTCACCGTCAGCCCCAGATAGTTGCCGTTGCGGGACGGACGCATCTCCATCTTGCCGGCGTGGAAGTTCGGGTCGAAGTCCTGGATCAGGGTCACGATCGCTTCGGCGAAGCCATCCTGCATCGCGCCCATGACCTTGATCGGGAAATCGCTCGGGTACTCGATCAGCGACTGTTCCGGCGGAATCTCCCCCGGAATCAGCGGACCGTTGTTCGAATCTGTAGACATCTCGAATCCTTGAACTCTTACTTGCGCTTGAACCAGAGGCGGATCGTATCCCACAGGCGGCCGAAGAAGCCGGCCTCCGGCACTTCCTCGAGCGCCACCACCGGGAATTCCGCCACCTTGTTGGCGCCGTCCATCAGCTTGACGGTGCCCACCTGCTGGCCGGCCGTGATCGGCGCGATCAGCAGTTCCTGGCGCTCCAGCACCGGCTTGAGGCGCGAGCCCGTGCCCTTGGGCACCGTGACGAACGTCTCGTTGGCCACGCCGATCTTGATCGTGCCGGTCTTGCCCTTGTAGATGTCGGGCGTGGCCAGCACCTGGCCCTTGTCGTACAGGCGCAGCGTGTCGAAGAACTGGAAGCCGTAGTTCAGGATCTTCAGGCTTTCCTGTGTGCGGATCTGCTCGGTGGCCGTGCCGATCACGATCGACACCAGTCGGCGCGAGCCGTTGGGCACATTGGCCAGCGGACGCTTTGCCGACGAAATCAGGCAGTAGCCCGCGGACTTCGTATGGCCGGTCTTCACGCCGTCCACGGTCGGGTCGATGTACAGCAGACGGTTGCGGTTCGGCTGCCTGATCTTGTTATAGGTGAACTCCTTCTGCGAGTACATCGAGTAGTACTCGGGAAAGTCCTTGATCAGGCGCGTGGTCAGGATCGCCAGGTCCACCGCCGTGGTGTAGTGGTTCGGATCGGGCACACCGTCGGTGTTCGTGAAGTGCGTGTTCTTCATGCCCATGCGCTGGGCTTCACGGTTCATCATCACGACGAAGCCTTCTTCCGAGCCGCCCACGGCTTCGGCCAGCGCCAGCGAGGCGTCGTTGCCCGACTGGACGATCAGGCCCAGCAGAAGGTCCTGCACGCTGACCGGCTTGCCGGCTTCGATGAACATGCGCGATTCATCGCTTTTCACCTTGCGGACGATGTCGGTCGGCGTGACGGTCTGATCCAGCGTCAGGCGTTTTTCCTTGAGCGCCTCGAAGGCCAGGTAAGCCGTCATCAGCTTGGTCAGCGACGCCGGCTCGATGCGCATATCTGCATTCTGTGACGCCAGCGCCTGGCCGCTCGTCACGTCGTACAGCATCCAGGACTTGGCGGCGACCTGTGGCACCGGCACGCCTTGCGCCATCACGGCTGCGGGCGCGGCGGCGAGCGTTGCCGCAACGATTACGGGAGCAATGGCGGATGCGACGTACGGCGTGACTCTGTTCAGCATGTGTAGGTTTCCAACAAGAAAGGATTGGCGCGGGCGGGGCGATTCACCGGTCCCACGCGTTGACGACGAGCTGCTTGATCAGGTGCAGCTTGCGATGAAAGAAATGGTCGGCGCCAGGAATGACGATGACCGGCAGGTCCTGCGGGCGTGCCCAGTCGAACACGCTGGCGAGCGGCACAGTGTCGTCCTGCTCGCCGTGGATCACGATTGTGTCGGCCGGCACGTTGGCCACGTCCCAGCGGCTCGTGGCGGTACCCACCACCACCAGGCGTTGCGCGGGCGTGCCCGCTTCGGCCAGACGGCGCGCCACGTGCGTCTGCACGAAGCTGCCGAACGAGAAACCGCCCAGTGCCAGCGGCAGCGTGGCCACGTCGGGCGACCACGCGGTCTGCGTGCGCATCCAGTCGATCACGGCGAGCAGATCGTCCTGCTCGCCAATGCCCTTGTCGTGCTCACCGGCCGTGCCGCCAACGCCACGGAAGTTGGGGCGCACCGTGGCGTACCCCAGCGCAACGAAGGTACGCGCCAGCGTCTGCGCCACCTTGTTGTCCTTGGTGCCCGCGAACAGCGGGTGCGGATGCGCGACGAGAGCCAGACCGCGCACGGGCGCGTTCTGCGGCAGATCGATGGAGATGTCGATGGCGCCGACAGGGCCGGCGAAGGTGGTGACCTGGGTATGCGCGTTCATGGTGGCAGGCGGCTCTCGCACAACGGGGCAACTACTGGGCAACTACTGGGTAACTACAGCGCAGCTACGGAACTACAACAGCGGCACAACAAAAAACCGGGCTGGACCCGGCATGGCTCGGCGGGTAACGCGTTTCAGCGATCGACCATCAGGCGCTGCACGGGCTTTCCGTTGATCAGATGGCTTTCGATGATTTCGTCGATGTCCTGCTCGTCGACGAAGGTGTACCAGACGGCCTCGGGGTAGACCACGAGCACCGGTCCAAGTTCACAGCGGTTCAGGCAGCCGGCCTTGTTGATGCGCACGCGGCCTTCGCCACCGGCGATACCAAGCTCCTTGCAGCGTTTCTTGGCGTATTCCTGCATGGCCTTCGCATTGTGATCGGCGCAGCAGGCAGAGCCATCGTCGCGCTGGTTCAGGCAGAAGAAGACGTGGTGTTGGTAGTAGCTGCTCATGACGGCTGACTTGGGGCGCGGTGTGGCGAGGCGTCGTGGCCTGCCATCGCCCGTAATTGGAAGCTCGGAATTATACGTGTTCACGGCCTCCGCTCCGCGTAACACGAGGTGCACGGAATTCCGGAATCCGGGCCCTGGCCGGGGCCGTCGGGCCGCTCTCCCGTCATGATGGACGCCAGAATGCGACGAAGGCTTCACAAATATCGAGGTTTGGGGCCATCTGGCCTTCCGAATCTCCGGAGCTGCGAATTCCGGATTTCCGGAATTCCAGAACCCGGTGCCACTGGATTTCTCCTCTTTTCTTTGAAATCAATGACTTGCGTCTGGGTGCCCAGGTGGCACGCCTGTTGCAAATAGTTACTTCCAGACGCGCCGCCGTTCAGGTCGAGGCGCGCAACGCGCCACGCCATCGAGCGCCGGGGCACCGGTCAAACACCGAGGACGACATCATGAGGAAACCCTTCTACAAGATCCTGTACGTGCAGGTCCTGTTCGCGATATTCGTGGGCATCCTGCTGGGCCACTACTGGCCCGACACCGGCGTGGCCATGAAGCCGCTCGGTGACGCCTTCATCAAGCTGATCAAGATGATCATTGGTCCGATCATCTTCTGTACCGTGGTGTCCGGCATTGCCGGCATGCGCGACATGAAGAAGGTGGGCCGCGTGGGTGGCAAGGCGCTGCTCTACTTCGAGATCGTGTCAACGTTCGCGCTGCTGCTCGGCCTGATCGCCACGCACGCGCTCAAACCGGGCGTGGGCTTCAACATCGATCCGGCCACGCTGGACACGAAGTCGATCGCGCAGTACGTGTCGAAGGCACACGGTCAGAGCACGGTCGAGTTCTTCATGCACATCATCCCGGACACGATCTTCAGCGCGTTCGCCAACGGCGACATCCTGCAGATCCTGATGGTCTCGATGTTCTTCGGTTCGGCGCTGGCCGTGGTGGGTGAGCGCGCGCGCATCATCCACGACATGGTGGACCAGGTGTCGAAGGTGTTCTTCCACATCGTGCACGTGATCACGAAGGTGGCCCCGATCGGTGCATTCGGCGCGATGGCGTTCACCATCGGCAAGTACGGCCTGGGCTCGCTGATTCCGCTGCTCAAGCTGATCGGCACGTTCTACCTCACGGCGATCGTGTTCGTGCTGGTGGTGCTGGGTACCGTGGCGCGCCTGACCGGTTTCTCGATCATCCGCTTTGTCGCGTATATCAAGGAAGAACTGCTGATCGTGCTCGGCACCAGCTCCTCCGAGGCTGCGCTGCCGCACCTGATGGAGAAGATGGAGAAGCTCGGCTGCTCGAAGTCGGTGGTGGGCCTGGTTGTGCCGACCGGTTACTCGTTCAACCTGGACGGCACCAACATCTACATGACGATGGCGGTGATCTTCATCGCGCAGGCCACCAACATCGAGCTGACGCTGATGCAGCAGCTCACGATCCTGGCCGTGGCGATGGTGACCTCGAAGGGCGCCAGCGGCGTGACCGGCTCGGGCTTCATCACGCTGGCAGCCACGCTGGCCGTGGTGCCGACGATTCCCGTGGCCGGCATGGTGCTGATCCTCGGTATCGACCGCTTCATGAGCGAATGCCGCGCGCTGACGAACATCGTTGGCAACGGCGTGGCCACGGTGGTGGTCTCGGCGTGGGAGCACGAGCTCGACCGCGCCCGCCTGACCCGCGTGCTGCGGGGCGAAGATGAGGCGAGCAGCCTCGCCGACGCCAGCGCCCGCTGACGTGACCCGGGCAGGGACCGGCGCCCCGCAGGAAGGGGACGCCGGCGCTGTCCCGGATGAACCTGCCGGCCATCCCCGCCAGCGGGTATCATCGGCGCGAGAGCTTCCGCGCGCGCCGATGCCCCATTCCGACGACTTCCTTGCCGTGCATGACCCTGCCGCGCCCGGCCCGGTGCACGCGCCGGAGTCGAGCACGCGCTGGTGGGGGTTTGCCGCCGCGCTGATGGTGGGGCTCCTGGCGCTGTGCTCGCTGACCTGGCTGTTTTCGGTCCAGCGCGGCATCGCCGCATTGCAGCAGTCCACGGCCATGCGTGCCGACCGTTATGCGGCCACGCTTGAATCGACGCTGGACCGCTACGAATTCCTTCCCGCGCTGGTATCGCTGCACCCTTCGGTGCGCGCGCTGCTGGCCAATCCTGAAGACCCGGCCCGTATTGCCGTGGCCAACAACTACCTGGCCGAGGTCAATACCCGGGCCCGCGCGTCGGCCACCTACGTCATCGCGGCCAGCGGGCTGGCACTGGCCGCCAGCAATCATGGCGAGCCGGGCAGCTTCGTCGGTACCGACTACCGTTTCCGCCCGTACTTCCAGATGGCATCGCGCGGTCAGATTGGCCGCTTCTACGCGATCGGCATCACCAGCGACGAGCCTGGCTACTACATCGCCCAGCCGATCGAGTCGGGCGGCAAGGTCATCGGCGTGACGGTGGTGAAGCTGAACCTCGAATGGTTCCAGCGCGCGGGCTCCGGTAGCACCGAGCCACTGATGGTGTCCGACGACCACGGCGTGATCTTCCTGTCGTCGGTGCCGGGCTGGCAGTACCGCACGCTTCGGCCCCTGCCGCCCACGCTTCAGGCCGAACTGCACAACACGCGTCAGTATCATGACGTCGATGTCACGCCGCTGCCGATCCAGCCGCTGGATTCCCCGGTCTCGCGCTGGCTGGCCAGCACCACGCTCAACGATGGCGAACGGCTGGTGAGAGTTGGCGCCGCGGGCAGCACGGGGGCCACGGCACGAGATGGCGATGACGGTCAAGGCGCGCACTTCGGTCTGTCCAGCGATGGCGCGGACCGCTACCTGGAAATCAATCGCGCCGTCGGGCCCGCCGGCTGGAACATGCAGGTGATGGCGCAACTGGACCCGGTGCTGGCCAGTGCGCGCACCGCGACGATTGGCGCGGCGCTGGCCTATGCGTGCATCTGCCTGCTGCTGGTGAACCTGCGCCAGCGCCGCCAGCGCGCGCGTGACATGCAATACAGCCGCCGGCTGCTGGAAGCGGCCTACGATCAACTGGAACGGCGCGTGGAGGCCCGTACGGCCGACCTGATGGCGATCAACGAGCAACTCGAAGCCGAAGTGACCGAGCGCGCGCGGACCGAAGGCGAACTGCGCGCGACGCAGGATGAACTGGTGCAGGCCAGCAAGCTGGCGGCGCTGGGGCAGATGGCAGCCGGCATCACCCATGAACTGAACCAGCCGCTGGCGGCCCTGCGCACGTTCTCGGACAACACGCGCGTGTTGCTGGAGCGCGGCCAGCTCGATGCAGCCACCGGCAATCTCTCCGCCATCGCTGATCTGACCGAGCGGATGGGCAAGATCACGGGCCAGCTCAAGCTGTTCGCGGGCAAGGCGCGTCAGCGCCGCAATGCCGTGCGCGTGCGCGCCGCCATCGACCATGTGCTGCAACTGATCGCGCCACGGCTGGGTCGGGTGATGCTACGGGTGCGGGGGCTCGATGGCGACGCTGCGGACCTGGCCGTATGGGCCGACGAACTCAAGCTCGAGCAGGTGCTGCTGAATCTCGTCGGCAATGCGCTCGATGCCATTGCAGCGGCCGGCGCCGAGGATGGCCGCGTCGATATCGCCGTCAGCGCGACAGACGAGACCGTGACGCTGGTCGTGCGCGACAATGGACCCGGCATCGCGCCGGACGCGCTGCCACGGCTGTTCGAGCCGTTCTTCACGACCAAGGAGATCGGTCAGGGGCTCGGCCTGGGGCTGGCGATTTCGTCGTCGATCGTGCGCGAGTTCGGCGGGCAACTGACGGCCGGCAATGTCGAGGGCGGCGGCGCGGAATTCGTCGTGACACTGCGACGCTCGCGCCAGACGGCCACGGCGTGAGGCGCATGAACGGCGTCAAGGATGACAGGTAAAGACATGATTGCGATGCAGGACGGATTGCGTGTGCTGTTCGTCGAGGACGAACCACTGGTGCGTCAGGCGACGGCGCAGAGCCTGGAACTGGCTGGCTTCTCGGTGCTGGCGCTGCCTTCGGCCGAAGCGGCGATGCCGCATCTTGGCGCGGATTTTCCCGGGGTGCTGGTTACCGATGTGCGCCTGTCCGGCGCGAGCGGGCTGGATCTGCTGCAGCACTGCCGCAATGCCGCGCCGGGCGTGCCGGTGATCCTGGTCACGGGGCACGGCGATATCACGATGGCGGTGCAGGCGATGCGCGAGGGCGCCTATGACTTCATCGAGAAGCCGTTCGGCGCGGATCGTCTGACCGAAACGGTGCGCCGTGCGCTCGAGCGCCGCGCGCTCGAGCTGGAGAACCACGCGCTGCGCCGCGAGCTGGCTGGCCCGGCTGCCGGCACGCGGATCATCGGCCGGTCGCCGGCGATCGCGCAGGTGCGCGACCTGATCGCCAATGTGGCGGCTACCGATGTGCCGGTGATGATCAACGGCGAGACCGGTACGGGCAAGGAACTCGTGGCGCGGAGCCTGCACGCGCTCTCCACGCGGCGTGACCAACCCTTCATCGCGCTGAACTGTGGTGCCGTGCCAGAGTCGATTTTCGAGAGCGAGATGTTCGGCCACGAGGCCGGCGCATTTACCGGCGCGGGCAAGCGGCGCGTGGGCAAGCTCGAACATGCGTCGGGTGGCACCCTGTTCCTCGACGAGATCGAGAGCATGCCGCTGGCCTTGCAGGTGAAGCTGCTGCGCGTGCTGCAGGAGGGCACGCTGGAGCGGCTCGGCTCGAATACGTCGATACCCATCGACGTGCGCATCATCGCGGCTTCGAAGGGCGACATGGAAGCACTGGTGGCGCAAGGTACGTTCCGGCAGGATCTGCTGTACCGGCTCAACGTGGTGACGATTCCGCTACCGCCGCTGCGCGAGCGGCGCGAGGACATCGTGCCGCTGTTCGAGCACTTCATGCTCGTTGCCGCCGTGCGCTATCAGCGGCCGGCGCCGATTCTGTCCGAGATGCAGCGCCAGCAACTGATGCAACGGCCCTGGCCCGGCAATGTGCGGGAACTGCGCAACGCGGCAGATCGACTGGTGCTGGGCGTGCCGGAAGGCGGGCACGCCGGCGGCAAGGCGGATCCCGTTGACGAATCGACGCCGCTGCGCGAGCGGATGGAGCGCTACGAGCGCGCCGTGATCGCCGATACGCTGGCCCGCACGGGCGGTGCGGTCAGCCAGGCAGCGGACCTGCTGCAAGTGGGCAAGGCGACGCTTTACGACAAGATCAAACGCTACGGACTGTAACGGCCGTACTCGGGGCAGGCGGGGGTCGGTACACTCTGGCCCGGCTCTCTTCCCCGGCTTCCTGTCCCGCGATATCCCGCGAGCGGAATAACGGCAGGGCAGAGGGCAAGCGCCTCCATTGCTACCGCCCCGACCCATGCCCCACGCCCATCCGGCCGACATCGACGGCCACCACCTGACCCCCGACACCGTCGCCGCCATCGCACGCGGCCAGCGCGCCGCCATCGTCCCGGAGCCCGTCCTCGGCAAGGTTGCCGATGCCCGCGCCCGCTTCGAGCAGGTGGCTGCGGCCAATGTGCCGATCTACGGCGTCTCCACGGGCTTTGGCGAACTGGTACACAACTGGGTCGACATCGAACATGGCCGTGCGCTGCAGGAGAACCTGTTGCGCAGCCATTGCGCGGGTGTGGGTCCGCTGTTTTCGCGCGACGAGGTCCGCGCGATGATGGTCGCGCGTGCCAATGCGTTGGCACGCGGATACTCGGCGGTGCGGCCGGCCGTTATCGAACAACTGCTGAAGTATCTGGAAGCCGGCATCACGCCAGCCGTGCCGCAGGTGGGTTCGCTCGGGGCCAGCGGTGATCTCGCGCCTCTGTCGCACGTCGCCATCACGCTGATCGGCGAAGGCAAGGTGCTGACCGAGGATGGCGGTACGGCACCCACGGCCGAAGTCCTGCGCGAGCGTGGCATCACGCCGCTCGCGCTGGCGTACAAGGAAGGGCTGGCGCTGATCAACGGGACATCGGCCATGACCGGGGTGTCGTGCCTGTTGCTGGAGACGCTGCGCGCGCAGGTCCAGCAGGCCGAGATCATCGCGGCGCTGGCGCTCGAAGGACTATCCGCCTCGGCCGATGCCTTCATGGCCCATGGGCACGACATCGCCAAACCGCATCCGGGACAGATCCGCTCGGCGGCGAACATGCGCGCGCTGCTGGCCGATTCGGCACGGCTCTCCGGACATGGCGAACTGTCCGCCGAGATGAAGACACGCGCGGGCGAGGCCAAGAACACCGGCACTGGCGTGTTCATCCAGAAGGCCTACACGCTGCGCTGCATTCCGCAGGTGCTTGGCGCGGTGCGCGATACGCTCGACCATTGCGCCACCGTGGTCGAGCGCGAACTGAATTCATCGAATGACAATCCGCTGTTCTTCGAAGACGGCGAGCTGTTCCACGGCGGCAACTTCCACGGCCAGCAGGTGGCATTCGCAATGGACTTCCTGGCCATCGCCGCCACGCAACTGGGCGTGGTGTCGGAGCGCCGCCTGAACCGCCTGCTGAGCCCGCATCTGAACAACAATCTGCCGGCGTTCCTGGCGGCGGCGAACGAGGGGTTGTCGTGCGGGTTTGCCGGGGCACAGTATCCGGCCACGGCGTTGATTGCCGAGAACCGCACGATCTGCAGCCCGGCGAGCATCCAGAGTGTGCCGTCGAACGGCGACAACCAGGATGTGGTCAGCATGGGGCTGATCGCTGCCCGCAATGCCCGCCGCATTCTCGACAATAACCAGTACATCCTCGCGCTGGAGTTGCTGGCGTCATGTCAGGCCGCCGAACTCGCGGGCGCGGTCGAGCAACTGGCGCCGGCAGGCCGCGCCGTGTTCGCGTTCGTGCGGGAGCGCGTGCCGTTCCTGTCGATCGATCGCTATATGACCGACGACATCGAGGCTATGGCGGCGCTGCTCCGTCAGGGCGCGCTGGTTGAGGTCGTGCGTGGCGCGGGCATCGAACTGGCCTGACGAACTCTGGCGGTAACTTTCGGTAACTAGCGGTTTCCTACTTCCACATGCCGCGCATTCGGCTGGCGAGGTCTACCTGCGGTAGCGAGGCCTTCGCCTGCTGGCCTTCCCCCGGCATCGGCGCGGGCGGCCACGAGCGGCTGTAGAAATTCGGCATCACGCGGTTCGGCAGGAAGCGCGTGCGCGATGCGTAGACGTGGCGATCGCCAAAGCCGACCTGGTTGTGCACGTAGAAGCGTTGTGGCACGACGATGTCGAGGTGGTCGCGCGCGCGCGTCATCGCCACGTACAGCAGGCGGCGCTCTTCCTCGATTTCCTCGGTGGTGCCGGTGGCAAGATCGGATGGCATGCAGCCATCGACCGCATTGAGCACGTACACGGCCTTCCACTCCTGCCCCTTGGCCGAATGGATCGTCGACAGAATCAGGTAGTCCTCGTCGCGCGAGGGCACGCCGGATTCGTCGCTCGACGCGCTGGGCGGGTCGAGCGTGAGTTCGGTGAGGAAGCGTTCCCGCGACGCATAGGTGGCCGCGATGCGCTCGATCTGCTGCAGGTCCGCCTGCCGCGCGGCGGCATCGTCGTGCATCCGTTCGAGGTGCGGCATGTACCAGGCGATCACCTGTTCGAATTCAGATGGCCAGGGCGAGGTCGGCGCCATCAGCGCACGCGCCAGCGTCACCAGTTCATCCCAGGCGGGCGCGGCGGCGGGGGGCGGCTCGAAGGCTTCGAGCGCGATCAACGGTTCGGTGGCGGCTTCCAGTCCTTCGAGCACGCGCGCGGCCGTTTTCGGGCCGATGCCGGGCAGCAACTGCAGCGTGCGGAATCCGGCCATGCGGTCGCGTGGATTTTCCAGCCAGCGCACCACGGCCATCACGTCCTTGACGTGCGTCGACTCCAGAAACTTCAGTCCGCCGAACTTCACGAACGGGATATTGCGCCGGGCCAACTCGATCTCGACCTGGGCGCTGTGGTCGGCCGCGCGGAACAGCACCGCCTGCTGCGTCAGCGACAAGCCAGCCTCGCGCCGCGCCAGTACCTGCTCGACGACGAAGCGCGCCTGCTCGGCCTCGTCGTTGACCACCACCACGCCGGGCTTCTCCGCCGATTCGCGCAGGGACCAGAGATCCTTGGTGAAGCGTTCGGCCGCAAGGCCAATCACGGCATTGGCGGCGCCGAGGATCGGCTGCGTCGAGCGATAGTTCTGCGACAGCGTGACCTGCTCGGCCGGCGGCGAGAACTGTGTCGGGAAATCGAGGATATTGCGCACGGTGGCGCCGCGGAATGCGTAGATCGACTGCGCGTCATCGCCCACCACGGTCAGGCCGCGCCCTTGCGGCTTGAGCGCCAGCAGGATCGACGCCTGCAACGCGTTGGTGTCCTGGTACTCGTCGACCAGCACGTGGTCGAAGCGCGCGCCCATGTCCTGCGCCAGTGCGGGCTCGGTCATCGCCTGCGCCCAGTAGAGCAGCAGGTCGTCGTAGTCGAGCACCTGCTGCTTCTGCTTGGCTTCCACGTAGGCGGCGAACAGGCCCTTGAGCGCGTCCGCCCACATCGCGTAGCGCGGGAACTGCGTCTTCAGCACAACCTCGAGCGGCAACTGCGTGTTGACCACGCGTGAATAGATCGCGAGGCAGGTTTCCTTGCGCGGAAAGCGTGAGGTCTGCTCGGATAGTCCGAGGTCATGGCGTACCACGTGCATCAGGTCGGCCGCATCGCCGCGGTCGCTGATGGTGAAGGTCGGAGCAAGCCCGAGCGTTTCGGCGTACTCGCGCAGCAGGCGGGCGCCGATGGCGTGGAACGTGCCTGACCACTGCAGCGCGGCGCGCCCCGCGCCGGTCTGGATGCCGAGTGCCTGGTCGACGATGCGCTCGACACGGCGGCCCATTTCGGAGGCGGCGCGGCGCGAGAACGTCAGCAGCAGGATGCGGCGCGGATCTGCGCCGTTCACGACCAGATGCGCCACCCGATGCGCGAGCGTGTTGGTCTTGCCAGAGCCCGCGCCGGCAATGATCAGCAGCGGCGCGTCACCGTCGTACTCCACCGCCGCGCGCTGTTCCGGATTCAGCCGGGAAAGATAGGCGGGGGCGTCGGTGACCTCGGTGTCGGGCGACTCGGCAGCGGCTTCAGGGGCAAGTTCCGGTAACACGTCAGGGCAGGCAGTCGGATGGATGCGATGAGAAAAATCTGGCGCTCACTGTATATCCATACAGCCCTGACAGGCAAGCCGGATGCCCGACGATGTGAGCCGGGCAATAAAAAAGGTGCCGCATGGGCACCTTTTCGTTGGGTTTGGCGTTGTTCAGGCCGCGTTGGCCAGTGCGCCGTCGAGCAGCTTGTGCAGGGCGTCCCACTCAGGCTCGCCCACGTAGCGCTTGAGAATCTTGCCGTTCTTGTCCACCACGAAGGTCGTCGGCGTGAGCTGGACGTTGCCGAAGGCCTTGGCCGCCGCGCCGTCGGCGTCCATCGCCACCTTGAATGGCAGTTCACGGGTCTTGGCGTAGTTCATCACGTACATCGGCGGGTCGTAGTTCATCGCCACCGCCACGAAGTCCAGCCCCTTGTCCTTGAACTGCTTGTAGGTGCTGACCATCTGAGGCATTTCCTTGACGCACGTGGCGCAGCTTGTGGCCCAGAAGTTGATCAGGTAGACCTTGCCCTTCAGGTCGCCAGTGCTGAGCTTTTCGCCCGAAAGTAGCGTGAAGGTGGCGTCGGGGACCGTATTCGCGGGCGTCATGGCGCGGTAGCCGAAGAAGCCGAGCAGCGCGACGATGACAACGGCTACAGCGATCGGCCAGCGCTTCTTGCTCGAAGGTGTGGCAGGGGTGGCGGAATTCGACATGGGGTTACGGTCCCGAGGGGAGGCCATCTACAGACAGCGGCTATTCTACTGCCGCTGTTAGCCGGCAGTGGCAAGCCGGATCAAATGCGCACTATCTGCGGCATTCCGCCGCATTTTCTGGTGATTGACTACTTGGACGCCGCCAGCCCTTCGGTGAGCTTGGCACGTGCCGTATCCACGGCTTGTTCGAGGTAAGCGCCGTAGAAGTCCGGCTGCAGGCCGCGCAGCGGGCTGGCCAGGTTGCGGCCGTTGCGATCCAGGAACAGGACGGTCGGGGCCACCGTGATGTTGTGGGCGCGTGCCCATTGTTTTGCGGTGGTCATGGTGCCGTCGGCGTCGCGCAGCGGCGTGTCGGCCGTCATGTCGAGCTCGCGCGCGGTGATCTCGCCGGCGGCTGCCTGTGGCGCCAGATAGTTGCGGCGGGCGGTCTCGCAATACGTGCAGCCGGGCAAGCTGACCAGCACGACCAGCGGCCCGCCCTGTTTCGCGGCGTCGGCGGATTGGGCGGCGATGTCAGTGACGGGCGGCAGATGGCTTGCCGCCATCGACACGGCCGGGCCCACCAGCAGCAACAGCGCGGCGAGACCATGCAGAACGGTGCGAAGCAGGGGCGAGCGGGGCGTCATGCTGGGGCGTCGGTGGGTATTCGTGAGAACTTGGTGAAGACGTCGCCGCATTTGATTTCGTGCGCATCTGGTGCGAACGTGCGCGGCTTCCCGGATAATACCGGCTTGCGCCAGATTGCGCCGACATCCCCCATGCGCCGCCCCAGCCCCCGACCTGCCCCTCGCGTTCCCCTGCTGATTGCCATCGTGCTGCTGGCCCTGGCCGGCTGCTCGCCGCGCTATGACTGGCGCACCATCGTCTCGAACGAAGGGCAGTATGCGGCGCTATATCCGGACAAGCCGACCAGCGCCGCGCGCGATGTGGCGATCGCCGGGCGCCAGTTGCCGATGCGCATGGAGGCAGCCCGGATCGACAACACGTTGTTCGCCGTCGGCGTGGTTTCCCTTCCCGCCGACGATGCGGGGCTACGGCGTGAGGCGCTGGCGTCGATGCAGGCCGGACTGGTAGGCAACCTTGGTGCGCATCCCGACAGCCCCGCGCGCTCGCGTCCGGTCACGGTCATGTCGGCGGGGCAGCCCCCCGTCGCGCTGGACGGCGTGGAGGTGACCGTCGCTGGCATATCGCCCCAGGACAAATCACCGCGCCGACTGACCGCGCGGCTGGTGGCGTCCGGCTCGCGTGTCTATCAGGCAGTGGTGCTCGAGGCCGGCGATGCGGCGAAGGATGCGCGCCAGGCCGAGCAGGTCGAGCAGTTCCTCACCGGTTTTCACCCGTTCTAAATCCGTTCCAAGTCTTTCAGGTAGTCAATCAAGGAGTTCGTCATGCGTTGGGAAGTCTGGCTGGCCTATTTTGCCGCGTGCTGGGTGATCGCTGTCTCGCCCGGTTCGGGCGCCGTGCTGTCGATGAGCCACGGCCTGTCATACGGCCTGAAGAAGACGTCGACGACGATTCTGGGCCTGCAGACCGGCCTGGTGATCATCCTGCTGATCGCAGGCGGTGGACTTGGCGCACTGCTGCTGGCGTCCGAAGAAGCATTCCTGGTGGTCAAGACGATTGGCGCGATGTATCTGATCTACCTGGGTATCCAGCAGTGGCGTGCCAAGGTTGAGACGAACCCGCAGAACAGCGAGGACAAGACGGTGCGCGTGACCATCATGAGCCGGCGCCGGCGCTTCGCCACGGGGCTGCTGACGAACGTCACCAACCCCAAGGGCATCATCTTCATGGTGGCCGTGCTGCCGCAGTTCATCGACCCGACGCATGCGCTCGGGCTGCAACTGGCTATCCTGGCGGCGACGATGTGCTTTGTGGACCTGATCGTGATGCACGGCTATGCGCTACTGGCGTCGCGCATGCAGGGCCTGTTCCGCAACGCGCGTGCCGTGCGCTGGCAAAACCGCTTCTTCGGCAGCGTGCTGGTGGCCGTGGGCACCGCGCTGTTCTTTGTCCGGCGTCATCACGCCTGAGCGTTGATGGCGAGGGCGGGTGGCGCGCAGTCGACAGGTTTGCTTCAATAGGGAGTGATCAGGAATCTATGGAGAACCCCGATGCCTGCCGTCGCCCACCTGCAAACCACGTATCGCGCCCATCGGGAGCCTCCACCGGGTGAGCCGACGCCGCCCGGCTTCCCCGCCGACCAGCCGCCGATCGAGGAACCGCCACCGCCACCGGTGGAGCCACCGGTTTGAGTGGAAGCTGAAAATGACGAGGCCCGCGTTTGCGGGCCTCGTCATTTTTTCTTAGGCGGTTCGCAGCACGCGCCGGTACTGAATCGCCTCGGCCACGTGGCCGGCTGTCAGAACCTCCGCGCCATCCAGGTCCGCGATCGTTCTGGCTACCTTGAGCACCCGGAAGTACGCGCGCGCCGACCATCCCAGCTTCTGCATCGCGTCGCGCAGCAGCGTTCGGGCCTCGTTGTCGAGTGGGCAGTGTGTCTCGATCGCGCGACCAGCTAGTTCGCTGTTCGGCGTGCCCTGTCGTGTCAATTGACGTTCGCGTGCGACGACGGCGCGGGCGCGCACGGTCTGGCTCGGCTCGCCTGGCTGTCCATCGAACATTTCCTGCTGGCTCTGGGCGGGCACTTCGATCTGCAGGTCCACGCGATCGAGCAGCGGGCCCGACAGGCGTGACTGGTAGCGCTGCACCTGATCCGGCGTGCAGCGGCACATGCGGGTGGGGTGTCCGAGGTAGCCGCAAGGGCAGGGATTCATCGCCGCCACGAACTGGAAGCGCGCCGGGAAATCGGCCTGCCCGGCGGCACGCGAGATCGTGATGCGGCCGGTTTCGAGCGGCTCGCGCAGGACTTCGAGCACGCGCCGTTCAAACTCGGGCAGTTCGTCGAGAAAGAGCACGCCGTGATGCGCCAGCGATATTTCTCCGGGGCGTGGCGAGGCGCCCCCGCCGACCAGGGCAGGCGCGCTGGCCGTATGGTGCGGGCTGCGGAACGGGCGATGGCCCCAGCGGGACGGGTGGAAGCCGCCCGAGGTCAGGCTCTGCACGGCCGCTGCCTCGAGCGCTTCGGCCTCGGTCATCGGCGGCAGCAGGGCAGGGAAGCGCTGGGCCAGCATCGATTTGCCGGTGCCGGGCGGGCCGACCAGCAGTACGGAGTGCTGACCCGCGGCGGCGATCTCCATGGCGCGTCGGGCTTGTGCCTGGCCGCGAACGTCGCGCATATCGGGGCCATCGGCGGATGCCTCAACCCGGGCTGGCGGCCGGGCGCGCGGCAGCGGCCGCTCGGGAAGCAGGCCGATGTGATGGCAGACGTCGCGCAGTGTCGCGCCGGCATGGACGATCACGGCTTCGACCAGGGCCGCTTCCGCGCCATTCTCGCTGGCGACGACGAAGGCGCGCGGCGGGCGATCCTCTGCTACGCGTCGGGCGTTGTCGCGGGCCAGTCCCATTGCCATCGCGAGCGCGCCGCGTACCGGGCGCAGATCTCCCGCCAGCGAAAGCTCGCCGGCGAACTCGAAGGCGTCGAGCGTATCGGCCTGCAACTGCCCGCTGGCCGCCAGGATGCCCAGCGCAATCGCCAGGTCGAAACGACCGGACTCCTTGGGCAGATCGGCGGGCGCCAGGTTGACCGTGATGCGCCGGTTGGGAAATTCGAACTCGCTGTTGAGCAGTGCCGCGCGCACGCGCTCGCGGCTCTCGCGGACTTCGGTATCGGCCAGCCCGACGATATTGAAGGCGGGCAACCCGTTCGCGAGGTGGATTTCGACGGAGACGGGCGGTGCCTCGATTCCAGTCAGGGCGCGGCTGCGCAGGACGGCTAGGCTCATATCTTTGCGGAAGTGTTAACGAAAAAGGCCACCGGGATCCGGTGGCCTTTCTGGCATTGAACGGGGTGCCGTGGACGCGGCGTCATGCTCCGCCGGTTGGCGTGCCGCCAACGCGGCGCTCGAGTTCTGCCACGCGGGCCTCAAGTTCCTCCAGTCGGGCGCGGGTGCGGGCCAGCACCTGCGACTGGACGTCGAATTCCTCGCGCGTGACCAGGTCAAGGCGCGCGAAGCCCTGCGTCATCATGCTGCGCACGTTTTTTTCGATGTCCTTGGCCGGCGAGTTGCGCAGCGCTTCGCTGACCTTGCTCTGCAGGTCGTTGAAGAGATCGGTCGGTTTCATGGTGGAACTCCTGTGGTGACCAATTTCGAATGATTCGGGTCAGGCCGGCGTGCGCATGGCGGGCGGCTGCGCCCCATTCACCATGTCTGCACCGTGGTGGGGCGTCGCATCGCGGCGCTCGGCGGGCATCCCTGTCGCGCAGATGCACTGCTCTGGGGCGTAGCGCCCCGGTGGGTGTCTGACACGCCGTGCCATGCCAGCCGTCGGGTGCTCGTACGCCAAGCACGCGGCACTTGACCTTGCATGACGCGGATTATGGCGCTTCGGCGGCCGCCATGAAAGCTCCGGCAACGCCAGCGCACATTTTTTAGCGGTTTTTCGATCCTTCGGGCGGCAAATACATGTCGCCCGGTATTGTCGTCAAAGTGGTTCGGACACCGCTTGTCGACGTTTTCTGACTGGGCAATCAACGCTGTCGCAGGGCGATGGCCATGAGCTGGCACGGGTGTTGCAGTACAGCAACCGGGAGCGTCCACACCATAACGCTGTGCACAAACAGCAGCCTCTCACCCTCGAGCCAGCGAAGAACCTAAAGGAAAAGGAGAAAAACCGATGAAGAAGTCGAGCCTCGCAGTCAGCGCCGCTGCGGCCCTGTTCAGCCTTGCCACCTCCGTTGCGTTCGCACAGAGCGCGCCGGAGGCGGCAGCGCCGGCAGCCGCACCCGCCGCCGAGCCGGCATCGCCCCACACGATCACGGCCAACGTGTCGCTGGTCTCTGACTACCGCTATCGCGGTCTCAGCCAGACCAACCGCCGTCCGGCCATCCAGGGCGGGTTCGACTATGCCCATGAGAGCGGCTTCTACATCGGCAACTGGAACTCCACCATCAGCTGGATCTCGGACGCCGACAAGAGCGTGTCGGCGCCGGTCGAGATGGACTTCTATGGTGGTTTCAAGAACACGTTCAAGATGAGCGACCTGGAGTTCAACTATGACGTCGGCGTGCTGCAGTACTTCTACCCGGGCGGCTACTCCAACCCGCGCCCGTACACCACCGAACTGTACGCGGGCATCGGCTATGGCCCGGTGTTCCTGAAGTACTCGCAGGCCGTGACCAACCTGTTCGGGATCGCCAACAGCCAGTACAGCAGCTACATCGACCTCGCCTTCAACTATCCGCTGAACGTGTGGGACCTGACGCTGAACGCGCACCTTGGCTACCAGAACGTCCAGCACAACAGCGCCGCTTCCTATCTGGACTGGAAGGTCGGCCTGACGAAGGACCTGGGCAAGGGCTTCGCGCTGGCGGTGGCCTACATCGGCACCAATGCGAAGGAGTCGTTCTACACGAACAGCTATAACCACAACGTGGGCAACAACACCGCGTGGGTCTCGCTTTCCAAGACTTTCTAATTGCGCGTCAGTCAGGGTGGGCCGAAGCTGGCCCGTCCAGAGGAGATAACCGATGAAACTCATCATTGCAGTCATCAAGCCGTTCAAGCTCGACGAGGTGCGCGAGGCGCTCTCCGATGTGGGCGTGTCCGGGATCACCGTGACCGAGGTCAAGGGCTTCGGCCGGCAGAAAGGCCACACGGAGCTGTATCGCGGCGCCGAATACATCGTCGACTTCCTTCCCAAGGTGAAGATCGAGGTGGCGGTGCCCGACGAAGTGGTGGAGCGAGCCATCGAGGCCGTGGAGAAGTCGGCCCGCACCGGCAAGATCGGCGACGGCAAGATCTTCGTCGCACCCATAGAACAAGTCATTCGCATCCGCACCGGCGAGACCGGCGGCGATGCACTGTGACACGAGACACCCCCGGAAAGAGGTTAAGCAAATGAAAACCTGGTTCAAGCGAATCCTGACGGCCGGCGCGATGACGCTGGCGCTCGGCACGGCCGGTCTCGGCCTCTCCACCCACGCCGTGGCGCAGGACAAGCCCGCCGCGGAAGCATCGGCCGCGACGGCGTCCGCAACCCCCGCAGCCGCCGTTGCAGCACCGGCTGCGGCCACGCCTGCCGCGGCGCCCGCCGAAGCTGCCGCCGCGCCGGCTGCCCCGGTGCCCAACAAGGGCGACACGGCCTGGCTGCTGGTCTCCACCACATTCGTGATCCTGATGACGCTGCCGGGCCTGGCGCTGTTCTACGGTGGCCTGGTCCGCTCGAAGAACATGCTGTCGGTGCTGATGCAGTGCCTGATGATCTTCTCGGTGATCTCGATCCTGTGGGCCATCTACGGCTATAGCTTCGCGTTCACGGAGGGCAACGCCTTCTTCGGTGGCACGGACCGTCTGTTCATGAAGGGCCTGACGGTCGATGCCGTGGCCGCCACGTTCAGCAAGGGCGTGGTGGTGCCGGAACTGGGCTACTTCGCGTTCCAGTGCGCGTTCGCGGCGATCACTTGCAGCCTGATCATCGGCGCCTTCGCCGAGCGCGCCAAGTTCTCAGCGGTGCTGGTCTTCGTGGTCCTCTGGTTCACGTTCGCCTACATCCCGATGGCCCACATGGTCTGGTTCTGGCCCGGCCCGGATGCGTACACCGACGCCGCCGCAGGCACCGCCGCCACCGCCAAGGCCGGCTGGCTGTTCCAGAAGGGCGCGCTCGATTTCGCGGGCGGCACGGTGGTGCACATCAACGCGGCCGTGGCCGGTCTGGTGGGCGCGTTCATGTTCGGCAAGCGCATCGGCTTCGGTCGTGAAGCGATCCGCCCGCACAGCCTGACCTTCACGATGGTGGGCGCCTCGCTGCTGTGGTTCGGCTGGTTCGGCTTCAACGCCGGTTCGGCCCTGGAAGCCAACGGCAGCGCCGCGCTGGCCTTCGTCAACACGCTGCTGGCCACGGCCGCCGCGGTGGTTTCCTGGACCTTCGGCGAGTGGATCGGCAAGGGCAAGCCGTCGATGCTCGGTGGCGCCTCGGGGGCTGTCGCCGGCCTGGTGGCGATTACCCCGGCTGCCGGCTTCGTTGGCCCGATGGGCTCGATCGCGATGGGCCTGATCGCCGGCCTGCTGTGCCTGTGGGGCGTGACCGGTCTGAAGCGCCTGCTGGGCATGGACGATTCGCTGGACGTGTTCGGCGTGCACGGCGTGGGCGGTATTCTCGGCGCGCTGCTGACCGGTGTGTTCGCCGCGCCGAGCCTGGGCGGTACGGGCATCTATGACTACGTTGCCAACAAGGTGGCCGACGACTACTCGATCGCCGGTCAGGTCTGGATCCAGTTCGAAGGTGTGCTGACCACGATCGTCTGGTCCGGCGTGGTCGCGCTGGTGGCCTACAAGCTGGTCGATATGCTGATTGGCCTGCGCGTGCCGGAAGAGGAAGAGCGCGAAGGTCTGGATATCACCTCGCACGGTGAAACCGCGTATGAGGTCTGATATCTGCCAAGGTGTTGTGCTGGAGAGCTGATTGGGAATCTTCTCTCAGGAGTTTCGCCCCGGCCATGTGCCGGGGCTTTTTTATTTTCGGGCTCGCCCCTCAAACGGGTGTCAGTATTCGCAGGGTGCTTAAATCGGATCTTAAAAAGTCTCAATTGTCTTTAATGCCTGCGGGGCATAGAGTGCCAGTGAGGCAGTTTCCTCCACCTGCAGAACGCTCCCCGTATCTGTCAGGCCATTTGAAAGCGCGACGCCATGTCGCGCTTTTTTTTGCCCATGGAGCACGCATGTAGCACCCATGGGGCGGCGCATGGTCTCCGGACCTTTGAAATGCGTCAAACATCCCCATATCCAGATCCCTTATGCTGGGCTCCGCATATGCTTATTCAGGGCGGGCCTGCAGCCTCGTGGCCGTTCCACTACAATCGGGGCGGACAATAAAGCTGATTCATTAGGATGGATATGGTCCCGCATCTCATCACCGCGCTGAACGGTCCGCTGCTCGAACTCGAGAAGAAGATCCTGGACGCCACACCGTCCATCGAGCGCTGGTTCAGGCTGGAATGGCAGGAGCATACTCCGCCGTTCTATTGTTCCGTGGACCTGCGCAACGCCGGCTTCAAGCTGGCGCCGGTCGACACCAACCTGTTCCCGGGCGGTTTCAACAACCTCGCGCCCGAAATGCTGCCGCTGGCGGTCCAGGCCGCCATGGCCGCGATCGAGAAGATCTGCCCGGACGCCAAGAACCTGCTGCTGATTCCCGAGCGCCACACCCGCAACATGTTCTATCTGCAGAACGTGGCGCGGCTGTCGCTGATCATGCGCCAGGCGGGCCTCAATGTGCGCCTGGGCTCGCTGTCCGAGGAAATCACCGAACCCACGCCGATCGAGCTGCCCGACGGCCAGACGCTGGTGGTGGAGCCGCTCGCGCGCCTTGGCGCCAAGGGCCGCCGGCTGGGCCTGAAGGATTTCGATCCCTGCTCGATCCTGCTGAATAACGACCTGTCGGCCGGGATTCCGCCGATCCTGGAGAACATCAACGAGCAGTACCTGCTGCCGCCGTTGCATGCCGGCTGGTCCACCCGCCGCAAGAGCAGCCACTTCGCCGCCTATGACGAGGTGGCCAAGAAGTTCGCCAAGCTGATCGACATCGACCCGTGGATGGTGAACCCGTATTTCGCGCGGCAGACTGGCGTGAATTTCCATGAGCGCATCGGCGAGGAAGAGCTGGCTGACGCGGTGGAAGGCGTGCTCAAGAAGATCGCGAAAAAGTACCGCGAGTACGGCATCAAGGAAACGCCCTACGTGGTGGTCAAGGCCGACGCCGGCACCTACGGCATGGGCATCATGACCGTGCGCGACCCGTCCGAGGTGAAGGGCCTGAACCGCAAGGAGCGCAACAAGATGAGTGTCGTGAAGGAGGGCCTCGAGGTCTCCGACGTCATCATCCAGGAAGGCGTGCACACCTTCGAAAAGGTCAACGACGCGGTGGCGGAGCCGGTGGTCTACATGATCGACCGCTACGTGGTGGGCGGCTTCTACCGCGTGCACACGGGCCGTGGCATCGACGAGAACCTGAACGCGCCGGGCATGCACTTCGTGCCGCTGGCCTTCGCGCCGAACGGTATGCCGGATAGCCACGCCAAGCCGGGCGCGGCCGTGCCGAACCGCTTCTACATGTATGGCGTGGTGGCGCGCCTGGCCCTGCTGGCCGCGTCGCTGGAACTCGAGAAGACCGACCCGAATCCGATCCTCTGATTCGTAACGCCCCTGCAATCCACCATGCGCATTCTGTTCATTACCGACCCGCTGGAGACCTTCAAGACCTACAAGGACTCCACCTTCGCCATGATGACCGAGGCGGCGGCGCGCGGGCACGAGCTGTTCTTCTGCCTGCAATCGCAGCTTTCGCTGTCGGCCAACGTCGTGGAGGCCATGGTGCGGCCGCTGGAGCTGACCGACGACGCCCAGGCCTGGTATCGGCTGGGCGATGCCGCGCTGATGCCGCTGTTCGCGTTCGATGCGGTGCTGATGCGCAAGGATCCGCCGTTCGACATGGAGTACGTGACCAGCACCTGGTTGCTGGAACTGGCCGAGGCGCAGGGCGCGCGCGTCTTCAACAAGCCGCGCGCGATTCGGGACCACTCGGAGAAACTGGCGATCGGCCAGCATCCGCAGTTCATCACGCCGACGCTGGTGACGCGCGATGCCGGCCGGATCCGCGAATTCCATGCCGAGCATAAGGACATCATCGTCAAGCCGCTGGACGGCATGGGCGGCATGGGTGTGTTCCGGGTAGGCGCCGACGCCATGAATCTGGGTGCGATCGTCGAGACGCTTGGCGACAATGGCGCGCGCACGCTGATGGTCCAGCGCTATATCCCGGCGATCAAGGACGGCGACAAGCGCATTCTGCTGATCGGCGGCAAGCCGGTGCCGTATTCGCTGGCGCGGATTCCGCAGGGCACCGAGATTCGCGGCAACCTGGCCGCCGGCGGGGTGGGGCGGGCGCAGGAGTTGAGCGCGCGCGATCGCGAGATCGCCGAAACCCTGGCGCCCGGACTTTGGAAGCAGGGCTTGCTGCTGGTAGGGCTGGACGTGATCGGCGACTACCTGACCGAAGTAAATGTGACGAGTCCGACCTGCTTTCAGGAGATCGCCCAGCAGACCGGTTTCAATGTCGCAGGCATGTTCATCGACGCGCTGGAGCAGGCTGTAGCCGCCGACCGTCGCTGACGGTCTCCAACCGCAGCCGGTCGCCGCCGATGTTCAGGCGCCACAGTTGGCGCGGCGGGCGGGGCCGCGGATTGGGTGGTCAGGCTGCCTGCTACAATTCGGGCAGTCCAACGGATTCACCATCATGGCAGGAATTCTGATCATCGCTCATGCGCCACTGGCTTCGGCGCTGCGCGATTGCGCTGGCCACGTCTACTGCGGCCAGCCGCAGCGGGTGGAGGCGATCGACGTTATCGCCGATGCCGACCCTGCGGCGGTGCTGGCCGAGGCGCGGAAGCGTCTCGCAGACGTTTGCGAAGAGAACGGCGCCCTGGTGCTGACCGATATCTTCGGCGCTACGCCTGCCAATATCGCCGCGCGGCTTGCCGAGCCGGGTCGGGTCAAGGTGCTGGCCGGTGTCAACCTGCCGATGCTCGTGCGCGCTATCTGCTATCGGACGGAGAAGCTCGACCAGCTTGCCACCAAGGCCTTGGCCGGAGGCGCCCAGGGCGTGCTGCAAATCGGCACGACCGCCGTCCAGAACCAAACCGCAAATCATCCCGACAAATATGCTGCAGAGGGACACCACCATCATCAATAAGCTCGGGCTTCATGCCCGCGCATCCGCCAAGCTCACGCAGTTGGCAGGTAGCTTCAACAGCCAGGTCAAGATGTCCCGTAACGGCCGCCAGGTCGACGCCAAGAGCATCATGGGCGTGATGATGCTGGCAGCCGGAATTGGATCGACGGTCTCGATCGAGACTGACGGCCCTGACGAGCAGGAGGCGATGGATGCGCTGCTGGCGCTGATCGCCAACCGCTTCGGCGAAGGCGAGTGAAGTTCGACGGTAATCCAGGCTTTTTCTAAACGTTCCTGACGGAGCGGTTCATGCCCTTTGCCTTGCACGGCATTCCGGTTTCTCGTGGGGTCGCCATCGGGCGAGCCCATATTCTTGCGCCGGCTGCGCTGGATGTGTCGCACTACCTGGTCGATGAAGACCGGCTCGAAGCCGAGGTGGAGCGATTGCGTTCGGCACGCGCCGCGGTGCGGGCCGAGCTGATCACGCTCAAGCGTGACCTGCCGCGCGACGCGCCGGAGGAAATGGGGGCATTTCTCGATGTCCACGCGATGATCCTCGACGACGAGGCCCTGTCGCGCGAACCCGAGACGCTGATTCTCCAACGCCGCTATAACGCCGAGTGGGCCCTGACCACGCGACTCGAAGAACTGATGCGTCAGTTCGACGAGATCGAGGACGAGTATCTGCGCGAGCGCAAGGCCGACATCGAGCAGGTGGTGGAGCGGATCCTGAAGGTGCTGGCCGGAGCGCCCGTGCTGGCGCCGGCGCCCGTGCCGACACTCGCGCCGGATGGCGAGGCCACGCCGGGGGTGATCGTGGTGGCCCACGACATCGGCCCGGCCGACATGCTCCAGTTCAAGCACACCGTGTTCCACGGTTTCGTGACGGACCTGGGCGGCCGTACATCGCACACGGCTATCGTCGCGCGCAGTCTCGACATCCCCGCCGCGGTGGGCGTCAAGAACGCGAGCGAACTGATCCGTCAGGACGACTGGATCATCATCGATGGCGATGCCGGCCTGGTGATCGTCGATCCGTCGGCCATCATTCTCGAAGAGTATCGGCACCGCCAGAGCGAGCGCGCGCTCGAGAAGAAGCGCTTGCAGCGGCTGCGCCACATGCCGGCGGTGACGCTGGACGGGCTCGAGATCGAACTGCTGGCCAATATCGAGATGGCGGAGGATGCCGGTGCGGCGCTGTCCGCCGGCGCCGTCGGGGTGGGGCTGTTCCGGTCCGAATTCCTGTTCATGAACCGGCGCGACGAGCTGCCGGATGAAGACGAGCAATTTCAAGCGTATCGCAACGCCGTGGAAGCGATGCACGGGCTGCCGGTCACGATTCGGACCATCGACATCGGCGCCGACAAGCCGCTCGACGGCCGTGGCGACGACTTCGAGACCGCGCTGAACCCCGCACTGGGTTTGCGCGCGATCCGCTGGTCGTTGTCAGAGCCGGGGATGTTCCTGACCCAGTTGCGGGCGTTGCTGCGCGCTTCCGCGTTCGGCCCGGTCCGGATTCTGATCCCGATGCTGGCTCACGCCGGTGAGATCGACCAGACGCTGGACCTGATCGAGCAAGCCAAGCGCCAGCTCGACGAACGCGGCCTGCCGTACGACCCGGGTATCAAGGTCGGGGCGATGATTGAGATCCCGGCTGCCGTGCTGCTGCTGCCGCTGTTCCTCAAGCGCATGGACTTCCTGTCCATCGGCACCAATGACCTGATCCAGTACACGCTGGCGATCGACCGCGCCGACAATGCCGTGGCGCACCTCTACGACCCGCTTCACCCGGCCGTGCTGCAGCTGATTGCCCGGACGATCCGCGAAGCCAACCATGCGGGCGTGCCCGTCGCCGTGTGTGGCGAGATGGCGGGGGATCCGGCGATGACCCGGCTGCTGCTGGGCATGGGACTACGCGAGTTCTCGATGCACCCGGCGCAATTGCTGCGGGTGAAGCAGGAAGTCATCCATGCGGACTGCGAGCGCCTGAGCAAGGCGGTCGACCAGATCCTGAACTGCTATGAACCGGACGAGCTTACGGCCGCGTTGAAGCAACTGACAGCGTGACGCCACCCTGAAACCCTGTGGTTTTCAGGGTTTTTAGGGTGCGAATGTGGCGTCGTTTGCGGCACTCGCGTGTCTGGAAGTGGCTTGTTAATCGCTTGAATTCCTTGATTTGTGATGTATGCGGGTAGTCCGTTACAAGTGCATTAATGGGAATTGTTATCATTTCTGATCTCTGATATTCTGCCTCTCATCGCGTGCGGCATGCCGGTGCCGACGCTGCCCCCAAGGAGGCTTTTGTGTACGTCTGCATCTGCAACCAGGTCACCGATCATGAAATCCATGGCGCCGCCCACCTCGGCGTGTCGACGATGGATGAGCTGGCGGAAACGCTCGGCGTTGGGACCTGCTGCGGCCGTTGCCGCGAATGCGCGCAGCAAGTGCTGTGCGAAGGCGTCGCTGCGGTGAAGACCGTGAGGTCTTCAAGTATGGCTACGATCAAAGTTGTCGAAATTTCATCCTGTTCGACGACTACGTCACATGCCATAATGGACGCTCGGGACCCGGCAGTCGCGAACGACCGGCGTACAGCGCTGGTTGCCTGATTCGAATACCGCAGAATTACCCAAAGAACGCGTGCATTGAGAGCGCGCCCACGGACGAAAGTCCGAGGCGCGCTTTCTTGTATTTGCGGTCTTTGTCATTCGTGCCGCTGCCTGGGTCCGTTGTCGTTTGCAACAGGAGCCCCTTATGAAAGGTGACAAGAAGGTCATCCAGCATTTGAACGCGCAGCTGAAGAACGAACTCACCGCGATCAACCAATATTTCCTGCACGCCCGCATGTATCGCCACTGGGGGCTGAAAAAGCTCGGCGACGTGGAGTACAAGGAATCCATCGGCGAAATGAAGCACGCCGATCGCCTGATCGAGCGCATTCTGATGCTCGACGGCCTGCCCAACCTGCAGGACCTGCACAAGCTGCTCCTCGGCGAAGACACGCCCGAAATGCTCAAGTGCGACCTGAAGCTGGAGCAGGGTGCTCACGCCACCGTCAAGGAAGGCATTGCGTACTGCGAATCGGTTGGTGACTACGTCAGCCGCGAAATCCTGGTCGATATCCTCACGGACACCGAGGAGCACATCGAGTACCTGGAGACGCAGCTTGACCTGATCGACAAGGTCGGCCTGCCGAACTACCTGCAGTCTCAGATGGAGCCGGGCGAGCAGTAAGCGCGCAGGCAAAGGATTGGCCGCCGCGCGCGTCGCGATGACGCGCGGCGACGGCTGGTCAGAAGCGCGGCGTTTCGAGACGCCGCGCCCGAATGCGTGATTGGTTAGTAACCGTTCTCATTCGGATTCTTGTACTCATCCAGCTGTATCAGCATGGACGGTCCGCGCCGGTGGGCTCCAGCGCCGGATCGTCCATCGTCCGCAGCCCGGGGGGACTCAGTGGTCCCCGCCGCAGGCCTCGCAGCCCGGCGTGCGCACGAGGCGCATCGTGGTCCACTCCATCGACATGGCGTCGACCATCAGCAAGCGGCCCGCCAGCGTCTCTCCTACACCAGTCAGCAACTTCAGGGCCTCGGCGGCCTGTACCGTGCCGATCATGCCGACCAGCGGCGCGAACACGCCCATCGTGGCGCAGGCGGCCTCAGGCGCCGGTTCGGATGGCGGGAACAGGCAGGCGTAGCACGGCGCATCGGGATTGCGCAGGTCGAATACGGTGACCTGGCCGTCGAAACGTAGCGCGGCGCCGGATACCAGCGGCTTGCGGTGACGCAGGCAGGCGCGATTCACCGCGTGGCGTGTGGCGAAGTTGTCGCAGCAATCGAGCACTACATCAGCCTGCGCGACGAGACCATCCAGTTCGGCGTCGCCCACCCGCATCGGCACCATGCGGATGTCGATGTCGGGGTTGATGCGCAGCATTCCCTCCCTGGCCGATTCGACCTTGGGGCGGCCCACGTTGGCGGTGGTGTGCAGGATCTGGCGCTGCAGGTTGGTCAGGTCAACGTCATCGTCGTCGACGATCGTGATCGTGCCCACGCCGGCCGAGGCCAGGTAGGGCAACGCCGCTGCACCTAGCCCGCCTGCGCCGATCACCAGCGCATGGCCGGCCAGCAGGCGCTCCTGGCCTTCGATGCCGAGCTCGTCAAGCAGGATATGGCGCGAGTAGCGCAGAAGCTGATCGTCGTTCATGGTCCACGTGGAATCAGGAGATCAAACAAAAACGGCCCGCCGGTGCAATACCGCGGGCCGCAGGGCTGAAGGCGGGAAGCGCCACGCGCCAGTGTCGCGCGGCGGGGCTTCTCGCGTCCTGCCGTTACTTCTTGCCGGTCGGCGTACCCAGCGGTTCGCCGATCGGGGCACTCGCGGGCGGCGGGCTGGAAGGCTTGGCCGGGGCCGCCGGCTTGGCTGCCGGTTTGGCGGGCGCCTTGCTGGCCGGCTTCGGGTTGTCGGAGCTGTCCGGCTTGCCAGCCGTGCCGGTGGCTTCCAGGCGCGACTTCGAACGTTGCACCGGCTTGCCGTCGAGCTGTGCGATGGCCTGCTGCAGCATGAAGTCGTCAGCAGAACCGAATTCCACCGGCTTCTTCTTGCGTTCCTTCTCGCGCTCTTCCGGCGTCTTCTTGGCGTTCTCTTCTTCCAGGCGGCGCAGTTCTTCCACGCGGCGCTGCTCGCGTTCGGCCATTTCCGGCTCTTCCGACTCCTGCTTGTTGTGCAGGTGGCGTTCGGTGTCGATTTCACGCGTGATCAGCGCGTCGTCCGGATCGCCATCGGGGTTCTGGTCGACCGGGATATCCGGGCGGATGCCCTTGGCCTGGATCGACTTGCCCGACGGCGTGTAGTAGTACGCGATCGTCAGCTTGATGCCGGTGTCGTTGGTCAGCGGGCGAACGGTCTGGACCGAGCCCTTGCCGAACGTCGTCTTGCCCATGAGCGTCGCGCGCTTGTGGTCCTGCAGCGCGCCGGCCACGATTTCCGATGCTGACGCCGAGTAGGCGTTGGTCAGCACGACCATCGGCAGCTTCTTGAACTCTGCCGGCAGGTCCTTGAGCGGATCGTCCTCGAGCGACGACAGGCGGTAGTTGCTGAACGACGCCTTGTAGACGCGCTTGGCATCCGGCACCTGGCCGTTGGTCGATACCACGACCGAATCCTCGGGCAGGAAGGCCGCGGCCACGCCTACCGCGCCTTGCAGCACGCCGCCACCGTTGTTGCGGAGGTCCAGCACGATACCGCGCAGGTTCGGATTCTTATCAGCCATCTCCTTGAGGCGACGGCCCAGATCGGTCACGGTACGTTCCTGGAAGCTTGTCAGGCGCACCCAGCCGATGGTGTTGTTGTCGAGCATCTTGGTCTTGACCGACTGCACGCGGATTTCCGCGCGCGTGATCGACACCGGGAACGTGCGTTCCTCGCTCTTGCGGTAAATCGTCAGCGTGACCTTGGTCCCCGGCTCGCCGCGCATGCGCTTGACCGCTTGTTCCAGCGGCAGGCCGCGCACCGGCTTGTCGTCGATCCGCGTGATCAGGTCACCCGGCTGGATGCCTGCGCGGAACGCGGGCGTGTCCTCGATCGGGTTGATGACCTTGACCAGGCCTTCTTCCTGGGAAATCTCGATGCCCAGGCCGGCGAAGCGTCCGCGCGTGCCTTCCTGCAGTTCCTTGAAATCCTTCTCGTCCAGGTAGGCCGAGTGCGGGTCGAGGCTGGCGACCATGCCCTTGATGGCTTCGGTCAGCAGCTTCTTGTCGTCGACCGGCTCCACGTATTCGCGCTTGATCTGCCCGAAGATATCGGCCATCAGCCGTAACTGGTCCAGCGGCAGCGGCCCGGTCGTATTCTGGGCGGTCGCCGAAATCTGCAGCGTGGCGAGCACGCCGGCAACGACGCCTATTGAGACGAGGCTAATGTTCTTGAGCGTCTTACGCATGAGGGCAGCCTGAACGTGTGAGGATTTGTGCAAGGGTCAGGTCCGTGCCGGGATGACCCGGGGGGCGGATTTGACCGACAGTATAAGAGGGTGCGGAGAAAAAGACCTGCGGGCCGCCATTCCATGGTGGTGGCGGCCACACAACGCGGCGCGCCTACCCGGGTGCGACCCGGGCCGGCGCATCCGCGCGCCGGCTGTCAGCGGGCCTTGCCCTGGCTGGCCACGGCGGCCAGGGACGCCGCGATGGCTTCCTGGTCGCCCAGGTAGTAGTGGCGCAGGGGGCGCAGGTCGGCATCCAGCTCGTAGACGAGCGGGGTGCCATTGGGGATATTGAGGCCGACGATATCGTCATCCGAAATCTGGTCCAGATACTTTACGAGGGCGCGAATGCTGTTGCCATGGGCGGCGATCACCACGCGCTTGCCGGATTTGATGTCGGGAGCAATGGATTCGTTCCACAGCGGCATCACGCGGGCCACCGTGTCCTTCAGGCACTCGGTCAGCGGGATCTCCGCGCGCGGCACATTGGCGTAGCGCGGGTCGCCGAAAGAGGCACGTTCGTCGGTCGGCTCCAGCGCGGGCGGCGGCGTGTCGTAGCTGCGGCGCCACACCAGCACCTGCTCGTCGCCGTACTTCTTGGCCGTTTCCGCCTTGTTCAGGCCGGCCAGCGCGCCGTAGTGACGTTCGTTCAGGCGCCATTCATTGCGCACCGGAATCCACATCAGGTCCATTTCGTCTTGCACGTGCCAGAGCGTGCGGATGGCGCGCTTGAGCACGGAGGTGTAGGCCACGTCAAAGGCGAAGCCGGCTTCCTTGAGCAGCGTGCCGGCCTGTTTGGCCTGCGCGGCGCCCGTATCGGTCAGGTCGACGTCGACCCAGCCGGTGAAGCGGTTTTCGAGGTTCCACGTGGATTCGCCGTGGCGGATGAGAACGAGCTTGTACATGCTGCTTCCAGGGAGTAAATGACCTGCAGTGCGCACGATCCGTCGCAAGGCCGGCGGCGGCCGGGAGGCGACGGACAAATATCGGCGTGGGCACGAAACCGCGTATTTTATAATGCCGCCGACCCAACCCAACGGAATGCCAACGTGAATTTCTTCGCCGATTACAATAACCTGGCCCTGATCGCCATCGCCGTGGTCTCTGGCGGCCTGCTGGCCTGGCCGACGATCAAGAGCGGCACGGGCGGAAAACGCGTCAATGCGGCCGCAGCCACGCAGCTGATCAACAAGCGCAATGCGGTGGTGGTGGATATCCGCGACGCTGCTGAGTTCGCCAAGGGCCACATGCCGCAAGCGAAGAGCGCGCCACTCGACGACCTGCCCAACCGGGCCGGCGGTCTTGCAAAGGATAAGGCCATCCCCATCATCGTGGTATGCCAGAACGGCCAGCGCTCGAGCAAGGCTCAGGCAGCCTTGAAGGAAGCCGGGTACAGTGAGGTCTATGCGCTCGAAGGCGGCATGGCCGCCTGGCAGCAGGCCGGACTTCCGGTCATCAAGTAAGCCCATTCATCGAAGTATTCGCGGCGCGGACCGCCCCGGGCGGTCCGCGCCGTTGTTTTGAATTCAAGGAGATTTCGCATGGCCCGCGTCGTCATGTACAGCACGGTGGTGTGCCCCTACTGCCAGATGGCAGAACGTCTGCTCAAGCAGCGGGGCGTCGAGTCGATCGAGAAAATCCTGATCGACCGCGAACCCGGCAAGCGCGAGGAAATGATGACTCGCACCGGCCGCCGGACCGTGCCGCAGATCTATATCGACGAGACACACGTGGGTGGATTCGACGACTTGTCCGCGCTGGACCGTCAGGGCGGCCTGGTGCCGCTGCTGGCGGCCTGAGCCCCGGCCCCGGCGGTTTCCCAGCGAGATCAACGACCTATCCGATTGACGCCGGCCCCGGGTGAATTCGCCCACGGCGTCATGTACCATATGCGCTTTCCAACTGGCCGCCGGTGATCGACACCACCGGCGCCGCATGGCGCAGCGCGCCCAAACCGATCCATCCGGAAGCCTTTCATGAGCGACCAGCAACAAGCCAACCAGCAGGACGACCAGCCCTTCTTCAACATTCAGCGCGTGTACCTGAAGGACATGTCGCTGGAGCAGCCGAATTCGCCGGGCATCTTCCTCGAATCGGAAGCCCCCTCGGTGGAAGTCCAGGTCAACGTGGGCGCCTCGCAACTGCAGGAAGGCATCTTCGAAGTGGTCGTGACCGGTACTGTGACGACCAAGGTGCAAGACAAGGTGGCCTTCCTGGTGGAAGCGCACCAGGCTGGCATCTTCGACATCCGCAATGTGCCGGTGGAGCAACTGGACCCGCTGCTGGGCATCGCCTGCCCGACCATCCTGTACCCGTACCTGCGCGGCAACATCGCCGACGTGATCACGCGTGCCGGCTTCCAGGCGATCCACCTGTCGGAAATCAACTTCCAGGCGCTGTACGAGCAACGCCTGCAGGCCGCGATGGAAGAAGCGCAAGGCCAGGGCGGCGACTCGGGCATCGTGATGCCTGACGGCAGCCAGGCCCGCCACTGATCGGCGACTGCCTGTCGGACACCAGAACGGGGCTGCGGCCCCGTTTGGTGTTTCTGCGAGGCGTCAACGTTCATACTGTCGCGACGACAGCGCTTTCCGCTGACTTCACAGGCCTGCCATGAAACTGACCATTCTCGGCGCCGGCGCATGGGGTACCGCGCTTGCAAGCCACGCGGCCACGGCCGCCGCCGATCATGACGTGGTGCTCTGGGGGCGCGATCCGGCTCAGCTTGCCGGCATCGCCGCAACTGGCGTCAACGCCACCTATCTGCCGGGCGTGAGCCTGTCGCCCCGGCTTGTCTGCGAGCCCGATTTCGATCGCGCCGTCGATCACGCCCTGACCGATCCGGAGGGGCTGCTGATCATCGGCACGCCGGTATCCGGCCTGCGCGAGATGACGCGCAGGTTGGCCGCGCGTCGCAAAGGGCCGCTGGCGATGCTCTGGCTCTGCAAGGGCTTCGAGGCCGAGACCCATGCGATGCCGCACCAGATGGTGCACGATGAATTGAACGCGCTCGGCGTGGCGCCGGGCGAGATCGAATATGGCGTGCTGACGGGGCCGAGCTTTGCCAAGGAAGTGGCGCAGGGTCTGCCGTGCGCGCTGACCGTGGCCGGCACCGCGCACGTGCTGATCGATCGCGCGCAGGCGGCATTCCATCACCATGCCATGCGCATCTATGGCAGCGACGACCTGATCGGCGTCGAAGTCGGTGGCGCGGTGAAGAACGTGCTGGCGATCGCCACCGGTGCCAGCGATGGCCTGGGGCTTGGGCTCAATGCGCGCGCGGCGCTGATCACGCGCGGGCTGGCCGAGATGACCCGCCTGGGCCTTGCGCTCGGCGGTCGCGTCGAGACCTTCATGGGTCTGGCCGGCATGGGTGACCTGATCCTGACCGCCACCGGCGATTTGTCTCGTAACCGTAAGGTCGGCCAGCAACTGGCGGGCGGGAAGACGCTCGACCAGATCCTGGCAGACCTTGGCCATGTGGCCGAAGGCGTGCGTTGCGCGCAGGCCGTTGCCGCGCTGGCGGCGCGCGTCGGTGTGGAAATGCCGATCACGCGCGCGGTATGCGCGGTGCTGTTCGAAGGGTTGCCTGTTGCCGATGCGGTCTCGCAGTTGCTGCAGCGTGACGCGCGCGACGAGTAACACTTGATGCCGAGTCGACGCCACACCCTCAAGGCCCTGATCGCCACCTTCGCAGCCGGCGCGGTTCCTGCCGTTGCCCATGCCGATACCTGGCCCGCCAAGCCGATCCGCATGATCGTGCCGTTCCCGCCGGGCTCTTCGCCGGACTTGATCGCGCGTATCGTGACCGAGAAGCTCGCCACAGTGCTCGGTCAGCCCGTGGTTGTCGAAAACCGGCCGGGCGCCGGCGGCAATATTGGCACCGGCATGGTTGCCAAGGCTGCGCCCGATGGCTACACGCTGCTGTTCACGATCAACGGTCCGCTTGTCACCGCGCCGTCGCTGTATCGCCATCTGAGCTACGACCCGATGAAGCAGCTCGCGCCGGTCACGCTGGTGGCGACGTCGCCGAACGTGCTGGTCATCGACGCCCGCCTGCCGGTGCATACGTTGCGCGAGTTCGTCGCGCTGGCCAAGTCGAAGCCGGGCGCGCTGAACTATGGCTCGGTCGGCAACGGCAGCGCGGCGCATCTGGCGATGGAGCAGTTGAAAGCGATGGCTGGCATCGATCTGCAGCACGTGCCGTATCCGGGCTTTCCGCAGATCACCACGGCGATCGTCGGCGGGCAGGTGCAGGCCGGCTTCATGGTGCCGGCGATTGCCATGCCGATGGTCAACGCGGGCAAGTTGCGCATTCTGGCCGTGACCACCACGGGCCGGACGTCCCTGCTGCCATCGGTGCCGACCGTGGCCGAATCGGGCTACCCTGGATTCGAGGCGATTTCATGGCAGGCGATTCTGGCGCCGGCCGGCACGCCGGCGCCGGTCGTCGACCGGCTCTACCGCGAACTCGTTCGGATCATCGGCAGCGATGACATCCGCGAAAAGATGCGCACGCAGTATTTCGTCCCGGCGGGTACCGCGCCGGCATCGTTGCGCGAAACGATGGTCAGCGAGAAGGCACGCTGGGACAAGGTGATTCGCGCGGCCGGCGTGCAGCCCGAGGGCTGACCGCGCTGTCGATTCAACTTCCGCCCGCGAAGCCGTTCTGACGCCATGCCTCGAAGACGACCACGGCCACCGTGTTCGACAGATTGAGGCTGCGGTTGTTGGGGCGCATCGGCAGGCGGATGCGCTGCGCGGACGGGAACCACTCGCGGCGCTCCGGTGCGAGCCCGCGGGTCTCCGAACCGAATACGAACCAGTCGCCCGGCGCGAAGCTGACCTGGCCGAACGGCGTGGAGCCGTGCGTGGTCAGCGCGAACATGCGCGTGGGGTCCGGCTGCTCGGCAGCCATCAACGCATCCCAGCTTTCATGCACGCGCATCGTCGCGTACTCGTGATAGTCGAGCCCCGCGCGGCGCATCCGGGCGTCTTCGAGTGGAAATCCCAACGGCTTGACCAAATGGAGCTGCGCGCCGGTGTTGGCGCACAGGCGGATCACATTGCCGGTGTTCGGCGGGATTTCGGGTTCGACAAGAACGACGTTGAACATGATGGGATAGGCGAAAAACCGGAGCGCAGCTTACCGCTAGTCGCAGCCGGTGTCACGGCGTGCGCAGTGCCGGCAGCGCCGTCACCCGCGCGGCGCCATGCGCCTTGAGCACCCGTGCCGCCTCACGTAGCGTGGCGCCAGTGGTCATCACATCGTCGACCAGTCCGATATGCAGTCCGTCTAGCCGGCAGGGCGGGTCCAGCACGAACGCATCCCGCAGATTCGCCTGCCGTGCCGACTGGTCGAGCACACGCTGGCTGACCGTGTCGCGCCGGCGGGTCAGCAATGTTGCCGAGACCGCGATGCCAAGCTGCCTGCCCAGCGGCCGCGCGATTTCCCACGCCTGGTTGAAGCCGCGGCCCGCCAGCCGTTGTGGCGCAAGAGGAATCGGCGCCAGAACATCGGGCGCGATACCCGCCGCTTGCATCCGGGTCGCCATTTGCCGGGCGATCCATGCGGCGGCGGGGAGGCGCGCGGCAAACTTCAGGCGCAAAACCAGTCGATCGGCTGGCGTGATGTAGTTGCCCAGCGTCAATGTGGCGTCGATGGGGTCGTCGTCAGCGCAGGCGTCACATCGGCCCGCTTTCACACCGGGTATGGTGCCGGGCATCGCGCAACGCGGGCAGCGTGGAACGATTCTCAACAGCGTGTCGGCGCAACCCGCGCAGACCACGTCGCGCTGGACCTTCGCGCAGATCAGGCAAACCGACGGCAGCAGGGCTGACCAGAGCCCGGTGATCCCGCCGGCACGCCCGGCGAGCTGCGAAGAGGGCGCGTATACTCCAGTCCCTGTTGGCCGGCCATCCGGGTCCGGCCCATGCCGAGGTGCGACACGCTGTTGCGCCGCCCGCCGATTCCACTGATTCCGTTCCGTCTCTCCGTGTCCCTGCATGCTGCTGATTCCCCCGATGCCTGGTTGCCGCCCGCGCGCCTGACCCGGCTTGCCTTTGACCGCCGCAGTCCCAGCTTCGGCCAGCTCGATTTTCTGCTGGGCGAAATCGGCCAGCGGATGCACGAGCGCATGGACGTGGTCAAGCTGACGCCGCGCCGGGCCATCGATATCGGCTGCGGCCACGGGCAGGGCCTGGCGGGATTGCGCGCGCGCTTTCCCGATGCGCAGATTGCCGGTCTCGATATTTCCGGCGCTATGCTGCAGCAAGCGGGACAGCGCGATCCGCAGCGGCGCCCCGGCTGGATCGGACGCCTGCTCGGCAAGCGGCCGATGTTCGACCTGGTGCAGGGCGATCTTGCCACACTGCCATTCGGCGCGGCCAGCTTCGATCTGTTGTGGTCGAACCTCGCCTTGCACTGGCATCCGGAGCCGCATCGCGTGTTTCCGGAATGGCATCGCGTGACCGGCGACGAAGGGCTCGTGATGTTCTCGCTGTTCGGCCCCGACACGCTGAAGGAACTGCGCGCGGCGTTTGCCGATGTCGATCTCGACGCGCACACGATGCGCTTCGTCGACATGCACGATATCGGCGACATGCTCGTGCACAGCGGCTGGTCCACCCCGGTGATGGACATGGAAACGCTGACGGTCACCTACGAGTCGCCAGAGAACCTGTTGCGCGAAGTGCAATCGTTCGGCGGCTTCCGTCGTCCGGGGGCGGTCGGGCTGCGTGGCAGGCGGTGGTATCGGGCCGTGCTGGCCGCGCTCGAACGTCAACGTAACGCCGATGGCGTGATCCCATTGACGTTCGAAATTGTCTACGGCCATGCATGGAAGCTGGCGCCGCGTGGCAGGCAGGCAACCGACGATCAGGGCCGCGCAGTTGTGCCGGTCGACAGCATCGGACGCGCCAGGCCGCGACCGTGAAAGCGGCGTCGCGCATGGTTGCGCGACAATGCGCGCGCGCCGATTGTGTTGACTATCGGGGGCGATGCGGCCATGCACAAAAACTAGATGAGCGCAAGCACTTCGGTCAAATCCTACCTTGTTCAGGTATGCGAAGCGCCATATAATGCGCCAGTTTGTCGCAGTGGTCCCCTGGCACAAGAACGTCCCTGGAATGCACTTCGCATGTGCAAACCTCCGATGTGTTTCGTCCCGGGTGTGCATCCGATGCGGAGTGGTTGGCGATGCAAGACTTGGGTATCGCATTCCAGACGGCAGTTGGTGACTCCGGCGGAAATCTCGACGGACGCACCCCCTTGCCGAGTAACGACTGGCTGATGAAGCGAAATTGCTCGCTCACTCCGCGCCAGGCCGGCTGGTTCTACTTCTCCATCGTATGTTTCTCGACAGCTATCGCGGTGTTCTTCGCCGTGTGGCTGGGGGCCTGGCTCGTACTGCCGTTTGCTGGCCTGGAATTGCTCGGGCTGGGGATTGCCCTGCTGGCGTATGCGCGCCATGCGGCGGATTATGAACGCGTGAGTGTGACCGACGGAATGCTGGTCGTGGAGACAGCCAGCGCCAGCCGGATCACGCGGGAAGTATTCAACCCACGCTGGGTGCGGGTTGAACTGGGTGAATCGTTCCGGGCGCCGGTGGTACTGCGGTCGGACAAGCGCTCCGTGCAGGTGGGGTTGTATCTGGACCCGTATCGGCGGCGCAAGTTCGCGCAGGAACTCGCGGTGGCCTTGCAGCGTGTCTGAAGGGACAGGTTGCGGGGCAGGGCGGGGACAGATTTGAATCTGTAAATTGGGTAGATAAACAATGAAAATGTGGAAGAAGGCATCCGCAGCATGTCTGGCAGGCGCGTCCCTGCTTGTCAGCCAGGCGGCCTCCGCGGTCAGTGACATGCCAGGCGGCCCCGCCGTCCGACAGCTCAACCTGGCCGAACCCGTTACAAAAATCGCCGAACAGATTCACTGGCTGAACTGGATGATGCTGATCATCTGCACGGTGATCTTCGTCGCCGTGTTCGGCGTGATGTTCTATTCCATCTTCAAGCACCGGAAGAGCAAGGGCGCCCGCCCGGCCTCTTTCCACGAAAGCATCACGGTGGAAGTGGTCTGGACGATCGTGCCGTTCCTGATCGTGATCGCCATGGCGCTGCCGGCGACGAAGACCGTGGTGGCGATGAAGGACACCACGAACTCGGATATCACGATCAAGGCCACCGGCTATCAGTGGAAGTGGGGCTATGACTACCTCAAGGGCCAGGGCGAGGGCATCTCGTTCGTGTCCACGCTGACCACGCCGCGCGAGCAGATCAACAACCAGCAGGAAAAGTCGAACACCTACCTGATGGAGGTGGACAACGAACTGGTGGTGCCCGTCAACAAGAAGATCCGTATCGTCACCACTGCCAATGACGTGATCCACGCCTGGATGATTCCGGCGTTCGGCGTCAAGCAGGATGCGATCCCGGGCTTCGTGCGCGACACCTGGTTCCGTGCCGAGAAGACCGGCGTCTATCGTGGCCAGTGCGCCGAACTCTGCGGCAAGGAACACGCGTTCATGCCGATCGTGGTGCGCGTCGTGTCCGATGCCGAGTACACGAAGTGGGTTGACGACAAGAAGAAGGCGATGGCCGCGGCGGCGGACGATCCCAACAAGGTCTGGACCCTCGACGAAATCAAGGCGCGCGGCGAAAAGGTCTACGCGACCAACTGCGCGGTCTGCCACCAGCCGACCGGCAAGGGCGGTGGTCCGTTCCCGGCGCTGGACGGCTCCAAGGTCGTCAACGGTCCGAAGGCTGGCCAGATGCACGTGCTGCTGGAAGGCCGTAACGCCATGCCGTCGTGGAAGCAGCTTTCCGACACCGAGCTGGCCGCTGTCATGACGTACACGCGGAATAGCTGGGGCAACAAGACCGGCGAAGTGATTCAGCCGGCGGACTTCACGGGCGCCCGCACGGGCAAGTTCCCGGAAGGCGGCGGCGCACAGGCCGGCGCAGGCGATGCAGCCCCGAAGGCTGCCGCGCCGTCCAGCACCCCCGACAAGCAGGCCAGCCTCGCGGGCAACCGCGTCGCAGGCTGACCCGCGGTAGCCCCGCATTCAGGAATTGATGGAGTCATTGCGATGAGTACCGCTACCCCGGAGACACTGGGCCATCCGCACGACCACGCGCACGATCACGATCATGCGCACGATCACCCGCATGGCTGGCGCCGCTGGCTGTTCGCCACCAACCACAAGGATATCGGCACGCTGTACCTGCTGTTCTCGTTCACCATGCTGCTGTCCGGCGGCGTGCTGGCGCTGCTGATCCGCCTGGAGCTGTTCGAGCCGGGCCTGCAGTTCTTCCGCCCCGAACTGTTCAACCAGTTCACCACGATGCACGGGCTGATCATGGTGTTCGGCGCGATCATGCCGGCGTTCGTCGGCTTCGCGAACTGGATGATCCCGCTGCAGATCGGCGCCTCTGACATGGCGTTCGCGCGCATGAACAACTTCAGCTTCTGGCTGATGCCGCCGGCCGCGCTGCTGCTGGTTGGCTCGTTCTTCGCGCCGGGCGGCGCCACCGCCGCGGGCTGGACGCTCTACGCGCCGCTGTCGGTGCAGATGGGCCCGGGCATGGACATGGCGATTTTCGCCATGCACATCATGGGCGCGTCGTCGATCATGGGCTCGATCAACATCATCGTCACCATCCTCAACATGCGCGCGCCTGGCATGACGCTGATGAAGATGCCGATGTTCTGCTGGACGTGGCTGATCACCGCCTACCTGCTGATCGCCGTGATGCCGGTGCTGGCTGGCGCGATCACGATGGTGCTGACCGACCGCCATTTCGGCACGAGCTTCTTCTCGGCCGCCGGCGGCGGTGACCCGGTGATGTACCAGCATATCTTCTGGTTCTTCGGTCACCCCGAGGTCTACATCATGATCTTGCCGGCGTTCGGCATCATCTCGCACGTCGTGCCGGCCTTCGCGCGCAAGCGCCTGTTCGGCTACAGCTCGATGGTGTACGCCACGGCCTCGATCGCGATCCTGTCGTTCATCGTGTGGGCGCACCACATGTTCACCACCGGCATGCCGGTGACGGGCCAGCTGTTCTTCATGTACGCGACGATGCTGATCGCGGTGCCGACGGCCGTGAAGATCTTCAACTGGATCGCCACGATGTGGCGCGGCTCGATGACGTTCGAGACCCCGATGCTGTTCGCGATCGGCTTCATCTTCGTGTTCACGATCGGCGGCTTCACGGGCCTGATGCCGGCTGTCGCTCCGATCGACATCCAGCTGCAGGACACCTACTTCATCGTGGCGCACTTCCACTACGTGCTGGTGGCGGGCTCGCTGTTCGCGCTGTTCGCGGGCTTCTACTACTGGGGTCCGAAGTGGAGCGGGTTCATGTATGACGAGATGCGCGGCAAGATCCATTTCTGGGGCTCGCTGATCTTCTTCAACGTGACCTTCTTCCCGATGCACTTCCTGGGCCTGGCCGGCATGCCGCGCCGCTATGCGGACTACCCGACCCAGTTCACGGACTTCAACGCGATCGCCTCGATCGGCGCGCTGGGCTTCGGCCTGATGCAGGTGTACTTCTTCTTCTGCGTGGTCCTGCCGTCGTACCGCGGTGGCCAGGCCGCTGGCGACAAGCCGTGGGATGGCGCGGAAGGCCTCGAGTGGACCGTGCCGTCGCCGGCACCGTTCCACACGTTCGAAGAGCCGCCGGTCGTCAAGTAATCCAGTAATCCAGTAACACCGGCCGGATGCCAGCCCTCGGGGCAGGTATCCGGCCCGCTAACCAGATGCTCATGCAGCCCTCGGAAACAAGCCCATCGCCGCAGGATCGCAAGGCCGCCCAGCGGGCCGCCAACCGCCGTCTTGGCTGGATATTGCTCTCGATCGTGGTGGTCTTCTTTCTGGGATTCTTTGCCAAGATGGTGTTCCTTGGCGGCTGATGTCCCGATCAGATCGATGAAGTAGGAGGCAGACGCGTGGACGGGCAGGACAAGGCAATCGAGAAGCGTTTCAACCGCGGGATGATGTTGCGCCTGCTGGTGGTGGTGACGCTGATGTTCGGCTTTGGCTACGCGCTGGTGCCGCTGTACAAGGCGATCTGCGAGGTTACGGGCATCAATGTGCTGACCACGCGCGATCTGTATGGCGGGTCGGCGTTGAAGAACTCGCAGGTGGACACGAGCCGCACGATCACGGTCGAGTTCGATTCCAACGCGCGCGGGCCGTTCGCATTCCGGCCGGTGAAGCATTCGATGGAAGTGCATCCGGGCGAACTGACGACGATCGTGTACGAGGTGGCCAACGGGCAATCGCGGGACATCTCCGCGCAGGCGATTCCGAGCTACGCGCCGAAGCAGGCCACCGAGTACTTCAAGAAGATCGAGTGCTTCTGCTTCAAGCAGCAGACGCTCAAGTCGAAGGAGGCGCGCGAGATGCCGGTGGTGTTCGTGATCGACCCGAAGC
Organism: Cupriavidus sp. Met-2; assembly: GCF_049843575.1. Taxonomy (NCBI): domain Bacteria; kingdom Pseudomonadati; phylum Pseudomonadota; class Betaproteobacteria; order Burkholderiales; family Burkholderiaceae; genus Cupriavidus; species Cupriavidus sp. Met-2. The sequence goes on from NZ_JBBHZL010000001.1 coordinate 99,941, forward strand.
TGCCTAAGGACGTGAAGACCATCACGCTGTCGTACACGTTCTTCGAGGTGGGCACGCCGGTGGCGCAGGCGCCGCAGGATGAGCAGGCCTCGGTGCAGAAGGGGAGCTGACGATGACCAACCGCGACGATTCGGTGGATCCGGTGCATCGCAAGGCGTCCTTCGCGCAGACGGTGCGCGCGGTGCTGTGGTCGTTTATCGGGCTGCGCAAGGGGTCGGAGCATGAGTCCGATATGGCGCGGCTGAACCCGGTGCACGTGATCATCGCCGGGCTGATCGCGGCGGCAGTGTTCGTGACGGTGCTGATCCTGGTGGTGCGCACCGTGGTGAGTCAGTCGTAGCAGGAAACTAGCAGGGAAAAAGGACAGAGCCGCTGGCAACCGAAGCGAAGCGGATCTGGCGAATAACCATTAGAGACTCTGAGCTGGAGATAGAAGAATGAGTGCGAATCGCGCAAACGCCCCGTACTACTTCGTGCCGGGCCCGTCGCGCCATCCGATCACGGCGGCATTCGGCCTGCTGATGACCGGCGCGGGAGCCGCGGGTTGGGTCAACGGGCAGCCGTGGGCGCCGTACCTGTGCGGCTTCGGCCTGTTGTGGTTCCTCTTCGTGCTCAAGAGCTGGTTCGGTGACGCCATCCGCGAATCCGAAGGCGGCATGTACGGCAAGAACATCGACACCTCGTTCCGCTGGTCGATGGGCTGGTTCATCTTCTCCGAAGTGATGTTCTTCGCGGCGTTCTTCGGCGCCCTGTTCTACGCGCGCACCATCGCCATGCCGTGGCTGGGCGACCTGAACAACAAGATCATCTGGCCGGACTTCGCGGCCGTGTGGCCGAACATGGGCCCTGCCGGCACCGTGGAAGACTTCCAGACGATGGGCCCGTGGCCGATCCCGACCATCAACACGGCGCTGCTGCTGACCTCGGGCGTCACGCTGACCTGGGCGCACCACGCGCTGCTGGCCGGCAAGCGCAGCCAGCTGATTCAGGGCCTGGTCCTGACGATCCTGCTGGGCGCGATCTTCATGTGCCTGCAGGCCTACGAGTACATGCACGCCTACAGCGAACTGAACCTGAAGCTGACCTCGGGTGTCTATGGTTCGACGTTCTTCCTGCTCACGGGATTCCACGGCTTTCACGTGACGATGGGCGCGATCATGCTGACGGTGGTGCTGATCCGCGTGCTGAAGGGCCATTTCACGCCGGAGCATCACTTCGCATTCGAAGGTGCAGCCTGGTACTGGCACTTCGTGGACGTGGTCTGGCTGGGCCTGTACGTGGTGGTCTACTGGCTGTAAGGATTTCGCCGCGCCGCCTGCGGGCGGCGTGCGGTATCGAAGAAAGCGAAGCGCCGCGGGAGAGAAATCTCGGCGGCGCTTTTTTTCGCGAGGATGCCTGTCAGGGCGACGTATGGATGCCCGTGCTCTGGATCCAGCCCATCCAGTGCGAGAACAGGATGAACAGGAACAGCGCCACCGAGAAGCCGACGCGGAACATCAGCGAACGCATCATGTTGGGCGTGCGGCCACGGTCGCGCATCATGAAGAACAGCGCGGAGGCCAGGCTGCCAATGATCAGGATGAAGGCGACAAGGATGACGAAGCGCATGTGGGGGCCCGTTCTGCGAAGCGCCCATTATCGCACTGCGATGCCCGGAGGGAACCCGTGACGACCCGCACGCTCTGGCGTTCGCCGGGCACGGTGCCAATGGTGGCGGCGCTCGTGGTGATCGTCGTCACCTGCGCGCTCGGCAACTGGCAACTGCGCCGCGCGCATGAAAAGATCGACCGTGCGGAGCGGCTGGCCACGCTGGCGAAGCAGGCGCCCGTCGAACTGCGCGCGGGCCAGACCGATGCCGCACAACTGGTCGAGCGCCGCGTGCGCGCGCGCGGCACGTTCGACGCGGACAAGACAGTGCTGCTCGACAATCGTCCGCACGGCAACGGTACTGACAGCCGTGCGGGGTTCCTCGTGCTCACGCCGTTGCGCCTCACGGACGGTGGCAGCGTGCTGGTGATGCGTGGCTGGCTGCCTCGCGACGCGCAGGACCGCACGCGCATCGCGCCGTTCCCGACGCCCACGGGGGAAGTCACTGTCGAAGGCACCGCGCTGGCCGCTGTGCCGCGCGTCTACAGCCTCGGGCAGGATGCTTCCGCGGAGGCCGGACGCAAGATCCGTCAGAATATCGACCTTGCCGCTTTTTCTCATGAGATCGGGGCGTCACTCCTGCCGGTGGTGGTAGAACAATCGGGCGATGCCGGAGATGGACTGGCCCGCGATTGGGCCCCGGCCGATTTCGGCGCGGACCGGCATTACGGGTACGCTACCCAGTGGTTCGGGCTGGCCGTGTTGACGCTGGTGCTGGTGGCCGTCCTCGGCTGGCGGCGCGCCCGGCTGGACCGGGCAGACGGCAATGGAAACCTATAAACGAACGATGAACGCACAGACGAACGCCATGCCGCAGCCAGATCCCACGGCTTCGCCGGACCCCCGCATCGACGCGCGCACGCGCCGCGGCCGCCTGCAGATGCTGATGCTGCTGCTGGTCTGCGCATCGCCCGTACTCTTTTCGTACTTCACGTACTACGTGATCAAGCCGACCGGCGGCAGCACTAACTACGGCGTGCTGATCGACCCGCAACGGCCCATGCCGCCCGTGCAGGTGACCAATGAGCGCAACGAGTCGGTGCCGCTCGCGTCCATGCGCGGCAAGTGGCTGATGGTGATGACCGACCCGTCCGCCTGCGACGAGACCTGCGCGAAGAAACTGTTCACGGTGCGCCAGATCCGCGTCGGACAGGGCGAGGACCGCGAGCGGATCGTGCCTGTCTGGCTGATCCAGGACCGGGGCGATGTGGACGACCGGCTCGCCGCCGCCTACAACGAACCTTATGCGGGCGTGCGTTTCCTGCGCATGGACCGGGCCACGATTGCCCAATGGCTGCCGGCCGAGGACGGCGCGCGCGTCGAGGATGCGATTTACCTGGTCGATCCGCTCGGCAACCTGATGATGCGCTGGCCGAAGGACCCCGACCCCAAGAAGATCAGCAGCGACCTGAAGAAGCTGCTGAAGTATTCCCGTATTGGCTGAATCCCATGCTGCTTCAGTTGGCCATCATTGGCATCCTGATTGCGCTGCTGCCCCTGTCCTACGTGATGGTGCGCGGCGATCGCGACAAATATCGCAGACTCGTCTGGATCACGGCGTTCCTGACGCTGGACCTGATCATGTTCGGCAGCTTTACCCGGCTGACCGACTCCGGCCTTGGCTGCCCCGACTGGCCCGGCTGCTACGGCCACTCGAACCCGCACGCGGCGATGGAGCCGATTCGCGCGGCGGAAACGGCGCTCCCGAGCGGCCCGGTCACGCTGATGAAAGCGTGGATCGAGATGATCCATCGCTATTTCGCCATGGCGGTCGGTGTGCTGATCATCTCGCTGATGGTGCTGGCATGGGTCAAGCGCCGGGAACTGAAGCAGTCGCCGTGGTTCGCCACCGGCGTGTTCCTGCTGGTCTGCCTGCAGGGCGCGTTCGGCATGTGGACCGTGACGATGAAGCTGCAACCGATCATCGTCGTCACCCACCTGCTGCTGGCGATGGCGCTGCTGGCGTCGCTGATCCTGCTCGGGTCACGTAACGAACCGCCGCATGTCGTGGCGCCACAGGCGGCTTCGCTGCGCTGGGCCGGCCTGCTGGCCCTGGTGCTGCTGGTCGTCCAGATCTTCCTGGGCGGCTGGGTCAGCACCAACTACGCGGTGCTGGCCTGTACCGACTTTCCGCTCTGCAACGGCCAGCTCGTGCCAGAGATGGACTTCCGCCATGGCTTTACGCTGTGGCGCCAGCTGGGCATGACGGCCGACGGCGACTACATTCCGCACGCGGCGCTGGTGGCTATCCACTGGGTGCACCGTGGCTTCGCCTTCGTCGTGCTCGGTTTCCTGCTCTGGTTCGCGCTGCGCGCGCGCCGGATGGAAGGGCTGGCGCGGCATGCGCGGTGGTTGCTGGTCGTGCTGACGCTGCAGTTGTGCACCGGCATGTCGAACATCGTTTTCGACTGGCCGCTGGTCGCGGCGGTGGCCCATAACGGCGGAGCAGCCCTGCTGCTGATGTTGTTGCTCCGTCTCAACTACAATATCGGCCTCGCCACTCGCTCCGCCGGCGCCGCCACGCAACCCTCGATTGCCGCGCGCGCCACATGAAGGACAAGATGCCCCCCGTGGTAACTGCTACCCACTCCCAATCCTCCGTGGGCCGATTACGCCATCTGGCCCGCCAATACGCCGCGCTGACCAAGCCGCGCGTGACCCAACTCGCCGTGTTCTGCGCCATCATCGGCATGTTCCTGGCCACGCCGGGCATGGTGCCGTGGTCGGTGCTGATCGGCGGCGCGGCCGGTATCTGGCTGCTGGCCGGCGCGGCTTTCGCCATCAACTGCCTGGTGGAACAGAAGATCGACGCGCTGATGCGCCGCACCGCGTGGCGCCCGTCGGCCACCGGCGAGATCACCACCACCCAGACGCTGATCTTCTCGGCCGTGCTGGGCGGTGCCGGCATGTGGCTGCTGCACGTCTTCGCCAACGACCTGACGATGTGGCTCACCTTCGCCACGTTCCTTGGCTACGCCGTGGTCTATACGATCCTTCTGAAGCCGGCGACGCCGCAGAACATCGTAATCGGTGGCCTGTCGGGCGCCATGCCCCCGGCGCTGGGCTGGTCCGCGGTATCGGGCACGGTGCCTGCCGAGGCCTGGTTCCTGGTGCTGATCATCTTCACCTGGACGCCGCCGCACTTCTGGGCGCTGGCTCTGTACCGCCGCGCTGACTACGCCAAGTCCGGCCTGCCGATGCTGCCGATCACGCACGGCGAGCGCTACACGCTGCTGCATATCCTGCTGTACACGCTGATCATGATCGCGGCCACGCTGCTGCCGTTCGTGTACGGTATGAGTGGCTACATCTACCTTGTGGCGGCACTGGGGCTGGGCCTGGTGTTCCTGGGCTATGCCTGGAAGCTGTACCGCAACTACTCCGACGGTCTCGCCCAGCGCACCTTCCGTTATTCGATCCTGTACCTGTCGCTGCTGTTTGCGGTGTTGCTTGTGGATCACTACTTCAAGTTCGTGCCGCAGGTCTGACCGCCTGCGGCATCTTGCCGCGCCCGGAAGTCATCGGCGGCCCGATCGGCGATACTTTCGGGCAACTCCTCCCAATTCTTGCGCATGTCGACCTCTTCCCAGGGCCTTTGGGCCGCATTCCGCCGCTTTTGGCTGCTCGCGCTCTGCACGGCCCTGCTGGCCGCCTGCGGGCAGCCAAAGCCGTCCTTCCGCAACGTCGATATCTCGGGTGCCACCGAGTTCGGCAAGGACTTCGCGCTGCTGGATCCCACCGGCAAGACCCGCACGCTGGCCGATTTCAAGGGCAAGGTGGTGCTGATGTTCTTCGGCTACACCCATTGCCCGGACGTGTGCCCGACCACGATGGTGGAGCTCAAGCAGGTGATGGAGCAGATGGGGCCCGATGCGGACAAGGTGCAGGTGTTGTTCGTCACCGTCGATCCGGATCGCGATACGGCGGCGCTGATGGCCCAGTATGTGCCGGCCTTCGACTCGCGCTTCCTGGGCCTGCGCCCGGCCGACGAGGCCGCGCTCAAGAAGGTGACCAAGGACTTCAAGGTCTACTACGCCAAGGTGCCGGGTTCGTCGCCGGACAACTACACGATGGACCACTCGGCCGGCAGCTACGTGTTCGACCAGAACGGCCAGTTGCGGCTGTTCATCCGCCACGGCCAGGGGCCGGAGCCGATCGCGCATGACCTCAAGCAGTTGATGTCGTAAATAAGAAAAGGCCGGTCTAATGACCGGCCTTTCTCATTGCGGGGTGCGTGGCCTCAGGCGAATGCCGCCAGCGCGCCCTTCATCTTCTTCATTGCCGCCGATTCGATCTGGCGAATCCGCTCGGCGGATACACCGAACTCGTCGGCCAGTTCGTGCAGCGTGGCGCCGCCCGAGCCATCGTCGTTGACGTCGAGCCAGCGCGCCTCGATGATGCGGCGGCTGCGCGGGTCCAGCTTCGTCAGCGCCTCTTCCAGGCCCTCGACCTGCAGACGGTCGTGGCGCTTGGCTTCCAGCACCTGCGTCGGCTCGTTGTGGTTATCCGCAAGGTAGGCGATCGGCGCGAACTCTTCCTCGCCGTCCTCGATCTGGCCTTCCAGCGCCATATCGCCGCCCGACATGCGGGTTTCCATCTCCATCACTTCCTCGGGCTTGACGTTGAGCTCGCGCGCAACGGCTTCGATCTGCTCGGGCGTGAAGGTATGCGAGCCCTGCTTGTGGCTGCGCAGGTTGAAGAACAGCTTGCGCTGGGCCTTGGTGGTGGCCACCTTGACCATGCGCCAGTTCTTCAACACGTATTCGTGGATCTCGGCCTTGATCCAGTGCATCGCGTACGACACCAGGCGCACGCCCTGTTCGGGGTCGAAGCGCTTGACGGCCTTCATCAGCCCGATGTTGCCTTCCTGGATCAGGTCGGCGTGAGGCAAGCCGTATCCCAGGTACTGGCGAGCAATGGAGACCACCAGACGCAGGTGCGACATCACCATGCGGCGGGCGGCATCGACTGAGTCGTTGTCGCGCAGGTCGCGAGCCAGGCTGAGCTCTTCCTCGGGGGTGAGCATCGGGATGCGGTGGACAGCCTGAATGTAGCTGTCCAGATTACCCAGTGTGCCGGGGAAGGTCAGTGCGAAGGCATTCGCGGCGGCATTCTGGGGCGCCGTGGGCAGACGGCGGGTAACTTGGGTTTGATCGGCAGACAGGACTGCGTTCACTATGACTCCTTTCGCATCCGGCGGTGGGTTGCCGGTGTGTCCCGAAGGGACACCGCATTGCAACGCATATTAGCACTCGAACCGGACGAGTGCTAAGTTAGAAGGCCTATAGGGTTGATAGTTCCAGGCAATCGGAAAAATCTTCTGGATAGCCTGATGTCGCCTTATAGTGGTCCAGCCCAAGCCTGACAAGGCCTGGCGGGCAGCGCTCTCGGAGCACTGTTATTAGAGGGGGCAGCCCCGATTCGGTTTCGCAGCGATTTCGGGATGGTGTATTGCAGGATTCGCTACACTGAAGTCGTTTTTCAGACGCATCCCCCAGGAGCCCCACATGTCTGCTATCGAACACTTGCTGAAGCCTCATGTGCGAGACATCGGCGAGTTCACCGTCCGCCGATTGCTGCCCGCCGCTACGACGCAAACGGTCGGGCCATTCATCTTCTTTGATCACATGGGGCCGGTGGAGATGGAGCCCGGCGCGGGCATGGATGTGCGTCCGCATCCTCATATCGGACTGGCGACAGTCACGTATCTGTTCGAAGGCGAGATCATGCATCGCGACAGCCTCGGCAGCGAGCAGGTGATTCGACCCGGTGACGTGAACTGGATGACTGCTGGGCGTGGCATCACGCACTCGGAGCGCTCGCCGGACGGCGCGCGCTCGGCCGGGCCGCATCTGCACGGCATCCAGACCTGGGTGGCCCTGCCGAAGGCGCATGAGAATGATCCGCCTTCGTTCCACCACCATCCGGGTGCTACGCTGCCCAAGCTCGAACTGCCAGGCGTGCGGATGACCGTCATCGCGGGCGATGCCTTCGGCGCCGAGTCGCCGGTCAGGGTCTACAGCCGCACGCTCTATGTGGCAATCGAGATGGATGCCGGCGCAAGCCTTGTGATCCCCGCCGAACACGTCCAGCGTGGCATTTATCCGGTCGACGGCAACCTGGAGGTCGATGGCGAGACGCTGCCGGCCGAACATCTGGTGGTGCTGGTACCTGGCGAGCCCGTGACGATCAAGGCGACGATGCCCTCGCGCGTGATGCTGCTTGGCGGCGATCCCACGGACGGACGGCGTTTCATCTACTGGAACTTCGTGGCAAGCAGCAAGGAAGCGATCGAAGAGGCCGCCCAGCGCTGGCAGGACGACCAGTTTCCGCACGTTCCGGGCGAGACGGAGCGCATTCCGCTGCCGCCGCGCCGGCCCTGATCGCGCTGGCGGGCCATCCTGCATCCTGTAGCGGGAGGTGTTACAGCGGGCTGGCCCAGGTCACCCGCGTGGCCTGCGCCAGGCACTCCTTGATCGCCGCCACCTGGGTGGCAACGGGCGCGGGCACCGGTTCCGCGCCGTCCAGCACCTTGCGAATCCACGCGGCCGTCTCGGCGATGTCCGTGCCCTGCGGCAGTTCGGGCACATCCGCGACCGAACCGCCGACCGGATCGACCATCGTGCGCTGATGGCCGTCGTGCAGCCAGTCGATACGGCTGCTGCGGCGCGCGTCGGCCACGACTTCCCCCTCGGTACCCCGGGCCAGCATCACGTTGGCGGGTTCGTGCGAGAAATACTCGGTCAGCGTTTCCCGATACTCGGGGTGGGTGTAGCTGTAGAGCCGCAATGCCTCGGCAGGGGAGTGTCCGCCCACCGGTTGCAGCATCTTGACGACCGTATGCGCCGAATTGCGCAGGCCGATGATCGCGCGCTTGTCGAGCAGTTGCGACAGCGCGGGCGACAGCACGTCGATCGGCAGCGCGGCCAGCGGATTCGATGCCGCGCCAAGCTGCGTCTCCGCGGACTGCGCTGTGGCGCATAGCGGCACGCCCAGTGCCTCGAACAGCGCCATGCTGGTGACGCGGCCCGGAAACTCGCGAATGCCGTGGACCAGCGTCGGCACGCCATCGCGCGCCAGCAGCATCGCCAGCAGCGGCACCAGGTTCGGTTGCTTGCGTGCGCCGTTGTAGCTCGGAATCACCACCACGGGTTTGTCGGCCGGCGCGGCCAGCGGCGCGCAGTGATCGTGCGCGGCGTCCAGCATGCCGGCCAACTCGTGCGGTGCTTCGCCCTTGATGCGATAGGCCAGCAACACGGCGCCCAGTTCGAGATCGGACACACGACCGGCGAGCATGGCATCGAACAGCGCCTGGGCGTCTTCACGCGGCAGCGCGCGCGCGCCATTGACGCCTCGTCCGATTTCCTTGATGTACTTGGCCGCCGGGAATGGCGCGCGGGATGCAGAGGTCATGATGCTGCGGGGATCGTGGGGTTGGGGTTCATGATAGCGGAGGCTCGCCGCTTATCCCAATGCCGTGAGTCAATCATGATCCCCGCGCCGGGCAAGCGTCAGGCGGCTTCCTCCAGCGCCGGATTGCGCTGCTTGCGATACAGGAAGTCGAGCACGGCAGTGCGGCACGCGTGGAATGTCTTGTCGTCGGCCAGCGTCACGCGGTCACGCGGGCGCGGGATGTCGACGCGCAGGATCTCGCCGATGGTCGCCGCGGGCCCGTTGGTCATCATGACGATGCGATCCGCCAGCAGCACGGCCTCGTCCACATCGTGCGTGACCATGACCACGGTGCTCCTGGTGCGCGCAACGATCTTCAGCAACGCGTCCTGCAGGTGGGCACGTGTCAGCGCGTCGAGCGCGCCGAATGGCTCGTCCATCAGCAATACCTTCGGCTGCATCGCCAGCGCCCGGGCGATGCCCACACGCTGCTTCATGCCCCCGGAGATCTCGTGCGGATACTTGCTTTCCGCGTGGGTCAGGCCCACCAGCGCCAGCGTGTCGTGCGTGCGCGCCTTGAGTTGCGCCGGCGTCTCGCTCTGGCCGAACACACGCTCCACGCCCAGATGGACGTTCTCGAAGCACGTCATCCAGGGCAGCAGCGAGTGGTTCTGGAACACCACGGCCCGCTCCGGGCCGGGGCCGGCGATCTCACGTCCCGCGCAGATCAGCGCGCCGGTCGTCGGCGCGGTCAGCCCGGCGATCAGGTTCAGCAGCGTGGACTTGCCACAGCCCGAATGCCCGATCAGTGTCACGAACTCGCCTTCCGCGATCGACAGGTCGATATCGCGCAGCGCCACGAACGGCCCCTTGCGTGTCTTGAAGGTCTGCCCGACGTTTTCGATGCTGACGAACTTTTCCATGATGGTCGTCCCCGGATCAGGTGTTGCCGTAGCTGAAGCGGCGGGCGAGGGCCAGCAGCAGGTGCTCGAGCACCAGGCCCACCACGCCGATGATGAAGATCGCGATCACGATGTGCTCGACCTTGAGGTTGTTCCACTCGTCCCAGAGCCAGAAGCCGATGCCGGTGCCGCCCGTGAGCATTTCCGCGGCGACGATCACGAGCCACGCCGTGCCGATCGACAGCCGCACGCCGGTCAGCATGTACGGCAGCACGGCAGGAAACAGCACGTGCCGGAAGATCTTCCACTCGGACAGGTCGAGCACGCGTGCCACGTTCAGGTAGTCCTGCGGCACGCGAGTCACACCCACGGCGGTATTGATGATCATCGGCCAGATCGAGCAGATGAAGATTGCCCAGATCGCGGCGGGGTTGGCGGCCTTGAACAGCAGCAGGCCGATCGGCAGCCAGGCCAGCGGGGATACCGGACGCAGCAGGCTGATGACGGGCGACGCCATCGCGTTCAGGAACGCGAAGCGCCCCAACAGGAAGCCGGCTGGAATGCCCACGACCGCGGCCAGGCCAAAGCCCGCCGCCACGCGCGCCAGCGACGCCAGCACGTTCCAGCCGATGCCCTGGTCGTTCGGCCCATTGCGATAGAACGGATCGGCGAACAGCGGCACCGCGGCGTTCCATGTGGCGCCAGGTGTCGGGATCGACGGGATCAGCGTGGCGATGCCGTGCCACACCAGCACGAACAACGCGAAGCCGATCAGTGGCGGCACGCACTTGAGTACGAACGCGGCAAGCGCGTCGCGGCGCGCGGCGCGTTGCTCAAGTGCGGCGATCTCCTGTGCGCGGCGGCGCGACTGTTCCTTGGCGTCCGGATCGACGGCCTCCGGATTCATGGGCGTGGCGCCTTCCGGCGATGACTGGGCGAGAGCATTCACGGCAAGCTCCTGTTCGTGTGGATGGGGCTGGATGGGGCAGGACCGACCGGGCCGGTCCGTGCGGCGCGTCAGGCCTTGATCTTGAATCCGTCGGCGTAGGCCTTCGGGTCCTTCGTCGCATCCCACGTCACGCCGTCGATCAGCCTGGCGGTGCGGAAGTCGCTCTTGGGTAACGGCACCTGCGCGGCCACAGCGGCTTGCTTGTAGATGTCGATGCGATTTACCTGCTTGGCCACGGCCAGATAGTCCGGATGCTCTTTCAGCAGCCCCCAGCGCTTGTGCTGGGTCAGGAACCACATGCCATCAGAAAGGAACGGATAGTTCGCCAGGCCGTCCTGGTAGAACTTCATCGAATCGGGGTCATCCCAGGTCTTGCCCAGGCCGTTGCTGTAGCGGCCCAGCATCCGGTCCAGGATGATGTCCATATCCGTGTTCACGTAGGACTTGGCGGCGATCGTCTCGGCCGTCTTGCGGCGGTTGGATGCGGAAGCGTCGATGAACTTCGATGCATCCAGCACGGCGGCCACCATCGCGCGCGCCGTGTTCGGGTACTTCTGCACGAACTCGGCCGTGGTGCCCAGCGTCTTCTCCGGGTGATCCTTCCAGATCGCCTGGGTGGTCTCGGCGGTGAAGCCGATCTTGTCGGCGATCGCGCGCGCGCCCCAAGGCTCACCGACGCAAAAGCCATCCATGTTGCCCACGCGCATGTTGGCCACCATCTGCGGCGGCGGCACAGTGATGGCCTTGGCATCGCGCATCGGATCGATGCCGTTGGCGGCCAGCCAGTAGTAGAGCCACATCGCATGGGTGCCGGTCGGAAAGGTCTGCGCGAACACGTAATCGCGCTTTTCCCTGGACATCAGCGCCTTCAGGCTCGCGCCATCCTTGACGCCCTTTTCCGCCAGTTTCGAGGACAGCGTGATGGCCTGGCCGTTGTGGTTCAGGTTCATAAGCACGGCCATGTCTTTCTTCGGCCCGCCGATGCCGAGCTGCACGCCGTAGATCAGCCCGTACAGCACGTGCGCGGCGTCCAGCTCGCCATTGACCAGCTTGTCGCGCACGCCAGCCCACGAAGCCTCCTTGCTCGGCGTGATCTTGATGCCGTACTTCTTGTCCAGGCCCAGCGTCGACGCCATCACCACCGATGCGCAATCGGTCAGCGGAATGAAGCCGATCCTGACCTCCGGCTTTTCCGGCGCATCGGAGCCGGCGGCCCACGCACCGCTGCGCACCAGCGGATCGACCAGCGTCATCACGCTGGCACCGGCGATAGTGGCCAGCGCGCGGCGGCGGCCGTGGCAGGCGGGGGCGGCATCCGCGGCAGCGGTGTCGTTGGCGCGCTGGGGCTTCAGGACTTTGAGGCGAGAGGGCATGCGATACGCTCCAGAAAGAGAAAAGGCGTCCCGATCCCCGGCCCGGACACTTGGCCAGGAAGGCCAGAGTCCGGGGCGGGGTTCAGGACGCCGTTGTCCGATACCTCGCGGTCGACGTTGATCGCGGGCACACATGTTGTGAGGTGCTTCCGGGTGATGCGCGGCCGTCGTTGGCCGTGCCTTGGGTAACGCAAGCGCTATGCCAGCGTTTTTTGGGGTGTCGGAGGGGAAATGACGGGGCCGGTGGTGCCCGTTTCACTGTCGGGATGCGCCGCCGGGGAATGGCGCCGCGCCAGTCTTGTGCAACGCACCAACGGCGTGCCGCGCACGCGTCCGTGTGCCGCGCCCGCCAGCGCGGAGGGATCAGGCCATCACATCGATCACGCGCTGTGCGGCATCCACGAGCCGGATACCGCGCTCCATAGCCATCGAGCGCAGCCGCTTGAAGGCTTCGTCCTCGCTGATGCCGCGTGCCTGCATCAACAGGCCCTTGGCGCGCTCCACCGTCTTGCGCTCGGCCAGCTTGAGCTTGGTGGCGTCAAGTTCGGCGCGTAGCTGCTGGTCCAGCTGGAAGCGGGCGTAAGCCACATCGAGGACTGTCTTCACCCGTTCGGCACGCAGGCCGTCGACGATGTAGGCGGTGATGCCGGCCGACAGGGCGGCCTTGATGCGCTGAGCGTCGTCGTTATCCGTGAACAGCACGATGGGGCGCGGCGCATGCTGGGTGGAGACGCAGACATGTTCGATGGTGTCGCGCGCGGCCGATTCGGAGGCAATGATGACCAGGTCCGGCTGGCTGGCCGTAATGGTGTCCGGCAGGCGCAGGTCCGCGTCGACGGTTTGCACCTCAGTGAAGCCTGCCTGCGCCAGACCGGCGCGGATCGTCTCCACGTTGAGCGGATCGGCCTCATGCGGATCACGAACCAGCAGGATGCGCAGGCTCCGGCTCGTGGTGGCTGGCGGTGCTACGGCGGAAGGGGGCGGATGGCGTCGGGTCATGGAGGGCGCTTGGTTGCGGTGCAATATGCAAGATTCGCGCCGGGTCTGCTTCCACTGTATGCCACCGTATTCAAGGTGTATCCTTTGCCCCTGCCGCGGCCCACCCGACTGGGCACGACCGGACACGACACCGGGTGCGGCGTTCCATCAAAAAAGAGAAAGCTGGAGAGTTGGATGACCGAATTCGTCTTCGCGCCGCAAGCCCCCGTCGGTGTTCCCGTGCGTGGTGGCAGCGCAAGTTTCCCCGTGCGCCGGGTCTACTGCGTGGGCCGGAACTATGCCGCCCATGCCCGTGAAATGGGTTCGGACCCCGACCGCGAACCGCCGTTCTTCTTCTGCAAGCCGTCCGACGCGGTCAGCTACGTGGCCGACAAGACCGAAGGCGCCTTCCCGTACCCGCCGGGCACGGGCAATTGCCACTACGAGGTGGAACTGGTTGTCGCCATTGGCAAGGGCGGCCGCGACATCCCGGTCGAGCAGGCCGCCAGCCATGTCTTCGGCTATGCCATCGGCCTCGACATGACACGCCGCGACCTGCAGAACGAGTCGAAGAAAACCGGCCGCCCTTGGGAAACCGGCAAGGCATTCGACAAGTCCGCGCCGATCGGCCCGATCGTGCCGGTCTCGGCCATCGGCCACCCGGCAAAGGGCGCCGTGACGCTCGCCGTCAATGGTGTGGAGAAGCAGCGTGGCGATCTGTCGGACCTGATCTGGTCAGTGCCTGAAATGGTGTCGTACCTGTCGAAGCTGTTCGAACTGCAGCCGGGCGACCTGATCTACAGCGGAACGCCTGAAGGCGTGGGGCCGGTGGTGAAGGGCGACGTCATGCAATGCCACATCGAAGGTGTGGGCGACCTGACCGTCAAGGTGGTGTGAGGCGATGCTCGAACTCCATAGCTACTTCCGCAGCTCGGCGTCGTTCAGGGTGCGTATCGCGCTGAACCTGAAGGGCTTGCCCTATGACTACAAGGGTGTGCATCTGCTGAAGGAAGGCGGCATGCAGCTGAAGCCCGAATATCGCGCGCTGAATGCCGATGGCGTGGTGCCGACGCTCGTGGTCGATGGCAGGCCGCTGATTCAGTCGATGGCGATCATCGAGTATCTCGACGAAACCCATCCGGAGCCTGCGCTGCTGCCGAAGGATCCGTTCGAGCGTGCCGTCGTGCGCGGCCTGGCTCAGGAAATCGCCTGCGAGATCCATCCGCTCAACAACCTGCGCGTGCTCAAGTACCTCAAGCACGAGCTCAAGGTGTCGGAGGAAGCCAAGGATGCGTGGTACCGCCACTGGATCGAACAGGGGTTTGCCTCGCTCGAAGTCAATCTGTCGCAACTGGGGCGTGTGGGTCGCTTTGCGTTCGGCGATACGCCGACATTGATCGACTGCTGCCTGGTGCCGCAGGTATTCAATGCGCAGCGCTTCAATGTTGATGTGAGCCGCTTCCCGACGATCGCGAAGATCCATGCCACTTGCATGGAGCTGGACGCGTTCCAGAAGGCCGCGCCCGGGGCGCAGCCGGACAGCGAGTAAGCGGTAGCGTTGCCAGAAACAAAAACCCCGGTGTCCTCACCGGGGTTTTTGTTTTTGCGTGCCAGCCGGACTCAGCCCAGCAGCGCCTCGGCGAACTCGTCCGCCTTGAACGGCTGCAGGTCCTCGACCTTCTCGCCCACGCCGATGAAGTACACCGGTACCGGACGCTGGCGCGCGATCGCGGCCAGGATGCCGCCCTTGGCCGTGCCGTCGAGCTTGGTCACGATCAGGCCGGTCAGGCCGAGCGCGTCATCGAACGCGCGCGTCTGGGCCAGTGCGTTCTGACCAGTATTGGCGTCGATCACAAGCAGCACTTCATGCGGTGCGGTCGGCATCGACTTGCCGATCACGCGCTTGACCTTCTTGAGTTCCTCCATCAGGTGAAGCTGCGTGGGCAGGCGGCCAGCGGTATCTGCCATCACGATGTCGATCTTGCGCGCGCGCGCCGCGTTGACGGCATCGAAGATCACGGCGGCTGGGTCGCCACTTTCCTGGGCCACCACGGTCACGTTGTTGCGCTCGCCCCAGATCGTGAGTTGTTCGCGCGCGGCGGCGCGGAATGTGTCGCCGGCGGCCAGCAGCACGGACTGGTGATAGGACTGGAAATGCTTGCAGAGCTTACCGATGCTGGTGGTCTTGCCCGCGCCGTTGACGCCGGCAATCATCATCACCAGCGGCTGCTCGCGGCCCAGTTCCATCGTCTTCTCGAGCGGCTTGAGCAGCTGCGTCAGCAGATCCTTGAGCGCGGCCTTCACGCCTTCGGCCGTTTCGATACGATCATTCTTGATGCGGCGGCGCAGTTCGCCCAGCAGGTACTCGGTGGCCTCCACTCCGGCATCGGCCATCAGCAGCGCTGTTTCCAGTTCCTCGAACAGCGCCTCGTCGACCTTGACGCCGACGAACAGCACGCCGATGTTGCGGCTGGTCTTCGACAGGCCGGCACGCAGCCGCGACATCCAGCCGCGCTTGGCTTCGGCGGTTTGCGCGGGCGGCGGGGTCAGCTCCAGCTCCTCGATGACCGGCGGCGTATAGCTGGCCGGAGGCGGAGCCGACGCCACGGGCGGCACGACCGGAGGCGCCACGGGTGGCGCCACATGGACCGGCGACGGGGCGGGCGTTGGAACTGGCGCAGGTGTTGAAGCCGGGGCCGAAACCGGGGTTGCAACGGGTGCCGCTACAGGGGGGGCGACAGGGGTTACCGCAGGTGCCGCAGCCGGGGCGGGGGCGGGAAGCGGGGCCGGCGCGGGAGCAGGCGCCGGTGTGGGGGCGGCCGCGGGCGGCTCGACCGATTCGGGAGCCGGTTCGGCCTTGCGCTTCTTCCAGAAACTAAACATTGGGAAAGGGGTCAATACCCCGGTAGAATCAATCGGCAAAATTCTAGCAGACGGGGTCGCATGAACCATTGCGCTGACGTGTCCGGAGCGGGTGTCGCGAAATTTCCGCGGCGCATTCTTTCTTCTCTCATTCTTGCTTCCCTGATCGGCCCCTTGGCCGGCACTGCGTGGTCCCAGACCCCAGGCGAAGCGCCCACTACCGCCACGTCTGCCTCGCCACGACAGGGGCCACCACCAACCCAGCCAACGGCGACAGTTGGTCAGGCCCAGGCCGGCACGACCGAATTCCGCTTGTCCAATGGCTTGCGCGTGATCGTCAAGGAAGACCATCGAGCGCCCACGGTGGCCCACATGATTTTCTACCGCGTGGGCGGATTCGACGAGGTCAGCGGCACCACCGGCGTAGCCCACATGCTCGAACACATGATGTTCAAGGGCACGCCGAAGGTACCGGTGGGTGAGTTCTCGCGCCAGATCGCCCTGCTGGGCGGCCGCGAGAACGCCCTGACCAACCGAGACTTCACGCTCTACTACCAGCAGATCTCCAAGCAATACCTGCCGAAGATGATGGAGCTCGAGGCCGACCGCATGGCCAACCTCATCTTCAAGAAGGAAGAGTTCGAGCGAGAGATGAAGGTGGTGATGGAAGAGCGTCGCCTGCGCACCGATGATTCTCCCCGCGGCACCGTCTACGAGCAGTTGCTGGCCACGGTCTACACGGCGATGCCGTACCGGCACCCGGTCATCGGCTGGATGGACGACCTGGTCAACATGCGGGTCGAGGACGTGCACGACTGGTACAAGACCTGGTACGTGCCCAACAACGCCATGGTGATCGTGACCGGCGACGTCAAACCGGATGAGGTTCGCGCGCTGGCCGAACGCTACTACGGCAAGCTGAAACCGCATCCGCTGCCGCTGCGCAAGACGCAGATCGAGGCGCCGCAGAAGGGCATCAAGCGTATTTGGGTCAAGGCGCCTGCCGAGAATCCCTACATGGTGATGGCCTACAAGGTGCCGCGCCTGCGCGACGTGGAAAAGGATGTCGATCCGTACGCGCTGGAAGTCCTGTCCGCCGTGCTGAATGGCTACGACAATGCGCGTCTGACACGTGAACTCGTGCGTGAACGGCGACTGGCCGACGACGTGAACGTCGGCTACGACAGCATCAACCGCGCGGACTCTCTGTTCGTGCTGGATGGCACGCCCGCCAACGGCCACACGACGGAAGAGATTGAGGCCGCGCTGCGCGAGGAGATCCAGCGCATTGCCAAGAACGGCGTGTCCGAGGAAGAGCTCAAGCGCGTCAAGGCCCAGGTCGTGGCAGGCCAGATCTACAAGCGCGACTCGGTGTTCGGCCAGGGCATGGAAATCGGCGTGTCGGAAATCTCTGAAATCTCTTGGCGCCAGATCGACCGCATGCTCGACAAGATCAAGGAAGTCACGCCGGCCCAGGTGCAGGCCGTCGCCGCCAAGTATTTCAGCGACGACAACCTGACCGTGGCCACGCTTCTGCCGCAGCCGATCGACCCCAACAAGCCCAAGACCCCGGTCCCCGAAGGCCTGCGTCACTAGGAGCAACAATGTCCTTGTCTGTCATGACGATTGCGTCTCCGCGTCTGTTGCGCCGGCTTGCCGGCGCGGCCTTCGGGGCAGCGGCGCTGCTCGCCGGCGCTGTTGCCCACGCAGCCATTCCGATCGAAAGCTGGACGGCCTCCACGGGCGCGAAGGTGTTCTTCGTGCCGAGCCCGTCGATCCCGATGCTTGACGTCAATATCGACTTCGACGCCGGCAGCCGGTATGACCCGCCCGGCAAGGCCGGCCTTGCCACGCTGACCGCTGCGCTGCTCGACAAGGGCGCTAGCGCGCAGGATGGCCAGCCGGCCCGCAATGAGGCGCAGATCGCCGATGCCTTTGCCGATACCGGCGCCGATTTTGGTGGCGCAGCGGGCGGCGACCGTGGCGGCATCGGTTTGCGCACGCTGACCGCTTCGCCAGAACGTGAGCAGTCACTGCGTCTGGCAGCTCAGCTAATCAAGTCGCCGACCTATCCGGACGCCGTGGTGGCACGCGAAAAGCAGCGCCTGATCACGGCAATCCGCGAGGGCGACACACGGCCGGGCGTGATCGCGGACAAGAAGCTGTCGAAGGCGATCTATCCGAATCATCCATATGGCGTATCGGCCACGGCCGAAACTGTCGGGTCGATCACGCATGACGACCTGGTCAAGTTCTGGCAGGACAACTACACGGCGAAGCGCGCCGTGGTGACGTTGATCGGCGCGATCGACCGCAAGCAGGCCGAACAGATCGCCGAGGAACTTACGCGTGGCTTGCCCGCCGGCGCGGCCCCGCCGACGATGCCGGACGTGCAGATGACGATCCCGGCCAGCGAGCAACGGATTCCCCATCCGGCCCAGCAGGCCAGCGTGGCGCTCGGGCAGCCGGCCATCGCGCGCGGCGATCCGGACTATTTCCCGTTGCTGGTCGGTAACTACGTGCTCGGCGGCGGCGGCTTTAGCTCGCGCCTGACCGATCAGGTTCGCGAGAAGCGCGGGCTCACCTACGGTGTGGACAGCTACTTCTCGCCGTCCAAGCAGCCGGGGCCGTTCAGTGTCTCGCTGCAGACCAAGAAGGAAAACACCAACGAGGCGCTGGCGCTGGTGCGCGAGATCGTCGCGAAGTATGTGGCGGAGGGCCCTACGGACGCCGAACTGCGCGCGGCCAAGGACAACCTGGTCAATGGTTTCCCGCTGCGCATCGACAGCAACCGCAAGCTGCTGACCAACGTGGCCAATATCGGCTGGTATGGCCTGCCGCTGGACTACCTGGACACGTGGACGAGCCAGATCAACAAGGTCACGCGCGAACAGGTGCGCGCCGCATTCCAGCGGCATGTGCATCCGGACGCCATGGCGACGGTGATCGTCGGCGGCCCGGAAAAGTGACGCGCCGGACGTGATTTCGCGTGGCTTGGCACCCATGTGTGGGCCGGGCCACCCGCGGCGGCGACTGACCTTGCTGTGCCGGCGCGTGGCAGGCTCTACAATCACGGCATGAATTCGCAATCCCGACCTTCGCCCGCACCGCGCGGGCGAACTTCTGTTCCCCGCAAGTCCCCCACCCAGGTGCGCATCATCGGCGGGCGCTGGAAGCGATCGCTGCTGCCGGTGCTCGAAGCCGAAGGGCTTCGTCCGACACCTGACCGTGTGCGCGAAACGTTGTTCAACTGGCTTGGCCAGGACCTGTCCGGCCTGACCTGCCTCGACCTGTTCGCCGGTTCGGGCGCGCTCGGCTTCGAGGCAGCGTCCCGGGGGGCCAGTGCCGTGACGCTGGTCGAAGCCAACCCGCACGTGGTGCGTCAGCTCCGCGACAACCAGTACCGGCTCGATGCCTCGCAGGTGAAGATCATCCAAAGCGACGCCTTCGCGGCAGCCGCGCAGATGCCGGCGGCCAGCTTCGACGTGGTATTCCTGGACCCGCCCTTTGCCGAAGACTGGCTCGGGCCGGCGCTTGAACACGCGGCGCGTCTGTCACGTCCGGGGGGAGCCATCTATGTCGAAACGGATCGTGCGCTGATCGGCCCCGATGCGCCGATACCGGCGTCCCTGGAGATCGTTCGCCAGGCACGCGCGGGGGCGGTGCATTTCCATCTGCTGCAGCATCGCCTCGCCAACGGCGCTGGCTGACCTGGGTCGTACGACCTCTTTGGTATGCCAGACAAGGGTTTGCGGGCCTGCTGCGGCGCGGCAGAAATGCGGCCTGATGGACTTCCAATTGCCCCGTTTGGGGTTACACTACGCCGCTGTTGTTTGTTCAACGCCCGTCACGCAGCAAGAATCACATTGACTCGGCCCCGCTGATTTGTGGGCCGGCAACGGGCAGCCCAAAGGAGGAAACATGGTCGTCGCCGTCTATCCCGGTACATTCGATCCCATGACCCGGGGACACGAGGATCTCGTCCGCCGTGCGTCGAATATCTTTGACGAACTCGTGGTCGGCGTGGCGCATAGCCCCAACAAGCGGCCGTTCTTCTCGCTCGAGGAGCGTATCGGTATCGCGCGCGAGGTGCTTGGCCACTACCCGAATGTGCGTGTGGAGGGCTTTTCGGGACTTCTCAAGGACTTCGTCCGCAAGAACAATGCGCGCGTGATCGTGCGCGGCCTGCGCGCCGTCTCCGACTTCGAGTACGAGTTCCAGATGGCGGGCATGAACCGCTACCTGCTGCCGGACGTCGAAACGATGTTCCTGACCCCTTCGGACCAGTATCAGTTCATTTCGGGCACGTTCGTGCGTGAAATCGCGGTGCTGGGTGGCGACGTCAGCAAGTTCGTCTTCCCCTCCGTGGAGCGCTGGCTTCAGGAGAAGATCGGCAAAGCCGAATAGAATAGAGGCCTTCGATGCCGTCTCCGTGGCCAGTCGGGCGCGGGCGGATCGCAGGAAGGAAATATCATGGCGCTGATGATCACCGACGACTGCATTAATTGCGACGTTTGTGAGCCTGAGTGCCCGAACGAAGCCATCTCGATGGGGCCCGAGATCTATGAGATCGACCCCGGCAAGTGCACCGAGTGTGTCGGCCATTTCGACGAACCGCAGTGCCAGCAGGTATGCCCTGTGGCGTGTATTCCGAAAGACCCGAACCACGTCGAAACGCACGAGGTGCTGATGCAACGCTATCGGCTGCTCACGGCAGCCAAGCACGTGGCCTGAAGCTGGATCTCTTATCCGGCTGCTATCGTTCCGGCCCCCACAGGCAAGAGCAGAAAAGAGAAACCCCGCGAAACCGTCAGGTTTGCGGGGTTTTTTCTTTGGAGCCGGCTGTCGGGGCGCGTGCTATCGGCCCGTGTGCAGTTCCATCATCGCGCGCTCGCTCTCGCCGCGCGCAAGCGTGCCCAGCGGGCCGATGCAGCGGTCGATCGCTTCGTCGATGGCTTGCTGCTCTTCCTTGCGTGGTGGCTTGAGCACGAAGTTGACCACGTCTTCGCGGCCACCGGCCGCGCCGCCCGGCGCGTTACGCGGATGGCCGACGCCGATGCGCAGACGCCAATAGTCCTGAGTGGTCAGGTGCGCCGAAATGTCCTTGAGGCCATTGTGGCCACCCGAGCCACCGCCGCGCTTGAGCTTGGCCGAGCCGGCGGGCAGATCCATTTCGTCGTGGGCGACCACGATTTCGTCGGGCAGGATCTTGTAAAAGCGCGCCAGCGACACCACGGACAGGCCGGAGCGGTTCATGAACGTGGAAGGCTTGAGCAGCCAGACATCCTGATCCCACAAACGGGCGCGGCCAGCCAGGCCGTGAAAGCGGCTTTCCACGCGCAGGGTTGTGCCACCCATGCGGGCGAGTTGGTCGACAAGCCAGAAGCCGGCGTTGTGCCGGGTGGCTTCGTACTCCGCCCCGGGATTGCCGAGGCCGACGATGAGCTTGATCATGCGTTGAGAACGGAATGCGGTAAATCGGACGCCTGAGGGCACCGTGGAACGCGACACAGGATACGCGAAAAAGCGTACGAAAAAGCCGCGCGAAAAAAAACCGCCGGCGAACCGGCGGTCTTTCTTGATGCGCCAGCGGTTGCGAGACCGCTATGGCATCTGGCGCGAAGACGCTTAGGCAGCGGGCGTTTCTTCGCCGCCTTCGGCAGCTTCCGACGACTGAGCGCCAGCCGGCAGCGTGATGCTGGCGATGGCCGGGTTTTCGTCGCCATGGGTGATGGCGGTCACGCCCTTCGGCAGCTTCAGGTCCGACAGGTGGATGGTCTGGTTCAGCTCGGCTGCGGCCAGATCCACTTCGATGAACTCAGGCAGGTCGGCCGGCAGGCACGACACTTCCAGATCGTTCAGGATGTGGCTGACGATACCGTGGCCCAGCTTCACGCCAGGAGCGGTTTCCTGGTTCATGAAGTGCAGCGGCACCTTCACGTGGATCTTCTCGGTGGCCGACACGCGCTGGAAGTCAACGTGCAGCACCAGCGGCTTGAACGGGTGCATCTGGAACGCACGCAGCAGGGCCTTCTCGGACTTGCCAGCCACTTCCAGATCCAGGATCGACGAGTGGAAGGCTTCCTTCTTCAGGGCGTGCCACAGCGCGTTGTGATCCAGTTCGATCATCTTCGGTTCGGCGGCGCCGCCGTAGATGATGCCGGGGGTCTTGCCCGAATTGCGCAGGCGGCGGCTCGCACCCGTTCCCTGTACGCTACGCTCGAAAGCGACAACTTTCATTTTCAACTCCAAATGTGAAGAAGGCTGTCCGCGACCAGACAGCCTCGACTGGCGGCACGTATCAAGAGATTGCGCCGCCTGAATCACGTTGGCCGCCCATTCAGGCGGCCAACGCAGTAAAGCCAAATATTCTAGCAGGTATCCGCCAGTACCGTCCCGATCAGTGCCGATCAGGCGTCGGCGAACAGCGACATGATCGAATCGCCCCGGACGATCCGGGTGAAGGTCTCGGCCAGCAGCGGGGCGGTCGTGACCTGACGGATCTTGCCGGTCTGACGGGCTTCGTCAGACAGCGGAATCGTGTCGCACACCACCACTTCGTCCAGCGCGGACGCGGCGATGCGGGCAACCGCGCCACCCGACAGCACCGGGTGCGTGCAGTACGCGAATACCTTCTGGGCGCCACGCTCCTTCAGCACCTGCGCAGCCTTGCACAGCGTGCCGCCGGTGTCGATCATGTCGTCCATGATCACGCAGTTGCGGCCGGCGACTTCACCGATGATGTTCATCACCTCGGACACGTTGGCCTTCGGGCGACGCTTGTCGATGATGGCCAGGTCGCAGTCGAGCTGCTTGGCCAGCGCACGGGCGCGCACCACGCCGCCGACGTCCGGAGACACTACCAGCAGATTGCCGTAGTTCTTCTCGCGCAGATCGCCAAGCAGGACCGGGGATGCGTAGATGTTGTCGACGGGGATATCGAAGAAGCCCTGGATCTGGTCAGCGTGCAGGTCCATCGTCAGCACGCGTTCCACGCCGGCCACTTCCAGCATGTTGGCCACGATCTTGGCCGAGATGGCCACGCGCGCCGAACGCGGGCGGCGATCTTGGCGGGCATAGCCGAAGTAGGGCATGGCTGCGGTGATGCTGCGTGCCGAAGCGCGCTTGAGCGCGTCGACCATCACCATCAGTTCCATCAGGTTGTCGTTGGTCGGCGCGCAGGTCGACTGCAGCACGATGACGTGCTTGCCGCGAACGTTTTCCTGGATTTCTACCTGGACTTCACCGTCGGAGAAACGGCCGACCAGAGCCTTGCCGAGCGGAATGCCGAGGTGCTGTACGACAGCCTCCGCGAGTTTAGGGTTGGCATTGCCGGTAAATACCATCAAGCCTTCGACGCTCATTCGGGGCACCTGTCTTGCTACTGGGGGGGCTTTGCGCCACCGGCAATGCCGGCAGCGAATTTCTGCATGTCCGCTCTGGACACTATAGGAAGTAATGGCAGGGGAAGAAGGATTCGAACCTTCGAATGCCGGAATCAAAATCCGGTGCCTTGACCAACTTGGCGACTCCCCTACACAACCTTTAACGTCTGTCGTTGCGCTGACTTTAAACCGTCAGTACATCGCCAGGCGAAAACCTGCTACGCGAACGTTGCGAGCGGGTGATGTGACAAACTTTTCACACACCTGCCATCCCACTCGGATGGCAACCTTTCCATCACTCTCTGCGCAGTCTGCTCGTCTTCAAAGCGGGCAAATACGCAGGCTCCGGAACCGGTCATCCTTGCATGTGGACTGTAATTTTTCAGCCACTCAAGGGCTCGGGCAACTTCGCCGAACTTCGCTGTTGCTATCGTTTCCAGATCGTTGCGACCGAAAGCGAATTTGTTTGTGCAAGCAGCGAAGTCCGCAACTATAGAGATTGGCGAATTCCTTGTCAAGCGTTCGTCCGAAAATATTGCTGCGGTCGGCACATGTTGCCGTGGATGGATGACCACGAACCAGCTGTCCGGCAGCGCCACGGGCGTCAATTCCTCGCCCACGCCCTCGGCGAACGCGTTCTGGCCGAACACGAATACGGGCACGTCCGCGCCGAGCGAAAGGCCGATACGCATCAGTTCTTCGCGCGGCAGGTTCACGCCCCACAGGCGGTTCAGCGCCAGCAGCGTGGTGGCGGCGTCGGACGACCCGCCGCCGATGCCGCCACCCATGGGCAGGATCTTGTCGATGGCGATGTCCACGCCGAAACGCGTGCCGCTGGCCGCCTGCATTGCGCGGGCCGCGCGCACGACGAGGTCGGTATCGGCCGGCACCCCGGGGATGTCGGTAACACGCGTGATCACGCCATCGTCACGGCGATGGAAGTGCAGCGTGTCAGACCAGTCGATGAGCTGGAACACGGTCTGCAACGTGTGGTAGCCGTCGGGGCGGCGGCCGGTCACGTGCAGGAACAGGTTGAGCTTGGCTGGGGCCGGGCAGTTGCGCAGCTCGGGTGGCGGCAGGGCCGTGCCGACGGTCATTCTTTGTTCTCCGGGTCGATTACGAGCCGCACCGACAGCGGCGATTCATTGCCATCGCGTGCCATGTCGATACGGCGGGGCAGCGTGGTCGTGGGCGTGGCGTTCTCGGGCGTGTCCTGCCAGGCCAGGTAGCGCACGGTCCAGCCACTCTGCCGCAGAGTGTCGGGGCGGCCGTTCGCGTCGCGCGTGACGTTCGATGGTGTGCCCGGCGCGGCGCGGCCATGCAGCCAGTCGCGCATGCCCGATACCGGCAACGAGAATCCGAGCGCCTGCTCCATCAGGCTGTCGACCTCGGGCGCATTGCGCGGCGCCTCGTTGGGCAGGTCGAGCGTGGCCCCGGATGGGGTCGCCGTAACGATGGCCAGCGTCTGGCCCAGCGGCGAAACGAGATCGAGCCGCACGTTGCGGCCTTGTTCCTGCCAGCGGAAGCTGCCCTGTACGCCTTCGTTGCGGCCGTAGCGGACGTAGTTGGCGGAGAACCGGCCGGTGTAAAGCTGGCTGGCGGCGGTTTCGCTGGCATCGAAGCCGCGCGTTGGCGTCACGCTGGCGCACGCGGCGAGCCAGAGCGGTGTGGCCAGGCAGAGCAGGGCCAATCGACGGGATCGGAGCATGTTCAAGTGTTGGGATAAATGGCGCACGCCAGAACGAACCGCCCGGGCACTGGCCCGGGCGTGCAACGTGCTTGCCTGATGTGAACTACTTCGACAGCAGGACGTTCTGGTTGTAACGGCGCAGCGTGTCGATCAGCGTCTGATTGTCCGGCTCGACCTTCGCCGCCTCGTTCCACGTCTTGCGTGCCTCGTCGCGCTGGCCGAGCTGCCAGAGCACCTCGCCCAGATGCGCGCCGATTTCGGCCTCGGGGGCCTTGGCAAACGCGTTCTTGAGCAGATCAGCCGCGGGCTGCAGTTCGCCCTGACGGTACTTGACCCACGCCAGGCTGTCCATGATGTAGGGGTCATCCGGTCCGAGCTCGGATGCGCGTTCGAGCAGCTTGCGCGCTTCCGGCAGACGCTCGTTACGGTCGGCCAGCGAGTAGCCGAGCGCGTTGTAGCCCTGCTTCTGGTCGGGCTGCAGCGCGATCACTTTGAGCAGCCCACGCTCCATGCTGTCGTAGCGCTTCTCGCGTTCGTCGAGCATCGCCAGTTCGTAGATCCAGTCCGCATTGTCGGGTTCGGCCTTGACGCGCTCGTCCAGCACCTTGCGCGCGCGGTCGTATGCCTTGCTGTCCATCAGCGCGGCCACCTCGGCCTGGCGGATCGCGGACATGCGCAGGGCGCGCTGCGCGGGATCGGGGATGTCTTCGGCGTCGGCCAGCATGTCGCCAAACACGGCCTGCGCATCGTCGAGCTTGCCCATGCGTGCCAGCAATTGGCCACGCTTGGCCTGCGCGGCCAGGGTCAGGCGCGGGTCCTCGATACGGTCGAGCCAGTCGATTGCCGCGGGATAGTCCTTCTTTTCCTCGGCGATCTGCGCCAGGTACTGGTACGCGATGTCGGGGTTGGCCGCCGGCGACTTCTCCGCCATCTGCAGGTACTCCTTCAGATAGCGTTCGGCATCGTCATAACTGCGCGCCTGCAGGCTGGTCAGTCCCAGAGCCAGCGGCACGCGCGGATCGGTCGGCGCAACCTTGCGCAGGACCTCGAACTCGGCACGGGCCGAATCCATGTCGTTCTGTTGCAGATACAGCCTTGCCAGCGTGATGTGGCCGTTGACCGACGAGGGCGACTTGGCCAGGAAGCGCTTCATCACCGCGATCGACTTGTCGGGGGCCGATTCGGCTTGCATTTCGGCCGACATGAGCGCGGCAGCCTCGAGATTGGGCTTGAGTCGAAGTGCCTCATCAAGCTCGGTCAGTGCACCTTGGCTGTTTCCGGCGATCTCTTGCGCACGCGCCAGGGCCAGGTGGGTTTCCGGCAGCTTCGAATCGTTGGCGGTCAGGCGCTGGAGCACGGCGACTGCGCCTGCGGGGTCACTCGTGCGCGACATCTGCTGCTGCAATTGCAGGATGGCGTCCCCGCGATGCGCGGCCGGCGCCGTCGCCAGTTGGCGGCTCAGCAGGGGCTCGGCTTCCTCCCAGCGTCCGTTGAGCACGAGCAGAGTTGCCAGGACCTGGCTTGCCGCCGGCGATTTCGGCGCCAGCTCGGACCATAGCCGGGCGCCATCCAGCGCCTGCTGCGAACTGCGCGCGTTGAATGCGATTTCGGTGGCGCGCTGGGCCAGTCTCGGGTCACGCGTTTCGCGAGCAAGATCAAGATAGGTCCGGTATGACGCGCCGGCCATCCCACGTTGCAGCGAGATTTCCGCCGCCAGCACCCGGTAGAGGATGTCCGGCGACAGCGAAACATTGGGTAGCGGCGTCCGCTGCGCGCGTGCTGCCGACGATGGCGCCGGAACGTCGATGACCTCGTCATCGTTCTGGGCAACCTTGGCCGATGCGGCATGGGAAGCGAGCGAAACCAGCGCCAGGCACGCGGCCACGCCCAAGGCGCGCGCATGGCGACGGAAACGTCCGGCGGGGGAAATCGTCGGACCGGTGACAGTGAAAGCTTTCATTTGCGAAGATTCCGGGCGCATGGCCTGAAAGGACGAAAGATGGTCCTGCATGAAATCGATGCTCCGGCGCGCGGGGGCGTTGCAGTCAATGGAGGCATTGTAGCCTGCCGCTACAATGCGCTGCTTGCCTTGCCCGGCGCCCTTGGGTTGGCTACGTACGGCAACCCGCACAATGCGCGCCGCTTCCGGTCACATGGCAGGGCAAATCCTGCCTCGTTGGATCAGAAAAACAGGCAAGAGGTTCTTGGGAACTGATTAGATAAGGGCTGACAAGGGTCCGGAAGCCTGCTGCCGGCCGGCGGATGGACTAAAGGGGGGGCGATGCCAGAACTGCCGGAAGTCGAAGTTACGCGGCGCGGGTTGCTGCCACACGTAGTGGGCCGCCGCATTGCCGACGTGATCGTGCGCCACCGGGGCTTGCGCTGGCCGGTCGAGCCGGAGTTGGAGGCGCGACTGACGGGCCGCATCATCGGCCGTATCGAGCGACGCGGCAAGTATCTGCTGCTGGAATGCCTGCCGCCGGCCGACGCGACCCGGGCGGGGACAGGCGAGGACGCCGCGCCGGGCTGGCTGCTGGTGCACCTGGGCATGACGGGCACGCTGCGCGTCTATCCCGCTCCGCCCGCGCCGGGCGCGCACGATCATCTCGACCTGTTGCTGGCTGCCGGCCCGGATACCGCGGAGGCAGAGCCGGTTGTCCTGCGTTTCCGCGACCCGCGCCGCTTCGGCGCCATTCTCTGGACTCCGCTTGCCGAATCGGACCTGCCCGGGCATCCGCTGCTGAGCAGGCTCGGCATCGAGCCCTTCGACCCGCGCTTCGACGGCGCCTGGCTACATCGTGGCATGCGCGGGCGCTCCATGGCGATCAAGCAGGCTCTGCTGGCGGGCGACGTGGTCGTCGGCGTTGGCAACATCTACTGCTCCGAGAGCCTGTTTCGCGCGGGCATTCGGCCGACCACGCAGGCCGGGCGGCTGAGCCTGGCGCGTTGCGAGAAGCTGGCCGTGGCCGTGCGCGAGACGCTGGCGGAGGCCATCGCACGCGGCGGCAGCACATTGCGCGACTTCGTCGGCAGCGACGGCAGTAGCGGCTATTTCCAGCTCGACTGTTTTGTCTACGATCGTGCCGGCGAGCCATGTCGCATTTGCGGCACTCCGATCCGTCAGATCCTGCAAGGCCAGCGATCGACGTTCTATTGCCCGCACTGCCAGCATTGATCCGTCACCGGGGCGCAAAGCCTGTCCGGGACGGTCTGGCACGCGCCGAACCGGTCTGGATTTCTTGTTGAAATCGCCTGCCGATGGGTCGGCGCAACACTCGCGCAAGTGGAATGCCGTAAGGGGCGTGAATTCCACAAAATCGTGCAAGAAACCTGTATCGTGTGCGCAGACATAAAAAGTTACAAAATGCGCCAAGCCACCCTGTCGACGGGGCATGGACCTGGCCGTCGACTTGCCCAGGGACCGCAGGGTCAGTGGAACCATCCCGGGGCCAGTTGTGCAATACGAGCCCGAAACCAATAAATCCGAGCCGAAAAGCGAACCA
Source organism: Cupriavidus sp. Met-2 (assembly GCF_049843575.1). Classification (NCBI taxonomy): domain Bacteria; kingdom Pseudomonadati; phylum Pseudomonadota; class Betaproteobacteria; order Burkholderiales; family Burkholderiaceae; genus Cupriavidus; species Cupriavidus sp. Met-2. The sequence continues at coordinate 128,622 of NZ_JBBHZL010000001.1, forward strand.
CTCCATGACGAGCCTCGCACAGCAATTCGAACAATATGGCGCCTGGAGAACCGGGGTTCTTCATTCTCTCGCCGACTTCCAGTCCTGGCTGCAGCAATACGATCTTTATGACGCCACCGCGGAAGACCGCGTGCAGCGCATCCAGAACGTGCTCAGGAGCGACCGGCTCAAGGTCGCGTTCATCGCCGAGTTCTCGCGCGGCAAGAGCGAACTGATCAACGCCATCTTCTTTGCCGACTACGGTCGGCGCATCTTGCCGTCGTCGGCGGGCCGCACCACGATGTGCCCGACGGAGTTGCGCTACGACGAGAACGAGGCGCCGTGCATCCGGCTGCTGCCGATCGAGACGCGCTTGCAGGATGCGTCCACGGCGGACTTCATGGAGCCCGGTTCGGCGAATTCTCACTGGACTACGGTACCGCTCGACCCGTCGTCACCCGAGGGCATGCTGGCCGCGTTCCAGCACGTGGTGGAGACCACGCGCGTGAGCCCGGCCGAGGCCGAGGCGCTGGGCCTGTACAACGAGAACGATCCGGATGCCGCCTGGGCAGTGGACGCCGATGGCATGGTGGAGATCTCGCGCTGGCGCCATGCGGTGATCAACTTCCCGCATCCGCTGCTGCGCCAGGGTCTGGTGATCCTGGACACGCCGGGCCTGAACGCGATCGGTACCGAACCTGAACTGACGCTGCGCCTGATTCCCGATGCGCACGTGGTGGTATTCGTGCTGGCCGCCGATGCCGGCGTGACCAAGAGCGACCTCGATCTCTGGCGCAGCCATGTGGGCGCCGGCCATCGCCGCGGCTGCCTGGCCGTGCTGAACAAGATCGATGGTCTCTGGGACCCGCTCAAGTCATCATCCGAGATTGCGTCGGAGATTTCGCGCCAGGTCCGTACGACCGCGCAGACGCTCGGCATCGAGGAACGCCGGGTCTACCCGGTATCGGCACAGAAGGGCTTGGTGGCCAAGGTCACCAACGACGAGCCGATGCTCGTGCGCAGCAACCTGATGCAGTTCGAGCACGTGCTGTCGGACCAGCTCATTCCGCAGCGACGCGAGATCGTGGCCGACCAGGTACAGCGCTTGGTGCAGGAGATGTCGCGCGGCGCCCAGCAACTGCTGCAGAGCCGCCGGCGCGATATCGTCGAGCAGTTGTTCGAGTTACGCGGCCTGCGTGGCAAGAATCATGCGATGGTCAAGCACATGCTGATGCGCGTGCAGAGCGAGAAGGAGGAGTTCGAGCAGAGCATCGCGAAGTTCCAGGCGCTGCGGCTGGTCTTCGGGCGGCATAGCGCGGACATCATCAAGAGCCTGCAACTGCGCGACGTGCGCCGCACGATGCGCGATGCGCGCGAGCAAATGAAGGAGCGCTTCTTCTCGCGCGGCCTGCGCGAGGATATGGAAGCGCTGTTCGGCCAGCTTACCGGGTTGATTACCGACGCCGATCAGAAGATCGTCGGCTTGCACCAGCTCGTGGAAAGCATGTATCGGCGCTTCAATGCCGAACATGGTTTCACGCTGCCTTCGCCGATGCAGTTCGTGACGTCGCGCTATACCAACGAACTGCAGGAAACGCTGCAATTGGTGAACACGCATTTCGGCGCCGTGCACATGCTGACGCGCTCGCGTCCGCAACTGGTGCAGAACGCGTTCGCGACGATGGCCAGCCGCGTGCTCGAGAACTTCCGCGATCTGAATCGCGATATCGAGATCTGGCTGAAGTCGGTGATGACGCCGCTCGAGGCGCAGGTACGCGAGCACCAGAAGCAATTGCGCCGACGCGTCGATTCGATCGAGCGTATCCACGAGGCCACGGACACGCTGGAATCGCGCATTGCCGAACTTGAGGAAGTGCTGAACGGGCTCGATGAGCGGAGCACCAAGATCGAGAGCTTTGCGCGCAGGCTGGTGGACGCGCCCCCGGAAGCAACGGCGCGCGCGGCGTAGTCGGTGCGTTCCCCCCTCGTCCACTTGTGGGGGAGGGGGCAGGCCCGGCCATCTGGGAAGGGTATTGCAACCGCCGATGTATCATGTGGCGCCGCCAGTGAGCGGCGCTTTTTCTTTTCAAGATCCCGCAATGCCCCGCAAGCCTGCCGCCGCCCCCGCCATGCCCGAAACCATCGCCGTGCCATCCGATTTCGGTATGCGCGTGGTGACGTGGCAGCGCCAGCACGGACGGCACGACCTGCCCTGGCAGAACACACGCGATCCGTATCGCATCTGGCTGTCCGAGATCATGCTGCAGCAGACGCAGGTGGCAGCGGTGATCGAGTATTTCCAGCGCTTCGTGACGGCGCTGCCCACGGTTGCCGCTCTGGCGGCAGCGTCTGCCGACGAGGTCATGGCATTGTGGGCCGGGCTGGGCTACTACTCGCGCGCGCGCAATCTTCATCGCTGCGCCAAGACCGTGGTGGATGAGCACGCTGGCGTGTTTCCGACCGACCCCGAGGTGCTCGTGACGCTGCCCGGCATCGGTCGCTCCACGGCTGCGGCGATCGCGGCGTTCAGTGCCGGCGTTCGTTCTCCGATCCTTGACGGCAACGTCAAGCGCGTCTTCGCGCGGGTGTTCGGCATTCACGGTTATCCCGGCGAGCGTGCGATCGAAAATCGGATGTGGGCGCTGGCCGAACAGGCGCTGCCGCCTGCCGGACGTCATCAGGCAGATCACATGGTGGCCTACACGCAGGGATTGATGGACCTCGGCGCCACGATTTGCTCGCGCGGCAAGCCAGCCTGTCTGGCCGACGCAGAGGCGTGCCCGCTCGTAGCCGATTGCCTGGCCCGCAAGGACAACCTCACCGCCGTGCTGCCCACGCCGAAGCCACGCGCGGCGATTCCGGAGCGCAGCACCGTGATGCTGATCGTCCGGCATGGACGTGATGTGCTGGTGCAGTTGCGTCCCAGCCGCGGCATCTGGGGCGGGTTGTGGAGCCTGCCCGAAATGCCGGTCGACACGGTACCGTTCGATTCGGAGGCCGCCGAGGAATCGGCGCTGGAGTTAGCCCGCGCGTATGGCTTGCCTGCGCGCGCATATCTGGCTGGCGAGCTGACGCACGTGTTTACTCATTTTCGCTTGCTGATTCGCGCGATTCGCGTCGATCTGGACACTGTCGCGCTTGAAGGTGATGCCGCGAGCCGGTGGCTGTCTCTTGACGATCTCGATATGCTGGGCACCCCGGCCCCGGTGCGCAAGCTGCTGGAAGATCAGGCGAGGCTCGGACTTTTCTGAGTTGCCCGTTCAGAAAGCGGCTCAGACGATGTGGTGCTGTCGCATGTAGCGATGCACGATCTCGATGCGCACGCCGGCATCAGGTAGCTCCATCAGCATCTGCTTGGCCTTGAGTGGCACCGGCAACAACTCGCACAGCCGGTTGACCACCCAGCTCGGATCGTCCCAGAGATAGGGCTCTCCGAAGGGCAGTTTCGGCTTGTCGGGCTGGTCTGTGTGGAGCGAGGTCACGATTCGACGCAACGCGGCCAGGCACTCGCCCAGCAATTCCAGCTTGCAGTCGATGACATCCGGAGGCAGCAGTTCCACGTTCGCCACGAGCAAGCCGTCATCGCGCGTGGCGTGGGACAGCACCCGGAAGCGTTGGCGTCCGCGTGTTTCAATCAGCAGGACGCCGAGTTGCTCCACGTTGCAATCGACGATCTCCGCAAGACAGCCGATGGATTCAGGTTCGGTGGTCTGGCCCGGCTGCGCGACTTCCTCTCCGGTGGCAATCAGACAGACGCCGAACGGCAGATGGTCGCGCATACAGTTGCGCACCATGTCGACGTAGCGTTTCTCGAATACACGGAGAGGCAGACGGCCGTCTGGAAACAGGACCGTGTGCAGAGGGAACAGCGGCAGCGCATCCAGGGTAGCGGAATCGGATGCGGTGCCGGAAAGAAAGGTCGACATGCGGTTGGCCGGCTCCAGTCATGGGAAAACGGCGGGGCGCCGCGCGTCAGCCAGCGGGGGCCAACTCGCGGTGTCTGACCAGCACATTACCATGTGCCCGGAAGTAGTTGGCAAGTCTTTCCGCGATGAACACGGAACGGTGCTGGCCTCCGGTGCAGCCGATGGTGACGGTCAGGTAGCTGCGGTTGTCCGCAATGAAACTCGGCAGCCACTTCTCCACATAGGCGCGGATATCCTCGGCCATGGCCAGCACCATTGGCTGGCTCTGCAGGAAGTCGATGACTGGCGCATCGCGCCCAGTGAGCGGGCGCAGCGCGAGATCGTAATAGGGGTTCGGCAGGGAGCGCACGTCGAAGACGAGATCGGCGTCGCTGGGCACGCCGTGCTTGAACCCGAACGATTCAAACAGCAGCGTGAGCTGCTGGCTGTTCTTGTTCTCGTTCTCGTCTTGAATCAGTTCCTTGATCCAGCTGCGCAGCGTATTGGTGCGCACGTTGCTGGTGTCGATGCGGTGAGCCGATTCCGCCAGCGGGCTTAGCAGCTCCCGCTCCTTCTCGATGGCCTCGATCAGCGAGGTATCGTTGGGCGTGCCAGCGGCCGCGCCAACGTCGACTTGTGCCGAAAGCGGGTGGCGCCGGCGCGTTTCCGAGTAGCGCTGAACCAGCGCATCGGTGCTGGCGGTCAGGTACAGCACCTGTACCTGATGGTTCGCGGCCAGCTCTCGCACCGTATCGGGCAGTCGCGCGAGCGATTCGCGGCTGCGAATGTCGGTGGCGACACCAAGCTGTGAGTAACCCTGATCCGCCAGATAGCAGGCGAGATCGGGGATGAACTGGGCCGGCAAGTTGTCGACGCAGTAGTACCCCGCGTCCTCCAGTACGTTCAGCGCGACTGACTTGCCTGAGCCGGAAATTCCGGTGATAAGGATGATCCGCATAGCGATGCAAGCATAGCATCGCGTGATGGCGGCGTCATGACACCTTCCCTAAAGCAAAATGGCGAATCGTCGCCGATTCGCCATCATTGCCACGGGATCTGTCAGATCTGGCGATCAGGCCGCCGGCTTTGACAAGCAATCGCTCATGGACTTCTTGTAGTCGTCGCCCTTCTTGCCCTTGTTTTCCTTCGAGCAGGCCGACATCTTTTCCTGCTGGGTCTTCGGTGCGGCCGGCGCGGTGGCTGCCGCGCTGCCCGACAGACAATCGCTCATGGACTTCTTGTAGTCGTCGCCCTTCTTGCCCTTGTTCTGCTTGGAGCAGGCCGACATCTTTTCTTGCTGCGCGGTCGGGGCTTTGCCAGATTTTTCAGCGGCCGGGGCCGAGGCGCCTTGGGCGAACGCGCCCGTGGCGAACAGAGGGGTAACCAGCACGCACATCGCGATCAGTTTCTTCATGCTTCTCTCCTGGCTGTGGAAACACATCATGGCCGGACGCCGACCTTCAGGATGCAGCGCGGCGGCTGGCGGTACCGGACTGGGCTCGATGCCCATTGAAGCACAAAACGGCGCACGCCCAAAGCGCGTTGACGAGGGGAGGCCGGCCGCTTGTAAGCAATTGAAAGCGACGCCGGCGTTTCACAAAACTGCCGGAATTGTCTGATCAGAGCAGCCGACCCTGGCCGCGGGAAACCACGTCAGCCTGCATTGCTGCCCGCTGACGATCCATGAAGTCGCGGAGGGTATCGATGCCGCGCAGGCGCAGTATCGTGTTGCGGACGGCGGCTTCCACCAGCACGGCGAGGTTTCGGCCGGCTGCCACCTGGATCTTCACCATGTGGATCGGGAGGCCAAGAACGTCGAGGTACTGGGAATCAAGCGGCAGGCGCTCGAACTCGCCGTCGTTGCGGCGCACCAATTGCACCACGAGCTTGAGCTTCATCTTCCGCCGCACGGCGGTCTCACCGAAGATCGTCTTGATGTCGAGCAGGCCCAGGCCGCGGACTTCAAGCAGGTTCTGCAGCAGCGGCGGGCAGCGGCCCTCAATGAAATCCGGGCCAAGCCGCACGAAATCGACGGCGTCGTCGGCCACCAGGCCGTGTCCGCGCGAGATCAGTTCCAGGCCCAGTTCGCTCTTGCCAAGGCCCGACTCACCCATGATCAGCACGCCCATGCCGAGGATGTCGAGGAACACGCCGTGCATGGTGACGCGCGGTGCGGAGATGCGCGACAGGTACAGGCGGAGGTGGTCGATGACGGCCGCCGAGGATACCGGCGTCGTGAACAGTGGAGTCGATGAGCGCGTGCAGCGCAGTTCCAGGTCGGGCGGCGGCTCCATGCCATCCGCCACCACCAGGAATGGCGGCTCCAGCAGGATCAGCTCGCCCATCTGACGCTTGCGGGGTTCGTCGTCGAGGCGCTGGTAGTAAAGGATCTCGGGTTTGCCGAGTACCTGAATCCGGTTCGGGTGGATCAGGTTCAGGTGGCCGACCAGATCGGCAGCCGATGTTGCCTCCCGCGCGAATTCCACGTCGAAGGCACGATCGGCCCCTTCCAGACCGGCGACCCAGGAGAGTTTGATGTCGGCTGCGTTGTCGTCGAAGATCGACTGGGAGGTGACGCCGGTGAGTTCCATGCGGGATGACTTTTCGGGAGGGGCTGTATCGCGGGTATCGCGTCAGGCTGCGCTGGCCTGCCGTCGTGTCAGGGGTGCCACTGGGTCAGTAACTCGTGGACCGCTTCGGGCGTGGGTAACGTGGCCAGTCCTTCACGCATTTCCCGGTCCGACAACAACTGGGCGATTTCCGAAAGAATCTCCAGATGCTGCTGGGTGGCCTGCTCGGGCACAAGCAGGAAGATCAGCAGCGACACCGGTTTGCCGTCGGGCGATTCGAACGGAATTGGCTCGGCCAGGCGCATGAAGGCAGCCAGAGGCTGCTTGAGTCCCTTGATGCGGCCATGCGGAATGGCGACGCCGGCGCCAAGACCGGTGGACCCGAGCGATTCGCGCGCGAACAGGTTGTCGGTCACGGTGGCCCGGGCTACGCCATGGTTGTTCTCGAACAGGAGCCCGGCTTGCTCGAAGACCCGCTTCTTGCTGGTGACGGTGACGTCGAGATTAATGTTGCCGGGTGGCAGCAATTTGGCCAAACGATTCATGGGCGATGCACGAGGAGTCAGAAAGGCGAGCCGACGCACATGAGTCGTCCCGCTGCGTTGGGCAATTCAGGCTATTGAGCGCAAAAGGACGCCCGCATTGGAGCGTCCGGCCATTATAGAGCAGGGCCACTGCGCACTTGTGCGCTGCGGCGCCGGCGCCGCGAGTGGTGCCGCGAGCTTGCCGGTCGGATTGCCCACCCAGAAAACTGCCACCCGCCATCGCGTGATCTTTTGCCACGCGGAATGCCGGGCCGGTTGTCCGGGGCCGTCCTGTCTGTAGTTGTTGTATGGCGCAGCATACACCGAGCGGCGTCAGTTGCGAACACCCCCGGCTGACCAAATGTTGCAGGGCTGGTACTCGGGTAACGGGTGCGCCAGCGGCGCGTCCGCCTCGCGCCCATCAAAAAAGCCGCGCAGATGCGCGGCTTTGCTCTTCCTATCTATCCTCTAAGGGGCGACCTGGTGTCGCCGCCAACTTATTGTTGTTGTAGTTGTTCGGCGGCCATCTGGTACTTGACCGCTTCCCGGTCATGCCCTTGCACGCGGTCCTTGTAGCGGATCACCTGGCGGTCGAGCTTGTCGACCAGGCAGTCGATTGCAGCATAAAGGTCTTCATGATGCGCTTCGACGAAGATGTCCTTGCCCTTGAGGTGCAGGTTGATTTCCGCGTACTGACGCTTGTCCTTTTCCTTATGGTTGTCTACGGATAGCAGCACGCTTACGCCAATGACCTGATCGAAATGTCTGACAATTCGCTCCAGTTTCGTTTCCACATACTCACGCAGCGGCGGCGTGATGTCGAGGTGGTGTCCACTGATCTTGAAGTTCATAGCGCTTCTCCTTCTGAAAGAGCCGCACCAGGCAGGCGGTTGCGGCTCGGCTACAAAGTCTTGCGGAGATTGACTGCGGGGATCTTCAGCGCTTCGCGGTACTTGGCCACCGTGCGGCGTGCGACCACAAAGCCCTGTTCGCCCAGCAACTCGGCGATGCGGCTGTCGGAAAGGGGATTCCTGGGTTCTTCGGCTCCTATCAGTTGCTTGATCAGCGCGCGGATCGCCGTGGATGAGGCCGCGCCGCCAGTCTCCGTGGAGACGTGGCTACCAAAGAAGTACTTCAACTCGAAAGTACCCATCGGCGTGGCCATGTATTTATTCGTAGTCACCCGGGAAATGGTCGACTCGTGTAGACCCAGTGTATCGGCAATCTCCCGCAAAACCAAGGGGCGCATCGCGATTTCCCCGTGCGAGAAAAAGTTCCTTTGACGCTCCACAATTGCCTGCGCAACACGCAGGATCGTGTCGAAACGCTGCTGAATGTTCTTGATGAGCCACCGCGCCTCCTGGAGCTTCTGCTGCAGCCCGGCCGCGCCCGCTTCCCCTTTTGCACCGCGCAAAATCTGCGCGTACATGTCGTTGATGCGCAGACGCGGCATCACGTCGGGATTGAGCTGTGCGATCCAGCTACTGCCACTCTTGCGCACGAACACATCCGGTACCACGAAGTCCGCTTCCGGACGGCTGTAGGCATGTCCGGGATACGGTGCGAGCGAGCGGATCAGATCGTGCGCGGCCTTAAGTGCAATTTCGTCAACCTGCAGGGCTTTCTTGAGCCGCGTGTAGTCACGCACGGCCAATAACTCCAGGTGGTGGTTGACGATCGATAATGCAAGGTCCCGCTGCGGATGTTGCAGACGGCGCAGTTGCAGGGTGAGGCATTCCGCCGCGTTGCGCGCACCCACGCCAGGCGGGTCGAAGCTCTGCAGCAGGGTCAGTATCGCCTGCACTTCATCGACTTCGAATTCGAGTTCCTTGGGCAGTTCCGAACAGATCTCGTCGAGCGTTGCGCCCAGGTAGCCGTCGTCGTCAAGCGACTCGATCAGGAAGATGGCCAGGCCCTTGTCACGCGTGGAGATCTTCAGCGGCGTGAGCTGTTCCATCAGGTATTCGCGCAGCGTGGGTTCCGCTTCGCGAAGCTGCATCGGCGTCTTCTCGTCATCATCGCCCTGAGGCCGGCGAGCGAAATCGTCCAGGCTCCAGTCGCTGCCGTAATCGTCACCCGCGCTGTCGCCGTAGCTGTCGTCTTCGCCATTGGCGCCGTTCGCGCGATCGTCGCCGTTACCTTGCGGTTCGGAAGATGCTGGCGCCGGGGCGCTTTGCACGTTGACCGACCCGTCCGCGGCCACGCGCAGCGGGCTTTCGATCCAGTCGTTCTCGCGTTCGAGCAGTGGATTCTCGGTCAGCGCCTGCTCGACTTCCTGTTGCAGCTCCAGTGTGGATAACTGCAGCAGCCGGATGGACTGCTGCAGTTGAGGAGTCAGAGCCAGATGCTGGGAAAGTCGAAGCTGAAGCGATGGTTTCATGCGACCTATTCTATGCGCATCTTCCCGTTGTTGGAACGGAAATTGCTATCGCCTATCGCTGACACTTCGTGATCGCCAACGGCTAGTTGACGAATGCTGCAAAGCGGCGTCGCGGCCGCTTGATCACATGCGGAAGTTCTCGCCCAGATAGACGCGTCGCACAGACTCGTTGGCGATGATTTCCTCGGGCTGTCCCTCGGCCAGCACGGTGCCTTCGCTGATGATGTATGCGTGGTCGCAGATGCCCAGCGTTTCGCGCACGTTGTGGTCGGTAATCAGCACGCCGATGTTGCGTGCCTTCAGGAAGCTGACGATGCGCTGGATCTCGCCCACGGCGATCGGGTCCACGCCCGCGAATGGTTCGTCGAGCAGGATGAAGCGCGGCGCCGACGCCAGCGCGCGCGCGATTTCCACGCGGCGGCGCTCGCCGCCCGACAGCGACAGCGCCGGGTTGTTGCGCAGGTGGGCGATCTGCAGGTCATCGAGCAGCGAGTCGAGCCGGCGATCGATTTCCTGCTTGGGCAGCGGCTTGCCGTTGACCACCTGCAGTTCCAGCACCGCGCGGATGTTCTCCTCCACGTTGAGCTTGCGGAAGACAGAGGCTTCCTGCGGGAGGTAGGACAGTCCCATGCGCGCGCGCTCGTGGATGGCCAGGCCGCTGATGTGCTGGCCATCGAGCACGATATCGCCTTCGTCCAGCGCGACCAGTCCGACGATCATGTAGAACGACGTGGTCTTGCCCGCGCCGTTCGGGCCGAGCAGGCCGACGACCTCGCCGCTCTTGACGTCGAGCGAGACGTCCTTGACCACGGTGCGCGAGCCATAGCGCTTCTTCAGATGGCGCACGACCAGCGTGCTGCTATCCGTGGATGGGGCGGAAGAAGCCTGATCGGCGAGCGTGGCGGTATCGTTCATCGGGTACGGATAGAGCTTGAAACGGTCAGGGCTTGGCCGGCTGTGAGGACGGCTTCAGGTCGAGCGGCGCGCCGGCGGGCGCGCTGGCCTGGTTCGCGCGCGGCGACAGCACAGCGCGCACGCGGCCAGAAGGGTTCCCGGCTGACGCGTTGTTGTCGCCGCCGGTTGCGGTATAGAACTCATTGCGGCTGTCGTACGTGATTACCGCGCCGCGGATTTCATCCAGGATCTTCGCGCCGACACCGGAAACACGCGCCGCGCGTGCATTGCCGATCAGCTTGTTGATCTCCGACTTGCCGTCGTATTCGATGCGGTCACCCCAGCCGTCGATGTACTCGTCCACGCCGTCGCGTTTCTGGCGGATATAGGCCTGGCGGCCCGGCTTGGAGGTGGCGATGGCGTACTGGTAACCCTCGGGGTCGGTGCGGAGTTCGGCGGCGTCAGACTTCAGCACCATCGTGCCCTTGGTCAGCACCACGTTGCCGGTCAGAGTGTAGATCTGCTTGACGTCATCGTAGCTGGCATTGTCGGCTTCCAGCACCAGCGGCTTGGTCTGGTCCGCGCGCTCGGCGAAAGCAGGCTGGGCCAGGAACAGGCCGATGGCGGCGATGGCCGCCATCAGGGCGGGCGCGGTGCGGCGACAGGACGATGTCGTCAGGGAAGCAGTCATTTTTGGCTTTGCTGAAAGGGGAAGGCAGCAGTCAGGCGGACGGTGGGGCGCAAATCCCGATGTCACTGGGCGCTGGCCTGCCCCGGCGAATTCATGATGATGGTGCCGCGAACGTTACCCAGCAATTGTACTTCGCGGGTGACGTTGTTGAAGATCAGGCCGTTGGCGTTCATTACCGACGGTCCGCGCGTCAGTTCCACGGGCTTGTCTGTCTTGACGATGTCGTCGTTGACCAGCAGCTGAAAGTACTGCGACGCCGCCGTCATGCGCGGGTCCTTCGACACATCGGTACCCGCCTGGCGCACGATGAACGCATTGCCGTACAGGTCGATGATCGAGCCCTCGGCATTCATCACGCCGCGATTCGCGTTGGCGGTAACGGGCGGGCGATCCGGCTCGTAGTTGCGCATGGCCGGCGTGGTCACCTCGTAGGTCTGGTCGTCCTCGAAATGGACCATCTTCACGCCGGTGAAGCGGATCTTGGTATTGCCATCCTCGGCCAGTTCCGTGGCCGAGAAGCGGTCCATGTAGTAGTCGGGGACGTGCCGCTTGACCTGCGCCTGCGCCGTGGCTTCATGCGGCGAGTTGATCTGCACGAGCCAGAACGTGCTGCCGGCAACGATCGCCATCAGCAGCAGCGGCAGCAGCCGCATGATCAGGCCGGTGATTCTGGACAGGAACTCTGGCATTGATCAGATGACCTTGGCCCGGGTCAGGTCATGGATGTGGAGCGCGCCCGCCAGGTGGCCATCGTCATCGACGACGAGCAACTGGTTGATGCGGTTCGTTTCCATGATCTGCACGGCTTCCACGGCGAGCTTGTCGAGATGCACGGTGTGGGGGTTGCGGTGCATGACCTCGCCGATCGGCACGGTCTTCCAGTCGCGCGGCGTTTCCAGCAGGCGGCGCAGGTCGCCGTCGGTGAACACGCCCACGGCGCGGCCGTCGGGGTCCACCACGGCGGTCATGGCCATGCCCTTGCGGGTGATTTCCATCAGGGCCTGGGCCAGCGGCGTGCTTTCACGCACCGCAGGCACCGCATTGCCGGTGCGCATCACGTCGCGCACGTGGGTGAGCAGCTTGCGGCCCAGCGCGCCGCCGGGGTGCGAGCGCGCGAAGTCGTCTTCGCCAAAGCCGCGCGCGTCGAGCACCGCCACGGCCAGCGCGTCGCCCAGCGCCAGCGCGGCGGTGGTGCTGGCGGTCGGGGCCAGGTTCAGCGGGCAGGCCTCCTGCGCCACAGCACCGTCGAGGTGGGCGTTGGACAGTTTGGCTAGGTTCGATTCGGCGTTGCCGGTGATCGAGATCAACCCGGCGCCGATGCGCTTGACGATCGGAATGATCGCCAGCAGTTCGGCCGTTTCACCGGAATTGGAGAAGGCGATCAGGACGTCGTCGCGCGTGATCATGCCGAGGTCGCCATGGCTGGCCTCGGCGGGATGCACGAAGAAGGACGGCGTGCCGGTGGATGCCAGCGTGGCGGCCACTTTGCGGCCGATATGGCCCGACTTGCCGATGCCGGACACGACGACGCGCCCGGTGCAGCCGAGAATCATCTCCACCGCCGTCGTGAACGCGGGCGTGAGCCTTCCGGCCAGCGCGGAAACGGCCTCGGCTTCGATTTCAAGGGTCTGGCGGGCGAGCCTGAGTGCTCGATCCGCATCGAAATTGGCTATCATGGCGTCGGAGTATACCAACGAATGCGATGGCGTCTGGCCCGGCTTTCCAGCCTTTTGCCGCCTTGACGACCGCCGCGCTTGCCGTGTTTCGCCGGCAGGGCGCAAATGCCGGGACGGCGCGCGTGCCTGGCTGGTACTTTTCAATCGCCGATGCATTCTCCGCTGGAACTGACCCTGGTGCTGCTGGCCGCTGCCGTTTTTGGCGTGGTGGCGTTCCGCATGTTGCAACTACCGCCGATGCTCGGGTATCTGGCGGTCGGTATCCTGATCGGCCCGCACGCGCTCGGCCTGGCCAGCGATTCGGGCCAGACCAAATACCTGGCCGAATTCGGCGTCGTCTTCCTGATGTTCTCGATCGGGCTCGAGTTCAGCCTGGCCAAGCTGCGCGCGATGAAGCGGCTGGTGTTCGGGCTGGGTGGATCACAGGTCATCCTGTCGATGCTGGCTGTGGTGCCGGCGAGCTGGATGTTCAACTGGCTGTTCCCGTTGTCCTGGCAGGCATCCGTGGCCCTGGGTGGCGCGCTGGCCATGTCCTCCACGGCCATCGTTTCCAAGATGCTTTCCGAGCGCATGGAGCTGGAAAGCGAGCACGGGCGCAACATCATCAGCATCCTGCTGTTCCAGGATCTGGCCGTGGTGCCGCTGCTGATTGTGATCCCCGCGCTGTCGCGCGACCCGGGAGACCTGGCGTTCGCGCTGGGGCTGGCCACGGTCAAGATCGCCGTGGCCCTGGGCGCGATCTTCTTCCTGGGCCAGCGCCTGATGAGTCGCTGGTTCCACGTCGTGGCGGCGCGCCGGTCGCAGGAACTCTTCATGCTGAACCTGCTGCTGGTCACGCTGGGCATGGCCGCGCTGACAGAGCGGCTGGGCCTGTCGATGGCGCTCGGCGCGTTCATGGCGGGGATGCTGATCTCGGAAACGCCCTACCGCCATCAGGTGGAAGAGGACATCAAGCCGTTCCGGGACGTGCTGCTCGGGCTGTTCTTCGTCACGATCGGCATGTTGCTGAACATCCGGGTGGTGTTCGACCACGTCTGGCTCGTGCTCGCGCTGCTGATCGTGCCGATCCTGTTCAAGCTGGTGCTGATCGCGGTGCTGGCGCGGCTGTTCGGTTCGCGCCAGGGGGTGGCGATCCGCACCGGCCTTGGCTTGGCGCAGGCGGGCGAATTCGGCTTCGTGCTGCTGAACCAGATCGATGGCATGGGGCTGGTGGACCCGGTGCTGATCCAGGTGATCCTGGCGTCGATGCTGCTGTCGATGCTGGCCGCGCCGTTCCTGATCCAGTACAGCGACGCGATCGTGCTGCGGTTTGCCGCGAACGAATGGCTGTTGCAATCGCTGAACATGACCCGGATCGCGGCGCAGAGTCTGCAGACCGAGAAGCACGCGATCATCTGCGGGTACGGCCGCAGCGGCCAGAACCTGGCTCATATGCTGGAACGCGAGGGCATCACCTACGTGGCGCTCGACCTCGACCCGGATCGCGTGCGTGACGCGGCGGCTGCGGGCGATACGGTGGTTTATGGCGATGCCGGCCGGCGCGAGGCGCTGATCGCGGCCGGTATCCACCGCGCGGCGCTGGTGGTGGTGACTTATGCCAATACGCCATCGGCGGTGAAGGTGCTGCACCACGTGCAGGAGCTGGCGCCGGCGCTGCCGGTGCTGGTGCGGACCGTCGATGATTCCGAACTGGACATCTTGCAGAAGGCGGGCGCGACCGAGGTGGTGCCCGAAATCATCGAGGGCAGCCTGATGCTGGCTTCACACGCGCTGGTGCTGCTGGGCGTGCCGATGCGCCGCGTGGTACGGGGCGTGCAGCAGGCGCGCGACGCACGCTACAGCCTGCTGCGCGGCTATTTCCACGGCCGTGACGACGAGGAAGACATGGTGGAACGGGACACGGTGCGGCTGCACGCGGTGTCCCTCGGGCCGGAACACACGGCCGTGGGGCGTCGCCTGGGCGCGCTGGGGCTGGAGCGGATCGGCGTGGAGGTCACGGCGGTGCGCCGGCGCGGCATCCGCGCCTTCGACCCCGAGCCGGACACCGTGCTGGAGCCGGGCGACATCGTGGTGCTGCGTGGCACGCCCGAGGCGCTGGAGTCGGCCGAGGAACGGCTAATCAAGGACTAGAACTAGACGCAGAGGCGTGCTCGCCTCTGGCTGCTCTTGGCAACGGCGAATTGCCGGCCTCCACCCACGATGCCGGCAGACTATCCAGCACGGCTCGCGCATCGAGCGACCGAATGGGCACACTAGTATCGGCCGGGATGCGCCCATCGTTTTGTAGAAGCAGGTAGCGCATACAGCACACCCGCAGGAACGAGGCAAAGTTGGCCGACAGCGACGTCTCGCCGCGATGTTCGGCGAGTTCGTCGTGTAGCCGCGTCAGCAACTGGTTGACGGTCATGCCGTCGCGTTGCGCCAGTTCTTCCAGGACCTCCCAGAACAGATTTTCCAGCCGGATGCTGGTGGCCATGCCGTGCAGGCGCAACGATCGGGACTGGGTCTGGTACGAATCCGGATTGGCCCGGATGAAGATCTCACACATGGATACCTCCGTGCGGCGCGGCCGCGGGCCCGATGGCCCGCGTCGCGTTCGGAAGCCTCTACTCTACGATCCGCGTCCCGAGCACTGCAAGGAACTGCGCCAGCCAGGCCGGATGGGCAGGCCAGGCCGGCGCCGTTACCAGGTTGCCGTCGGTATGGGCCTGGTCGACCGGGATATCGGCATATTTGCCGCCGGCCAGCCGCACCTCGGGCGCACAGGCGGGGTAGGCGGAACAGGTGCGACCTTCGAGCACGCCGGCTGCCGCCAGCAGTTGCGCGCCGTGGCAGACCGCGGCGATCGGCTTGTTGGCCTGGGCGAAGTGGCGCACGATCTCAAGCACGCGGGCATTCAGCCGCAGGTATTCGGGGGCGCGGCCGCCTGGAATGACGAGGGCGTCATACCGCGCCGGATCGATGTCCGCGAACGTGGCATTCAGCGTAAAGTTGTGGCCGCGCTTCTCCGTGTAGGTCTGGTCGCCTTCGAAGTCATGGATGGCGGTGGCGCAGTGGTCGCCAGCCTTCTTGTCCGGGCAGACCGCGTGAACCGTGTGGCCCACCATCTGCAGTGCCTGGAACGGCACCATGGTTTCGTAGTCTTCGGCGAAGTCGCCAGCCAGCATCAAGATCTTCTTGGCCACGGTTGTCTCCTGTATCGTTGCGGGTTGCGGATGTTCAAACTGCCGGGCCATTGTGCGGCGATGGTTTTGGACACGGGTGGTAGCCCGTTACCGCATCGCGCGTAATTTCACTTTCCAGTTTCTTTCATGTCGAACTCCATCATCCAGTCCCCCGATCTTGGCGATGTCACCGGTTACCTGCGTGACCGCATCCGCACCGTGCCGGACTGGCCGCAGCCGGGCGTGATGTTCCGCGACATCACGCCGCTGCTGCAGAACCCCAAGACGCTGCGCGTGCTGATCGACGTCTTCGTGCACCGCTACATGGACCAGAACCTGGACCTCGTGGCTGGCATCGACGCGCGCGGCTTCATCCTCGGGTCGATCATCGCGTACGAGCTGAACCTGGGCTTCGTGCCGATCCGCAAGAAGGGCAAGTTGCCGTTCCAGACGGTGGCCGAGGAATACGAGCTCGAGTATGGCAGCGCCACCGTGGAGATCCATGCCGATGCCTGCAAGCCGGGAGACCGCGTGCTGCTGATCGACGACCTGATCGCCACGGGTGGCACGATGATGGCGGGACGCAAGCTGCTGGAGCGTCTTGGCGCAACGGTGGTGGAAGGCGGGGCGATCGTCGACCTGCCTGAGCTCGGCGGCTCCAAGCTTTTGCAAGCCAGCGGCCTGTCGCTGTTCACGGTCTGCAATTTCGACGGCCACTAGAAAGCCCTAGGAAGCCATTAGGAAGTCGTTTCAAAAGGATTCCGGCGTCGTTGCGGGGCCTTGCCGTACCGCTTGTACTGTCTGCGGCCCCGCTCCAGGCCAGAACCGCTTCGCTTCATCCTGAGACAGCTTCCAGGATGGCTCGAATCGCCGCCCTCTCCCGGGTTTGCTCCCTTCGGCAGGGGGGCGCATAATGCCTCCTTGAAATAACAAGGTGATGACCGGGCTGCGCGCCTCGCTTCCGCCCCTCGCGGTACCGGTCACGAAGAAGGCTGCACTATGGGCGTATTGCTTCATCTTCTCTCCGGCGTGGCGCTCCTGATTTGGGGCACCAACATAGTCAAGGTCGGTATCCTGCGCGTGTACGGCGCCAATCTGCGCCACGTGCTTTCCGTCAGCGTGTCCAACCGGTTTGCTGCGTTCCTCGCGGGCGTCGGCGTGACCGGTCTCGTCCAGAGCAGCAATGCCACGGCCGTGATCGTCAGTTCGTTCGTCGGACAGGGACTGATCGCGGTGGCCCCCGCGCTGGCGATCATGCTGGGTGCGAACGTGGGTACCGCGCTGATGGTGCAGGTGTTCTCGCTCGATCTGTCATGGCTGTCGCCGCTGCTGATCTTTATTGGCGTGATCCTGCATCTGTCATGGAAGGGCAGCAAGGCCGGCCACGTGGGGCGCGTGCTGATCGGGCTGGGTCTGATCACGCTGGCGCTGGAACTGATTTCGATCGCCACGCGGCCCGTGGTGCAGGCGGCCGGTGTCAAGGTGCTATTCAGCACGCTGACTGGCGACGCTGCGCTGGACATGCTGATCGGCGCGGTGCTGACGATCCTCTGCTATTCGAGCCTGGCCATGGTGCTGTTCTGCGGCGCGCTGGCATCGGCCGGGGTGGTGTCGATCCACGTGGCCATGGCGCTAGTGCTGGGCGCCAATCTCGGCTCGGGTATCTCGGCGCTGATGTCGACGTCGGGCAACAACCAGCCCGGCAAGCGCGTGACGCTGGGCAACCTGCTGTCGCGCCTGCTCGGTTGCGTGATCGCGTTGCCGCTGCTGACGAAGGCCGAGGAACTGCTGGCGCTGGTTGGCAGCGAGCCGCAGCGGATGATCGTGAACTTCCATCTGCTGTTCAACGTGGCGCTGGCACTTTTGCTGCTGGGCGCTACCGCGCCGCTGGCGCGCCTGTGCGAGGCCATTCTGCCGGGCCGGAACACCGGCGACAGCCAGGTCACGCCGCGCCACCTCGATCCGGCCGCGCTGTCCACGCCGACGCTCGCGTTGTCTAACGCCGCGCGTGAGGTGCTGCGCATCGGCGATCGCGTCGAACAAATGCTCGACAACCTGCTGCGCGTGCTGCGGACCAACGATCTGAAGCTGGCCAATGCCACCTGTCGTATCGACAACGAAGTCGACGATCTCTACACCGCAATCAAGCTCTACCTGACGCAGATCAGCACCGAGGCGCTGGATGAGCACGATGGCGAGCGCTGGACCGAAATCATCTCGTTGACGATCAACCTGGAGCACGCGGGGGATCTGATCGAACGCGTGATCGTCGACACCAAGGAAAAGAAGATCGCGCACAACCTGTCGTTCTCCGAGGCCGGCATGCAGGAGATCGCCGAGATGCACGCCCGCGTGGTGGCGAACCTGCGTCTGGGACTGTCGGTGTTCCTGACCGGCGACCTGCGCAGCGCCCAGCAACTGATGGCGGAGAAGGCGGCCTTCCGCGATCTGGAGCGCGATCTGTCGCGCTCGCACCTGCAGCGTGTGGCCGTGCAGACCGTGGAGAGCATCGAGACCAGCTCGCTCCATCTGGATCTGATCGCGGAACTGAAGCGGCTCAATTCGCTGTTCTGCTCCACCGCATATCCGGTGCTGGAGCGGGCGGGGATGATGAACCGCAGCCGGATGAAGGAGGATCCGGAGGAGAAGGTCGCGGCGGTGGCGGGCGCTCGCTAGCGGGGCTGGGGGAGCGGGCAGGGCGCGTCGATTTCCGACCACGCCCTGGAGACCTACCCCTGCTTCTTCAACAGAGGCGCCAGATACTTGCCCGTGAAGCTCGCCTTGCTGGCGGCCACGACTTCCGGGGATCCCTTCGCGATCACCTGGCCACCACCCGCACCGCCCTCCGGGCCCATGTCGATCAGCCAGTCCGCCGTCTTGATGACGTCGAGGTTGTGCTCGATGATCACGACCGTGTTGCCCTGGTCGCGCAGCTTGTGGATGACCTTGAGCAGCAGTTCGATATCGTGGAAATGCAGGCCCGTGGTGGGCTCGTCGAGGATGTACAGCGTGCGGCCGGTGTCGCGCTTGGACAGTTCCAGCGACAGCTTCACGCGCTGCGCTTCGCCGCCGGAGAGCGTGGTGGCCGACTGCCCCAGCCGGATGTAACCCAGGCCCACGTCGAGCAGCGTCTGCAGCTTGCGGCGCACCACCGGCACAGCGTTGAAGAACTCGTGCGCCTGCTCGACGGTCAGGTCGAGCACCTCGGAGATGTTCTTGCCCTTGTACAGCACCTCTAGCGTCTCGCGGTTGTAGCGCTGGCCGTGGCAGACATCGCACGGCACGTAGACGTCGGGCAGGAAATGCATTTCCACCTTGATCACGCCGTCGCCCTGGCATGACTCGCAGCGGCCGCCCTTCACGTTGAACGAGAAACGGCCCGGGTCGTAGCCCCGTTCCTTGGCGGAGGGCACACCCGCGAACAGTTCGCGGATCGGCGTGAAGAGGCCGGTGTAAGTAGCCGGATTCGAGCGCGGCGTGCGGCCGATCGGGCTCTGGTCGACGTTGATGACCTTGTCGAAGTGCTCGAGGCCTTCGATGCGGTCATGCGGCGCGGGCTCCGCAGTCGAGCCATACAGATGGCGTGCCACCGCGTGGTAGAGCGTGTCGTTGATCAGCGTCGACTTGCCTGAACCAGAAACGCCAGTGACGCAGGTGAGCAGGCCCACCGGGATTTCGGCCGTAACGTTGCGCAGGTTATTGCCAGTGGCGTTGACGATGCGGAGCAGCCGCTCGTCGTCGGGCAGGGCGCGCGTCTTCGGCACCTCGATGCGGCGCTGGCCGGACAGGTACTGCCCCGTCAGCGATGCCGGTGAGCTCTCGATCTGGTCCGGCGTGCCTTCCGCCACGATCATGCCGCCATGCACGCCCGCGCCCGGGCCGATGTCGACCACGTAGTCGCACGCGCGGATCATGTCTTCGTCGTGCTCCACCACCAGCACCGAGTTACCGATGTCGCGCAGATGCTTGAGCGTGCCGATCAGGCGGTCGTTGTCGCGCTGGTGCAGGCCGATCGACGGCTCGTCGAGCACGTACATCACGCCGGTCAGGCCGGAGCCGATCTGCGAGGCCAGGCGGATGCGCTGCGCCTCGCCGCCGGACAGCGTGTCCGCGCTGCGCTCGAGCGACAGGTAGTCGAGCCCGACGTTGTTCAGGAAGTTGAGCCGGGCGGTAATTTCCTTGACGATCTTGTCGGCGATCTCGCGCTTGGCGCCGTGCAGGTCCAGCGTCAGGAAGTACGTCAGCGCGTCGCGCAGCGGCCAGCCGTTGATCTCGAAGATCGCGCGGGCCTGATCTGCCTCGCCCACTTTTACATGGCGCGCCTCGGTGCGCAGGCGGGTGCCCTGGCAGACCGGGCACGCCTGGTTGTTCTGGTACTTGGCCAGTTCCTCGCGCACGGCCACCGAATCGGTTTCACGATAGCGGCGTTCGAGGTTCGGGATGATCCCTTCGAACGCGTGCGCGCGCAGTGTGGTGCGGCCGCGTTCGTTGATATACGTGAACGGGATCTCGGTCTCGCCGGAACCGTGCAGGATTACCTGCTGCACTTCGGGTGGCAGTTCCTCGAACGGGGTTTCCGTGTCGAAGTCGTAGAACGCCGCCAGGCTCTGCAGCATCTGGAAATAGAACTGGTTGCGGCGATCCCAGCCCTTGATCGCGCCCGAGGCCAGCGACAGGTTCGGAAAGGCCACCACCCGCTTCGGATCGAAGAAAGTGATCTGGCCCAGGCCGTCGCAGCTGGGGCAGGCGCCCATCGGGTTGTTGAACGAGAACAGGCGCGGTTCCAGCTCCTGCAAGGAGTAGGAGCAGATAGGGCAGGCAAAGCGCGAGCTGAACACATGCTCGCGGCCGGTGTCCATCTCCATCGCGATCGCGCGGCCATCGGCCAGGCGCAGTGCCGTTTCGAACGATTCGGCCAAACGCTGCTTGATGTCGGCGCGGACCTTGACGCGGTCGACCACCACCTCGATCGTGTGCTTTTCGGTCTTCTTGAGCTTGGGCAGCGCGTCGACATCGTAGACCTTGGCTTCGGCCTCATGCGCGGTGCCGCCGCCGGAGCGGATGCGGAAGCGCACGAAACCCTGCGCCTGCATCGTGTCGAACAGATCGGTGTGCTCGCCCTTACGGTCCGAGACCACGGGCGCCAGGATCATCAGCTTGGTGTCTTCTGGCAGCGCCAGCGCCGCATCAACCATCTGCGACACGTTCTGCGCCTGCAGCGCGATGCCGTGGTCGGGGCAGTAGGGCGTGCCGGCGCGGGCGAAGAGCAGGCGCAGGTAGTCGTGAATCTCTGTGACGGTGCCAACGGTCGAGCGCGGATTGTGGCTCGTGGCCTTCTGCTCGATCGAGATCGCCGGGGACAACCCCTCGATCAGGTCGACGTCGGGCTTTTCCATCAGTTGCAGGAACTGGCGGGCGTAGGCGGACAGCGATTCGACATATCGGCGCTGCCCCTCGGCGTAGAGGGTGTCGAATGCCAGCGACGACTTGCCTGACCCCGACAGCCCCGTGATCACCACAAGCTTGTTACGCGGCAGGTCGAGATTGATGTTCTTCAGGTTGTGGGTACGCGCCCCACGGATCTTGATTTCTTCCATATCCCCGTCAATGTGCCTTGCGCAACGCCTGGGGCGCCCGAAACAGGGGCGCCAGCCTGCCGCGACACGCGATTTCCGGGCCCGCCGAAAGCGGAGCGTGATGCGGAAAGCGCGGGAAGCAAACCTGCTAATATACCGAACTTCGGTTTCCGGGGTTGCCCGGCGCCAGACAGGCGAATGACAAAAGGGTGGAGACAGCCCCGCGTCAGCAACTTCCCGGCGTTCGGACGATCGAAGCAGTCGCCGACCGGACCAGATTCCTTATACGACCGCAATGCCGTCGATCCCGCCTTCTTCCCAGCCCGCATCCCTTGCCGACGAGTCCACCCGGACCGAGCCCGCGCGTGACCGCATGACCAAAGGCGAGTTGCGCGCCAGCCTCACACTCGCCAGCATCTTTGCCCTGCGCATGCTGGGCCTGTTCCTGATCCTGCCGGTCTTTGCCGAGTACGCGCGCACGCTGCCCGACGGGCACGATGCCCAGCGGGTTGGCATCGCGATGGGGATCTACGGGCTGATGCAGGCTTTCCTGCACATTCCATTGGGCTGGCTGTCCGACCGGGTCGGGCGCAAGCCGGTCATGGTCGCGGGGCTGCTGCTCTTCGTAGCCGGCGCGCTGGTTGCAGCGTTCTCCGATACCCTGACCGGCATCATCATCGGCCGCGCGTTGCAGGGCATGGGCGCGATCTCGGCGGCCATCACGGCCTGTATCGCGGATCTGACGCGTGAACGCCATCGCACCAAGGCCATGGCAATGGTCGGCGGCAGTATCGGCCTGACGTTCGCGCTCTCGCTGGTGATTGCTTCGCCACTTCTGCATTCGATCGGTATGTCGGGCATCTTCAGCCTGATGGCCGTGTTCGGCGTGGTGGCGATCGGCGTGACGCTGTTCCTGGTGCCTGCGCCGCCGCCGCCGCATCCGGTGCGGCTACCGTTCCGCCAGGTGCTGATGAATGCCGACCTGATTCGTCTGAATGTCGGCGTGCTGGCGCTCCATGCGAGCCAGGTGGCCATGTTCATGGTGGTGCCGGCCATGCTGAGCGACGCGGGGATGCCGCTGGACCAGCACTGGAAGGTCTATCTGCCGGTCGTGCTGGTGTCGTTCCTGCTGATGCTGGCACCGATGATGGCGGCCGAGCGCTACGGCAAGGTGCGCCCGGTGCTGCTGGCCTCGGTGGCCCTGATGACGGTCGTCCAGATCCTGTTCGCGTCGGTCCATGGCCTGTGGCCGATCGTCGGCGTGCTGCTGCTGTTCTTCGTCGCGTTCAACGTGCTGGAGGCGATGCAACCATCGCTGGTGTCGCGTTACGCCGCGGTCAGCCGTGGGGCGGCGCTTGGCGTCTACAACACGACCCAGTCGCTGGGCCTGTTCCTCGGTGGCGTGGCCGGCGGCTGGCTGCTCCAGCACGAAGGACGCAGCGCAGTGTTCATAGGGTGCGCGGTGGTTCTGGTGCTCTGGCTTATAATCGCGTGGAGCATGAAGGCGCCCCCGGCCCGTAGCCAAGGGAGTGCTTCTGCGGTGGCGGCTTAGAAACCACTTCAGAATGATTCTGGCGTTGGTGTACTGCCTTCGGCCGCACGTCTAGCCAGAACCGCTTCGCTTCATCCTGAAGCGGTTTTTTAGACACAGTTTTTTTCGTATCGGTATTAGTCCGATACGTTTTCCTGCTGTATTGGCGTTAGCATGAACACGCGCTTGACGGTTCATCCGTAGGGCGCGTGATGTCGTTTACGTCCCAGCTTTTTTTGCACGTTCCTTACGTTTAGTACCGCGCTGAAAGGGCGCGGTCCCTGGAGATCATCTACATGGCATCGGTCAACAAAGTCATTCTCGTCGGCAACCTGGGCGCCGACCCCGAAACCCGCTACATGCCCAGCGGCGATGCCGTGACCAACATCCGGCTGGCGACGACCGACCGCTACAAGGACAAGCAGTCCGGCGAATTCAAGGAAGCCACCGAGTGGCACCGCATCGCGTTCTTCGGCAAGCTGGCCGAGATCGCCGGCCAGTACCTGCGCAAGGGTTCGTCGGTCTATATCGAGGGCCGCATCCGCACGCGCAAGTGGCAGGACCAGTCCGGTCAGGACAAGTACAGCACCGAAATCGTCGCGGACCAGATGCAGATGCTGGGTGGCCGTGGCCAGGGCGGTGGCGGCGATGAAGGCGGCTACGGCGGTGGTGCCGGTGGCGGTGCGGGCGGTGGCGGTGGCTACAGCCGCGAATCGCAAGGCGGCGGTGGCCGCAGCCAGGGCGGTGGTGCCCAGGGCGGCGGTCAGCAAGGCGGCCAGCGTCGCCAGCAACAGGCACCGTCGAACGGCTTCGAGGATATGGACGACGATATTCCGTTCTAACCTTGAGTAATTGATATCTGTGAAGATTAGCCCCGCTTAAGAGCGGGGTTTTTCTTTTTAATCAGTATCTTATGGGCGGTGGTGCATTGGAAAGATTTGAGGGCGGATCTCCGGCGGCGTGTGAAATTTCCGTCCGGAAGCGGAAGTGTCAACTTTCGACGTCCTAACGCGAAAATCTTAGTTAGGATTCTCAATGTCTAAACTGAGTGCGGCTAAGACCGCATAAATGTAAATGCGCGCTGGCATCTGCAAACTGACGGGGCAGCATGGCATCTTCCTGAAGTCCCACATCATTCCTGCTGCCCTCACTCGGAAGGACAAGTCTGCCCCGTTCATAGAGGCGGGCAACGGCCGCCCTCCTAAGCGAACCTGGAACAGTTGGTTCGATAGCGAGTTGGTAATCCAGCGCGGCGAGAAGATCCTCACCGAGTTCGACACCTGGGCCATTGCAAACATGAGGCGGGCAAAGCTGGTATGGAGCGGTTGGGGAGAAAGCACCGTTCTTGAGCCGTCAATGGACTTCAGCGCGACCCATCAGCTCCTTGAGGAGCATGACAACCATCTTGGCGTGCATTCGATTCAGGGCATCGATACCGCCCGACTTCGGCTCTTCTTGCTCAGCCTTCTCTGGCGGGCGGCGGTAACGAAGCGGCCAGAGTTTGAGGAGATCAAGCTGCCTGCGGGCGACGAGCAGCAACTACGCCGCATGCTGTTGGAAGGGACTGCGGAGCCCGCGGATTTTTACCCCATCACGCTCACGCAACTCTCCACCTTGGGCCCTCATCACAATCAAACACCCATCTATCGGGACTATCACTTCGGCCCTGACGCCGAACGCGGACTTCCGCCGGCGAAGACCTATCGTTTCTACTTTGATGGACTGATTGCAATCGTGTTCCTGCCGGGATACTCGCCCGATCTGTACGAGGGGATCTCAGCCATTGCAGTAGGAGGGAAGCCAGACCGACTGGACGTGGTGACCGTGCCATTTGAGCACTCCTTCCAGCATGAAAATATGGGTAAGGTCGTTCTGGAGGCGCACACCAACTGGCCGGAAAAGTCCGAGCGCCTAAACATGGCGGGCGGAAATCGTGCGTAATGGCAGTTGGGGGGCAGCCGTTGTCCGCTGCTCTCAACCACAGAAGCTGAGCCTAGCAGGCAGTAGGCCGTTGAAAGCTGGGCTCGAACACTGCCATATTGGACTCCCAGTGCGAGATTGCTTCGTGACACGGAAAAGTCGTAAACATTGCCTACGGTAGTTGGGATGCGTCGGCCGAAGGAGCCCCATGCACACCCGATTCCATATGGTAGTGGTCCGGCACCGGGACGGCGAACGCCTGCCGATCCTTCTGGACGCAGACCGGCAACCTATTGGCTGGATCAATGAGTATGCGATTCAGCGGCTGCGTTCGCGGCTTTCGGCCAACAGCCTGACTAAGACACTGCATGTCCTCGGGCTGCTGTGGCTGTGGGCGGTCCAGCATTCCATTCCGCTGCAGGTTAGATTGCTTGCCGGCGACGGCCTCTCATCTGACGAGATTGCCAGTCAACTCTATCCTTGGTTAAGGCGCGACTTCCAATCGCGAGTGGCGGTACGCCGGCTGGTCGTCGCCCCGACTACCGTAGCGCAGCGTCTGCAGGTCGTCATGCAATTCGTTCGTTGGCATCTGGAAAGGGTTATGGCCCGATTGCCGATTGGAAGCCCGGAGCTGAGCCACGTCAGGGAGCGACTGACCACGATGCAGCGCACGTTCGCCACGGCCGGGCCAAGGCGGGCCGAACCGGTACATCATGCGTCGCCGCTTTCCGAGGAGCGGGTGAGTCGCCTCCTGAGCATCTGCCGTCCCGGCAATGATGAAAATCCCTGGAAGGCTGCGTATCAGGACCGCAATTACGTCATCGTATTGGTACTGTTGTTGTTGGGTATCCGGCGGGGCGAACTCCTCAAACTACGGGTTGCGGACTGCGTCCTATCGGGTACGATTCCGGAGATTCGGGTCGAGCGCTCGCCCGACGACGCGAAGGACCCTCGTCGCCATGAACCCCAGGTGAAGACAGAATCGCGCCAGTTGCCTTGCGATCGGGCGCTGGCTTCACTGCTGAATGCCTATATCTGTCGTACGCGTCGAGCGATACCGGGGGCAGACAAAAGTCCGTTCCTGTTCCTGAGCCGAGATGGCGCGCCGATGAGCCTGTCTCGCGTCAATGGCTTGCTCACCCAGGTGGGCGCTGCACACGCTGAATTCCGCGATCTGCACCCGCACTGCCTGCGCAGCACGTGCGCGACGAACTTCCGAGCGCGAGCACTGCGGACGGGCCTGGACGAGGAGCGCGTCGAGAAGCACATGATGTACTTCTTCGGCTGGCGCTCGTCGGATTCCATCCGCCCTTACGTTTGGCACGCGATCAGGCGGGAGTCCTGTGAGCTCAGCCTTGCGTACCAATCGACGATCTTTAATGCGTCGATGACAGGTATCGAATGACGAACGCCGAGGTCAATCGCGCAATCATGTCGTTGCTGCGAAAGAACAAGCTTCCACCGTTGCCGAGCTACGTCATCGACCGAGATGGCCGTCGTATGGAGATGAGTGGAGCGTACTGGAAGTTCAATGTGCCGACCAGCAACGTCGCGTTTCACTGGGACAGGCAGTCGGACGGAAGCGCCGTAGTGGGCTACGCGTTGCGTCGATGGGCATCGATGCTAATGATGCGGCTAGCGAGCCGGAGCGTCATGAATGCGTTGACCAAAGTGCTAGGGGCCCTGAGAGGAAGGTCCTCAGGCATCGGTACGCAGGGGCAGCCGCTATTGGAACAGTGGCGAGCCTTGGCATCGGTGGAGCAGACGGAAGACCTGAAGGTAGCATTGTGTCGGCATGTCGAGACAACTGTTCGCGCGCTACGGGCCAGAAAGGCGATGGACGAGTTTTACCTTCTGCGAAGCTGGTATCGCTGGTCCGCAACAATGCTCGCGCGCCTGGGGTTCGATGAGCAATTCGCGCTTGAATTGGATGAGGTCTCCATACCCGCACGCTCCTCCAAGCTCGCGGTGGAGTTGGAAGATGAAGAGCGCGGGCCGCTCTGGGACACGGAAGTGGCTGTTCTACGTGCGGCACTGGCAAGTGACCGCTCGCAGGAGCGGGCGCACGTGATGCAGCGTGCAGCGATTGCGTTGAGCCTAGCATATGGTCGGAATCCATCGAACTATTGCCTCCTAAGGGAGGAGGATCTGTCAAACCAGTTGGCCGGGTTCGACGTGCCCCCACAGTGGATATTGTCCATTCCCCGCATCAAGAAGTGGGGAATTGGTGTGCGCCAGCAGTTTGCGCAAGAGCGGGTGAGCAACGATCTGTTGCCGTTGATACATGAGCTGCTGGCGGCCAATGGGAGTATCGATTGCAAAGGCTACCCGCGACCGCTGTTTATGCGTGACAGTGTGGACGAATGGCGGGCCGATACCGGTGTCGAAGAGTATGCGTATCACATGACGGGGAAGGAGTTCTTGGCGCTCATACGGGGATTCGCTACGAGAATGGCAATCGAATCCCCGCGTACCGGAAGTCAGCTTCGCTTGAGTTCACGCCGCTTGCGGTACACGTTTGCCACGACGATGGTGGAGCTTGGCGCTTCCAAGACCGTGCTCGCGACGATGTTGGACCATTCCGATACGCAACATGTACGGGTCTACTACTCGCTGAAGGGAGCGCGGCTGACTCGCATTCTGGATCGCGCTGCTGCGTTGCGGCTCGGCCCCCTCATGAAGCTGTTCAAAGGGACGCCCATTGGAGTGGATTCCGAAGCGGCAAAGGACACTCGCCAGGAAAAGAGAGTTCGCTTCGTGGGGGATGTGGAAGTGATAGATCCGGTGGAGATCGGTGCATGTGGCCAGTCACCGCACTGCTCGTTGGATCCGCCATTCTCCTGCTACGTCTGTCCCAAGTTCCAGCCATACTTGGAGGCCGACCATCAGGCCGTACTGGATGCGCTGCTCAAAGGAAGGGATGAGCGTCGTGGTCGGCTCGGCATGCGCCTGTCAGTTCAGATGGATGAAGTGATCTACGCCGTAGCGGAGGTTGTTCAACTGGTGGCTCACCATGCCAAACGGAACGGCGGTAAGGCGTAAGACGATGGCGGCCGTAGGCCGCCTGGAAGCACCCGCAGGAGACGACTGGATCGAGAACGGAAGGCAACTGATTGGCAAGGCGAAAGCTCTGATGCCGTTCGGGGATGTCGAGTGGGATGCCCCGGTCTGGGATGTCTCGGCTGCCTATGAGCATCGCACGCGAGGATACAAGGCCAATGCCCGGGGATTACGACTGCCATTTACTCAGCACAGGCAAGCGGGGAAGGGGGTGGGCGATCCGTTGCCAGAGGGCTTTGCCGATGTCGTCAAGGCGCTTGTGTGCATGCGCCATCAAAGACGCGGCCAGTCCATGGCGAGCCACAGCGTCTTTATCCGTGCTGCACGCTACATCTGCGACGCCATCCGAGGGACCGGGCATCAACTAGGTGAGTTGCGCAAGGATGATCTGGATAGGGCGGCGACCGTGCTTCTACGCAGAGAGCGGGAGACCTCGGCATACAAGGTACTTGGCCACATGGAGGAGTTCGCCGATATGGTGGACGGATACCGGCTCAGTCGAATGAGGCTGGACTGGCGCTGCCGGCGAAAAGCACGGCCGCGGTCACTGACGCCCGACAGGATTGGAGACCCCTCGACAGAAGTATCGGACAGGCTGCCAACAGAAGAAGCGATCCGGGCGCTTGGATGGCTCTACCAGACGATCCCGCGAGCCGAACGCCCTGACGATGGGCGCGCCGCGGACCGCACACTGATTCTGATCGCCACGATCATGGCATGTACGGGCCTGAGAGTTGGCGAGATGCTGACGTTGCCGGTGAATCCCATCTCCATTGCGAAGGATGGCAGTCGGAACCTGCGCTATGCAAGGCTGAAAGGACGGGCTGACGACGTGATGGTCGAATGGCATTCGAAGCCATTGCTATCCGAGACTGTGGAGTTGGTGGAGGCAGCGGTGGCGGAACTGCGCGAGGCAACCGCGGGGCCGAGACAGGTTGCCCTGAAGGCCAGCCGCTGCGGATCTCTGATGCCGCGAAGTGCTCTTCCCCCAGTTCTATTCACGTCTGATCTACGAGCCGTTCTTGGGTTGAACAGTTGGAAACTTGCTCAGTTCCTGCGGGCTCGTGCGATTCCCTTCGAAATCGTGGATCGACGGCTGCGCGTGAACCGCGATGCGCTGTGCAGAGGTATTGAGAAGGACCACTGGTTCGGACCAGTGATTCCGGGCCCTCCCAGTCAAGGCCTCAAGCTCCACCAAGCGCTATGCGTGGTCTACGCGAACCAGTTCCATCGCGGGACGCGGACGACGCTTACATATGCAGCCCGGCCGGTGTCAGACCAGAACGTGCAGGACTTCCTGGCCGGTCGGCCCGCCATCCCATCGGCGTTCGAGCGGTATGGACTCGTGGGCGAAGACGGCTTGGTACTACGTGTTCGATCACATGGACTCCGGCACTTCCTGAACCATCTGCTCGACGAAGGTGGAGCACCGGACCTGGTGCAAACGAAGTGGTTTGGTCGCCAGCATGAGGCGGATACTCGAGCCTACCAACATCTGACGGCTGCCCAGCGCGCGGCGCAGGTGGTTAAGGAGGTTCTGGAGGGAAAACTAGCGGGTGGCATCGTTGAGGTAGCCAAATCTCTCCCGCTGGAGGTAGCCAAGACATTCCTGGCCGCACGCATTCAGGCAGTCCACGATGTGGGGCCGGGTCTGTGCGTCCATGACTTCCAGATGTCTCCTTGTGAGCGCCACCTGCAATGTACGGCGAAGTGCGAGGACTACCTGTGGATCAAGGGCGAAGAGGCCAGAGCACATGAACTGAAGAGACAAGCCGCAGTGGCATACATCAGCCTGCGTACGGTGACGGCCCGCGCGCGGTCGCGATCCTTGATGCAGTCGGATTGGTATCGACACATTGCGACTCGATATGGCCAACTGATGGAGCAACTGGCCACGATAGGCTTCCATCAAGCTGATCTGGTGCGATACGTGGAGGGGTGCGGAGATGCCGACAAGGATTCGCGCGAGCGCGAAGATGAGCGAGCGTAAGAAGGCCTGCATCATCGCCGAGCTTGAACGCTGGCAGGATAGGGAGTTGGGCACACGGCTGACCTGGGAGCGTGTCGAAGCGTTCTCCGGATACACCCGTCAGGCGCTGAGCCGTCATCCGGACATCGTGTACGCCTACCAGGAGGCCAAGCGCGCGTTGGCCGATAGCGACAGAAAGTCGAGGTCGCGATTGCGTCGTGACGAGCTTGCCTATCTAGATCAAACGGTTGTGAGCCTGCGGGCAAAGATCCGCTGGTATGAGCAACTTGAAGCGCAATGGCTGCAACGCTGGCAGCGCATTGCCAATCAGTGTTTGCAGCGCGGGCTTAGTATCGAGGATCTGGATCGCCCATTGGATCCATTAAACCGGAGAGGCTAGCCTGTTTGGGCGGTGTTGGACGTGCTCGCGTCAAGTGTGGGTGTACTGAGATATCCGCAGCCGTCCAAGGTCGCCTGGGCGATAGCATCGACGTATTGCTCCGCTCGGGCGGCTCGACACGGCGTGCGCGATGTAGACGCGATCTATGGCGAGATCCTCGAAACGGCGATGGTGATGCACCTGATTGCGTTCCCGCAGTTCCTGATCGAAATCCCGCTTCCGCCCTCAAGGGCAGCTATCGGCCACTAGGCGACACTCAAAAGTTCGATTGCCAAAGGCCGCCACGGCTTCGGTTGCAGCCAATGCAACGCCCCCAGTTCCCGAGTCGCTCCGCAGTTCCCCACCTTGTCCAGGCGGGACGCCTCGCAAGCCTTAATCGCCCCGCTGCGCCTGCTGGTCATCCGTCGGCGCACCTGTAGTATTCGCGGCTACAGCGCCCCCCTATTGCTTGGATTGATCGGGGTAAATCTGGACGTACGGACGGTAAGAGTACAAACGGAGGCTGTTCCTTGGCGTGCCCAAGGGGTAGTCCTCAGGAGATACTACATACACGAACAGTTGCGGTCCCTTGATGTCGAAGTAGACTATCTTGTCCGTCATGTCATTCGGCAATCGGTGCCGGAGGTCGACGCTATCCTCAAAGATTTGACCGGTACTCTTGATGCGCCATTTGACATAGAGAGTATCGGCAGGACGCATACGTCCGTAGACACCTGCCTGTTGGCCAATCCGTCCCTCCTCCAACGCCCATTTCGGCGGACGTGTACCGGTCATGTCGGAGTCGCCGTAGCGATAATTCAGCACCTCTACCGCGGGCACGGCTCCACGAGTATCAAAACTAAAGGAGTGATTGGCGGCCTTCTGAGACGAGGCACACGCCCCCAGAAAAAGCGAAGCCAGCAAAGGCATCGCCCAGTATAGAAGACGGTGCTGCACGGCGCGCTTGGGGTAGCTGGGGCAGTAGGTGATCATGACAAGTATCGATTGCTTAAAGCTCAGGGCAAACCTGGCCGGCTCTGAACAATCTAGCAAGGTTTCCCCCGCAACCGCGGCCAACGAAGTGGGGTGTATGAGTCGTGCAACACTGACCCTCAACTCTGTTGCGAGCAACCGCGAATCACTTGACCGGGATTTCGTCGCGATACGGCTTCGCTTGTTGCGCACGGCACTGAATGACCGATTCAGCCCAAACATCGGTCGTCCGCAAGACGGAGTTTGATAGGCAGCTCAGGGTCGGTTCCAGCCCGTCGTCG
Source organism: Cupriavidus sp. Met-2 (assembly GCF_049843575.1). Classification (NCBI taxonomy): domain Bacteria; kingdom Pseudomonadati; phylum Pseudomonadota; class Betaproteobacteria; order Burkholderiales; family Burkholderiaceae; genus Cupriavidus; species Cupriavidus sp. Met-2. The sequence goes on from NZ_JBBHZL010000001.1 coordinate 160,114, forward strand.
CCAGCAGGTCGGCTGCCGACGGGGCCTCATTCTGCCAGTTGCTGTTGTGCTTTATAGGGCGCTGGAGAAAGAGCCCCGAAATTGCCGAGGATTCGCGCTCAAGTGAACTCGCACGCAGCGCAAAATAGGCACACCCCCGCGCGCATCGCGCATCGATCCCCGGCCCGTCGCGGCCAATACGCCCGAATCTTTACAGTTGCCGGGCTGCCTCTCTCCGAAACCGGCTCCCCATAATGGATTGCGGTCAAGGTTTACGTTGTGACGTAACAGAACCGTTCTGAGACCTCGTAACGGAAAGCTATAAAGAAAAACCCCGCTTTTTTGCGGGGTTTTTCTTTTCTATCAGTACTTTATGGTGGCGGTGTCTTGGGGTCTCATCAATGACAACATGGGCGAGGGTCATGGAGGCGCTCACTGACTGGCCGGAGAAGTCCGAGCGTTTGAACACGGCGGACGGGAAACGCTAGCTCATGGACCGTGGTGCGTAGCAGTTGCAACTGGACTATGTTGTGCTGGTCTTGAGCGGAGCCGATTGCCTGACCGCCATGAGCGTCAAGATTGCCATCATGCCAAGAGCGGAAGATAACCACAGCGACTTCGCTCCGAACTGGTCCAGACACATCCCGAAAATCCAGGGTGCTAATGCTTGTGCGACCCGGGCCGGGACCATCAATACTCCCTGGCGATGACCGTAGCCGCCCGGTCCGAAAATGACCAACGGCAGCGTGCCCTTGGCAATGGTGAGGATGCCGTTGCCGGCTCCGTGCAGCACGCCGAACAAGGCCGCCGCGGGCGCTCCGACCAGGCCGAACGCAAGTGCGCCAAGGGGATGAAGTGCTGCCGCGATCCGGGCGGACAGCAAGGGGTGGACCTTGCGCAGTAGGCCGAACTCCAGAATCCGGGCGCCAACCTGCGCCGGGCCGATCAGCGCGCCCACCATAACGGCAGTGGCCAGAGACGCGCCACCCGCTTGAAGCAGCCGCGGCAAATGTGCCGCCATCGCAGTGCTGATAAACCAGGTCGCCGCGAAAACGAAAGCCAACGCATAGGAGGCCGTTCGTTGCGAACGCTCGTCAGCATGGTGCGTCAACGCGCTACCCGTTTGCGACGTAGGCCTGCTCGGTGCCGTTGCTGTGGCGGCTACGCGCGGGATGCTCAGGTTCAGCGCAAGTCCTAGCGTGAGATGCAACGCCGCCCAGGACAAGCAGGCCCCCCGCCATCCGATGTGCGCCTCCATAGAGGTGGAAAGCGGCCAGCCGACCGTGCTGGCAAAGCCAGCGATCAGCGTGATCCCGGTGATGGCGCCGCGCGAGCGATTGCCATAGAGTGCGACCAGTGTTGCGAATGCGGCTTCGTAGAGGCCGGCACCCATGCCGATGCCAAGAATCACCCATGCGGCAAAGAGTCCGACGACGCCCTGCGCCACACCTAGCCTGGCAAGCCCGATGGTGAAAACAAGACTCGTTGCCACGAGGACAGATCGCCCACCGGTACGATCGATCATCCGTCCGGCTGCAGGTCCGAGCAGTGCCGATACCACCAGCGCGACGCTGAATGCCGCAAAGATCGTGGGCGTCGAGACGCCGAGATCCTGCGCCATCGGCGTTGCCAGCATGGCCGGCAGGTAGTACGTCGAACCCCAGGCCAGCGTCTGGGCAACTCCCAGCCTGGCAATCACGCTACTGCTCGGCTCCATGGCCCGTCCTGGTTCTTGTTATTCCACTTCGCCGCTATCGGTATCGCTAATCTGCGCTTCGCTCTCGTGGCTCATGGCGGCCGCCGCGAGCGTCGTCGCGTTGGCCGGCGCGGCTTCCTTGCGCTCGCTGTAGCGATCGGTCAGGTAGTCGCTGCGATCGCGCACCAGTAGCGTGAACTTGTAGAGTTCTTCCATGACATCGACCACGCGGTCGTAGTAGGACGATGGCTTCATCCGCCCGCTGGCGTCGAACTCTTGGTAGGCCTTGGCGACCGAGGACTGGTTCGGAATCGTCACCATGCGCATCCAGCGTCCGAGCACGCGCAGCGCGTTGACGGCGTTGAAGGACTGCGAGCCGCCGCACACCTGCATCACGGCCAGCGTGCGGCCCTGTGTCGGGCGAATGCCGCCCATCTCCAGTGGCAACCAGTCGATCTGGTTCTTGAAGACGGCAGTCAGCGTGCCGTGGCGCTCGGGGCTGCACCACACCTGGCCCTCCGACCACTCCGAGAGCTTGCGCAACTCAACCACCTTCGGGTGGTCGGCAGGCACGCTGTCGGCCATCGGCAGCTCGCGTGGATCAAACACGCGGGTCTCCGCGCCGAAATGTTGAAGAATTCGTTCGGCTTCCTGTACTAGCAGGCGGCTATACGAGGTCTCTCGCAGCGATCCGTAGAGCAGCAGGATGCGCGGCGGGTGTGTGCTGGCGCGTGCCGGCTCCAGCTTACTGAGGTCAGGCGTATCGAGCACCGCAGGGACAATATTGGGCAGATCCACGGTCATCGTATCCTCCGGCCTTGTGTGTCGATCACGGCCTCGCCGTCCTCCTTGGTGAAAGCACCTTGCTGCGGCGCCGGCAGGATATCCAGCACGACTTCCGACGGCCTGCATAACCGCACACCAAGCTCAGTGATGACAAAGGGCCGATTGATCAGGATCGGATGGGCCAGCATCGCATCAAGCAACTGGTCGTCGGTCAGTGCAGGATCGCCGAGGCCAAGCTCGGCGTAGGGCGTGCCTTTCTCGCGGATTGCTTCGCGCACGGAGAGACCGGCGGCGCGGATCATCGACTGCAAGGTCTGCCGGTCCGGCGGCATGTTCAGGTATTCGACGACAATCGGCTCGATGCCCGCATTGCGGATCATGGCTAGCGTATTGCGTGACGTACCGCACGCGGGGTTGTGATAGATGGTGACGGTCATGGGGATACCTCAGTGCGATTCGTACCAGTGCTGCGAGCGGTTCACGACGCCCACTACGAAGAGCATCACTGGCACTTCGATCAGCACGCCGACGACGGTGGCCAGCGCCGCGCCGGATTGGAAGCCGAACAGGCTGATCGCGGTCGCCACGGCCAGTTCGAAGAAGTTGCTTGCGCCAATCAGCGCCGACGGGCCGGCCACGCAGTGCGCTACGCCGAGCTTGCGGTTGAGCAAGTAGGCCAGGCCGGAGTTCAACAAGACCTGGATCAGGATCGGTACGGCCAGCAGAAGGATGATCAGCGGTTGTTCGACGATGGCATTCCCCTGGAAGCCGAACAACAGCACCAACGTTGCGAGCAGCGCGGTGATCGAGTAGGGGCCGAGTGCGCCGACCACACGCTTGTACGTAGCGTCGCCTCGCACCAGCAATACCTTCCGGATGACCTGCGCGATCAGCACCGGCACGACAATGTAGAGCGCAACCGAGGTCATCAGCGTATCCCACGGCACGGTAATCGACGACAGGCCCAGCAGCAGCGCGACGACAGGCGCGAAGGCCACGACCATGATCGCGTCATTGAGTGCCACCTGCGAAAGCGTGAAGTACGGATCGCCCTTGCAGAGCTGGGACCAGACAAACACCATCGCCGTGCAAGGCGCAGCCGCCAACAGGATCAGGCCGGCGATGTAGCTGTCGAGCTGGTCCGCCGGCAGCCAGCCCGCAAACAGATGGCGCACGAAGATCCAGCCCAGCAATGCCATCGAGAACGGCTTGACGAGCCAGTTCACGAAGAGCGTCACGCCGATGCCGCGCCAGTGGCCCGCCACCTGGCCCATCGCGCCGAAATCGATCTTGATCAGCATCGGAATGATCATGATCCAGATCAGGATGCCGACCGGCAGGTTCACCTGAGCGATTTCCATGGCGCCGATGGTGTGGAACGCCGCTGGCAGCCATTGGCCGAGCAGGATGCCGGCCACGATGCAAAGCGCCACCCAGACCGTCAGATAGCGCTCGAAGAAGCCGATGGCACTGGGTTGGGAGGCTCCTGCCGTCCTTTGTGCCGTGCTCATTGCGCGGACTCCACGGGTTGCTCGCCAATGGCGTGCATCTCCTTCTGAATGGCGTTCCGGTCCAGCACGTGCAACGGCAGGTTCACGAACTGGCTGACTCGATTCAGAATCTGCCGGAAAACCTGGGCAAATATCTTGCGCTTCTCGTCATCGGAGCCCTGTATGGCTGCCGGGTCGAGGAAGCCCCAATGTGCCGTGATGGGTGTACCTGGCCAGATCGGGCACACCTCGCCTGCGGCTTGGTCGCAGACGGTAATAACGAAGTCCATCCTGGGCGCATCGGGCAGTGCGAACTCGTCCCAGCTCTTGCTACGCAGGCCAGTCGTGTCGTAGCCAATTGCCTGGCATCGTTCGATGGCGAAGGGATTGACCGTGCCAGATGGATGGCTGCCGGCGCTGTAGGCGTGAAAGCGTCCCTTGCCGAGGACATTGAACAGCGCTTCGGCCATCACGCTGCGGGCTGAGTTGCCGGTGCACAGCACCAGCACGTTGAAGGTCTTGTCGGTCATGGTCGTAGGGGCGAGCGGGTGCCTCCTCGCCCGAGGTATCGGTACGGGAGGCCGTTAGCGAAAGCTCAGCAGCAGCCGGATTCCGGCGTACAGCAGGCGGTCTTGGTTGATGGCTTCGGCGTGGCGTTCAATTGAACCGGCACGCAGCACGCGGAGGCTTCGGCGCTGCGATCGCGCGATTCGCCATAGGTCGGCACGTTGCCGAGCGTGTGAAACGATTCCCAGGCGATACCCGTTGGGTCCACTGACCAATGCTTGTTCGAGGTCGCGTAGCAGCAGTTCGTCTCGGACTGGGACTGCATGGGCAGGTCGGCGCTGGCCAGCCGCCCCTGCATCTCGGCAAGCTCGGCATCCGTCTCCACCTGGATCCCGAGATGATCCACGCCCAGCTTCTCGGTGCGATTGGAGATGGCGAAGTTCACGCGTGGATCGTCCAGCGCCCACTTGGCATAGTCATCCCTGACGACAGTCGGTTCTGCATCGAAGAGGGCCGAGTAATAGCGGATGCTGGCCGGCAGATCGGCCACGCTGACGTGGACGTGGAAGCGCTTCATGGTTCAGGACTCCGTAGCGACTGAACAGGAGGACACCGGTGAACACGGCGCGCCGCCACAACAGTTTTCCGTGAGATAGCCCAGCAAGGCGTTCATGGTTTCGAATTGAGCCATGTAGATGATCGAGCGGCCTTCCTGACGGCTCGCCAGCAGTCCGGCGCGGTGCAGTTCCTTGAGGTGGAACGATAGCGACGACGCTGGCATCTCCATCAGTTCGGCAATACGGCCAGCCGGCAGCCCTTCGGGGCCGGCCTGCACAAGCAGGCGGAAAACGGCCAGGCGGATGCCGTGGGCCAGCGCGGCGAGGGCTTCAAGAGCGTTTTCGGTTTCCATGATTCGAATATAGTCGAATCATGGAAACCGTGCAATGGAAGATTGGCAGTGTCGCTGGCCGCCAACGCGTGGCGAATGGGCGCAAGCGTGTTGATCGTCACCAATTCGGCCTCAACGAAGGCCGCCGCAGCCGCAGCAAGGATCCCTGCGCGAGGCGGGGGTCCTTGTGCCCGAAGCACCTCTGCCGCGGCGTCTACAACTTCCGCGCCACGAAGTGGAACCAGTTGACGTCGTCGAGGGGATCGCCGGGCTGAAACGCCTTGTCGTTCAAGTTGCCGAACACCGCTTCGGTCTGCAGGCCGCAGGCCTTCAACTCGCGCAACTGCGTGGGCACGTCCGTATAGACGATGACGATGCCGAACTTGTGGGCGGCGCACACGCGCACCGCGTAGCCATCGAACTCGCGGTTCAGTTGTGAGTTACGCAGGTAGTTGATGGTGGCCAGCGGCAGGTTGACGACTGTGCGCGCGACGTTGAAGCCGAGTCGTATCGGGTTGTTGGACCATGCGGGCAAGCGCAGGAACTGTGTCAGGTTCTCGCGATAGGTGGGGCCGTGCAGGTTATGCGTGGAGAACACCAGCATGCCGCCCGGGCGCAGTACGCGGGCAAACTCGGCAAGCACGGCGCGGCGTCCGGCGTAGTCCACGGCATCGATGCCATTGAAGCTGAACACCACCAGGCCGAAGGTATTGTCTTCAAATGCTGACAGGTCACGCGCATCCATTTGACTGACGCGTATATCAGGATGATTGTGCTGGCAGATCTCCACCATCTCCGGCATATAGTCGATGGCCTCGTAGTGCTGGCTCAGCTTGCGCAGCATCGGTACCGTTCGGCCGCCACCTACGCCAACGTCAAGGATGGGAGTGTCGCGCACGGCATCGGCCACGAAGGCTAGCGCCGCGGCTTCCCCGGGGTCTGTCCAGTCCGAAAGGATCTTGAACCACCTCCTGGCTCCCCAGCTGCGCCATGCCTTGCGATTGATGGTGTCCTGCGCGACGGCCGTGCTCATGGTTGTCTCCCGACGATCGGTGCATCGCCCTGATGGCGATGGCAGAGAGAGTGTTCCGGCCGTGCACGCCGTTCGGTGCGAAACCCCACATCCGTTTGATACACAGAGCGGGCTCAATCCATTGAACCCATCCATACGCATGAGGACGACAGGCAAGACGATGGCATCGGGGACCCCCGATACGCCGTCGGTATGAGCCGGGCACCAGACCCGGTGCTGTGGCCAGCCTTTACCCGGCTACCTTCTTCATGGCGCGGCTTCGTTCTTCCTGCGCATCCTCGATCAGCTTGTAGGCGGCGTAGTACTTGTAGATGTTGCGCACGTAGGTGGTGGTCTCGATGCCGATCCGCTCGGAGGTCACGATCTCGACGTTGTTGAACCACTTGTCCGGGTTCAGGCCCCGAGCCTTGGCTTCGGTGCGCATCTTGGAGATATTTCCCGGCCCGGCGTTGTAGCTGGCGAATGCAAACAGTGGCCGGTCAGATTCCGAGAAATTCGCATCGGAGAAGTACCTCGTCATCAGCTGGTCCAGGTATTTGGTACCCGCGTGGATATTGGATTCGGTGATCTTGATGCTGCCGACGTTCAGTTCCCTCCCAGTGGCCGGCATGATCTGCATGACACCGATCGCTCCCACATGGCTACGCGCGTTCTGATTGAGCTGGGACTCCTGGAAGCCCTGCGCCGCCAGCATCAGCGGATCGAAATGGTAGAGCTTGCCGTACTTCTCGAAGAACGCCAGGGTGTCCTGGAACCGCTTGATCTCCGCGCCGTTGGTGTTGTCCGAGATCTGCTTGATGACCTTCATGTATTGCTTCAGCCGGTAGTCGGCGATGCCCTGCTTCTTGATGAAGTTGTCGTTGTAGTCCACGAGGACCGCGTTCAGCTTTGGACTGCCTTTGCGGATTGCCCAGCCGATCTTGCTGCCTTCACGTACCGCGAGGTCATCGCGAACCTTGATGCGCTTCAGGATCTGGGCCCAGATGCGCGCCTTCCAGTCGTCGACCACCAGGATCTGCAGCGTGCCGGCGTTGAGCATTTCCAGTGCGTCTTCGTCCTCCAGCGCGTCGGGTAGCAGCACCAGGTGCATCTGCGGTTTGCCGGCCTTACGGAAGCGGTCGTTCAACGCGGTCAGGCTTTCGTAGTAGCTGCTGCTGGGGCGCACGTGCACGGCCTTGCCAGCCAGGTCGTCGAGCGTGGCAAGCGTGGGGGATTTCGGGCCCGTGATGACCAGCTCCCGGATCGGCTTGCTGGTCTGCCCGACAATGAAGTCCGCTTGCTTGAGCCGGGAGTCGGTGACCGTGAGATTGCCGGCTGCGATGTCGCCAAGACCGGCATTGAGATCGGGCAGCAAACGGTCGCGCGTGACCGGAATCATGTAGACCGTGAGCGGCCGCTTGGCAAGCTGAGCGGCCATGGTCTTGTTGATATAGCGCTCGAAATCCCGCACGGTGTCCGCCGTGACGCCCCGCTCGCGTCCCCGGTCGTTGAAGTACAGGGTGCGGCTGTAGGGCACCAGCACGCGAATGGTGCGGTGCTTGAACATGCCATCGAAGTCACCGGTCCAGGGTTTGTTGGTCAGGTTGAGCTGGCGCGGAGGGGTGAGCCGTTTTTCCTTGGGAGCTGGAATGGCGGGCGTCGCTGCCGCCGCCAGTCCTGACCACGTGATGGAAGCGCCGGCCAGTGCGCGGGCGCCGATGACAAGGAACCGCCTTCGATCGTTGACCATTGCACACCTCGCGACAGTCAGGTCCTGCTGGCACGCGGATGCCGGCCACCGGGAGCGGGCCCGGATGCGCAGGCAATCGCCGTCCGTTGACTAAGCATAGACGGGCAATTGGCGATCGTAGAGGTTCCGTTGAGGTTCCGATGAGGGCCGGCCGCGAAGCCGGCGCTGGCCGGTGCGGCCAGGTCAGGCGGGCGTCGCGCCGCTCGCGCCGAATCGCCATGACAGCCGCCGCGCGGCCTGCCGCACCACGTGGGCGGTATCGCTGTCGAGCCGGCTGTCGAAGCTGCCGCTACTGCCCATCACCGCGACCACCAGGGCGAGCGCGCCGGTGTGGTCGAACACCGGTGCGGCCAGCGTGTCGATGCCGGGTACGGGCCGGCTCACGGCGTGGTCGATGCCGCCGGCGCGGATGCCGCGCAGCCGTTCGAGGTATCCGGATGGCAACGCGCCGTCGAAGGCGGTGCCCGCCATGCGGATAGCATCCTGCGCGAGCGCGTCGGCCAGCAGGTCGTCGGGGAGATGCGCCGCCACCACGCGGCCAATCGCCGTATTGACCATCGACAGCACGGTACCCACGCGCAGGCTCACGTGCTGCGGACGGGCCGATTCCTCGAGCCGGATCACGGTGGGACCGAGCGGCCCCTGGACGGCCATCGCCACCGACAACCCCGTGGCATGGGCCAGGGCGATGACCTCCGGCTCCGCCTCGCGCGTCGGGGAGAGCCGCTGCAGCGCGATCAGGCCGAGTTCCAGACCAAGCGTGCCAGCCTGGAAGTCGCCATCGGCGTTGCGGGAAATCAGTCCGATCTTCTGCAGGCTGACCAGATGCGGAAATGCCTTGGCAGGCACCATGCCCGCCGCGCGTGCGAGTTCCCCAAGCGAGAGTGGCTGCCCCGCATCGACCAGCGCGCCGAGCAACTGGCCTGTGTTGTCGAGCGACTGGATGCCGCGTTGGGGTTTGGCGGCGTCCGCCAGCATGTCGTCGCTCATGCGTCACCTTCCCTCATCGCGCGCGCGATATCGCCGATCGCGGCACGTAGCGCGCTGGCCACTGGACCATCCCATGCGACGTCGATCGCCCCGGTGGAGCCGATGGCGGTCAGCACCAGTCGCAGCGTGCTGTCGTCGTCGAGCAATGGCATCGCCAGACTGCTCACAGCCGGGCTCGGCGAATCGATGCTGCGCTCCGTGCCGCGTGCCCGGACGGCGGCAAGTGTTTCGAGAAAGGCGGGCAGGGTGGAGGCCGTGGCCGGTGTCTGCTGCTGCGTCCAGATCGGCAGCCAGTGCGATTCGGGCTGGAACGCGCAGTAGGCGCGTCCCGTGGCGGTGGTGGCCAGCGCCATCACCGTGCCGACGTGCAGGTTCAGATGCAGCGAGGTGCCGGCAGGCGCGTAGTGGACGATGGTCGGCCCTTGCGGCGTGGGCAGGCTGATGGCGACGTTGAAGCCGATATCAGTGGCCAGCGTCCGCACGCGCTGCACTGCGGCACGGTAGGCCGGCTCATTGTCGAGCCGCATCATGCCAAGCCGCAGCGCCAGCGGGCCCGGTTCGTAGTAGCCGTCCACGTGCTCGCGCTTGATCAGTCCCAGCCGCATCAGGCTCACCAGATAGGTGTGCGCCTGCGCCGGGGCCAGTTGCGCGGCAGCCGCCAGTTCGGCCAGCGGCAGCGGACGCCGCGCATCGGCGAGCGCCTGCAACAGGCGGCCGCCGACCTCCACACTCTGGATGCCGCGTTGCGTCTTGCCTGAACCCTCGCCCGGCGTGCGTGCCATGCCTGTGCCTTGCCTGAAAAGTCCAAATGGTAATCCATGCGCCTCGCAAGGCGCCCCCTGTTGCCATGCTGGATGAGGGTTTTCCCGGGGCGGGCCACGCAGCGACAAGGGTTTGCGGGATAGTTAGCGAATAGCAATTGAATTTGCCATTGACTAAAAATAGTCGAATTCCTAAGATTCCCATACCGCTCCCCACGATTCCCATAAAGAGACAGACATGGCAAAAGCATTCGCATCCCAGGCCGACCTGGAAGCCAAGCAGATCACCTTCACCCAGCTTTCCGAAAATGCCTACGCCTACACAGCCGAGGGCGACCCCAACTCCGGCGTGATCATCGGCGATGACGGCGTGATGATCATCGACACCACCGCCACGCCCGCCATGGCGCAGGACCTGATCGCCAAGATCCGCGCGATCACGGACAAGCCGATCAAGTACGTGGTGCTGTCGCACTACCACGCGGTGCGTGTGCTCGGCGCGTCGGCGTACTTCGCCGAAGGCGCGCAGCAGATCATCGCCAGCCGTGGCACCTACGAAATGATCGTCGAGCGCGGCGAAGCCGACATGAAGTCCGAGATCGAACGTTTTCCGCGTCTGTTCGCCGGCGTGGAAACCGTGCCGGGTCTGACTTGGCCAACGCTCGTGTTCGAACGCGAAATCACGCTGTTCCTGGGCAAGCTCGAAGTGCGCATCGCCCATCTGGGCGCGGGCCATACGAAGGGCGACACCGTGGTGTGGCTGCCGCAGCAGAAGGTGCTGTTCTCGGGCGATCTGGTCGAATACGACGCGGCCTGCTACTGCGGCGATGCCCAGCTCGAGCAATGGCCTGCCACGCTCGACGCGCTGGCCGCGCTGCAGCCCGAGAAGCTGGTGCCGGGCCGTGGCCCAGCGCTGACCACGCGCGAGGACGTGGCCAAGGGCCTGGCCTACACCAAGGATTTCGTGTCCACGCTGTTCCAGGCTGGCAAGGAAGCCGTGGCCGGCAAGATGGACCTGAAAGCGGCGATGGCGCATACGCGCAAGTCGATGGACCCGAAGTTCGGCCAGGTGTTCATCTACGAACACTGCCTGCCGTTCGACGTGTCGCGCGCCTTCGACGAGGCAGCCGGCGTCACGCATCCCCGTATCTGGACCGCGCAGCGTGACCAGGAGATGTGGGCGGCGCTGCAGGACTGAGCGTTGTTCGGTTGTTGAGTGTGGTTTCCCTCTCCCATGAAGTGGGAGAAGGGAGCAAACAGAAAGCAGTATCAAGCGCCGCAAGTGCGTGGATGGAGACACCATGAGCAGTACCAAGGTCGACATCGACTACCAGCGCATCCAGTACGACTACGTACCATGCGCCGAGCAGCGGGGGGCATCGACCAATGCCGCCCCGCATCCCGTGATCGTGGTCGGGGCCGGGCCGATTGGCCTGGCCACCGCCATCGACCTGGCCCGCCACGGCGTGCCGGTGGTGGTGGTCGATGACGACTGCATGCTCTCGGTCGGATCGCGTGCAATCTGCTTCGCCAAGCGCACGCTGGATATCTTCGACCGGCTCGGCTGTGGCGACCGCATGGTCGACAAGGGCGTGCGCTGGAACCTTGGCAAGGTCTTCCTGCGGGACAGCCAGGTCTATGCGTTCGACCTGTTGCCCGAATCCGACCACCAGCGGCCGGCGTTTATCAACCTGCAGCAGTACTACCTCGAGGGCTATCTGCTCGAATGCGCGCAGGCGATGCCCAACATCGAGATCCGCTGGAAGAGCAAGGCAGTTGCCATCGAGCAACACGCGGACCACGTGACGCTGACGATCGAAACGCCCGATGGCTGTTACGCGCTGCGCGGTGCCTACGTGGTGGCCGCCGATGGCTCGCGCAGCCCGCTGCGCAAGATGCTGGGTCTGGAGAGCCACGGTCATACGTTCCGAGACCGCTTCCTGATCGCCGACGTGAAGATGGAAGCGCCGTTCCCGGCCGAGCGCTGGTTCTGGTTTGATCCGCCGTTCCATCCGAACCAGTCGGTGCTGCTGCACCGGCAGCCTGACAACGTCTGGCGCATTGACTTCCAGCTCGGGTGGGATGCCGATCCCGCATTCGAGAAGACGCCCGAGCGTGTGCTGCCGCGTGTGCAGGCGCTGCTTGGCCCCGATGCGAAGTTCGAGCTCGAATGGGTCAGCGTCTATACGTTCTCGTGCGTGCGGATGGACAGCTTCCGCCACGGCCGCGTGTTGTTCGCGGGCGATTCGGCCCACTGCGTCTCGCCGTTCGGCGCGCGCGGCGCTAACAGCGGCGTGCAGGATGCCGAGAACCTTGCTTGGAAACTGGCCTACGTGCTGCAGGGCAAGGCACCGGGAAGCCTGCTGGATACCTACGCCAGCGAGCGCGAGTTCGCGGCCGACGAGAACATCCTCAACTCGACGCGCTCGACCGATTTCATTACGCCGAAGAGCGCGGTCAGCCGCATCTTCCGCGACGCGGTGCTGACACTGGCGCGCGACCACGCGTTTGCGCGGCAACTGGTCAATAGTGGCCGGCTGTCGGTGCCGGCCGTGCTGCGCGACTCGCCGCTGAACACCGCCGATGCGGAATCGTTCTCCGGCCAGATGGTGCCGGGCGCAGCATGCGTCGATGCCCCCGTGGCCGGCACGGAAGGCAAGCCCTGGTTGCTTCCGCATCTGGGCGACGACTTCGTGGCGCTGATCTTTGGCGCGCCGGCTGGCATCGACGCCGCATGCCGTGAAGCGCTGACGCAACTGCAGCAGGGAGACATTCCGCTGCGCGTGGTGTTCGTGACCGATGCGGCCATTTCAGCATCGGCCGAAGCCTGGCCCGGCGCGGTCGTGCTGCGCGACGCGGGCGGCGTGGCGGCCCGGCGCTATGACGCGCGCGCGGGCACCTGCTACCTGATTCGCCCCGACCAGCACGTCTGCGCGCGGTGGCGCGCGGTCGATGCGAACCAGATCGCCGGAGCGATCGCTCGCGCCACATGCAATGCCGCAGCAACCGTCGCGGCGCAATCGCCAGCCGCGGCACGCACGCCGGCACTGGCCTGATCGACAGTCACCAGGAGACAGGCCAATGCCGCTCAACACCGCTCCCAATCTTGCCTATCCCGACGAGTTCTACGAGGCGCTCATCGAGATGCATCATGACCTCGATGACGCCGAAAGCCAGGCCGTCAACGCGAGACTGATCCTGCTGCTGGCCAACCACATCGGTGATCTCGACACGCTGCGCGAAGCGATGCGCCTGGCGCGCGATGTCGCGCTCGAGCCTGCCGCAAGCTAGCCACTTCATTCCTGCCCGCCAGTGACCCGACAGGGGCGCGACAGACGCCCCGGGGCCAACTCGACCCTATTCCGGAGACAACCATGCATACCCAGAGCCTGGGCGCCGCCCCCGTCTTGCCTGAAATCCCGTCACACGCACTACCGCAAGTCCTTCCCGCGCAGCAGGAGGACGCGCTGTACCGCAAGGTCTGGCTGCGCATCATCCCGTTCCTGTTCATCTGCTACGTCGTGTCGTTCCTGGACCGGATCAACATCGGCTTCGCGCAATTGCAGATGAAGCATGACCTTGGGTTCAGTGACGCGATGTACGGGCTGGGCGCCGCAGTGTTCTACGTCGGCTACGTGCTGTGCGAAGTCCCCAGCAACATGCTGTTGGCACGCTTCGGCGCGCGCCGCACGTTCACGCGAATCATGCTGCTGTGGGGTGTCGCATCGGTGGGCATGATGCTGGTGTCGCAGCCGTCGCACTTCTATCTGCTGCGCTTCCTGCTCGGCGTGTTCGAAGCGGGCTTCTTCCCGGGCATTGTGCTGTACCTGACCTACTGGTTCCCGGCGCGCCGTCGCGCGGCGGTGATGGCGATCTTCTTTGCGGGCGTGGCAGTGGCCGGCGTGCTTGGCGGGCTGATCTCGGGCTGGATCATGCGCGACATGGCCGGTGTGCTTGGGATGCGCGGCTGGCAATGGATGTTCGCGATCGAAGGCGCGCCGGCAGTGCTGCTGGGCCTGATCGCCGCCGTGTGCCTCGTCGATGGCCCACGCCAGGCGCGCTGGCTGACACCGGCCGAGCAGGACTACCTGGTGGCCCAACATGAGGCGGAGTCGCGCGGTGCGGGTGGCCACGCCCATTCGATGCAGGCCCTGCGTCAGGCCCTGGCCAACCCACGGGTCTATCTGTTCGCGTTCATCTACTTCGCGCTGACGTGCGGCTCGCTGACGCTGTCATTCTGGATGCCGCTCATGATTCGCGATTTCGGCATCCAGGACGTGGTGGCCGTCAGCCTCTACTCTGTCATCCCGAACGCCATCGGCGCGGTGGGCTTGATCCTCATTGCGCGGCGCTCAGACCGCCTCGGCGAGCGTCACGGGCATTTTCTCTGCTGCACTGCAGGAGGCGCACTGGCGCTGGCCGCGTTGACGCTACATGTGCCGAGCCTTGGCGTGTCCTTGGCGATCCTCTCCGTTGCCGCCGTGCTGATCTTCGCCGCGCTGCCGATCTTCTGGGCGCTGCCGCCAAGCCATCTGCCGGCCCAGACCGCCGCCACCGGCATTGCCTTCATCTCCAGCATCGGCATCACCAGCGGCATCGTCAGCCCTTGGGTCATCGGCCAGATCAAGGCGCACACGGGCAGCATGGACAACGCGCTGTACCTGTTGGCCGGGCTGCTGCTGGCCAGCGGGCTGGCGCTGTGGAAGGGCGTGCCGCGCACACCGACGGCGCACTAGCAGGGCGGTGTTCCCCGATACCGGGCGGTTCATGCCCGATATCGGGGAAAAATCATTTGTTTCATGGTTATCCATGATGGAACACTTGTTGCTATATGCCTAGCATTGCAACACCTGACGCTTTCCATCAACAGGAGTGTTCCCATGAACCAGTTCTTCATGACCCGTGCCGCCGTGCTGATGGCGGTGTCGCTCGGCGCCGGTTCGGCGCTTGCGGTCGACGTGGCCGCCAGCCCAACGCTCAGCAAGATCAAATCGTCCGGCACGATTTCGATCGGTCACCGCACATCGTCGATCCCGTTCTCGTACTACGACGCCAACCAGAAGGTGATCGGCTTCTCGCAGGACATCTGCGATCGCGTGATTGATGCGGTCAAGAAGGAAACCGGCACGCCGAATCTGCAGGTGCGTATGGTGCCCGTGACGTCGCAGAACCGGCAGTCGCTGGTCCAGAATGGCACGGTGGACCTGGAGTGTGGCGTGACCACCAACCTGAAGTCGCGCCAGCAGCAGGTGGCATTCTCCACCACGTTCTTCGTGGCCGGCACGCGACTGCTGGTGAAGAAGGGCAGCCCGGTCCATGACTTTGGCGATCTGTCGGGCAAGGCCGTGGTGACGAACGCCGGCACCACGTCGGAACGCATCCTGCGCAAGCTCAACGACGAGAAGGGCGCCAACATCACGATCCAGAGCGCCAAGGACTATGGCGAATCGTTCCTGATCCTGCAGTCGGGCCGCGTGGCCGCGTTCATGATGGACGACGTGCTGCTGTCCGGCTCGCGCACGCTGGCGCCGAACCCCAATGACTGGGTGGTGGTGGGCACGCCGCAGTCGTTCGAGGCGTACGGCTTCATGATGCGCAAGGATGACCCCGGCTTCAAACAAGTCGTGGATGCCACCATGACGGGCCTGATGCGCAGCGGCGAGATCAACACGCTCTACACCAAGTGGTTCCTGAAGCCGGTGCCGCCGAAGAACCTCAGCTTCGACTTGCCGCAGAGCGAGCAGATCAAGAAGGCCTACGCCAATCCGAATGATGAGGCGTTCGAGTAACGCACTGGCGTTTCAGCCGCGCCGCGACGGGAGGTAGGCCCCCGTCCGGTGCAGCTGCCCCTCCGTCTGCTCCAGCGCCCGGATCGCCCCCTTGCCCTTCTTTGCCAGCAGATGCTCGACCAGCGCCTCCACCATCGCCACGCCGCTGGTGATCGACGGGAAGAACGATGGGCTGTCGATGGCGAAGAGCAGTGTGCAATCGGCTTCCAGCGCGATTGGCGCCACCGTACTGTCGGTCAAGGCGATCACCGTGCAGCCCGCCTCGCGTGCGGCGGTGGCCACGCGCATGCTTTCCTGCGAGTAGGGCGCGAAGCCGGCTACCAGCACCGCATCCTTGGGGCTCAAGGCGCGCAGTTCCATCTCCAGCGTGCCTGCGTCGCCACGGATCAGGCGCACCGAGCTGCGGAACAGCCCGTAGATGTAGTGGAACGAGAACGCGATTGGAAAGCACGAGCGGAAGCCCGCCACGTGGACCATCGGTGCGGCCGCCAGCAGTTCGGCCGCACGTGGCAGCGCGTCGGCGTTGCTGGCCAGCAGCGCGTCGAGGTTGTGATGCTGCACTTCGATCATTTCCGCGAACATGCGGCTCGAGCCACTTTCCCGCACCACCTTGCGGGCGCGCCTGGCGTAAGGCTGGCTGTCGCCGTCGCGCACTGCCTCGACGAACAGTTCGCGCAATCCCTGCCAGCCTTCGAACCCGAGCGCCTGCGACAGTCGCACCAGCGTGGCGGGCTGCACCCCGGCGTTGCCGGCCACCTTGCGCATCGACTGGATAGCAATATCGCGCGGGTGATCGAGCAGGTATCTGGCGCCACTCTGGAACTGCGCGCTCAGATTCGGGAAATCGGCGCGGAGTTGCGCCAGCAGCGCATCGAGCGACTGCGGCGGCTTGGGCGTGGAGGCGGGCATCTCTGGTTCAGGATTCTTGTGATGCAACGATTGTTGCACAGCTTGGCCCGCCGCAGGGCGCCCTTGTGTTGTGAACGGGGGGCACCGGTGGGGCATCGTATGTTTCGTGCTGGTGCCTTAATGAAACACTTGTTGCGCTGCCGGGACGTTGTTCCTATACTCACACCTGTTTCCGGGCAGACCCCCGCATCCCGCACCTCACCATGACGCACGTATTCCACCGCAATCCGAAGCAAACCTTGCCGGTCGCCGTTGGCGGCCAGGGTATCGAACTGATCGACAGCAATGGCCGGCGCTACCTCGACGCTTCGGGCGGCGCGGCGGTTTCCTGTCTCGGTCATGGCCACCCGCGCGTGATCGAAGCGATCAAGGCGCAGGTGGACACCATTGCCTACGCGCATACGTCGTTCTTTACCACCGAGGTGTCCGAGACGCTGGCCCAGACGCTGGCCGATGCGGCCCCCGGAGATCTCGATCATGTGTACTTCGTGTCCGGCGGCTCCGAGGCGGTGGAAGCCGCGCTGAAGCTGGCGCGCCAGTACTTCGTGGAGATCGGCCAGACGCAGCGCCGCCACTTCATCGCGCGGCGCCAGAGCTATCACGGCAATACGCTCGGCGCGCTGGCGATCGGCGGCAACGCGTGGCGGCGCGAGCCGTTCCTGCCGCTGCTGGTGCCGGCGCACCATGTGTCGCCGTGCTATGCCTACCGAGATCAGGCGGCCGGCGAAGCCGACACGCAGTACGCGCAGCGTCTGGCCGACGAACTTGAAGCAAAGATCCTCGAACTCGGCCCCGACTCGGTGGCCGGCTTCGTCGCCGAGACGGTGGTCGGCGCTACCGCAGGGGCGGTGCCGCCGGTGGCCGATTACCTGAAGCGTATCCGCGCTGTGTGCGACAAGTACGGCGTGCTGCTGATCCTCGATGAAGTGATGTCGGGCATGGGCCGGACGGGTTACCTGTTCGCGTGCGAAGAGGACGGCGTGGTGCCCGACATCGTGACGATCGCGAAGGGCCTCGGCGCTGGTTACCAGCCGATCGGCGCAATGCTCTCGACGTCGCGCATCTATGACGCGATCATCGGTGGCAGCGGTTTCTTCCAGCACGGCCACACCTATATCGGTCATGCGACGGCCTGCGCGGCAGCGCTGGCCGTGCAGCGCACGATTGTCGAGGACAAGTTGCTGGACAACGTGCTGGCGCGTGGCGAACAGTTGCGCGCGCGCCTGCGCGAATCGCTCGGCGACCATCCGAACCTTGGCGACGTGCGGGGCCGTGGACTGTTCGTCGGCGTGGAGTTCGTGGCCGATCGCGCCACCAAGGCCACGCTCGACCCGGCGAAGAAGACGCACGCCGTGCTCAAGCGCACCTGCATGGAGCATGGCGTGCTGGTTTATCCGATGGGCGGCACGGTCGATGGCATCCACGGTGACCACGTGCTGTTTGCGCCGCCGTTTATCTGCACGCCCACCGACATCGACAACATCGTAGACCGCTTCACGCAGGCCGTGAAAACGGTACTGCCGGCTTGAGGAGCGCGACGATGCCGAACCAGAATCCTGTCGCTACCGCTGACACCTTGCGTCGCCCGTTCGCTCTGGCGGTGGCCCCGAATGGCGCGCGCAAGACGCACGCGGACCACGCGTGCCTGCCAATCACGCCCGACGAGCTGGCGCAGTGCGCGCGCGAATGCGTGGATGCCGGCGCTGCGATGATCCATCTGCACGTGCGCAAGGCCGACGCCACGCACAGCCTCGAAGTGGTCGACTACGAGCCGGCCATTGCCGCTGTGCGCAAGGCTGTGGGCAATGCGCTGGTGCTGCAGCTGACCACCGAGGCGGTCGGCATCTACCAGCCGGCGCAGCAGATCGCGACCGTGCGTGCGCTGCGCCCCGAGGCCGCATCGGTGGCCATTCGCGAACTCGTGCCCAATGTCGCCGCGTTGCCTGCCGCCGCAGAGTTCTTCCAGTGGATGCACCACGAGCACGTGGTGGCGCAATACATCCTCTACGATGCCGATGACGTGCGCCGCTATGCGGCCCTGCGCGAAAGCGGCGCGATTCCAGCCGGGCGGCACTGGGTGCTGTTCGTGCTGGGACGGTACTCGGCCGGACAGAAGTCGTCGCCGGCGGACCTGCTGCCGTTCCTGGCCGCCTGGCGCGAGACCGGGCTCGATCAGTCTGGCGTCGAATGGGCGGTCTGCGCATTCGGCAAGCAGGAGGCCGATTGCGCGGCCACGGCCGTGATGCTGGGCGGGCACGCGCGTATCGGCTTCGAGAACAACATGACTTTGCCCGATGGCGCGATGGCGCCGGACAACGCCGCGTTGCTGCAAGCGGTGCGCACGCCGCTCCTCGCGCTTGGCTATGTCTCGATGACGGCTGACGTGCTGCGCGAGCGTTTCGCGGACTGAAAAAGCCCTCTGGCGACGACAGCAGGGCGGGGCGGATTCCGGTACGCTAGGCGTTTCATCGTTCCCCCGAAGGAGTGCCGATGTCGACCAGCCCGTCCCGCCAGTCTTCCCTGACCGAAGCGCCGCCACGGGCGCGTGACGTCGTGCACGCGCTGCGCGCGTCGCGCATCCGTGAAGTGGCTAATGCAGGGATCGGCCTGCCCGACGTGCTGCCGTTCTGGTTCGGTGAATCGGACCAGGTCACGCCGTCATTCATCCGCGATGCCGCGAGCCGCGCGCTCGCAAACGGGGCCACCTTCTACAACCACAATCTTGGCATCGCGCCGCTGCGGGCGGCGTTGTCGGAGTACGTGACCCGATTGCACGGAGCCACGCCGGTCGACCATATCGCCGTGACCAGCGCCGGCGTCAATGCGCTGATGCTCGCCGCGCAACTCGTCACCGGCCCCGGCGACCGCGTGGTGGCGGTGACGCCGCTGTGGCCCAACCTCGTCGAGATTCCGCGCATCCTTGGCGCGGCGGTGGAAACAGTGACGCTCGACTATGGCGCGGATGGCTGGACACTCGATGTCGACAAGCTGCTGGCCGCGCTGACGCCGGGCACGCGCGCCGTGATGATCAATTCGCCGAACAACCCGACCGGCTGGGTCATGCCCCGCGGCGCGCAACAGGCCGTGCTCGACCACTGCCGCCGCCACGGCATCTGGATCATCGCCGACGAAGTCTACGAGCGGCTTTACTACGGCGACGAGGGGGCGGTCGCACCATCGTTCCTTGACATCGCCGGCCGCGACGAGCGCGTTATCGCGGTCAACTCGTTCTCGAAGGCATGGCTGATGACCGGCTGGCGGCTTGGCTGGATGGTGGTGCCATCTTCGATGATGGACGACCTGGGCAAGCTCATCGAATACAACACGTCCTGCGCGCCATCGTTCGTGCAGGAGGCCGGCGTGGTGGCCGTGCGTGAGGGCGAAGCATTCACCCAGGATCTGGTCAAACGGCTGCGTTCGGCGCGTGATCATCTGGTGAGCGCGCTATCGGCATTACCCGGTATCGACGCGCACGCGCCGGATGGGGCGATGTATGTGTTCTTCCGCCTGAAAGGCGCGACCGACAGCCTCGATCTGTGCAAGCGGCTCGTGCGCGATGCCCATCTCGGGCTGGCGCCGGGAAGCGCGTTCGGCGACGAGGGCGAGGGCTTTGTGCGGTGGTGCTATGCGTGCGACGAGGCGCGGCTCGATGAGGGGGTGAAGCGGTTGCGGGGGTATCTGGGGCGGTAGCGGTTGATGGGCCTGACCCTCTGGCTCGGCCCCTCCCGCGCTAACGATCCGCTAACGATCGCTAACCACCTCTATTTCAAACTCCCCACCGTTTCCGACTCTCCCCACCATCCACCGCCCAGCGCCTGCATCAGCGCGGCTGAATCCGCCAGCCGCGTGGCGCGGGCCTGCGCCAGATCCAGCGCCGCCTGTCGTGCCTGCCGCTCGGCGTCGAGCACCGCGAACTGGCTTACGCCACCAAGCCGATACTGCTCGTTGACAATCGCCAGTGTGTCGCGCGTCTGCTTTGCGTTGTCCGCGCGCGCCTGCAGCGTGCCGGCGTCCGCGTCCAGCGCGCGCAGGGTGTCGGCAACGTTCTGCAGCCCCTGGAGCACCGCCTGCCGATAGGCGCCCAACGATGCTTCGTAGGCAGCTTCCTTCGCACGTTTCTGCGCACGCAACTCGCCCCCGTGGAACACCGGCTGCACGACGCCGGCGGCCAGGCTCCACACATTGAAGCTGTTGAACAGGTCGCTCATGCGCATGGCCTGCGTGCCGCCGCTGGCGGTCAGCGTGATCTGCGGATAGAGATTGGCCGTGGCCACGCCGATATCTGCCGAGGCCTGATGGAGCAGTGCTTCCGCCGCCCGAATATCGGGGCGACGTCGCGCCAGTTCGGAGGGCAGGCTTACCGGCAGCGTCTCGGGCAACTGCATGTCTTCGAGCCGGAATTCTGGAAGCTGAGCGGCGGCGGGGGTCTGGCCGGTGTAGACGGCGAGCTGGTGACGTGTGGCATCGATCTGCTGTGACAGTCCCGGAATCAGCGCCTGTGTCTGCGCCAGTTCGGCCTGCTGGCGCTGCACGTCGACGCGCGCGACACCACCCTGACCGAGGCGCTGCTGCATGATGGCTAGCTGGCGTTTCTGCGCGTCGGCCAGGGCCACGGTATCGGCGAGTTGCGCGCGCAGCCCGGCCTCGCGAATCGCCGCCGTGGCGACGTTGGCCGCGAGCGAAAGTCGGGCCGCCTCGAACTCGTAGCGCTGGTAGTCGACCGCGGCCTGCAAGCCTTCCAGTTCTCGACGCTGACCACCGAACAGATCCAGCGCATAGGACACCTGCACACTCGCGTTATAGAGCGTGAACGGCCCAGGGCTCGGGAACTGCGTGATGCCGACTGACTGCAGGTTGACCTGCTGCCGCGTTGCGTTGAAATTCGCGTCTACCTGCGGGAAGCGCGTGGCGCCGGTACGGGCCGCGAGATTCTCCTGCGCCTCACGCAGCTTGGCTTGCGCTTGTGTCAGCGTCGGGCTGTTGGCCAGGGCCACGCGGATGGTTTCATCGAGCTGCGGATTGCGGAACAGCGTCCACCATTGCGCGGGGACGTCGCCTTCCACCAGCGATTGCGATGGGTAGTCCTTCGCGTCAAGGCGTTCAGGCTGCGGGCCGGATGTGTAGCGAGCGTCAGCCGGCGCATCGGGCGTGCGGAAATCCGGGCCGACCGCACAGCCGGCCAGCGACATCGCGGCGGCGCACATCAACAGCGTGGGGATCGCGCGCATGGCGGTCTCCTTTCAGTCGAGCGTGCGCTTGTAGAAGCGCACGGCAATGGTGAGGACGATCACCGTGAACAGCGCCACGGGCCACACGTTCGGCCAGAGTTCGATCCAGCCGCTGCCCTTGAGCATGATGCTGCGGATCATCCGGTTGAAGTAGGTCATCGGCAGCACGTTGCCGATCCACTGCGCCCACGTTGGCATGCCCGCGAATGGGAACATGAAGCCGGACAGCAGGATATTGGGCAGGAAGTAGAAGAATGTGAGTTGCAGCGCCTGCAACTGGTTGGCCGCCAGCGAGGACAGCGTGATGCCCACGGTCAGGTTGGCCGCGATGAACAGCAATGCGGCCAGGTACACGGCCACGGGTGATCCGACGAACGGCACGCCGAACACGAAATGCGCCGCCAGCAGGATGATCGTCGCCTGAATCAGTCCGATGAAGATGTACGGGATGATCTTGCCCGAGATCACCTCAAGCGGCTGCACCGGCGTGGCCAGCAGATTTTCCATCGTGCCGCGCTCGCGTTCGCGCGTCATGGCCAGGCCGGTCATCATGACCATCGTCATCGTCAGGATCGTGCCCATCAGCCCCGGCACGATGTTGTACTGCGTGATGCCCTCCGGGTTGTAGAGCCGGTGCACGTTGACGTCGAAGGCGGGTTGCCCGCCGGCCAGTGGCGCCAGCGCGCCCTTCAGGTCGATCCGGGCAACGGTGGCCGGGAGTTGCGCCAGTGCGGCGATGGCCTGGCCCGTCGCGGAAGGATCGGTGGCATCGGCCTCGACCAGGATGGAAGGGCGATCGCCATGCAGCAGGCGTCGCGAGAAATCGGCCGGAATGCTGACCACGAACTGCACATCGCCGCGCATCAGCGCCTCGCGACCGGAGGCCTCGTCCGGCATCGTGCGCACCACCTTGAAGTACGTGGTGTTGTCCAGCGCGGCAATGAAGGTGCGGGAGAAGTCGCTGTGCTCGGCCACGATGACCGCGGTGGGCATATGGCGTGGATCGCTGTTGATCGCAAAGCCGAACAGCAGTAGCTGGATGATCGGTATCCCAATCATCATCCCGAACGTGACGCGATCGCGTCGTAGTTGCAGGAATTCCTTCAGGACGATGCTCCACCAACGGTGCGCCGAGAAGCGGGAGATCTGACGGCGTACGGCTTTCACGCGTCCCCCTTCGGCCCGCTGGCCCTTTCTGCGCTCTCCTTGGTGGCTTCCTTGGCGGGAACGGCCATGTTGTCCTGTGCGTCACCCATCATGTGGATGAAGACGTCCTCCAGGCTCGTCTCCACCGGCTCGATGCGGTGATCCCGGCCGGCGTACTGCCTGAGTGTCTGTTCGAGCGCGGTGCCGTCCTTGCCCGTGACATGCAGCGCCGTGCCGAACGCGACGGTCTGGTCCACGCCGGGCTTGCCTTGCAACTGGGTCGACAGTTCGGCCAGTTCGTCGCCCGATACGCTCCACGTGGTCAGGTTCTGGCTGGCGACGACTTCAGCCGAAGTGCCTTGCGCCAGCAGTTTGCCGTAGGCGATATAGGCGAGCTTGTGGCAGCGCTCCGCTTCGTCCATGTAGTGCGTGCTGACCAGCACCGAGATGCCACGGGCGGCCAACTGGTGCAACTGCTCCCAGAAGTCGCGGCGGGCCTTGGGGTCCACGCCGGCCGTGGGTTCGTCGAGCAGCAGCAACTGCGGTTCGTGCAGCAGGCACGCGGCCAGCGCCAGGCGCTGCTTCCAACCGCCGGAAAGCGACCCGGCCAGTTGTTCGGCCCGCGACGCCAGCCCGAGGTCCTCGAGCGCGCGGTCCACGACCTCGCGCCGGTTCGGCATGGCATACACGCGTGCGACGAAGTCCAGGTTCTCGCGGATCGACAGGTCTTCCCAGTAAGAGAAACGCTGCGTCATGTAGCCCACGTTGCGCTTGATCTCGGCGGACTCCTTGATGATGTCGAAGCCCAGGCAGGTGCCCGCGCCGGAGTCCGGTGTCAGCAGTCCGCACATCATGCGGATCGAGGTGGTCTTGCCGCTGCCGTTCGGGCCCAGGAAGCCGAAGATCTCGCCACGGGCCACTTGCATCGTCAGGTCGTTGACCACGTGCTTGTCGCCGAAGCGCTTGTTGAGGCCGTGCACGTCGATGGCCAGTTCGCCGTTCATGATTGCGTGACCTCGACAGGCTGGCCAGGGCGCAGCTTCGGTGCTTCGGCGGGGTCCGGACGTGCCTCGATCAGGAACACGAGCTTGCGGCGTGTCTCGTTGCTGTAGATGACCGGTGGCGTGAACTCGGCTTCGTTCGAGATATAGGTGATCTTTGCCGCCACCGGGGCCGCGCAACCGTCGCAGCGGATATGGACGGCCTGCCCGTTCTTGAGCGCGCCGACCACGGTCTCAGGTACGTAGAAGCGCACCTTGACGTTTGTGACGGGCAACATGCGGACCACGGTGCTGCCCGCGGGCACCCACTCGCCGGGGCGGAACGGCACGTCATAGACCAGGCCCGGCACCGTGGCATTGACGAACTTGCGCGAGAGCTTCCACTCGGCCTGCGTCAGCGCCGCACGCGCGGCATCCACCTGCGCGCTTTGCGCGGCAAGCTGGTCCTTGCGACCCGGCAGGCGTGCGACGT
Source organism: Cupriavidus sp. Met-2 (assembly GCF_049843575.1). NCBI lineage: Bacteria > Pseudomonadati > Pseudomonadota > Betaproteobacteria > Burkholderiales > Burkholderiaceae > Cupriavidus > Cupriavidus sp. Met-2. The sequence continues at coordinate 184,519 of NZ_JBBHZL010000001.1, forward strand.
CGATATCGCGCTGCAACTCCCGCACGCGTGCCGCATCCGCATCCGCCGTGGCGCGGCTGTCGTCGAGCTGCTGCCTGGAGACGCCGCCGATCTCGAACTGGGCTTCGTCGCGCCGGCGTTGCGCCGCGCTGCGTTGGGCCTGCGCCTGCGCCTGCGACAGTTGCGCCTGGGTCACGGCCACTTCCACGGGGCGCTTGCCAATCTGGATATCGGCAAGCTGTGCCTCGGCCGCACGTAGCTGCTCGGCGGCTTGTTGCCGCGCGGCGCGTTCGTCGTCGGATTCCAGCACGAATAGGGGCGCACCATCGGCCACCTGCTGGCCACGGTCGACCGACAGCTTTTCCAGGCGGCCCGCGAATGGCGACGCCACAGAGACGAACTCGCCCTCCACGTAGCCTTGCCAACTGACGGGCTTGTCATTGCCGCACGCGGCCAGTGCCGCTGCCATGATCAGCAGGGACCACGCATGACGGGGGACGGGATAGGACATACGGGCTCCGGGTGGGCTTATTTGTCTTGGGACGGGGTGCCGGCGGACAGCCCGTGGGTGAGCAGGGTGGTGACGTGGCGCACGAGCGTTTCGGTATCGATATCGGCCGCGCCGGGGAGGCTGCGCCAGATGTGCGTGGTGGCGGGCGGCAGCAGCGCCAGCCCGATCAGCGACACCATGACAAGGGCCGGTTCGAGCCCCGGGGTCAGCTTGCCTTGCGCGTGTGCGGCTGCCAGTGGCCCCATGATCAGCGAGGCACGCCGCAGGGCCACGCGCTCGACCATCCGCTCGCGCAGATGGCCATCGGTACCGACGATCTCCCGGATCCACAGGCCCGGAAACCACGGCGTGGCGGACGCCGTGCGGATCAATTGGCCCGCCAGCGCCGGGATTACTGTCACGATGTCACCGGCGTGCCCGGCCAGGGTCTCGAACACCTGCTCGAACAGCGGCTCCAGCCGTTCGTCGAAGACGGCATCGAGCAGTAGCTCCCGATCGTGGAAGTAGTAGTGGACCAGTGCCGGCGTGACGCCAGCTTCGGCGGCGATCGCCTTGGTGGAGGTGGCGGCCACGCCGTGGCGCGCGAACAGGGTGACGGCGGCGTCGATCAGGCGGTTACGCTGATCGGCATCATTGGCGTTGGCCGTGGGGCGTCCCGGCCGGCGCTGTCGCGGTGCCGGGGACGGATCGGACGAGGACTTGGCTGGCATCAGTCAACTCCAGACGGTATCGAGTAGATATTAATTTTCGAATTAATTAATTCAAGATCGGTTACAAAGTTGAGTGAGAGCGCAGCGCGTTGGATATGCTGCATTGCAACAATTCACGGTAGACATGTCATGGGGCTTTGGCTAAGCTGCCCGCCAATCCATTGGATGCCTGCATGCGCGCATCCACTGCCCCCAATTCCTATGTCGCGTTCTTGTCCGCCAGCCGCTCCGCAGCGGTTGCGCCCGAGCTTTGCCCGCCGCTTTGCCGTCCCGTTTGCCGCCTTGCTGGTGGCGGGCGGGCTTGCTTTGCCGTGGGCGGCGCAAGCGCAGGAAGCCACCGGGCCAGGGCAGGAAGCCGTGTCCGATGTGGAAAGCCCGTTCGCCATCCATGGGCAGACCACGTATATCTGGCAGCGCAAGCCGTCTTTCGGCGCGGGGTACTCCGGCGAGAACAGCCTGACGCCCGATCGTGCCAAGAGCTATTCGTTCACGGCCACGCTCGACCTGGGATTGCGGCTCTGGCAGGGCGCCGAGTTCCATTTCAATCCGGAGGTGGCCCAGGGCGTGCCGTTCTCCGAACTGCATGGCGTGGGTGGCCCTTCCAATGGCGAACTGGCCAAGACGGCCAGCACCAATCCGAAGTTCTACCGCGCACGGGCCTTCATTCGTCAGACGTGGGGGCTGGGAGGCGGCGAGGAAAAGCTCGAGGCCGATTTCAACCAGTTCGCCCGCACCGTCGACAAGCAACGCGTGGTGCTGACCGCCGGCAACTTTAGCGTGCTCGATGTCTTCGATCAGAACCCCTACGGGTCCGATCCACGCACGCAGTTCATGAACTGGTCGTTCCTGACGCACGGTTCGTTCGACTACGCGGCGGATGCGCGAGGCTACAACTGGGGGGCTTCGGTCGAGTACATCGGCGATGGCTGGTCGGCGCGTTTCGGCCGTTTCCTGCAGCCGCTCGAATCAAATGGCCAGGAGCTCGACACGCGCATGTTCGAGCACTACGGCGACGTGCTGGAACTCGAAAAGCGCTACCAGATCGGTGGCCGCCCTGGCCAGGCCCGGCTGCTGCTGTGGCGTAACAAGGCGAAGATGGGGGCGTTCAACGACGCCATCGCTTTCGGACTGGCCAACAACGTGACGCCGGACGTGGCCGACGTGCGCCGCGAACACGCGAAGGTGGGCGTGGGGCTTGCGTTCCTGCAGGAGGTCAACGATTCACTGGGCCTGTTCCTGCGGGCCAACTGGTCCGACGACAAGACCGAAACCTACGCGTTCACGGAAATCGGCCGGCAGGTGGCGTGGGGCGGCACGCTCAAGGGAACGGCGTGGGGTCGTCCCAAAGACGAGGTGGGGCTGGGGATGGCGATCAACATGCTTGGGTCCAACCATCGCAACTATCTGGCGGCGGGTGGTCTGGGCGCGTTCCTGGGGGATGGGGCGCTCAACTACGGCCCCGAGCAGGTATTCGAGATCTACTACAGCTTCGCGGTCTGGAAGACGCTGAGCCTGAGCCCGGACTTCCAGTACATGCGGAACCCGGGCTACAACCGGGATCGCGGGCCCGCCAAGTTCATCGGCATCCGGGCCCACGCGGAGTTTTGAGTCAGTGCGGTCCTACTGCCGCGCATTGCGCCGGTTGTCCGGCCACGGCGTGTTGTAGTTGGTGCGGAACGGATTGATGTCCAGCCCGCCGCGGCGCGTGTAGCGTGCGTAGACCGCGAGCTTCACCGGCTTGCACATGCGCATGACGTCCGTGAAGATCCGCTCGACGCACTGCTCGTGGAACTCGTTATGGTTCCGGAACGAGATCAGGTACTTGAGCAGACCTTCCTGATCGATCGGCGCGCCCACGTAGCGGATCTGCACGCTACCCCAGTCTGGCTGGCCCGTGACCAGGCAGTTCGACTTGAGCAGGTGCGACACCAGCGTTTCCTCCACCGGCGACTCTTCCTGTTCGGCCGACAGCAGCGTCGGATCGGGTTCGTAGATATCGGTCTCGATGTCGAGCCGGTCCAGCAGCAGCCCGTCCAGTTCGCCCATCTTCTGCGTGCCAAGGTCGGCCTCGGTCACCAGCCGGACCTGCACCGTGCCGCCCGTGGCCTCGGAGAGGTCGTGATGCAGCAACTGCTGCAGCGCCTCGGGCGAAGCGATCTTGGTCTGGTTGAACGAGTTCAGGTACAGCTTGAACGACTTCGACTCGACGATGTTCGGCGTATCGGCAGGAATGATGAACGTGGCCAGCGCCACCTGCGGCTTGCCCTTCAGGTTCAGCCACGATACCTCGTAGGCATTCCAGATATCCACGCCGAAGAAGGGCAGCGCGCGCCCTTCCGGCAGGCCGATCTCCGCGCGTTTCGGCTGGCGCGGGATCGGGAACAGCAATGATGCGTCGTATTCGGTCTTGTACGCCGAGGGCTTGCCCAGCGGCGAGTGCTCAGGAAGCGTCATGATCGGGGGCGTCAGGAAAGGAACAGCTTGTAGACGGGGTTGTCGGTCTCATCCCAGTGTACGTAACCGAGCGTCGAAAGGAAGCTGCGGAACGCGCGCTTCTCGTTCTTCGGCACCTGGATGCCGACCAGGATGTTCGACGTATCCGCGCCCTGGTTCCGGTAGTGGAACAGGCTGATGTTCCAGTTCGGGCTCATGCTGGACAGGAACTTCATCAGCGCGCCCGGGCGCTCCGGGAACTCGAAGCGATACAGCAGTTCGTCATGCGCCAGCGGCGAATGGCCGCCGACCATGTAGCGGATGTGCTGCTTGGCCAGTTCGTCGTTCGACAGGTCGAGCGTGTCAAAGCCATGGCGGCGGAAGTTGGCGGCGATCTTGTCGCTCTCCGCGCGGCTGGCGATCTGCACGCCGACGAAGATATGCGCCACGCCCTTGTCGGCGATGCGGTAGTTGAACTCGGTCACGCTGCGCGTGCCGACCTGTTCGCAGAAGCGCTTGAAGCTGCCGCGTTCCTCGGGGATCGTCACGGCGAAGACCGCTTCGCGCGCTTCACCCACTTCGGCGCGCTCGGCCACAAAGCGCAGGCGGTCGAAGTTCATATTGGCGCCGCAGGCGATCGCCACCAGGTGCTGGTGCTTGAGCTTCTCGCGCTCGGCGTACGCCTTGAGGCCGGCCACGGCCAGCGCGCCGGCCGGCTCGAGGATGCTGCGGGTGTCCTGGAACACATCCTTCAGGCCCGCGCAGATCGCATCGGTATCGACCAGGATGATGTCGTCGACCAGTTCACGCGTGATGCGGAACGTTTCCTTGCCCACCAGCTTGACGGCGGTACCGTCCGAGAACAGGCCCACATCCTTCAGTTCCACGCGCTTGCCGGCGTCCACCGAGCGCTTCATGGCATCGGAATCGAAGGTCTGCACGCCGATCACCTTGATCTCGGGGCGCACCGCCTTGACGTAGGCGGCGATGCCGGAGATCAGGCCGCCGCCGCCGATGGCGACAAAGATCGCGTGGATCGGGCCAGGGTGCTGGCGCAGGATCTCCATCGCGATGGTGCCCTGGCCGGCGATGACCTCGGGGTCGTCAAACGGGTGGATGAACGCGAGCTTGTGCTTCTTCTCGAGTTCGGCCGCGTGCAGGTAGGCATCGCTGTACGACTCACCGTGCAGAACGATCTGCACCCACTCGCCGCCGCGCTCGCGCACGGCGTCGATCTTCACCTGCGGCGTGGTGGTCGGCATGGCGATGATCGCCTTGCACTGCATGCGGGCCGCCGCCAGCGCCACGCCCTGGGCGTGGTTGCCTGCCGAAGCAGCGATCACGCCGCGCTTGAGTTCCTCGGGCGTGAGGGACGCCATCTTGTTGTACGCCCCCCGCAACTTGAACGAGAACACCGGCTGGGTGTCCTCGCGCTTGAACCAGACCGCATTGCCGGTGCGTGCCGACAGCGCGGGCGCATAGGTCAATTCGGTCTCCTGGGCCACGTCATAGACCTTGGCGGTCAGGATTTTTTTCAGATAGTCGGGCTTGGCGGGCGTGCGGGTCATGGTCTGCGGAGTGCGGCGCCGGGGGGCAGCGGCAAAAAAACCGGAAAAATCGGCGGAAACCGCCAATGATAATGGATGGCGCACTTGGCAGTGCCAGGTTGGCAGTTGCCGTGCGACGGGTGCAGTGACAGCCACAGTTGTAGGACAGCGTCCGGCTGACACCTTCCAAATCGACGTGTTACGGTCTTGCGTGATGTCTTCGCTACCTCTCATCGAACCCGATACCGCGCTGTTTCTGGATTTCGACGGCACGCTGGCTGACCTCGCGCCACGCCCCGAGCTGGTGCAGGTCGAGCCGGAACTGGTTGGCACGCTGCGCGCGCTGCACACCTGCCTGGACGGCGCCCTGGCCATTATCTCGGGCCGGCCCGTTGCCGAGCTCGATGGCTTCCTGCAGCCGCTGAGGCTCCCCGCGGCAGGCGTGCACGGCGCCGAACTGCGCCATGACGGCGAAGCGCTGTTCATGCCACCGGCCCCGGGCATCACGGCATTGATGCCGAGGCTCGAAGCCTTCGTCGCGCGCCATCCCGGCCTACGCATCGAGCGGAAATCCGTGGCAGTCGCCATTCACTATCGACAGGCTCCGGAACTCGAGGCACAGGTGCGAGCGATGGTGGCCGACACCCTGCACGACGTGGATGGGCTGGAAGGCTTGCCCGGAAAAATGGTTGTCGAGATCAAGCCTGCCGGCGTCGACAAGGGGGGCGCGATCGCCGCGTTCATGCGCATGGCCCCCTTCGAAGGACGCAAGCCGCTGTTCGCGGGTGACGATGTCACCGACGAAGCCGGTTTCGTTGTGGCGCGTGAACTCGGCGGGGTGGGCGTGCTGGTTGGCGAGCGCGCCACCGCCGCCACGGTCAGCGTGACCGGGCCCGCTGCGTTGCGTTGCTGGCTTCATCGATCCGCCCATGCTCTTCTGGCGCTCAGGGCGCAACGCGGCGGCAAGCCGCAGTCCGTCTCATCCACTTCGTCCGAAACGGAGGACTCGCTGTGAACGCCCCCCCCACACCTGCCGCGCATCATCCAGAAGCGCCCGCTTTCAATACCGATACCAACTGCACTGGCCGTCACGCCGATCCGTCGCTATCGCTCGGGATGATTGGCAACTGCGCATTCTCGGCACTGGTCGACGGACGCGGCCGCATCGTCTGGTGTTGCCTGCCGCGCTACGATGCCGACCCCGTTTTCAATGCGCTGCTCGATTCGAGCGAGAACGGTGGCCACTTTTCCATCGAGGTGGAAGACCTGGCGAAGTCCACGCAGTGGTACGAGCCGAATACGGCCATCCTGCGCACGCGCCTGTACGACAAGCATGGTCACTGCCTGGAAATCACCGACTTCTGCCCTCGGTTCTTCCGGCTCGGACGCTATTTCCGCCCGCTGACGCTGGTGCGGCGGATCCGGCCGGTCCGTGGCGCGCCACGGGTGCGGGTCACGGTGGCACCGCGCTTCAACTGGGGCCGGATCAAGCCGCAGATGACACGCGGCAGCAGCCATGTGCGCTATATCGGCGAGGACCTGACGCTGCGGATGACCACAGACGCGCCGCTGGCCTATGTGCTGTCGAACACGCCGTTCCTGGTCACGCGCAACTACAACTTCATTCTCGGGCCAGATGAAACGCTGGCGCATGGCGTGGAGGAGACCGCGCGCGACTTCGAACAGGAGACCACGTCCTACTGGCGTATCTGGAGCCGCCGGCTGGCCGTGCCGCGCGAATGGCAGGACGCCGTGATCCGCGCGGCGATCACGCTGAAGATGTCGCTCTACGAGGAGACTGGCGCGATCGTCGCGGCGATGACAACGAGCATTCCCGAGGCGCCCGGCAGCGGCCGGAACTGGGACTACCGCTACTGCTGGTTGCGCGACGCGTTCTTCGTGGTGCGCGCGCTCAACAGCCTGTCCGAAGTCGGCACGATGGAGGACTACATGCGCTGGCTGACGAATGTCGTCGTGCAGGCGCAGGATGGCCATATCCAGCCGCTCTACGGCATCGGGCTCGAACGCGAGCTGCCGGAGAGCGTCCTCGATCATCTGGGCGGATATCGCAATATGGGCCCGGTGCGCGTGGGCAACCAGGCGCAGGAGCATTTCCAGCACGATGTCTACGGCAACGTGGTGCTCGGCGCCGCGCAGGCGTTTCACGACCACCGGCTGCTGCATCGTGGCGGCCTGACGGAATTTCACCGGCTCGAGGACGTCGGCGAGCAGGCGGTGCGCGTGTTCGGCACGCCGGACGCGGGCATGTGGGAGTTGCGCACGCGCGCGCGGGTCCATACGTCTTCGGCGCTGATGAGCTGGGCAGCCTGCGACCGGCTGGCCAAGATCGCCACCAAGCTCGAGCACCCGCAGCGCGCCGCGTACTGGGCGGAACATGCCGACCGCATGAAGCAACGCATCCTGGCCGAATCGTGGAGCGAGTCGCGACAGGCTTTCGCGGAGAGTTTCGGCGGTAACGTGCTCGACGCCAGCGTGCTGCTGATGGCGGAAGTGAATTTCATCGACCCGAAGGACCCGCGTTTCATTGCGACGCTGAAGGCGCTCGAGGAAACGCTCTGCGACGGACCGTACATGCGGCGCTACGAGGCGCCGGACGACTTTGGCAAGCCCGAGACAGCCTTCAATATCTGCACGTTCTGGCGCATCGACGCGCTGGCACGCATCGGCCGTCGCGAGGAAGCGCGCGAAATCTTCGAGGCCATGCTGGCGGCGCGCAATCCGCTCGGGTTGTTGTCGGAGGACACGCACCCGGTCACGGGCGAGATGTGGGGCAACTTCCCCCAGACCTATTCGATGGTCGGCCTGATCAATGGCGCCGTACGGCTGTCGGCCCCCTGGGACAGCGTGATTTGAACGAGGAGTGGATCTCAACCAGAAGCGAGATATGGGAAGACTAGTAGCAGTATCGAACCGGGTTGCCGACCCGCGGAATCATGCGGCGGGCGGACTTGCCGTCGCGCTGTCCGACACGTTGAACAAGACCGGTGGATTGTGGTTCGGCTGGAGCGGCAAGGTAGTGGACGCCAGCCGCGGCGGCACGCCCGGAGAGGGCGAGCTGCACCAGATCCAGGCCGGCAATGTCACGCTGGCCACGGTGGATCTGAGCCGGGAGGACTTCGAGTCCTACTACCTGGGCTACAGCAATGGCGTGCTGTGGCCGGTATTCCACTATCGGGTGGACCTGGCCGACTTCGATTCCGGCGGCAACCTGAATGCCTACCGCCGCGTGAACCAGCTTTTCGCGCGCAAGCTGGCGCCGCTGCTCAAGCCCGACGATGTGATCTGGATCCACGACTATCACCTGATTCCGCTGGCTGCGGAATTGCGGGCGATCGGTTGCGGCCAGCGCATTGGCTTCTTCCTGCATATCCCGCTGCCGCCACGGCTGATCCTGGCTACCATTCCGCAGCACGAGTGGCTGATGCGCGCGCTGTTTGCCTATGACCTGCTCGGCTTCCAGAGCCACGACGATGTCGAGCACTTCTCCCGCTATGTGCAGGGCGAGGCCGGCGCCGAACCGATGGGCGAATACCGCTTCCGTGCATTCCATCGCACCGTGCGTGCGCAGGCGTTTCCGATCGGTATCGATGTCGACGAGTTCATCGAACTGGGCCGCGCCGACGAAGCGCGCGAGACCTACGAGATGATGCGCGGCCAGTACGCGCGACGCAGGCTGCTGCTTGGCATCGACCGCCTCGATTACTCGAAGGGCCTGCCCCAGCGGCTCAAGGCTTTCCAGACGCTGCTGGCCGAGTACCCCGAGAACCGTTCAAGCGCCACGCTGATCCAGATCACCGCGCCGTCACGGGAATCGGTCGACGCCTATGCGGACCTGCGGCGCGACATGGAAGGCATCACCGGCGCGATCAACGGCGAGTATGGCGAGCTGGACTGGATGCCGGTGCGCTACATCCACCGCTCCACCGCGCGTCGCCGCCTGCCGGGCCTGTGCCGTGCGTGCAACGTGGCGCTGGTGACGCCATTGCGCGACGGCATGAACCTCGTCGCCAAGGAATACATCGCGGCCCAGGACCCGGAGGATCCCGGGGTGCTGGTGCTGTCCCGCTTCGCGGGCGCGGCGGAACAGCTCAAGGAAGCGCTGCTGGTCAATCCATACGACACGCGTGCCACCGCGCAGGCGATCCAGCAGGCACTGCATATGTCGCTGTCAGAGCGCCAGGCGCGTCACCAGAAGCTGCTGGAGCGGATTCGCCAGCAGGATGTGCACTGGTGGAGCGGGGAATATCTGCGGGCGCTAATGGAGACGGAAGGGGGGTGATGGTTGAGGCCGCAGGCAGGCGCCGCTAAATCCGCAGCGCCTACACCTACTTCAGATCGCCCGGCACATCCACATCCCGGAACGGACCATCGTCGTCGGTCAGGATGCGCGTCACTGGTTGTGACTTGAGCAGTGCGCGGGCGCCTTCGTCGCCGTCGAGCTTCAGCAGTTCCTCGCGCCATGCGGCGCCAAAACCGACCGGGTGCCCACGCTGGCCATCACGCCACGGCGCGGCGATGGTGTCGCGCGACGTGATCGTCAGTGCCACGGCGCGCACCAGTTCCATCGATAGCCACGGCATGTCCGCCAGTGCCACGACCCAGCCGCGCGCATCGGCGCAGGCCGTCACGCCAGCGCGTAGCGCCGCGCCCATGCCGGCCTCGGCGTCTGCGGATTCGACTACCTTGCAGCCGCCGCGGCGCAGCTCTTCCGATAGCTCGGGATTGCCGGGGCGCACCACGGCGATCGAACCCGGTAGCGCCGCCGCAAGCGTTCGCGCGCTGCGCCATGCCACGGTGCGGCCGTCGGGCAGTTTCTCGAGCAGTTTGTTGCGTGCGCCAGCCGGGTCGAAGCGTCGGCCAAAGCCGGCCGCCAGCAGGATGCCGATGGGCAGGTCGGATTGAGAGAGCACGGGCTTCGTCATGGCTGTGCCGCCGAAGCGGTGGGCAGGATTGGGCAGGCCGCCTCGCCAGCGGCGATTTCCCGCGCCGCTTTCGCGCCTTCGACTTGAAGGATGTCAGGGAGCGAGACGTGGTTCTTGGCCGCGACCACTTCGGCCAGGATCGAGATCGCAATCTCCGGCGGCGTGCGGCTGCCGATGTAGATACCCACCGGCCCATGCAATCGCGCGAGCTGCAGCTCTGTCAGGTCGAATTCCTTGAGCCGCTCGCGGCGCGCGTGGTTGTTGCGTCGCGAGCCGAGCGCGCCGACATAGAACGCCGGCGTGCGCAGCGCTTCCATCAGGGCCAGGTCGTCGAGCTTGGGGTCGTGCGTCAGCGCGATCACCGCGCAGCGCTCGTCGAGCTTCATCTCCATGACCGTGTCGTCCGGCATGGTGCGGACCATCGTCACCCCCGCGATGTCCCAGGTCTCGGTGTATTCCTCGCGCGGATCGCAGACAGTGACCTGGAAGCCAAGCCCCACGGCGATCTGGCACAGGTACTTCGACAGCTGGCCGGCGCCGATCACCAGCATCCGGTAGCGCGGGCCGTGGATCGTCAGCAGGGTCTTGCCGTCGAACGCCAGGCCGTCGGTGGCCTCGGCTGGCCCGAGCGTTGCCGCACCGGTTGCCATGTCGAGCGTGCGGGCGATGAGCCTGCCGTTCTCCACCGCGTCGAGCAGATCGACGATGCCACTGGCCGCAGACAGCGGCTCGGTCACCAGCTCGATCGTGCCACCGCAAGGCAGGCCGAAGCGGTGCGCTTCCTCCGCGCTGATGCCGTACTTGATCGCTTCGGGGAGGCCCGAATGGATGCCCTCGTGCCGAACGCGGTCGATGATGTCGTCCTCGATGCAGCCGCCGGAAACCGAGCCCACCACGTGGCCATCGTCACGCACGGCCAGCATCGCGCCTTCGGGGCGGGGCGACGACCCCCAGGTTCTGACGACTGTCACCAGCAATACGCCATGCCCTTCCTGCTGCCAGCGCACGCTGCATTTCAGGACTTCGAGATCCACGCTGTCCATGATCGTTTCCGCTTTGTTCCTGTGTCATCGCCGCCGTCGGTCGTTTTCCCCGCGTCGGCTGATTGTTCCGTTTCCGTATTGTCGTCGTCTTCATTCGCGCCACCGCCACCAACCGCCTCGGTGAAGCGGGCGAAGAATGTATCGGCCATCTTGCGCGCGGCGGCATCCACCAGCCGCGAGCCGATCTGCGCGATCTTGCCGCCGACCTGCGCGTGAACCACGTAGGTGAGCAGCGTCTCGTCGCCTTCGGGCGTGAGCTTGACCTGCGCGGACCCCTTACCAAATCCGGCCGCGCCGCCCTGTCCGTCGAACTGGATCGTGTAGCTCTCCGGCGCCTGGATGTCCTGCAGCGCCATGCGCCCCTTGAAGCGCGCCTTGACCGGTCCGACGGCGGCGGTCAGCGCCAGTTGGTAGGCGTTGTCGCCGTCGGGCTCGATGCTCTCACATCCCGGAATACATTGCTTGAGCAGCGCTGTGTCGTTCAGTGCATCCCAGGCGACCTGCTGGGGCACGGGCAGTCGCTGGGTCTGGGTCATTTCCATGATGGATATCCTGGTTGGGGGCGTGATGCTTTGACAGGCGGAACGCGCGCGGGATCGGCCAGCAGCGATTCCAGCGCGAACAGGCTGTCCAGGTTGTGCGCCGCACGCAGCGCGTCGACGTGGGGCAGGATCGCCTGGATGCCGCGCGCCTGCGGCGTGAAGCCTTCATAGCGCAGCAGCGGATTGAGCCAGATGATGCGATGCGCAAATCGGCGCAGGCGGGCCATCTCCTGTTCGAGCAGATCGATGTGCTCCAGATCGATACCGTCGCTGACCAGCAGCACCGTGGCGCGGCCGGACAGCGTGCGACGCGCCCATTGCCGGTTGAACGTGGCCAGCGCGGCACCGATTCGGGTGCCGCCAGCCCAGTCACGGACCTGTTCGGTGATCAGGTTCACCGCGTCGTCCGGATCGCGTTCGCGTAGCGCGCGCGTCACGTTGGTCAGCCGCGTGCCAAACAGGAAGACGTGCAGTCGCTCGCGGGACTGCGTCAGCGCGTGGCAGAAGTAGAGGACGGCGCGCGAGTACTGGCTCATCGAGCCAGAGATATCGAGCAGCAGGACCACGGGCGGCTTGCGCTCGGCACGCTTGCGGTACTTCCAGCGCAGCCATTCACCATGCTGGCGCACCGCCAGTCGCGCGCTCGCGCGCAGGTCGGCGTGCGTCCCGCAGGTGGATGGGCGCAGACGCCGTGTCTTCTGCAGGGCCAGACGCGCGCGCCGTGTGCGCACCAGATGCTGGAGCGCGCGCCACTCTTCGGCGTTCAGGGTTTCGAAGTCGCGCCCCGCCAGACGCTCCTGATCGGAGAACGTAAGCGGGGCGGTGAAGCGTTCCTCACGGGGCGGCTGGTCCGGCTTTGGCGATGGCGGTTGCCGGGCGGCCAGGGCATCGGCCAGGCGGTTGCTGCGTCGGGGCGGCGGAATCCCGGCATCGACGCGCGGCAGCAGCATCGCCCGCAGCTTGCTTTCCCAGTCGGGGTCGCGCCAGAACAGGTCGAAGGCGGCATCGAACAGCGGGCGCTGATCGGGGCCCGATAGCACCAGCGCCGCCAGCGCGGCCCGCACTTCGTCGCGCGCGCCGATATCGATATGCCGCAGGGCTTCCAATGCATCGACGGCATGCGCTGGCGATAGCCCGAACCCGGTGTCACGCAGCAGCCGCATGAAATGCGTGACGTTGCGGGCCAGCATCGGCAGCGGGGGCGGCGTGCCCGATGTGTCCGGTCGGGAAAAGGGGGCAAACGGGGCAGAGGGGGCGGAAGGTACGGCGCGTGGCATGGTCAGCCTGCTGGTGCTGCCCCGGCGAGCAGTTCGGCGATGGTCGGTCCGTCCGCGCGTGCCAAGTCGTCCTGATACTTGAGCAGGACGCCTAGCGTGTCGCGCACCGATTGCGGATCGAGTTCGGTCACGCCCAGCGCGGCCAGCGCGCGACACCAGTCGATGGCCTCGGCAATGCCGGGAGCCTTGAACAGGTCGATGCCACGCAGCCGGTGGATGAAATCGACGGCCTGCCGTTGCAGGGCCATCGCCGCTTCGGGCGCGCGCGCCGCGACGATCTGCAACTCGCGGTCGCGGCCCGGGTAACCCATCCACTGGTAAAGGCAGCGACGTTTGAGCGCGTCATGCACCTCGCGCGTGCGGTTCGATGTGATCACGATCAGTGGCGGACGTTCGGCCTGGACCACGCCGATTTCGGGGATCGACACCTGGTATTCGGACAGGACTTCGAGTAGAAACGCCTCGAACGGTTCGTCGGCGCGGTCGATTTCGTCGATCAGCAGCACGCGCGGCACGTTCGGCGCGGCAGGGTCCGGCAACAGCGCCTCAAGCAGCGGGCGCTTGAGCAGGTAGTCGTCGTGATAGAGCGATTGCTGCTCGGGCCGTTCGCCACGCGCTTCGGCTAGCCGAAGCGCCATGATCTGGCGCGGGTAGTCCCATTCGTAGAGCGCGCTGGCGGCGTCGAGACCTTCATAGCATTGCAGGCGCAGCAGCCGCGTGCCGAGCGCGCGCGCCATGGCTTGCGCCAGCGCTGTCTTGCCGACACCGGGCTCGCCTTCGAGAAAAAGCGGGCGTTGCATCCGAAGCGCGAGATACAGCACGGTGGCCGTCTCGCGGTCGGCGAAATATTGCTGCTTTTCGAGCAGCGAGAGGGTTTGGTCGATCGAGGTGGGGAGCATGGTGAGAATGCGAGTTCCGTCGCTATGCGCACCTCTCTCCCGCCGCGCGGGAGAGAGGTACAAACACGACGCAGCCTTAGCCCTTCAGCGCCTGCTCCACGGCTCGCGCCGCCAGCACGGGGATCAGATGCGCGCGGTACTCGGCAGATGCATGCAGGTCCACGTTGAGGCCAGACGGGTCCATCTTCACGGCTCGGGCGGCAGCCGGCGTGAAGCTGGCCGCCAATGCCTGCTCGAGCGCCGGCGCCCGGAACACGCTGTCTGCCGCGCCGGTCACCGCCACGCGCACGGTCTTGCCGGTGCGCGCGACCATCACGCCAACCAGCGCGAAGCGCGATGCGGGGTTGCGGAACTTGATGTAGGCAGCCTGATCCGGCGACGGGAAACGCACCGCGGTGATCAACTCGTCGGGCTCGAGCGCTGTTTCATAGAGCCCCTTGAAAAAGTCGTCCGCCGCGATGCTGCGACGATCGGTGACGACCGTCGCGTTCAGCCCGAGCACGGCGGCGGGATAGTCCGCCGCCGGGTCGTCATTGGCGAGTGAGCCACCGATCGTCCCCATCGCGCGTACCTGCCGGTCGCCGATGCCGTTGGCCAGCGCGGCCAGCGCCGGAATGCGGCGCATCACGTCGGCATTGGCCGCCACATCGGCATGGCGCGTGGCGGCGCCGATCACCAGCGCGTCACCCTCGACGCGAATCCCGTTCATGCCCGGAATGCGCGATACATCGACCAGCGTCGACGGCGAAGCCAGGCGCAGCTTCATCGCCGCCAGCAGGCTTTGACCACCAGCCAGGAACTTGGCGTCGCCATCGGCCTTCAGCTTGGCCACCGCGGCATTGGCGTCGGCGGCACGTTCATACTGAAATGCATACATGTTGTGCTCTCCCCGGTTACGCGGTGCCAGATTGCGCGGACTGGATGGCTTGCCACACGCGATGCGGCGTGGCAGGCATCTGCAGATCGTGTACGCCGAGCGGCGACAAGGCGTCGACCATGGCGTTGATGAAGGCCGGTGGCGAGCCGATCGCGCCGGCTTCGCCGCAGCCTTTCACGCCGAGCGGATTGTGCGTGCACGGTGTGCCGGTGGACGTCTCGACGGTGAAGTCGGGCAGGTCTCCGGCGCGTGGCATCGCGTAGTCCATGTACGAACCGGTCAGGAGCTGGCCGCTCTCGGGGTCGTAGACGCACTGTTCGAGCATCGCCTGACCCAGACCCTGGCCAATGCCGCCATGTACCTGGCCTTCCACGATCATCGGGTTGATCACGTTGCCGAAGTCATCCACAGCGGTGAACTTGACCACGTGCGACTCGCCGGTATCGGGATCGACCTCGACTTCGCAGATGTACGCGCCGGACGGATACGTGAAGTTCGTCGGATCGTAGAACGCGTTCTCGTTCAGGCCTGGCTCAAGCTTGTCGAGCGGGTAGTTGTGCGGCACGTATGCCGTCAGCGCCACCTCGCCGAACGTCTTGGTGCGATCGGTGCCGGCCACGCGGAACACGCCGTCCTTGAACTCGATGTCGGCGTCGGATGCCTCGAGCAGGTGCGCGGCGATCTTCTTGGCCTTGGCCTCGATCTTGTCGAGCGCTTTCATGATCGCCGAGCCGCCCACTGCCAGTGAGCGGGAACCATAGGTCCCCATGCCGAACGGCACGCGGCCCGTATCGCCATGCACGATCTCGACGGCATCCAGTGCGATGCCCAGGCGGTCCGCCACGATCTGCGCGAACGTGGTTTCATGGCCTTGACCGTGGCTGTGCGATCCGGTGAAGACCGTCACGGTGCCCGTCGGATGCACGCGGATCTCGCCCACCTCGAACAGCCCGGCACGCGCGCCCAGCGCTCCGGCGATATTCGAGGGCGCAAGCCCGCAGGCCTCGATGTAGCACGAGTAGCCGAGCCCGCGCAGCTTGCCGCGTTGCTTCGCTTCCGCGCGCCGGGCCGGGAATCCCGCCACGTCGGCCAGTTCCTCCGCGCGAGCCAGGCAGGGCTCGTAGTCGCCGGTGTCGTAGGTCAGACCCACCGGAGTGGCATACGGGAAGGTGCGGATGAAGTTTTTGCGGCGCAGCGTGGCCGGATCGACGTTGGTCTCGCGCGCGGCCGCTTCCACCAGCCGCTCGACGACGTAGGTGGCCTCGGGGCGTCCCGCGCCGCGATAGGCATCGACGGGGGACGTGTTGGTGAACACCGCGTGGACTTCGGCATAGATCGCCGGCGTGGCGTATTGGCCGGCCAGGAGTGTCGCGTAGAGGATCGTCGGCACGCTACTGGCGAACGTCGACAGGTACGCGCCCATGTTGGCGATGGTGTGCACGCGCATCGCCAGGAAGTTGCCGTCGGCGTCGAGCGCGAGTTCAGCCTTGGTCACATGATCGCGACCATGGGCGTCGGTCAGGAAGGACTCGGAGCGTTCCGCAGTCCACTTGATCGGACGTCCCACCTTTTTCGATGCCCAGGTCAGTGCCACGTCCTCGGGGTAGAGGAAGATCTTCGAGCCGAAGCCGCCGCCCACGTCCGGCGCGATGATGCGCAGGCGCGACTCGGGCAGGCCCAGCACGAATGCCCCCATCAACAGCCGCTCCACGTGCGGGTTCTGGTTGGCGACGTAGACCGTGTAGCCGTCATCCTGGCGCGTATAGCTGGCATTGACCGCGCGCGGTTCGATCGCGTTCGGGATCAGCCGGTTGTTGACGATCTGCAGCGTGGTCACGTGAGCGGCCTTGGCGAATGCCGCGTCCGTGGCTGCCTTGTCGCCGTGGCCCCACGTGTAGCAGGTGTTGGCGGGGACATCGTCGTGGACGAGTGAAGCTGCCGACGAGGCATTGGCCAGGCCGATCACGGCTGGCAGTTCCTCGTAGTCGACAACGATCTTCTCGGAGGCGTCGCGTGCCTGCTGGAGCGATTCTGCGACGACCAGCGCCACCTGGTCGCCCACGTGGCGCACCTTGCCGTGCGCCAGCGAGGGGTGGGGCGGTTCTTTCATCGGCGAGCCGTCGATGCTGTGGATCAGCCAGCCGCAGGGCAGGCCGCCGACCTTGTCGGCTGCCATGTCATCGCCAGTCAGCACGGCGATCACGCCGGGCGAGGCCGCCGCCTCGGACGTGTCGATCGACTTGATGCGCGCGTGAGCATGCGGCGAGCGCAGGAAATAACCGTAGCTCTGGTGCGGCAGGACGACATCGTCGGTGTACTGGCCGTTGCCGGTCAGGAAGCGATAGTCTTCCTTGCGGCGGACCGGCGAACCGATCAGCTTTTCGGGTGCGTTCATGGCCGGTCTCCTTATTCCGCGCTGGCCACGGCCGCCGAGCCCTGCATGGCCGCCTGACCTTGCTGCACCGCACGCACGATGTTGTGGTAGCCGGTACAGCGGCACAGGTTGCCTTCGAGCTGGTCGCGAATCGCCTGCGCGTCGGCGTTGGGGCGGTCCTTGAGCAGGGCCGTGGCCGCCATCACCATGCCCGGCGTGCAGAAGCCGCATTGCAGGCCGTGGCATTCACGGAACGCTTGCTGTACGGGGTGCATTTCGCCGTTGACGGCCAGGCCCTCGATCGTCGTCACGCTGCCGCCGTCCGCCTGCACCACGAGCACGTTGCAGGACTTCACCGCGCGGCCATCCAGGTGGACGGTGCAGGCGCCGCACTGGGCGGTATCGCAGCCCACGTGCGTGCCGGTGAGGCGCAGGTGTTCGCGCAGGAACTGGACGAGTAGTGTGTGAGGTTCGACCTGGGCGTCAACGGGCTTGCCATTGACCGTCAGGCGGATCGGAATCGCCATGCTTGTCTCCTGTGTGGGTGCACGCATGGCCAGCTCCATCCATCCCGATTCACTGCGCGGGACTGGCCACGACGCGGTACTGCCGTTTGGTTGAGACGGCTATTTCGTGATATTGGTGCTGCCGGGTTTGCCCGGTTTGCGAAAGCGTTGTGAACGATTGGACGCAAAAGGCTCTCCCAGTTAAACACAAAACCACCGGTGCTGCCATGCGGGTTCTCCTGCGATTCGCGGCCCTATGTTCTCTAGCGCATGGACGCCTTCATCCACTGGCTGTTTGACACCCTTGCCCTCCCGACGGTGGGGTTGCCCGCCATTTTCGTGGTCAGCCTGGTGTCGGCCACGCTACTGCCGCTCGGCTCCGAGCCGGCCGTGTTCGGCTACGTCAAGCTCAACCCCGATATGTTCTGGCCGGCCGTGCTGGTGGCCACGCTCGGTAACACGGTCGGCGGGGCCATCGACTGGTGGATGGGTTACGCGGCCAAGCTTGCCGTGGTGCGCTATCGGCTACGGCGCCAGAATCGGCAGCATGAGCGCGAACACGAGCAGCACCTGGAACACCCGAAGAAGGCCAGCAAGCCGGCGCTCGATGCCAAGTACTTCCGCTGGATGCGCCGTTGGGGGCCCCCGACGATGCTGGTGTCGTGGCTTCCTGGTATTGGTGATCCATTGTGCACTTTGGCGGGCTGGCTGCGGATGCCGTTCTGGCCCAGCGTCGGCTATATGGCCATCGGCAAGTTCCTGCGTTATCTGGCGATGACGGGCAGCCTGCTGTGGATTCCGGACTCCTTCTGGCACGGCGTGGGCCAGATCTTCCACCGGTTGTTCTGAGCGGGAATGCGCCGGACGGGCAGAAAACGGCGAGATCCCTGACGAAACCAAGGGTTATAGGGGGTTTTCGGGGTTGTTGCGGTGCGGCAAACATGGGCGTTGAAGTACAATCGCGCTTTAAAGACGAAATCGCGCACCGTCCCCGTGCGCAGCAGGAAGCGGTCCCGCCATGAACGCCCCACTCGTGCTCGATGCCAAGCTCGCCGCCAAGGACGCACCCCCGCGTCTGCGCGAGATCCCCTATAACTACACGTCATTTTCGGATCGCGAGATCGTCATCCGCCTGCTCGGCGAGGAAGCCTGGCGCATCCTGGACGAACTGCGCGGGGAACGCCGCACCGGCCGCTCGGCGCGGATGCTCTACGAGGTGCTCGGCGATATCTGGGTCGTGCGCCGCAACCCGTACCTGCAGGACGACCTGCTCGAAAATCCCAAGCGCCGCCAGATGCTGGTGAGCGCGCTGCACCACCGCCTGGGCGAAATCGAAAAGCGCCGCGCCGCCGACCGTGCCGAGCACGCCGAGCCCGCCGCGGAAGATCGCTCGCACCGTGTGGAGCAGCTGGTTGCGTTCGCCAAGCAGGCGATCGAGGCCTTCAAGCAGGAGTTCTCCGACGCCTACGCGCTGCGCAAGCGCGCCCAGCGCGTGCTGGGCAAGGTGACGCAGCACGACAACATCAAGTTCGACGGACTCTCGCGCGTGTCGCACGTGACCGACGCCACCGACTGGCGCGTCGAGTACCCGTTCGTGGTGCTGACCCCAGATACCGAGGAAGAGATCGCGGGCCTTGTGAAGGGCTGTTTCGAGCTGGGTCTCACCATCATCCCGCGCGGAGGCGGCACCGGGTACACCGGCGGCGCCGTGCCGCTGACGCCGTTCTCTGCCGTCATCAATACGGAAAAGCTGGAGCAGCTTGGCGAAGTCGAGCAGACCGATCTGCCCGGCGTGTCGCGCAAGGTGGCGACGATCTTCTCCGGCGCCGGCGTGGTCACGCGCCGCGTGGCTGATGCCGCCGACAAGGCCGGGCTGGTGTTCGCAGTCGACCCGACCTCGATCGACGCATCGTGCATCGGCGGCAACGTGGCGATGAACGCGGGCGGCAAGAAGGCCGTGCTGTGGGGTACCGCGCTGGACAACCTGGCGTGGTGGCGCATGGTCGATCCCGAGGGCAACTGGCTCGAGATCGCCCGGATGGACCACAACCTCGGCAAGATCCACGACGTGCCGGTGGCCACGTTCGAGCTGAAGTGGTCGGACGGTAACCGCAAGCCGGGCGAGAAGGTGCTGCGCACCGAGACGCTGGCGATCGAAGGCCGCAAGTTCCGCAAGGAAGGTCTGGGCAAGGACGTCACCGACAAGTTCCTGGCCGGCCTGCCTGGCGTGCAGAAAGAAGGTTGCGACGGCATCATCACCAGCGCGCGCTGGGTCCTGCACCGGATGCCGAAGCATATGCGCACGGTCTGCCTGGAGTTCTTCGGCCAGCCGCGCGACGCGATTCCGAGCATCGTCGAAATCAAGGACTTCCTCGACGGCGAGTCGAAGCGCGAGGGCGGCGCCATTCTGGCCGGTCTGGAGCATCTGGACGAACGCTATCTGCGCGCGGTGGGCTACGCCACCAAGAGCAAGCGCAACGCGTTCCCGAAGATGGTGCTGATCGGCGATATCGTCGGTGACGACGAGGACGCCGTGGCCCGCGCCACCTCGGAAGTGATCCGCATGGCCAACGGCAAGAGCGGCGAGGGCTTCATCGCGGTGAGCCCCGAGGCCCGCAAGAAGTTCTGGCTCGACCGCTCGCGCACGGCTGCCATCGCGCGCCACACCAACGCCTTCAAGATCAATGAAGACGTGGTGATCCCGCTGCCGCGCATGGGCGAGTACACCGACGGCATCGAGCGCATCAACATCGAGCTGTCGATCAAGAACAAGCTCAAGCTGACCGACGAGCTCGAGGCGTTCTTCGCGCGCGGCAACCTGCCGCTTGGCCGCAGCGACGACGCGAACGAGATTCCCAGCGCCGAACTGCTGGAAGACCGCGTGCAACACGCGCTGACGCTGCTGCGTGAAATCCGCGCGCGCTGGCGCTATCTGCAGGACCACCTCGACACGCCGCTGGCCGCCGCGCGCGCCGCGCTGATCGGGCATGGCCTGGGCCTGCTCGGCCCGGCGTTCGAGCAGCGTCTGCAAACGCAGCCGGATGCGACCGTGTTCCACCTGATGCAGGACCGCACGATCCGCGTAAGCTGGAAGAACGAGATCCGCGCCGAGCTGCGCAAGATTTTCTCCGGCGGCGAGTTCAAGCCGATCCTCGACGAGGCGCAGAAGATCCACAAGCAGGTGCTGCGCGGCCGCGTTTTCGTGGCGCTGCACATGCACGCCGGCGACGGCAACGTCCACACGAACATCCCCGTGAACTCGGACGACTACGACATGCTGCAGGACGCGCACCGCGCGGTGGCCCGCATCATGACGCTGGCGCGTTCGCTGGACGGCGTGATCTCGGGCGAGCATGGCATCGGCATTACCAAGCTCGAATTCCTGACGGAAGACGAGATCTCCGAATTCCGCGACTACAAGCAGCGCGTCGATCCGCAGGGCCGCTTCAACAAGGGCAAGCTCCTGCCGGGCGCCGACCTGCGCAATGCCTACACGCCGTCGTTTGGCCTGATGGGGCATGAGTCGATCATCATGCAGCAGAGCGACATCGGCGCGATCGCCGAGAGCGTCAAGGACTGCCTGCGTTGCGGCAAGTGCAAGCCGGTGTGCGCCACACACGTGCCGCGCGCCAACCTGCTGTACAGCCCGCGTAACAAGATCCTGGCCACGTCGCTGCTGATCGAGGCCTTCCTGTACGAGGAGCAGACGCGCCGTGGCGTGTCGATCAAGCACTGGGACGAGTTCTCTGATGTGGCCGATCACTGCACGGTCTGCCACAAGTGCGTGACGCCTTGCCCGGTCAAGATCGACTTCGGCGACGTGTCGATGAATATGCGCAACCTGTTGCGCAAGATGGGCCAGAAGAAGTTCAACCCGGGTACCGCCGCGTCGATGTTCTTCCTGAACGCGACCAACCCGCAGACGATCAACATGACCCGTGCGGCCATGATCGGCTGGGGTTACAAGGCGCAGCGCCTGGGCAACGAACTGCTGAAGAAGTTCGCCCGCAAGCAGACCCAGCATCCTCCCGCCACGGTCGGCAAGCCGCCTGTGCAGGAGCAGGTGATTCACTTCATCAACAAGAAGATGCCGGGCAACCTGCCGAAGAAGACCGCGCGCGCGCTGCTTGATATTGAAGACAACGAGATCGTGCCGATCATCCGCAACCCGAAACAGACCACGGCCGAAACGGAAGCCGTGTTCTATTTCCCGGGCTGTGGCTCGGAGCGTCTGTTCTCGCAGGTGGGTCTGGCCACCCAGGCCATGCTCTGGCACGTGGGCGTGCAGACCGTGCTGCCGCCGGGATACCTGTGCTGCGGTTACCCGCAGCGCGGCGCCGGCCAGTACGACAAGGCAGAGAAGATGGTCAGCGACAACCGCGTGCTGTTCCATCGCGTGGCCAACACGTTGAACTACCTCGACATCAAGACCGTGGTGGTGAGTTGCGGCACGTGCTACGACCAGCTCGCCGGGTATGAATTCGACAAGATCTTCCCGGGCTGCCGCATCATCGACATCCACGAGTACCTGCTCGAGAAGGGCGTGAAGCTCGAAGGCGTCACCGGCACGCGGTACATGTACCACGACCCCTGCCATACGCCGATCAAGACGATGGACCCGACCAAGCTCGTCAATGACCTGATGGGCGGTAACCAGGGTGGCGGCAAGATCGAGAAGAACGAGCGCTGCTGCGGGGAATCGGGCACGCTGGCCGTTACGCGTCCGGATATCTCGACGCAGATCCGCTTCCGCAAGGAAGAGGAAATGCGCAAGGGTGCCGACAAGCTGCGTGCCGGCGACTTCAATGGCGACGTGAAGATCCTGACGAGCTGCCCGTCGTGCCTGCAGGGTTTGTCGCGCTACAACGAGGATGCGTCGGTGACGGCGGACTATATCGTCGTGGAGATGGCCAAGCACCTGCTGGGAGAGAACTGGCTGCCGGAGTACGTGGCAAAGGCCAACGCGGGTGGTATCGAGCGGGTGCTGGTTTAAACCGCCGGCCGTAGTCATGAGCTCCCCTCTCTCATATGTGGGGGAGGGGAGCAAAACAACACTCTCCAATCAATTCCCATGACCCGAGCCCGCAACTGTCCCCTCTGTGAAGCCGATGGTGGAGAACTCGTCTGGATGGGCGACCGCGCGCGCGTCATCCTGGTCGAGCATGATCGCTTTCCCGGTTTCTGCCGCGTGGTCTGGAACGACCATGTGGCCGAGTTGACCGATCTGGACGAGCACGACATGGCCTGGCTGATGCGGCTGGTGGCGCGTGTGGAGCGGATCGTCCGCGAGGTGATGACGCCGGACAAGGTCAACCTGGCCGCGTTCGGCAACATGGTGCCGCACCTGCACTGGCACATCATTCCGCGCTATCGCTGGGATTCGCATTTTCCGGAAGCGATCTGGGCCGCGCCGCAACGGACGGCCGACACGGCGCGCGTCGCCGAACTGGCCGACCGGCTGCCGGCGCTGCGTGCTGCACTTTCGGCACTGGATTCGGCCGACTGACACTTCCCTCGGCACGACGCCGTGCCACCTTGGTAAAGTGCCGTTGCAGTCTGGTAAGGAACCCACCGCCGTGACGGTGCGTCTGATACCAGTCAAACAACAACATGCCTGCCGGCGTCCCCAGGCCGCGGGCCATTCCGGGCGTCTTCCATGTCCACCACACCGTCGTCTGTCATCGTCCCCGGCCCGGCCGTACCGGCCAAGGCGCTCAAGGACCAGAGCCGCCTGCGCCTGGCTGCCACCTGGGCGCTGATCATGCCCTACTGGAAATCCGAAGACCGCAAGGCGGGGCTCGGCCTGCTGACCCTGGTCGTGGCGCTGAACCTCGGTATCGTCTATATCAACGTGCTGCTCAACGAGTGGAACCGCGTGTTCTACAACGCCATCGAGCAGCGCGACTTCGTCTCCTTCAAGGCATTGCTGCTGCGATTCTCCTGGATCGCGGCCTGCTTCATCGTGCTGGCGATCTCGCGCCAGTACTACCAGATGATGCTGCAGATGCGCTGGCGTACATGGATGACTGGCCGGTTCATGCAGCGCTGGCTTGGCCACCAGGCCTACTACCGCATCGAGCAGACCCATTCGACCGACAACCCCGACCAGCGACTGGCCGACGACCTGCGCCAGTTCACGGATGGCGCGCTGTCGCTGTCGATGGGGCTGCTCAACTCGGTGGTCACGCTGGTGTCGTTCATCGGCATCCTTTGGGTGGTGTCCGGGCCGATCAGCCTGGCGCTCGGCGGGTCCGAACTGACCATCCCGGGTTATATGGTGTGGTTCGCGATCGGCTACGCCGTGGTCGGTTCGCTGATTACCCACTTCGTCGGCCGTCCGTTGATCGGCCTGTCGTTCCAGCAGGAACAGTACGAAGCAAACTTCCGTTTCATGCTGGTTCGCCTGCGCGAGAACAGCGAGCCGGTGGCGCTATACCGTGGCGAGGCGACGGAGCAGGCCGGCCTGCGCGCGCGTTTCGAACGCATCCGGGAAAACTGGAACCAGTTGATGCGCTATACGCGACGGCTGACGTTCGTGAACTCGGGCTACGGCCAGTTCGCGATCATCTTTCCGCTGCTGGTGGCCGCGCCGCGCTACTTCTCCGGCAAGCTGACGCTGGGCGGCCTCATGCAGATCAACTCGGCGTTCGGGCAGGTACAGGGCGCCCTGTCATGGTTCGTCGATAGCTACGCCACGCTGGTCGGCTGGAAGGCGGCCGCCAACCGTCTGATCGACTTCCAGCAAGCGATTCGCGTGGCTGAGCGCGAGGATCTGACCCACGAGGGTCCGGGCGACATCGAGGTGGTCGAGTCCACCGACAAGGCCGACAACAGCATCACGATCACTGGACTGGGTCTGGCCCTGCCGGTGCGTGGCGGCCCCGGCCCGGACGACGAAGGCGTCGATCCGCTGAAGCGCCCGGGACAACGTCCGCTGGTGGCGCCGTTCTCGCTGTCGATCGGGCCGGGCGAGCGCTGGCTCGTCAATGGCCCTTCCGGCTGCGGCAAGAGCGTGTTGTTCCGCGCGCTGGCGGGCATCTGGCCGTACGGTCATGGCCAGATCACGGTGCCGCACAAGCGCATGCTGTTCCTGCCACAACGCAGTTACCTGCCGATCGGCACGCTGGCCGATGCGCTGTCGTACCCCGATGCCGGCAACGCGCATTCGCGCGAAGCGCTGGCCAACGTGCTGCGCCAGGCTCGCCTCGGCATGCTGATCAAGCATCTGGATGTGTTCGACAACTGGTCGCTTCGGCTGTCGCCGGGAGAACAGCAGCGGCTGGCGTTCGCGCGTGCATTGCTGCAGAAGCCCGACTACCTGTTCCTCGATGAGGCGACGAGCGCGCTCGACGAGGAAACCGAAGGCGCGATGTACCGGCTCATGGTCGAGACCCTGCCGGATGCCGCGATCATCAGCATCGCCCACCGTAGCACCGTGGCCGCGTTCCACGACCGCCGCTTGCATTACCTGCCGGTTGGCGATGCCTCGGATGAGAGCGGCGGCGGGCCGCGGGATGGGCAATTGGAGGGCGGTGGAGTAAGCTATCGGGTCGTACAAGACGCGTGACGGCGCCGTCGCGGCCGGCCTCGCAGCAGTGGCGGAGGGTGGTCGGGTCGCGGCATCGTGCCCTTCATCTATGGCTGGCCTCGAAAAAGACACCCCTCATCCCACCGCGCTGACCGTGCATACGCAGTCGCGTGTGCTCGAAATCGGCTTCGACAATGGCAATACCTGGCGGCTGCCGTTCGAGTTGCTCCGCGTATACTCCCCGTCCGCCGAGGTCCAGGGTCATGGCCCGGGACAGGAAACGCTGCAGACCGGCAAGCGCGACGTCGGCATTGCCGCCGTGGAGCCGGTGGGAAACTACGCCATCCAGATCCGGTTCGACGATGGCCACGACACCGGCATCTATTCGTGGGAGTTGCTGTACCGGCTGGGCGACCAGCAGGAAGCGCTCTGGGCCGATTACCTGAAGCGTCTGGCAGACGCGGGGCTGGATCGCGATGCGCCCATGGCGGCCGCCGGCGGCCATGCATGTGGTCATCACCATTGACCACTATTGATTGAAAGAATCCTGGAGTCCGAGAGATGAGCGAAACCCACTTCGGTTTCGAGAAGGTCGACGAATCTGAAAAAGCCGGCAAGGTTGCTGGCGTTTTCCATTCGGTGGCAAGCAAGTACGACGTGATGAACGACCTGATGTCCGGTGGGATGCACCGGCTCTGGAAGGTGTTCACCATCGCCCAGGCCAATGTGCGCCCGGGCCAGAAAGTGCTCGACATTGCCGGCGGCACCGGCGATCTGGCAAAGGCCTTCGCGAAGCAGGCCGGCCCCACCGGCGAAGTCTGGCTGACCGACATCAACGAGTCGATGCTGCGCGTCGGCCGTGATCGCCTGCTCAACAAGGGCGTCGTGACGCCGGTGGCGCTGTGCGATGCCGAGAGGATCCCGTTTCCGGACAACTACTTCGACCTCGTCACGGTAGCGTTCGGCTTGCGGAACATGACCCACAAGGACGCCGCGCTGGCCGAGATGCGCCGGGTGATCAAGCCGGGCGGCAAGGTCATGGTGCTCGAGTTCTCGAAGGTCTGGAAACCGCTCGAGAAGTTCTACGATGTCTATTCCTTCAAGGTTCTGCCGTGGCTTGGCGAGCGCGTGGCGGGGGATGCCCCTAGCTACCGTTATCTGGCCGAATCGATCAGAATGCATCCAGACCAGGGCTCACTTGTACGCATGATGGAACAAGTTGGGCTCGAACAGGTCGAATACTTCAATCTGACGGCCGGAGTAGTGGCGCTCCACGTCGGGAGAAAGTATTAATTCGCCATGTTCGGTCGGCAATGCAAGGCATGTTGGCCGAGAATGACAGGGGATAGAAGAATATGTCATCTTTTCGCGGAAAATTCCTGGCCATGTCGCTCATCGCGACACTGGCTCTCGGGGCAGCGCTCGACGCCAATGCCAAGCGTCTGGGCGGATCGCGCAGTATCGGCAAGCAGTCGTCGGGCGTGACGCAGCAGCGCCAGCAGGCGCCGGCGCAGCAAAACACGCCGCCGGCCCAGCAACCGGCGCAGGCGGCACCGGCTACGGCGGGTGCGGCAGGTGCGGCAGGTGGCGCGGCCGCCGCGGCAGCGCCCAAGCGTAACTGGGGTGGGATGCTGGGTGGTCTGGCAGCCGGCCTCGGCATCGGCTACCTGCTTTCGCACTTCGGCCTGGGCGGCGCGGCCGCCAGCATCCTGTCCAACGTGATCCTGTTCGGCGTGATTGCGCTGATCGCAATGTGGCTGATCCGCAAGTTCCGCGGTGGCTCGGCTCGCACGCAGCAGCCTTCGTACGCCGGCATGGGCGGCAATGGGTCGAATTACGGTGGTCCGTCGCATGCCGAACCGACGCTGCGCACGGCCGAGCCTGTTGGCAATGGCGGCGCCGCCAGCAATCCGGTCATGGGTGGCGCGGCAGCAGCCGCAACCGCGGCGGCTGTCCAGCAGCCGTGGGGCGTGCCGGCGGATTTCGACACCGAGTCCTTCCTGCGTAACGCCAAGGTTCACTATGTGCGTCTGCAGGCTGCTTGGGATGCGGGCAATCAGGACGACATCCGCGAATTCACCACGCCGGAAATGTTTGCCGAGATCAAGATGGACCTGTCCGAGCGCGGCAGCGAGGTCAACAAGACCGACGTCGTGACGCTGGACGCCCAGTTGCTCGGTATCGAGTCGACCCCGGCCCAGCACATCGCCAGCGTGCGTTTCTCGGGCATGATCCGCGAGAAGGCAGGCGAACCGGCTCAGCCGTTCGGTGAGGTCTGGAACCTGGCAAAGGCGACGTCGGGCAACGGTGGCTGGCTGCTCGCCGGCATCCAGCAGGAATCCTGAGCGCCGCATGAATCCTCCGCCGCATCGGTGACATGATGCGGCGGGCGAGTAGCTTAGAATGGAGGCCCGCGCATTGCGTGGGCCTTTTTATTTGGGCTGTCTGCCCGAGCACCGGATGCCATGAACGCATTGCCGACCCCGCTGGCCGCACCGATCGTTGCCGCGCTGAATCACCTGATCGAACAGGAGCCGTGGGCTTGCAGCCTGCTCACGCCGTTTGCCGGACGCGTGATCCGGTTCGACGCGTCAGCGTTCGCGCTGTCGCTCAAGGTCACGGAGCAGGGCGGCATCGACCAGGCACCCGAGGCCGAGGCGGCCGCCGTCACGCTGATCGTGCCGTTGCAGCAGTGGCCGCTGGTCGTGGCCGATGTTGCCGAAGGCGGTCAGGCAGCCGCGATGCGTCACGTGCGCATCGACGGTGACGCGGAACTGGCCAATGTGGTGTCGACGCTCGCACGCAACCTGCGTTGGGATGCGGCCGAGGATCTGTCCCGCGCGCTGCGTGGCGTGATGGGCGGGCCGGTCAGCGACAGCGTGGCGCAGCGCGTGGTGGAAGGCGCGCGTCAGGTGCACGAAAGCGCGACGCGAGCCGGCCGCGCCCTGCTCGACAATGTCACCGAGTACCTGCTGGATGAACAGCCGACGCTGGTACGGCACGCAGCGCTGGAGGGCTTCGGCGACGACCTGGCGCGGCTGCGCGACGATCTGGCCCGCCTGGAAAAACGGCTCGAACGGCTGGAGCGTGCTCCGGGCGCGGGCTCCCCGGATGCCTTACCCTCGGCCCATCGCTGACCTGCCCTGACCCGCCACGTGTCGTTTCCTGAAGATTTCGCATGACCCGCCTGCTGCGTCTCTGCAAGATACTGTTTGTCATCCTGTACTACGGGCTCGATGAACTCGTGCTGTCCGGCTTCAAGAACCGGCGCATCAAGTTCCTCGTCCGAGTCATCACCATCGGCCGCAAGCTCGATCAGCCGCGCGGCGAACGCCTGCGTATGGCGCTGACTGCGCTGGGCCCGATCTTCGTCAAGTTCGGCCAGGTGCTGTCCACGCGCCGTGACCTGATGCCGCCCGATATCGCCGACGAACTGGCCAAGCTGCAGGACCAGGTGCCGCCGTTCGAGTCAGCGGTGGCGGTGAAGATCATCGAGAAATCGCTGGGCCGCCGGCTGACGGAACTGTTCGAGACATTCGAGCACGAGCCCGTGGCCAGCGCGTCGATCGCCCAGGTTCACTTCGCCACGCTGCGCGGCGGTCCGAGCCATGGCCGCGAGGTGGCCGTGAAGGTGCTGCGTCCGGGCATGTTGCCGGTAATCGATAGCGACCTGGCGCTGATGCGCGACATGGCCACGTGGCTCGAGCGCGTCTGGGTGGACGGTCGCCGGCTCAAGCCCCGCGAGGTGGTGGCGGAGTTCGACAAGTACCTGCACGACGAACTCGACCTGATGATCGAGGCCGCCAATGCCAGCCAGTTGCGCCGCAACTTTGCCGAAAGCGACCTGCTTTGCGTGCCCGAGGTGTTCTGGGACTGGTGCACGAGCAGCGTCTTCACGATGGAGCGGATGCATGGCATTCCGATCTCCCGCACCGAATCGCTGAAGGCGGCGGGCGTCGACATGCACAAGCTGGCCGAAGAGGGCGTCGAGATCTTCTTCACGCAGGTGTTCCGCGACGGGTTCTTCCACGCGGACATGCACCCCGGCAACATCCTGGTGTCGGTCAGACCCGAGACGTTCGGCCGGTATATCGCGCTGGACTTCGGCATCGTCGGCGCGCTGTCCGAGTTCGACAAAAACTACCTGGCGCAGAACTTCATCGCGTTTTTCCGCCGCGACTACCATCGTGTGGCGCTCCTGCACGTGGAGTCGGGCTGGGTGCCGCCGGAGACCCGGGTCGAGGAACTCGAATCCGCCGTGCGTGCCTGCTGCGAACCGTACTTCGACAAACCGCTGCGCGAGATTTCGCTCGGCATGGTGCTGATGCGGTTGTTCCAGACCTCGCGCCGCTTCAACGTCGAGATCCAGCCGCAACTTGTGCTGCTGCAGAAGACGCTGCTCAATATCGAAGGCCTGGGCCGCCAGCTTGACCCGGACCTCGACCTCTGGAAGACCGCCAAGCCCTTCCTGGAACGCTGGATGTACGAGCAGGTGGGCTGGCAGGGCGCCTGGGAGCGGATCAAGATCGAGGCGCCGCAATGGGCGAAGATGTTGCCCGACTTTCCCCGGCTGGCCCACCAGTTCCTGGAGCGCCGCGCGCTGCAGAACAACGAAGGGCAGGAGCGTCTGCTTACCCAACTGGTGGCCGAGCAGCGCCGCACGAACCGCCGGCTGTCCACGGCCCTGCTGCTGATGGGCGGGTTCCTGGCCGGCATCGTGATCGTCCAGGCACTGGCCTGGGCGGGATACTGGTAGTCACCGCGCCTGAAGCGTCGCTGGTTTCCCCTTTCTCCCGCAGGCGGTGGGAGGGGAGAACCACCATACAACACCCAAGTGAACCAAGATGGGGATTTGCCCGCCCTCGGGGGAATTTTTGCCCCCCGGATGGGGGCGCGTCGCTATAATCCGCGTTTTGATTCGGCTACGACCGCCAAATGCCCGCCCGGGCGCCCGCGGCCCCGACCGATGAATTGGACTCCGGCTGGCCCCAACCCTTGACCCGGTCAAGGGCGTCAGGTGCCCCGCCGGCATTCGGTTTCTCGCCGCCAGGGCACATCAATTCTGGCCATTCTGGGATAAGGGCAGCGGTATGCTGATCTGGTTCGTCATCATCTATTGGATCATCTCGGTCGGTATCGGCCTGTGGGCGGCGCTTCGCGTCAAGGGAACCGCCGACTTCGCCGTGGCCGGCCGCAGCCTGCCGTTCTATATCGTCACCGCCACGGTCTTTGCCACCTGGTTTGGCTCTGAAACCGTGCTCGGCATCCCGGCCGTGTTCCTCAAGGAAGGCCTGTCCGGGGTGGTTTCGGATCCCTTCGGTTCCTCGCTCTGCCTGATCCTGGTTGGCCTGTTCTTCGCCCGGCCGCTGTACCGGATGAACCTGCTGACGATCGGCGACTACTATCACAACCGCTATGGCCGGCTGGCCGAAGTGCTGACCACGCTATGTATCGTGGTCTCGTATCTGGGCTGGGTGGCTGCGCAGATCAAGGCGCTGGGGCTGGTGTTCTATACGGTGTCGGACGGCGCGCTGTCCCAGGATGCCGGGATGATGATCGGCGCGGCCAGCGTGCTGGTCTATACGCTGTTCGGCGGCATGTGGTCGGTGGCCGTGACCGACTTCATCCAGATGATCATCATCGTGATCGGCATGCTCTATATCGGTTACGAAGTCAGCGGCCAGGCGGGTGGCGTGACGGCCGTGGTGTCACACGCGGCGGCGGCCGGCAAGTTCGAGTTCCTGCCGTCGCTGGACCTGGTGCAGATCATCGGGTTTGCCGCGGCGCTGTTCACGATGATGCTCGGCTCGATTCCCCAGCAGGACGTGTTCCAGCGGGTCACCTCCTCGCGCACCGAGCAGATCGCCGGTCGTGCGTCGGTGCTGGGTGGTGTGCTGTATTTTTTCTTCGCCTTCATTCCGATGTTCCTGGCCTATTCGGCCACACTGATCGACCCGGCGATGGTCGAGAAGTACATCAACTCGGATTCGCAACTGATTCTTCCGCAGCTGATCCTGACGCACGCGCCGATGTTCGCCCAGGTGATGTTCTTCGGTGCGCTGCTTTCCGCCATCAAGAGCTGCGCCTCGGCCACGCTGCTGGCGCCGTCGGTAACCTTCGCCGAGAACATCCTGCGCCCGTACTTCCGCCATCTCGCGGACAAGCAGTTCCTGCGCGTGATGCAGGTGGTGGTGCTCGTCTTCACGTCGCTGGTCACGCTGTTCGCGCTGAACTCGCACCTGTCGATCTTCCACATGGTCGAGAACGCCTACAAGGTGACGCTGGTGTCGTCGTTCGTGCCGCTGGCCTTCGGCATGTTCTGGAAGCCGGCCACCCGCCAGGGCGGTCTGGCCGCGATCCTGCTTGGCCTGGCCTCGTGGCTGACCTGCGAGATCGCCTTTGCCGATGCCACGGTGCCACCGCAAATGGTAGGGTTGCTGTTCTCGATCAGCGGGATGGTATTCGGGTCGCTGCTGCCTCAATGGATCAGCGATCGGCCGCCCGTTCGTGAAGTGCATATTGCATAACTTTATGCCTTCAAGGCCTTATCCGGGCTGCTTGTGGACGTTTGCGGCCCCGAATGTCCCCTTTTCCGGTCGGTAGCCGGTCCGGCAACGGTTTATAATCAACGGCTTTGCATCGCCGAGCGCCCCCGATCTCGCGCAATTCGCCTTGATCGACGCCCTTGTCATTTGGCGTGGCGCTGCCATCTATCAGTTTTACGTTTCAGTTTTCCGCGAAAGAACCACCATGCCGATCTATGCCTACCGTTGCGACGCCTGCGGATACGGGCGCGATGTGCTGCAGAAGATGAGCGATGCCCCGCTCACGGACTGCCCATCCTGCGGCGCCGCCGGAACCTACAAGAAGCAGCTGACCGCCGCCGGCTTCCAGCTCAAGGGATCTGGCTGGTACGTCACGGACTTCCGCGGTGGCAGCGGCGGCACCAGTGCCCCGGCCACCTCGGGCAACGCCACCGCGCCTGCCGCCCCGGCAGCATCCGCCGAATCGTCTACCGCATCGACAACTTCCGCGGCTCCGGCCGCCGGTGGATGCGGCGATTCGTGCGCCTGCCACTGACGCCCAGGCAAGCCGTGGTCACCAAGAAAACCTCCGCCTTGAAGACCTGGTTCCTGACCGGGCTGCTCGTGCTGGTGCCGCTGGGCATCACCCTGTGGGTGCTCAACGCCGTCATCAGCACGATGGATCAGAGCATGGCGCTGCTGCCGCTGGCATGGCAGCCCGAAAATCTGTTCGGGCTCCGCATTCCGGGCTTGGGCGCCATCCTGACGCTGCTGTTCATCCTGGTGGTGGGCGTGCTGGCCCATAACTTCATCGGCCAGCGGCTGGTGAAGTGGTGGGAAGCGCTGCTCCGTCATATCCCCGTGGTCGGTCCGATCTATACCAGCGTCAAGCAGGTCTCGGACACGCTGCTGTCGTCGTCGGGCAACGCGTTCCGCAAGGCGCTGCTGGTGCAGTACCCGCGCGAGGGATCGTGGACCATCGCGTTCCTGACCGGCCGGCCCGGCGGTGACGTGCAGAATCACCTGCAGGGCGATTACGTCAGCGTCTACGTGCCGACCACGCCGAACCCGACCTCGGGCTTCTTCCTGATGATGCCCAGGGCCGATACGATCGAACTCGACATGACCGTCGACGCCGCGCTGAAGTACATCGTGTCGATGGGCGTCGTGGCCCCGGCGGACCTGCCGCGCAAGTCCGGTGCCGACACGCGCCCGGCGCATGGCGCAGTGGCCGATGCCGATGCCGACGACGCCGTAGCCGATACTCATACCAATTGATTGCGCGCGGCCGTTCATCGCGGCCGCGCATTACAGGGAATCTCTCCTATGTCCTCCATGCGTACTCACTACTGCGGTCTGGTGACCGAACAACTGATCGGCCAGGAAGTGGCCCTGACCGGCTGGGTGCAGCGCCGCCGCGATCACGGTGGCGTGATCTTCATCGACCTGCGCGATCGCGAGGGCCTGGTGCAGGTGGTGTGCGACCCGGATCGTCCGGAGATGTTCAAGGCCGCGGAAGAAATCCGCAACGAGTTCTGCATCCGCATCACCGGCAAGGTGCGCCCGCGTCCGGCCGGCACCGAGAACGCCAACCTGACCTCGGGCAAGATCGAGGTGCTGTGCCATGAGCTGACCGTGCTGAACCCGTCGGTCACGCCTCCGTTCCAGCTCGATGACGACAACCTGTCGGAAACCACCCGCCTGACGCACCGCGTGCTGGATCTGCGCCGTCCGCAGATGCAATACAACCTGCGCCTGCGCTACAAGGTGGCGATGGAAGTGCGCAAGTACCTGGACGCACAGGGCTTCATCGACATCGAGACGCCGATGCTCGGCAAGAGCACGCCCGAAGGCGCCCGCGACTATCTCGTGCCGTCGCGCGTGAACCCGGGTCACTTCTTCGCGCTGCCGCAGTCGCCGCAGATCTTCAAGCAGATGCTGATGGTCTCGGGCTTCGACCGTTACTACCAGATCACCAAGTGCTTCCGTGACGAGGACCTGCGCGCCGACCGCCAGCCCGAATTCACGCAGATCGACTGCGAAACGTCGTTCCTGACCGAACAGGAAATCCGTGACCTGTTCGAGGACATGATGCGCACCGTGTTCAAGAACGCGATCGACGTGGACCTGGACGCCAAGTTCCCGGTGATGGAGTTCCGCGAGGCGATGGCCCGCTTCGGCTCGGACAAGCCGGACCTGCGCGTCAAGCTCGAATTCACCGAACTGACCGAGGTGATGAAGGACGTCGACTTCAAGGTGTTCTCGGGCCCGGCCAACAGCGACAACGGTCGCGTGGTCGGC
This sequence comes from Cupriavidus sp. Met-2, assembly GCF_049843575.1. Classification (NCBI taxonomy): domain Bacteria; kingdom Pseudomonadati; phylum Pseudomonadota; class Betaproteobacteria; order Burkholderiales; family Burkholderiaceae; genus Cupriavidus; species Cupriavidus sp. Met-2. The sequence continues at coordinate 218,513 of NZ_JBBHZL010000001.1, forward strand.
CTGCGCGTGCCGGGTGGCGGCGCGATCTCGCGTGGCGAAATCGATGCCTACACGCAGTTCGTGGCGATCTATGGCGCCAAGGGCCTGGCGTGGATCAAGGTCAATGAAGTGGCCAAGGGCCGCGACGGCCTGCAATCGCCGATCGTGAAGAACCTGCATGACGCCGCGATTGCCGAGATCCTGAAGCGCACTGGCGCCCAGGACGGCGACATCATCTTCTTCGGCGCCGACAAGGCCAAGATCGTCAACGACGCGATCGGCGCGCTGCGCCTGAAGGTCGGCCATTCGGAGTTCGGCAAGAGCACGGGCCTGTTCGAAGACACCTGGAAGCCGCTGTGGGTGATCGACTTCCCGATGTTCGAGTACGACGAGGAAGATGCCCGCTGGGTGGCCATGCACCACCCGTTCACGAGCCCGAAGGACGAGCACCTGCAGTACCTGGAAACCGATCCGGGCAAGTGCATCGCCAAGGCCTACGACATGGTGCTGAACGGCTGGGAAATGGGCGGCGGCTCGGTGCGTATCTACCGCGAGGACGTGCAGAGCAAGGTGTTCCGCGCCCTGAAGATCAACGACGAGGAAGCTCGCGCCAAGTTCGGTTACCTGCTCGACGCGCTGCAGTACGGCGCGCCGCCGCACGGTGGCCTGGCCTTCGGCCTGGACCGTATCGTGACGATGATGGCCGGCGCTGACTCGATCCGTGACGTGATCGCGTTCCCGAAGACGCAACGTGCGCAGGATCTGCTGACGCAGGCCCCGAGCACGGTCGACGAGAAGCAGTTGCGAGAACTGCACATTCGTCTGCGTGCCCAGGAGCCGAAGACCACGGCCTGATCGTTGTTCAGACCCGCAAAAAAGCCGCGCCGATGCGCGGCTTTTTTGTTCTTGGTGCAAGGATGCGTTTCCATTTGTTACTACCCGGAACGAAGCCGCCGGGGAGAATGTCTTTCTGCGTTGATACGCGTGATGCAGGCCCGCCTCGAAGGCCGCCGCGACGTGGGAGGACCAAGGCGTGAATCTAGATACCGAACTGATCCGTGCGTTCCTGCAAGTTCATGCGGAAACGATCTTGACCTGGCTGGCAGCCGGGTTGCTCATGATGCTGTTGGCCCGCTTCGAACTGCGCCGCGCGGTACGCAAGTCGGCGCAGGCGATGTCCCAATCGGTGGCCGCCACGGTGGCCGCTTGTGTACCGGATATCGCGCACGCCGCGCAGCAAGGACATACGGTGCCGGGCGAACTGGCTGCTACCGGCACCGAACCGGTGGCCACCCAGCGCGCGGACGCACTGCGCAAGCTCGCGCTCGATACCGTGGCTACCGTCATGACGCGTGGCCGCTGGCTCGAAGACGTTGGCAACCTGCGCCTGGGCGAGGATGCGCTGTTGTCCGGCCGGCGTGCCGGTGGCGCGGATCCGCTGCTCGTGGTGGCGCCGCAACCCGTGGTGCAGGCGTACCTGAACGCCCAGCGCACCTTCGACGATGAAGCGACCACACTGCAGAACCATCGGCGCGAGGCGCTTCGGCTTCAGGAGGCGTTGCAGGCACTTAATGCCGAGGCAGCGCATGTCGAGCAGGAAACGGCAAGCATTGTGATGCGCTTCGAGCAGGTCAATGCGCAGGTTGCCCAAGGCGTGGAAGCAGGCGACTATCAGCGGTTCCTGATCCAGAAATACAACCAACTCGGCGTGCGCGAGAAGGAAATCGGGCAGGAACGCGCGTCCATGGCAGCACAGGCACGCGAGGCCGCCGATGCACTGGCCAGCCTTGCGCATACGGCCTCGCAGCGCTATACGCAGGCGCTGGCGCCACTGATGCAGCAGCTTCGCTCAGCATGGGGGCATGGCGATTCGCCCGAGGTGTTCGATACTTGGCTCCGAGCCGCGCCGGCCGCGCAGCCGGGTGACCGTCAGGCGACGATCCGCCCCGGCGAACATACATTGGCCTGAGTAGGAGGGCAGCGGCCGGAGCGCGCCATTGGCGTCCGGCTGCGCTATGCTTTGGTTTGTCCCTGCCGCCCTTCCCATGCGCTACAAGATTCCCGAATCGGTACTGGTCGTGATCCACACACCAGACCTGCAAGTCCTCCTGATCGAGCGCGCCGACCGGCCCGGCTATTGGCAGTCGGTGACCGGCAGCCTCGATGCCGAGGACGAGCCGCTACCCATGACCGCCGCGCGCGAGGTGGCCGAGGAAACCGGACTTATCGCCAGCCGCTATTCGCTGACCGACTGGCAACACACCATCGACTACGAGATCTATCCGCAATGGCGCCACCGCTATGCGCCGGGCATCACTCGCAATACCGAGCACTGGTTCGGGTTGTGCGTACCCGCGCCGATGCCGGTGACGCTGGCGCCGCGTGAGCACCTGCGCTTCGAATGGCTGCCCTGGCAGGCGGCCGCGGCGCGTTGCTTCTCCAGCAGCAATGCCGAAGCAGTGCGCCAGCTTGCCTGGCGCGTGGCAGGCGGTCAGGGCGCCGGGCTCGACGTCACGAACGGAGCCGCCGCACCATGAAGTTGCGCGTTGTCACCTACAACATTCACAAGGGTGTAAAGGGATTCACCGGCAAGCCACGAATCCAGAGCGTGCGAACCGGCCTGCAGTCGATGGACGCGGATATTGTGTTCCTGCAGGAAGTGCAGGACCGCAATGATCGCCTGATCGCGGCCGAGTTGTTCGACCCCGATCACACCCAGCTCAACTACCTGGCGACGGATGCCTATCCGCATTCGGTCTATGGCCGCAATGCAGTGTATGACCATGGCCATCATGGCAATGCAATCCTGTCGCGCCATCCGATCCTGATGTCGGAAAACCTCGATATCTCCGATCACCGCTTCGAGCAGCGCGGGCTGTTGCACGCGGTGGCCGATATCAACGGCGTCGAGGCACACCTGATCTGCGTGCACTTCGGCCTGTTCGCGGGTAGCCGCGTGCGTCAGACCACCGCGCTGGTGGAGCGCGTGCGTAGCGTGGTGCCGGCCGATGCGCCGCTGGTGATCGCGGGCGACTTCAACGACTGGAACCACAAGCTCGACTCGAAGATCTGCAACACGCTCAATGCCGTGGAGTCGGCGAATGCGAAGAACGGACGCATCCATACGTTCCCGAGCCATATGCCATGGTGGCAGCTCGACCGTATCTACGCGCGGGGCTTCGAGTTCGAGCGCACGCAAGCGCTGACCGGCCGCGAATGGGCGCAGCGCTCGGACCATGTCCCGCTGATGGCGGAACTGGCCCGGCGGGTGGCAATTCCGGAGGTCTGATGTCTGGCGATCGGATTCAGCGATCGAGATAACCGCGGATCCACGCGTAGATCGCGTCGACATCCGAGAGGTTCAGAACGGGCAGGGTCGTCTGTCGGGAGACCTCTTCCGGGACGTCGGTCGCCACCGCGACCACACCCGGCACATCCGTCCATAGCGGCGCCTTGCCGTTGGCAGGGCGATAGATTTCCAGCTTCGGGAAATCGCTCCACTTGTAGCCTTCCACCATCACCAAGTCGGTGTCAGGCGGCAGTACCGACAATGCCTCGCCGATCTCGGGCGACGGCTTTTCTTCGGGGTAGTGCCGCATCAACGTCAGGTGACGGGCGCCCACAAGCACCACGTTCTGGCAGCCGCCCTCGCGCATCCGCCATGAATCCTTGCCCGGCGTGTCTGGGTCGAACCCGTGGTGAGTGTGCTTGATGCCCGCGACGCGTAGGCCATCGGCTACGAAACGGGGGATCAACTGGTCCAGTAGCGTGCTCTTGCCGCTGCCCGACGAGCCGGCGATACCGAATACCTTCACAATGCTTTCCCTGTTGGGCGTCACAATGCTCCGACAATATCAGACTTCGCCAGGGCCATGTGCAGGAGCCGCCCGTTCGCCGATAATCGAGCCATGTCACGGATCAACGATCGGGTATCGCCCCCAACGTCGAGTGCGCCAGGCACGCCGGAATCGCCATCGAGCGCATTGCATCAAGAGGTTGGCGATCCCGCTGCCACCACCGTTGCCAACGCCACTGCGCCATTGATGCGCTGGGTGCGCCGGCGCGGCAGCCCGGTCCAGGGCAACCTGGTCGATCTGCTGAGCAACGGCCAGGAGTATTTTCCCGCCCTGATCGAGGCGATTGATGCCGCGCGCGTGCACGTCGTGCTCGAGACCTATATTTATGCCGACGATGATGTCGGCGCCCTTGTTACTGATGCGTTGATCCGGGCGGCGCAACGCGGTGTGGATGTCAGGCTGGTCGTCGACGGATTCGGCGCGGGGGATCTGCCTGCGACGCTCGCCAGCCGGCTGCGCGATGGAGGTGTGCGCCTCGAGGTTTTTCGTCCGGTGCGTGGATTCAGGCTGGCGCGCCGGCATCTGCGGCGGTTGCATCGCAAGATGGCGGTGATCGACGACAGCGTGGCCTTCGTCGGTGGTATCAATATCATCGACGACCACAACTACGGCCCGCTGGAATTGCCCGAAGTCGGCCCACGCTACGACTTTGCCGTGCGCGTGCGCGGCCCGCTGGTGGCGCAGATCGCGCTCGCTTCGGCGCGGCTGTGGTTCCGGATGGCACAGCAACGCGGGCTGCGCGAAACCGCAACGGCTTTCACCGAAGTGGAAACGCTGACCACCGCCGCGCGGCAGGCCCGGCGCGAGCATCACGCGGGCGGCGTGGCTGCGGCATTGCTGCTGCGCGACAACCTGCGCAATCGCCGCACGATCGAGCGCGAATATCTCTACGCGCTGGGCGCCGCGCGTCATGACGTGATCATCGCCAACGCCTATTTTCTGCCTGGCACGAAGATGCGGCGCGCGTTGCTGGCGTGCCGTGAGCGCGGGGTGCGTGTGCGACTGCTGCTGCAGGGGATGGTCGAGTACCGGCTGCAACATTTCGCGACGCACGCGCTCTATGCGCGGCTGCTCGAGGCCGGCATCGAAATCTACGAATACGAGGCGAGCTTCCTGCACGCGAAGGTCGCCGTCATCGACAACTCGTGGGCGACGGTCGGCTCGAGCAACCTGGATCCGTTCAGCCTGCTGCTGGCACGAGAGGCCAATGTCGCGGTGTATGACCCGAGCTTTGCCGGCGTGCTGCGCGCGCGTCTGGAGCGGGCCATGGCGCAGCGCAGCGCGCGCGTGGTGCCCGAGGTTCACGCACGCCTGCCGCGACTGCGCCGGTTTGCCAATTGGGCGGCGTACTACGTGTTGCGTCTCGGCGTCGTGATCGCGGGTGTCACAGGCCGTTACTGACGCCGCGCAAGCCGGGCACGGTAACATGCTGCCCTGCCGCAAGCCGCGCCTTCCGCGCAAACGTGCCCCGGCCATTTCAAGCCGGTTTTAAGCCGATGCTGCATTGCGCCGCAAGTTACCAGCGCGATGCCGTCCGTTTAGAAACACGGGTCTAATTAAAAGCTTGATGCCAATCGGCCTCGCCAGAATAATCTGAACGACCGTTCTTTTTTGGCTTAGACTTCGTGCATTCGCGGCCGCCCCTATTGAAAATCAGCGACCGAAGTGCCTGCCGACCGCAACGTCAGGTCAAGAACAGTGCTCCTGAGAGCACTGCAAAGAACGGAGAAAAAACATGCGCCACCAGTCAGTTCGCCTTGAATCCGCCGCCGCGCCCGCGCCCTTGCGCAAGGGCGAGATGACGCGCGTGGCGATTCTCGATGCGGCACTGGAACTGTCGTCTCGCGACGGGCTCGAAGGGCTGACCATCGGCCTGCTCGCGGAACGTATGCAGATGAGCAAGAGCGGCGTCTTCGCGCATTTCGGTTCGCGCGAGGACCTGCAGGTTGAAGTGGTGCGCGAGTATCACCGGCGGTTCGAGCAGGAGGTGTTCTACCCCTCGCTGCAAGAGCCGCGTGGGTTGCCTCGCCTGTGGTCGATGGTGCGACGCTGGATGGAAAAGCGCATCCAGGAAGTGACCACGGGGTGCATCTACATCAGCGGTGCGGTCGAGTACGACGATCGCGCGGAAAGCCCGGTGCGTGACGAGCTCGTCAAGAGCGTCACGATCTGGCGTGCCGCGCTGATGCGTGCGATCGATCAGGCCAAGGAAGAGGGGCACCTGCGCGCGGATTGCGATCCGCGCCTGATGCTGTTCGAAATGTACAGTCTTGAACTAGGCTTGCATCACGACGCCCGTTTCCTTCGCCTGCCGGACAGCGCCGAGCTTGCCATGGTTGCGCTCAACAAACTGATTCAGTCTTACCGAACCTGAGCCGCCCCACGGGCAGCGCTCGCGCAATCCCACTTCAGGGTGCGCGGCTCGCGCGTGTGGTGGCACTAGCAAACCTCCAAGGAGTCTTTGATGGGCCAGTACACCGCACCGTTGCGCGACATGCAGTTCGTGCTCCATGAACTGCTCGGCGCCGAAGCCGAACTCAAGGCGATGCCGCAGCACGCGGACATCGACGTGGACACCATCAACCAGGTGCTTGAGGAAGCCGGCAAGTTCTGCTCCGACGTGGTCTTCCCGCTGAACCAGCCTGGTGACCGTGAAGGCTGCACCTACGTCGGCGACGGCGTGGTGCGCGCGCCCAAGGGCTTCAAGGAGGCCTATCAGCAGTTCGTGGAAGCCGGCTGGCCCGCACTGGCGTGCGATCCGGAGTTTGGCGGCCAGGGTTTGCCGATCATGATCAACAACGCGCTGTACGAGATGCTGAACTCGGCCGGCCAGGCATGGACGATGTATCCGGGCCTGTCGCACGGTGCCTATGAAGCGCTGCACGCGCACGGCACGCCGGAACTGAAGCAGACGTATCTGCCGAAGCTGGTGTCGGGTGTCTGGACGGGCACGATGTGCCTGACCGAGCCGCACTGCGGCACCGATCTCGGCATCCTGCGCAGCAAGGCCGAACCGCAGGCCGATGGCTCGTACTCGATCACCGGCACCAAGATCTTTATCTCGGCCGGCGAGCATGACATGGCCGAGAACATCATCCACCTCGTGCTGGCACGCCTGCCGGACGCACCTGGCGGTACCAAGGGCATTTCGCTGTTCGTCGTGCCGAAGTTCATCCCCGACGCCAACGGCAACCCGGGCGAGCGCAACGGCATCAAGTGCGGCTCGATCGAACACAAGATGGGCATTCACGGCAACGCCACCTGCGTGATGAACCTCGACGGCGCGCGCGGCTGGATGGTGGGCGAGCCCAACAAGGGCCTGAACGCGATGTTCGTGATGATGAACGCCGCGCGCCTCGGCGTTGGCGCCCAGGGTCTGGGCTTGACCGAGGTGGCCTATCAGAACTCGCTGGCCTACGCGAAGGACCGTCTGCAGATGCGCTCGCTGACTGGCCCGAAGGCACCGGACAAGCCCGCCGACCCGATCATCGTGCACCCGGACGTGCGTCGCATGTTGCTGACGCAAAAGGCCTACGCCGAAGGTGGCCGCGCGTTCGCCTACTGGACCGCGCTGCAGATCGACCGTGAACTGTCGCACCCCGACGAAAGCGTGCGCAAGGAAGCCGGCGACCTCGTGGCGCTGCTGACCCCGGTCATCAAGGCCTTCCTGACCGACAACGCCTTCACCTCGACCAACGAGGGCATGCAGGTGTTCGGCGGCCACGGCTACATCTCCGAGTGGGGCATGGAGCAATACGTGCGCGACGCGCGTATCAACATGATCTACGAAGGCACCAACACGGTTCAGTCGCTGGACCTGCTGGGCCGCAAGGTGCTGGGCGACATGGGCGCCAAGCTGAAGGCCTTCGGCAAGATCGTGCAGACGTTTGTCGAGGAAGAAGGCACGAGCGAGGCGATGCAGGAGTTCGTCAACCCGCTGGCCGACATCGGCGACAAGGTGCAGAAGCTGACGATGGAGATCGGCATGAAGGCGATGGGCAATGCCGACGAAGTGGGTGCTGCCGCCGTGCCGTACTTGCGCGTGGTGGGACACCTCGTGTTCTCGTACTTCTGGGCCCGCATGGCCAAGATCGCCCTGGACAAGCAGGATAGCGGCGACAAGTTCTACACGACCAAGCTGGCCACGGCGCGCTTCTACTTCGCCAAGCTGCTGCCGGAAACCGCGGGCGAGATTCGCAAGGCTCGCGCTGGCGCATCCACGCTGATGGCGCTGGACGCAGATCTGTTCTGATTGGGGTTGCTCCCCTGAGGGTTGTCTCCCTTCTCCCCTGATACGGGAGAAGGGGAGAATCCACCCGCAGCATATTCATCTCTCCTCAAACGCTCACTAGCCAAGGAGCGCGCATGTCCAATTTCATCGTCAAGAAGGTCGCTGTGCTCGGTGCCGGCGTCATGGGGGCGCAGATTGCCGCCCATCTGATCAACGCCCGCGTTCCCGTGATCCTGTTCGACCTGCCGGCCAAGGAAGGCCCGAAGAACGGTATCGCCGATCGCGCGATCGAGAACCTGAAGAAGCTCTCGCCCGCGCCGCTCGGCATCAAGGAAGAGGCCGGCCTGATTCGCGCCGCCAACTACGAGGACGACATCGCCCTGCTCAAGGAGTGCGACGTGGTGATCGAGGCGATCGCCGAGCGCATGGACTGGAAGCATGACCTCTACAAGAAGGTGTCGCCGCATCTCGCGCCGAACGCAATCTTCGCCACGAACACGTCTGGCCTGTCGATCACGGCGCTGTCCGATGGCTTCGATGCCGACCTGAAGTCGCGCTTCTGCGGTGTGCACTTCTTCAATCCGCCGCGCTACATGCACCTGGTGGAGCTGATCCCGACCGCGACGACCAAGCCGGAGATTCTCGACCGTCTGGAATCGTTCCTGACCACGTCGCTGGGCAAGGGTGTCGTGCGCGCCAAGGACACGTCGAACTTCATCGCCAACCGTGTCGGCATCTTCTCGATCCTGGCCGTGTTCGCCGAAGCCGAGAAGTTCGGCATTCCGTTCGATATCGTCGACGACCTGACCGGTACCAAGCTGGGCCGCGCCAAGTCGGCCACGTTCCGCACCGCCGACGTGGTAGGCCTGGACACGATGGCGCACGTCATCAAGACGATGCAGGACAACCTGACCGATGACCCGTTCGCGCCGGTGTACAAGACGCCGGCCGTGCTGAAGGGGCTGGTGGATGCCGGCGCGCTGGGCCAGAAGACCGGCGCCGGTTTCTACAAGAAGGAAGGCAAGGCGATCAAGGTGCTGGACGCCAAGTCTGGCCAGTACGTCGAGTCCGGCAAGAAGGCCGACGAGATCGTCGTGCGCATCCTGAAGAAGGAACCGGCCGAACGTATCAAGCTGCTGCGTGAATCGACCAATCCGCAGGCCCAGTTCCTGTGGGGCGTGTTCCGTGACGTGTTCCACTACATCGCCGTCTATCTGGAACAGATCGCTGGCTCGGCGGCCGATATCGACCTGGCCATTCGCTGGGGCTTCGGCTGGAACTCGGGTCCGTTCGAAGATTGGCAGGCCGCTGGCTGGAAGCAGGTGGCCGAGTGGGTCAAGGAAGATGTCGAGGCAGGCAAGGCGCTCTCGAACGCTCCGCTGCCGGCATGGGTGCTGAACGGCGCCGTGGCCGAGAACGGTGGCGTGCATGGCGCGCAGGGTTCGTGGTCGCCGGCGGCCAGTGCATTCGTCAAGCGTGCCGAATTGCCGGTGTACCAGCGCCAGGTGTTCCGTGCCGCGCTGAAGGGTACCGACTCGCCCGATCCGCGCCGTGCCGGCAAAACGATCGAGGAGAACGATGGCGCGCGCATCTGGACCACTGATGGTGCCGACGATGTGCTCGTGATCTCGTTCAAGAGCAAGATGAACACGGTTGGCCCAGATGTGCTCGATACCATCGTGCGCGCCGTGGAACTGGCCGAAGCCAGCTACAAGGGTCTGGTGGTGTGGCAACCGACGTCGCTGCAACTGGGCGCGCCGGGTGGTCCATTCTCGGCGGGCGCCAACCTGGAAGCCGCGATGCCGGCCTTCATGATGGGCGGTGCCAAGGGCATCGAGCCGTTCGTCAAGAAGTTCCAGGACACGATGATGCGCGTGAAGTACGCGGCGGTGCCGGTGGTGCCGGCCGTGTCGGGCATCGCGCTCGGCGGTGGCTGCGAACTGATGCTGCATTCCGCGAAGCGGGTGGTGGCGCTGGAAAGCTATGTCGGTCTCGTCGAGGTGGGCGTGGGTCTGGTGCCGGCCGGCGGTGGCCTCAAGGAAGCCGCGATCGCAGCAGCCAAGGCCGCGCAGGCAGCGGGCAGCACGAACTACCTGAACTTCATCACCAATCGCTTCCAGGCAGCGGCGATGGCCAAGGTGTCGTCGTCGGCGCTCGACGCGCAGAAGATCGGCTACGTCCAGCCGACCGACACGATCGTCTATAACGTCCATGAACTGCTGTACGTGGCGCAGAACGAAGTGCGCGCGCTGGCCAACGCCGGCTATCGCGCACCGCTGCCCGGCCAGCTGATTCCGGTGGCTGGCCGCTCGGGCATCGCCACGATCAAGGCATCGCTGGTCAACATGCGCGACGGCAACTTCATCTCGGCGCACGACTTCCTGATTGCCTCGCGCATCGCGGAAGTGGTTTGCGGCGGCGATGTGGAGGCCGGCTCGCTGGTCAGCGAAGACTGGCTGCTGGCGCTGGAGCGTCGCGCATTCATCGACCTGCTGGGCAACGGCAAGACCCAGGAGCGGATCATGGGAATGCTGCAGACGGGCAAGCCGGTGCGCAACTAATCAGGCCAACGAGGAACCGACATCATGAAACAACTGCAAGACGCATACATTGTCGCGGCTACCCGTTCGCCGATCGGCAAGGCCCCGAAGGGCGCTTTCAAGAACACCCGTCCCGATGACCTGCTGGCGACGATCCTGCAAGCGGCCGTGGCCCAGGTGCCGAGCCTGGACCCCGCGCTGATCGAGGACGCCATCGTCGGCTGCGCGATTCCCGAAGCGCAGCAGGGCCTGAACGTGGCGCGTATCGGCGCGCTGCTGGCAGGCCTGCCCAACACCGTGGGCGGCATCACCGTGAACCGCTTCTGCGCGTCGGGCCTGTCGGCCGTGGCAATGGCTGCGGACCGTATCCGCGTGGGCGAATCGGATGTAATGATCGCCGCCGGCGTGGAGTCGATGAGCATGGTGCCGATGATGGGCAACTCGCCGTCGATGTCGCCGTCGATCTTCGAACGCGACGAGAATATCGGCATTGCCTACGGCATGGGTCTGACGGCCGAGAAGGTGGCCACGCAGTGGAAGGTCAGCCGCGAGGACCAGGATGCGTTCTCGCTGGCATCGCACCAGAAGGCCATCGCCGCGCAGCAGGCTGGCGAATTCAAGGACGAAATTACCCCGATTGAGGTAGTTGAGCGGTTCCCGGATCTCGCGTCTGGTCAGATCAACGTCAAGACGCGTACTATTTCGCTGGACGAGGGACCGCGTCCCGATACGTCGGTGGAAGGGCTTGGCAAGCTGCGCGCGGTGTTCGCCAACAAGGGCAGCGTGACGGCCGGCAATAGCTCGCAGACGTCCGATGGCGCCGGCGCGCTGATCCTGGTTTCGGAGAAGATCCTCAAGCAGTTCAACCTGGTGCCGCGGGCCCGTTTCGTATCGTTCGCGGTGCGTGGCGTGCCGCCGGAGATCATGGGGATCGGTCCGAAGGCAGCGATTCCGGCTGCGCTGAAGGCCGCTGGCCTGACGCAGGACCAGATCGACTGGATCGAGCTGAACGAAGCGTTTGCCGCGCAATCGCTGGCGGTGATGCGTGACCTGGAACTTGATCCGGCCAAGGTCAACCGGATGGGCGGCGCCATCGCGCTGGGCCACCCGCTCGGTGCGACCGGAGCGATCCGTTCGGCCACTGTGGTGCACGCACTGCGTCGCCACAACATGAAGTACGGCATGGTGACCATGTGCGTGGGCACGGGCATGGGCGCAGCCGGAATCTTCGAGCGCGTATAAATAAAGCGCGCCAGGGACAGCCCGACGGGTGGGCTGTCCCGACCTTCGATCAGGTGAGGAAATGCATGGACACGGAGATGCCAACACACTGAAACCGAGGGGAGAACAACAATATGCAGGAGACCGCCATTCTGGCCGACGCGGCGTGTGACATGCCGCGCGCGATGATGGACGCGCTAGGCGTCCGCACGATTCCATTCCGCATCCGGGCCGGCGACCGCTTCGTGGTCGACACCCGCGACGAAGCCGAGCTTCCAAACCTGTACCAGAAGTATCTGGTCGGCAAGCAGGACCACTACGCGGAATCGATCCCGCTGCTCGAACGCGAGCTGGAAGACCATTTGCTCAAGAACGTGGTGGCCGGTTGTGACCGGGCCATTTTGCTGACCATCGCCAGCAGCCGTAGCAAGCTGTATTCGAATGCCACCGGCGCGGTGGTCGGTACTGTCGCGCGCAGTTTCAAGCTGCGCAAGGATGCCGGCCGCAGCGGGCTGTTCGACCTGACCGTGATCGACACCGGTGCCATTGGCCCGGGCCAGGCGCTGATCGTGCGCGAGGCTGCGCGAATGCTCGCCGACGGCGCCAGTGCGGCATCCGTGGTCGACGCGGTCGAGAACCGCCTGCGCGATGCGGCCCACATGTTCCTGATTCCCGACGAACTGCTCTACATGTACACGCGTGCCAAGCTCAAGGGCGAGAACAGCATCACGTGGAGCCGCTACATGCTTGGCAGCGCGTTCAACATCCGCCCGGTAATCCATATGCACCGGGGCGTCACCCAGGCCATTGCCAAGGCGCGTGGCAACGAAGAGGGCGTTCGCCGGCTGCTCTCCCACGTCGAAGCCTGCATTCGCGCCGACAGCCTGCTGACGCCGGCCGTGGCCGCGTGCTATGCGGGCGATATCGATGAGGTGGAATCGCTGCCGGCCTGGCAATCCTTGAAGCACATCGCCGCATCGCGCAACGTGGAGCTGATGCTGGCGCCGATGAGCCTGACCGTCGCGCTGAACGTGGGAGCGGGCGCGTTCGGCTTGAGTTATCTTTCCGAAGCGCCGCCACCGTTCGTGTGATCGGCTTCCTTCTCAAAACGGAGACGAGGTAGAAATGAGCATTGCAACCAGCATCGACCAGGGCGTACTGACCATTGGCTTCGATCGCATCGACAAGAAGAACGCGATCACCGCGGCGATGTACCAGACCATGGCCGACGCGCTGCGCGCCGCCGAGACCGACGCCGCGGTTCGCGTCATCGTGATCGAAGGCAAGCCGGAAGTCTTCACGGCGGGCAACGACATCGAGGACTTCCTGAAGCGCCCGCCGACCAACGGCGCCGATGGCGCGCCGGCACCGGTGTTCCAGTTCCTCCAGGCAATCAGCCGGGCGACCAAGCCCATCGTGGCATCGGTCAGCGGCGCAGCCGTTGGCATCGGCACCACGCTGCTGCTGCATTGCGATCTCGTCTACGCATCCGAGACGGCAAAGCTGGCGCTGCCGTTCGCCCAACTCGGCCTCTGCCCGGAGGCGGCGTCGAGCCTGCTGTTGCCGCGCATGGTCGGCTATCAGCGCGCCGCCGAAAAGCTGCTTCTTGGCGAGGCATTCAGCGCCCAGGAAGCCTTCGAAATCGGTCTGGTGACGAAGGTACTGTCGGTGGCGGAACTGCAGGGTTATGTGCGTCAGCAGGCGGCCAAGCTGGCGGTGCTGCCCGCGTCGTCGCTGCGCGAAACCAAGCGCCTGATGAAGGGCGATGACGCGGCGGCCGTGGAAAAGAAGATGCTTGAGGAGGGCGAGGTGTTCCGCCGCATGCTGGTCGCGCCGGAAGCGAAGGAGGCCTTTACGGCATTCTTCGAGAAGCGCAAGCCGGATTTCTCGAAGTTCAGCTAAGGCGAAGCAAGCTGTAGCTTGTTTGCGCCCCTCTCCCATGCGATGGGAGAGGGGCTGCGGAGAGGAGAGAACTCCCTGCGATCAAGCCGCCGGCAACACCCTTGGTTGCCGGCTCTCGTCGGTGGCCACGTACGTCAGCGTGGCCTCCGTCACTTTCACGATCTCGTTGGCGTGGCGCATCCGTTGCGCGTAGACCTCCACGGAGACCGTGATCGACGTGCGGCCCGTCTTGACGATGTCGGCATAGAAGCTGACCAGATCGCCGACGAACACCGGATTCTTGAACAGGAACGAATTCACCGCCACGGTGGCCACGCGGCCTTGGGCGCGCTCCACGGCGGGGATCGATCCGGCCATGTCCACCTGCGACATGATCCACCCGCCGAACACATCGCCGTGTACGTTGGCGTCGGCCGGCATCGGCACCACGCGCAGCGCGGGATTCTTGCCGGAAGGGAGTTCGGGAACAAAGCTGGAAGTGGTCATGGCGGGTCTTTCGGGGCGGATGAAGCGGAGGCCTGCCGGGTTGTCGGATCTCTGCGACAATCGCGGCATTGGCCCGAATTCTAACGTATGCGCCGCTATTCCACGACCGCCGAGCCCGCCCCCGCCGAGCCGGCAAATTCGCTGTTCCAGGGCGGCGGCGCGCGCCGCAGTGACTGGCAGACCGTTCGCAACCTGCTCCCCTACGTCTGGCACTACAAGTGGCGCGTGATGCTGGCGCTTACCTGCCTGGTCGCCGCCAAGGTGGCCAACCTGGGCGTGCCGGTGCTGATGAAGAAGCTGGTCGACAGCATGAACATCGCGCCTGGCGATCCGGCGGCGTTGCTGGCCGTGCCAGTGGGATTGATTGTTGGCTACGGTCTGTTGCGCCTATCGAGCACGCTGTTCACCGAGTTGCGTGAAATCCTCTTCTCGAAGGTCACGCAGAGCGCGGTGCGAGAGATCGCGCTGCAGGTGTTCCGCCATTTGCACGCGCTGTCGCTGCGCTTCCATCTGGATCGGCAGACCGGGGGGATGAGCCGGGACATCGAGCGCGGGACGCGCGGCATCCAGTCACTGATCTCGTACTCGTTGTACAGCATCCTGCCCACGCTGGTCGAGATGTCGCTAGTGATCGGCTTCTTCGTTGTGCGCTACGACATCTGGTTCGCCGCGATCACGATCTGCGCGCTGGCTGGCTACATCGTGTTCACGATCGTCGTGACCGAATGGCGCACGCATTTCCGGCGCAAGATGAACGAGCTCGACTCGCGCGCCAACCAGAAGGCAATCGACTCGCTGCTGAACTTCGAGACCGTGAAATATTTCGGGAACGAGGAGTACGAGGCACGCCGCTACGACGAGAACCTGCGTACCTATCGCACGGCGGCGATCCGCTCGCAGAACTCGCTGTCGTTCCTGAATTTCGGCCAGCAGGCGATCATCGCCCTGGGCCTGATCCTGATCCTGTGGCGTGCCACGGTGGGCGTTGCCGCCGGCAAGCTCACGCTTGGTGACCTCGTGCTGGTCAACACGCTGATGATCCAGCTCTATATCCCGCTCAACTTCCTGGGCGTGATCTATCGCGAGATCAAGCAGGCCACCACCGATATGGACCGCATGTTCGTGCTGCTCGGCACGCAACAGGAGGTGGCCGACACGCCCGGCGCGCCGGTGCTCGCCGTCAACGGCGCCGAGGTGCGCTTCCGCCATGTCGGCTTTGGCTACGAGAAGAACCGCGTGATTCTCGACGACGTCGATTTCACGATCGCGGCGGGGACGACAACGGCCGTGGTTGGCCACAGCGGCTCGGGCAAGTCCACGCTCGCGCGGCTGCTGTTCCGCTTCTACGACGTCACGCGGGGCAGCATCGAGGTCGATGGGCAGGACATCCGCAAGGTGCGGCAGGTCAGCCTGCGCGCGTCGATCGGCATCGTGCCGCAGGACACCGTGCTGTTTAACGACAGCATCTACTACAACATCGCCTATGGCCGCCCGGAGGCCACGCGCGAGGAAGTCATCGAGGCAGCGCGCGCCGCGCAGATCGACACCTTTATCAGCGAATTGCCGCAGGGCTACGACACGCCGGTGGGCGAGCGGGGCCTGAAGCTGTCCGGCGGCGAGAAGCAACGGGTGGCCATCGCGCGCACGCTGCTGAAGAACCCACCGATCCTGGTATTCGACGAAGCCACGTCGGCGCTCGACTCTCGCACCGAACAGGCGATCCAGTCGGAACTGATGCGGCTGGCGCAGAATCGCACCACGCTGCTGATCGCGCACCGGCTATCGACCGTGGTGCACGCCGACCAGATTCTTGTGATGGACCGTGGACGCATCATCGAGCGCGGCACCCATGCCGAGCTGATGCGGGCCAATGGCCACTACGCCGAGATGTGGCAGATCCAGGCGCGCAACGCGGCGGAGGGCTCGCCCGATGCCGACGCGCTGGCGATCGATGTGGGCGACGCCACGCAGGATGCATAGCGCAAGGCATCGATTGTCGACAATCGATGCCAGCAACCGCGGCTGAGAACTGTCCGCGCACAATCCTGGTTCGTCATTGCGCCACCGGCACGCCTTGCCCCGGTGCATGAGAGACGCCTGAAAAGCTGGCACGCCACTTGCGAAAAGCCCTCTCCAGAGAGATCAACTACTGGAGAAGGTCCATGCCGCAATCCCCTCTGCGCCGTCATCTGCTGAAGCTGTGCACCGCCATGGGCACCACCATGGTGCTGTCGACACTCTGCGCGGGCACCGCGCAGGCGCAGACCGCGACGAAGATCCGCTTTCAGCTCGACTGGCGCTTTGAAGGGCCATCCGCGCTGTTCCTGCTTGGCGAGCAGAAGGGCTACTACAAGGCCGAGAAGCTCGACGTGTCGATCGACGCCGGCAATGGATCGGGCAACGTGGTCAATCGCGTGGCCTCCGGCACGTACGACATGGGTTTTGCCGATCTGGCATCGGTAATGGAGTTCTACGGCAACAACCCGGACGCGAAGAACAAGCCGGTGGCCGTGATGATGGTCTACAACAACACGCCGGCCGCCGTGCTGGCGCTGAAGAAGTCCGGCATTCGCGCGCCGAAGGACCTGACCGGCAAGAAGCTCGGCGCCCCGGTATTCGATGCCGGCCGCCGCGCGTTCCCGATCTTCGCCAAGGCCAACGGCCTGCAGGCGGCGTCGTTCAACTGGCAGGCGATGGACCCGACGCTGCGCGAGACCATGCTGACGCGTGGCGATCTCGATGCGATCACCGGCTTCTCGTTCACGTCGATCCTGAATCTCAATGCGCGCGGCGTGAAGGATGAGGACATCGTCGTGCTCCCCTATCCGCAGTACGGCGTGAAGCTGTATGGCAACGCGATCATTGCGTCGGAGCAGTTTCTGAAGGCCCACCCTGAAGCGGTCAAGGCCTTCCTGCGGGCGTTCGCGAAATCGGCGAAGGACGTGATCGCGAACCCGGAAGAGGGGATCAAGGCCGTGAAGGCGCGCGACGGGATCATCGACGAGAAGCTTGAAGTTCGCCGGCTGAAGATGGCGCTCGACGCGGTGGTCAAGTCGCCCGACGCGAAGGCGGAGGGTTTCGGGCGCGTCAACAAGCCGCGACTGTCGCTGATGGCATCCCAGGTGGCCGACGCCTTCGCCACGAAGGGGCGCATCAATCCCGATGCGCTGTGGACCGATGCCTACCTGCCGTCGGCAGCCGAACTGGATGTCCTGCGATGATGGCCCGGCAAGCGCTTCACCCCGCCACTGGCGGAGCCTCCAACGCAACCCGGCCGTTCGTCGATTTCAATCGCGTCTGGCTGGCCTACGACGACGATCTGGCGCGGCGCGGGGAGTTCGCGGTCGAGGACATCTCGCTGCAGGCAGCCGAAGGCGAGTTCATCGCCATCGTCGGCCCCTCTGGATGCGGCAAGTCGACGTTCATGAAACTGGCTACCGGCCTGCGGCAGGCCACGCGTGGTGCGGTCAGCATCAACGGCGAGAAGGTCAGCGGGCCGCTCAAGCAGGTGGGCATGGCTTTCCAGGCGCCGACGCTGCTGCCATGGCGCACCACGCTCGACAACGTGATGCTGCCGCTCGAGATCGTCGAGCCGTACCGCTCGACCATGCGCGCGAAGCGCGACGAGTATGTGGCGCGTGCCCGCGATCTGCTGAAGACGGTCGGGCTTGCTGGTTACGAGGACAAGTATCCGTGGCAGCTTTCGGGCGGCATGCAGCAGCGGGCATCGATTTGCCGGGCGCTGATCCATCAGCCGCGAATGCTGCTGCTGGATGAGCCGTTCGGCGCGCTCGACGCGTTCACGCGAGAGGAACTCTGGTGCGTGCTGCGGGACCTCTGGCAGGCGCAGCGCTTCAACGTGATCCTCGTCACGCACGATCTGCGCGAGGCCGTGTTCCTGGCCGATACCGTGTACGTCATGAGCGCGCGGCCGGGGCGCATCCTGCTGCGCCGGGAGATCGACCTGCCGCGCCCGCGTCCGCTCGATGTCACCTATTCCGAACCCTTCGCCGAACGCGTGCACGAGTTGCGCGAGAAGATCGGCCACGTCAGGCAGCAATGATCATGAACACGATGTCTTCGATTCAGGCAAAACGCGTGCAGCGCGTGGCCCCGTGGCTGTTGCTGGGTGCGTTCCTGTTGCTGTGGCAGGTGGCGTGTCTCGCGTTCAACGTGTCGGACTTCATCTTGCCGAGCCCGTCTTCGATTGTCGCTTCGATGACCGAGTATGGCGATGTGATCGCCGCTCACGCGTGGCGCACCTTCTGGACCACGATGGTCGGCTTCGGCCTGGCCATCGCGGTGGGCGTGGTGCTCGGCATGCTGATGGGATCGTCGAAACTGGCGTACGCGGCAACCTATCCGCTGATGACGGCCTTCAACGCGCTGCCGAAGGCGGCGTTCGTGCCGATCCTGGTGGTGTGGTTTGGGCTTGGCGCCGGGCCGGCGATCGTGACCGCGTTCCTGATCTCGTTCTTCCCGATCATGGTCAATATCGCGACGGGGCTGGCGACACTCGAACCCGAACTCGAGGACGTACTGCGCGTGCTCGGCGCCAAGCGTCGCGACGTGCTGCTGAAGGTGGGCCTGCCCCGCGCGATGCCGTTCTTCTTCGCCTCGCTGAAGGTGGCGATCACGCTTGCG
This sequence comes from Cupriavidus sp. Met-2, assembly GCF_049843575.1. Taxonomy (NCBI): domain Bacteria; kingdom Pseudomonadati; phylum Pseudomonadota; class Betaproteobacteria; order Burkholderiales; family Burkholderiaceae; genus Cupriavidus; species Cupriavidus sp. Met-2. Next base: position 237,373 of record NZ_JBBHZL010000001.1, read on the forward strand.
TTCGTCGGCACCACGGTGTCGGAGATGAACGCCGCCAACGAAGGAATCGGCTATCTGCTCGTGTCCGCAGGATCGGCCATGAAGATGCCGCTGGCGTTCGCCGGTCTCGTCGTCATCGCCATCATGGCGATGGGCATGTATGAGCTGTTCTCGGTGCTGGAGAAACGGATGACGGGCTGGGCGCATCGGGGGTGAGGCTTCGGTGTTTCTCCGCTTTCCCGCTCCGGGGGAGAGCGGACCGGCTTCTCTGAAGCCTGACCCGCTACGCGTAATCCAGCGGCAGCGCCGTCGTGTACTTGATCTGCTCCATCGCGAAGCTGGAACTGACGTCAGCAAGCTCGGTGCCCTGGATCAGCTTCTTGTACACGGCGTCATAGGCGGCGATATCGGGCACCACCACGCGCAGCAGGTAGTCGGTATCGCCCGCCATGCGATAGAACTCGGTGACTTCCGGGATCGACGCCACCAGCCCGTGGAAGGTCTTGAGCCATTTTTCGCTGTGCTGGTTGGTGCGGACCGAGACGAAGACGGTCACGCCGACGTTCAGCTTGGCGGGGTCGAGCAGCGCCACGCGCTTGCGGATGATGCCGGACTCTTCCAGCTTTTGGACTCGGCGCCAGCAGGGAGTCGATGTCAGGCCGACCTGTTCGCCGATCTCGGCGACGGGCACGGTGGCGTCCTCCTGCAGAATGCTGAGGATCTGGCGGTCATAACGGTCCATGGGGTCTCGCAATCAAGGGGGCGAAAGGGGTGCCGGGCACCCGCCGCCCTTGCGGTGCGAGTGTCAGCTGACGACGGTGTCTACCAGCAGGTTGACGCCGGTGGAGATGCGGCTCTGTTCCACGCCGTAGATGTGCAGCGAGACGGTGACGTCGTCGCTGGCATTGCCGAGGGCGTGGATGTGTTGCAGGCCGGCCGGCACGCTGAACGTATCGCCGGCTTCGCGCGTCACGGCGCCGACCTGCGACGCCGTGCGGCTTTCCGGATCCCAGCGGTAGTGCCGTTCGTACATGGTGCCGCGCAGCACGCGATAGGCGCACCACGTGCGATGGCCGTGCACCGGGCTGAACTGGCCGGGACGCCAGACCAGCAGCATCACGGAAAAGCGTTCGAACGGGTCGGCGTGGACCAGATGGCGGGTGTAGGTATCCGGGCTGCCTTCCAGCGCGCCCGGCGGCAGGCTGGCCAGCAGCGTTTCCGCATCGGGCAGGCTCGCGGCGACTTCTTCGGCGACCATGCGGGCGTTCTTGGCCAGGGTGGCTTCGATTCCGCTGGTGAACGGCGTCAGTGGCGACGGTTCTGGGGCGCCGGAGCTGGCGCAAGGGGCGGAGGTTTGCATGGCGAGCTCTTCTTGGTGGTGTTATGGCTTCCATCATAGGAGGACCCTCCGAGCACAATGATGCAAATTTCAGTCTGGAATGGATTGGAATTGTAATCCTGTTCTACTGGTTGCGCATTTTTGGGAATTATCTTGCGCGCCGTGCGTCCGCGCGGGCGCCGGGTGATAATCCGCGCCATGGAAATCAAATGGCTTGAAGACTTCGTCAGCCTGGCCGAGACGCACAGCTTCTCGCGCTCGGCGGAACTGCGGCATGTCACGCAGCCGGCATTCTCGCGTCGGATCCAGTCGCTCGAGGCGTGGGTCGGCACCGAACTGATCGACCGTTCGAGCTATCCCACCAGCCTGACGGCCGCCGGCAAGGTGTTCTATGAACAGGCGCTGGCGATGCTGGCGCAGGTCAGTGAGACGCGGGCGCTAATGCGCGGCCAGCGCTCGGCCAACGCGCAGGTGCTGGAATTCGCGGTGCCGCACACGCTGTCGCTGACGTTTTTCCCGGAGTGGCTCAAGGGGGTCGAGCGCAAGGTCGGCACGCTGCCATGCCGGCTGCGGGCGCTGAACGTGCACGACGCGGTGCTGATGCTCGTCGAAGGTGGGTGCGACCTCGTCATGGTCTATCACCACTCGCGCCAGGCCATCCAGCTCGACCCGGCGCACTACGACATGCTGGTGCTCGGCACCGAGCGCCTGTCTCCCTATAGCGTCCCCGATGCGTCCGGCCGCCCGCTGTTCCGGATGCCCGGCACCGACAAGAAGCCGGTGCCGTACCTGAGCTACACGCCCAATGCCTTCCTTGGCCGCATGGTGGACATGCTGCTGGCCGAATCGCCGGAAACGCTCAAGCTCGACAAATGCTACGAGACTGATATGGCCGAGGCGCTCAAGGTCATGGCGCTGGCCGGGCATGGCATGGCCTTCCTGCCCGAGAGCGCGGTACGCGAGGACGTTGCCGCCGGCCGGCTGGTGCGCGCCGATGCCGCGAAGGGCTTGCCCCAGTCGATCGACATGGAAATCCGGCTCTATCGCGAACGGCCGCCGGAACACGCCAACGAGCGGCGCGGCAGCCAGCAGCGCCGCAAGCGCCAGCTCGTGGACAAGATCTGGGCGGCGCTGACCTCGTAAAAAACCCATTTCGGGGAGGGGGTAATGATTATGCGTGTCTTGCATAACCCTGCATGGGCGGATAATCAAACGGCATTGGATTCGGGAGTGGAGCCGCCGATATGCTCCGTGTCACCTTTACTCGGGACCCAACGATGTCTTCCGCAGCACCGACGCAAAACGTCTCCAATGGTCATACCCTGCCTTCGTACCTGAACGCCGACAACCTCGGCCCGTGGGGGATCTACCTGCAGCAAGTCGACCGTGTCACGCCCTACCTGGGCTCGCTGGCACGCTGGGTGGAAACCCTGAAGCGCCCGAAGCGCGCGATGATCGTCGACGTACCCATCGAACTCGACAACGGCACGATCGCCCACTTCGAGGGCTATCGCGTGCAGCACAACCTGTCGCGCGGCCCGGGCAAGGGCGGCGTCCGCTTCCACCAGGACGTGACGTTGTCCGAGGTGATGGCGCTGTCGGCCTGGATGTCGGTCAAGAATGCGGCCGTGAACGTGCCGTACGGCGGCGCCAAGGGCGGTATCCGCGTTGATCCGCGCACCCTGTCGCACGGCGAACTGGAACGCCTGACCCGCCGGTACACGAGCGAAATCAACATCATCATCGGACCGAGCAAGGACATTCCCGCCCCGGACGTGAACACCAACGCCCAGGTCATGGCCTGGATGATGGATACCTACTCGATGAACTCGGGCAGCACGGCCACCGGCGTGGTGACCGGCAAGCCGATCTCGCTGGGCGGTTCGCTGGGTCGTCATGAAGCCACGGGCCGCGGTGTGTTCGTCGTCGGTTCCGAGGCGGCCCGCAACCTGGGCATGGACGTCAAGGGCGCGCGCGTGGCGGTGCAGGGCTTCGGCAACGTGGGTGCCGTGGCAGCCAAGCTGTTCCATGAGGCGGGCGCGACGGTGGTGGCGGTGCAGGACCATCGCACCACGCTGTTCGACCCGGCCGGCCTGGACGTGCCGAAGATGATGGAGTACGCGTCGCACAGCGGCACGATCGAAGGCTACCGCGCCGAGGTCATCTCCACCGAACAGTTCTGGGAAGTCGATTGCGACATCCTGATCCCGGCCGCGCTGGAAGGGCAACTGACCGCCAGCAATGCGCCGAAGATCAAGGCGAAGCTGGTGATCGAGGGCGCCAACGGCCCGACCACGCCCGAAGCCGACGATATTCTTCGCGAGCGCAATATCCTGGTTTGCCCGGACGTGATCGCCAACGCCGGCGGCGTGACCGTGTCCTACTTTGAATGGGTGCAGGATTTCTCGAGCTTCTTCTGGACCGAAGAGGAGATCAACGAGCGCCTGGTACGGATCATGCAAGAGGCCTTCCGGGCAATCTGGCAGGTTGCCCAGGACAACAAGGTCACGTTGCGGACGGCTGCGTTTATCGTTGCCTGTACGCGTATTCTGCAGGCGCGCGAAATGCGCGGCCTGTATCCCTGATGAGGCAGGGCTCCCGGTGGGCGGCTGGTGCTGCGACGCAGCAAGGTTGCCCATTGCCTGGATGACACCGAAACGCGGCGACTGGTTTGTTCCAGTCGCCGCTTTTTTATTTCCGGGGCTTGCGGGGGAGCGAGGCCATGTGGGCAGTTGTGTCTCGATTTGGCGCATCGCCGCGAATCTGTGCTCTAACTTGCCCCAATTAGGGGAATACCCGTTGTGCTGGGTGGCGAGCTAAGCAATACTGTTTCGTCGGTGGGACATTTGATACAGTCCCGCCTTTCTCTTCATGGTCAAGGAGATGTTATGAATGTAGCCAAGCTGGCTGGCCTGATGATCGCCGCAGGCGTCCTGTGCGGTAACGCGCAGGCCGCAGAGCAGCTCACGGGCACGCTGCAGAAGATCAAGGATACGGGTGTCATCACGCTGGGCGTGCGCGATTCGTCGATTCCTTTCAATTACAACCTGGGCGGCGTGCGTCAGGTGGGCTATTCCTACGATATCAATATGAAGATCGTGGAAGCCATCAAGGACCAGCTCAAGCTGCCGAACCTGCAGGTCAAGGAAATCCCGATCACGTCGCAGAACCGCATCACGCTGCTGCAGAACGGCACGATCGACATCGAGTGCGGCTCCACGACCAATAATCTGGAGCGCCAGAAGCAGGTCTCCTTCACCGACACCATCTTCATTATTGGCACGCGCATCATGGTGAAGAAGGACGGCGGCATCAAGGATTGGGCCGACCTGAAGGGCAAGAACGTGGTGACCACCGCCGGCACGACGTCCGAGCGCCTGCTGCGCAAGATGAACGATGACCAGAAGCTGGGCATGAACATCATCAGCACCAAGGATCATGGCCAGTCGTTCCTGACGCTGGAATCGGGCCGTGCCGTGGCATTCATGATGGACGACGCGCTGCTCTACGGCGAGCGCGCCAAGGCCAAGAACCCGAACGACTGGATCGTGGTGGGCAAGCCGCAATCGCGCGAAGCCTATGGTTGCATGATCCGCAAGGATGATGCGCCGTTCAAGAAGGTGTCCGATCAGGTGATCGCCGGCCTGATGAAGGATGGCTCGATCAACACGATGTACACCAAGTGGTTCATGCAGCCGGTGCCGCCGAAGGGCCTGAACCTGGACTTCCCGCTGTCCGACGACATGAAGGCGCTCTTCAAGACTCCGAACGACAAGGCACTCGACTGATCCCCACGATTGGAGCAGTGCGAAACGGAAGGAGCAGTCCTTCCGTTTCTTTTTGAGGACGCATCATGGATTACGCTTTTCATTGGGGAGTCTTCCTCGAGCAGGCGGCGGCGAACGAGACCTACCTGGACTGGATGATTTCCGGTCTCAAGGTGACGATCGCGCTTGGCCTGTCCTCGTGGATCATCGCTCTCGCCATCGGATCGGTGCTGGGCGTGCTGCGCACCGTGCCGAACAAGTGGCTGTCGGGGATCGCCGCCACCTACGTCGAGATCTTCCGGAACATTCCGCTGCTGGTGCAGCTTTTCATCTGGTACTTCGTCGGCCCCGAACTGCTGCCCGGCGGCGAGGCGATCAAGCAGATGAATCCGTTCACCCAGCAGTTCCTGGCCGCCATGCTCTGTCTGGGCACCTTCACGGCCGCCCGGGTTTGCGAACAGGTGCGCTCGGGTATCAATTCGCTGCCGCGCGGCCAGAAGAACGCCGGCCTGGCGATGGGTTTCACGCTGCCGCAGACGTATCGCTACGTGCTGCTGCCGATGGCATTCCGCGTTATCGTGCCGCCGCTGACTTCCGAGTTTCTGAACATCTTCAAGAACTCGGCCGTGGCGTCGACGATCGGTCTGCTGGAACTGGCCGCGCAGGGGCGCCAGCTGGTGGACTACACCGCGCGCCCGTATGAGTCGTTCATCGCCGTCACGGTGCTGTACGCGCTCATCAACTTCACCGTGATGCTGATCATGCGCTGGGTGGAACGTCGCACCCGCGTGCCCGGCTTCATCGGTGGCAAGTAAGGAGCTGGAACATGGCATACGAATTTGATTTCAGCTCGATCAACCCCTCCACGCTGCATGTGCTGGGCGAAGGGATGCTCGTGTCGGCCAAGATCACCGTGACCGCGGTGATCGTCGGCATCGTCTGGGGCACGATTCTGGCGATGATGCGCCTGTCGTCGAACAAGCTGCTGAACTGGTTCGCGCAGGGGTATGTGACCCTCTTCCGCTCCATCCCGCTGGTGATGGTGCTGTTGTGGTTCTTCCTGATCATTCCGCAGTTGCTGCAGAAGACGTTCAACCTGTCGGCGGCATCGGACCTGCGCATGACTTCGGCGCTGATCGCGTTCTCGCTGTTCGAGGCCGCGTATTACTCGGAGATCATCCGCGCCGGTATCCAGAGCGTGTCGCGCGGGCAGATGTTCGCCGCGCAGGCGATGGGCATGACCTATGGCCAGAGCATGCGGCTGGTGATCCTGCCGCAGGCGTTCCGCAACATGGTGCCGCTGCTGCTGACGCAGGGCATCATTCTGTTCCAGGATACGTCGCTGGTCTACGTGAGCGCGCTGGCGGACTTCTTCGGCCAGGCGTACGGCATTGGCGAACGTGATGGCCGCATCGTCGAGATGCTGCTTTTCGCCGGCCTCATCTACTTCATCATTTGTTTCTCCGCTTCGCTGCTGGTCAAGCGTTACCAGAAAAAGGTGGCTGTATGATCGAAATCAATAACGTTTCCAAGTGGTACGGCGCTTTCCAGGTGCTGACCGACTGCACCACCAAGGTTGCCAAGGGTGAAGTGGTGGTGGTGTGCGGTCCGTCCGGTTCGGGCAAGTCCACGCTGATCAAGACCGTCAATGCGCTGGAGCCGTTCCAGAAGGGCGACATCCTCGTCGACGGCACGTCGGTGGGCAATCCGAAGACCAACCTGCCCAAACTGCGTTCGCGCGTGGGCATGGTGTTCCAGAACTTCGAACTGTTCCCGCACCTGTCGATCACCGAGAACCTGACCATCGCGCAGATGAAGGTGCTGGGTCGCTCGAAGGACGAGGCGATGGCAAAGGGCCTGAAGTATCTGGAGCGCGTGGGCCTGAAGAGCCAGGCGGAAAAGTACCCGGGCCAGCTTTCCGGCGGTCAGCAGCAGCGCGTGGCGATTGCCCGCGCGCTGTCGATGGACCCGATCTGCATGTTGTTCGACGAACCGACCTCGGCGCTCGACCCGGAAATGGTCAACGAGGTGCTGGACGTGATGGTGCAGCTCGCGCAGGAAGGCATGACCATGATGTGCGTGACCCACGAAATGGGCTTCGCGCGCAAGGTGGCCAACCGCGTGATCTTCATGGATGCCGGCAAGATCGTGGAAGACTGCGCGAAGGAAGAGTTCTTCGGCAACATCGACGCCCGCTCGGACCGCGCCAAGCAGTTCCTGTCGAAGATCCTGCACCACTGAGCGCAGGCAACCAGACGGACGCAAGCGCCGAGTGCCCCTTCCCGCCACGCGGGAAGGGGCATTTTCATTTGGTCAGGGTCGGACTCAGTGGCGGGCTCAGGGTCGGACTCAGGTGCAGGCCGTATTTGCCGCGTTCTTCGCCTGGACTTCCGGTGGGATGGGCACGCTCCACGTCATGGTGGGCCGACCGTCCTCGAACATGATCAACTCGCCCGGCGCGAACTGGGTCCAGGTCTCGTTGTCCGTCAGCGGCGCGGTGGCGATCACGGCCACGCGGTCATCGGGCGTGGTCACCTGCGCGAAATCGATCGACAGGTCGGCATCGATCAGATGCGCCTTCGAGAATGGCCACTGGCGCACGATGTAGTACAGGCGCGTGGAGCAGTGGGCGAACAGCGCCTGCCCGTTGCAGAGCAGGAAGTTGAACACCCCATGCAGCGTGATGTCGCGCGTGATGTCGGCCAGCGCATGGCCGAGTTCGTTGAGCGGCGGCTGAGATCCGGGAAAGCGCTTGCGCAGGCCCTGCATCAGCGCGCAGAACGCCAGCTCGCTGTCGGTGTCTCCCACCGGCTGGTAGACGCCGGACAGGAACGGCGCAAAGCCGTGCAAGTCGCCGTTGTGGGCAAAGATCCAGTGCCGTCCCCAGAGTTCTCGCATGAACGGATGGCAGTTCTCGAGCAGTACAGTGCCCTGCGTGGCCTTGCGGATATGCGAGATCACGTTCTTCGACTTGATCGGGTAGCGCTTGATCAGGTCGGCCACCGGCGAGGTACCCGCCGACTGGTTGTCGATGAACAGCCGGCAGGCCTTGTCCTCGAAGAATGCGACGCCGAATCCATCGGAATGATGGTCGGTCACACCGCCGCGGGCGGCGAAGCCGGTAAAGGAAAACGTCACGTCCGTGGGCGTGGCGCAATTCATGCCTAGAAGCTGGCACATGGCGAAGGCACCGTGCGGCAGGGGGCTGCCGCTTTGCAATAGAATGCAGGCATTATCCTGCGCGTGCCCGGCGCTGCCAAGCACGGCGGCGGTACGCGCCTCCCCCGCAGTCACCCCTCCTTCCCAGCCATGAGTCAATACAGGATCGCTGTCATTCCCGGAGACGGAATCGGAACGGAAGTGATGCCCGAAGGCATCCGCGTCATGGATGCCGCCGCACGACGTTTCGGCATCGATTTTCAGTGGGACCACTTCGACTTTTCCAGTTACGCGTACTACGAGCGCCACGGCAAGATGCTGCCGGACGACTGGTTTGACACCCTGGTCAAGTACGACGCCATCTACTTTGGCGCGGTTGGCTGGCCGGCGAAGATTGCCGATCACGTGTCGCTGTGGGGCTCCCTGCTGCAGTTCCGGCGCTCGTTCGACCAGTATGTGAACCTGCGCCCGGTCCGGCTGATGCCCGGCATCAAGAGCCCGCTGGCCGACCGCAAGCCGGGCGACATCGATTTCTACGTGGTGCGCGAGAACACCGAGGGTGAGTATTCGAGTATCGGTGGGCGCATGTTCCCGGGTACCGAGCGCGAGATCGTGATGCAGGAGACGGTGATGAGCCGGCACGGCGTCGACCGCATCCTGAAATTCGCGTTCGAACTGGCGCAGAAACGCCCGAAGAAGCACCTGACGTCGGCCACCAAGTCCAACGGGATCTCGATCACGATGCCGTACTGGGACGAACGGGTGGAGGCGATGGCCGCCAACTATCCAGGCATGAAGGTCGACAAGTACCACATCGACATCCTGACCGCCCACTTCGTACAGCACCCGGACTGGTTCGACGTAGTGGTGGCCAGCAACCTGTTCGGCGACATCCTGTCCGATCTCGGCCCGGCCTGTACCGGCACGATCGGCGTGGCGCCATCGGGCAACATCAATCCTGATAAGGTCTATCCCAGCTTGTTCGAGCCCGTGCATGGCTCGGCGCCCGACATCGCTGGCCAGGGCATCGCCAATCCGATCGGCCAGATCTGGTGCGGTGCAATGATGCTCGAACACCTGGGCCACGCCGAGGCTGGCGCGGCCGTGCTGGCGGCCATCGAGCAGGTGCTGGCCGCGGGACCGGGTCATGCGCCGCTGACGCGTGATATTGGCGGTACCGCCTCCACGGCCGATCTCGGCCAGGCCATCGCGGAGGCGCTGTGAATCCACAGGTCGATCCCCGTACATTGCTGCTGGAGAGCTTCCGCGCCGCCGTGGCGGCAGCCGATCCGCTCGAAATCGTGGCCGCGCACCTGCCGCCACCGCACGCGGGCGGCCGCACGCTGGTCGTTGGGGCAGGCAAGGCCGCGGCGTCAATGGCGCTGGCCGTCGAACGCGCGTACCAGGGCAAGGCCAAACTGGAAGGCATCGTCGTCACGCGCTATGCGCACGGCCTGCCGACCGAACATATCCGCGTGATCGAAGCCGGCCATCCCGTGCCGGACGAGGCCGGCGAGCAGGCCGCCGCCGACATCCTTGCCCGCGTGCAGGCGCTGGGCCCGGATGACCGGCTGATCGTGCTGGTCTCCGGCGGCGGGTCGAGCCTGCTGTCGTTGCCGGCCGAAGGCATTCCCATGGCCGACCTCAAGGCCACCACGCGCGAGCTGCTGCGGTGCGGGGCGCCGATCACGGACATGAATATCGTGCGCAAGCACACCTCGCGCATCCAGGGCGGCCGTCTGGCGCAGGCCAGCCGCGCCCCAGTCACCACGCTGATCGTCTCGGACGTGGCCGGCGACGACCCGAGCGCGATTGCATCGGGTCCGACCGTGCCGGACGCAAGCACGTACGCCGATGCGCTGGCGATCCTCAAGCGCTATGGCGCGGCGGTGCCGGCAACCGTGCAGGCGCATCTGGAGCGCGGCGCGCGTGGCGAGGTCGAGGAAACGCCGAAGCCGGGCGATCCGCTGTTCATGAACGTGGACAATCGCATGATCGCCACGGCACACGACAGCCTGGAAGCCGCGGCGGCTGAGTTCCGTCGCCAGGGCGTCAATGCGGTAGTGCTCGGCGATACCGTGACTGGCGAGGCGCAGGAGGTGGCCCGCGTCTACGCGGCGCTGGTGCGCGAGATTCGAGCGTACAATGCGCCGTTCGCAGCGCCGGTTGCGCTGATTTCTGGCGGTGAATGCACGGTCACATTGCCAAGCGGCGCGTCCGAATCGGCGCGCGGCGGGCGGTGCTCTGAATTCCTGCTGTCTCTGGCGATCGAATTGGCAGGCACGCCGAATGTCCACGCGATCGCGGCCGATACCGACGGTATCGACGGGTCCGAAGACAATGCCGGCGCGTTGCTGGCGCCCGATTCGCTGGCCCGCGCGGAAGGCAGCGGCACTTCGGCCCGGCAGAAGCTCGACGCACACGACGCGTGGGGCTTTTTCGATGCGATCGGCGACCTGGTCGTGACCGGCCCGACGCGTACCAATGTGAATGACTACCGCGCCATTCTGATTCTCTAGATTTCCCCGTCTTACTCGTTTCGCTCGTCCCCATGACCCAGAAACTCACCATCACCCGCCCGGACGACTGGCACCTGCACCTGCGCGATGGCGCGGCGCTGGCGGCCGTACTGCCCGACACGGCACGCCAGTTCGCACGTGCCATCATCATGCCGAACCTGAAGCCGCCCGTGACCACGGTGGATCAGGCCAGTGCCTACCGCGCGCGCATTCTGGCCGCGCTGCCGGCCGGCATGGCGTTCGAGCCGCTGATGACGCTGTACCTGACCGACAACACGCCGCCGGAGGAAATCGTCGCGGCCCGTGCCAGCGGTTTCGTCCACGGCGTCAAGCTGTATCCGGCCGGCGCCACCACCAACAGCGATGCCGGCGTGACCGATATCCGCCGCTGCGCCGCCACGCTTGAGGCGATGCAGCGTGAAGGTGTGCCGCTGCTGGTCCACGGCGAGGTCACTGATGGCGACATCGACATCTTCGATCGCGAGGCCGTGTTCATCGACCGCGTGATGAAGCCGCTGCGCCGCGACTTCCCGGAGCTCAAGGTGGTGTTCGAACACATCACCACCCGCGATGCGGCCCAGTACGTGGCCGAGGCCGAAGGCCCGGTCGGCGCGACGATTACCGCGCACCACCTGCTGTACAACCGTAATGCGATCTTCACGGGCGGGATTCGTCCGCACTACTACTGCCTGCCGGTGCTCAAGCGCGAGATCCACCGCGAGGCGCTGGTCAAGGCCGCGACGTCGGGCAGCCCGCGTTTCTTCCTTGGCACTGACAGCGCACCCCACGCACGCGGCCTCAAGGAGCACGCATGCGGCTGCGCCGGCTGCTACACGGCGCTCCATGCGATGGAGCTCTATGCCGAAGCGTTCGACGCTGCCGGCGCGCTGGACAAGCTCGAGGCATTCTCCAGCTTCAACGGCCCGGCCTTCTACGGCCTGCCGCGCAATAGCGGCACGCTGACGCTGACGCGCGAAGACTGGGAACTGCCGGCCGAGCTGCCGTACGGTGATACCACGCTGGTGCCGCTGCGCGCCGGCGAAACGCTGCGCTGGAAGGCGAGCTGAGTCGGTTGCTGTCGACGATCGACTGGACGCGGCCGTGGTTCCTGCCATTCGCCGCGTCCGCATCCTGCCTCGATGGCAGTGACCTGCGCGAGGCTTTCAACGCGGCGGCATTGGGCAGCCTCAACGCCCAGGGTTTGCCGCTGCGCTTCGTGCCCCAGGACAGTCTGCCCGAAGGTGTGGCCTACGAGTCCCACATCTTCGCCACCGGGCAGGTGCCAACGCGCGACAACCTGCACGACACATTCAACGCGCTAATTTGGCTGCATTTCCCTGAGACCAAGCGACTGCTCAACCGGCTGCAAGCCGAGGCCATCGAGCGGGACGGCGTGCAAGCCGTGCGCGGGGGCCTGCGTGACGCGGCGACGTTGTTCGACGAGAACGCCGTGATTCTGGTCAGCGAAGATGCAACGATTGCCAATGCGCTGCGCGGATTTGCCTGGCGCAAACTGTTTGTCTCACGTCGTGATGCCTGGCGCGATACCTGCGCGGTAGTGCCGTTCGGTCATGCGCTGCTGGAAAAATTGGTACAGCCCTACAAGTCCGTGACCGCCCATGCATGGTGGATTCCGGCGTCGCCGACGACGCCGATCGCCAGGCTCGACGGCATGCTGGCGGCGTCACTGGCCGAGGCTGCGGAGCAGGGGCGTCTCAAGGGTGGCCGCAGTTTCGCGCCGCTGCCGGTGATGGGCATTCCGGGTTGGTGTGGCGAGAGCGCTGCCCCTGGTTTCTACGACGATGCCAGCGTGTTTCGGCCCGGACGCCGCGGCGCGGCCGCCAATGCCGAGGCGGGCTGACCGGCACCGCGCATCGGTGTTAGACTGCGGGCCGCAAAGCAGGCCAGACAATCGCTGCTTGCATCGCAAGGTGCAAGGGGAGGAAAGTCCGGACTCCACAGGGCAGGGTGTTGGCTAACAGCCATCCACGGTAACGTGCGGAATAGGGCCACAGAGACGAGTCTTGCCGCTGGCTTCGGCTGGCGGGAAGGGTGAAACGCGGTAACCTCCACCTGGAGCAATCCCAAATAGGCAGACGATGAAGCGGCCCGCCGAGTCTGCGGGTAGGGAGCTGGAGCCGGCCGGTAACGGTCGGCCTAGAGGAATGGTTGTCACGTTCCGGGCGCCGCAAGGCGTGCGGGGCGCACAGAATCCGGCTTATCGGCCTGCTTTGCTTCAGATACGCGAACGCCCGGCACAATGCCGGGCGTTTTTGTTTGGCCGGGACGGATGCTTCCGCCTGGCTTGGACGAAGACGGTCAGCCTTCGACGATTTCCGTCGTGTGCGTGATCTCGGCCGTCTTGGCCAGCATGATCGAGGCTGAGCAGTACTTCTCGTGCGACAGCTCGATCGCGCGTTCGACCTTGCCCGGATCCAGGTTGCGACCGGTCACGGTGAAGTGGAAATTGATCTTCGTGAACACCTTCGGGTCGGTCTCGGCGCGCTCGGCTTCCAGCTTGACGCTGCAACCGCGCACGTCCTGGCGGCCACGCTTGAGGATCAGCACCACGTCATATGCCGTGCAGCCGCCGGTGCCCAGCAACACCATTTCCATGGGCCGGGGCGCCAGATTGTTGCCGCCGCCGTCAGGCGCGCCATCCATCGCCACGATGTGACCGCTGCCGGTCTGGGCTACGAAGCTCATGCCCTCCGGGCCCATCCATGTCACTTTGCATTCCATTTTTTTCGTTCCTCGGTTCTAGTTTGTGTGTTTGCGCGCTTCGCCGCGCGATCACGCATCTTGCATTTCGTGAGTATATGACATGCGGGAATTGGCCTCCGGCCACGCCATTCCCCACGAAATTCTGAGGGTTTCTTCTAATGCGATGCCTGCGAGACCTCGCGGATTCTTGTCCAACTCATTGTTTAATAAGGAATGTGAGGCATTCGATATGATTTATTCGCAATTTCATATTGCGGTATCGCATTTCGCACTGCAAATTTTCTTGCAACGGCTGTGCCGATATGTATAATTCAATCCATCGAACGACGGCGCATGAGAGCGCGCCAGAGTGCGAAAGCGAAAGTCGGTAACGTACCCAAATCGCTCGTCGCACCGCCCGCCAAGACCGGCCCCGTCGATCGCCCGGTGTCTCCTCCACCCTCCTCCTTTGGTGGATTCGAACCCAAGTCCAACCGACTTGGGTTTTTTTTCGTCTTTTGCAAGGGCGGCCCAGCGAAATCGTGACGCGGGCTGCCCATCCAGTTCTATGGCCCTTTGCTGGCCACCGGCCATCTTGACGAAAAGCCACAACTTTGCTTGTGCGATCGACTCGACAGCCCGTATAATGGCCGACTTTTCCGGTCATTGCCCCCGGAAAGAAGTCAGGGAGAGCCTGCAGATACAAGCAGGAAGGTCAGGTCCAAAGGACCGGCCGATTGACAGGACGCTAAAACGGCGACCGTCACCTCGGGCAGTTTTCAAAATTCAGGAAAAATCATGAAGACCTTTTCCGCCAAGCCTGCAGAGGTAAAGCGCGACTGGTACGTGATTGACGCGACGGACAAAGTCCTCGGCCGTGTTGCCAGCGAAGTGGCACGCCGACTGCGCGGCAAGCACAAGCCGGAATTCACTCCTCACGTCGATACTGGTGATTTCATCATCATCGTCAATGCGGCCAAGCTGCGCGTGACGGGTACCAAGGAACAGGACAAGAAGTACTACCGTCACTCGGGTTACCCGGGCGGTATCTACGAAACCACGTTCGGCAAGATGCAGCAGCGTTTCCCGGGTCGCGCCCTGGAAAAGGCTGTTAAGGGCATGCTGCCTAAGGGTCCGCTGGGCTACGCGATGATCAAGAAGCTGAAGGTTTATGCCGAAGCCGAACATCCGCATAGCGCACAGCAGCCCAAGGTGCTGGAAATCTAAAGGGGCCAATATCCATGATCGGTAACTGGAATTACGGTACTGGCCGCCGCAAGAGCGCCGTGGCTCGTGTCTTCATCAAGTCGGGCAAGGGCGATATCATCGTCAATGGCAAGCCCATCAAAGAGTACTTCGCTCGCGAAACCTCGCTGATGATCGTGCGCCAGCCGCTGGAGCTGACCGCTCACGCCGAAACGTTCGACATCAAGGTCAATGTGACCGGTGGTGGCGAAACCGGCCAGGCCGGTGCTGTCCGTCACGGCATCACCCGTGCCCTGATCGACTACGATGCCACGCTGAAGCCGACCCTGTCGAAGGCAGGCTACGTTACGCGTGACGCCCGTGAAGTCGAGCGTAAGAAGGTCGGTCTGCACAAGGCACGTCGCCGCAAGCAGTTCTCGAAGCGCTAATGCGCATTTGCCAGGTTCCGCCAAGCGGAGCCGGCAAATCCAGAAAAACCGCACGCCCTGGCGTGCGGTTTTTTTTCGTCCAAAGCAAGCCCAGGTCAAATGCCGGCACGGCCCATGTATGCCGATTGCTACAATTTTCATTCGCGCGATGACCAGCCAGCGATACAATCACCGGCCTGCGGAATGAGGGGGCGAACAATGGGTCGAGGGATGGCACGATGGGCGTGACGTACCGGCCGCTGCGGCCGCGCCGCGGCTTGCGCTCGCATGCGGCGGTGATCCGCCAGCAACGGCCTTGGCGCGTCTGGGTACTTGTGGTCGCGCTGCTTCTGGTCGGGGGTGCGTTGGCGGCCTGGATGTATGAAATGGGCCGCCGCGCCGGCAAGCCGGCTGTCGAGTCGTTCACGGATGGCTCCGAAAAGATCGCGCAGCTGCAGCAGCAACTGGTCGATGTCACTGGAGAGCGTGATCGATTGCGGGCTACTGCGAATACTGCCGGAGCGGAGTTGCAGATGGCCCGTGCGGCACAGGAGCGGCTGGCCCAGCAGCTCAAGACCGCCGAAGCCGACGTCGGGCAGCTCAAGGAGGATCTTGGATTCTTCGAATCGTTGCTCCCGGCCACCGGGGACACCTCGGGCATCCACGTGCGGAGTTTCCGAGTCGCGTTGGACGAGGCCCAGCCGCGTGCCGTGCACTATCGGCTGCTTGCGATGCAAGGTGGGTCGAAGGCCTTCGTCGAGCAGCCGGATTTCATGGGTGAGCTACAGTTCACTATCTCGGCGGTTCGCGACGGCAAGCCGTTGACATTGACCTTGCCGCAGCCGGGAGATCCGCCGTTGCCAAAAGTGAGGCTTACGCATTACCAGCGCATCGAAGGCGATCTGATGGTTCCGCAGGGCGCTGAAGTACGTGCCGTCATGGTCCGCATCGTCCAGAACGGCCAAGTCCGTGCAACGCAGTCGGCTACGCCCTAGTCTGCGCGAAAAGGAGAGAAAGCATGCTGTTTTCGAAGAAGAAAGGCCTGTCCATCGACACCCTGATCGGGCTGGGTGCCACGATCGAGGGCGATGTTACGTTTTCCGGGGGGCTTCGTCTCGATGGTCGGGTGCGTGGCAACGTGATAGCTGCCGAAGGCAAGTCGAGCATGCTCGTGATCAGCGAGAAGGGGCTTGTCGAGGGCGAGATCCGTGTGGACCACCTGATCCTGAACGGCACCGTGACCGGTCCGGTGCATGCTGCGGAGTTGCTCGAACTGCAGCCGCACGCGCGGGTGTATGGAGAGGTGCGCTACGCAGCGCTCGAAATGCATCAGGGCGCAATCGTCGAAGGTCGTCTTGTGCCGCTGACGCAAACCGAGGTGAGGGCGCTGCCGAACCTCGCTCCGTCCGCGGAAGCCAAGACTGACGCGCCGGCCAATGATGGCGAGGCGACGGCGTCGGACCAGGCAGCCGATAACGACAAGGCGCCGGAAGGCGCGGGCGTGCCGGCCTGAGTGGAGCAAGCGGTACCCCGAGGGCCCAGAGCCCCTTGAAAACAAGGGGTTTCGGCACGATTTGCCAGTAACGCTTAGAATACGGGCGTATCTAACCAGGAGATTCCCATGAACGCAGTCGCAGAGGCACCCGCAACCGAGGACGTGCCGGCACCGTTCGTCTTTACCGACAGCGCAGCCGACAAGGTCAAGCAGTTGATCGAGGAAGAGGGCAATGCCGAACTGAAGCTGCGCGTGTTTGTGCAGGGTGGCGGCTGCTCGGGCTTCCAGTACGGCTTCACCTTCGATGAAGATGTGAACGAAGACGACACCACGATGGTCAAGAACGGCGTCACGCTGTTGATTGACTCGATGAGCTACCAGTATCTGGTGGGCGCCGAGATCGACTACAAGGAAGACATCAACGGTGCGCAGTTCGTGATCAAGAACCCGAACGCATCGACCACCTGCGGTTGCGGTTCGTCGTTCTCGGTCTGAGCCGGGTTCGTCCCCCAAAGAAAAAGCGCACCAGTCGGTGCGCTTTTTTTGTTTTCGGGCCGTCGAAAATCCGACCGGATCAGCGTGCAGCCTATCTCGGATAGATGGCGCCAAGCACGCGCGGCCCCGCCGCACCGGTGACGGTGGCCACGTTGCCAGGTGCGCGGCGCGTGCACTGCCGTGCCAGCCATGCGAACGCAATGGCTTCCACTTGCGACACTGGCACGCCGAAATCGCCCGTCGTCTGCACCAACACACCCGGTAACTGATTTGCCATCGTCGTCATGACGAAGTCGTTGTGCGCACCGCCGCCACATACGATCAACCGTCGCGCCTCGGGCGCATACCGTTGCACGTCCTGGGCGATCGCCGTGGCTGTCAGCGTGGCCAGTGTGGCCTGGATGTCTACCGGCTGCGGCTGGGCATTGCCATATGTGTCAAGCAGCGATTGCAGCCAGCCCGGATGAAACAGGTCGCGCCCGGTGCTCTTGGGCGGCAACGCGCGAAAGTAGGGCTCGGCGAGCATCTGGTCCAACAGGCTTTCGTCGACTTTGCCACTGGCCGCCCACGCGCCACCATCATCGTATGGCGTGCCACGGTGGCGATGAATCCAGTCGTCGAGCAGCGCATTGCCCGGGCCGCAGTCGAACCCCGTCACCGGGCGCCCGGTGCCAGCCGCAGGCAGGATGCTGATGTTCGAAATTCCGCCGATGTTGCAGACCACACGCGTTTCGTCGGCAGCGCCGAACAGCGCGGCGTGTACTGCGGGCACCAGCGGCGCGCCTTGCCCGCCGGCGGCGACATCGCGGCTGCGGAAGTCAGCCACCACGTCTATGCCCGTCAGTTCGGCCAGCAGCGCCGGGTGCTGGCTCTGCCGGGTATATCCAGTGCCATCGTACTGGCCCGGCCGGTGACGGATCGTCTGGCCGTGCGCGCCGATGGCCGCCACGCGGTCGGCCGTCACACTGGCCGTCCGGAGCAACGTTGCCACGCAATCGGCGTAGACGCGCGCCAGGCCGTTCGATGCCAGTGCTTCGCGATGGATCTCGTCGTCGCCGGGCTGCTGCAGGGCGCCAAACGCCTCGCGCAGCGGCGCGGGGAACGGTGTATGGGCGGCCGCCAGCACCGCCGGCTGTGCACCGGAGAAGTCGACGAGCACGCCGTCCGCGCCGTCCATGGAGGTGCCGGACATCAGGCCGATAAACATCTCGCTGGACTGCGGGGAGGCGGGCATGGTCAGTTACTGGCCGTCAGGACGTTGTAGGTGCGCAGCATGTTGATCCGGCTCAGCATGGCGCTCGTGTAGTTCAGGAACTCCGAGCGCGACTTGCCGGTCAGCGTGGGCGCTTCCATCAGTGTCGTCGTCAGCGGATTCTGAGGCACGTCGTTGTAGCGGAATTCGTAATGCAGGTGCGGCCCGGTAGCCCAGCCGGTGGACCCGACGTAGCCGATTACCTCGCCCTGGCCGACGTGCTGGCCGTCACGCAGGCCGGCAAAACCGGACAGGTGGGCGTAGTAAGTCGAATAGCCACCGGCATGTCGCAGGATGATCAAGTTGCCGTAGCCGTTTTGCTGGCCCACGAACTCTACCGTGCCTTCGCCCGAGGCGAACACCTTGGTGCCCGTGGGGGCGGCGAAGTCGACGCCCTTGTGCTGCGCCCACTTGTGATGCAACGGATGGTCGCGGCCGCCGAAGCCCGACGAGACGCGCGAGAACTCCACCGGCGAACGCAGGAACGGGCGCTTCATGCTGCGGCCGTCGAACGTGTAGTAGGCCCCGGGCTCGCCGTCCGTGGGCGAATACCAGAGCGCCTGGTACAGCGTGTTCCGGTTGATCAGTTCGATCGCCACCACGCGGCCGTTGCGCACGAAGGCGCCGTCGCGGAAGCCGGCTTCGTAGACGATGCGGAAACGGTCGCCACGGGTAATGTCATGGTGGAAGTCGATGACCCCCGAGAAGATCGAGATCATCTGGCTGACGATCTCGTCCGGTACGTTCGCCGCGTCCATCGACTTGAAGAAGCCGTTGTTCTCGATGGCGCCAGAGGCCATCTCGTAGTGCACGTCGTTGTCCACCGACGCGATACGCGCCCTGTACGTGTAGTCGCCGCCGTCTTTCTGCGGGGCCACGCGCTCGACCACGAGTTCGCGAGAGCTCGCGGCGTCGCCGCCCAGGTTGGCCTGTAGCGCGACCAGCAGATTGCTGTCGTCGATCTCGGCCTGCACCGTCTGGCCGGGATTCAGGCCGAACAGGCCACGAGCGGTCGGGTTCTTGAGGATGAACGATTGCGCATCAGGATCGTCGACGCCGAGCCGGCGCAGCAGCGTGGCGATGGTGTCGCCGCGCTGCATTCGTTCCTGACGCACGTAGACACTCTGCTCGTCCGTTTCGGTGAGCAGTTCGAGTTGCTGGCGCACATCCGGCATCCGCAGGGCCTGCTCGACGCGCGGGGCCAGCGGATCATCGAAGGCGTTGCGCGGGGCAACGCCCATGGCTGCAGCCATGCCAAGGGTGAAAACCGTGCCAACGGCGACGGTCAATTGTTTGCGGCGACGCGCGTGCTGGGGATTGGTAGGGTCGACGAGTACCACCAGCTCGCGCGCGAAAACTTCGCGGAGACTAGACCACATCACGTAGAATTCAAGCTTTCCGTATTACCTAGGGCCGCTGCCGCGACGATATGTGTCGTCTGCCTTCCTCCCCCGAGGTGCGGTGCGGGCGTTGTTTGTATGCCGCCTAGAATGACGGTTGGCCGACGGTTTATCCCGTCTGGCGCAAAGCGCGGATTATACCAGAACGAATCTGATTGTCCGTCGCAAATTCTTTATAGATTTCAAAGACTTACGTCATGAGTGAAGTGTCCCCGGCCGCCGCGGCCAACTATCCACTTACGCCGTCGGTGATGCGCGCACTGGAGATCACCAAGCGCGGCTGCGACGAGCTCCTGGTTGAATCCGAATGGTTGCAGAAGCTGGCCCGCAGCGAGGCCACTGGCGTGCCGCTGCGGATCAAGCTTGGCCTGGACCCGACCGCGCCCGACATCCATCTGGGCCACACCGTGGTCCTGAACAAGCTGCGCCAGCTCCAGGATCTGGGCCACCAGGTGATCTTCCTGATCGGCGATTTCACGTCGACGATCGGCGATCCCTCCGGCCGCAACTCCACTCGTCCGCCGCTGACCCGGGAGCAGATCGAGGCCAACGCCCAGACCTACTACCGCCAGGCCAGCCTGGTGCTCGATCCGGCACGTACCGAAATCCGCTACAACAGCGAGTGGTGTGACCCATTGGGCGCCCGCGGCATGATCCAGCTCGCGGCCAAGTACACCGTGGCCCGGATGATGGAGCGCGATGACTTCACCAAACGGTTTCGGTCTGGGATTCCGATTTCGGTCCATGAGTTCCTTTATCCGCTCATGCAGGGCTACGATTCCGTGGCGCTGAAGTCGGATCTGGAGCTGGGCGGCACCGACCAGAAGTTCAATCTGCTGGTGGGCCGCGAGCTGCAGAAGGAGTACGGCCAGGAATCGCAGTGCATCCTGACGATGCCGCTGCTGGTGGGTCTGGACGGCGTTGAGAAGATGTCAAAGTCCAAGAACAACTACATCGGCGTGACCGAGGCCCCGAACGACATGTTCGGCAAGCTGATGAGCATCTCGGACGAACTGATGTGGCAGTACTACACGCTGCTGTCGTTCCGCCCGATGAGCGAGATCGACCTGATGAAGAGTGAAGTGGCACTGGGCCGCAACCCGCGCGACTGCAAGGTGGCTCTGGCCCAGGAGATCGTCACGCGTTTCCACAGCCAGGCCGATGCCGAGAAGGCGCTCGAGGACTTCAATCACCGCGCTCGTGGCGGCGTGCCCGACGACATCCCGGCCGTGAGCCTCGAAGGCGCGCCGCTGGGCATTGCCCAATTGCTCAAGCAGGCCAATCTCGTGCCGTCGACGTCCGAGGCCAACCGCAATATCGAGCAGGGTGGCGTGAAGATCGATGGCGCCGTGGTCAGCGACAAGTCGACCAAGGTGGTCGCCGGCACGTACGTGGTGCAGGTGGGCAAGCGCCGCTTCGCGCGCGTGACGCTTTCCTGAGCCCGGGTCCGCGATGATCGCCCTGATCCAGCGCGTTTCGCAGGCGCGCGTGACCGTGGATGGCCGCACCACCGGCGAGATCGGTGCGGGCCTGCTGGCGCTGGTCTGTGCCGAGCGCGGCGACACCGAGGCGCAGGCCGAGCGATTGCTGGCCAAGCTGCTGTCGTACCGTGTGTTTTCCGACGCGGAAGGGCGGATGAACCTGCCGGTGCAGAACATGGACGGCCAGGGCAACGCAGGCGGGCTGCTCGTGGTGTCCCAGTTCACGCTGGCTGCCGATACCAACAGCGGCACCCGGCCGAGCTTCACCCCGGCTGCCGCGCCCGAGGACGGCCGCCGCCTTTACGATCATTTCGTGACCCGCGCCCGCGCCGCGCATCCGTCGGTGCAGACCGGCGAGTTCGGCGCGATGATGCAGGTCAGCCTGACCAACGATGGTCCCGTGACGTTCTGGCTGCGCGTGCCACCGGCAGCGAATGCCTGACGTCGCCCGAGATCGACACCCAAGGAGATCCCCATGAAACTCTGGAGCAAGGCCTTTGCCGACAATGCGCCGATTCCCGGCGAGTTTGCGTTTTGCGTGCCCGACTCGGCCAGTCATGTCGCGCTGTCGAGCAACCGCAACCCGGATCTGCATTGGGATGACGTGCCCGCCGCCACCCGTTCGTTCGTGCTGATCTGCCACGACCGCGATGTGCCGAGCAAGGGCGACGACGTCAATCAGGAGGGCCGCGAGGTTCCGGAATCGCTGCCGCGCGTGGACTTTTTCCACTGGGTGCTGATCGACGTTCCGCCCGGTCTGCACACGATCTCAGCCGGCTCGCACAGCGACGGCGTGATCGCGCGAGGCAAGCCGGGCCCCGAGGCGCTGGTGGGTACCGCCACGGCTGGCGGCCTGCGCCACGGCCTGAACGACTACACGGGCTGGTTCGCCGGTGACGCGGACATGAAGGGCGACTACTTCGGCTATGACGGCCCGTGCCCTCCGTGGAACGATTCGATCATTCACCACTACGTGTTCACCGTGTACGCGCTCGATATCGACCGCGTTCCGGTCGAAGGCAAGTTCACCGGTGCCGACGTGCGCCGCGCGATCCAGGGCCATGTTCTGGCCGAGGCCAGCCTGACCGGCACATACACCCTTAACCCGAGGCTCGTGAAGTAACCTCGTTCGCCCCGCCGGGCGTCAGATCCGGCCCGAACCGTCGCCCCCCGAGGAATCGGCAATGTCGCAAAGCACCGGCCCGCAATCGCTGGCCTACACCCACCTGATCGTGATTCGCCATGGCGAGACGGCCTGGAACCGCGAACGGCGGCTGCAGGGCCAGCTCGACATCCCACTGAATGACACGGGCCGCGCCCAGGCGCGCGCGCTGGCCGAGGCGCTGGCCGGCGAGCCGATCGACGCGGTCTATTCGAGTGACCTGGGCCGTGCCATGCAGACGGCGGCGCCGTTGGCCGAGACGCTGGGTTTGCAAGTGCGGCCCGAGCGTCGACTGCGGGAGCGTTGCTATGGCGATCTGGAGGGGATGACCTACGCTGAAGTGGCGGAGAAGCGCCCTGAGGATTTCGCGCGCTGGCAGGCGCGCGTGCCCGACTACGCGCCGCCCGAGGGCGAATCGCTGCGCGAGTTTCACGATCGGGCGGTCGAGGTGGCGCTGTATCTGTCGCGGCGCCATCCTGGCGAGCGGATCGCGCTGGTGGCACACGGAGGCGTCCTCGACTGCCTCTACCGCGAGGCTGCCGGCATGACCCTCGAAGCGCCGCGCGAGCACGAACTGCTCAATGCCAGCGTCAACCGCCTGCGGTGCGACACCGCCCACCTCACGCTGCTGCAGTGGGCCGACGTCAGCCACCTCGAGGCGCTGGCGCTGGACGAAGTCGATCGACGCGTCCCCTGATACTCCTGATCCCCCTGATCCGATTCTCCGGGTCACGCCCTGGCGTCCTGCCGCGAGCGTCGGTGCAATAAAAAATTGGCGGCGTCAAGTCATTTGTGAAAATGGCTTGATGGCCGGAAGTCTAAATGGGGCGCGGGTTTAGCTCTACTTCGGGCCGCCTTGCGAGACTGCGGCGTTGTGGGCTGGGAGCCACATAAGAGCTTTGCGGTAGAAAGCCGGAGCGTGCTGTATCGGGGACGATTGCCAGCAGACGGTGGCCGCATTTGGTCATCATAGCCCAATAGGTCGCCGTCCTCCAGAACGAAGAACGCGCAGCCTTTGGCTGCGCGTTAGAGGGATGACCACCAGCGGAAACTCGCATCATCAGCTTGGCTTCGGCGGCGAGGCCTTGCTCGCGCCTCCCTTCCTGAATCCCCGATCCCCGGCCATGAAGGCTTCCAGCATGTGCGGAATCAGCACCGTGGCATCGACCGCCTCGCCGTAGGTTTGCGCGTGCAGCGCCGCGTATCGGTCAAGGTCGGCTTTCAGGCTGGCCGGGCAGGCAAAGGTCAGCTTCGTGGATTCCGTTTTCGGCAGCGGCCCGAGCCGCAGCTTGCGCGTCGTCATCGTGAAGTCCCCCTGTTGAAGAAAAGCGGCTGGTACGGCCGCAACACAAGATCGCGGTTGACGATGATGCGTACCGGCAAGCCGGGGCGCTCCGTCAAGGTGGGCTGGATGTTGAGGTTGCGCCGGGTCATCTCTTGGCCGACCTGATTGATGCTGTCCTGGGCGCTGTCGCGGCCGGCGATGATGATGCGATCACCGTCCTGCCGGTTCTCCGGCGCGGCCAGTTCGGCACCGACACCCAACAGCGTGGTCAGCGCCGCGCCGGCGAAAATGCGACCCCAATGCCAATCCACATCATCTTCCAGCCCGGCATAACCGGCCGGGTCGGTGCCCGCCAGGTTGTCGAGCGTGAGCGAAGACGTGTCGGGCAGGATGATCCGGTTCCATACCACCTGCACGCGGCTCTGCCCGTAGCTGATTTGGCTGTTGTATTTGCCCAGGATGCGAGAACCCTGCGGGATCAGCAGGAACTTGCCGGTGGCCGTGTCATAGACCGGCTCCGTCACCGTGGCGATCACGTCGCCCGGCAAGTCCGACTTGATGCCCGTCAGCAGCGCCCCGGCGACCACCGTTCCGGCCATGACCTGATACGGCGAAGCCGGCAGGGTCAGATTGCCAGAATTACGGGTTTCCGTGGTTCCGGCTTTCTGGAAAGCCTCTTTCTGGTCTTGCCGGTTCTGTACGGCGGTCGGATCGGCAGGCTGGGCCGCCGTCGAGGCTGGGCCAGCCGCGAGTGGGTCGAACGCCGCATTAGCGGCGAAGCCCGGCGCAGCGGCCACTTGCGTCTGCGCTACCGGCGCGGCCTTCTGCGAACCTGAGCGGAAGAACACCGATGATGCCGCCGCCGATTCGGCTTCCTTGCGTAGCGCGTCGTTTGGGTCGTGGCCGGGGGCCGCGTAGGCGGCCGTCACCGGCTGCTGCGACTTCACGATGGCCGGGCCAAGATCGCCAGGCAGCGGTGGCCCAAGCTCCGGCACCTTGGGCGGCAACTTCGAGTAGTCGGCTGGTAGCGCGTCCAGCCCTTCCGACTTCGACACGCGATCGACGTTGTAAAGCTCGGTCTGCTCGTTTGCGCCTCGCCTTTGCGGTTGCAGCGACCACATCAGCGCGCTGAGCACAGCGACCGACAGGGTGCCTGCGAGGATGGCCAGCGTGCGCCGGTTCAGGCGCGTGACCGGGCGCGGCTGGGCGCGCAGCGCCACCGCCTCGGGTGCTACCTTGCCCGCCTGCGGCGTGGTGAGGTCGGAAGTGTTGTCCTGGCTCATGGTCAGTTCCTCCCACTCCTTGAGGCTACGCCATCGGTGCGCTCGATGCGTACCACGTCGCCGCCATCACCGCCCAAGCGCAGTTCTGCCGCGCCGAACAGCCGATCCACGATGTAGTACGGCGGGCGGAATCGGTAGTTCACCAGTTGCCCGTCACCCTTCGCGCCGATGACGAACAGCGGCGGCAGTTCGCCTTGGGCGATGCCGGGCGGGAACTGGATATAGACCTTTTCGCCGTCGTCGAAGGCGCGCAGCGGCTTCCACGGCGGATTGCTGCCGCTGACCGCGTAGCGGAAGCGGATCTTTTCCAGCGACAAGCCGGTATCGACTGGAGCGGCGGCGCTGGCCGCCTGCGACTGGCGCTGCAAGGCCAGCATCCGGTCTTTCGGGTACTCCCAGGAAACCGAAGCCATCCACGTCTTCTCGGTCGAGGTCAGTTCCAGCAGGTACGTCCGGCGGCTGGTGGTGATGACCAGATTGGTTTTCAGGGCCGAGCGGATCGGCTTGATCAGCACGTTCACGCGAAGGTCGGCGCCGCTACCGCTGGACGTGTCGCCGACGATCCAGCGCACCGTGTCGCCTGCGGCGACCGTCACCAGTTCTTCGCCCGGCTGGAGCGAAACCACGGTCACGCGCCCCGGCGCGGCATAGACCTGATACAGCGCGCCATCGGTGAAAGGCCACACCTGAATCGCGTTGACGTAGCCCTCGCGGGTCGGCGCGATGCGCGCCTCCGCATTGGCACGGGACACGCGCACCTTCTCGTCGGTCGGCTCCGGCGCGGCCGGGGACGTGTCCACTTCAGGCAACGGCTTCAACTGTGCCGGGAGTGCCAGAGGCTCGGGCACGGCGACCACTTCCACCGGCGCGAGCGGCTCTGGCAGCTCCTGCGCCTGCACTGGCTCATCGAGCGAGATGGACGGTGGCGGCTTACCCTGCGAGGCGCAGCCCGACAGGGCCGCCACTGTCAGCACGAAAGCGTAAAAGCGGAAAGACTGGCTCATGGTTTGGCTCCTTCGGAAGAATCCAGTTCGCGGCTCCACGACAGGCCATTGACATAGATACCTAGCGGGTTCTTGCGCAGGCGCTGTTCGGTGCGCGGGGTTTGCAGGACGGTGGAAAGCACGGCGTTCCACCGCTCGGTGCCAGCGGGTGCGCCGTTGATGAACCGCTGTTCCGTCCAGCGCACGTTGAAAGACGTGTCGCTGGCGCGGACAACGCTGGTGATCTGCACCGTCACCGACTCCTTGCCGATGCGGGCGAAGGGATCGTTCTTGCTGGCGTAGTCGTTGAGCACGGCCGCGCCCTTGTCGGTGGTGTAGTCATAGGCATCCAGCCAGTTCTGCCGCACTACGATGGGGTCGATGGACAGGGAGCGCACCAGCGTCACAAAGCGCGCCAGGTGGTGCGCAATCTGCGCATCAGCGGGCCGGTACGGCGTCGCCGCCTCGCCCACGGCGCGCACTTGCCCCGACTGATCGACCTCAATGACATAGGGCGTGACGATGGACTGCGCCGAGCGCCACAACAGGCCGCCAGCCATAAGCAGCGCGAGCGTGAGGCAGCCGAAGGCCATCAGCCGCCAGTTCTTCGCCTGCACGCGGGCCGAACCGATGCGGTCGTCCCACACCTGCGCGGCGGACTGGTAAGGGGTGGCAGGCTGCGGCGTGTCGGCATAGCGCACCTGCGGTCGCTTGAATCGCATAAGGGTTCTCCTTGGTGGTCAGGTATCGGGTCATTCATCGGGGCGCAGGCTCGGGCCTTGCCCCGAGCCGCCGCCGTCGCCCCCGCGCAGCGTGTGGGCGGCGGTGGTCGCGGCATGGGTGATTTGCTGGCGGCGGTGCATCCGCTTGGCCCAAGCGGGCTGCTCCTGCTTCGGTGCGCTGGCAGTGCTGTCCGCGCCTTCGTCTGCGGCGGCCTGGCCGGAGCCGGCAGCGCCGCCGTTCCAGCCAGAACGGAAGGAATCGGCCACCTTCTGTCCGGCAGCGGAGACACCCGATGCAGCGCGGCGGCCTGCTGCCTGTGCGCCGGTCTTGGCGACATTGCCGAAGCCAGCCGCCGCGCCCTTGGCCCCGCCACCCGCAGCGGCGGAACCGGCCTGGAATGCCGACTTGGCGCTGCTGGCCGCCGACGTGGCAGCGCGTGCGCCGCTGCCGGCCAGCTTGGCGGCGGCCGGGGCCATGCGTGCGCCCGCCATGACCGCACCGCCCACGCCCGTCGCGGCAGCACCGATGGCAACGCCCGTACCGACCGCGCCGACGGCAGCACCGGCAATCGCCCCGGCGCCGAGCTGCGGCGCACCGGACACAAGGCCGCTGGCGATCCCAGGGCCGAAGATGCCCAGCGCCAGCAGCGCGAGCGAGGCCAGCATCACGACCAGCGCATGGTCGATGGAAGGCTCGTCGGGATGCACCTGGAACTCTGCGAACAGACCCGAACCGATGCCGACGATGACGGCCAGCACTAGCACCTTGATGCCTGACGACACCACGTTGCCGAGCACCTTTTCCGCGAGGAACGAGGTTTTATTCCAGAGCGCAAAAGGGATCAGGACAAAGCCGGCAAGCGTGGTCAGCTTGAACTCGATCAAGGTGATGAAAAGCTGTACCGCCAGCACGAAGAAGCAGAGGATCACCACCAGCCAGGCGATGAACAGCACCACGATGGGGTCGAGGTTCACGAACACTTCGGGGAAGCCGGCCATGTCGCCGATCTGGTCGAGGATCGGCGCAGCCGCGTCGATGCCGGTCTTCGCCAGCCGGCCCGGCTGCAAGAAGTTCTCCATCGTGATGGCCGAGCCAGTGGCGGTGATGCCCAGACCGGCGAACGACCGGAAGACGATGCTGGCCAGCCAGTTGAAGTTGCCGATGATGTAGGCGAAGGCGCCGACGTAGAGCACCTTGCGCAGCAGCTTGGCGATGACGTCCTCGCCCTGGCCTGTCGCATGGCTCATGGCCCAATACAGCCCGGCGATGGTCATGTCGATGACGATCAGCGTGGCTGTCAGGAACGCCACTTCGCCTTGAAGTAGCCCGAAGCCGGAGTCGATGTAGCGCGAAAACGTATCGAGGAAGCGGTCGATGATGGTCACGTCGTTCATGGCGTGTCCTCCGTAGCGGCGAGCGGCGCCTCGCCTTGCTGCGCGTCGTCGTCGGGCGTGTCGAAGCTCGCCGGGATCGGCGGCAGTTCTGCCAGCGAGCCGTATTCGCCCGGCCCGGTGTGGCCGGCGAAGAAGCGCCGCCGGAAGGCTTCGGCGGCGGCCCGGCAGGCGTCTTCGCCTGCGGCTTGCCGGTCGGCCGCGCATTGGGCGCGCAGCGCCTTGAGCCGCACGGGATCGGCGGCCAAGGTCGCGGCCAGGTCTTCGGCCGGCTGCTGGCCGCAAGCGGTCAGCAGCACGGCCAGTAGGACAGGAACGCATCGCATGGCCGCCCCCTGTCAGTTGTTGTAGAAATTGACGGACTGCGGCGTGTACGGCGTACCGGTGCCGAGGAAGCGCCGCCGCACTTCGCGGGCGCGTTCGGTCGCCGCTGCCTGCCGCGCCAGTTCCAGCGAGGCCGCCCGGTCTTGCGTGATCTGGAGCTGCTGGGCCTGGATCGACTGCTTGGCCTGCAAGGCGAGAAGCTGGTTGGTCGCCTGCGCGGCCTGCAACGCGCCGGTCGCGGACTGGCTCTGGCTGACCAGATCGGCCAGCGCGCTTTCGTCTTGCGCCAGGTTCTGCGACACCTGCGCCTGCATCCGCATCGCGGTGTGCAGGCCGTCAAGCGTGTTCTTCCACCGCTCGCGGGCATCACGCAGCATCTGGTCGCCGCTGACGGTGGCCGCGTACTGCTCCGGGTACAGCCGGGCAAATTCCCGATCCATGTTCTGCACGTCGTAGGCCAGTCCCTGCGCCTCGGCAATCAGGCGTTCGGTGGTGGCGAGCGTCGAGCGCAGCCGGTTGACGATGTTGAAGTCGAGATTCGCCAGATTGCGCGCCTGGTTCATCAGCATCTGCGCTTCGTTCTGGAGCTGGTTGATCTGGTTGTTGATCTGCTCCAGCGTGCGGATGGCAGTCAGCGTGTTCTGCACCAAGTTGACGGGATCAACGAAGGTGAGTGCCGCCGCCGGCTGGGCGAGCATCAGCGAGCCGGCCAGCGCGGCGGCGAGCGAAACGGAAAGCACACGGGTCTTCATGGCAGGTTCTCCTGTCGTGGTTGGGAAAGAAAAGAAGCCGCCGCAGGTGAGGACGGCAGCAGGTCGGCGGCCCAATCGAGGCCGCGATGGCGCAACCACGCGACGGCGAAGCCGGGAGCGCCGGCCTGCGTGAGCACGCGGTCTATGTCGCGTTGGTCTTGCGGTGTGGATGCGCCCGCGAAGGCGAGCGCGGCTGGCCCCAGGTCGAGGTCGAACAGGCGATTGCCTAGGCGCGATTGGTAGTAGTAGTCGCGCTTGGGCTGCGCGGTGGCGACGATCTCGATTTGCCGGCTGTTGAGGCCGAAGCCCTCGTAGATTGTGCGAATCTGCGGTTCGGTCGCCTGCGGGTTAGGGAGAAAGATCCTGCTCGCGCAGCTTTCGATGATCGCGGGCGCGATGGTCGAATCCTTGATGTCCGCAAGGCTCTGCGTGGCGAAGATCACCGACACGTTTTTCTTGCGCAGCGTCTTGAGCCATTGCCGGATGCGCGCCGCGAAGGACGGTTCATCGAGGAACAACCACGCTTCATCGAGGATCAGCAGCGTGGGCGCACCGTCGAAACGCGCATCGAAGCGGGCGAACAGGTAGCGCAGCACCGCTTGCACGGCGGCGGGGCTGTGCATGAGTTCTTCCATCTCGAAGCCTTGCACGTCGCCGCTGCCAAGCCGGTCGCGGTCGGCATCCAGCAGCTTGCCGTGTGCGCCGCCCAGCACATACGGCGACAACGCTTGCCGCAGCGCATTCGATTGCAGCAGCACCGAAAGCCCGGTCATCGTGCGCTGTTCCATTGGCGCACCGGCAAGACTTCCCAGCGCCGACCAGATAGCGGCTTTCTCGTCGGGGCCGACGGTCACGCCTTCATGCACTAAGCGGCCTTCGATCCATTCGGCCGCCCAGGTGCGGTAGCCTTCGCTGTCGATGCGCGCGAGTGGCTGGAAGGCAATGCCGCCGTCCGCGCCCAGATCGTAGTGTTCGCCCCCCAGGCCCAGCACCGTCGCTCGCATGGATCGCCCCATGTCGAAGGCGAAAATGCGCGAACCGCCATAGCGGCGGAACTGCAAGGCCAGCATCGCCAGCAGAACAGACTTGCCCATGCCGGTCGGGCCGGCGACCAGCGTGTGCCCCACGTCGCCGATGTGCGTCACCAGCCGGAACGGCGTCGCGCCATCGGTACGCGTGACGATAAGCGGCGGGCCGTCGAGGTGGGCATTTTTCTCCGGCCCGGCCCACACGGCGGACACCGGCATCATGTGCGCCAAGTTCAGCGTCGAGACGATGGGCTGGCGCACATTGGCATAGGCGTTGCCCGGTATGGACGACAGCCACGCATCGACTGCGTTGAGCGTTTCGGGGATGGTGACGAAGCCCCGGCCCTGAATCACGCGCTCCACCATGCGCAGCTTCTCGTCGGCCACGGCCGGGTCGGTATCGAGCACCGTCACCGTGGCGGTGAGATAGCCGAACGCGACTTGATCGCTTCCCAGCTCTTGCAAGGCCGCGTCCGCGTCGGCTGCCTTGTTGCTGGCATCCGTGTCCACCAGCGGCGATTCCTGCTGGAAGATGGTTTCGCGCAGCAGTGCGATGACGTTCTTGCGCTTGGCAAACCACTGCCGGCGCAGGCGGCCCAGCTCCTTTTCCGCCTCGGCTTTGTCGAGGCAGAGAAAGCGCGTACTCCAGCGATAGGCAAAGCCGAGGCGGTTGAGGTCGTCCAGCAGGCCAGGCCAGGTCGAAGTCGGGAAGCCCCGCACCGACGCCACGCGCAGGTGCTGATCACCCAGCATGGGCGCGAGGCCGCCGACCAGGGCGGAATCGGCCAGCAGCGCGTCGAGGTGGAAAGGCACCTCAGGCAACGCCAGCCGGTAGCGCCGTGTCGAAACCGTGGCGTGCAGGTAGGTCAGCGTCTGCGCGTCATCGAGCCAGGCGATTTCCGGCATCACGCCATCGAGCAGGTCGAACACGCGATCGGTTTCCGCCACGAAGGCATCGAGCCGACCGCGCCAGTCCACGCCATCGCCCGGCGCGTGCTCGTAGAGCAGCTTGGCCGCACGGGCGCGGGATTCTTCCGGCGGCAGGTAGGCCAGCGTCAGGTGATAGGCGCTCTCGAAGTGATTGCCCGATTCCTCGAAGGCGGCGCGGCGTTCCTCATCGACCAGCCACGACAGCGGTTCGGGGAAATCGGAATGCGGATAGTCCGCCGCCGACTGGCGCTCGGCTTCCACGAACAGCGCCCAGCCCGAACCCAGCCGGCGCAGAGCGTTGTTCAGCCGCGCCGTGGTGGCGATCAGTTCGCCCTGCGTTGCGCTGTCCAGATCCGGCCCACGAAAGCGCGCCGTGCGCTGAAAGCTGCCGTCCTTGTTCAAGACGACACCCGGCGCGATCAGCCCCGCCCATGGCAGCCAATCGGCCAGCAAGGCGGGCCGCTGACGGTACTCTGCAAGGTTCAGCATGGCGGCGTCCCCCTACACGTCCAGCAGCGGCTTGTGCTTGATGTGCCGGGCGAAGACCTGCATGAACTGCGGATCGACCCGTGCGCCCCACACCGCCAGCGAATGACCGACGATCCAGAGCACGACACCGGGAATCCAGAGTTGCAGGCCCAGGCCGACGGCGGCGGCCAGCGTGCCGTTGGCGATCGCCACGGTGCGCGGTGCGCCGCCCATCAAAAGCGGTTCGGTCAGCGAGCGATGCAGCGGCACCTCGAAGCCGGCCGCGAAGCTGTCCGGCCCGCTCATACGACGGCCCCGCCGGAGAAGCTGAAGAACGACAGGAAGAAGCTCGAAGCCGCGAACGCGATGGACAGGCCGAACACGATCTGGATCAGCTTGCGGAATCCGCCCGATGTGTCGCCGAAGGCCAGCGCGAGGCCGGTGGCGATGATGATGATGACCGCGACGATGCGTGCCACCGGCCCCTGAATCGACTCCAGAATGGATTGCAGAGGGCCTTCCCATGGCATCGAGGAACCGGATGCCTTCGCCGTGCCCGCCGTCATTAGCATGACGGCGGCCAGCAGCAGGCCGTGGTGCGCGGGGCCGACCAGCCGCCGCAGGCGTGCGATGGTCGAAGCCGGATTTACGGAAATACGGGAAGCAGGAATGTGCATCTGCGTCATGGCAGTTCTCCAGGTTGGTCAGGGGACAAGGAAGGCGCAGCGGCATCGGCTGCGAGAGGAACCGGCGTCAGCTCGGGAAACGGCGTTTCCAGCGCGTCCGCCAGGCGGTAGCCCACACCGTCGAAGCCGACGACGCGGGCGATGCTTTCCACGCGGCGCTTGCGGCCGCGTCCGGCGATGTGGATCACGACGTTGACCGCCTCGGCGATCAGCGCACGCGGCGGGTTCACCGCCACTTCGAGAATCAACTGTTCCAGGCGCAGCAATGCGCCCAGCGCGGAACCGGCGTGGATGGTGGCGATGCCGCCGGGGTGGCCGGTGCCCCAGACCTTCACCAAGTCCAGAGCTTCGCCGCCGCGCACTTCGCCGACGATCACGCGGTCGGGGCGCAGGCGCATCGTGGCGCGCACCAGCTCGGTCATGGACACGACGCCCGCGCGGGTGCGCAGCGGCACATGGTCGCGGGCCGCGCATTGCAGCTCGATGGTGTCTTCGAGCACCAGCACGCGGTCGCCCGTGGCGGCGATTTCCGCAAGCAAGGCATTGGCGAGCGTGGTCTTGCCACTGCTCGTCGCCCCGGCGATCAGGATGTTCTGGCGCTCGCGCACGGCGCGGCGCAGGAACTCGGCCTGCGCGGTGGTCAGGATGCCATCGGCGACGTAGCGATCCAGCCCGATGATGCTCACGGCGCGCTTGCGCAGCGCGAAGGCTGGCCCAGGCGCAGCCGGCGGCAAGATGCCCTCGAACCGCTCGCCGGTTTCGGGCAGCTCGGCCGTCAGCAGCGGCCGCCCGCGATGCACCTCCGCGCCAACGTGCGCGGCTACCAGTCGGATGATGCGTTCGCCATCGTCTTCGGACAGTTCCACGCCCAGCGGCATGCGGCCCGAGGACAGCCGATCTACCCATAGGGTGCGATCGGGGTTGAGCATGATTTCCACCACGTCGGGATCGGCCAGCGCGCTGGCGATGACCGGCCCCATTGCCGTGCGCAGCATCTGGATGCGGCGATCCAGCGAAGCCGCGGTGGACGAGCGTTCGGGCGGGGTCTGCGGAAGGGCGCTCATGAGGCACGCTCCTGCGCTTCGGCCAGCGCCGCCGCGTCATCCATTCGCACCGGGTCGGGGTGCAGTTCGTCCACTACGTCCCGCACCAGGCTGCGGCCGCGCAGCAGGTGGCGGCCCAACTGTTCAACGAATTGCTCGAAGCGTGCCCGGCCTTGGGCGCGCGCCGCGTCTTGATGGGCTTCGGGAACCGGCGTGCTGACCGTCAGGAAGTAGCGGATGAACAGCGCCAGCGTTTCGATCTGGATGTTCTGGTCGCGCTCCAGGCGCTCGGCCTGGCGCGACAGGCGATCGAGCCGCTTGGCGATGGCCGCCTCGCGCTGGTCGCCTGCATCGGGCGACAGCCACGATGCGAGCGCCGCCGCGACGATGGACGATTTGGACACGCCTTTCTTGGCGGCTAGTTCTTCGAGGCGCTTGGCGTGCTCGGGCTGGATGAACAGGTTGAGGCGGTATTGGCTCATAGGTCGATTCCGTCGTTGGGGTCGAGGGAAGCCAGCCGGGCCGTGCGCTGCATGGCCGGGTCGAGCTGGCCGGGAAGCGGCAGCGGCAGGTCGTCGTCGTCATCGAGCAGCGCCAGGTCATTGCCGGCGGGCTGCGGTTCGGGGCTGTATTCGGCGACTTCGGATAGCTCTGGCTGGCGGCGTGGGCCGCCGTCATCGGCGGTGCCTGCGCCATCGCTGGGCATGCTCGCAGCCGGGGCCGCTGGTACTGCGGGAATCGCCAGGCCGCTCCAGTCGTTGGGCCGGGCCGGTGGCGCATCGGCGTACTGCCGCGCCGCAAGCGCAGGCGGCGGCAAAACGCGGTTCTTGAAATTCGCGTCGGCGTAGTAGCGCAGCTTCTTCGCCTTGATCGGCGCGACGCTGGACACCATCACCACGGCTTCGTCGGTCGGAAGCTGCATGACTTCGCCGGGCGTCAGCAGCGGCCGGGCCGTCTCCTGCCGCGACACCATCAGGTGCCCCAGCCACGGGGCCAATCTGTGCCCGGCATAGTTGCGCTGGGCGCGCAGTTCGGTGGCGGTGCCCAGCGTTTCCGAAACCCGTTTGGCCGTGCGTTCGTCGTTGGTCGAAAAAGTCACGCGGACGTGGCAGTTGTCCAGAATCGAATGGTTCTGGCCGTAGGCTTTGTCGATCTGGTTGAGCGACTGCGCGATGAGGAAGCTGCGGATGCCGTAGCCCGCCATGAAGGCCAGCGCCGTCTCGAAGAAGTCGAGTCGGCCCAGGGCCGGAAACTCGTCAAGCATCAGCAGCAGCTTGTGGCGACGCTCGATGCCGTCGCTGCCGTCGAGCGATTCGGTGAGCCGCCGGCCGATCTGGTTGAGGATCAGGCGAATGAGCGGCTTCGTCCGCGAAATGTCCGAGGGCGGCACTACGAGATACAGCGAGACGGGATGCTCGGATGCGATCAGGTCGGCGATGCGCCAGTCGCAGCGCGAGGTCACTTCTGCCACGGTCGGGTCGCGGTACAGGCCGAGGAACGACATGGCCGTGGACAGCACGCCCGAACGCTCGTTGTCCGACTTGTTCAGCACTTCGCGGGCGGCGGATGCGACGACAGGGTGCGGTGCATGGCCCAGGTGCTTCGTCGTCATCATCCGATGCAAAGTCAGCTCGAACGGGCTGGCCGGGTCGGACAGGAAGTTGGCAACGCCGCGCAGCGTCTTGTCCTCGCCCGCATAGAGCACATGCAGGATGGCCCCGACCAGCAGCGCGTGCGAAGTCTTCTCCCAGTGGTTGCGCTTCTCCAGCGCGCCTTCGGGGTCAACGAGAATGTCCGCAATGTTCTGTACGTCACGCACTTCATGTGCGCCGCGCCGAACCTCCAGCAGCGGGTTGTAGGCCGCTGACTTCGCATCGGTCGGGTTGAACAGCAGGCAATGGCTGAACCGGCTGCGCCAGCCTGCGGTGATCTGCCAGTTCTCGCCTTTTATGTCGTGGATGACCGCTGACGCGGGCCAGCTCAACAACGTGGGAACGACCAGCCCAACACCCTTGCCCGAGCGCGTGGGCGCGAAGGTCAGGACGTGTTCCGGGCCTTCATGTCGCAGGTACTCGTTGCGGTACTTGCCGAGGAAGATGCCGGCCGGCTGTGTCAGCCCGGCCTTGCGAATGTCGTCCGCTTCGGCCCAGCGCGCCGAACCGTAGGTGGTGACGAGGCGTGATTGCCGCGAGCGCCACACCGACATGGCAATGGCGACGACCACGGCCACGAGGCCGCTGCCGCCCGCGATGGCCCCGCCTATATCGAAGACATGCGGTGCATAGGCATCGAAGAAGAACCACCACTCGAACAGCCGCCAAGGGTGATAGACCGGCGTTCCGAAGAAATCAAACCACGGCGAGCCAAGGCGTAGTTGATAACCCAGGGCGGCGGCTGTCCATTGCGTTGCACTCCATACGCCGGCGATCACGATGCCGAAGACGGCGGCGATCTGCCCAAACAGCACGCCCTGAGCTTGCATTGACTGGCCTCCGATATTCCTGCGCTTTTCCTCGTCCAAGAACGGCACAAGGACGTGCCGCATAGAGCGAGGATCAGTGCCGGGTCAGTGCCGGTCAAAGACTGTTATCGGAAACAAGATGATGCAAAAAGCATCGTTTCAGGTTGTGGCAAAATCAATAAAAATGCCGCAGGCGTGGGCGCGCTGCGGCGTGTTGACTCCGAAGGGAAAAGCTTTTTGAAAAAGGTCGGCGATCAGAACTTCGGAGGTGTTTCAGGCGGCGTGTAGGGTGTCTTTCCGTCGCCATAGAATCTCTTTCGCGTGGCCTCGGCCACCCGGTTGCATAACACGTCGCCAAGCGTCGCACGGTCGGTCTTGCATTTCTGGCGCAATTCCTTCAAGCGTGTCGGATCGGCGGCCAGTTCTTCCACAGTTGGCAAGTTGGGCGGCTTCGGCGCCTCCGACGGGCCGCAGCCCGTTAGCACCGCGATCAGAAGCAGGGGTGTCATTCGCCTCATAGCTCGATTTCCTCCAGGGGATCAGGTTCACGAGGTAGCGCGGGCCTCGTGCCTTCCGGCAAGTCGATGGCCTGCACCCTTTCGATGAATCGGGCCAGCACTTCTGAAACCTCGCACTCGCGCCGCAGTAAATACGTCGTCAGCAGGGGCGAGCGTCCAGCCAAGGGCCGGGCTACCACTCCAAGCTCCCGGCTTGCTGCAATGTGCGGCGCGCCGGCCAGGCCCAAAGCGAACCCTGCCGATACCACTACCATCATGAGTTCGAAAGAGGCGACGCGCTCT
Source organism: Cupriavidus sp. Met-2 (assembly GCF_049843575.1). NCBI lineage: Bacteria > Pseudomonadati > Pseudomonadota > Betaproteobacteria > Burkholderiales > Burkholderiaceae > Cupriavidus > Cupriavidus sp. Met-2. The sequence goes on from NZ_JBBHZL010000001.1 coordinate 273,894, forward strand.
GCGATCAGGGGTTCACGGTCAGAACGCCGCAGCACCCGTTCGACTTGGCGGGCGTGTCCCTCGCACGCCTGCGGGTCGCATAACACCAGCGGGAATTGAAGCAGATCATGCAGCGGAATGCGCTTGAACTTGAGCAGATGGTGGCGCGCAGGTACGGCCACCATCAGCGGGTCATTCCACACCGCTTCGGCTGTGATACCGTCGCTTACCTCATCAGATTGTGCAAAACCCACGTCGTAAAGGTCATCTTGCAGCCCCTTTAGTTGCTGAGACAAAGGCACTTGGAACAGGCGAATATCGACCTCGGGTTCCTCCTGTCGGCAGAGCGCAAGTAAGGCTGGCAGGCGCGAAGGAGTGATGCCATCGGACAGCGCAATGCGCAACTGACCGTGAAAGCCATTAGCCGCGGCCTTCACGCTGTCGCGGGCCTGCTGCAAGGCGGCGAACACACGCGGCACGTGCTCAAGGAACAGCTTGCCGGCGCGCGTCAGACGCGTGCTGCGACTGGTACGAACGAACAACTGTTCGCCTAGGTCTTCTTCCAGCTCCTTGATGGCGCGCGACAAAGGCGACTGTTCTATGTGCAGTCGCTCAGCCGCTCGCGCGAAGTGTAGTTCTTCAGCGACGGCCAAGAAACAGCGAAGATGGCGAAGCTCCATCTACTGCCTCCTTCGGCTACGTGCAGTGGTCAGCACGGTGAATTCGTGCTGACCAATCTGCGGATATGCAACCATTTCAGAACATGGTATTGGTATTGGCAGCATTCTCGGGAACCACCTGCATCACATCCCAATGCTCAATGATCTTTCCGTCTTTCACCCGGAAGATATCGACGAGGGCCTGTCCTCGATCCGAGGTATTGACTTTGAAATGCACATGCAGGAAAACCAAATCTCCATCTGTACCGCTGCGAATGATTTGAGCCTTCGCGTCAGGATTACCCTGGAAGAAACCATTGAAAAAATCGACAAATGCCTTTTTCCCGTCTGGCAGAAGAGGGTTATGAGGGAGATAGTTTTCGGCAACGGATTCCGCAGCTTTGACCGTGTCATGCTGATTGAAGAACTGGTTGTAAAAGTCGACAACGAGCTTGCGGTTCGACTCTTCCATGGCAAGGTCACGCGTTTGTGCGGATACATTGCCGAGCATCGCTGCCGAAATAGCAAATACCATAATCAAAGAATGAAATATTTTTGGCATGGTCGTTCCAAGTTGGAGTAATTAATGGGATATAGGCCGAATGGCTTGCTATTCGCGCAGAGTCCAGCCGCCGTTGACAGACCAGACCTGCCCGCTGACATAGGCTGAATCTTCAGAGAGCAAGAATGTTGCAACGGCGGCCAAATCTTCAGGTTCGCCAAGACGCGGCGTTCGGAGCGAGAATTCCGCAGCCTTCTTCAGCTCGCTGATATCGTGGCGTTGCAGCGCCTCCGTTAGAACGATACCGGGAGCAACGGCGTTGCAACGAATACCCTCTCGCCCCCATCGTGACGAGATATGGCGGGTCAGCGCACTCACGCCCGCTTTGGATGCCGCATAGGCAGGCCGCATCGGTTCGCCGCCGAGAGCAGCGCCGGAGCTGGTGTTAACTATCGCTCCACCGCCTCTCTCCAGGAGATAGGGAATAACTTCACGACAGCTGAGGGCATAGCCAAAAAGGTTTACCTCCATCGTCCTTCGCCATACGGCTACGTCCATTGACAGAATGTCGAGATCACGGCTCATAGTTTCTTGGGATAGATCGGCTCCAACATTAAATATCCCATCGACACCACCCAGTAATGAAACCGATTTTTTTATCAGATCACGAATGGATGATTCATCTGCGAAGTCGAACTCAACCGCAAAAGTACTGCCACCGGCTTCATTCATGCGTTCGGCGGTCGCGCGTGCGCTTGACGCATTGATATCCCCGATGGCTACATGCGCTCCTTCGGAGACAAGGCGCTCTACCGTTGCCGCACCAATTCCCGTAGCACCTCCAGCGATGATGAACCGCTTACCGTCAAGACCTTTCATGATTCTCTCCTTTCTTCAGTGAAAACAGGAATTACTCAGCGCAGCTGCGTTGTGGCTTCTTGGATAGTTCGCCCGCGTTGGAAACTAGTGATGCGCTGAAGCTGAGAACACGTTGATCGTCAGGACACCTGCAAGGATCAGTGCAATCCCGACCATCGCTGGCGCGTCCAACTTCTGACCGAAAGCCACGAGGCCGATCAGCGCCATGAATACGATGCCCACACCTGCCCAGATTGCGTATGCAATTCCGACGGGAATGGTGCGCAACGTCAGGGAAAGAAAGTAGAACGCGATCCCGTAGCCAAGTACCGAAAGGATTGCCGGCCATAGCTTCGTGAAGCCATCCGATGCCTTAAGCGCACTGGTCGCGCCAACTTCACCGAGAATGGCTATGACTAGGAATAGATAGCTCTTCATTCTTTACCCACCTCCGTCCTCAAAGCGTTTTCAACGACCGTGGCGAGCGATCTTGTGGAGCGGCCAATTAGCTGCGCCAGATCGTCGCTCTCGCTGTAACCGTCTCCATTAGCCGCGCCTGTGACTGCAAGTGCCAAAGTTTTCGATAGCCCGCTCGGTAAGCCGTAGTTTTCCAGCAGCGCCTGATAATCTTGCTGAGAGAGGTCGACATATTCGACTGGATGCCCTGACTGCCGGGATATTTCGGCTGCCACTTCAGAAAGTGTGAAGCTGGTGCTGCCTGCCAGTTCGTAAACCGGCTTCATCTGTCCCGCGGCTGTGAGAACGGTAGCGGCGGCCTCGGCATAGTCGCTACGGCTTGCGCCGGAGATTCGACCGTTCTGTGCGCAGCCATAGAGCTTGCCTTCCTGCACCGCGTAACCCGCATTCATCGTGCAGTTTTCGGTGTACCAGCCAAGCCGCAGAAAGACGTACGGAACGCCGGTTTCCCGAATCAGGCGTTCCGTCTCGCGGTCTTCGCTCACGTAGGGAACCTTTGAGCTGTCTGCGCGCAACATGCTCGTGTACGCCAAAAGCTTGACTGACCCGCTCGCAGCTACGGCTTCAATCACGTTTTGATGTTGTCGAACCCTGGTGCCGACCTCAGTGCCTGAGATGAGAAGCACCTTCTCGACACCTTGAAGAGCATCAGCCCAGTGCTCAGGCTTGTCGTAATCCGCAAGACGAACGACAACACCTCTTGCCGCCAGGTCTGCGACCTTCTCGGGATGCCGCACAGCGGCAACGATCTGCTGTGCGGGAACGAGTGCCATCAGGTGCTCAATAACCAACCTCGCCAACTGCCCAGATGCGCCTGTTACAAGAATCATGGAAATCTCCTTTGAAAATATGCGATATGCAGAAAATGAAACTACCTGGCTTTCTAGCGATTGCCGCTGATGTAGCGAGTTGGATGAAGCTATTGCTCCTCTCCGCCGAGCGCCTTATAGAGCGCAATCCGACTGTTTTGCAGCGCCGCCCAGGTATCAAGCACTGCTAACTGGTTGGAGAAATCCTGACGTTGTGCGTCGAGATAACGAAGGTGGCTATCCACACCACCGCGATAGCGGAGTTCTGCTAGGCGTAGGGTCTGTTCACTGCTGGAAGCAAGCCTCTCCTGTGAGGCCAACTGCTTCTGCAATGTGGATCGGGCCACGAGCGCGTCAGCCACTTCCGTGAATGCAGTCTGGATGGCCTTCTCGTATTCGACGATCGAGGATTCTTTACGAACCTGTGCCAAGCTCAGGTTTGCTCGATTCCTTCCACCAGCGAAGATGGGGAGATTGACTTGAGGCATGAACTGCCAAGCCCGAGTACCGGACGAGAACAGGTCGGATAGCTCTGGACTCGCGCTTCCAAACGATCCGGTGAGCGTGATGCGCGGGAAGAACGCGGCGCGGGCCGCGCCGATGTCCGCGTTACGCGCCTGGATGCGGTGCTCCGACGCCACAATGTCAGGACGTCGCGCCAAAAGCTCGGAAGGCATCCCGGCCTGAACGTCCTGAAATAGCACTTGGCTAGTGGATGAAGCCGCAATGTGCGCATTCAGCCCAACTTCTCCAACCAGCAGTTGCAGGGCATTTCGCGCTTGCTCGCTTTCCCTCTCGGTGCGCAGCAACTCCGTTGTGGCTTGTTCGACTAGGCCGATGGCTTCCTGCAAGTCAACTTCCCCAGCGGCCCCTACCTCTCGACGCAGGCGCACGAGTTCGAGCGACGTCTCCCGCGCTTTCACGGTTTGCCGCGTCAGCGTGATACGGGCTTGCGTTGTCGTATAGCGAACATAAGCCTCACTGACATTCGCCACCAAGCTGATGCGCACACCACGCGCCGCCTGTTCGGTGGCTAGATACTCTTGCAGCGCAGCTTCGGACAGATTCCTCGTACGACCGAACAGGTCAAGCTCGAAAGCGCTCAGGCCAACATCCGCGCGATAGGTGGACTGCACGCCGCCTTGTCTATTTGGGCTAACCGCGTCAGGAATCCTCTGGCGATCCAAGGCGCCATTTGCGCCTATCGTGGGTAGCCTTTCAGCTCTTTGGATACCGTATTGCGCCTGAGCCGCCTGGATATTGAGCAGTGCTTGCCGAAGGTCGCGGTTGTGAACCAGCGCGGCTTGCACAAGCGAACGAAGGTTCGCATCTTCAATAAACTCATCCCAGGCTGGCATCGCCATGCCAGCTCCATTCACGGCATCAGCCACGAATGGATAGTTGCTTGGCACCGGAGCGGGCGGCTGCTGGTAGGTGGGAGCAAGCGAGCACGCGCTCAATACGAATGCGGATGCAGTCAACAGCAGAACCAATTTTGCATTACGCATTTTCCTGAGCCTCCGTGGCAGCGTCCGAGCCGGTGCGTCGGCGTGACTTGATGACAGACAGCACCCAAACGAAGAAAACAGGCACAAACAACACACCGAGAATGGTCGCGCTCAGCATTCCCCCGATGACGCCGGTACCGATGGCGCGCTGACTTTCGGCGCCTGCGCCAGTGGCGATGGCGAGCGGCACCACACCAAGGATGAAAGCTAGCGAGGTCATCACAATGGGCCTGAAGCGAAGGCGTGCGGCTTCCATTGCCGACTCTACGAGTGGCTTGCCCTGTGCATGCAGATCCTTGGCGAACTCAATGATGAGGATGGCGTTCTTGGCCGCAAGACCGATGATGGTCACTAGACCGACCTTGAAATACACATCGTTCGGCATACCAACCAACGTGGCGGCGGCTACTGCGCCTAGCGCACCAATTGGCACGATCAGCAGCACCGACATGGGAATCTTCCAACTCTCATAGAGTGCCACTAGGATCAGGAACACCACCATCAAAGCTAGCGCCAACAACAGCGGAGCCTGAGAGCCTGCCGCTTTTTCCTGATAGGACAGACCCGTCCATTCGTAACCGATTCCCTTGGGCAATTCGGACACGATCCGCTCAATCTCCTTCATGCCCTCGCCACTGCTAAGGCCAGGCGCGACGTTGCCGGTGAACTTGATGCTCGGATAGCCGTTGTAGCGAACGATCTGCACCGGCCCAGTCTTCCAGCCGATTTCGCTGAATGCCTCAAGTGCCACCAACTTCCCGGAACGGTTAGGCACGTAGAGCTTGCCCAACGATTCGGGCGTCGCGCGACTTCCCGGCTCGGCTTGCACGATCACACGCTGCATGCGGCCAGAGTTCGGAAACTCATTCACTAGGGCGGAGCCAAACGCCGTGGACAACGAGCTGTTGATCGTATCGAACGACACACCTAGTGCCTCGGCCTTGTCACGGTCGATACGCAGATCCAACTGTGGCGCGTCCTTCAAGCCTTCAATCATGATGTAGGCAAACATGCCTGATTGATAAACTTTGCCCATCAGTTCGTCGCCTGCGGCGAAGAGCGCTTCGCGGCCCAGGCCCCCGCGGTCTTGCAAACGCAGCGCAAAACCTGCCGAGTTGCCCATGCCTGCAATTGACGGCGGAACGACAGCAAACAAAGTCCCGTCGCCAATGCCTTGGTAGGCGCCGTTGGCCTGGTTGACCTCGTTCATAGCCGATTCCTCGCTTGAACGATCGGCCCAATCCTTGAACATCGTGAATGCCAGGCCAGCGTTTTGCCCCATGCCCGAGAAACTGAAGCCCAGCACGGAAATCGTGTCTTTCACTGCAGGCCGTGACAGTTGGTACTGCTCCATTTGCTCGGCAGTGGCCTGCGTGCGCGGGAGGGTAGCGCCCGGGGCCAACTGAATGTCAGTGATCATGTAGCCTTGGTCTTCGGTCGGCAGGAAGGCGGACGGCAGCCGGATGTAGGCAAACACCAGTACGGCGACAATCGCCAAGTACATCAACATCACCCGGCCGGTTCTCTTCAGAAGTCGCGCTGTGGTTGACGAATAGCCATTGGTGATGCGCCCGAACATGCGGTTGAACCAACCGAAGAACCCTTTCTTCTCTTCGTGATGGCCTTTGGGAATAGGCTTGATCAGGGTCGCGCAAAGCGCGGGCGTCAGCGTGAGGGCCAGGAAGCCTGAGAATAGGATCGAGATTGCCAGCGAGACGGAGAACTGCCGGTAGATGACGCCGACAGAACCGCTCATGAAGGCCAGCGGCAGGAACACCGCAGACAGCACCAACGTGATGCCGACAATGGCGCCGCTGATCTGCTTCATGGCCTTGATCGTCGCCTCCTTCGGCGACAGACCTTCTTCGGACATGATGCGTTCGACGTTCTCCACGACCACGATGGCGTCGTCAACCAAGATGCCGATTGCCAGCACCATGCCGAACATCGTCATCATGTTCACCGAGAAGCCAAACGGCAACATCAGGGCGAGAGTACCCAGGAGCGACACCGGCACTACGATGGCGGGGATCAATGTGTAGCGCACGTTCTGCAAGAACAGCAGCATCACGAGGAAAACCAGAATGATCGCTTCAACCAGCGTTTGAAGAACTTTGTTGATGGCAACTTCAACGAAGCGCGAGGTGTCGTAAGGAACGCTGTATGAGATTTCCTCAGGAAACCCAGCTGACAATTCTTGCAACCGCGCCTTCACGCCTTCGGCGGTCTTCAGCGCATTCGCGCCTGGAGACAACTGAACGGCCATCGCAGCAGCAGGCCGCCCATTCAGCCGCGAAGAAAACCGATAGTCCTGGCTTCCAACTTCGATGCGTGCCACATCGCCAAGCCTTACAGTCGAGCCATCCGCGTTTGCACGAAGCACGATGCGAGAGAACTCATCCGGGGAAACCAGTTGCCCTTGAACCATGATGGTCGCTGCGATTTCCTGATCCTTCGGGCCTGGCTGGTCGCCAATGCTGCCACCCGGTACCTGAGCGTTCTGCGCCGCGATCGCGCGATCAACGTCTGCCACCGAGAGGCTGTACCCGACCAACTTGGCCGGATCAATCCAAATGCGCATCGCACGTTCGGCAGCGAACATCTGCACGCGGCCGACACCAGGCACCCTTCGGATTTCATTGTTGATGTTGCGCGCCGCATAGTCCGCCAAGCCGACCGGGTTCTTGTCGCCTTCCTTGTAGGTAAGGGCGTAGATCAACAGGAAGTTGGCGCTGGCTTGTGCGACCTGCAATCCCTGTTGCATGACGGCCTGCGGCAGACGTGACTCAACACGCTTGATGCGGTTCTGCACGTCCACTTGCGCCAGATCTGGGTCGGTTCCTGGCTGGAAGGTTACGTAGGTCTCGGAGATACCAGCACTGTTACTTTGAGACTCGTAATACAGCAGTCCCTTCGCGCCATTCAGCTCTTCCTCGATCAAGCTGGTCACGCTGTTCTTGACGACTTCCGCCGATGCGCCGGGATACGTTGCGTTGATGAGAATCTGTGGTGGTGCCACCGTCGGATACTGCGCAACGGGCAACGACGACAGCGCCAGCAACCCCGTTAATGCAATGAAAATTGCGATGACCCACGCAAAATTAGGTCGATGTATAAAGAAATTTGGCATTGAAATATCCGTCGGGTCAGCACGTATCAGGGTGTGCGCCACGCGATTGCGCGGCATTCAAGGGTTACTTCTTGTTTTCACCCTGCTCGGCGGGTGCCTTGACGACGACTGGCGTGCCGGGAGCCAATTTCTCCGCACCATCGACAATCACCTTGTCACCCGCTTTCAAACCCTCGGTGATCTGCCATTGCGGGCCGCTCATCACTCCGGTTTGCACTGGCTGCTCCTGCGCAGTGCCTTCCGCTGAAATCTTCATGACCTTGGCCACACCGTCCGGCCCGCGCAACACCGCTCGCTGAGGGACGAAGATGGCTTTTTGGTCAATACCTTGCTCGGTACTGACTCGCACATACATACCTGGCAGCAGGACGCCGTCGGGGTTGGGGAAAAGGCCGCGCAGCATGACTTGTCCCGTGCCTTGATCGACCGTCACATCGGAGAACATCAAGCGGCCCTGAGCTTTGTACTGCGTGCCATCTACGCTGATGCTGACGGGTGGCTGGCCCTTGCTGTCGGCGGACAATTTGCCATTCGCAATGGCTTCGCGAAGCCTCAGCACTTCATTCGCCGGCTGAGTGAAGTCGGCATAAATCGGATCCATCTGCTGGATCAGCGCCATCGGAGTCGTTTCACCCTGGCCGACCAGCGCGCCTTCGCTGACTAGGCTCCGTCCTACGCGCCCCGATATCGGAGCGCGAACCGTGGCGTAGCTCAGGTCAAGTTGCGCGGTTCTCACCTCAGCCTGTGCGGACACCCGGCGGGCCTGTGCGGTTTGCATCGCTGCAACCGCATCGTCGTACTCCTGCTGGCTTACTGCGTTCGCCTTCGCAAGCGGTTCGTAGCGTCGCGCCACAGACTCTGCCTGCTTGAGTTGGGCTTCAGCTTGCGCAAGCGAGCCGCGCGCACGTGCCAAAGCGGCCTCGAACGGCGCCGGCTCAATGGTGAAGAGCAAATCACCCTGTTTGACTGAGGCTCCTTCCACGAAATGCCTTTTTTGCACGATTCCGGCGATGCGCGCCCGCACTTCGGCGACGCGTGCGGGCGAAATTCGCCCTGGCAACTCGCTGATGACGGCATGGGCCGCTGGCTCAATGGTTTGTGCATTTACCTGTACAGGTTGACCTGTGGGTTGTTGTCCGGGATCCGACTGATCGCCGCCGCACCCTAAGAGCAGCAAAGGGGCACTCAACGCGAGCGCTGCCAGCCTGACTGTGTATTTCGCCTTGAGGGGCCTTCGGGAATTCATGTCTCACCTTTCTGTGACAGCATAGAACCCGATAGTGCCATATGGACTTGATTGAGTCAACTTAGACTCAGCAATAGCTGATTGGACTTAGTTTGCATGATGCGTTATGCTGTGCGGATTCGCAGTAGTTGACTTATCTGAACCTACGTGGACTCAAATGAGTCCAGAAATGAATCAACGGCTTACACACTCATGACCATCGAACTGGATGACAAGCTGGCAGGTGCGCTGGCACTGGCGGTGTCCCAACACCCAAGAGCAAACCTTCAACAGCTCGCGCGTGCAGCGGGTACTTCCAAGGGCACTCTCTATCGAATCTGCACAACGCGTGAGGGAGTGATTGATCTGCTGATGCAGCGTGCCGAACGACACATGCGAGAAGCGCTGGAGAAAGCAGATCTCGTCCAGCCCCCTTTTGCGCAGGCCCTCCATCGTCTGACCGATCACCTGATGACCGGCCGTGAGTTCTACCTGTTCTGGAACGCAGCCATGTGGGTGAACCTCGGGGACGCTAAAGACCACGACGTCAAGGGTTACGCGCCTTCGTTCTTTAGCGATGCGCTCGAAGATTTCTTTTTGCGCGGGCAGAAGGCAGGCGTTTTTCGGATTGACATGCCAGCAAGGTGGCTGGCGAAGTCGTATGATTTTCTGCTCTACGCCGCTATCGAGTCAGCCCAGAGGGGCGAGATTGCCACGCTTGGAATGTCAGGAATCGTTGACAAGATGTTCCTGCACGGAGCCAGCGCCGAGCCTGCGTCAGCCAATGATGGTGTCGCCACTCTTTCCATGTCGAGTCAAGCTGAAAGGCAGATATGAACTCGACAAAAATGACTGGCATCGGACGACTCTTTGCACTTGCTTGTCTGCTTGAAGGTTTGACATGGGCCGGTCTGTTGGTCGGTCTCTTCCTCAAGTACGCAACAGAAACCACAGAGCTGGGTGTCTGGCTGTTTGGACGCTTGCATGGCGTCGCTTTCTTGTTCTACGTTGTAGTTTCCATCATCGCTGCCCGACGACTGCAATGGCCGTGGTGGGTAACGAACATCGCTTTGCTCGCTGCCATTCCTCCGCTAGTGACGATTCCCATGGAGACTTGGTTCAAGCGCCATGGTTTTCTCATCGGTGCCGATGACCGGAAGTTGCAGATGCAGAGTACAAAGGGGTGAACAGAAATCGCCGGAATCGACTCATTGCACAACGAACGCATGCTGATTCTCTGGCTGCGTTCTAGGATCGAGGGCCGCCCTCACCCGAACCTACGTGGCACAGACGTGTACAAGCCGACCTCACGCAGTACCGTGACCGACGGTGTTTGCTCACACCTATCGTCAAGGGTGGAGCGATATAGCTGAAATGCCGCCAAATCACCGAGAACACCCAGACCTTTGGGCATGTTTGCAAAGGCGATAAACGACACCTTGTCATCAAGCTGAAATGTCGAGTAGTCCAAGTTTCCTGGTTCGCGCTGCTGCAACTCTTCGTATACAGCGGCCAAAAGCTCAAGTTCTGTTTCAACTTGATCGGGCTTGACCTTCCATTGGATCATTGCATGCATGGCACGGGCCCTCGGCTATGACAGTTTGGAGTGGTGTAGGTTACATCAGAGTGCCTTGCGGACATCTACTCTTCGCTTAGCCAAGTCCATGACCACGAGACTGTCCAAACGTCCATGACACACCGCTGCTGCGCATCGTTGCGGCGATCTTCTGCCCCAGCCGCTCTTCGATCACCGGCCGCCACGGCACTAGGCTGAATCCCATGCCGTCATCGAGCATCGCGTAGCGCCCGCTGGCGAGCATGACGGAACGCCGGTAGATACCGGCCACACGCTGCCCGTCGGCCACCGCGCGATGCTCCAGCCCGGTTTCCGCCGCGATGTCCTTGGCGGCTTGCGCCAGCTCCCGATTGCGCAGCGTAACCAGCAGATTGCGGGCGAGGATCACGCGTTGCCCGCGCCGCTGCGCCAGTCCCTGTTCTTCAAGGAAGTCGGCGCGCTGCTGCATGGCCTGCTTCGCATCGCCGCCAAAGCCCATATCGCCCAGCCCACGGCCGCCGCCGATCAATTGCTGGTCAAGCCAGGTCGCGCCGATCACGCGCGCCTGCCGCTCGATGGGCAGGTGCGACTTCATTTCCACGGCCACGCCGCCCAGGCGCTGCGCATCGTACTGGCGGCCACGCTCGGTCAGGTCGTCCGGCACCTTCCATAGCCCCTCTGCCACACGCTCCACGATGCCAGCCCGGCGCAACGCTTCCAGCCGCCGGACGTGGGCAGCGACAACCTTCTGCGGGTCGCGTCCGGGCGTGGCCCGGCCCTGTTCGATTGCCAGGTGATGATCGGCACGGTACAGGCCATCGCTCGCCAGCGCAGCGATGTTCTTGTCGGCGGCGCGCAAATCGGCCGAACCCTTCGCTTCCACCACCGCGCCCGTGGGGTAGTTCGCCAGCTCGTCACGGGCGTTCAGTGCGACGTAGTGGGCCTTGCCGTCCGTGCCGTCGATGACCAGATAGCCCCGGTCGTGCAGTTCGTCGGCCAAGCCCTTGGCGGCCACGCGGCCGATGACGGCGCGGCCATCCTCGCCCGGCTCGAACACTGCCAGTTCGCGCGGCTGGCCGCTCATGGCCCGCTGCATGGTGCGGATGATGTCGCCACGCTCGCCCAATGCGCGCAAGGTCTTTTCGGCATCGGCATGGATGGCCCAGGAGCCGGCCTGCGTCTCGTCGGCCAGGCCCAGGCGCTGCAAGCGCTGCAGGCGGCCGATCAGCAGCAGGCGCTGGCGTTGCAGCCGGGGTTCGTTGAAGCGTTCGACCCGCACCCGACCATCCTCGCCGGCCTCGCGTTGCAGCGTGCGGTCGAGGCTCGTCCATCGCTCTTGCTCCACCTCGCGCCCCAAGGTCTGCTGGATCTCCAGTTTGGTGCGCGGCCCCAGCCATTCGGTCACCAGTTCGGCGGCCCGATGGCGGAAACCGTGGGCGATGTAGTCGCCCGCGATGATGAGGTCTTTGCCGGTCTCATCGCGCCCGCGCACGATCAGGTGGGTGTGCGGGTTGTCGGTGTTCCAGTGATCCACCGCCACCCAATCCAGCCGCGTGCCCAGGTCGGCTTCCATGCGGTTCACCAGATGCCGGGTGTAGGTGCGCAGGTCGTCCAGCTCGGCCCCGTCCTCCGGCGAGACGATGAAGCGGAAATGGTGCCGGTCGTCGGCGCAGCGTTCTTTGAAGGCATCGAGGTCAGCTTCGTCGGCCTGTGGCCCGTAGGCCCGGCCGGGTTCGCCATCGCGGCCCGCGCCGTCGCGCTCGATGTAGCGCAGGTGCTTGGCGAGCGACTGCGGGCTGGCCCGCTGGTGATTCACCAGCAAGGTCTTGATGGTCACGCGCCGCGACATGGGCGTCAGCTTCGCGCCCGCGAAGCGCGCCGCCGTGTGGCCGCGCCCCAGGCGCGAGCCGGGCCGCTGGCCGGTGCCGGCCGCCCCAGGACGGCGCACCGCCGACTTGCCGCTGCTGGCTTTGCCTGCCTGCTTGAGCACATTGGAAACGAAGCTCTGCCCTTGGCCCTTGCCACGGTTCTTCGGGGCGCTGGGGCGAACTCGGAAATCGTCGTCGCGGCGGTCGGTCATGGCTGTGCTCCCTGCAAGTTACGGCGTGTCCTGTCGTGCGAAGCACGCGGACATGCCTGCATTGGCGCGGGCCTCGCGCCCCACGCGGCACGGCGGCGAAGCCGCTGCGTGCCGCGCCACCCCCACGTGCAGACAGGCTTTCGACGCGGCCCGGTGCCGCGTCCTTTTGTCTTGCCTTCCGCCTTTGCCTTCCGCTCTCGCTCCAGGCACCGGCGGCCCGGCGGCGCTGCTGCGTGAGCAGCCAGCGCGCCGGCGAACGCGGCCATGGCCGCAGGCCGGGCGCGTTCGAGGCAAGACGCCTGCACGTTGGAAGGCTGCGCCGGATGCAGCGCGACGTGCGGTGCGAATGCACCCGCACGGCAGGCGCGGCGACACGGCAGCAGCCAGCGGAACGACATGCCCGATGGCACGCCGAAGCGCAGCGAATCGGCGGCCATCATGGGCGGGACTCCAGCCACACCGGATGCGCGACGCCGATCACGGCGGATGCGCTGACCGGGCCGAAGTAGCGGCTGTCGAACGATGCCGGATTGGTCACGCTCAACAGGAACAGTTCGTCCGGTTCGAGACGGCGGCAAAGCTGCAAGGACGGCAGCGGCCGACCCAGCCGGTCGGTCGGCAGAACGGCGGCCGCAGGCACGCCGTCGATGCGTACCTGACCGGCGACGATGCAGACGTGTTGCGGCGCGACTGCGCCCACACGTTTGAGCAGCGGCACGCGGGTCGGCAGGTAGCCGCGCTGTGCAGCCAGCATGGCGGCCCTGGCCGGCAGCGGCACCAGCACGATGCTGTCCACGGACAACGGACGTGGCAGCGAGACGGTGCGCGGGTCGAACGGGTCGATGCGATACCAGCCGACCGCCACGCTGTCGGACGGGTTGTAGGTCAGGCGCGGCAGCGGCGACACGAAAGCCGACCAGGCCAGCGCAGCGAAGGCGATGGCGGCCAGTGTCCCCAGCACGATGCGAGCGCGCAGGCGTGAGCGAGGACGCGGCGGCACGGCGGGCGCGTTGGCCGTGGTGGTCGGGGCCGTCATGGCAGCACCTTCCCGGCCAGCCAGGCGGTATGCCGCTCGGCGGTGTATTCGGGCAGCGCAAGGCGAGCCGCAAGACGGTTGCCCAGCGTGCGCCAGTACGCGGGCGACACGTCGATGGCTGCGATGCGCAGCGCCTCGATGCCGTCGATGCGCTCCAGCACAGCGCGCACGTTGGCATCGCCTTCGGTGTGCAGCAACAAGCGCGCGCCCGGCTGAACACCGGGGATGCGCTGCGCCGCGTCCAGCGGTGTGCAAGCCTGCATCACCATGAGTTGCCAGCGGATCGTGCCGTAGTCGTTGGCCTGCCAGCGGATGCGGCAGAACATCGCGCTCGGCAGGAACACCGCGCAGCGCCGCCAGTCGTCCAGGCGCAGAGTGCGTGCGGGTTCGCCGAAGCGCAGGTAGAGCTTGAAGCGGTGTTCGAGATAGGCCAGCGAAACGCGCGTCAGCGGCACGTTGCCGGCCTGTCCGGCGAGTGCTACGGGATGCAGCGGCAGCGCAGCCGGTGCCGCGTTCGCGGCAGGCAAAGCGGATGTGGTCATGGTGTGTTCTCCGGTGGAAACTCCCGTTCCAGCAGACCGCGCAGCAGGTCGGCCACGGTCACGCCTTGCGTGAAGGCCGACACCTTGATGCGCGCCCGCATGGCGGGCGTGATGTCGAGGGTCAGGCGCGCGGTGTAGAGATCGCCTTTGCCCAGCACATCGGCGTCGCCTTGGCGAATCCACGCCTCAGCGTGTGGATTCGCGGGCGGACGTGCGCCGATGCCGACGCGCTTGCCCGTGCGTTTGCTGTTGGGTGGCTGCTGCGCTGTCATGTCGGCCACCGCAGCAGTTCGTCCACCAGGGCGGTGATTTCGCGGGCGGCGGCACTGTCGGGCGCTGTCTCGCGTGCGAGCCGGCCAGCGGCCACGCTGTCGGCGAAGACGATGCGCTGATGCACCTCCGAGCGCAGGGCGGGCAGCGGCTGTTCGGCGAGCGATTGCCGCGCCTCGCGCCCGATGATGGTGGTGCTGACGCGCCGGTTGATGACGAAGGCCGCGCGGAGCAGCGGCCGGAACACCTGCGCCTCGCGGATCAGCGAAACCATTTCCGAGCTGGCCCAGAGGTCGTAAGGGCTGGGCTGCACCGGGATCAGCACGCGCTCGGCCGCCAGCAGCGCGGAGCGCGCCAAGGCGGCGATGCGCGGCGGCCCGTCGATGATGACGTGATCGGCCCGCCTGGCGAGTTCTGGCGCTTCCTGATGCAGCGTTTCGCGTGCGAGGCCCACGGCGCTGAACAGCCGTGGCAAGCCTTGCTGGCTTCTGCGCTGCGTCCAGTCCAGGGATGAACCCTGCGGGTCGGCATCGAGCAGGACGACATGCTGGCCGCGCATCGCCAGTTCGCCCGCGATGTGCGTGGCGAGCGTGGTCTTGCCGACACCGCCTTTCTGGTTGAGCAGAGCGAGGATCATGGCGCGGCCCTCCCTGCTGGAAAGCCGGGCTTTACCTGCCGTGCAAAACGCTGTTCGCCGTGCCGTTTCTCGGTTGTCCACCGAAACGGCGCGCTTCTACTAAAAGTTATGTATTTCTTGTTAGGGAAGTTAGAGGGGCCGCAAACCCGCGCCGTTATTGGCTTTCCGGCGTTTTCGTACTCCTGATAGCACGATAGGCGTACTCCCGATAGCACGATACCCGGTACTCCTGATAGCACGAGGCCGTCCACACCTTTTCCCCGAGTTATCCCCGTGCCGTGTGCAGCACGGGCCGGAAGGTCAGCAGTTCTTGTCCGTCGTCCGGCATTCGCTCGATGCCCAGGACGTAGCCGGGCAGCGACTGCCGCGCCACCAGGACGCGCAGGTCGTAAGCGAAGTCGGAGAAGCGCGCAGCGCTGCCCGACTTGCGGTGCAGGTGCCGGAAGTCGAATTGCCAGCCGCCCGGCTGCTTGCCGCCGTGCTTGCGCACCAGGCGGTACAGCCAGCGCTCGATCCCGCCCTTCAAGCGGAAATAGGCTGGGTCGATGGTCAGCACCAAGGCGGCATCGAGCACGCCCGCATAGAACCAGTCCGGCAGGATCAGTTCGATGCCCAGCGGCACGCCGCTGGCATCGGCCAGTTCCTTCCACTCGTTGATCCACGAGAAGCGATGCAATCGCCTTCCCGTGGTTTCGCGGATGGACGTGGCCACCGTGGTCGATTGCAGCCGGTCGAGCGCGGCTTTCAGGCGCAGGTAGTCGTTGAGAGACGTGCCGCGCCCGATGAAGCGCAGGATCTCGTAGGGAGTGGCGCGTATCCAGCGCGACGGGCGCAAGCCCGCGTCGCGCGCCTCCACGATCTGTGAGGCGGCCCAAATCAGCAGGTCGGCATCCCATATCGTTGCGATGCCGTGCTCCTGCGTACCCTCCACGCGGATGGTGATGCCGCCGGCGCGGAAGTCGATCGGCGCGGTACGCCGCGACTTCGCCAGCGAGAAGAACGGAAAGGCCATCAAGTCCTGGCTGTCGCGGGGTGCCATGTCGCCCGGCAGCGCGCGGAACAGGTCGAGCTGTTCGCGCTGCAAGGCTTGCCCTGGCGGGCTGGACATGGCGACGGCCACCCACGCGCCAGCGATCAGCGGCCATCACGGTAATCGCCCGCGTGGCGTTCGGCATATTCCGGGTCGGAAGTCGCCTCGTAGCTGCGCTGGTCGGCCCAGGCATCGAGGTCGGACACCGCGTACATGACGCGGCGGCCGAACTTGCGGAACTTCGGGCCGCCGCCGATCACGCGCTGTTTCTCCAGCGTGCGTGGCGACAGGCGCAGGTACTCGGCGGCTTCGTCGTTGGTCAGGTAGCGTTGGGGCTGCGCAGGCGCAGCGACAGCAGTGGCGGCAGGCCGCAAGGGAGCGGGTCGCATGGGATGTACCTCCATCAAGCCCGGCCACACCACGCGGCCGGTTAGAGGCACTTTCAAGAAAGCGAGGCTGCTTGCTAAGGGACGATCTGCGGGGGACGCGAAACGTCCCCCCCTACTGCAACGGCGGCGGAAGCTGTGCCAGGCGGCGATAGCCGCCACGCATCAGCGCATCGCCACGACGTACCAGCCGCCGCACGCGGGCACGTAAGGCGCTATCCTTGTGCCAGTCGGCGGCGACGGCATCGGCGCCGAACAGCCCTTCGGCCACTTCGCGCAATGACGCGCCCGCCAGGGTCGCGTCGAGCGTCTGCAAGGTGTGCAGTTCCAGCACCGCGGCCGTCGTGGGCCTGGAACGGGCCGCCGCCGCAGGCGCGGCAACCGTGGCCACGGCCAATGCGTCCAGCTCGGACGCGAGCGTGCGATAGCGCGCGCAGGGCGTGGCGCAGGCGCGGGTGGCGTAGAGGTAGGCCATGCCGTCTTCCAGGCCCGGCGCGAGCGCGAGCCGCAGGCAGCAGCCGGGCCAATGCGACACCAGCACCAGGCGCTTGCCGTCGTGGATCAGTTGCTTGCGGCCAGGGACGCGCCAGAACTCAAAGGCATGGGCTTCGGGTGGCGGGTCATCGTCCGGGTAAACCTGCACGACGGCATCGTGATCGGGAAACCAGGCCGGATGCGCGTCGCGCGCATCCAGGGCTGGGTCTTCCAGCAGGCGCAGGCCCCACGCCTGCGCCGTGTCCGGCCGGCGGCGGCGGCGCAGCCAGTCGCGGCGGTAGTCGGGATTTCGGCGCAGGTATTCCCACGCCAGCGCAGGGCCGTCAAGGTGCAGAACGTAGAGATAGGCCGCTGTCGGATACCAGTGTTCGGCGCTGCGATCAGTCATGGCGAAACCTCCCTCTGTTTGGGATGCGTCGCCACGCTTTCCGCGATGCGGGAACTATCGAAATGCCATCAGGTCGTCATCAAAATTGGTTAGGCTGTAACTGTCGGTGTCAAGACCATTTGGCTCCTGCGTGTTGCGGAAATCGTCTGAATGCGACGGCTACGCCTTCAGGAAAATGACGCGCAGCACCGAACACCGTGCCGCAGCCCGCGCCCAAGATCAGGACTGTTTTCAACAGGATCGCACCACTTCGGTGCAAGAATGCGGATTCAGACCTGCACGGTCTTGATCAAGATTGAAATAGTCACGATGCGCCCCGGCTGGCTAGGCCGCGCTGGTTTTCATCAGTCCGTGATCGCGCCGTTCTCCTGCGCCAGCCGGACGTACTCCGATAACGGGCGCACCGCCTGGAAATACCGATCCCGCCGCACCGGCAGCTTGCGCGGCCCGACGATGCCCGCCAGGTCGGACAGCTTGACCATCCCGAGCTCAGGCATACCGATACCGAGGTCGATCAGGCCGTAGGCCGTGTCGCCATCCGCCGGGTCGAGCGACACCAGCAGCCAGGTCACATGCGCGTCCGGGGTGAACAAGCGCACCACGGGCAGCGGGTCGAGCCGCTGACCAGCGGCGAGCGCCGCGCCGTGGGCCAGCAGCCGGGCGCGTTCATCAGCGGTGACAAGCGGCAGGGTCATGGGCAGCTTCTCCACGAAACCGACGATGCGCGAATGCGCTTTGGTGCCGAAGCGCAGAACTGCCGAAACACATCCGTGCATTCGTGTGGAAGCACCGATGTGCAAGCCATCGCATCCGTAGAAGAACAGAAGCGCCGAAGCGGAATTGTCGGAAGCCGGAAAGACACGGATGCGATTCCCCGGTTCTGTCGGAATCCGCATCTGCGGATTTCCGTGAAAGCACGAAAGCGGGCCTTTCAGCCATGAATGAACACTATAGATTGTAGCCCTATAGGGCGCAATGGGCTGTCATCTTGGTTTTTATGGGGAAACCAAGTTAGTGACAGCGAAACACTCATTGGCAACGGCAATACGGACAGTCAGGAAGGCGCGAGGCTTGAGCCAGGAAGCGTTCTCCGACGTGTCCAGCCGCACCTATATGAGTACGCTGGAGCGCGACTTGAAAAGTCCGACCCTGCACAAGCTGACCGAGCTGTGCGAGGTCATGGAAGTGCATCCGCTGACGCTGTTGACGCTGGCCTACGCCGGCGACGAAGCGCACAAGGTCGATGAACTGCTGGCGCAGGTGCGCCAGGAGTTTGAGGCCGTGCTGAAAGAACGCGACTGAATGCCCGCAAGCAAGGCGCGAAGGCGTGAGGGATTGAAGCCGAATGGCCGTGACGGCTTGCCGGCACGGGGCGCAGCCCGAAAGCCCGGCGGCGCAACGCGCCGACACGCCATGCTGTTCCTGCTGCTACGGGCGTCGAACCATCGGGTCATCACTGATGCAACGCCAGCCCAGGACATGCCGGGCATGAAGCAACCAGCGAAACCCTGTGCGTGCGGTGCTGCGATCAGCAGCACCGCGCCTCGCCGCAATGGGCGGGGCGCGGTGGGCGGCCGTCAGGCCGCCTTGGGCTTGCTGCGCGACCAGATCAGCTCGTGCGTGCCGTTCTCGCCTTCGATCAGGCGGGCATAGACCGTTGCCGGGAACGAAGGATCGTCGATGGCCACCGACAGGTAATCCCGCCCCGCCTCGCTGGTTTTCTTCCACGCCGCGCCGAAGTCGTGGCCGGCCGCTTGCAGGCGGAAGTCCGGGGCGCTTTCGTTCTCGCCCTTGTCGTTGGGAACCAGCTTGACCTTGACGTTGAGGGTCAGGGTGCGGAGCTGGCCGGTGAAGCCGTCTTTCTCTGCGGTGAAGGTGCCGATGTTTGCCATGATGATTTCTCCTTTCGGGTTGAACAAGGTCGCGCCAGTGCGTCCTTGTTGTGATCCGTCCGGCGGGGGATGGGCTGGCCGCACCGCGCAGCGGTCGCAACAACGTGGAGAACCTGGAAGCGAAAAGAATTTGTCCCGCGAGGAATGCGCACAGCGCAGGGGAAATTGTTTTCGCTGCAAGGTTGCGGCCATGAAGCCCAGCCACCGCCAGGATTCACAACAACACAAGGACGTACTGGCCGCCCGCTCCCAAATGGAGACATGGCCGACTCGGCATCCCCGTGCGACGGCTTCACCGGCCTGCGCCCCGACACGGGCAAGGACAACACCCGGCGACAAGGGCGCAAGCGCCCCTGCCGCTGCTTGCGGCCCTTTGCATGAGGCGTGGCGTGGAAGCTCCATTGCAAGACCGGGCGACATGTCGGTGAACCGTCCTTCGTGACATACAGGCGACGAACTGCCAGCGTCGAGGACGGCACGCTTTCGTGCAACCTGCGGCAGCAAGCCGGGGCGTAGCCCCACAAGCTCCGCCCATTG
Source organism: Cupriavidus sp. Met-2 (assembly GCF_049843575.1). Classification (NCBI taxonomy): domain Bacteria; kingdom Pseudomonadati; phylum Pseudomonadota; class Betaproteobacteria; order Burkholderiales; family Burkholderiaceae; genus Cupriavidus; species Cupriavidus sp. Met-2. The sequence goes on from NZ_JBBHZL010000001.1 coordinate 293,889, forward strand.
CGGCGGGGCGCGTTCGGAATGTCGTCGGCGCTGTGCGCCGACGCACTTATGGGCTTCGAGGGTTTCCCGCGCACAAGGTCACTTGTGCGCCGCCCCTTCGCCGTCCGCCCGAAGGCGGCGAAGGGGCGTTCTGGCTTTGGGCTTGGAAACCGGGGGCGGCCACCGCCGCGCCCGGATTTTTGACCATCGGCACCAGGGCGGAACGGCCTGGGGCCGATGCTGATGGAACAGCGAAGCGCCCCGGCCGAAACCGGGGCGCTCGGTGGTGGTGAAGGTCAGGCGGCGAGTGCGTGGGCCTGCTGCTCGTCGTCGTTGTCGATGGCTTCCGGCTCGTCGTTCGTCACGGCCTGCGGCGCATCCTGCGCCGTGGTGTCGTCGGTGCCTTCGGCCTTGAAGATGGCAGGCATCCAGCCGGTGCCATCCGCCAGCCGCTCGGCTTCGCTGGCAATGTCGGCCTTCTTCAACTTCGCCAACCGGGTAACGTGCGCCGGGGCGTACTGCTCCACGGCCGCCAGAATCGCGGCCTTCGGCACATGCCGGAAATAACCCTCATTGGTGGGCTTCCACCATGCGGCCATGTCCAAGCCGACAGCCTGCGCCAGTTCCGCGCCCGGTTGCTGCTGCGTGGCGCGGGGTGTCACCACGTCCACCGTGACGGCCACGGATACCGCCAGCAGCCGCACCAGTTCATCTTGCGACTTCGCTAGCAGCACGGCGAACAGTTCGGCGCTGTCCTCCGGCAAGCCTTCGCCTGCGACCTGCTGCAACTTGCGCAGCGCCACGGCGGCGGACGAATCCGGTATGTCGGGGGCCATGCCGTCCAACTGGTCTTTCACGGTCAGGCGCACGCCCAGCGGCAGGTCGTGGCCGTAGTGGCTGCCCTGCAAGACGGTCTGCACCATGCCATGCACCAGCGCGGCCAGCGCCACTTGCGGATGCCGGGCGACTTCGATTTGCAGCGCGGCGGTGCGGTGGGCGCTCAACCGCTGCGCCAGCTTGTCGGACATGGCGGCGGTCTTGGGCTGCTCGTCGTCCTCGCCTTCGTCGTCGTTCCCGGCTTCGCTTTCGCTGCCGAAACCTTGGCGTAGGCGTTCCAGCGTGCGCAGCGCCTTCGCTTCGGCTTCGCGCAGCAGCCCGCGATGAATCACGGCCTGCCCGTTGCGGTCGATGGTGACGATGGCACCGGCTGCGGCCTTCACGGTCGCGCCGTAGTCCTGCAAGCCATCTTCCAGCGCCTGCAACTGCTCGCCCACGGTTTCGCCTTCCTCTTGCAGCGCGTCGGCCTTTTCCTCGTCCTCGGCATCCAGCGCGTCATCCACGGCTGCGGCCAGTTCGTGCATCTTGGCTTGCAGCTTCTCGATGCGCTGCGCTTCGCGCTTGTTCGGCTCGCGCCGCTCCCTCGGCGCACGCTGGAAGGCGTGCAGGTCGGCATGGGTCACGGCGGGGGTGGCATCCACCCACGCCCAGCCTTCGGCCTTCACCTCGGCGGCGATGCCTGCCAGCTTGTCTTCCGCCAGCCGTTCCAGCAGCGCGGCATCGGTCAGATACACGCCCGCATCGCCTTCCGCGAACAGATCGCGGCGAATGCCGCCGCCTGCGGCTTCGTAGGTGTCCAGCCCCACGAAACGCACCAGCGGATGCCGGTATGCGTCAATCTCGCGCTCGGTGAGGCGGTCGCGCAATTGCGAAGGGTTGCGCTGCCACGTCGGCGCGTCGTAGAACGCACTTTCCTGCGCGGCGTGATCGTCGGTGATGGCAAGCGCCATCAACTGGTCGAGCGTCACGGCTTCGGCGCGGTAGTCGGCCAGCAGGCGGGGCGAGACGTTCGCCAGCTTCAAGCGGCGCTGCACCACCAGCGGGGACACGCTGAAATCTGCCGCAATGTCCTCGATGGGTCGGCCCTCGGCCACCAGCGCCGCGAATGCCTCGAACTGGTCGGCGGGGTGCATGGCTTCGCGCTGCACGTTCTCGGTGAGGCTGGCCGTGCGGGCGGTGCCATCGGCCACCAGCAGGCAAGGCACGTCCCATTCCTTGCTGATGCGGCGCTTCTTCGCCAGCAGCTTCAACGCGGCCAGCCTGCGGCCACCGGCCACCACTTCGTAATGCTCGCCATCGGCGGCGGCAATGACGATGAGGTTTTGCAGCAGCCCCACGCGGGCGATGGATGCGGACAGTTCGGGGATGGACATGCGCGGGGTCTTGCGCACGTTGCGGCCAGCAGGACGCGACACCAGCCGCGACAGCGGAACCAAAATCAGGTTCTTGGTCGGGTCGGCGGCTTCCAGCGGGATAGCAGCGGTGGTGTTGAGGGCGCGTGCTTCGGTTTGGGTAACTGCGTTCATGGTGATAACTCCTATCGGTTCAGGGATGTAGCAGCGAAGAAAGCGGCAAGGGCTGCTGCCTGCCCCTGCCGCGTGGGGAATCAGGCTTTCAACTGGCGCAGGCCATCGGCCAGCATCCAGAGGGCGCGGTTCAGGCGCACATCGGAATCAATGCCCTGCACCGGGCGGGTCTGCTGGCGGCGTCCGTTGGCGCTGCGGCCATGCAATCCGCCTTTGGTCAGGTTTTCCTGGGTGCGGTTGAATACGCTCCACAAGTCCGGGCGGCGGTCGTCGAACCGGCGCGGCATCAGGATTTGCGATTCGGTGATGGGCGCGGGCTTGTTGTCGGTGGGGTCGTACTTGAGGGCCAGCGCGGAACGGGCGAACACTTCGGCTTCGCCTTCGTCCAGCGTGATGGCGCGCATGGCATCGCGGGAATCCTTCACCCGGTCGAAACCGCGCAAGACTTCGTAAGCGCCTTCGATGATGTGCCCGGAAACGTCGCCCTTGTGGGGCACGCGCACATCGGCCACGGTGTCGCCGCAGACAAGGCCATTGCTGCAAACGAACCGGAACATGCCCGCGAGCATTTGGTAAGAACTGGTGCCGTCATGGGAATTGAGCAGCACGATTTCATTGGCTTCCGCGCCGTTGATTTGACTGGCATGGCGCAGGCGCAGCATGTGTTTCGTATGCTCGCGCTTGCCTTCATCGCGCACGCGGGTCTGGCAAACCATGAAGGGCTGAAACCCTTCTTTGCGAAGTTCGGCCAGCACGGCGGCGGTGGGGATATAGGCGTACCGCTGCGAACGGCTTTCATGCGGCGCGTCCGCGAAGATGGACGGCGCTACGCGGTGAATCTGGTCATCGGTCAGCGGGTAATCGCTGCGCAGCGAGGGGGAACGGGAAGCGAAGCGGGATGCGAGTTGCATGGTCTTTCTCCTGACGAAAAGGGTTTGCTGTTCACACCGCACACCGGATTCCTAGATTCGGAGCCCAGCCTTTCGGCTGTTCTGTGCGGTTGGCACGAGGAACCCGGTTGGCCCTGTTGCCACCGTCTTTCCTGAGTTCATCGCCCGCGGCCAAAGGAGCGCGCGGACGGGGGCCGTCAAGGAGACAAGCGCAGGGTTGGTGCGGCCCGCAGGCGCAGCCGAGGACACGGCCCTGCGCGCCTTGACGGCACACGGGAGCGGGCTACGGTCGCGGAGAAGGTGATGAAGTCAGGGGAGACGGCTGGACATGGCAACGGCCGTCCCTGTGTGCCGAACCGCACGCAAGCGAAGCGCGCAGGCCCGAAGCTGGAAGCCGGGCCGTAGGCGTCAGGGATGTGGAAGGCTGGCGGACGCCAGTCCCGTCAGGGATGAGCGAATAGCGAACCTGGAGCAGCGCGGTCCGCGAAGCGGAGACGCAAGAGAACTCTTCGCTTATTATTTGTTTTGCAAGAAAATTTTGCTAAAGCAAGAACACGGAGGCCCGACAAATGATCGTCTGCATTAATCGTCTCAAGCAGTTCGGCATCTTCAGCGACTTCAATGGAACGAAGATCCAGCAGTTTGGTCGGTACAACCTGGTCTATGGCTGGAACGGAACAGGCAAGTCCACCTTATCGAATCTGTTCTCTTGTTTTGAACTTCGCTCGATGGTTCCGCGCTTCAGTGCAGGCCAGTTTTCAGTTGCTTTGGAGGATGGCTCGACGATCACGGAAACCACACTCCCTTCATCCCAGTTAAATATCCACGTCTTCAATCAACGATTTGTGCATGAGAACATTGATTGGGATAAATCTGTAAAAAGCATTCTTCTCATTGCGAAAGAGAAGATTGATGACTTGCAAAAACTGGAGAAGCTAAAAGGAGATCTTCAGTCGAAAAATAAAGCTCACGCCGAAAAACAAAGCGATATCAAGAAGCAGCGTGAAGCACTGGAGAAATTTCTAACCAATGCCGCTAAGAAAATGAAGCTAGGACTTCAGGCGATTGATACAAGCGATAGCTACTACCTGAATTACGACCGCCGAAAGCTCTCTGCTTTCATTCAGAGCAATGGCGAGGCCATTATCAAAGCTGAGTCGGTTCTTCCAGATGACAAGGTTATCGACCTTACGAATGCCGCCAAGCCAGATCAGCTTCCAACCATCACTTTCGCTTCAACGGCCATTGAGCCGGACTACTTTAAGAAGGCAGCAGGTCGCATCAGGGACTTGATTGGGACTACGGCAGTCAATCAAGCTGTCCAGCGATTGACTGATAACCCGGACATCCGTGAATGGGTTCAAACTGGCCTGGAAATCCATAAACACCATGACTCACAATCCTGCGAGTTCTGCGGCTCCCCGTTCACCCAGCTTCGTGCCGAGACACTTGCTGCCCACTTCAGCAAAGAATTCACGGATTTTCAGAATCAACTTCAGAGTGCCGCAACTTGGATTGAATCTCAGGGCGCTCCGGCTAATCATTTGCCCGCAACGACGGAGTTTTATAAAGAGCTAACGGCCGAGGCTGAGAGGCTTCAGAAGGAATACACATCTGCTGCTAATAAGATCGACCAGCAAATCGAAGGATGGCGGGAAGCTCTGAAAGCAAAAATTACAGACCCTGCAAAGACAGACATTCAAATCTCGGACGTGCTTGAAGAGGACGTCAAGAGCTTCAATGAGATCCTGAAGTCGATCGTCACGCTCGTCGGAAAGCACAACAACAAGACTTCAAACTTCAAAGCTGAAACCTCAAAAAGCAAAGTGGCACTGGAGCTTCACTTTGCGGCGGCTGAGGTGCAAGAATTTGACTATGCTGGCAGTGAGAAGAAATGCAATGACCTAGAATCAGAAGCAAAGAACGATCACACAGCAATTGAAAAACTTGGTCAAGAGGTCGGAGCCATAGAGGCGCTGCTCTCGAATGAGACGGTTGGGGCTAAGGAGTTCAACGACATATTGCATCGCTTCATTGGCCGCTCAGAGCTTTGCTTGAGCTTCAATCAAAAGAAGAAAGGCTATGAGATCATCAGAAATGGAGTGGGTGAGCATGATGGGAATTTGAGCGAAGGTGAGAAGACTGCGATTGCATTTGTGTACTTCATCACGAAGCTCAAAGAGAACGGAAACAACATCAAGGACACGATTGTCGTCGTTGATGATCCGGTCTCAAGTTTCGATTCAAATCACTTGTTTCATGCCTATTCGTTTCTAAGAACTCAATGCGCTGAAGCTAAACAACTTTTTGTGTTGACTCATAACTTCACGTACTTCAAGCTAGTGAGAGACTGGTTCACTGGAACAAATCGGAACCGAGTTGACAAAGGCAAGGCCGAGAATTGTTTCTTTTATCGCTTGGATGCGCCACCCGGCTCCCCCCGCCACTCCTTACTCGTGGATGCCGACGACTCTCTGAAGAATTATGGTTCGGAGTACCACTATATCTTCAAGAAGCTCTACGAATACAGGGCACATACGACTCTTAACAGAGATGAAGCATTCTTGACGGCGAACCTCGCACGCAAGCTTTTGGAGTCGTTTTTCACCTTTAAATACCCAATGCGGAGGAGCAACATCAGCCAGCTAATGGATGTTGGGCTGAAGGGTTGCGCCGTTACGACGCCAGAACTCAAAGAGAAAATTTACCGCTTTATCAATAAATATTCGCATAGCGACGTAATAGAGATAACAGAGGAGTCGGCAGAGAACTTGGCTGGCGAAAGCCATAGCGTCATTGGGCACATTTTTCAGTGGATGGAGGAAGTGGACAAGAAACATTACGACGAGATGGTTCAGGTTGCGGCGGCCTGAGCATCAGACCTGCGAGGACTAGCTAGTGCTGGGCCACCGGGCGCAGCAAAAAGGGGCCGAAGCCCCCTGCGGTCAGATCAGGCCGCGTTTGGCAAACGATGTGGTGTCGGTGCCCGCGACGATGACGTGATCCAGCACGCGCACGTCCACCAGCCCCAGCGCCTCCTTAAGCCGCTGCGTAAGCACTTTGTCGGCCTGCGATGGCTCGGGGTTGCCACTCGGGTGATTGTGCGAAACGATGACCGCCGCCGCGTTATGCCGCAGCGCCTCCTTGACCAGCTCGCGCGGGTACACCGATGCGCCGTCGATGGTGCCTCGGAACATCTCGGCGTATTCGATCAACCGATGGTGCGTATCGAGGAACAGCACCGCGAACACCTCATGCTCGAAGCCGGCCAGCTTGGCGCGCAGGTACTCCTTGACCGCCGCCGGCGACGTGAACGACGTACCGCGTTGCATCTTGCGCTCGATGGCCTGGCGCGCGGCCTCCAGAATTTGCTCGGCGGTCGCCAGCAGGTAGCGGCCCTGCGCGTCACGCACCATCAGCGAGGAATCGAACGAGGAAAAGGACAGTTGCGACATGATCGTGCTCCGGTTGCTCGGGCGGAATTGCCCGGAACCGTGGGAAGCACGGCGCAGCGCAAGCAGTCAGGGGGCGTAAGACGGCCGCCAGGACGCAAGGGCCATCGGCCCGAAGCCCTTGACGGCGAGAACGCCGTGATACGGTGAAGGGAACAGCAAGACCGCCCACACCCGTCCAATGCACACACCCGCCTTTGTGCAAGCGGAACGCGCAGGCCCGCCAGGGCCGAAGGCGTCAGGGGTCAAAGCCGGATGGCCGCGATTCGGCACGAAGCGCGGGGCGCAGCCCGCGAACCCGGCGGCGGCACGCCGGGACGCCACCAAGCCGTGTTTTCCTTTCTTCTTTTTATTGATTCCATAATTGTTGTATCATCGAATAATGAATGAAGATCAAGCCGTTTCCGCCCTGAGTGCGCTGGCCCACACGCAACGACTGCGTGTATTCCGCGCCCTGGTCATCGCCGGGCCGGAAGGACGCACGCCCAGCGTCCTCGCCGATCAGCTCGGCGTGGCCCGCAATACCTTGTCCTTCCACTTGAAGGAACTGGCCCACGCTGGCCTCGTTTCCATCGAGCAGCAGGGCCGCAACCTGATCTACCGCGCCGAGTACGGTCACATGAACGGCCTGATCGGCTACCTGACCGAGCATTGCTGCCAGGGCGGCGTCTGCGAGGTTTCCGAACCCCCTAACTGCAACTGCTGAAGCCATGACCGACACCACCTATAACGCACTGTTCATCTGCACGGGAAATTCGGCCCGTTCCATCCTCGCCGAAGGCTTGCTCAATGAGCTGGGCCAAGGCCGCTTCCGTGCCTGGTCGGCCGGCAGCCACCCGAAGGGCGAAGTGCATCCGCTGGCACTCGCCACGCTGGAGCGCCTGCGCCTGCCGACCACGGGCTACCGCAGCAAGAGTTGGGACGAATTCGTGGTTCCCGGTGCGCCGGTGTTCGACTTCATCTTCACCGTCTGCGACAACGCCGCCGGCGAGGCATGTCCGCTGTGGCCGGGCCAGCCCGTCTCGGCGCATTGGGGCGTGCCCGACCCGGCCGCCGTCGAAGGCACCGAGGAACAACAGCGCAAGGCGTTCATGGACGCGGCCATCACGCTGCGCCGGCGCATCGAACTGTTCCTGTCGCTGCCCCTCCAGCGCCTCGATGCCATGTCCTTGCAGCGCGAGCTGCACGACATTGGCCGCAAGTGAGGCTGCCATGACCGCCAGTGCCTCCGCCAGCCGCGTTCCGGCCGCACCTGCCATGAGCGTGTTCGAGCGATACCTGACCGTGTGGGTGCTGCTGTGCATCGTCGCCGGCATCGCGCTCGGCCAGTTCGCGCCCGGCATGTTTCAGGCCATCGGCCGCATGGAAGTCGCCCAAGTCAATTTGCCGGTCGGCGTGCTGATCTGGGTCATGGTGATCCCAATGCTGCTCAAGGTGGATTTCGGTGCGCTCGGCCAGGTCAAACAGCACTGGCGCGGCATCGGTGTGACGCTATTCGTCAACTGGGCAGTCAAGCCGTTCTCGATGGCACTGCTGGCGTGGATCTTCATTCGGCACGTCTTCGCCGAGTGGCTGCCGGCCGACCAACTCGACAGCTACGTGGCCGGCCTGATCCTGCTGGCCGCCGCGCCCTGCACGGCGATGGTGTTCGTCTGGAGCCGGCTGACGGGTGGCGATCCGGTGTTCACGCTGTCGCAAGTGGCGCTGAACGACACCATCATGGTGTTCGCCTTCGCGCCCATCGTCGGCCTGCTGCTGGGCTTGTCGGCCATCAGCGTGCCGTGGGACACGCTGCTGATATCGGTGGCGCTCTACATCGTTATCCCGGTCATCGTCGCGCAGCTCTGGCGGCGGGCGCTGCTGCGCCGGGGCCAGGCCGCATTTGACCGCGCCCTTGAACGCATCGGCCCGCTGTCCATCGCCGCGCTGCTGCTGACGCTGGTGCTGCTGTTCGCCTTCCAGGGTCAGGCCATCCTGCAACAGCCGCTGGTCATCGCCATGCTGGCGGTGCCGATCCTGATCCAGGTGTTCTTCAATTCCGGCTTGGCCTATTGGCTCAACCGCAAGACAGGCGAGCAACACTGCGTCGCCGGCCCGTCGGCCCTGATCGGCGCGAGCAACTTCTTCGAGCTGGCCGTGGCCGCGGCCATCAGCCTGTTCGGTTTCCATTCCGGCGCGGCGCTGGCCACCGTGGTGGGTGTGCTGATCGAGGTGCCGGTGATGCTGCTGGTGGTGCGCGTGGTCAACCGCTCGCGCGGCTGGTACGAGCGCGGCCACGCAACGAACTGAGAGAAACCCATGAGCAACATCACGATCTATCACAACCCGAACTGCGGCACCTCGCGCAATGTGCTGGCCCTCATTCGCAACAGCGGCGAGGAACCCACGGTCATTGAGTACCTGAAGACGCCACCGACGCGTGAAACGCTGGTCAAGCTGTTGGCGGACGCGGGCCTGAGCGCGCGCGAGGTGCTGCGCGAGAAAGGCACGCCCTATGCGGAGTTGGGCTTGGCCGACCCGAAATGGACGGATGATCAGTTGCTCGATGCCATCGGGCAACATCCGATCCTGATGAACCGGCCCATCGTGGTCACGCCTCTGGGCACGAAGCTGTGCCGCCCCTCGGAAACCGTGCTGGACATTCTGCCGAATCCGCAGCGCGGCGCGTTCAACAAGGAAGACGGCGAGGCGGTAGTGGATGCAAAGGGGCAGCGTGTCTGATACTCGTATCGGCCTGCCGAACCTTGATGCCACGCTGTTCCAGCAGCCGGACAAGGAACGGCTCCTGACACCCGAACGCGCCACGCACGCGCCGCGCTTCCTGCTGCTCTACGGTTCGCTGCGTGAGCGCTCGTACAGCCGCCTTGCCGCCGAAGAAGCGGCGCGCATCCTGCGTGCGCTCGGCGGCGAAACACGGTTCTTCAACCCGTCGGGCCTGCCGCTGGTGGACGATGCCGGCGACGATCATCCGAAGGTCAAGGAACTGCGCGAACTGGCGCAATGGACGGAAGGCATGGTGTGGTGCTCGCCGGAGCGCCACGGCGCGATGACCGGCCTGATGAAGACGCAGATCGACTGGATTCCACTGTCTTCCGGAGCGGTGCGCCCGACCCAGGGCAAGACGCTGGCAGTGATGCAGGTATCAGGCGGCTCGCAGTCATTCAATGCGGTCAACCAGATGCGCGTGCTGGGTCGCTGGATGCGGATGCTGACCATCCCGAACCAGTCTTCGGTCGCCAAGGCATATCAGGAGTTCGATGAAACCGGGCGCATGAAGCTCTCGGCCTATTACGACCGCATTGTGGACGTGATGGAAGAACTGATGAAGTTCACGCTGCTCACGCGCGACGCGGCACCGTATCTGGTGGATCGGTACAGCGAGCGCAAGGAAAGCGCCGAAGCGTTGTCCAAGCGCATGAAACAGGAGTCGATTTGATGCCAGAGCCAGCCGCAGAGCGCGACAACGCCTGGCGCGTTTTTCTGGTTTTTCTGCGGCTGGGGCTGACCTCCTTCGGCGGGCCAATCGCGCACTTGGGCTACTTCCGCACGGAGTTCGTCGAGCGTCGCCGCTGGCTGGACGATCGCAGCTACGCCGATCTGGTCGCGCTGTGCCAGTTCCTGCCGGGGCCGGCCAGCAGCCAGGTCGGCATGGCGCTTGGCTTGGGCCGTGCTGGTGGGTGGGGCGCACTGGCGGCTTGGGTCGGATTCACGTTGCCCTCGGCGCTCGTACTGATCCTGTTCGCCTACGGCATTTCCGAATACCACGCGCTCGCTGAAGCCGGCTGGGTGCATGGCTTGAAAGTGGTTGCCGTCGCCGTGGTGGCGCAAGCGGTGTGGGGCATGGCGAAAACGCTGTGCCCCGACCGGCCCCGCGCCGCGCTAGCGATCCTGGCCGCGTTGCTGACACTATTGCTGCCGTCGGCCTGGGTGCAAGTCGCGGCCATCGTCATGACGGGCCTGATCGGTCGCTGGTGGCTGCAACTGCCGCCGCTGCCGGCAGCGCACCTGGCCTCATATGCGGTGTCGCGCCGTACAGGCGCGATGGCATTGGGCTTGCTAGCCGCGTTGCTGCTTGGTCTGCCGCTGTGGGCGGCGACCAGCGGCTCGACGATGGCTGCGCTGATCGACGGCTTCTTCCGCGCCGGCGCACTGGTGTTCGGTGGCGGCCATGTTGTGTTGCCGCTGCTGCAAGCAGTCACCGGCTCGACCGGCGCGGTCGGCAATGCCGATTTCCTGGCCGGTTACGGTGCGGCGCAGGCCGTACCGGGGCCGCTGTTCACCTTCGCGGCCTATCTCGGCACTGTGGCCGACTGGCCCTTGCACGGCTGGCTTGGTGGACTGGTGCTGCTGGTCGTGATCTTCGTGCCGGCCTTCCTCGTGCTGATCGGCACGCTGCCGTTCTGGCAGCGGCTGCGCCACCGCCAGGGCATCCAGGCTGCAATGGCGGGTATCAACGCAGGCGTGGTCGGCATCCTGCTGTCCGCGCTCTACGACCCGGTATGGACGAGCGCCATCCACGGACGCACCGATTTCGCTCTGGCCTTGGCCGCCTTCGGCCTGCTGGTCTATGGACGCTTGCCGCCGGTGCTGGTGGTTGTGCTGGCCGCCATAGCGGGGCAAATCCTGTCTGCCTGATCCTGCGCAGAATCAGGAGGGCGCTACGTCATGCACCTGGGTGTGCTGGGCATCAGGCGCATGCGGGTAGGCAAACGGGATGACTGTGATTCGGAGCGAAACGCGGGGTGCAGCCCGCGAACCCGACGGCGGCACGCCAGGACGCACGAATGCTGCTTGGCCTACTTCGTGTCCTGTGTGCGCTGTTCGATCTGTAAGCGCGCCCGCTCGGTCGCCTGCTGCAACCGTTCGCCCAACACCGCACGCGGCGGCAAGGTGGTCAGGTACTCGGCGACGTGGATGCCCGACTTGTCCAATTCCAGCAGTTCGATTTGTTCGCGCTTCTTGCCCGTGCAGAGGATGATTCCCAGCGGCGAGGCTTCTTCCGGCTCCCGCTCGTGCTTGTCCAGCCAGCGCAGGTAAAGCTCCATCTGCCCCTTGTACGCTGCCTTGAACTCTCCGATCTTCAATTCGACGGCCACCAGCCGCCGCAGCTTGCGGTTGTAAAAAAGCAGGTCAAGGTGAAAATCCTCGTCGTCAATCGGGATGCGCTTCTGCCGGGCAACGAAGGAAAAGCCCGCGCCAAGCTCCAGCAGGAAGGCTTCCATTTCGCGGATGATCGCGGCTTCCAAGTCGCCTTCCTGCCAGCTATCCCGCAGGCCCAGGAAGTCGAGAATGTACGGGTCGCGCATGACCAGCGCCGGCGTCATGCGTTGCGCATCGCGCAGGGTCGCCAACTCCTGCGCGATGGTTTCTTCGGGCTTTTGGGACAGCGCCGTGCGCTCGTACAGCATCGAGTCAATGCGCTCGCGCAGCGTCCGCACGCTCCAGCGTTCGGCGCTCGCCATCTGCGCGTAGTAGTCCCGCATAAGCGGGTCTTTCAGCGGAATCAAGGCGATGAAGTGCGTCCAGCTCAATTGTCGTATCAGTGATACGACAATTCGCTCGTCCGGGTAGGCGACGGCGAACTGCACCATCCGGCGCAGATTCTTGACCGAAAAGCTGCCGCCGTACTCCTTCACCAGTTGCACCGCCAGCGTGGACACGACTTCCTCGCCGTAGTCGGCCCGCCGACCTTCCAAGACCTGCGTATGGATGCGCTGGCCGATGCGCCAGTAGAGCATCGACAGCTCGCTATTCACCGCCGAAGCGGCGCGCTTGCGCGCAGCTTCGATCAGCGCCCGAATGTCGCCCAGCAGCGCCGAAGGCGCTGTAGGCGACGCGATGGATTCCTTGCGCCTGGTCATGCCGTCGCCTCCGCAGCAGGGGGGCGTTTGGTGCCGGTGATCGTCTTGCGCCGGCTCGCCACCAGTTCGGCCGCTTCCCGAACCGGCTTGTCCTCGGTGTGGACATAGCGCATGAACATCGCCACGGTCTTGTGCGCCGTCAGCACCATGCCGACCTTGACCGGGATACCCGAATTGGCAATATCGGTCGCGGAGCGGTGGCGGATACCATGCGTGCCGACGTGCGGCACGCCAGCTGCCTTGAGCGCCCGAGTCCAGCCGCCGTAGTGCTCGCCATAGGTTAGGTGTTTGGTCGGGTCGTTGGGCGACGGCAGAACGTAGGGGCTACCTTCCCGGCGAGGGGCAGTCGAAAGCAGCCGGTGGGCTTCTTCGCTCAAAGGCTTGGACATGCCGCCGGTCTTGCTGTCGGGCCAGACGACGCGCCGGTTCTGGAAGTCGATCCAGTCCCATTCGAGCTTGCAGATTTCGGAACGGCGACCGGCGAACTCGAATTGCAGCCGGATCGCCAGCGGAATGACGTAGTTCTCCAGCCCCTCGGCCTCCAGATGCTCCAAATGGCGGAAGATGCGCGCCATTTCCTCGTCATTGATGAGACGGGTAGCCTTGCCGGCCGGGAACATGGGGACATGTCGGCAGGGATTGGTGCCATCCGGGCGGAAGCCCCACACTTCGGCCATGTTGAACATCTTACGCAGCACGCCGAAGGTGTGATTCGCGTCGGCCGGCTTGTAGGCAAGCTTTTCCATCAGCCCGGCAATGTCGGGCCGCTTTACGTCCTGAACCTTCTTGCGGCCCAGCAGCGGGACGATATTGCGGTCGATGACCGCCTGATAGCCTTCCTGCGTGCTGACCTTATTGCGTTTCTTGGAGTAGTCCTCCATGAACTTCTTGCACAACGCTTCGACCGTCGGCGCTTTGCGTGCCTCGGCCTTGGCACCGCCAGGGTCGCCGCCCCGGCGAACCTCGGCCAGCCAGTCCTGCGCCATGACGCGGGCCTGCTCCACGGTCAGTTCCCCGAACAGGCCCAGGGCGGGCTTGCGGCGCTCCCCGGTGTTCGTCCGGTACTGGAGCATGAACACCTTGCGGCCCGCCGGGGTGATCTTGCACAAAAAGCCGGGCACCACTGTATCCCGTAGTTCGACGGCCTGTGCCTGGGGTTGCGCCGCATCAACGGCGGTCTTGGTGAGCTTGATCTTAGCCATGATGACTCCTCGGAAAGACCCGTTTCCAAGAGCCAAATGGGGGCCAAGCGGACGGAAGCCGGGTCAGGTTTCAGAAAGCACCGTCATATGTTGAACTCGCCTAACCCATTGATAAACCTGCTGTATCGGGCTGCGGCGTAGTCCAGCGAAATTCGGTGCTGGAGTCATCGTGAAATAAAAAACTCCCGGCCACGGCCGGGAGTTGTCCAATCGCAGAGGAGGAGAGACCCTGCGAATTACAGGTCCAGCTTGCTGATCTTGGACCCGTCCAGTGAAACGTCGAACATCAGGCCGGCATTGGTCTGGACGAAGCCGATCACCGGCTGCTGGCCAGTAACCGTATCCACCTTGCCGTTCGCGCCGACCTTGGCCAGTGCCACGCTGGCATCGACGCCAGCAGTCCAGCCCTTGGCCTGCAAGAACTTGTTGTAGGCTTCCGGCGTCATGAACATGATGATCACCGAGCGCGACTGGCCGCCAGCCGTCAGGCCGAACGACGCGGCGAGCGTGCGGTAGTAACCCACATTCGCGCCCTTGCTGCGCAGCACGCCGTCGCCGTACTCGCCGCCAATCACCAGGCCACCGGCCAGCACGCGCGGGAACACCAGAATGCCCTGTGCCTTGTCGGCTAGTTCGCGCGAGCCATTGACCGACGTGAACAGCCGGTTCAGCGCGCCGTCGGCGCCGGCATCGATTTCCTGGCGCCGCGCGGCCGCGTCTTTCGAATCGCTGGAGCCCGTGGTCGTGCAACCTGCAGCCATGGCGGTAGCGACGAGCAGGCCGGAACCTGCCATACGGGTGACAAAGTTGCGTCGATTCATTGTTGTTCTCCTGATTGGGATGGCAGGTGGATTCTCCGGCTGAAAATCAGCCGGCATTCGGCGACTTGACGGTGATGGCCACCACTTCGCGCACAACAATCTTGGCCATTTGGCCCTGCTTAATGCTCGCCAGGTCGATATTCGGGTCCTGCACCTTCACGGTACGCAGGGTTTCACGCGGGCCGCGGAAGGTCACCATACGTTTTGCCACGTCTACCTTGGTGATCTGAGCGGTGATCGTGGTCGTGATTTCACGCATCACGCCAGGCTTGCCGCCCTCGGCGGCGTGGGAAACGCGTTCCACCTGCTCCAGCAGCGGGGTGTCCTTGCTGTCCACCGGCTGGAGCGCTGCCACCACCGCCGCGCCGCGCGTGAGCGTCACGATATCGCCCTTGTGCACGTTGCCGATGTTCTTGGCTTCATCGCCAGCCACGAGTTCGACCAGATTGCCGCGCGGGCCCTGGACGAGTACGGCCTTCGACTGCGGATCGACATCGACCACCTTGCCACTGACCACGGCTTCCTCGGCCACGCCGATCGGCGCCGGCGTCTTTGCCTGCGGCTTTTGCGCGTGCGCCACGCCCGTCGCGCCGATCGCCAGGGCCGCCGCCGCGGCAAGTACGGAGATCAGGGAAGTTGGTTTGGCTCGCAAATTCATTTCTGATCCTTATGGCGCAAACGCGCACCTGTAATTAAAGGGGATGCAGCCATTGTGGACAAGCGGCCAGAGGCCAGCAATCCACTTCGAAAAAATTTGCGACGGGGTGCTAAAACGTTTAAATGGCGCGCCTGGCGGTCGCCGGGGCATCTGGAGGCGCAAAAAAAGGCCGTGGAACGGCCTTGGGCGGGATGCGGAAAATCAGAGCCCTTCGGCGAGATCGGCGCCACCGTCGCGGGGCGATGCCAGCCCGAAATGGCGGTAGGCGGCGGCTGTCGCCATACGTCCTCGCGGCGTCCGCTGCAGGTAGCCCTGTTGGATCATGTAGGGCTCCAGCACGTCCTCGATCGTGTCGCGGGCTTCGCCGATCGCTGCGGCCAGATTGTCCACGCCGACCGGGCCACCGTCGAATTTATGCAACACGGCTTCCAGCAGCTTGCGGTCCATCAGGTCGAAGCCAACGCTATCCACGTCGAGCATCTCCAGTGCGGCATCGGCCAGCTCTCTAGTGATCGTTCCGTCGCTTTTCACTTCAGCAAAGTCACGCACGCGACGTAGCAGCCGATTGGCGATCCGGGGCGTGCCGCGCGCGCGGCGGGCAATTTCCAATGCGCCGGCCGGGTCAATGGCGGCATTCAGCAACAGCGCCGAGCGAGCGACGATGCGTGCGAGCTCGTCCGGGGTGTAGAACTCGAGCCGCGCCACGATGCCGAAACGGTCGCGCAGCGGATTGGTCAGCATCCCCGCGCGCGTGGTGGCGCCCACCAGCGTGAAGGGTTGCAGGTCGAGCTTGACCGAGCGGGCCGCCGGACCTTCGCCGATCATGATGTCGATCTGGTAGTCCTCCAGCGCCGGGTACAGGATTTCCTCGACCACCGGCGACAAACGGTGAATTTCGTCGATGAAGAGGACGTCGTGGGCTTCGAGGTTGGTCAGCAGGGCGGCCAGATCGCCCGGGCGCTCGAGCACCGGCCCCGATGTCTGGCGCAGATTGACGCCCATCTCGCGCGCGATGATGTGGGCCAGCGTGGTCTTGCCCAAGCCGGGCGGCCCGAACAGCAGCACGTGGTCCAGTGCCTCGCGGCGCTTGCGGGCCGCGTGCATGAAGATGTCGAGCTGGCCGCGCACCTTCTCCTGACCGACGTACTCGTCGAGCAGCTTGGGCCGTAGCGCCCGCTCGAACGCTTCTTCCTGCGTGGAAGCGGGCGTGGCCGAGATCACGCGGTCGGGCAGGCGGTCGGCGCCGGTCAGCTTGTCGGTTTCAATCATGGCAGTCAGAAGCAATTTGCCGCCATTCTACGCTGCGCCCCCCCGCCCCGAGCCGTTCGCGATGCGTCCTCAGCCTTTCGACAGCGCCTTCAGCGCAAGCTTGATACCGTCGGACACGCCAGTGCCGGCCGGCACCTGCTTGATGGCCTGCGCGGCCTCCTTCTCCGAGTAGCCGAGCGCGAGCAGCGCGTTGAGGATGTCGACGGCGCTATCGGCCAGCGGTGTGGCGCCGGGAGCATGGCCAAGATCCGCGCCGAGTTTGCCCTTGAGCTCCAGTAGCAGCCGCTCTGCTGTCTTTTTGCCGATGCCCGGGATCTTGGTCAGTCGGCCCGCTTCCTGCATCGTCACGGCCTGCGCCAGTTCCGGCACCGACAGCCCAGACAGCACGGCCAGCGCCATGCGCGCGCCGACGCCGGTGATCTTGATCAGCTCCCGGAATGTATTGCGTTCGGTGGCCGTGGCAAAGCCGAAGAGCAGGTGCGCGTCCTCCCGCACGATCTGCTGGGTCAGCAGCGTTACGGGATGGCCGATCGCCGGCAGGTTGTAGAACGTGCTCATCGGCACATCGATCTCGTAGCCGACGCCATGGCAGTCGACCAGCAGATGCGGGGGATTCTTTTCGAGCAGGGTGCCAGCGATACGTCCGATCATGGTGGGTGCGATGGAGAAGCGAAATTGGCCGCAAGTGTAGCGCGGCCAGCGTGCTTAATGGCCGCCGTTGGCGGGGGGATCCACGGCGCGGCGACCCAGCGCCGGGTCGTCGGTGAAGACGCCGTCGACACCCGCGGCTGCGAAGGTCTGGATCTCGCTGATCATGCCGGCCGGGTTGCGTGTGGCATCGTCACCGGGCGCACGCAGCGATTTCGGCAGGAACGCGTTCTCGGGCCGGAATGTGTAAGGGTGCACTACCAGGCCCGCCGCGTGGGCGTTGGCGAGTAGCGCGGTCGGCGAGGCGAGATTGCCGCTGGCGTCGCGCGGGATCACGCTGTTCTTCTCGGGGCCGATGCCGTTGGCGTAGGTGGCCACTTCGCGAAGGCCGATCGGCTTCAACATGTCGGCGTACGTGCGCGTATCACCTGCCAGTCGCCAGTCCGCGGGACGGCTGCGCGGATTGCCGATAAGCTGGACGATCATCACGTTGGGCATCGAGTTACCCAGCAATCGCTTGACGGTGCGCAACGGCGCGGCTTCGAACGACTGCACATACACCGGCACGGTCTTCGCATAGGCGCTGCCCTGCAGCGCAGTCACGAGTCGCTCCTCCAGCGGCAGACCGATACCGCGGAAGTAAGTGGGATGCTTGAGTTCGGGATAGATCCCAACCGGGCGTCCACGCTTCATGGCGGCCAGCTCGGCGAGCTTCAGGATTTCGTCGAATGTCGGGATCTCGAACTGGTCATTGAGCTTTGCATTGGCGGGACGCAGCTTCGGAATCCGCTCCCGGGCGCGCAGCGTCTTCAGTTCGGCCAGCGTGAAGTCCTCGGTGAACCAGCCGGTCAGCCGCTCGCCGTCGATGACCTTCACACGCTTGCGGTCGGCGAACTCCGGCATCTCGGCCACATTGGTGGTACCCGTGATGTCGTTTTCGTGCCGCGCCACCAGTACGCCGTCCTTCGTTGCCACGAGATCGGGCTCGATGATGTCGGCGCCGTCGTCGATCGCCTTCTGATAGGACGCCAGCGTGTGTTCTGGCCGCAGCGCGCTAGCGCCGCGATGGCCGATGATCAGCACGGGCTTCGGCGCAGCGCTGGTGGTAGCGTATGCCGTGGATGGCGCCTCCCGCGCAGCAGTGGACGTGGGCGCACGAGGCGGCGCCGCGCAGCCGGCAATGAGGCCAGCGGTCAGCGCGGCAAGCGTGAATCGGGTGATGAACGGATGATGCATCGGTGCAGTCCTGACGGTGTCACGAACGACGATTGTAAACGCCGGCTGTAGCGGGCATCCGTAGGCGCTGCTCTGAAAATGGCAATCGATCGGCATCGATTCGCCGGCGACGAATCAGCCGACCAGCCGGCCGCGCCGCACGCGCATTCCCTTGCGCGCCAGCTCAGGCGCCAGCCCGGCCAGCGTGCCGAGGGTGTCGCCGCCATTGGCATGGCAGATCGCCACGCCAAGCGCATCGGCCGCATCGGAACTCGGACGGCCGGACAGCGACAGCAGCCGCATCACCATTTCCTGAACCTGCTCCTTGTTGGCCCGGCCGTATCCGACCACGGCCACCTTGAGCTGCAGCGCGGTGTATTCGAATACAGGCAGCCCTTGTCCGACCAGCCCGCAGATCGCCGCGCCGCGTGCCTGGCCGAGCAACAGGGTCGATTGCGGATTGACGTTGACGAAGACCTTTTCAATTGCTGCGCAGTCTGGCGCGTAGGTCCGCGCGACTTCGGAGATGCCGTCGTAGAGCGTCTTCAGGCGTTCGGGAAGGCTGGTCTCGCCATTGCTGCGGATCGTGCCCGACGCGACATAGGCGAGCTTGTTGCCGTGCTTTTCGAGCACGCCAAAGCCAGTGGTTCGCAAACCGGGGTCGATGCCGAGAATACGCATGAAGCAAGGGCAGGGGGAGATGGGCGTAGTGTAGAGGATTACGCCGCAGGGGAGGGGGTTGCGCGCCTCTCCCGTAGCGCGGGAGAGGCGTCGGGGCGAGGGCAGCGATGTGCCCTCGCTACCGTTTTAGTGGCGGAAGTGGCGCGTGCCGGTCAACACCATGGCGATGCCGCGCTCGTCGGCGGCGGCGATCACTTCATCGTCGCGCATCGAGCCGCCCGGCTGGATCACGCAAGTCGCGCCAGCGTCGACCACCACGTCCAGACCATCGCGGAACGGGAAGAACGCGTCCGATGCCACGGCCGAACCCGCCAGCGTGAGGCCGGCGTTCTGGGCCTTGATGCTGGCGATGCGTGCCGAGTCCACGCGGCTCATCTGACCCGCGCCCACGCCCAGCGTCATGCCGTTGCCGCAGAACACGATGGCGTTCGACTTGACGAACTTGGCCACGCGCCAGGCAAACATCAGATCGTCCATTTCCTTCGGCGTCGGATGACGGCGCGTCACCACGCGCAGTTCGGACGGCTGCACGTTGCGCGCATCCGGGCCCTGCACCAGCAGGCCGCCGCCCACGCGCTTCAGGTCGTACTGATTCACGCCCTTGCCCAGCGGAATCTCCAGCAGACGCACGTTCTGCTTGGCGGCGAACACGTTGCGCGCGGCCGCGCTGAACGACGGGGCGATCAGCACTTCCACGAACTGCTTGGCCACGGCTTGCGCGGCGGCTTCATCCAGTTCGACGTTGAAGGCAATGATGCCGCCGAAGGCCGAGGTCGAGTCGGTCTTGAAGGCCTTGTCGTAGGCTTCCAGCGCGTTCGCGCCAACCGCCACGCCGCACGGATTGGCGTGCTTGATGATCACGCATGCGGCGCTGTTGGCGGCGTCGAACGACTTGACGCATTCCCACGCGGCGTCGGCATCGGCGATGTTGTTGTAGGACAGTTCCTTGCCCTGCAACTGCACGTAGTTGGCCAGCGCGCCGTCAAAGGCCTTGAGGTCGCGGTAGAACGCGGCCGACTGGTGCGGGTTTTCGCCGTAGCGCATTTCCTGGACCTTCTCGAAGGCCAGGTTCAGCGTCTGCGGGTAGGCGCTGCGGGCCTGGTGCGACTTGTCGGCGCCGAGGCTGGTCAGGTAGTTCGTGATTGCGCCGTCGTATTGGGCGGTGTGGGCGAACACCTTGGTAGCCAGCCGGAAGTTCGTGTCGTAGCCGACGCTGTTGCCATTGGCGCGCATCTCGCCGAGTACCACCGCGTAATCGGCCGGATCGACGATCACGGTCACGTCGCGGTGATTCTTGGCCGCCGAGCGCAGCATGGTCGGGCCGCCGATGTCGATGTTCTCGATGGCGTCCGGCAGCGTGCAGTCATCCTTGGCCACGGTCTGCTGGAACGGGTACAGGTTCACCACCAGCAGGTCGATCGTCGGAATGTTGTGCTCGGCCAGGGCTGCCATGTGCTCCGGCAGGTCGCGACGGGCCAGAATGCCGCCGTGAACCTTCGGGTGCAGCGTCTTCACGCGGCCGTCGAGCATCTCGGGGAAGCCCGTGTAATCGGCCACCTCCGTGACAGGCAGGCCGGCCTCGGCCAGCAATTTGGCGGTACCGCCGGTGGAAAGCAGCGTGACGCCAAGCGCATTGAGTTCGCGCGCGAAGTCGACGATGCCGGTTTTGTCTGAAACGGAGAGAAGAGCTTGCTTGATCATGGCTGTGGGGAACGCGTCAAATTCAAAGTAAACCGTGTTGCTGCAGCTTCTTGCGAAGGGTGTTGCGGTTGATGCCGAGATACGCGGCTGCCAGTGACTGGTTGCGCTCGGCGCGCGTCATCACGGCTTCCAGCAGGGGCCGCTCGACGGCCTCCAGCACCATGTTGTACATGTTGGACGGCACTTCGCCGTCCAGATCGCGAAAGTAAGTATCCAGGCTGTCCCGGATGCATTGGTCGATAGCGTTGCGGCTCATGCGGCAAGCAATTCCCGTTTCTTGTTGTTGTCGAGCGCGTCGTCGTCCGGCGCGGCATTCTCGTCGACATAGACCAGGCGGTCGGAAATTGCAGCCTGTTCGTCGAAGAATGCGTTGACGGCCGCGAGTTGCGCGTCGGTGGATTCCAGTGTGTTCATGCGATGCCGGAACAGGTTCGCGCCCTTGAGGCCGCGCGTGTACCAGGCAATATGCTTGCGGGCGGTGCGCACTCCGGTGAACTCGCCGTAGAACGCGTAGTGGTCCGCCAGGTGATGGTTCATGATCGCGCGGATCTCGGCCACTTCTGGCGAGGGCAGCAGCTCGCCCGTCTTCAGGTAGTGCTCGATCTCGCGGAACAGCCAGGGGCGGCCCTGCGCGGCCCGGCCGATCATGATCGCGTCGGCGCCGGTCACGGCCAGCACATGTCGGGCCTTCTGCGGCGTGGTGATGTCGCCGTTGGCTACCACGGGGATGCGGATCGACGACTTGACGGCGGCAATCGTCTCGTACTCGGCTTCGCCATGATAGAGATCGGCGCGCGTGCGGCCGTGGATCGTCAGCATGCTGATGCCGGCGTCTTCCACCATGCGCGCCACGCGCAGCGCATTCTTGTGCTCGCGGTCCCAGCCGGTGCGGATCTTCAGCGTGACGGGCACGCGGTCGCCCACGGCGGCCACCACGGCTTCGACGATGCGCACGACCAGCGGCTCGTTCTGCAGCAGCGCCGAACCGGCGGCCACGTTGCAGACCTTCTTGGCCGGGCAGCCCATGTTGATGTCGATGATCTGGGCGCCGCGGTCCACGTTGTAGCGGGCCGCCTCGGCCATCATCGACGGCTCCGCGCCTGCGATCTGCACCGAGATCGGTTCCACCTCGCCGGCGTGGTTGGCGCGGCGCATGGTCTTTTCGCTTTTCCAGAGCTGGGCGTTCGACGCAACCATCTCGGACACCGCGTAGCCCGCGCCAAGCTGCTTGCAGAGCTGGCGGAAGGGCCGGTCGGTCACCCCGGCCATGGGGGCGACGAACAGGTTGTTGCGAAGTTGGTGCGGACCGATCTGCACGATGGAACGGTGTTGGGTGCGTTCAGGCGAAGCTGGCGATATGCAAAAACATGCCCCTGCCAAGCCTTGGGGCCGGCGCAAGTCGGGTCATGTGCGAGGGCGGGATTTTACCGCCAATCCGGTACGGTTGCTCAAGAAATGAGCAAATATCATGAAGACGGCCCCGTAAGGGGGCCGTCGGGGAACTGCCTGGCAAATATCGACTAGCCGCGTGCGCCGTACATCATTTGCCGCGCCAGCGCGTGCTTGAGCGGCGCCACGCAGGCCAGTGCTGCGAGCGACGCGCCGCGTGCGTGGGCCGCCATCGGGCCGCCCACGGCGAACACACGCGGCAGCAGGTCGGTGATGCCGATTGTCATCGCGCGGTCGACCCGGTGCCGGCTCGCGAACGCCTCCAGCGCTTGTGGTGTGCAGCCTGCGCGCAGCGAATCGGCCAGCGCGAACGCGTCGCGAAGGCCCAGGTTCAGCCCCTGTCCGGCTACCGGATGTAGCGTCTGCGCGGCATTGCCGACCGCGGCAACGCGCCCGTCGACCGTGACCGGCGCGGCATTGAGCCCGAGCGGGAATGCGTGGCGCTTGCCAACCAGCGTGAACTGCCCCATTCGCGTACCGAACGCCTGGCCCAGTTCATATGCGAACTCGTCCTCGGTGAGCGCGAGCCGGCGCATGGCCTGCTCGGGCGGGCAGCACCAGACCAGCGCGTAGCCCTGCACGCCATGTTCCTCATGTGGCAGCAGCGCCAGCGGCCCTTCCTCGGTAAAGCGTTCCCACGCCCAGCCGGGCTGCGGTTGCGTGCACGTCACATGGCCGATGATCGCGGTCTGTTGATAGTCGCGCCGCCGCACGGCCTCGGTGCCATGCGACAGGCGCTGGATTTGCTGGTGGAACAGGCCGCCTTCGGCCTGCACAGCGATGCGGGCCGCAAACGCAACCGGTAATCCCTCGTGCTCTGCGTGCGAGGTGCCGGTCAGCCGGACCAGGGCGGCGTCGCTCCGGTCGCTCCGGTCGCCCTGGTCGATGTTGTCGATACGCGTCTCGAAGGCGCGTTCAAGCCGGCCCGGGGCGGCGTCGGCGGCGCGGGCGAGCGCGCGTTCGAGGGTCTGGCAAAGGTCGCCATACCTGACCACATAGCCCAGCGCGGGCACGCCATAGTCATCGCCATGGAGCTTCACATGGCCGAAGCGGCCGCGCTGCGATACATGGATATGCTCGATCGCCTGCGCCGGCACCGGCCATGCGCCGATCTGCTCGAGCAACTGGCGGCTGCCGTGCGACAGGGCAATGGCGCGCGGGTCACGCGCGGCGCGCGCCGGCGTGGCCGCGTCGATCAGCGTGATGCGCCACGAGGTGGTGCGTAGCAACTGCGCCGCCAGCGCCAGGCCGACCGGCCCGCCGCCGACAATGGCGATGTCGCGCGGCTCAACCGCGAGCGCGTCAGTGCTGGCTGGCAGCGTCATGGCTGGCTTCCTCGTCCTTGCGCGCTTGGGCTTCGGCTTCGGATCGCTTCCACAGATTCGCGTCGGTGCGTGACTTGCCAGAGGTGGCGTCGCGCATCGCGTTGTCGAGTTTCTGCTGATGGAAGCCGGGCAGCTCCTGCAGGCGTCGCACCAGCGCCTCGTGGTTGGCCGCGGTCATCGGCACCACGCAGCCTTGCTGACTTGCGGCGTCGCCGGCCAGGATCAGCCATGCCGTACCAGCCCACGGCGCGCGGTCGGACACGCGCACCACGACTTTCTCCAGCGCGTCCCAGGCCAGTTCTTCGCGCTGGCCGTCGGGGCGGTGCACCACGACGCGGTCGTCATAAATATTGATCACGAATGGTTCGTTCGGATCGACTGCTCGTGTCGTGTGGGTCTTCGTGACGCCGGTTCCGAACAGTTTGCTCAACAATGCCTTCATCGCGACATGCCTCCGTTGTCGCGCATCAGTGCCTCGATCTCGTCGGCCTTCACAGGCACGCCGCGCGTGATCAGTTCGCAATCTCCCGAAGTCACCACGGCGTCGTCCTCGATGCGGATGCCGATGTGCCAGTAGCGTTCGGGTACGTCTTCGGCCGGGCGCACGTAGATGCCCGGCTCGATGGTTACCACCATGCCCGCCTCAAGCGGACGCCATGCCCGCTCGCCCTCGTGGCCTGCCGGCAGCGGGCCGGGCACGCGGTATTCACCCACGTCGTGCACGTCCATGCCGAGCCAGTGGCCCGTGCGGTGCATGTAGAAGCGGCGATAGCTGCCGCTGGCCAGCACGTCGTCGAGCGTGCCTTCCTTGTTGCGGTCGAGCAGGCCGGTGTCCAGCATGCCTTGCGCCAGCACACGCACCGCCGCGTCGTGCGGGACGTTGTATGGCACGCCCGCGCGTGTCTCGGCGATGGCGGCGTCCTGCGCGGCCTGCACGAGGTCATAGAGCTCGCGCTGCGCCGGCGTGAATCGGCCGTTGACCGGGAATGTGCGCGTAATGTCCGACGCGTAGCCGTCGAGTTCGCAACCCGCGTCGATCAGGCACAGGTCGCCGTCGCGCAGTTCGGCCGGACCAGCCCGGTAGTGCAGCACGCAAGCGTTGGGGCCCGTGGCGACGATCGAGTTGTAGGCCACGCTCTGGGCGCCGTGGCGGCGGAATTCGTAGAGCAGTTCGGCTTCGAGGTGGTACTCGCGCAAGCCGTGGCGCGACGTGCGCATCGCACGAACATGCGCCTGGGCCGAGATCTCGGCGGCACGGCGCATCGTGACCAGTTCGCCCGCATCCTTGAACAGGCGCATCTCGTCGAGTAGTGCGCGAACGTCGAGCGCGGCCGACGGGGAGGACACCCCGGCGCGGCCCTGCATCCGTACCGCGTCCAGCCAGCCACGCACGCGGGCGTCGAAGTCTGCGGTGGCGGCCAGCGGGTAGGCCAGCGTGGCGCGATTGGCCAGCATCGGCGGCAGCAGCTTGTCGATGTCTTCGACCGAATGCGCCTCGTCGAAGCCGAACATCGCGCGCGCGCCTTCTGGGCCATAGCGGAAGCCATCCCAGATCTCGCGTTCTTCGTGCTTGGGTCGGCAGAACAGGATGCTGCTGTTGGTGTCGTCGCCCGGGCCGCCCGCCACCAGCACGAGCACTGCTTCTGGCTCGGTGAATCCGGTCAGGTAATAGAAATAGCTGTCGTGCCGGTACGGATAGTCGCTGTCGCGATTGCGCATGGCCTCCGGCGCGGTTGGCACGATGGCCACGCCGCCGCCGTTGGCGCGCAGATGTTTCAGCACACGGGCGCGGCGATCGCTGCACGCGCCGAGGAGGGCGGAGTCGGGTGCGGACATGGATGAAAGACGGTGAGGGGAATGCCCCGATTCTAAACCCGTCGGCGGGGAAAGCGGGCCGCGCGTGCGCACGATGCGGCGCAAAAGTGGGCGCGTCCGGGGCTTTGGTAACGTTCGGGAACGCGCCGCTATGCCCGCAGCGAGCGATCAAGCGCCGCCAGTTGCGCAGGAGTGCCAACGTTTTCCCAGCGGCCGTCGAAGCGCTCGCCCGTGGCCAGGCCTGCGGCGATGGACTCCCGATAGTAGGGCGACATCGCCACCTTCGCTCCGCGTTCGATTTCGCGGAACAGGCGGGTGTCGTACAGGCCGATATTGCCGAACGTCAGCGCGTGGGCGTCGGCGCTGGGCATCCGCAGCAGCCCGGCCGTATCCAGCACGAAATCGCCGCGCGGATGGAAGGGCGGGTTCGGCACCATCACCAGATGCATGTGCGGTCGCGGGGCCATGGCCATGGCGCGGGCGCGTGGCAACAGGGTGCGGTAGTCGAAGTCGCAGAAGATGTCGCCCGATACGGCCAGGAACACGTCGTCGGCGTCGGTCTTGCCGGTCAGCAGGGGCAGCGCGTGGGCGATGCCGCCGGCCGTTTCCAGCGCCGTGCCTTCGGCCGACCAATGGATGCGCGCGCCGAATTGCGAGCCATCGCCCAGTGCCGACTCGAGCTGCTCGCCGAGCCAGGCGTGATTGATGACGATATCGGTGAGGCCAGCGCGCACCAGCGCCTCGACCTGCCACACGATCAGCGGCTTGCCCCCCACGGCCAGCAACGGCTTTGGGCAGGCATCGGTCAACGGTCGCATACGATCGCCGCGGCCGGCGGCGAAGATCATCGCTTTCAAATCAGGGCCTCCAGGGCAATCAGGGCGGCCATGCCTCCGGCGATGGTCCAGCCAACGCTGCGCGTGCGCGCGGCGATGACGATGGCCACCACGCCGGCGATCAGGCGTGCATTGTGCGGGCTGACGAACACGGCGCCGTCGCGCATCAGCAGGTCCGGCGCGATCAGGGCCGACAGCATGGCCGCCGGCACGAACTGCAGCGCCGTGCGAAACCATGCCGGAAGGCGCACGCGGCCCTCGACGGCGATGAATGACAGCCGGATCAGGAACGTGGCCAGTCCCGCGCCGATGAATACCCACAGCAGGGTCATCTGGCTCATGCTGCGTGCTCCTTGCCATCGGTGCGGCCCGATGCGTCCGACGAGCGCCGCCCGGTACCGTCCCGGTCGCGCCCGCGCAGCAACATGCCTGCGGCAATGCCGCCCAGCGCCGCCACCATGATGCCGAGCTTGTGCGGCATGGCGAAGCACGCTACGGCCAGTACCGAGGCCACCAGCGCAGCGGCGGTCTGCGAGCGGTGCTTCAGGTTCGGGACGATGATCCCGATGAAGGTCAGCGGCAGGAAGAAATCGAGCGGCCAGTCACGCGGCACCTGCGCGCCAACCAGCACGCCGGCCAGCGTGGAGACCTGCCAGCTCGCCCAGAGCGCAAAGCCCGCGCCAAAGTAGAACCAGTGCCGGTAGCGCGCGCGGGGGCCGGTGTCTCCCAGACGGCGGGTCATGGCCGCGAACGCCTCGTCGGTCAGCAGATAGGCAATCAGCGCCTTCCAGCGGCGTGGCAGCGGCGCCAGGGATGCGGCAATCGTCGCGGAATAGAGCGCGTGTCGCAGATTGACCATCGCCACCGTGAACGCAACCACCAGCGCCGGCGTGCCGGCTGCCCAGAGTTGCGTCAGGATCATCTGCGATGCCCCGCCGAAGACGATCGCGCTCATCGCGCAGGCCAGCCAGGCCGGCATGCCGGCATTGACTGCCAGCACGCCGTAGATCAGGCCGAACGGCATCACGCCGAGCAGCATCGGCGCCAGCGCGCGGGCGCCAGCCCACCACTCGCCGCTGCGGGTGATGGCCTCGGGGGCCAGGGGGGTGTCAGGGGTGTCGGACGGGACCTCCACGTTGCATCCGCCTAGAACGTGAAGCCGGTGGGCCGCTCGGTGCCTTCGATCGCATCGAGCAGGCGCACGAGCTTGCGCATCTCGCTATACCGGCCTGCCACGTTGCGGGTGTATCGGAGCACGAGCGGCAGGTTGGCCAGATAGCCGTCCTTGCCGTCACGGTGATACAGGCGCGCGAAGATGCCGAGCACCTTGAGGTGACGTTGCAGGCCCATCCATTCGAAGTCGCGATAGAACTCGCCGAAATCGGCCGCCACGGGCAGCCCGGTCTTGCGGGCGCGTTCCCAGTAGCGGATCAGCCAGTCGAGCTGCTGCTCTTCTTCCCATTCGATATAAGCGTCGCGCCAGAGCGACACGGCGTCGTAGGTGATCGGGCCGATCACCGCATCCTGGAAGTCCAGGACACCGGGGTTGCCGGCTTCGGGCAGCACCATCAGGTTGCGCGAATGGTAGTCGCGATGCACGTAGACCTGCGGCTGCGCCAGGTTGTTGGTCAGGATGGTCTCGAACACCTCACGCAGGTCGGCCTGCTGACGGTCGTCGAGCGTCACGCCGAGGTGCTTGGCGATGTACCACTGCGGGAACAGGTCCAGTTCGCGCTGCAGCAGCGCGCGGTCGTACGCCGGCAGTTCGCCTGGGCGGGTGGCGGCCTGGATCTTGACCAGCGCGGCGGCCGCATCGGTATAGAGATTGTGCGCCGAGGTGTCGTCCAGGCGCGACAGGTACGTCTGGCTACCCAGATCGGCCAGCAGCAGGAACCCCTGATCGAGATCCTGGGCCAGCACCGTGGGCACCGTCACGCCGGCATCGCCGAACAGCTTTGCCACATGGATGAACGGGCGGCAATCCTCATGCGAGGGTGGCGCGTCCATCACGATCGCGGTGGGGTGTGCAGGGTGGCCGGTCCGCACGCGGAAGTAGCGGCGAAAGCTCGCGTCGGCCGACGCGGGGGCGCAGGAATCCGGGTCGATCGACCATGCCGCACCGAGTCTGGCTACCCACGTTTTGAGTTGTTCGATGCGCGGGTCCTGGCCCGGGGCGTGAAGAAGTGCAGACATGCCTGAAAGGGAGAATACGATGCCCCGTATAATACCCGACCAGACCCGGGCGCCGGGTGGCCTCCGGGAGGGGCCTTTGTCGCCCCGCAGCCCGCTCTGGCAATGGGCTGGCGTTGAAGCAGGGGCAAACTTTGCAGCCCCTTCGAAGCGCCGGCCCGCCGAGCTGACCGACCACCGTTTGCATGACCGAACAACGACGATCACCGCATCATCCGGCCACCCGACCGCCAGCGCCTCCGGGCACGTCCCGGCGCGTCCGCCTGCCCGCCAGCGCGCTGCGGCCGCTCGTGCTCGCCATGGCCGGGCTGACGGTGAGTGCCCATGCGCAGTACGGCGCGACGTCCGCCATTCCGAACATCGACCTTGTCGAGCCGGTGGTCACTCAGACCCCGGAGGCGCCGCCGCCGCCGGCTGAAGGCGGCGATCTCGTGCCGCGCCTGACCGAGCCCGCCACGCGGACCGCCCCCAGTGGCAACACGCTAAACCTCTCGCCGTCATCTACGCCCTCGAATCCGAACGCCCCGGCCTATGTGTCGGGCGATCGCGTAACGGGCTACAGCGAGAAGGGCGTGGAGATGGAAGGGCACGCCGAACTGCGCCGCGACGGTGGCGTGATCAAGGGCGACAGGCTCACCTACGACCAGGACACCGACGAAGCACATGCCACTGGCAACGTGCGGCTTTCCAAGAGCGGCACGCTGGCCGTGGGCCCGGAAGCACGGATGCGCGTGCAGGCCAATGAAGGCTACATGCTGTCCCCGGACTACTACTTCCAGCAGACTGGCGGCTCCGGCAGCGCCGAGCGCGTCGATTTCCTGGATCCGGACCGCAGCACGCTGAAGAAGGCGACCTACACGACCTGTTCGCCCGATAACGCGGACTGGTACTTCAGCGCCAGAAAGCTCGACCTGGACAGCGATCGTCAGGTCGGCACGGCCTATGGCGGTGTGCTTAATTTCTTTGGCGTGCCGATTGCCGGCGCGCCGGCGTTCAGTTTTCCGCTCAATGGCGAGCGTCGTAGCGGCGTGCTGCCGCCGTTGTTCGGCTATGGGTCGAACTCGGGTGCCGACCTGACGGTGCCCTACTACTTCAACCTGGCGCCAAACCGCGATCTGACGATCTACCCGCGTATCCTGACGTCGCGCGGCGTGCAGCTTGGCGAGGATTTCCGGTATGTGGGCGACGGCTACAGCGGACGTATCCGCGGCGAGTTCCTGCCCGACGACAAGAAGGCGGGCCGCAACCGTTGGGCCTACTCGATCCAGCACTACCAGAGCATCATTCCTGGTATGACGGCCTATGTGAACGTCAGCAAGGTTTCGGATGACAAGTATCCCGACGACCTGACGCGTTCCGTATCGCAGTCGACTCTGCGTCAGTACACGCAGGAAGGTGGCGTGATCTATGCGTGGCAGGACTGGGTGTTCATGGCACGGGTGCAGAAGTTCCAGACGCTGTTGCCCAGCGAGCCGTCCTACGAGCGCGAGCCGCAGTTGAACGCGAAGTACAACCGCTATGATTTCCACGGTTTCGATATTTCGCTCGAAACTGACTACACGCGGTTCCGCATCCCGCTGACCAGTACCGGCTTCCAGCAGCCCGAGGGCAATCGCGCATTCATCCAGCCGACGATCAGTTACCCGCTCATCCACCCGGGCTGGTACGTGACGCCGAAGTTCATCTTCAACGCGGCGCAGTACAACATGGATGCCGGCACCAACACCACTGGCGCGTCGAATACGCTCAATCGCGCCATTCCGACCGTGAGCCTCGATTCGGGCATGACGTTCGAGCGTGACGCGCCGGGTGTGAGCAAGCTGTTTGGCGTGAAGTACACCCAGACACTCGAGCCGCGCCTGTTCTACGTCTACACGCCGTTCTACGACCAGAGTCAGTTCCCGCTGTTCGATACAGTGCAGTCGGACTTCGGCTACGGCCAGATCTTTACCGAGAACCCGTTTACCGGTAACGACCGCATCGCCGACAATAACAAGCTGACGCTGGGCCTGACCACGCGCCTGATCGAATCGGAGACCGGTGTCGAACGTTTCCGTGGCACGATTGCGCAGCGCGTCGACTTCACGGGCCAGCGTGTCCAGCTCAACGGCACGCTGCCGGATGCCAAGCCGAGCTACTCGGACCTGCTGGCAGCCACCACGATCCAGCTGTTCCGTGGCTACTATCTCGATGCCGGCATCCAGTGGAATCCGGACCAGGACAAGGTCAACTACTCGAACGTGGCACTCGCGTACCGCCCGGAATCGCGCAAGCTCATCAATTTTGGCTATCGCTACCGTCGCCCGACCTCGGTGACAGACAATACCGCGATCGACCAGATCGAAATGTCGGGACAGTGGCCGATCACGCAACGCACTTACGGTATCGGCCGCGTGGCGTTCGACAAGTCGGCCAACCAGCTCGTGGATGCGCTGGCCGGTTTCGAGTATGCCGCCGACTGCTGGGTCGGCCGGTTCGTGTACCAGCGTTTCCGCAATACCTCGAACGGTTACACCGGGCGGGTTTTCTTCCAGGTGGAGTTCCGTGGGCTGTCGAAGATCGGCTCCAACCCGCTGGACATGTTGCGCCTGAACGTGCCGGGCTACGAGCCCGTGACGGCACGGCCGGTGCCGACAACCCCGTACGATCACTATGAATGACGGACCAAGATGAAACGTCAAGCCTTCTCCCTGTTGTCCCGCCTGAACCCCTGGCAGCAGCTGCTGCTGTCGGCCGTGCTCGTGACGCTGGCCGCGCCGGCAGCTGCGCAACTGCGCGCGCCCGGCACGCGTACGCAGGGCATCTTCACGCAGCAGGGCAGCCAATCGGCCAGCCAGGGCAGCACCGTGGCGCCGAGCCAGCCGATGATGGGCGTGCCGCAGCCTTCGTCCCAGCCGCGCTCGCAGTTGGTGGACGAGGTGGTGGCTGTCGTCAACAACAGCGTGATCACGCGCCGGGAACTGCTTGACCGCGCCGACGAGATCGAAAGCCAGCTTCGCGCCGCCAAGCGTGAGGTGCCACCGCGGCCTGACTTGCTAGGCGAAGTGCTGGAACGCCTCGTGATGGAGCGCGTGCAGACGCAGGCCGCGCAGGAAGCCGGGATCAAGGTGACCGATCAGGAAGTCGATCGGGCGATCGAATCGGTGGCGCAACAGAACAAGATGTCTGCGACGGAGTTGCGCAGCCGCGTGGAAGCCAGCGGCATGTCGTGGACCAAGTACCGCGACGAACTGCGCAAGCAGGTCCAGGTGATCCGCCTGCGCGAACGCGAGGTGGACTCGAAGGTGCAGGTCTACGACGGCGAGATCGACAACTATCTGGCTGCGCGTAATGGTGGCCAGGCGGCAGCCTCGGGCCCGACTGAGTTCAATGTGGCGCAGATCCTCGTGCGCGTGCCCGAAGATGCGTCCGATGCACAGAAGGCCCAGCTCAAGACGAAAGCGGAAGGCCTGCTGAAGCAGGTGCAGGGCGGGGCGGACTTTGCCGAACTGGCCAAGGCCAACTCCGAGGCGCCGGAAGCCTCGCAAGGCGGCTCGCTGGGTTTCCGCGAGATTGGCCGGCTGCCTGCCGTGTTCGCCAATGCCGTGGTCGACCTGCAGCCGGGCGCGGTGGTGCCCGAGGTTCTGGAATCGGCCAATGGTTTCCACGTGGTCAAGCTTGTGTCCAAGCGCACGGCCGCCGCGCAGCCGGCAGCGAGCGACCGCATCGCGCAGACGCAGGTGCGCCATATCCTGATCCGCACCGGCCCGAACATGCCCGAGGCCGAAGCCAAGCGTCAGATGGCGACGATCCGCGACCGGATCACGCACGGCGTAGATTTCGCCGATGCCGCGCGTCGCTACTCGCAGGACGGCTCGGCGTCGCAAGGCGGCGAACTCGGCTGGGTGTCGCCGGGCGAACTAGTGCCCGAGTTCGAGCAGGCCATGAACCGCCTGCGCCCGGGCGAGATCTCCGACCCGGTAGTCACGCAGTTCGGTGTGCACCTGATCCAGGTGGAAAATCGCCGCGAGACCGAAGTGTCGCCCGAGAAGCAGCGTGACTTCGCACGTGCCGAAGTTCGCGAGCAGAAGCTGCGCGCCGCCTATGATGACTGGGTGCGCCAGCTCCGCAGCGCGGCGTATGTCGAATACCGGATCAACCGCCAGCGCTGATGCGCTGGCCCGAACCATGCCCGACCCCGCGCCACTCGACCTAGCGATCACGACCGGAGAACCGGCCGGCATCGGTCCCGATATCACGATCGGTGCCCTGCTGCAGTTCGCCGCCAATCACGGCGGCAACGTCGGCCATGGGGGGGCGGTCCGCTTCCATGTGATCGGCGATGCGCGTCTGCTCGATCAGCGTGCCGAGGCGCTCGGCGTGGCCCATGCGTGGGCACGTCGGATTGCCGACGGCGACGTGATCGTAGAAGACATCGCGCTGGGCGTGCACTGCGAACCGGGGCGGCTCGATGCCCGCAATGGCCACTACGTGCTGGCGCTGCTGGATGCCGCCGTCGATGGCCTGCGGACGGGCCGCTATGCGGCCATGATTACCGCGCCGGTGCAGAAGAGCACGATCAATGATGCTGGCGTGCCGTTTTCCGGGCATACCGAATATTTGGCCGAATGCGCCGGCGTGCCGCGTGTGGTAATGATGCTGGCCGGCCCGCAGCCGGCGCATGACAACGCCATGCTGCGCGTGGCGCTGGCCACCACGCATCTGCCGCTGCGCGCGGTGCCCGACGCGCTGAACATTCCGATGTTGGTCGAGACGCTGGCGATTGTCGATGCCGACCTGCGCCGGAATTTCGGCATCGCGCGTCCACGCATCCTGGTAACGGGACTGAACCCGCACGCGGGGGAGTCCGGTCATATGGGGCGCGAGGAAATCGACGTGATTTCTCCCGCGCTCGAGCAGGCGCGCGATGCCGATATCGACGCGCGCGGCCCGTATCCCGCCGACACGCTGTTCCAGCCGCGCCATCTGCGTGATGCCGACTGCGTGCTGGCGATGTACCATGACCAGGGCCTGGCACCCCTCAAGTACGGCACCTTTGGACACGGCGTGAATATCACGCTGGGGCTACCCTTCATCCGCACATCGGTGGACCATGGGACCGCGCTCGACCTGGCCGGCACTGGCCGCGCCGAGCACGGCAGCATGATCGAAGCCATCCGCTGTGCCATTACCATGGCCGGACATGCCAGCGGGCGCCACAGCAATGGGCGCGCCGATAACGGCATCTCCAACGGCCAGCACTGACTTATGCGTTCAAACGTGCACCAGGGCCATGTGGCCCGCAAACGGTTCGGACAGAACTTCCTCGTCGACGACGGCATCATTCACGGCATCGTCAGCGCGATTGACCCGCAGCCGAACGACATCGTGGTCGAGATCGGTCCGGGCCTCGGCGCGCTGACCGATCCGCTGCTGGAGCGGCTGCCAGGCATGCAGGTGGTCGAGCTCGACCGGGATCTCGTGGAGCGGTTGCGTCGGCGCTACGGCGACCGCCTCGTGGTCCACGCCGGCGATGCGCTGGCGTTCGATTTTGGCAAGCTGCGCGAGCCCGGCCGCGCGCTGCGCATCGTCGGTAACCTGCCGTACAACATTTCCAGCCCGCTGCTGTTCCATCTGGTGGATTTCGCCGATGACGTGCGCGACCAGCATTTCATGCTGCAGAAGGAAGTGGTCGAGCGCATGGTGGCCGACCCCGGCAGCAAATCGTATGGCCGCCTGTCGATCATGCTGCAGGTTCGCTACCACATGGAGCACGTGCTCGATGTGCCGCCCGCGTCGTTCAATCCGCCGCCGAAGGTCGATTCCGCCGTGGTGCGCATGATTCCGTGGCCACGCGCCGAGGATGGCACGCTGCGGTCGCCGTATGCCGCGTGCGATGCGGGCGTGTTGGGCGACGTGGTGACCGCCGCGTTCTCGCAGCGCCGCAAGGTGCTGCGCAATACGCTGTCGTTCCTCCGCGACCAGGTTGATTTCGACGCGCTAGGCTTCGATCTGACCCGCCGCGCCGAGGAAGTGCCCGTTGCCGAGTATGTCGAGCTCGCGCGAATCGTCGGTGGCGCGGAGCCGCCCGCCCGCGTGGCCTGAGCCCCTTTTTATCCTGAATACCCTGAAGTCCTTGCGACGCCCATGACTGACCAGACCAACCCTGATAAGCGTCCCGTCATCCTGACTGGCGACCGTCCTACCGGCCCGCTTCACCTTGGCCATTTCGTCGGCTCCCTGAAGAGCCGCGTCACCCTGCAGGAGACGCACAAGCAGTACGTGCTGCTGGCCGATACCCAGGCGATGACCGATAACGCCCATGACCCCGACAAGGTGCGCCGCAACGTGCTCGAAGTCGCGCTCGACTACCTCGCCGTGGGCATCGATCCGGCCAAGACCACGATCTCGGTGCAGTCGCACCTGCCGGCGCTGGCGGAACTGACGCTGATGTATCTGAACTTCGTCACGGTATCGCGCCTGGAGCGCAACCCGACGATCAAGGAGGAAATCCAGGCGCGTGGCTTCGGCCGCGACATCCCGGCTGGTTTCCTGTGCTACCCGGCTTCGCAGGCCGCCGACATCACCGGCTTCAAGGCCGTGCTGGTGCCCGTGGGCGAAGACCAGGCACCGCTGATCGAGCAGACCAACGAGATCGTGCGTCGGGTCAACAATCAGGTGGGCCGCGAGGTGCTGCCCGAAGCCGCCGCGCTTATCCCGAAGCATGGCCGTCTGCCGGGCGTGGATGGCAAGGCGAAGATGAGCAAGTCGCAGGGCAACGCGATTCCGCTCGGCGCGTCGCCGGACCAGATTCGCGAAGCCGTGCACAAGATGTACACCGATCCGAACCACCTCAAGGTGTCCGATCCGGGCCAGGTGGAAGGCAATGTCGTGTTCACGTACCTCGACGCATTCGATCCGAATCCGGCTGAGGTGGAAGCGCTCAAGGAGCACTACCGTCGTGGCGGACTGGGCGACATGGTGCTGAAGCGCCGCGTGGAAGGCGTCCTGCAGGAAATGCTGCGCCCGATCCGCGAACGCCGCGAGCAGCTTGCCCAGGACCCGGGCTATGTGTTCGATATCCTGAAGAAGGGCACCGCCGAAGCCCGCGAAATCACCCAGCAGACGCTGGACGAAGTGCGCGGCGCGCTGGGGATGTTCTCGTTCCCGCAGTGATTCGGCACTGATCGTTGTCGCCCTTGCCCGCTACGCGGGAGAGGGCGACAAACCGACGGCGTTCACTACGCCCGTCGATTCACCAGCACAATCCCCCCCAGCACCATCACCGCCGCCAAGGCGAACCGCACGCCGACGTGGTCGTGCATGAGCAGCACGCCGAATGCCACGCCGAACAGCGGCGTCAGGAACGAGAAGACCGATAGCCGTGACGCCAGATACTGGCGCAGAAGCCAGAACCAGATCAGGTAGCTCGCGAACGCGATCAGCACCGACTGGTAGAACAGGCTGGCCACGACGAAGCCTGTGATTTCCACCGTATGCGCCTGGCCTGCCGCCAGCGCCATCAACAGCAGCATCACCGCCGACACGCCCAACTGGTAGAGCAGCGTCTTGCTGGCAGGGGCACCAGACAGCTTGCTGCCGCGCACGACGACGGTTGTCGCCGCCCACAGGGCACCGGCCACCATGCCCAGGACATCGCCAATCACCGTGCTGCCTTGCGTGGAAGGCGAGGCAATGCCGTCGGCGAAGGCCAGCGCAATGCCGCAGAACGCGAGAACCACGCCGAGCCACTGGCCCCGGTGCAGATGCTCGCCCGGCACGAACAGGTGCAGGCCGAGTGCGGTGAAGATCGGGGCTGTATAGAGAAACACCGCCATGCGGGATGCGGTGGTGTGGCCGAGTCCAACGAAGATGCAGAAGAACTCGGCCCCGAACAGCAGTCCCGCTACCAGTCCCGCGCGCAATGTGCCATCGCGTTCCCAGAGCGGCGTGCCACGCCAGGCCGCGAAGCCGAACACCAGCAGCGCCGCGATGGCGGATCGCACGCCCGCCTGCAGCACGGCGCCCATCAGCGGCGCGGTGACCTTGATGATCACCTGCTGGAGCCCCCAGGCGGCGCACAGCAGCACCATCAACCCGATGGCCGTGCCGTCCAGCGGGCGCCGCGTCATTGCTTGCGCGCTCATTGCGCGTTACGGGCGGGCAGCGTCGCGCGTCGAGTGACGCTCGATCAGTTCGATCTTGTAGCCGTCCGGGTCCTCTACGAACGCGATCACCGTGGTGCCGCCCTTGACCGGACCGGCTTCGCGGGTGACCTTGCCGCCGGCCGACCGGATGCGCTCACAGGCTTCGGCCGCGCTGGGTACTTCCAGGGCGATATGGCCATAGGCGGTACCAAGATCGTACTTGTCGACGCCGTAGTTGTAGGTCAGTTCGATGACGGCGGTCTCGGTTTCGGGGCCGTATCCGACGAAGGCCAGGCGGTACTTGTATTCGGGATTGTCGCTTTCGCGCAGCAGCGTCATGCCCAGCACGCGCGTGTAGAAGTCGATCGAACGCTGGTAGTCGCCAACGCGCAGCATGGTGTGGAGGAGTCGCATGGGGGTCTCTTTTGCAAAACTGTAAAGACAGAGTTCGCCATTCTATTCCCATGCCGCGGAACGCGTCGGCGGCCGTCAATGTCGGTCCCTATGCCGATATCCGGTTTCGGTATGCGTGGTTCGACAACAGCGTGCGGGGCGACCAGTCGCCGGAGGCCGGCGATTACAGCCAGGAGTGGAACGTATCCGTCGAGGGCGCCTGGGCGCACGGTATGCGCGGTGAGCGACGAGGGCGTCGGAGCGTCTGAACGCCGGAACGTCAGAACGTCAGAACGTCAGAACGTCAGAACGTCAGAACGTCAGAACGTCAGAACGTCAGAACGTCAGAACGTCAGAACGTCAGAACGTCAGAACGTCAGAACGTCAGAACGTCGGCAACAGTTCCGGTGGATGAGCGCGAAGCTGGGCGCGGGCGTCGCGGAACTCGGGGAAGATCGATTCCACTGTTTCCCAGAAACGCGGTCCGTGGTTCATCTCCTTGAGATGCGCCAGCTCGTGGGCGGCCACGTAGTCGATCATTGACAGCGGGAAATGCATGAGGCGCCAGTTCAGCCGGATCTTGCCGTCGGCCGTGCAGCTTCCCCAGCGCGTGGCTGCCGAGGTCAGGGCGAAGCCGGTATGACGCACGCCCAGTTTCGCGGCATAGATGTCCAGCCGCTCCGCCAGCAGGCGGCGCGCCTGGTTCTGCATCCAGCCCTGCACACGGTCCTTGATCTGCTGCTCGTCGGCGTGCGCGGGCAGGGCCAGATGCAGCATGCGCAATTCCGCATTGAACATCAGCACGCCGGCCGGCGATTCGAGTTGCAGGGTGATCGGCTGGCCCAGGAACGGTAGCGACGCGCCGTCGCGCCATTGCACCGTCGGCAGGATGCGGCGTGCTTCGCGATGGCGCCATTCGCCCAGCTTGTTGAAGATCCAGCGCTGCTTCTCGAGGATGGCTGCTTCGACGTCGGCCAGGGTCACCCAGCGGGGGGCGGTGATCGACAGGCCGCGATCGTCCACGGTGAAGCCGATGGTGCGCCGCGACGAGCGCTTGAGGGCGTAGTGCACCGTACGTTCGCCCACCTGCAGCCGCCGGCCGTTGGGCAGGGCCGGGGGCCAGGGCGACGCGGTTTCGGGTGTTTGCGGCGCGGATGTCGGCGACAGGTCCTGCTGCTCCGGCGTGACGGGCGGCAATGCCTCCGCCAGCGGCAGCTCGAGCTGCGCGCCGGGTGTCTCGGGAGCAGGGCGCAGCAGCTTCATGCGGTGGCCTGGTTTCCTGCGCGGCGATAGCTGTCCGGATCGATGCGGCGCATCTCTGCCTCGATCCACGCTTCGACTTCCTGATTCAGCATGTCTGCGGTCTTGTTGGCCGACGCAATCGGGGCGCCGATCGAAATCGTAATCATGCCCGGATATTTCAGGAAGGAGTTGCGGGGCCAGAGTCGTCCCGAATTGACAGCCATCGGGATAACCCATGCGCCGGTTTCCACCGCCAGACGGGCGCCGCCGCTCTTGTAGCGCGGCTTCTCCAGGCCCGAGGCGGTGCGCGTGCCCTCCGGGAACATGATGATCCAGGCGCCTTCTGCCAGGCGGTCGCGGCCCTGGCGGGCGGCCGACGCGAACGCGCGCGGGCCGTCCTTGCGATTGATATGGACCATCTTCAGCATCCCCAGGGCCCAGCCGAAGAACGGTACTAGCAGCAACTCGCGCTTGAAGACGAAACACAGCGGCTTGGGCATCAGGGCCACATAGGCCACGGTTTCCCATGCGGACTGGTGCTTGGACAGCAGCACCACGTGCTTGTCGAGCATCGACTGCGCCTGCTCCATGCCCTCGATGCGATAGTGGATGCCGCAGATCAGGCGGCCCGCCCAGATCACGAGCCTTGTCCAGCCGCGCACGAAGCGGAAGCGGTTCTCCGCATTCATGAACGGAAACACGATGAAGCAAAGGCACGCATAGGGGGGCGTGAGTGCCAGGAGGTACAGCGAGAACAGCAGGGAACGGAGGAAAGTCATCGATCGGGGGCGGTAATCGGGGACGGATATCAGGGCGCGGTTGGTTGCGGCTTGGGCGCCGCATCGTCGATCAGCCAGCGCGCAAACGCTGCCAGGTCGTCATGCACGCGCGTGCCATCGGGCAGGCCGCCTTTTTCCAGCGTTTTCATGCCCTTGCCAGTACGAACCAGATGCGGGATGCAGCCAACCGCCACGCCCGCCTGAAGGTCGCGCAGCGAATCTCCCACCGTGGGCACGGTGCGCAATTCGATGCCGAACCGCTCGCCAATCTGCTCGTACAGGCCGGATTTGGGTTTGCGGCAGTCGCAGTTGTCGGCTGCCGTGTGCGGGCAGAAGAAGATGGCTTCGACGCGGCCACCGAGGTTGGCCAGCGCCTTGTACATCTTCTCGTGCATCGCGTTGAGCGCGCTCATCTCGAACAGGCCGCGGCCGATGCCCGACTGGTTGCTGGCCACCACTACGCGGTAGCCGGCCTGGTTCAGCATGGCGATGGCTTCAAGGCTACCCTCGATGGGTATCCATTCGTCGGGTGTCTTGATGAACTGGTCGCTGTCGCGGTTGATGACTCCGTCGCGATCCAGGATGACGAACTTCAACTGGGACTGTGGCATGGCGCGCGTTCCGGTGATGCAGCGTATGAGACAGCTTAGGCC
Source organism: Cupriavidus sp. Met-2 (assembly GCF_049843575.1). Lineage (NCBI taxonomy): Bacteria > Pseudomonadati > Pseudomonadota > Betaproteobacteria > Burkholderiales > Burkholderiaceae > Cupriavidus > Cupriavidus sp. Met-2. The sequence goes on from NZ_JBBHZL010000001.1 coordinate 333,437, forward strand.
GCCAGCTTCGAAATGTCCGCGACGCGATTCGCCAGGCCGTGCAGCGTGGCCAACAGCGCCAGGCGGTTGGCGCGCAGCTTCGCGTCCTCGGCCATGACCATCACGTCGTTGAAGAAGCGGTCCACGGCATCGCGAAGCTGTGCCAGGTCGCGCAGCGCGGCGGTGAAATCACCACCCGCGAACGCGGCTTCCACGCCCGGGCGCACGCGCTCGATCGCCTCGTGCAACGCGCCTTCGGCAGCCTCCTGGAACAGCGATACATCGACGCTGCCGATTGCCTCGTCCGTCTTCTTCAGGATGTTCGTGATGCGTTTGTTCGCTGCGGCCAGGGCTTCGGCTTCAGGCAACGCCGCGAACGTGCGGACGGCTTCCATGCGCGCCAGGATGTCGTGCAGTTGCTGCGGGCGCAGGCTGACCACGGCTTCTACTTCGTTGGTCGTGTAGCCCTTGTCCTTCAGGTAGCCACGTACGCGGTCGAAGAGGAAGTCGGTGATCGCTTCGCGCGAAGGCTTGACCGCCGCGATGCCGGCGAAGGCTTGTTCGGTCAGACCCAGCACGTCGTTCAGGGGCAGCGCCAGCGGTTTCTCGATCAGCATCCGCAGGATGCCCAGCGCGTGGCGGCGCAGCGCGAACGGGTCCTTTTCGCCCGTCGGCTGCAGGCCGATGCCCCAGATGCCAATCAGCGTCTCAAGCTTGTCGGCCAGCGCCACGGCGGTGCTCACGTTGCCTGCCGGCAGCGCGTCGCCGGCAAAGCGCGGGCGATAGTGTTCGGAGCAGGCCAGGGCGACGTCCTCGGCTTCGTCGTCGTGGCGGGCGTAGTACGTGCCCATCGTGCCTTGCAGCTCGGGGAACTCGCCGACCATATCGGTCAGCAGGTCGGCCTTGGCCAGTTCGGCGCCGCGCATCGCGGCGGCCTTGTCGACCGGGGCGCCGGTGGCGTTCATCGCGTCGGCAAGATGGCCGGCGATCTGCTGCAGGCGCTGCACGCGGTCGAGCTGGTTGCCGATCTTGTTGTGGTAGACCACGTTGGCGAGTTGCGGCACGCGCGAGGCCAGCGTCTTTTTGCGGTCCTGGTCGAAGAAGAACTTCGCATCGGCCAGGCGTGGGCGCACCACACGCTCGTTGCCCGTGATGATCGATTGCGGGGTGTCGGTGGCCAGGTTCGATACGATCAGGAAGCGGTTGCGCAGGTGCCCTTCGGCATCGGTCAGTGCAAAGTACTTCTGGTTGGTCTGCATCGTCAGGATCAGGCACTCCTGCGGCACGGCCAGGAAGGCTTCCTCGAAGTGGCACGGGTAGATCACCGGCCATTCGACCAGCGAGTTCACCTCGTCAAGCAGCGAGTCCGGCATGATGACCTTGTCGGCGCCGGCTTCCTTGAGCAGCGCCGTGCGGATGCGCTCGCGCCGGTCGGCATAGCTGGCGACGACGCGGCCGCGCGATTCCAGCAGGCCGGCGTACTCGGCCGCGTGGGGAATCTCGATCGTGCCCTGCGACAGGAAGCGGTGACCTTGCGTGAGATTGCTGGCTTGCAGGCCGAGCGCCGAAACCGGCACGATCTCCGCGCCGTACAGCGCGATCAGGCTGTGTGCCGGACGCACGAAATGCACGGTGGTGCCGTCCGGACGCTGGTAGCTCATCACCTTCGGGATCGGCAGCTTGGTCAGCGTCTCGTCGAGCGCTGCCTGCAGGCCATCGGCCAGCGTCGCGCCGCGCGCGGTGTAGCGGTAGAAGAACGCATCGGCCTTGCCGTCGGAGGCGCGCTCGAGCGTCTGCCAGTCAATCTCGGCTACGCCGACCGATTTGGCCAGTGCCGCCAGCTTCTTGCCCAGCGGAGCCGTCGGGGCGCCGTTGGCATCGAGCGCCACGGTCAGCGGCAGTACCTTCTCGCGCTGCTCGCGGTCCGGCGCGGTGCGGCGCACGCCGGAGACCAGCGCGCCCAGGCGGCGCGGCGTGGCGAAAGGCGTAACGGTGGCGCCTGCTTCGAGCAGATCGCGCGCGCCGAGGCCGTCGAACAGGCCTTGGGCAAAGGCCTCGCCCAGGCGTGCCAGCGCCTTCGGCGGCAGTTCTTCAGTGAACAGTTCGATCAGCAGCGAATCGGTCATGGGTTGCGACATGAATCGTATCCAACAGGTATGGGCGCGCGCTTAGCAGCGCGGCGAGAGATTGGGTTCCACGCCAGACAGCAGCCACAGGCCATTCTGCTGGCGGAATTGCAGCGTGGTGTAGGCGCATTGCACCGCCACGCCGGAAGCGCCGCGGGTACCCGCGGCTGGAAAGCGTGCGTCGATCCGCTGCGTACGACGGTCATAACGGATCTCGTCGATGCGTCCGCCGATCCAGAATTCGATCTTGGCGGGAAGCTGCGCGGCCGAATAGTAAGTGCGCACGGTGCGGCGCGGCCGGCCGTTGTGGTCTTCCCACTCGGCCCACTGCAGCGGGTAGCGGATCGCGCTTTCATAGGCGCGCAGCGGCACCCGGTGCCAGCCGAGATCGCGCGAGCCCGACAGGTCGCACGAGAACGACCGCACGAGCTGCGTCCACTGGTCGATCGACTTGAGCGCCGGGCGCCAGTGCCGCGTGATGGCCAGTTGCAGGGCCTGCTGGTCGGCTTCGCAAATATTGCTCAAGTCCTCGGGCAGGTAGAGCGCCTGCGGACTTGGCGGGGATGCGGTGCGTGCCAGGGCGTCGGCGCTGCCGCCGAACACCGCCACGGCGGACACGGCCAACGCGACGATCGCACAGACGCCGCGCAGATGGGGTGTCATGCGCGGGCCTCGGTCTTGCACATCGGGAAGCCAAGTGCTTCCCGCGAGTCGTAGTAGGCCTGCGCCACCTGGCGCGACAGATTGCGGATTCGCCCGATATAGGCGGCACGCTCGGTCACGGAGATCGCGCCGCGCGCGTCCAGCAGGTTGAAGGTGTGGGCGGCCTTGAGCACTTGTTCATAGGCCGGCAGCGCCAGGCGTGTGCCAGCGGCCTTCTCCTGCGCGCCTTCGGCCTTTTCGCCGGTATCGCCCATCAGGCGCTTGGCTTCGCTCTCGTGCTCGGCAAAATGGCGGAACAGGATTTCCGTGTTGCTGTGCTCGAAGTTGTAGGTGGACTGTTCCACTTCGTTCTGGTGGTACACGTCACCGTAGGTCAGGCGGCGCGTCTCGCCGTTTTCCTGCCATTCGGTCCAGACCAGGTCGTAGATGTTCTCGACCTTCTGCAGGTACATCGCCAGACGCTCGATGCCGTAGGTGATTTCGCCGGTGATCGGCTTGCAGTCGATGCCGCCAACCTGCTGGAAGTAGGTGAACTGCGTCACTTCCATGCCGTTGAGCCAGACTTCCCAGCCCAGGCCCCATGCGCCGAGCGTCGGATTTTCCCAGTCGTCCTCGACGAAGCGGATGTCGTTCTGCTTGAGGTCAAGGCCCAGCGCCTCGAGCGAGCCGAGGTACAGCTCGAGAATGTTCTCGGGCGCCGGCTTGAGCACCACCTGGTACTGGTAGTAGTGCTGCAGGCGGTTGGGGTTCTCGCCATAGCGGCCGTCCTTGGGGCGGCGCGACGGTTGCACGTATGCGGCACGCCACGGTTCCGGGCCGATGGCGCGCAGGAAGGTGTGCACGTGCGACGTCCCGGCGCCGACCTCCAGATCGATCGGTTGCAACAGCGCGCAACCCTGCCGGTCCCAGTAGGCCTGCAGGGTCAGAATCATTTGTTGGAAGGTCAGCATAGGAAGACGAAAAGGAAATCTGGCGGGCAAGTGCACGAGCCGTCTCGCGCGGGGTTTGCCAAACCTTGAATTCTATCGGGTTTTTGGGTCGCCCCCCGCGCAAGCGACGTGGAAACAAGGGTGCCGGGGCACGAATCATGCTTGGCGACACTGTCGGGCTTTTGCAACGGGTCGGGTAAATCCCGACCGGGGTTTCAGAACCGACTTATAGGTGCCGATAACGTTTTTGTATACAGTTGAAGCACGCGGCTGAACACAAAACGAACAGGCTGCGGCTGGAACCGCCTCCCTTATCCGCGTGGGTCGATGCACGGGCCGGAAGGCGCTCCGGGAATCATCATCTTTACTTCTTGGGATTGGTCATGTCGCTGCTGTCTCGCAAACCGTACCTCGTCGCCATCGCTGTGATGGCCGCTGCTGCGGCCGTCTCGATCGCCACTTCGGTGATCGGCTGAGCCCCGAGGCTTCGCACCGTCGTTTCGCCTACCCGCGCGCGCGTCGCGCGCGGGCGGCCACCAACAGCACCAGCAGGCTGCCGATCAGCACCGGCACGTTACCCCAGCGGATGTAAGGCGTCAGGCCCTGCATGCCCTGCACGGTCGCGGTCAGCGTTCCCACCTGGAAAGTCGGCAGCTTTGCCTGCACTGTGCCATCCGGTGCCACCACGGCGGTCATGCCCGTATTCGTGGCACGCAGCATGGGCCTGCGCATTTCCAGCGCGCGCATCCGCGAGATCTGAAGGTGCTGGTCCAGTGCGATCGTGTCGCCAAACCAGGCCAGGTTCGTGACGTTGGCCAGCATGTTGGCCGGTGTTGCCTGCTGGCGCAGCGTGGCCGCGATCTCTTCCCCGAACAAATCCTCGTAGCAGATATTCGGTGCCACATGAATGCCGCGTACCGGAACCGCCGGCTGGTCCAGCGTGCCGCGCCGGAAATCGCCCAGCGGCATTTTCATCATGTCCACGAACCAGCGGAAGCCGAACGGGATGAACTCGCCGAATGGCACCAGATGGTGCTTGTTGTAGCGGTAGAGCTGATCCTGTTCCGGGCCGATCGCGAACACGCTGTTGGTGAAATCCACCGGCGAATCGGCGCCGGCGGCGCCGAAGATGATCGTGGTGCCGGTCTTTTCCATGAAGGTACGCACCGCACGGGCGATCTCGACCGGCAGTTCCTGCAGGATTACCGGGAATGCGGTCTCCGGCGTGACCACCAGATCGGCCGGCGCCTCGGTGATCAGGTCGCGGTAAAGCTCCAGCGATCGCTCGATGCCCACGGGTTCGAACTTGATGTCCTGGGCCACATTGCCTTGCAGCAGCCGGACATGGATCGGCTGTCCGATGGGCGAGGTGTACTGGATCGGCGCAAGCGCCGCGCCGCAGGCCAGCACGCCCACCGCGAGTCCGCCGGCGAGCACCGCCGATCGGGCTTTTCGCTGGCGGCCGATGGCGCCGACGACTGCCACCAGCAAGGCCGCGATGAACCCGGCCAGCGCGGAAATGCCATAGACGCCGATCAGCGGCGCGAAACCCGCCAGCGGGCCGTCCGTGTGGGGATAGCCACTGCCGAGCCACGGAAATCCGGTGAACACCACGCCGCGCAGCCACTCGGAGAGCGCCCACGTGGCGCCGAACGCCAGCGCGGGGAGCACGCCGTTGCGGCCGCGTTGTGTCAGCCAGTGCCAGGCCGCGCCGGCCAGGGCGGGCCAGATCGACAGGTAGCCGGCAAACAGCACCACGGCCAGACCGGCCATCCACGACGGCATCTCGCCGTAGACGTGCATGCTGATGAACAGCCACCAGATGCCGGACAGGAACCAGCCCAGCCCGAAGGCATAGGCCGTGGCCGCTGCGGCGCGCGGGCGTGGGGCGCCGGCGATCAGTGCGACGAGTCCGGCCAGCGACAGGATCTGCAGCCACCACCAGTTGTGCGGTGCGAAGGCTTGTGTATGGGCCACGCCCAGGACGGCCGCGATCAGCAGCCGGAACACGGTGCCGGAGCGGGACGTGACTTGCATAGTCTGAAAAGGGGAGGGCGGCGTGCCGCCCATTGGTGAGTCGGCCGAACCGGCCCGAGGGGTGCCCACGGCGCCGGGCGTGCCGACGCGCGTCATGCTTCGGCGACGAGAGCCGGTTCGGCGGGCGCCTCGCGGCGCACCAGCAGCAGGTGCACCTGGCGGGCATCCGCGCGCAGGACTTCAAACTGCATCGGCGGCAGCGTGATGATCTCGCCACGATGCGGCACATGCCCCACATGGTTCGTGAGCAGGCCGCCGACCGTATCGACGTCGTCATCGGGAAATGCCGTGCCGAAGGTCTCGTTGAACTGCTCGATCTCGGTCAGGCCATGCACGCGCCAGGCGCCGTCGGCGGTAGGCAGGATGTTGTCATGGTCCTCGTCGAGGTCGAACTCGTCCTCGATGTCACCCACGATCTGCTCGAGCACGTCCTCGATCGTGACCAGACCGGCCACGCCGCCGTACTCGTCGACGACGATCGCGATGTGATTGCGATTGATACGGAACTCGCGCAGCAGAATGTTCAGCCGCTTTGACTCGGGGATGAACACGGCCGGGCGCAGCGTTTCGCGCAGGTCGAAGTTCGGGTCCGTGTAATAGCGCAGCAGGTCCTTGGCCAGCAGGATACCGATGATGTTGTCACGGTTGCCTTCGTAGACCGGAAACCGCGAGTGCGCGGTCTGCTGCATGTACGGGATGAAGGTCTCCGGCGCGTCCGCGATGTTGACCGTGTCCATCTGCGCCCGGGGCACCATGATGTCGCGCGCGGTGAGTTCAGACACCTGGAACACGCCTTCGATCATCGACAACGAGTCGGCGTCAATCAGGTTACGCTCGTGCGCGTCCTGCAGCACTTCCAGTAATTCGGCGCGGGTATCGGGCTCAGGAGAGATGAAGTCCGAAAGGCGTTCGAGTAGGGATCGTGGGCGATCCGTCTGCTTGTGATTGGCAGGTTTCGAACTGGGATAGGGGTCGTTCATGTCGCGGCTAGCGCGTGGTGGAGATCGTCTGAAGCATACACTAAAAGCCTTGCGGGCCCGTGACAGGGCCGGGTGGGGTGGCTGTCCGGGTGGCTTTTCGTGCTCCCCGCTCACGCTTGCGGGAGTGGGGAGCCAGACTGTCTGTTACTCGCGGATCGGCTTGTACGGATCCTCGAAACCCAGGGCCTGCAGCGTTTCGGTCTCGATGGCTTCCATTTCCTCGGCCTCGGTGTCGTCATCGTGCTCATAGCCCTGGGCATGGAGCACCCCGTGCACGATCAGATGGGCGTAGTGGGCTTCGAGCGACTTCTTCTGCGCCTTGGCTTCGGACTCCACTACCGGGCAGCACAGCACGATGTCGCCGGCCACCGGATCGTCGTCGTTCTCGGCATAGGCGAACGTGAGCACGTTGGTGGCGTAGTCCTTGCCGCGATAGCTGCGGTTCAGCGTGCGACCTTCCGTCTCGTCGACGAAGCGCACTGTCAGCGCGGCGTCGGCATAGAGCGCGGACTTCACCCATTTCTCGATTTGCTTGCGGCTCGGCAGGCCGTTGCGCTTCGACACGCCGTCGCCATGCTGCACGTCAAGCTCGAGCGCGGGCGGGGTCGCCGGCGTGCCCGTGGTGGTGACGATCGGCGTGGCGGTCACGGCCACGGACAGCGCGTCGCTGTTGTCCGGGCGCACCAGCAGGCCAGCCTGCTGGCGGGTATCGGTGTGCTCGGCGAGCAGCGCCACCACGCCGTCGCCGGCCTGGGACAGGTCCAGCGTCAGGCTGCGGCCGTCGGCCAGCTGGATACGCAGCGCGTGCGCGTTTGCCTTGCGGGCGCGGCCATCGGCATCGAACAGCACGAGGCTGGTGGCATTGGGAGACTTCTTGGTCAAGATCAGGCGTCCTTGTGCTGGGCGTGATATTCGTCATAAGCCTCGACGATGCGCGCCACGAGCGGGTGGCGAACAACGTCGACGCTGGTAAAGCGCGTGAGCGACACCCCGCGCACGTCGCGCAGCACGTGCTGCGCCTCCACGAGGCCGCTTTTCTGGCCGCGCGGCAGGTCGATCTGGGTGGTGTCGCCGGTGATCACGGCCTTGGAGCCGAAGCCGATCCGCGTCAGGAACATCTTCATCTGTTCCGGCGTGGTGTTCTGTGCTTCGTCCAGGATGATGAACGCGTGATTGAGCGTGCGGCCGCGCATGTACGCGAGCGGCGCGATCTCGATCATCTGGCGTTCGAACATCTTCTGCGTGCGGTCAAAGCCGAGCAGGTCGTAGAGGGCGTCGTAGAGCGGGCGCAGGTACGGGTCGACCTTCTGCGCCAGGTCGCCGGGCAGGAAGCCGAGCCGTTCGCCCGCTTCCACGGCCGGGCGCGTCAGCACGATGCGCTTGACCACGTCACGCTCGAGCGCGTCGACGGCGCAGGCCACGGCGAGGTAGGTCTTGCCGGTACCCGCCGGGCCGACGCCGAGCGTCAGATCGTGCGACAGGATGTTGCGCAGATAGTCGCGCTGCATGGCCGTACGGCCCTGAAGCCCGGTGCGGCGCGTATGCAGCACCGGCGATTCGTCGTCGATGCTGGAACCGTCGTTGCCTTCCGTGCTCGGCAGGTAGGCGCCATGCGCGGCCACCTGACGCGATTCCACGAGCCCAAGCTGCACGTCGTCGATCGATAGCGCCACGCGGGCATTGTTGTAGAAGCGCTCCAGCGCCAGCGTCGCGTCCTGGGCGCGTTCGCCGCGCACCGTCATGCGGTGGCCGCGGCGCTGGATCGTCACGTCGAGCGCCTGCTCGATCTGGCGCAGGTTCTCGTCGAGCGGCCCGCACAGGTTCTGCAGGCGCGTGTTGTCGTCCCTGGGAGCGACGAATTCGGCGGTTGGAATCTTCATGGAGCCTTGTTGAACGGCGCTTACTGGCGCACGACGAACTCGCCGCGCAGCGAATGCGGGAATGCCTGCGTGACGTTCACGTCGACCATCTGGCCGATCATGCGGTCGCGCTGGGCCTGCGGCACGCCCGGCAGCGCGAAGTTGACCACGCGGTTGTTTTCGGTGCGGCCGTGCAGTTCGGTTGGGTCCTTGCGCGCCGGGCCTTCCACCAGGATGCGTTGAACCGTGCCGACCATACTCTGGCTGATGCGCTGCACGTTCTCCTCGATCGTGGCCTGCAGCAGTTGCAGGCGGCGCAGCTTGACCTCGTGCGGCGTGTCATCGTGCAGGTTCGCCGCCGGCGTGCCGGGGCGTGGGCTGAAGATGAACGAGAACGAGGTGTCGTAGCCGATCTCGTGAACCATGGCCATCAGCTTGTCGAAGTCGGCATCGGTCTCGCCGGGGAAGCCGACGATGAAGTCCGACGACATCGACATGTCCGGACGCAACGCGCGCAGCCGGCGGATGATGCTCTTGTACTCCAGCACGCTGTAACCGCGCTTCATGCCTGCCAGCACGCGATCGGACGCGTGCTGCACGGGCAGGTGCAGATGGTTCACCAGCTTGTCGCAACGGCCGTAGAGCTCGATCAGGCGCGACGTGAATTCCTTCGGGTGGCTGGTGGTGTAGCGGATGCGCTCGATGCCGGGGATATCGGCCACGTACTCGATCAGCAGCGCGAAGTCGGCGATCTCGCTCGTGCCGCCCATCGCGCCGCGATAGGCGTTGACGTTCTGGCCCAGCAGCGTCACTTCGCGCACGCCCTGTTCGGCCAGCCCGGCCACTTCGGCCAGCACATCCTCGAACGGGCGGGACACTTCCTCGCCGCGGGTGTACGGCACCACGCAATAGCTGCAGTACTTCGAGCAGCCTTCCATGATCGACACGAACGCGCTCGGGCCGTCCACACGCGCCGGCGGCAGGTGGTCGAACTTCTCGATCTCCGGGAACGAGATGTCGACCTGCGACAGGCCGGTCTGCTGGCGGCGGTTGATCAGGTCGGGCAGGCGGTGCAGTGTCTGCGGGCCGAACACGACGTCGACATACGGCGCGCGCGACACGATCGAGGCGCCTTCCTGGCTGGCCACGCAGCCACCCACGCCGATCACCAGATCGGGTTTGGCAGCCTTCAGCGCCTTCATGCGGCCCAGTTCGGAGAAGACTTTCTCCTGGGCCTTTTCGCGGATCGAGCAGGTGTTGAACAGGATCACGTCGGCGTCTTCGACGTTGTCCGTGGGCTCCATGCCCTGCGTCGCGTTCAGCACGTCTACCATCTTGTCCGAGTCGTACTCGTTCATCTGGCAGCCGTACGTTTTGACAAATACCTTCTTCATGGTGCCGGTCTCAGTGGTTTACCTGGGGGCATCAAGGGCACAACAGGTTGAATCGAAAATGCGTCAGTGCGCGGCCTTCCAGGCCTTCACTTCGGCGTCGGTCATGACCCAGGCGGTCAGCAGCTGACCGTACAGGTCGAGCTTGTAGCGCACCGGGAATTTCTTGCCGGCCACGGTGACCGGATTCATCAGCAGCGTTTCCGTGCTGAAGATGCGCAGGCCTGGCGCCAGGCCAAAGGCCTTGCCGTCGAGCTTGGCGCGCATCGGATCCGTATCGGTCGATCGCACGATTTCCATGCGGGCCATCATGGCATCCGCAGGGATCACGCGCACCGGCGCGCCGGGAATCGGCTGGGTTTCCTGCGCCATGGCGGGGGCCACGGACATCAGCAGCGTCGCGGCGCACGCGACCAGCGACAGACGCGAAAACAGCATGGGCATGAAGGCTCCGGCAAAAGTGGCGAGTGAGTGGAACTACAACGCCACCGGCGCCGGACGCGGTCACCGCGGTCCCGAAAACGGCCGGCATCGCGCTGGCAGGATAGGCCGCGATTCTACCCTTTTGTCCCCGGATCGGGGACGGTGGCCCGGCCCGGTGTGGCGTATTCAGAACAAGGAGGAGGCTTCCTGCAGCACCCGTTGCTTGGACACCGTGCCCATCAGTTCGCGGCTGGTGGTGTCGCGGACCAACGGAATCCGGTTGATGCCATGGACCGAGAAAATCTCCAGCGCGTCACGCAGGCGCGAATCCGGCGTCAGCGACGGAAAGCCGAGGTCGCCGAGGTCCAGCAGATTTGCCGAGGGTGCATCGCGTTGGGCGCGCTGGACGGCGTGGATCGAGATTGCCCCGATCAGCGCGCCGTCGGCATTGACCAGATAGAGGTAGCGCGTGCCGGTCTCGGCAAACTTGTCGGCGGCCTGGGCCACGCTGGCGCCGGGGTCGATGACTGTGTCGGTCGGGTCGCACAGGCCCGCCAGCTGGAGCCTGCGGGCGCGCTCGGCGGCCGCGGAAGCCTGCTCGCGCTCCACCACCACGCTGTAGAGCGACAGGGTTTGGCAGCGCGACGCCGTGTAGTAGGCCGCCACGGCGCCGATCATCGACGGCAGCAGCAGCGCCGGGGCCAGCGTCATCTCGAATACCATCAGCACCGACATTAGCGGCGCCTGGCTGGTAGCCGCCAGGAACGCGGTCATGCCGACCAGCGGCAGCACCGGGGCCATGCCGCCACCGGGCACGAGCATCGCCAGCAACTGGCCAAGGGCCGCGCCGACGAACAGCGATGGCGTGAAGACGCCACCCACCGCCCCCGAACCGATGCTGGCCACGGTGGCCACGAGCTTCGCCACCAGCACACCCCAGACAGGCACCGACAGCGGATGGCCCTGGAGGATCGTCTGGATCGTGAAGTAGCCGTTGCCGACCACCTCCGGCACCACGATCGCCAGCAGCCCGACCAGTGCGCCGCCGAGCGCCAGACGGGCGACCGGGCCACCGGGCACGTGACGGAAGCCGTTGCGTGCAATCGTGGTGGCGCGCATGAACAGGGCACCGGCCGCGCCGGCCAGCACGCCGAGCAAGACCGCTGCCATCAGCATCTGCGGGCGCAGGTCGGGTTCGATATGGAGGCCGGGATAGAGCGGTTGCAGGCCGCCATGCCACTGGCTGACCATCGCGCCCGCCACAGAGGCCAGGAACAGCGGCATCAGCCGCTGCACGGCCAGTGCGCCGAACACGACTTCGGCGACGAAGACGGCGGCCGAAAGCGGCGTGTGATAGACCGAGGCCAGGCCGGCTGCCGCGCCGCAGGCGGTCAGCATCCGGCGCATATTGGTGTCGCCCGAGGTGTGGTCGGCACGCGCCGACGGGAACAGCGAGCCGCATAGCGCCGCAAGCTGGATCATCGCGCCTTCCTTGCCGACCGAACTGCCGGAGATGATTGAGCAGAACGACGACAACGAGCGCAGCAGCGTGATCTTCAGCGGCAGCTGCCCCGTGCCGCGAGACACCGCGTCCATGTAATCGGCCGGGCCGGGCTCGGCGGCAGCCAGGCGGTTGGCCAGCACGAGCAACCCGCCGGCCAGCGCGCCGCCAAGTGCGGGGATCACCACGCGCCAGGCGACGGCGAGCCCGGCGAACACCATGACGATGTCCGCCTCGGTGCCGAACATGACCAGCCCGCTCGATTCGAGCGCGGCCTTGAACAGCGTCGTGACGATGCCGGCCAGGATCCCCACGGGGATGGCCGCGAAAAGCGTGACTTCTTGATCTTCGAGAAAACGGAGCCGCATGGCGATGAGCGGTGACGTGGGGCGCCGGGCCGGGTGGCCGCAATGATAGCGCAGCGCCACCTCGTTATCGTATCGCTCCGGGCCTCTCGCCAGACTGGTACACTACGGCCCTTTCCTGATCGGAGACGGGGGCAATCGACCTGTCCCACCGAACCTGACCCTCAGGTTACGGTTTTCTACCCGAGCCGCTCCACGATTGGCGCACTTTCTTGCGCGACGGGCGGCCGAAGCGTCATTTCATGTCTTTTTCCGAACTCGGCTTGTCCGACAAGCTGGTGCGTGCCGTGGCCGAACAGGGCTACACCACGCCGACCCCGATTCAGGCGCAAGCCATTCCCGCAATTCTCAAAGGTGGCGATCTTCTTGCCGGTGCGCAAACCGGCACCGGCAAGACGGCAGGTTTCACGCTGCCGATGCTGCAATTGCTCTCCGAAACCGCCGCGCGCGCCAATGGCGGCAATGCGCCCCGCGGCGCGCGCCCGAACGTGCGTGCGCTGGTGCTGACGCCCACGCGTGAACTGGCCGCGCAGGTCGAAGAGAGCGTGCGCAACTATGGCAAGTATCTGAAGCTGCGTTCGATGGTGATGTTCGGCGGCGTCGGCATCAATCCGCAGATCGAGGCGCTCAGGCGCGGTGTCGATATCGTGGTGGCCACGCCTGGCCGTCTGCTGGACCACGTGGCGCAGCGCACGATCGACCTCTCGCACGTTGAACTGCTGGTGCTCGATGAAGCCGACCGCATGCTCGACATGGGCTTCATCCACGATATCCGCAAGGTCCTGAACGTTCTGCCGCCCAAGCGCCAGAATCTACTTTTCTCGGCCACGTTCTCGGACGATATCCGCGCGCTGGCCGATCGCCTGCTGGACAACCCGGCGTCGATCGAAGTGGCACGCCGCAATACCACGGCGGAAACCGTGGCGCAGCGCGTGTTCCCGGTCGACCGGGAACGCAAGCGCGAACTGCTGGCCCATCTGGTGCGCCAGCACGACTGGCATCAGGTGCTGGTGTTCACGCGCACCAAGCATGGCGCCAACCGGCTGGCCGAACAATTGACCAAGGACGGCCTCTCAGCGCTGGCGATCCACGGCAACAAGAGCCAGTCGGCCCGCACGCGCGCGCTGACCGAGTTCAAGGCCGGCACGCTGCGCCTGCTGGTGGCCACCGACATCGCCGCACGTGGCATCGACATCGACCAGCTCCCGCACGTGGTCAACTTCGATCTGCCCAACGTGCCCGAGGACTACGTGCACCGTATCGGCCGTACTGGCCGTGCCGGCGCCGAAGGCGAGGCGATCTCGCTGGTTTGCGTGGACGAACATGGCCTGTTGCGCGATATCGAGCGCCTGATCAAGCGCCAGATCGAGCAGGTGCTGCTGCCCGGTTTCGAAGTCGATCCGAGCATCAAGGCCGAGCCGATCCAGAAGGGCCGGCAGCAGCAGCGTGGCGGTCAGCCGCGCGGCAACGGCCAGGGGAATGCCGGCAACGGTGGCGAGCGCCGCCAGCCGCGCGCCGCGCAAGGCGAGCGTCAGGAAGCGCCGCGCCAACCGCGTCCGGCACAGCCGGCGCGTGGCGAGGCCCGTAACGGCAACGCCGGAGGCAGTGGTAATGCGCCGCGTACCGGGCAGGGAGGTGGGCGCGGCAACGGCCACGCCAATAGCACCGCCAAGGGCACGGCCAAGGGCACGGCCAAGGGCAATGCGCAGGGCAATGCGCAGGGCAATGCGAACGCCAGGGGTGCGAACCCGCGTCCGCAGCAAGCGCGTCCGGCTCAGGACAACACTGCCGCGCCGCCCGCTCGCAATCGTCGGCCGGCCCCGCAGGCGGCCCTGCTCGGCGGTGGCCGCAAGCCCGCCCACTGATCGCATCCGTCATGAGCGAGCCGGATCGTCCCTCGTCGACCGATGAAGTCCCCTACGCGGGACTGACCCCCGAGTGCATCCTCGATGCGCTCGAGGCGGCGGGGTTCTATCCGGATGGGCGCCTGCTGGCGCTCAACAGCTACGAGAACCGCGTCTGGCAGGTGGGCATCGAGGATGCCGCGCCGGTCGTCGCCAAGTTTTATCGGCCGGGCCGCTGGACCGATGCGGCGATCCTTGAGGAACATGCATTCGTGCAGCAGCTGGCCGGTGCGGAAGTGCCTGCTGTGCCGGCCCTGGCGGCCAATAGCGGCGACCAGTCCGGCACCACGCTGTTCACACACGAGGGCTTCCGCTTCGCGGTGTTTCCACGTTGCGGGGGCCGCGAACCCGCGCTCGACAAGGCCGAAACCCGCACCTGGCTCGGGCGCTTCATCGGCCGTATTCACGCCATCGGCGCCACCGCGCCATACCAGGCGCGGCCCGCGCTGGATATCGATACTTTCGGCATTGCATCGCGCGACTATCTGCTCGCGCACGATTGCATTCCCGCCGACCTGCTGGCGCCCTGGCGTGCGGCGGCGGACCTCGCGCTGGACGGTGTGCGCCGCAGCTACGAGCGTGCCGGAGAGGTTCGCCTGTTGCGTCTGCATGGGGATTGCCATCGCGGCAATGTGTTGTGGATCGACGAAGAGGATGCACGCGGCCGGGGCACACCCGGGCCGCACTTCGTTGATTTCGATGACAGCCGCATGGGACCGGCCGTGCAGGATCTGTGGATGCTGCTGGAGGGAGACCGCGTGGCGATGCAGGACCAGTTGGCCGACATCGTGGCGGGTTACGAGGACTTCGCGGAATTCGATGCGAGGGAGCTCTGGCTGGTCGAGGCACTTCGCACGCTGCGCCTGTTGCACTACAGCGCGTGGCTGGCCAGCCGATGGCGCGATCCCGCCTTTCCGGCCGCGTTTCCGTGGTTCGGCACGGCGCGTTACTGGCAGGATCGCATTCTGGAGTTGCGCGAACAGATCGCGCTCATGGACGAGGCGCCGCTCTGGGCCTGACATCAGCCCGAAGCCGCGCCGTCATGGAACAGCTTGGCCCGAACGGGCCGGCCTTCAGCTTTTTTCCGGCTTGACCATGATTACCGGGCATCCGGCGTGCGCCAGCACGCGGCCCGCGACCGAACCAATCACCGCATCAAGGAACGAGCCACGTCCGTGGGTACCCATGACGATGGCGCCCGCATCGACCGACTTCGCGTAGGCCACGATCTTCTCCGGCGGGAATCCGTGCAGCGCGTGCTGCTCGAACGGTACCTTGGCCGCTGACAGGATTTCGCAGACCGATGCCATCGCCTTGCCGCTTTCTTCCTGGTGCCAGGCGTCGATGGTTTCCTTGCTGACGAATGCGCGTACCTGCCCGGTTACGTCGGGCGTGATATGGATGACGTGGACGGTGAAGCCGGTCTGCAGCAGTTTGCCGTCGGCAAGGAAGCGCGCTGCCGCGTCGCTGAAAGCGGAACCGTCGGTGGCAAGAACGATTTGGGGCATGTTTGGATCTCCTGAATTGAAGGGGGGCTGCAACTGCTAGCTTCCATCATGGCACGTGCCTGATGCGACACCTCTAACTTAGGTCAATTCCCGTTAAATTTTTTAAAGATTTCATGATTGTCATCTGCACTGGGAGCCTCTGCGGCCACAGATCTCCGGTGTCTGGTGTCGCGCGGAATTGGTGCAATCCGACGGAAACAAGTCTGCAACATCCGAAATGTCCGCATGATGGCCTGGAAGTTTCGAAGTGCATCGCTGGCGCCTTCCACATCCGGCGCATGACCGGACGACCTATGCTCTCCGCACGTTCGTTTCATCGGAGGAATCGTATGTCCAATGCGCTAGTAATCGACAATCATCCTGGTGTACGCGCGGCGGCCTCCGCCGCGCTGATGGAAAGCATGGGCTTCGAGGAAGTCCGCCTGGCCACAACTGCCACTGAAGCCTTGGAGGAACTGCGCACAAGACAGCGCCCCGACCTGGTAATGGTGGACCTGGATCTCGGCGATCTTCCGGGCGATGCCGTGGTGGAGGAGGTGGTGTCCCATCACCCGGCAACGCGCGTGCTGGTGCTGTCAGCCGCATCCGGCGCTGCCGAACGCGCGTTGCTCAGCGGCGCGCACGGGTATGTCGACAAGGGCAACGGCATCGGCGGTATCGAGCATGCCGTGCGCGCGGTCATGAGTGGCTATGCTGCATTTCCGCTGGCCCTGCTTACGACGATTCGCCGCGCGGCCAATGCGCCGGCCGATCCGATCTTGGTCTTGAGCCGACGCGAGCTGACCGTCATGCGCTTCCTCGCGGCCGGGCATTCCAATAAGGCGATCTCCGTGGTGCTCGGTATCAGCAACAAGACCGTGAGCTCGCACAAGGCCAGCATCATGACCAAGCTGGGGTTCCGTTCCCTGATCGATCTGGCCGAGTTTGCGCGGCGGCATCATCTGGCCTGCTGACGGGCGCCTGGGCGGTCGCGCGATCGGGTGGGCGTGCAGCGCCGGCCTCGGCTTATCCGGCATAATCCCAGCGATTCGCCGCCGCTGCAGCGGCGGCACCACACTGGACTGGGACTGGAATAGGCACATGAAGGCGCGCAAGGCGGGGAGGTCAGACAACGCTCGCGAGGCAACCGGCAACGACGCGGAAATGGGCGAGGGCTGTCCGCTGCACTGGTTCGATGCGGACCTTGGCGCGTTCGACGACCTGGAGCGGCGCGTTGCCGAGCATCCCGCGGACTTCTTTGCCGGCCAGGACTTCGATCCGGTTGGTGCCTGCGCGACGCGCGAGGCGTCCTTTGCCTCGGTCCAGATACCGGAAGATCCGACCGCGCCGCAGCAACACGCGGATCATCTGCTCAACGATGTGTTCCGGCATGTGATGCCCGTGGCGTCGCCAACGTTCGTCGGTCACATGACGTCGTCGCTGCCATCGTTCATGCCGTCGCTGGCCAAGATCGTGGCGGCGCTGAACCAGAACGTGGTCAAGCTTGAAACGTCGGGTGCATTGACGGGACTGGAGCGTCAGGTAATCGGGATGCTGCATCACCTGGTCTTTGCGCGGGACGACGCGTTCTACGCGCAATGGCTGCACAATGCCGAGCATTCTCTCGGAGCATTCTGCTCGGGCGGCACCACGGCCAATCTCACCGCGCTCTGGGCCAGCCGCAACAACACGCTGCGCGCGCGCGACGGCTTCGCGGGCATCAACCAGGCGGGGCTGGTAGCGGCGTTGCGGCACTACGGATACGCAGGGCTGGCGATCGTCGTGTCGGAGCGCGGCCATTATTCGCTGCGAAAGGCGGCGGATATCCTCGGTATCGGCCGCGAGAATCTGGTGCCGGTAGGCGTCGATGAAGACGGGCGGATGCGCGTCGACCTGTTGCGCGACACATTACGCGATCTTCAACAACGCAACATCCGGACAGTGGCGATTGTCGGTATCGCTGGCACCACTGAGACTGGTGCGGTGGACCCGCTCGATGCCATTGCCGATGTGGCGCAGGAGATCGGCTGCCACTTTCATGTGGACGCCGCGTGGGGGGGTGCCACACTGCTCTCCGCACGCGAGCGCGCGCGCTTTGCCGGGATCGAGCGCGCGGATTCGGTCGTCATCGACGCGCACAAGCAGTTCTATGTGCCGATGGGCGCCGGCATGGTGTTGTTCCGCGATCCGGCGTGGACGCAGGACATCATCCAGCACGCAAACTACATCGTGCGGAAGGGCTCGGTGGACCTGGGGCGCCATACGCTCGAAGGGTCCCGCGGTTCGGCGGCCGTCATGCTCTATGCGAACCTGCACCTGCTTGGCCGCAAGGGGCTGGCGAAGCTGATCGATACGGGCATCGACAACGCGAAGTACTTCGCGTCGTTGATCGAACAGCAGCCCGACTTCGAACTGGACAGCCGGCCGCAGCTTTGCATCCTCACCTATCGCTACGTGCCGGCGCCGGTGCGAGCGGCGTTGCTTTCGGCCTCGCCCGAACAGCGCGAACAACTGCTCGAGGCGCTCGACGCGCTGACCATCAACATCCAGGAAATGCAGCGCGACGCAGGCCGCTCGTTCGTGTCGCGGACGCAGTTGACGTCCTCCCAGTGGGGCGGGCGTCCGATCGCGGTGTTTCGTGTGGTGCTGGCGAATCCCGATACGACGCACGAGATCCTGCAGAGCCTTCTGGAAGAGCAGCGTGGGCTGGCAAAACAGAGTCCGATGCTGCCTGCGTTGATGGCGATGGTTGGCGGTTAAGAGGCGCGATCAACATGATTCTGGCGTCGTTGCGCAGCCTTGCCGTGCCACTTGTACTGTCTGCGGCCGCGCGTCTAGCCAGAACCGTTTCGCTTCATTTTGATAGCGCCTCCAAGGGAGTTCCGCCGTAGCCTGTGGCGGATGGGCGGCCGCCTTGCTGGTAATTCTCGTGGCCACCTGCTTGGCCTGACTGCCGCTGGTCAAGGGCGACCCGCGTGGCATTGCCCGCGCCCGCAAGTTGCCCAAGGCCACGATCCGGAACATGAAGCAGAACCTCGGCTTCGCCTTCGTCCGCCGCCCCGTTCCAACGAGCCAAAACAAAAAGCCGCAATCCCGTGAAGGATTGCGGCTTTTCAAATAGATGGTGGCGAATCAGGGACTCGAACCCCGGACCTGCGGATTATGATTCCGTCGCTCTAACCAACTGAGCTAATTCGCCAACGAAGACCGCAATTATACCTGTGCCTTTTAGGCTGTCAACACCTTTGTGACAACTTTCTGCAAGCCTCGGTGGCTGCCAAAAAAAACGGCAGGCGCAAGGCCTGCCTGGGAAGCGGAGACCAGCCTGCCGGCTGGCCATCCTGAGCGAAGGTTCACCGACTGGCGATCAGTCGTTCGCGTAGATATCCACGTCCTTGGTCTCGCGGACGAACAGCGCGCCCAGCACGAAGGTCATGGCCGCGATGATGATCGGGTACCAGAGGCCGTAGTAGATGTTGCCGTTCTGCGCCACCAGGGCGAAGGAGATCGTTGGCAGCAGGCCACCGAACCAGCCGTTGCCGATGTGATACGGCAGCGACATCGACGAATACCGGATGCGGGTCGGGAACATTTCCACCAGCATCGCGGCGATCGGGCCGTAGACCATGGTCACGTAGATCACCAGGATCACCAGGACCACCAGCACCATGATCGTGTTCATCTGCGCCGGGTCTGCCTTGGTCGGATAGCCGGCCGCGCTCATGGACTCGCTCACTTCCTTCTTGAACGCCGCGATCTGCTTCTTGCTGGCGTCGTCAAAGCTGTGGCCGCCGGTCACCGTGGCGTCGAAGGCCTTGATTTCCTTGTCGCCGATCTTCACCGAAGCCATCGTGCCGGCCGGGGCCTGCACCACTTCATAGCTGGCCGATGCCTGGGCCAACGTGCGCTTGACGATATCGCATGAGCTGCGGAAGTCGATTTCGCGAGCGATCGGGCTGCCCTGGAACGAGCAGGTCTTCGGATCGGCCGTGACCACGATCTGCGCGGTCTGCTGCGCACGTTCCAGCGCCGGGTTGGCGTAGTGGGTCATCGCCTTGAACAGCGGGAAGTAGGTCAGCACGGCCAGCGCGCAGCCCAGCATGATGATCCATTTGCGGCCGATCTTGTCCGACAGCGAGCCGAAGAAGATGAAGAACGGCGTACCAATCACCAGTGCGCCGGCGATCAGCAGGTTGGCCGTCTTGGCGTCCACCTTCAGCACTTGCGTCAGGAAGAACAGCGAGTAGAACTGGCCGGTGTACCAGACCACGGCCTGGCCGGCGGTCAGGCCTACCAGCGCCAGGATCACGATCTTCAGGTTGCGCCATTGACCGAATGCCTCGGTCAGCGGTGCCTTCGAGGTCTTGCCCTCGGCCTTCATCTTCTGGAAGGCCGGCGACTCGCTCATCGACAGGCGGATATACACGGACATGGCCAGCAGCAGGATCGAGACCAGGAACGGGATGCGCCAGCCCCACGTGTCGAACTGCGGGCCCGTGAGTTCACGGCACAGCAGAATGACGATCAGGGACAGGAACAGGCCCAGTGTGGCGGTGGTCTGGATCCAGGCGGTGTAGGCGCCGCGCTTGCCGTGCGGGGCGTGTTCAGCCACGTAGGTGGCCGCGCCGCCGTACTCGCCGCCGAGCGCCAGGCCCTGCAACATACGCAGTGCAATCAGGATGATCGGTGCTGCCCAGCCGATCGTGGCGTAGCCGGGCAATAGGCCGACGATGAATGTCGACAAGCCCATGATCAGGATTGTCACCAGGAAGGTGTACTTGCGGCCGATCATGTCGCCGAGACGGCCGAACACCAGTGCGCCGAACGGACGCACGATGAAGCCTGCCGCGAACGCCAGCAGGGCGAAGATAAATGCGGAAGTGGGGTCGAGGCCCGCGAAGAACTGCTTGGCGATCACCGCCGCCAGCGAACCGTATAGATAAAAGTCGTACCACTCGAACACCGTGCCGAGCGACGAGGCCAGAATGACCTTCTTTTCCTCGCGCGTCATCGGCGCATTGTGGGCTTTGCCGCCAGGCATTGCCACGTTTTGCGCGTTTGCCATTGTTGTCTCCTCCGTCTGTCGAAAGGGTCCCCGGTCTGGCCGTGTCTTGCGCTTGAGGTATCCGCGCGTGCCGGCCTCTGCACCGAAGCTGCAAAGGATTGTGGGAGGCGAAACTTACTGAGTTCTGACAGAGTTCCCGTAAAACGTGCCGGATTCGTCGGGGTATACGCTAGACGTTTCGAGGCTGTTTTCAGCGCGGTATTTGCTGCATTGCGTCGATCGGAAACCCGCAAACCGCCTGGCTTATGGGGCGCACGGGATTCTTGCTTTGCAGCATTGGCGCACGTCGCGCGGCATAGTCGTCGAATTGCCCCTTACGAGGGGTGCCGCGTGTTTGCGTCAGGATCGACCGGCTGCGTCAGGATCGACCGGCGGGATTGGTGGGTGGTGCGGGATGGGTCTCGGCGTCTGGCGTCTCGCTGTCGAGTTCGCGATCCACCCGATTCATGTGCCAGGCGTAGAGCGCGGCCATCGCTACATATACGATCAGCGCGCCCTGCGCGGCGGCCCAGAACGAGAAGGGCCAGCCGAAGAAGTCGAAACGCAGTTCGCGTGCGAACCAGCTGATGACGAACGTCACAACGAACCAGATCACCAGCAGCACGGCGATCCAGCGCAGATTGTGGCGCCAGGCAAGCCGCTCGCGCGGCGTCATGCGGTCGGGCGGGGCTTTCCTCATGTGTTGGTCTCTTCCGGCGGCGCGCGGCGCAGCGTCACGTGGAACCGGGCGCCGGCCAGGCGAGGCTCGGTCTGGTACACGTTGTCGTCGATGGATATTTCGCCGCCGTGCTGCTGCACGATCTCGCGCACGATGGCCAGCCCCAGTCCGCTGCCTTCGGTGTTGGTGCCGAGCACACGATAGAAACGCTCCATCACGCGTCCGCGCTCGCTCGGGGGGATGCCCGGCCCCGTGTCTTCCACATCGAGATACGCGAACGGTTCGAATGCATCGGCGATGACGCGTACCGTGGCATGCCCGCCGGGCGGCGTGTAGCGAATGGCGTTGTCGACGAGGTTGTTGAGCATCTCCGTCAGCATCACGCGATTGCCCGTGACCATCACGGGATGCTCGTCGCCTTCCAGGCCAAGGTCGATCTGCCGCGCCCATGCCTGGGGCAGCAGATCCTTGACCACGTCGCGCGCCAGGGCGGTCAGGTTCACCGGCGTCATGCCGCCTACCCCTGCCAGATTCTCCATGCGTGCCAGCGACAGCAACTGGGTGACCAGATGCGCGGTGCGCTTGGAGCTGCCGGCGATCTGCGCCAGCGACCGATGCAGTTCCTCCGGTGATTGCTCTCGCTGGGCCAGTTCCGCCTGCATACGCAGACCCGCGAGCGGTGTCTTCATCTGGTGTGCGGCATCGGCAATGAAGCGTTTCTGTGTCTGCACCGACTGCTCGAGTTGCGACAGCAAGTCGTTGAACGATGCTACCAGCGGCGTGATTTCCTGCGGCGCCGCGCGCTCGTCGATCGGGCTCGTGTCGCCGGGATTGCGCGCACGGATGCGCTGCTGGATCGCGGTCAGCGGTGCCAGCCCGCGCGTGAGGCCAAACCACACCAGCACCACCGCGAGCGGCAGGATCACGAACTGCGGCAGGATGACGCCCTTGATGATTTCATTGGCCAGCCGCGCGCGCTTGTCCAGCGTCTCGGCCACCTGCACCAGCACGGGCTGGGCGCCGCTGATGTTTTTCAGTTCAACGTAGGTATAGGCGACACGCACATCGTTGCCGGCCACGCGATCGTCGCGCAGCGATACCAGCCCGGCATGTCCCTCTTCGTCCTCGGACGGAAGCGGCAGGTCGTGATCGCCGGCCACGTACTCGCCGTGCTTGCCTACCACCTGGTAGTAGATATTGTCGGTCTCGTCGGCGCGCAGGATTTCCCGCGCGGACAGTGGAAGCTGCAGCGTGACGCGGCCGTTGACCTCGCGCACCTGCTGCGACAGCACGATGGCGCTTGCTTCGAGCGCGCGGTCGAACGGCCCGTTTGCAATCGACTTGGCGACGAGGTATGTGACGGCGATGCTCATCGGCCAGAGCAGCAGAAGCGGTGCCAGCATCCAGTCGAGAATCTCGCCAAACAGCGAGCGGGGCGCAGGGTGCGCCGAGGTTTCCTCGAGGTGTGGCAGGGCGTCGGCCAGCGCCTGGTCTTCGGCCGCGGCATCGGCCAGCGTGGGCCGGGTGGGGTCCGTCGCGCGTGCGGGGCCCGCGGCGGAACGGCGTCGCCACGGCAGTCGCAGCAGGCTCATGCGCGATCAGCCCCCGTGGTGTCAGCCATGCGCGGCCACGGCCGGCTGGTATTTCTCGAGGCAGTAGCCCAGCCCGCGCACCGTGGCGATGCGGATGCCGCCAACCTCGATCTTTTTGCGCAGGCGGTGTACATACACCTCGATTGCGTTATTGCTGACTTCCTCGCCCCATTCGCACAGGTGATCGACGAGCTGCTCCTTCGATACGAGCCGCCCGCTGCGCGTGAGCAGGATTTCGAGCAGACCGACCTCTCGCGCGGAGAGATCCAGCATCTGTTCATTGAGATAGGCGATGCGGCCGACCTGATCGAACGCGAGCGGCCCGTGGCGCATCAGCGTGGCGCCACCGCCCGCGCCACGGCGCACCAGCGCGCGCACCCGGGCCTCGAGTTCGGACAGCGCGAACGGCTTGGCCATGTAGTCGTCGGCGCCGAGGTCCAGCCCCTTCACGCGTTCGTCGACGCTGTCGGCTGCAGTCAGAATCAGCACGGGCACCATGGCGCTGCGCGCGCGCAGCCGCTTGAGTACCTCGAGCCCCGACATGCGGGGCAGGCCGAGATCGAGGATCAGCAGGTCGAACGACTGTGTGGACAGGGCCGAATCGGCTTCCACGCCATTCGCAACGTGATCGACGGCATAGCCGGACTGGCGCAGCGAGCGCGTCAGCCCGTCTGCCAGCACATCGTCATCTTCGGCGATAAGAATCCGCATGATTGTCTCCACCTCGTGGCCGGCCACAGCCGGCCGCCGGCCGCGGTGCCGGTGGGGCTTGCCAAGCATACTGTTTTTTTATACAGTACCCGACATTCCGGGCGAGCTACCATGAAAGGTGATCGCACCATGCCGGGTTGGGCGTCGTGGCCTGGAGAATCCATCCCGGAAAAGGGCTTTGGGTTCAGGGCGTCGCGCCGTATGCGGCCTATTTATACACCATTGACTGAAGGACGACCATGGACGACAAGAAGGCCGGCGCCGGCGTGAGCGCTGAGAAGCAGAAGGCGCTTGCCGCCGCGCTCTCCCAGATTGAGAAGCAGTTTGGCAAGGGCTCGATCATGCGCCTGGGCGATGGCGAAATCGAACAGGACATCCAGGTAGTGTCCACCGGCTCGCTGGGGCTGGACATCGCGCTGGGCGTGGGTGGCCTGCCGCGCGGCCGCGTGGTCGAGATCTACGGTCCGGAATCGTCCGGCAAGACCACGCTGACGCTGCAGGTGGTGGCCGAAATGCAGAAGCTGGGCGGCACCTGCGCGTTCATCGACGCCGAGCACGCCCTGGATGTCCAATATGCTGGCAAGCTCGGCGTGGACGTCGGCAATCTGCTGATCTCCCAGCCCGATACCGGCGAGCAGGCCCTGGAAATCACCGACGCGCTGGTGCGCTCGGGTTCGATCGACCTGATCGTGATCGACTCGGTGGCCGCTCTGGTGCCAAAGGCAGAAATCGAGGGCGAAATGGGCGATTCGCTGCCCGGCCTGCAGGCCCGCCTGATGAGCCAGGCGCTGCGCAAGCTGACCGGCACGATCAAGCGCACGAACTGCCTGGTGATCTTCATCAACCAGATCCGTATGAAGATCGGTGTGATGTTTGGTTCTCCCGAAACCACCACCGGCGGTAACGCGCTGAAGTTCTACGCCTCGGTGCGCCTGGACATCCGCCGTATCGGCTCGATCAAGAAGGGCGACGAAGTCGTCGGCAACGAGACCAAGGTCAAGGTGGTCAAGAACAAGGTGTCACCTCCGTTCCGCGAGGCGTTCTTCGACATCCTCTATGGCCAGGGCATCTCGCGCCAGGGTGAAATCATCGACCTGGGCGTGGACGCCAAGATCGTTGAGAAGGCCGGCGCCTGGTACAGCTACAACGGCGAGAAGATCGGCCAGGGCAAGGACAACGCACGCGAGTATCTGCGCGAGAACCCGGACATCGCCGACGAGATCGAGAACAAGGTGCGTCTGGCGCTGGGCGTGGCGCCGCTGAACACCGTGGCGGGCGCGCCAGCAGAGGTCGAAGGCTGAGCCTGACGTCGCTGCTTGACGAAAGCCGTCGCATACTTGTGCGGCGGCTTTTTTGTTTTCACCCCGGTTTCCCGTATCGCGCAGCGCCGACTGCCGGCTTCCTCGTTATCAGCCGAATGCCCCGTCCCCCCCTCTCACTGAAAGCCCGTGCCGTCGGCTACCTTTCCCGTCGGGAGCACAGCCGGGCCGAACTCGCGCGCAAGCTGGCGCCTCATGCCGAGTCGGCCGAGGAGGTGGAGGCTCTGCTCGATGTGCTCGAACGCGACAACTGGCTGTCCAATGAGCGGTTCGTCGATAGCCTTGTTCACCGCCGGGCCAGTCGTTACGGCGCGGCGCGTGTACTGCAGGAAGCCAAGACGCACCAACTCGGCAATGATCAGCTACGCGATCTGCAGGACCGCCTGCGCGATTCCGAGCTGGATCGCGCACGCGAAGTTTGGCGCAAGCGTTTCGGTGTTCCGCCGGACTCGCCGGAGGCCCGCGCCAAGCAAATCCGGTTCATGATGGCGCGCGGATTTTCCCGATCGGTGGTGGGCAAGATCATCCGCGGGGCCGAGGACGAAGGCATGGACGACTTGGGGGAATGACGAGGTATGCGGGCAGCCGCATACCTGTGTACGCATGAGGGGTATTCGTGAGAAGTCGGCGTAGTCGTCGTACCACTGATGCATCGCAGCGAGGGGTCACGCGGACACCGGCCAGGCGTTGCGCAGGTTGGGTTTGCCGGGATCGTCGCTGCAACAATTGCGTGCGGACAGTTCGTTGCGCAGGATGTATCCGGTCAAAGCAGCGCGGCATGTTAAACTCCACGAGTTCAGCGGCCCAAATGGCCGTCCATGGTGGTCTTACCCATGGACCAAGCCGTTTGCCGTGATGAATTGCCCCCGATCCGCCACTTTCAGTCTGCCGCGTCAGCCCCTGGTGTCATGCCGCTTTCCCCGCCAGCCAACCGAGTCCTGCGTCACCGTCGTGCCATCACGGCCGAGGCCTATTTGCGGGACGATGGCCTATGGGACATCGAAGCGCGCCTGACCGACACCAAGCCCCGCGACATCGAACTGGCGGGCGGCCGGATTCGCCCTGAAGGCCAGCCGCTGCACGATCTGTGGCTGCGCGTCACGATTGATCTGCGCATGAACGTCGTCGATGCGGAGGCATGCTCTGACTGGGTGCCTTATCCGACGCATTGCGATCTCATCGGTCCCGCCTACCGCAAGCTGATCGGTCTGAACCTGTCAAAGGGGTTCCGCAAGGCAGTTCGTGAGCGTCTGGGCAGCGTTGCCGGTTGCACCCATCTGACCGAACTGGCCGGCGTGCTGCCGACTGCGGCCATTCAAGCCTTCGCGGGCGATGTGTTCAATATCCGCGATGGCGTGCAAGACATCGATCCCGAACCCCCCATGCAGCTCCATGGATGCCACGCGCTCCATTTCGAGGGCGAGGTGGTTCGTCAGTTTTACCCGCGCTGGTATGGTCACCAGCCGAAACCGAAAGCCGGCGCTGCGGCGTCGTCCCCCCAGACCGCGTCACGCGCCGATGCCCCCGCATCAGGTGGCGAAGACACCCTGGCCCACCGGCCCAACGGTACGTCGGGCTGACTGTCACGGTCGGCCCCAGGAAAAGGCGAGAGCCCTTCGTCTCCTATCATTTTTCCCATCCCTTTACGCCTACCCGAAAGGAAACACGCATGAATATCCATGAGTATCAAGGCAAGGAAATCCTGCGCAAATACAATGTGCCGGTTCCGCGCGGCATCCCTGCTTTCTCGGTTGAAGAAGCCCTGAAGGCGGCTGAACAGCTCGGCGGCCCGGTGTGGGTCGTCAAGGCGCAGATCCACGCAGGCGGCCGCGGCAAGGGCGGCGGCGTGAAGGTGGCCAAGAGCATCGACGAGGTGAAGACCTACGCCACCAACATTCTCGGCATGACGCTGGTGACGCACCAGACCGGCCCGGAAGGCAAGAAGGTCAATCGCCTGCTGATCGAAGAAGGCGCTGACATCAAGAAGGAACTCTACGTTTCGCTGGTGGTGGACCGCGTGTCGCAGAAGGTGGCCCTGATGGCCTCGAGCGAAGGCGGCATGGACATCGAGGAAGTCGCTGCCCACACCCCGGAAAAGATCCACACGCTGATCATCGAACCGTCGGAAGGCCTGAAGGATTCGGACGCTGACGACATCGCCCGCAAGATCGGCGTGCCCGACGCCAGCGTTCCCCAGGCTCGCCAGGCCCTGCAAGGCCTGTACAAGGCATTCTGGGACACCGACGCCTCGCTGGCCGAAATCAACCCGCTGATCCTGACCGGCGACGGCAAGGTCGTTGCCCTGGACGCCAAGTTCAACTTCGACTCGAACGCGCTGTTCCGTCACCCGGAAATCGTCGCGTACCGTGACCTGGACGAAGAAGACGCCAACGAAATCGAGGCCTCGAAGTTCGATCTGGCCTACATCTCGCTGGACGGCAACATCGGCTGCCTGGTGAACGGCGCTGGCCTGGCCATGGCCACGATGGACACCATCAAGCTGTTCGGTGGCGAGCCGGCCAACTTCCTCGACGTGGGTGGCGGCGCCACCACCGAGAAGGTGACCGAAGCCTTCAAGCTGATGCTGAAGAACCCGAACGTGCAGGCCATCCTGGTCAACATCTTCGGCGGCATCATGCGTTGCGACGTGATCGCCGAAGGCGTGATCACCGCTTCGAAGGCCGTGCAGCTTGGCGTGCCGCTGGTCGTCCGCATGAAGGGCACGAACGAAGAGCTGGGCCGCAAGATGCTGGCTGATTCCGGTCTGCCGATCATCTCGGCCGACACGATGGAAGAAGCCGCCCAGAAGGTCGTGGCCGCCGTCGCTGGCAAGTAAGGACAACTTTCGTTGCCGCCTGGCCGCAGCCGGGCGGGGCGACTAAAAGGACTAGCAAATGAGCATTCTGATCAACAAGGACACCAAGGTCATCACCCAGGGCATCACCGGCAAGACGGGCCAGTTCCACACCCGCGGCTGCCGTGACTATGCCAATGGCAAGAACTGCTTCGTGGCAGGCGTGAACCCGAAGAAGGCCGGTGAAGATTTCGAAGGCATTCCCATCTACGCAAGCGTCAAGGATGCCAAGGAACAAACCGGCGCGACCGTGTCGGTGATCTACGTGCCGCCCGCAGGCGCCGCTGCCGCCATCTGGGAAGCCGTTGATGCCGATCTGGACCTGGTGGTCTGCATCACCGAAGGCATCCCCGTCCGCGACATGATGGAAGTCAAGGACAAGATGCGTCGCCAGAACAAGAAGACGCTGCTGCTCGGACCGAACTGCCCGGGCCTGATCACGCCGGACGAGATCAAGATCGGCATCATGCCGGGTCACATCCACCGCAAGGGCCGCATCGGCGTGGTGTCGCGCTCGGGCACGCTGACGTATGAAGCCGTGGGCCAGCTGACCGCGCTGGGCCTGGGCCAGTCGTCGGCCGTCGGTATCGGTGGCGATCCGATCAACGGTCTGAAGCACATCGACGTGATGAAGATGTTCAACGACGATCCGGAAACGGACGCCGTGGTCATGATCGGTGAGATCGGTGGTCCGGACGAAGCCAACGCGGCTTACTGGATCAAGGAAAACATGAAGAAGCCGGTGGTTGGCTTCATCGCTGGCGTGACCGCGCCTCCGGGCAAGCGCATGGGCCACGCTGGCGCGCTGATCTCGGGCGGTGCCGACACTGCCCAGGCCAAGCTGGAAATCATGGAAGCCTGCGGTATCAAGGTCACCAAGAACCCGTCGGAAATGGGCCGCCTGCTGAAGGCAATGCTGTAAGGCATTCCCACCGATGTCGCTTGTGTGTGCTCTTAATGGCACGTGCAGAGCGATTGCCGTACCTGCGGCGCATGCCGGCTCCTGCCGGAGCGCATCGCCGCAATCGTTGCCCCCGCCTCAGAAGCGGGGGCAATGTCATTCTTGCGACGCAAAATCCTAGGGTATATCCCGAGGCTGTTGCAGCGCGGATTGAAACCGAATCGAAAGGTTCGTACGATAAATCTCCATGTCTGGTAATTCAGACATCCAAAAGTTCGCAGTGGGAGCCCCTGCGGACCTGGAATAACTTAGAAATCGAGGAAGGAGTCTTGCCGTGGAATTGTTGTCCAGCAGCGCATTCTGGATTGCGCTGGGATCGATCATCCTGACCAACATCGTCCTGTCGGGCGACAACGCAGTCGTGATCGCGCTCGCATCCCGCAATCTGCCCCCTGCCCAGCAGAAGAAGGCCATTTTCTGGGGTAGTGCCGCCGCCATCATCATGCGGGTGGTTCTGACCGTGGCCGCAGTCAAGCTGCTGAGCCTGCCGTACCTGAAGATCGTGGGTGCCTTGCTGCTGGTCTATATCGGCGTGCAACTGCTGACCGGCGACGACGATGAAGAAGGCCATGACGCCAAGGACAATATCTGGGCTGCCATCCGCACCATCCTGATCGCCGACCTGGTGATGTCGCTGGACAACGTGGTGGCCGTGGCCGCAGCCGCGCAGAAGGGTCCCGAAGGCAGCCAGCTGATGCTGCTGGTGCTGGGTCTGGGCCTGTCGATTCCGCTGATCGTCTTCGGCAGCACGATCCTGCTTAAGGTGATGGAGCGCTTCCCGATCATCATCGTGCTGGGTGCCGCGCTGCTGGGCTATCTGGCTGGCGAAATGCTCGTCAGCGACCCGGTGGATGCCGAGTGGTTCCAGGTACACGTGCCGCATGCGCACCTGGTGTTCGGCGTCGTGGGCGCCGTGCTGGTGGTCATGCTCGGCAAGCTGCTGCGTCGCCGTTCCGCACAGACGGCCTGATCGCAAGCCATATCGCGAGCCTGACACGGGCGACCCTCACGGGGTCGCCCGTTTTGTTTTGTAGGGAGCGTACTGGCTCCAGCAGGCTTGTCTCGCGCTTTCGCCAGTGAAAGCGCGGTTGGAGCGGTTGAAGCGTTTGGACAAGGGGCGCCGCAAGTGTCCCCAGTGGCTACGACGCAACACCCGTCTTGCAGCATCCACACCACGCACTCCTGTGGTTTTCCAAACAATTCCCACAGCGCTGTCAGATTTGTCCGAGGTCATTGAGACCTCGCGGTTTCGCTCGCGATCATGGCCCCGTGCGCATCGCGGATTGCGGGCGCACCCGCACTTTTCCAATCGCACAACACAAATGAAAAGGGGTCAACATGACGCGTCAAATCAAGGTTGTTTTCCTGCGCGAACAACGCCGCGCATTGGAGCGAAAGAATCGTCGAGGCTTCACGCTGATCGAACTGATGATCGTTGTCGCGATCATCGGCATTCTTGCCGGCGTCGCCATCCCGCAGTACCAGGACTACATCGCGCGGTCCCAGTTTGCCGAAGGCATGAGCCTGGCCTCCGGGCAGAAAGCCGGCGTGATCGAATCGTTCGCGGCGGCTGGCGCCTGCCCGAACAATGCGAGCGCGGCCGTCGATGGCGTGCCCGTGGCCTCGGCGATCAAGGGGAGCTATGTACAGAGCGTCACCACGGGTGGCACGGCTTCCAATGCTGGCGGCTGCACGATCATCGCCAAGTTCAAGGACGAAGGTATTACCAGGGGCCTGCTCGGCAAGCAGGTGACGTTGACTATGGGTAATGCAGACGGCGGATCGGTGACGTGGCAGTGCGAGTCTTCGGCGGACAAGCGGTACGTGCCGCAGGCCTGCGCGAAAGCGAGTGAGTCGGGTAAGACAACTACGACGACCACGGGCTGAGGTAGCTAGCATTACGTCCCGCGCCGGGATGCCGATGGCATGGATCGGAGGCATCTGATCCGCGTATCGGCAACGGGCGAGGCATCGCACAATTGTGCCTTTTCGTCGCACATACCAGCGATTGCGACGTTCCTCCGCGACTTGTGCAACGTCAATTTCTACGCGACCAACTCCCTGGAAGATGCCTCGGGCCGGGCGGCACTCAAGCCGTCCCGGCCAGATGCCAACAACAACTTCCCAGGGGGTCATATGCAATACCGGGTCTCATCCCAACGTTCGCAAGCGCGTGCACGGCGCCAGGCAGGCTTCACACTGATCGAACTGATGATCGTCGTCGCGATCGTCGGCATTCTTGCGGTGATCGCGGTTCCGCAGTATCAGGACTACGTGGCCAGGGCGCAGTTTGCCGAGGGCCTCACGCTAGCTTCGGCGCAGAAGGCGGCGGTCGTCGAATCGTTTTCGCAGCGTGGTTTCTGCCCGAGCAATTCTTATAGTGAGTACGACGGTATTCCCGTGTCTGGGCACATATCCGGCTCATATGTTCAGTCTGTAATAGTAGGCGGATCTGCGACGGAGGGCGGGGTTGGTTGCACGATCACGGCAACCTTCCGGACTGAGAACGTCTCGCCGGGGCTCAGCGGAAAAACGCTAACACTGACGATGTTTGGCGGCAGTAGCGGCTCCATCGCGTGGCTTTGTAAGTCCGATGCCGAGAATCGATACATTCCTCGATCCTGTACTTAATTAATCCGGGGGCGGTCTAGGCCGACTGCCTGGGACGAATGTAGTGTTGGCCTGTAGTACGCGAGCGCGTGGCCCATCCGCTGGTTCGAAGAACACCTTGGTGCAGGCGCCTGGTCCTACCGCGCTGCGGGGGCTCATACCTCCAAGTCATCGCCGATCTACGTCACCGATCTTTCGGCACCCCCACTGTGCCGCGCTATCATGTCGCCTTTGCCCCTGATTGCGCGCGAATGCCGGCACCTCGAGCTACGCTTCCCGCGACGGCGATCGTCGTCGCATTTACCTTGCCCCTGCTGGTTTCGAAGCACACGCTGCCGCTTGCCACGTTCTATGGCGAGTGGACGGCCGGATTGCTTGGCGTATTCCTGATCATCGCCCTGGCGCTGAGGCCAAGCCAGTCGGGCTCGAGAGCGTCCAGGTCGTTCCCGTGGATCATGCTGCTGCCGATCTGGTTGATTGTCACGACTGTCGCGCAAGCCGTCACGGGTATGGTCGATGTCACCGGCAGCCGTCAACTCACGCAAATCGTGCTGGCGCTGGGCGCGGCGCTGATGTTGGCCGCATGGCGTGCCAGCCAGTCGATGTCGACCGACGAGCGCGCGAGTATTGTCGATTCGCTCGCGATCGCCTTCATGATTGCGGGGCTCCTCGGCACGCTGGCGCAATGGGTGCAAGTCTTCCATCTGGAAGACCAAGCGTTCAACCTCGTATCTGAATATTTCTACGACAACAACCGCCGCCTCTGGGGCAATCTGAACCAGCCGAATCATCAGGCCACGATTCAGGGCCTGGCACTGGTGGCTTCGGTGTGGCTCGCCACGCGTGGGTGGCTGCGGTTTCCGGGCTGGCTCGTCGCGGTGCTGCTGCTGGAAAGCGGCATCGTGTTGAGCGGGTCGCGCACGGGCGTGCTGCATATCGGATTGGCTGCGCTGTACGCGCTGATCGCCGCGCATCTGGCACGGGGCACACCTCGCGGCACGGATCCGATGCATCGCGCGCCGGGGCTGATTGTCGCGGCAGTGCTGATGGTCGTCGGCATCGTGGTGCTCCAGCCAGCCATCAAGCACGCTGGTCAGTTGTTCGACTGGCGGCTGTTCGACACCGTCGCGCAACTCCAGTCCGGTGATCAGGTTTCCGCCCGCGGCGCCTTGTGGGCACATGCCTGGGCGATGTTCCGCGCGCATCCACTGCTTGGGGTTGGCTATGGCGAGTTCGGCTGGGCCCAGTTCCAGCAGATGGCCGAGGTTGGCAAAACGGCCGAGATGTCGCTGCATGCGCATAACGCAGTACTCGATCTGCTGGCCAAGACGGGTCTGGTCGGTACGATCGGCGTGGCGCTGGTACTGGTAGGGTGGCTCTGGCGCGTGGTGCGCGATCGGATCTGGGCAGCTTCGTCGAGCGAGCGCGCCATGGCCGTGCCGATGCTGTTCTGGCTGGCGATGTATGGGGCGCACTCGATGCTCGAGTATCCGCTGCACTACCTGTACTTCTTCCTGCCGTTCTGTTTCCTGCTGGCGTGGCTGGAGCCGTCCGGCTTTGGCAAGCGCTTGCCGCGTGCCGTTCCGGCGATAGCGTGTGTGTTGTTCATCGTTGTGTCCGCCTTCTTGCTTGTGACGCTCTGGCAGGACTACAAGCGTGTCGAGGCACGCGAGTATGCGCATGAAGATAAGCGGGATAGCCTGCCGATGCCCAGGCTCTGGTTCCGCCAGCACGCGGCATCGGACACCGTCGAGCACGCCAGGATCACGCCGGACAATGCTGCCAGCTTGCTGCCGGCGCATATGGCCGCATTGCATCTGCTGCCAACGCCGAACCTCATCGGGCGCACCGCCTGGTTGCTCGCGTTGACCGGTGATCAGGCGAAAGCACGCCAGTGGGTGGAGCGCTTGCCGTACTACTTTCAGGGCGACGAGGCGACGATCTTAGAGATGCTCTCACGCGACTGCGACGCGTTAGGCGCCGACCGCAGGCCCCGCGAGTTCTGCGCCTGGGCGCGCCTGCGCGCCCGGCGCGGTTGAAGCGCGTTCGCGCCGGCAGTATTCAGCGAACGTAGCCAGGCGGCGGAGGCGGCGGATAGTAAGGCTGGTAGTTTGCCGGAGGCATCGGCTCGTGCGCGGGCCCGGGCGGCGGTGCTGACACCATCTGCCCGTACACCGGTACGCGATTGCCGGTCGCGTACATGCACTGGACGTATGCGGCGTCGTACTGGCGCTGCGTGCCGTAGGCGGAGTTATAGGCGGCACCAGTGCCAACGGCCGCGCCCGTCAACATGCCGGCGCCCGCACCCACGGCCGCGCCGCTGCCGCCACCGAATGCCGCGCCGGCTGCGGCGCCGAGCGCCGTACCGACCACCGTGCTCCCAACCGCTGCTGCGTTTGCGTTCTGCTGAGCCGTGGTTCCGCCGATCTGTTGGAAGGCGAATTGGCGGCAGTTGTAGTCGTCACCGCGGAACTGGTCGAACGTCTTGTTGGAGCCTGGCAACGCCATCACCGTAGGCCCGGATGGCATCACCGCGCAGGCTCCCAGGCCCAGCGAGGCTGTCGTGGCCAGGGTCAGCAAGCTCAGGGTACGCAAGTTCATGAAGACACTCCGGGGTTAGAGGGATTCGAAGATGACGGCTGCTGAGGCGGCACGCGTTGCCATCCTCCGGGGCAATCCTTGACGTAGGGGTAATAGCCCTCCGGCCGGCTGCAGTGGTACCACCACGCATTGGCGTCGCCGGGCGCGCCGTGGTTGCTCACGTTGCCCTGTTCGACGTATTGCGGAGGCTCGGAAGGGGCGACTGCTGCGGCGGGCGGATAGTAAGGCGGGTAGTAGCCGGGATAGTAGTAAGGACCATAGGGCGCATACCAGCCGGGGCCCCAGCCCCATCCAGGACCCCAGCCCCAGCCCCAACCCGGTCCGACGACGACGCCGACACCAACATGCGCGTGTCCGCCGCCACCGCCATGTCCACCGCCGTGCGCCTGCGCGGACGTGCTGACGAATGCCAATGCCGCCGCTGCCACCAGCGCTATCTGGCAAAGCTTGCGCCCGTTCATGATGTACCCCCTGCCTGGCCTGTCTCGCTGTTAACGCATCTTGTCCTGATCTCGCGTACCGAGGCCAGCGGCGCGCGTCAATCCAATTACATTGAATAGCAATTTGCCTCAGGCAGGGGTGGCCCGGGTCATTCCGAAATGTGGCGTTACCTTTATTACGGGCGGGATATGCGGTGACAGGTACGTGGCGGTTCGGTGTCGTGAATCACGATACGTCCACGGTACGTCATGGGTGCCGGCTAATGTGGACAAGAAAAAGCCAGGGACGTTGCCCTGGCCTGGTATTCCGGCGCCCATCTCGCCACCTGTGAAGACGCCTTTCAGGCGCCGTCGGTGAATGCGTCTCGCTTGTCAATAGTGCTCGAGCCATCGCTGAACACATCACGTGTGCCAAGCACGCTTGCCCCATCGGTATAGACGTCAAAGCGGGTGGCCTTGGCGCCATCGGTGTACGGATCTGGCGTCCTCGCGCCATCCAGGTACATATCTCTCGGACCATTACCGGCGTGGGCCATGCCGGCACCTAGCGCGGCACAAGCGGCCGCTAGCATCAGGAGTGTCTTCACTTTTCCACCTCCCCTCAGGTGGCTGTTGTCCCCGGCGTTAAAGCGTTCGTTCCAATATAGGCGCGACGGTAGTGGGGGTCGAATGCAGTTACGACATTAATGTCATATGCGATATTTCGGTGGGACATAAGCGGCGTCGGTGACCGGGAACGCGAAGCCCGGCTACGCAGCCGAGTCGTTACGCGCCTCCCGCCACCCAATCCCCCGATTTGCCGCCGTGCTTTTCCAGCAGCTTCACGTTGCCCATCACCATGCCCCGGTCCACCGCCTTGCACATGTCGTAGATGGTCAGCAGGGCCACCTGCACGTCTTTATAAATCAACGACTTAGGGTGGGTTGACGTGGCAACTTCACTCGGTTTTTCCAACGCCGGTTGGACAAAATTTGGACAAGCTGAAAGCGCCTCGTCCGGGGCGGACTGTAGCGAATTCTAGGAGCGAGTTCAAGGGAAGCTGAGGGTCAACATACGTGTTTCATGCGCTCCTCTGGGGGACGTGGAAGCTTGGGCATAATGTATAGCGCAGCGTACTCAAACCATCTAGAAGCCAAAAATGAAGACCGTCCAATTTCCCCCATCAACCAATCAGAGGCAGGACGCAAGCGCAGTTCAGTGTGAGTCGAGCATCGTGGTTGTAGGCGCGAACGGCGCAGGGAAGACGCGTCTCGGTACTTGGATAGAGTTCTCAGGCCCCGACCAACGGAGGGTCCATCGGGTTCCCGCCTGGCGTGATTGATGATGGCGCTGAGGATTGCCAGCTCTCGGGTAACGGTGGACTTGGAGACCTCACCAAGCCGCTTATCTCGATGCTCAGCTACAACCTTGGGGCTGAGGGTGGACATGCTGTACTCAGCCAGCCGGGACCGCTGCAAGGCACGCAATCTGATTACTTCGGTGTCGTGCCCTTTGTGCAGCGGGGAGACCTCCTCGATGTACCGCCCAATGACCTCCGCTAAGGTGGCCCGCTCGGCCTCCTGGCGGCTGACATGCACGCCACGGTCCATCTCGGACTCTATGGTGCGAGCCCAGCGTTCTGCCGCTCCCTTGGTTTCAAACGTGCCGACTTCAGCAGGGAAACCTTTGCGGGAAACCCGAGCCTGCCACACGTTACCTCTACGCCTAATTGATGCCATCGTTTGACCTCACTTGGACAAACGTTGGACAAACCGAAGTGAATGTGTCTATTGAGGCCCTTGCAGGGTTGACCTTCCGGGCCTCACGTTACCTAGCAGGTTGGCAAGATTGGGCTGCATTTGGCTAAGATTTCCCTTTGAAATCAAGCGCCCGCCACCCAATCCCCCGACTTGCCGCCGTGCTTTTCCAGCAGCTTCACGTTCCCCATCACCATGCCCCGGTCCACGGCCTTGCACATGTCGTAGATGGTCAGCAGGGCCACCTGCACGCCGGTCAGCGCTTCCATTTCCACGCCGGTCTGGCCGTGGGTCTCGGTGCGGACGATGCAGGCGATTGTCGAACTCGGTTCGTCGAGTGCGAAGTCGACCGCCACCTTGGTCAGGCCAATCGGATGGCAGAGCGGGATCAGGTCGGCGGTTCGCTTGGTGGCCATGATCGCCGCCACGCGGGCGATGCCGAGCACGTCGCCTTTCTTGGCGCTGCCGTCGCGCACCAGCGCGAAGGTCGCGGGCAGCATCGTGATCGTGCCGGTTGCCACGGCGACGCGATGGGTGTTGGCCTTGTTGCCGACGTCGACCATATGGGCTTGTCCGGCGTTGTCGAAATGTGTGAGCTGGCTCATGGCGAAACAGGAGGAAATGTGTGCTGGGGCTTGCCCGATGGGAACGTCATCCGCAGGCCGCTATCATAGCAACATGCCCAAGACCCTCCGGCCTTTCCGCCTGTCAGCCCGGCCGAGTGCTCGCCCACTCGCAGCCGCCGCGCCAGCCTCGCGCGCATCACATATGACGCGTGCGCTGGCCGCCGTGCTGGTGCTGACAATGGCTGCTCCGGCGTGGCCTCAGGGCGTGCAGGGAACGGGCGCAAAGCCGGCAGGCACGACGAGTATTGCCCCAGCCGCGCCACCCCCTCCAAGCGACGCCAGCGATCAGGTCTACGACAACCTCAACCGGAGCGTGCGGGCCGGCCAGAAGTCCGAATTCGGGCTGCGCAGCGCCAACACGGTGGTGGAGAGTTCAGGCAATCAGTTGCCCGATCTTGGTGATCCGTCGACGGCTTCGCTGTCGCCGGATATGGAGAAGCGCCTCGGCGACCGGATCATGCGCGACATCCGCCGGGATCCCGACTATGTCTCCGACCCGCTTATGAACGACTACCTGAATGCGCTTGGTTACAGGCTCGTCCAGGCGGCCCGCCGGCAGAACATCTCGGGCTCGAACGGTTCGGGCACCTTTGCCACCGGCTTCGAGCTGTTTGGCGTGCGGGATCGCTCGATCAACGCCTTTGCCATGCCGGGCGGCTACATCGGCGTGCATACCGGGCTGCTGGTGCAGTCGGAGACCGAATCCGAACTGGCGTCGGTGCTGGGGCACGAAATCGGCCACGTGATGCAGCGGCACATTGCGCGCGGCATCACCAATCAGAACCAGTCGATGTGGATCGCGTTGGCCTCGATGGTGCTGGCCGGCCTGGCCGCCACCAAGAGCGGCGATGCCGCGGCGGCGCTGGCGATGGGCGGGCAGGGCGCGGCCGTCGCGAACCAGCTTTCGTTTTCGCGCGGCGCCGAGCGCGAGGCTGACCGCGTTGGCTTCCAGATCATGACGGCGGCGGGATTCGATCCCCAGGGGATGCCCGACTTCTTTCAGCGTCTGCAACGCGTGATGGGCATTTCGGACAATTCCGTGCCGGCCTATGTGCGTACCCACCCGCTGACTTCCGAACGTATCGCCGACATGCAGGACCGCGTGAGTCACGTGCCCCCGCACAAGATTCCGAACACGCCCGAGTACGAGTTCGCCCGCGCGCGGGCACGCGTGATTCAGGAGCCCACACCGAACGATGTGCGCAACGTGCTGGCCGTCTTCCAGGCCCAGGTGAACAGCAACACGTCCGCGGTGCGACTGCCGGCGGTCTACTACGGCATCGCCTTCGCCAATCAGCGGCTGGGCCGTTTTGCCGATGCCGAGAAGGCGCTTGCGGAGGCGCGTCGCCTCTACGGAAATAT
The DNA here is from genome assembly GCF_049843575.1 of Cupriavidus sp. Met-2. Classification (NCBI taxonomy): domain Bacteria; kingdom Pseudomonadati; phylum Pseudomonadota; class Betaproteobacteria; order Burkholderiales; family Burkholderiaceae; genus Cupriavidus; species Cupriavidus sp. Met-2. The sequence continues at coordinate 371,616 of NZ_JBBHZL010000001.1, forward strand.
CCCGGGTGCGACGTCGGGCAGTCCGATGCTGGATGTGATGGCGGTGGAACTAGCGCGTGCCGAGGGGAGGACGCAGGATGCGCTGACGCAGGCGATGGCCACGATGCGCGCGTTTCCGCTGTCTCACGCGGCGGCGCTGGCCTATGCCGACACGCTTGTCGCAGCGAACAAGCTAGACGATGCCGTAGCGTTCCTGCGGTCCCGCACGCGCGAGGAAACCAGCCGATCCGAATGGTGGGAACTGCTCGCGCGTGCCTACGCGGCGCAAGGCAAGCGCCTGCAGCAGCATCAGGCGATGGCCGAGAAGTATGCGATGGATGGCTCGTACCAGGCAGCTATCGAACAACTCCAGATCGCGCGCAAGGCCGGTGATGGCGACTTCTACACGTTGTCCGAAGTCGATGCGCGTCTGCATCAGCTACAGCTTCAGTTCAAGGAAGAGAAGCAGGACAACAAGGGGATGCCGAACTGATCGGCCTGGGTGATTGGCCCAGGCGTGGGGAGAGGAGAAAAGCCTTACTCGGCTACCGGCGTTCGCACAAAGCCATAGCGCTTGGGTAATTCCGCTTCCGTCACCGGTTCGATGTCGATGTCGACGCCGTCGTGATGGAACACCCCCAATGTGGCGCCGCACGCTTCACCATGCCAGTCGCACGCCTCGCTGAACGCTTCGAGATCATGGTCGTGCAGCAGCGCGACTTGCACGGCATTGTCGACACCCTGCACCGTGCCGGCGAAGACCACGTTGCCTTGCTCATCCGTATAGCAGGCGGTCGGCGTGAACGGACGGTCCGACGTCGTGGTCAGCCGGCCGTTGTGCAGCCTCGCCACCCACGGCGTGTACATCAGTGATACGAACACGCGCTGCGGACCATTCTGGAAGTACCACGCGCCGCGTTCGTCGTGCGTGTAGTTGCGCTCGATGAAACCGATCAACGCCTCGTGCCGGATCGGATCGCCCGAGAGTCCATGCTGCTGCGCGAACTCGTTGCGCATCCGCCATTGTCCGCGCCGGTCCAGTGCTAGCCAGCCGTAGCAGTACGGCACATTGGGCCAGCGCGCCATGGCCTGCTTGACCACCTCATCCATGTTTGTCTCCTTCTTGTCTCTGCCAGTGTGGCGGTTCCGGCGTTGGGCCGGAGATGCGCCGCCTCAGGTGGCTGGTGTTGCTTGGGTCGCGCGCACGCTGTCGAAATAATCAAGGATGCGTGTGGGCAGCCATTCGATATGGCCCGCGAAGGGTAGCAGCGGCAACTGGCCCAGCAGACCCTCGCGTGGCGTCATGAAGCCGACGTGGCCGCCGTGCTCGGGCTGTTCCAGCAGCACGTCGGCGCTGACCTCGCGTGGGCCCGGCAGATGCCGGGCGGGCAGGAACGGATCGTTGCGGGCGTTGAGGACTAGCGTCGGGACGCGGATCTCGCCGAGGATCGGTTTGCTCGATGCGCGCGCCCAGTAATCGTCCGTGTCGCGAAAGCCGTGCAGAGGCGCGGTCACGACGTTGTCGAACGCATAGAGATCGCGGCTGCCGAGCATCGTTTCCCGATCGTACAGACCTGGAAACTGTTCCAGCTTCGCCAGCGACTTGCGCTTGAGCGTCTGCAGGAACATGCGCGTGTAGATCATGTTGAAGCCACTGGACAGCGCCGCGCCGCCGGCGGCCAGATCCAGCGGTGCCGAGACGGACGCGGCGGCGGAAAGGAAGTTCGCTCCGCTGCCTTCCTCGCCCAGATAACGCAGCAGCGCATTGCCGCCCAGCGAGATGCCCACGGCCAGCATCTGTCGTCCCGGTTGCACCGTGTGGACCTGATTCCGCACGCGTTCCAGCACCCAGCGGATCTCGGCCGAGTCGCCCGAATGGTAGAAGCGCGGCGCGATGTTCAGTTCACCCGAGCAGCCCCGGAAGTGCGGGATCACGCCTTGCCAGCCGCGCTCGCGCAGCGCGGCCATCAGCGTTTGCGCGTAGTGGCTGCGCGAATCGCCTTCGAGACCGTGGAACATCACCACCAGCGGCGCGCCCGGGGTGGTCGGGTGGGTGGTCCAGTCCAGGTCGATGAAGTCGCCGTCGGGGGTGTCCCAGCGTTCGCGCCGGAACACGATGCGCCGGTGGCGCGTGAAGCGTGCCGGCAGGATCGTCTGCGCGTGGCCACCGCGCAGCCACCATGGCGTTTGAAAGGCTTCGCCGAACAGCATGGCGTCTTGCGCGGGGATCAGTGCAGTGCCTGCCCCGGAGCCGCCGCCACGGCCGCTACCTGCACGGCATTCGCCGGGCTGCAGTGGATGTGGGCAAGGCGCCAGCCCTCGTGGTTCTGCATCAGCACGTAGGTGGTGTGCACGTAGAGGTCGGCCTCCACGCGGTCAGTGCCGAATCGCAGCGCTTCCGTCACGTCGAAGATCGACACGGCCAGCGACGCATGGCTGCTGGTCTCGATCGCATCGATCAGCACGGGCTGCTCCTCGAGCAACAGCGCGAATGCCTGGCGCAGTTGGTCGTGGCCGATCAGGCGCTGGCCGTCGGGCATCACGCACGTGACAGAGTCTTCATCCAGCCACAGCCGCAACGCGCCATCGGCGTCGCGCAACTTCATGGCTTCACGGAAGGCATCGACGATGTCTTCGGCGGAATCGAACAGGCGGGCGAAACGAGGCATGTTGGATGAGTCAGGGGCGGTGCAGGAGCTTGCGCAGCTCGACAAATACCATTTCGGGCTCGATCTCCTTCAGGCAGCGCAGGTGGCCGAGCGGGCACTCGCGCTTGAAGCAGGGACTGCACTCGAGTTGAAGCCACATGATACTCGCTGCCTGTGACAGCGGGGGCGTGTGGCGCGGATCGCTGGAGCCGAAAACGGCTACCTGCGGCCGGTTCAGGGCGGCGGTGACGTGCATCAGGCCCGAGTCGTTGCAGACCGCGGCCTCTGAGAGCGCCAGCAGGTCCACGGCATCGTCGAGCGATGTCTGACCGCACAGATTCCTGACGAACGGCGCGCCTTTGACGATCTCGTCGGCGATCTCGGCATCTTTGGCCGAGCCGAGCGCGATGATCTGCGCGTACGGGAACGAGCGACGCAGCATCTGCGCCAGCGCGGCGAAGTGCGCGGCCGGCCAGCGCTTGGCCGGGCCGAACTCCGCACCCGGGCAGAACGAGATCAGACGTGTGCCCGGCGCGATGCCGAAGCGCTCGGCCGTGGCGGCCATGCGCCTGGGATCGCTCTTGAGCTTCGGGTCGGGAATCGACTCGGGCAGGCGGGCGCCGGGCTTGAGCGCCAGACGCGCGTAGTGCTCCACCATCGGCGGCCGCTTGTCACGCGGCGGATTGGCGTGGCGCACGTTGAGCATGCCGAAGCGTGCTTCGCCACGATAGCCGATGCGCAGTGGAATGCCGGCCAGAAACGGAATCAGCGCGGATTTCAGCGAATTCGGCAGCACGTAGGCCATGTCGTAGCCTTCGTGCTTGAGCTGTTGCGCGAACAGCAGGCGCGCGCTCAATTGCAGCTTGCCGTGTGCCAGATCGGTCGGGAAGACCTTGCCGATCTCCGGCATGCGCGCCAGCACGGGCGCCACCCATTTGGGGGCGAGCGCGTCGATCACCAGTTGCGGGTGACGGGCCTTGAGCAGCGCGAACAGCGGCTGCGCCATCAGCGCGTCGCCGATCCAGTTCGGGGCAATGACGAGGGCTTTTCTCATATTGTGGGTATTGCGTGGCCCTGTGATGCGGTGCCCGGGCATGTCAACGCCCCGGGGCGCTGGGCGGCCCGGGGCGTCAGGTCGAAACGACAGGAATTGGCGAGGGCCGGGCGGGTCAGTGATGACCCTTCAGTACGGTGCCCGGCTTGAGCTTGTACACGGTGCCGCAGTACGGGCACCTGACCTCGCCAGTGTCTGCCACGTCCAGGAAGACGCGGGGATGGTAGTTCCATGCCGGGGTGTTGGCCGTGGGGCAATGCAGCGGCATGTCTTCTGCGCCGATTTCTACGACGGATGCGGTTTGAGTCATGGTGTTGCTTTTCTGTCTTGCAGGGATGTCGATTGGAAATGCAGGGTCGGCGCCGTCGATCAGACCAGCGTCAGCCACTTCTTGTACTTTTCGTCGGTGCCACCCACGGCCGCGAAGAACGCGTCCTGGATGCGCTTGGTAACGGGGCCGCGGCGGCCTTCGCCGATGACACGGTCGTCCAGCTCGCGGATCGGCGTCACTTCGGCGGCGGTGCCGGTGAAGAACGCTTCGTCAGCGCAGTACATCTCGTCACGCGTGATGCGTTTCTCGCGCACCTCGATGCCGAGGTCACGGGCGATTGTCAGCGTGGCGTCGCGCGTGATGCCGTCCAGGCACGAGGCCAGGTCCGGCGTGTAGATCACGCCGTTGCGCACGATGAACACATTCTCGCCAGAGCCTTCGCTCACGTAGCCTTCGGTATCCAGCAGCAGGGCTTCGTCGTAGCCCAGGCCGGTGGCTTCCTGGTTGGCCAGGATCGAGTTGATGTAGTAGCCCGATGCCTTGGCGCGCACCAGCGACACATTCACGTGATGGCGCGTGAACGACGAGGTCTTCACGCGGATGCCACGTTCCAGGCCTTCCTCGCCCAGATACGCGCCCCAGGGCCAGGCGGCGATCGCCACGTGAATCGTGTTGCCCTTGGCCGACACACCGAGCTTTTCGGAGCCGATCCACACCAGCGGACGGATATAGCACGACTCAAGGTTGTTGGCGCGCACAACTTCGCGCTGGGCGGCTTCGAGCGTGGCCTCGTCGAACGGCATGGCCATCTGGAAGATCTTGGCAGAGTTGAACAGGCGGCGCGTGTGCTCCTTGAGGCGGAAAATCGCGGTGCCTTCCGGCGTCTTGTAGGCGCGCACGCCTTCAAATACACCCATGCCGTAATGCAGCGTGTGCGTGAGTACGTGAATCTTTGCGTCACGCCACTCAATCAGCTTGCCATCCATCCAGATCTTGCCGTCGCGATCTGCCATCGACATGGTCGTCTCCCTCTGCAGCCCAGGTAAATGTCGCAAAGGCACCATTGTAAGCCGCGCGTCCTTGCGTGCCAACGAAGGGCGGCGGATAGAGCGTTCTACAATCGCACCTTCCGACCTTCCACCGTTCCGCAGCCGCGTGTCCCAACCCGAACTCCCCGTCGAGCGTGCCGATCATGATGCCGATTCCGTCGCGGATGGCGGCTGGCAGGCCACGCTTTGCGCACTTGAGGCATTGGCGGGGGGCGTGGATGAAGCCGCCGGCACCGGCGACGGACGCCGCCTGCTCTGGGCGCTGACCCTCGATGCAGACGGTGTGGTCGGGACGATCGAGCCGCTGGAGCAGACTCACGGGGCGCGTGGCTGGAGCAAGCCCAGGCCGGTGCCGCTGGCCCGTGTGGCCGAGGACGACACCCTGCCACAGTGGGATGTCCGCGTCGCCCGTGCCATCCGCCGGGACGCATCGCGCAACCGGCGTCACGTGCTGGACCGCGCCGCCGCCGTGGTGGCGCTGGTGGGGCATCCGGCCGTGGTGCTGTCCCATGCGCCGACGGTGCCGATGGAAGTGGTCGAGTCCGCGCCTTCGCTCGAGGCGGTGCGCGAGGGCGACCGCTACGTGCTGCGGATCGTGCCGCCACTGCGCGAGGCGCTGGCCATGGAGGACTTCCTGCCCGCCGCCGCGCGTCAGGAAGCCGAGTCGCTACGCCAGATCACCGTGCTGCAGGATGGTCCGCGCCGGCTGCGCGTGGTCCGCTTCACGCCGGCGCAGCAGGGCGCGGCCAAGCTCATCGCGGGCGGACTCTCCGTGCCGGCCGATGCCCAGGCGCGGCTCGACAGCACGTTGCGCGCGCTGGCGGGCCACTTCCAGATTCACGCCGACAGCTCGGGCGAGGCACGCGAGCGCGACCCGGAGTCGCGGCTGCGTGCCGAGGTGGCGCCGGTTGGGCGCGGCATCAGCCTGCGGCTGGTGGTGACGCCGCTTGGCGTGCTCGGGCCCAGGCTCGCGCCGGGCCACGGCCGCGCGCAACTGATGGCGACGATTGGCGGCGAGACGCACGTGACGTACCGCGATCTCGATGCCGAGCACGCGCACGTGGCCGAGGTATTCGAGGCGTTGCCGTTCCTCGTGCAGCAGGCCCCCGCAGGCGGCGAGCACACCTGGACGCTGGACGATCCCGAGGACGCGCTGACCGCCATCGAGGTGTTGCCCGGACTGGCCGGCGTGATCGATCTCGAATGGCCGCGTGGCCGTGAGTTGCGCGTCTTGCCGGCTGATATCGCGCAGCTTGCCGTCAGCGTGGAGACCGGCAGCGAATGGTTCAAGCTCGTGGGCGAACTGCGCGTGGCCGAGGGGCTGGTGATCTCGCTCGAAAAACTGGTCGCGTGGGCGCACGGCCATGCGGGCCGCTTCATGCCGATGGCGCACGGCGTCTACGTGGCGCTGACCCGCCAGTTGCGAGACCGGCTGCGCGATCTGGCCGGCGTGGGCGATGGCGTCCGGGACGGCATCCGTGTGCCGCTGGTGGCCGCGCCCTGGCTCGACGACGTGCTGGCTGGCGCCGGTATCGACCCCGACGCGCACTTCCGCACCCGCGTGAAGCAACTGCGTGCCGCGCGTGGTCACGATGCGCCGGTGCCGCCGACGCTGGTGGCGGAGTTGCGGCCGTATCAGCTCGAAGGCTTCCGCTGGATGATGTCGCTGGCAGAAGCCGGCTTTGGCGCATGCCTGGCCGATGACATGGGCCTGGGCAAGACGCTGCAGTCGCTGGCCGTGCTGCTGGCGCGGGCGGCGGGTGGCCCGGCCCTGGTTGTCGCGCCAACCTCGGTCTGCGGCAACTGGGCCACAGAGGCGCGTCGCTTCGCCCCGGCGTTGCGGGTCCACGTCTATGCCGATGGCGACCGCGAGGCGATCGTCGGGCAGGCCGCCGCGCACGATCTGGTGATCGTCTCGTACAACCTGCTGCAACAGGCCCGCAAGGCTTTCTGCGACCGTCACTGGCATACGGTCGTGGCTGACGAGGCGCAGTCGTTCAAGAATCCGTCTTCGCGCCGCGCACAGGCGATGTTCGCGCTGCCGGCCGATTGCCGCATCGCGCTTTCCGGTACACCAGTCGAAAACCGTCTTGCCGAACTCTGGGCCGTGATGCGTTTCTGCGTGCCGGGGTTGCTTGGCTCGCTGGCACGCTTCAACGAGCATTTCGCGAATCCGATCGAACGCAGCGGCGCACGCGATCCGCGTCAGCGGCTCCGGCGCATGATTGCCCCGTTCGTGTTGCGCCGGACCAAGGCGCAGGTCCTCGACGAATTGCCGCCGCGCACGGAACTGGTGATTCGCGTCACGCCCGAGCCCACGGAAGCCGCCCACTACGAGGCGCTGCGCCGGCAGGCGCTTTCCGAGGCGGAACGGGCGCTGCTGCGTCCGCGCAAGGACAAGAAGGCGCCCGCTGCCATGACCGAGCCCGAGGCGCGCATCCATGTGCTTGCCCAGTTGATGCGGATGCGCCGTGCCGCGTGCGATCCGCGACTGGTCACGCCCGATGTAGGGCAGCCCGGCGCCAAGGTGCGGGCATTCGCCGAACTGGCGGCCACGCTGGCCGCCAACGGGCATAAGACGCTGGTCTTCAGCCAGTTCGTCGATTTCCTGCAGATGCTGCGGCAGGCGCTCGTTGACGCGGGTCTGGCGTGGCAGTACCTCGACGGCGCGACACCGGCCGGCGAGCGCACGCGACGCGTGGCGGCATTTCAGGCGGGCGAGGGCGATGTGTTCCTGATCAGCCTGAAGGCAGGCGGGTTCGGCCTGAACCTGACCGCCGCCGACTACATCGTGATTGCCGATCCCTGGTGGAACCCGGCTGCCGAGGATCAGGCGATGGGCCGCGCGCACCGCATCGGCCAGCAGCGGCCGGTCACGGTCTACCGGCTGATCGCGGCCGGCACGATCGAGGAGCGCATCGTCGATCTGCACCAGGGCAAGCGGGCGCTGGCGGACGGCGTGCTCGACGCGATGGATGGCGAGGCGATCGGCCGCGATGTGCCGTTGCCCGATGTCGATGAACTGGTAGGGCTGCTGCGGCGATGAGCGATACGCCGCTCAGGCACCAAACGGTATACAAAACGGCTCCCATGCATGGTGCATCGCACCATCAATCCGCCACCTGATTTCCCCTCATTTCCCTTTTCCTGCCTTGTTGCGGTGCATCCACCCTGGCACAAATACTGCCTTGTGGTCTGTGGTGTTGTGAATATAGTATACCGATTGCTTCTCCAATCGCCCCCACAGACCGACCCACCGCCCCAAGCCTGATGGGCTCGGTCCAAGATGACAACGGAGCTACCGTGACCCTGCCAGACCTGTCTCCGGCTGACGCCGTTCAGCCCGAGGCGAGCTTTCATCCGGTTCACCAGGCGGCCGCGCAACTCGCGCGCGGCGAGACCACCGCGCAGGCGCTGGTCGATGCCTGTCACGCGGCCTGGGCCGCCCGCAATGGCGAAATCAATGCAATGGTGCTGGCGGATTTCGAGGCAGCCCGTCACGCCGCCAGGCAGAGCGATGCGCGCCGCCGGGCCGGGCAGGCGCTTGGACCGCTCGACGGCATTCCGTTCTCGATCAAGGAGTCCTTTGACGTGGCTGGCTGGCCGACTACCTGCGGCAGCCCTGCGCGGCGCGCGCATCGGGCCGGCAGCGATGCGGTGGTGGTCGAACGGCTGCGTGCCCAGGGCGCCGTGTTGCTCGGCAAGACCAATGTGCCGCTCGGGCTGCGCGACTGGCAGAGCTACAACGCGATCTATGGCACCACGCGCAATCCGCACGACCTGTCGCGCACGCCGGGCGGGTCTTCCGGCGGCAGCGCGGCGGCGGTCTGCGCCGGCATGAGCTACTTCGACATTGGCTCGGATATCGGTTCGTCGCTGCGCAACCCGGCGCACTACTGCGGGGTGTTCTCGCACAAGAGCAGCCACGGCATCGTGCCACTGCGCGGCCACGGCAACGCAGCGGCAGGGTTTGCCGGGCAGGACATCAACGTGGCCGGCCCCGTGGCCCGGAGCGCGTATGACCTCGAACTGATCCTGCGAGCCATCTCCGGCCCCGACGCGGCCGAACTTCCCGCCTGGAAACTCGATCTGCCGGCGTGCGATCACGCCCGGCTGGCCGATTTTCGCGTGGCCGTGCTGCCCACGCATCCGTTGGCGGAGGTCGATGCCACGGTGAGCGGCGCGATCGAGGGCCTTGGTCACTGGCTGACCGGGCAGGGCGCGCGCGTGGACTGGAACGTGCGTCCGGACTTCGATGCGGCGGCGCTTTGGCGCACCTATGTGCTGCTACTGCGTGCCACCACTTCGCTCTACATGGACGATGCGGCATTCGCCGACGCGCTCGCCAAGGCAGGCGATGCCGGCAACGACGAAGACTACGCCACGCTGCAGTTCTCTGGCGCCACGCTGAGTCATCGCGACTGGCTATTGCTGCAACACGCTCGCGCCCGGTTCGCGGACGCGTGGGAGCGATTCTTCGCCGACTACGACGTGCTGCTGTGCCCGGCGGCCTCGACCACGGCGTTCCCGCTCGACGAGGCCGGCGAACCGTGGCAGCGGACGATCGATGTGAACGGCACGGCATGGCCGCTGACGTCGCAGTTGTTCTGGGCCGGCCATTCGGGGCTGTGTGGATTGCCGTCCACGGTGGCGCCGATCGGTCCGGCCAGCGATGGGTTACCGGTTGGCGTGCAGATCGTGGCGCGCCGGTTTGGCGACCTGACATCGCTGCGGTTCGCGCAGCAGCTTGAGGCAGCCGGCCACGTGTTCCGCCAGCCGCGCGCCTGACACGCAAGTTCACAACGGTAAAAGGGGAGAAAGACCATGCTGGACTGGTTCAGAGAGTTGTCGCGCGCCGAGCGCAAGGGGTTCTACGGCGCCTTCCTGGGTCATGCGGTCGACGTGTTCGACTTCATGATCTATTCGTTCCTGATTTCCACGTTGCTGGCCCAGTGGGGCATGAGCAAGTCGATGGCGGGCGCCATCGTCACGTGGACGCTGGTGTCATCACTGGTCGGCGCGATCGGCGCGGGACTGCTGGCCGACCGCTTTGGCCGCGTGCGCGTGCTTCGCTGGACGATTCTGGTGTTCGCGGTGTCGTGCTTCCTGTGTGGTATCTCCACCTCGCCCGAACAGCTCATGATGTTCCGCATGCTGCAGGGGCTGGGTTTCGGCGGCGAGTCGTCGCTATGCATGGTGCTGGTGACCGAGCTGATCCGGAATCCCGCGCACCGCGGCAAGTACTCGGGCTTCACAGCCAGCAGCTATTCGTTCGGCTGGGGTGGCGCGGCCATTGCCTACGCGATCACGTTCAACCTGTTCGAGCCGGAAGTGGCGTGGCGCGTCTGTTTCTTCCTGGGCATCCTGCCGGCGCTGGTGGTGGTCTATCTGCGCCGTAACCTGCAGGAACCCGAGGTCTTTCTCAAGAGCCGCGCGGAACGCGGCAACGTATCTGCGGCGGCCGATCTCGCGCGCGTGTTCCGGGGCCCGCTGCTGCGCAAGACGGTGCTGTGCAGCCTGCTTTCGGGCGGGATGCTGGGCGCGTACTACGCCATCGCCACATGGCTGCCGACGTTCCTGAAGACCGAGCGCGGCCTGTCGGTGTTCGGCACGAGTTCCTATCTGGCGGTGACGATCCTTGGCTCGCTGGTGGGCTACGTGGCCGGCGCGTACGCAACGGACCGCTGGGGCCGACGCCTGACCTACATGGCATTCGCGGCGGGCGCGTTCGTGATGGCGATGATCTACATGGTCATCCCGGTATCGAACACGTCGATGCTGTTCCTCGGCTTCCCGCTCGGCGTGCTGATGCAGGGCGTGTTCTCGGGCATCGGCGCGACGATCTCCGAGTCGTATCCGAGCAGCATCCGCGCCACGGGCTATGGTGTGTCGTACAACCTCGGCCGCGTGATCGGCTCGTTCTTCCCGCTGGCTGTAGGCTGGCTCAACAGTGGCCGCACGACGCTGGCGCTGGCGATCGCGATGGTGGCGGGCGTTGGCTATGCGCTGGTGATGGTGTCCGCCGCGATGTTGCCGGAAACGTCCGGTATCGATCTGGGCCAGGCTGGTGGCGGCGATGACGGCGAGGCGAAACAGCAGGCTGCGGCCGAGCCCGTGACGGTGGCGCCGACCGCCGGACGCCCCGCCTGAAACCGGGATGCCGACGCCCGCGGATTGACCCCGAAACAACACTTTTAAGCCGCCACTTACCAGCGGCTGTCACACGCCTATAATGGCTCTTTCGCTGTCGGCCACGCACTGCGTGGCCGATGGTCCTTCAAGACGGCCAAGCCACGACAGACGGGCTGCCGTTGCGTCTCCTCTTCACATCCAAGTCATGACACCCCGACCATTGTCCCCGGTGTGGCAGCGCCTTTGGCACCGCTTCGCCGAGGTGGAGCGCGATGCCTTTCTCGAAGGCGCGCGTTTCTTCGCCCGTTTCCAGCCCGCGATTTTTTCCTGGGGGCTGGTCACAGGGGTGGCGATGAGCAAGTCGGCGCTGACCGTGCCGGAGGCGATCGGCATGTCGCTGCTGGTCTATGCGGGGTCCGCGCAACTGGCCGTACTGCCGCTGTTCGCCGCCGGCATGCCGATCTGGACCGTGCTGCTGACCAGCGCCGTGGTCAACCTGCGTTTCGTGATCTTCAGCGCGGCGCTACAGCCGCATTTCAGCTACCTGCCGCTATGGCGCCGGACCGTGCTCGGCTTCTTCAATGGCGATCTGCATTTCGTCTACTTCATGCAGCGCTACACCGAGCCGGGCTACGCGCCGGGCAAGGAAGGGTATTTCTGGGGCATGGCGCTCTTCAACTGCGTCACGTGGCAGGTATCGTCGATCATCGGCATCCTGCTGGCGAGCCTGTTCCCCGATAGCTGGGGGCTGGCGCTGGCCGGCATGATGGCGTTGATCCCGGTGATGGTTTCCACGATCAATTCGCGCTCGACGTTGCTGGCCGTGGCGGTGTCCTCGGTCCTGGCGCTGCTGTGTTTCGACCTGCCGTACCGGCTGGGGCTGGTGGTGGCGGTCATCGGGGCAATCGCGGCGGGCATGGCCAGCGATGAGATGGCCGCGCGCGCCACGCTGCGCGGCATTCGCGCGCGCAAGTCCGCGCAACCCCAGGCCGGAGACCAGACATGAGCCACCTCGAAATCTGGATCTCGATCATCGGCATGACGCTGGTCACGGTAGTGACGCGCGCGCTGTTCCTGATGGCGGGCGAGCACGTGACCGTTCCCGATCGTATCCAGCGCGCGCTGCGCTACGCGCCAGCCGCCGCGCTGGCAGCGATCATCCTGCCCGAGTTCCTGAGCTTCGAAGGGCATTTCTCGTTCTCGCCGACCAACGACAAGCTGATGGCCGGCATTGCGGCCACCGCCTGCTATCTGCTCACGAAGCGCATGGTCGGCATGATCGTCGTCGGCATGGGGGTCTACACGGCGCTGCGCCTGCTCGGCTGACCAGGCCGGCAGCGCCGGCCCCGAACCGGCTATTGGGCTGCTATCGGGCTGCTACCGCGCGGGTTCGGCCAGCACGCTGCCCAGTCGCGTGAGCAGGTGAGCAAGCTGCGCCTGCGTGCTCGTGTTGGTCTTGGTGAAGATCGACTTGAGCTGGGACCGGCCCGTCTCGCGCTTGATGCCGAGCTGGATGCTCGCCTCCGGCAGGCCGATGCCTGTGGTCAGCAGCGCGGCGAGCCGCGTTTCCGCTGGCGTCAGGCCGTAGAGGTCGCGCAGCACGGTGGGGACCGTCCGCGGCGTGCCGTGGCTTTCGTGAATCGCCACCAGCAGGGGCTGCCCGAGACATGCCGAGGACAGCGGCGTGCCCGGCGTCAGTCGCATCGCAACGATCTGGGCCTCGTGGCCGTCCGTGCTCACGGCGTGAATGGCGCCAGCCTCCAGCGGCGCGCCCGCATCGGTGAGCCCGCGCATGACTTCGTGGAACGGCTTCGAGAGCCGCCAGCCTTGTCCAGCCGGTACCAGCGTGCCGTCGGCGGCGCCGTCCGCGCGTATCGGCATCAGTCGGCCGATCCACGGCTCGCCTGCCGCATTCGCCAGCAGTGGCTCGCCGGCAGCCGTGAAGACGATCACGCCGAATGGCAACTGGTTCAGCAGATTGGCTGACACGCGGCCATGCGTGCTGGCGGCCTGCGCGCGGTCGCGCATGGCCACTGCTTCGCGCAGGTGCGGAATGATCCAGTCCAGGGCGCGGGCATCGGCTTCCAGGAAACCATCGGCGCCGGCCGGACGCTGCAGCGACAGGTAGATCTCGTGGCCGGGCTGCCTGTCGATCAGGCAGGTCATCATCGAAGCGGGTGCAACGCCGGCGATGTCCTCCTGCGGAAAGGCGCCGAGGGTTGCAGCGAATCCCGTGTCGCGTCGATGAATGAACCAACCGCCCACGTTCAGCCGTTCGTTGAAGGAAAGCGTTTGCGGCGAATCGTGGGGCGTTGCCTGCGAGGCAAGGGCAGCAAGCGCGGCCGTCTGCCGCACGCTCACACTGCCGCTCGCGGGGTCGAAAACCAGGAGCGAGGCGCGCTCGCTCTGGCTGAGGTCGCATAGCGCGGACAGGCTGCGCTGCCAGGCCTGCGGTTCCAGAACGCCTTGATAGAGACCACGAATGGTCTCGTGCATGTCCTCTGTCACCATCACTCGATCAACCTCCGTCGAGCGTGGTGGCGAGTCGCGTCAGCAAGTGCGTCAGCTGTGCCTGGCTGGTGCAGCCGGTCTTGAGGAAGATCGCCTTGAGCTGGGTGCGCGCGGTCTCGTGCCGGATGCGCATCTGCCGGCTGGCTTCGGGCAACCCTTCGCCCGTGGCCAGCCGCGCGACCAACCGGGTCTCGGCGGGTGTCAGGCCGTACAGGTTGCGCATGACCGAGTCGAGCAGCACCGACGGGGCGCCCGCCTCATGCACGACAACCAGCGCCGCGGGCGTCTGCCATGTCGAGGCAAAGGCGTGGCTGGCCGGCAGGGGCAGCACCAGCACTTCGGCCTGGCTGCCATTCGGGCCGGTGGCGCGGGCCGCCATGGCGGCCTGCGGTTTTGCGGGATCGCAGGCGCCGTGCAGCATCTCCATGAAGCTGCGCGAAAGCTGCCACTCGGTGGTCTTGCCCAACGGGTCGAGCCGGCGTGCCCAGCGTTCACCAGCCGTATTGGCCAGCAGCAGCCGCCGGTCGGGCGAATAGACGGCCACGGCGAATGCCAGTCGTTCGATCAGCCGCGTCGCCAGCGTGGTCATCGTCGACAGCGCCAGCGTGCGGTCGCGGATCGCGATCGCGCTGCGCATGTGCGGTACCACCCAATCGAGCCGCTGCGCGTCATCGCCGCTGAAGTTGCCCTGCGCCAGCGAGCGCTGCATCGAGAAGTAAACCTTGTAGTGCGGCTGGCGCTCTACCAGGCAGGCCATGTATGAACCCAATTCGAACTTGTGGAAGAACTCGCCATAGAACGGATGACGCGCCATGGCCTGATGGCCCAGGTCGCGCGCATCGACATACCAGGCGCCGGGCACCAGCCTGGGTGCGAACGCCTTGGCCGGGTCCATGGCCTGGAAATCGTTTTCATAGGCGAGAAACAATTCCTCGACCGGGTTGACCACCTCGTTGACGGTCACCTGGTCGCGGACCGTGTCCCATACCATCATGGAGGCGTGCGTCGTGCCGGCTATTGCCGTTAACGCACGCAGACTTTGCTGCCAGGCTGCCGGGTCCAGGATGCCCTCGTAAAGCCCCCGGATCGCGCCATGCATGGTCGCTTGATCCATTTCAGACTACCCCCTTGCATTCGCCGCGCTTATTCTTGGCCTCTTGGTAGCCGGGGTGTCCCGGGTCCGCGGGTCATATTTCTTATGGCCCGGTTGCGCCGGACCTGCAGTGATGTACTAAAACCACCAGAATTGACGTGAGTGTCTGGCCATGCATACGTTTAGTACATTAATGCGTACATTACTCCAACCCGGTTGTTGAGCGTGCAATCGGGTGCCCCCCCTTCGGTAGGGGATGTTCCGGGCTGGGCATGGCATGTGACGGATATGCCGCGAAACGGGCAGATCGCGTCGTACGGTAGTAACGATCAGGTAAAATGCCGGTTTTCCCGATTTCCACGGGCGGCGCATGTCGCCCACGTCCCGCTCTTATCGCCATGACCTCTGTCCTGCGTCTTACCGATCTCATTTCCCAAGGCAAAATCTCCGGCAAACGTGTGTTCATCCGTGCCGACCTGAACGTGCCGCAAGACGACGCAGGCAATATCACCGAAGACACCCGCATCCGCGCGTCGGTGCCGGCCATTCAGGCCTGCCTGGAAGCCGGCGCGACCGTCATGGTGACGTCGCACCTGGGCCGTCCGACCGAGGGCGAGTTCAAGCCGGAGGATTCGCTGGCACCGATTGCCACGCGCCTGTCCGAACTGCTCGGCAAGCCGGTGAAACTGGTCCAGAACTGGGTCGACGGTGTCGAGGTGGCGCCTGGCCAGATCGTGCTCCTGGAAAACTGCCGCGTGAACAAGGGCGAGAAGAAGAACAGCGACGAGCTGGCCCAGAAGATGGCCAAGCTCTGTGACGTCTACGTGAACGACGCGTTCGGCACCGCCCACCGCGCCGAGGCCACCACTCACGGTATCGCCAAGTTTGCCCCGATCGCCTGCGCCGGCCCGCTGCTGGCCGCCGAGATCGACGCGCTGGGCCGCGCGCTGGGCCAGCCGGCGCGTCCGCTGGTGGCCATCGTGGCCGGCTCGAAGGTTTCGACCAAGCTCACCATCCTGAAGGCACTGGCCGACAAGGTGGACAACCTGATCGTCGGCGGCGGCATCGCCAACACGTTCATGCTGGCCGCTGGCCTGAAGATCGGCAAGTCGCTCGCCGAGGCCGACCTCGTGGGTGACGCCAAGACGATCATCGACATCATGGCCGCGCGCGGCGCATCGGTGCCGATTCCCGTCGACGTGGTCTGCGCCAAGGAGTTCAGCGCCACGGCTGCGGCGACGGTCAAGGACGTCAAGGACGTTACCGACGACGACATGATCCTCGACATCGGCCCGAAGACCGCCGCGATGCTGGCCGACCAGCTCAAGGCTGCCGGCACGATCGTCTGGAACGGTCCGGTCGGCGTGTTCGAATTCGATCAGTTCGGCAACGGTACCAAGGTGCTGGCCGAAGCCATCGCCACGTCGAAGGCATTCTCGATTGCAGGTGGCGGCGACACGCTGGCCGCCATCGCCAAGTACGGCATCGCCGATCGCGTCGGGTATATCTCGACCGGTGGCGGCGCCTTCCTGGAATTCCTGGAAGGCAAGAAGCTGCCCGCATTCGAAGTGCTGGAACAGCGCGCCGCAGGCTGATGACCCGACAGGCCGGCGCGGGACACCCCCGTCCGGCCAGTTTCCAGAAAAACCAAGCGCCCCCCACCAAGGAAGCTGCCCGCATGACACGTTCCACCAAGATCGTCGCCACGATTGGCCCCGCATCCAGCACGCTGGAAGTGTTGACCCGCATGATCGGAGCAGGGGTTGACGTGGTGCGCCTGAACTTCTCGCATGGCACCGCGCAGGACCATATCGATCGCGCCGCCCTGGTGCGTGAGGCGGCGGCGGCCTGCGGGCGCGAGGTGGCCATCATGGCCGACCTGCAGGGCCCCAAGATCCGCGTGGGCAAGTTCGAGAACGGCAAGATCACGCTCAAGCCGGGCGACGCGTTCATCCTCGATTCGGCCTGCCAGATGGGCAATCAGGAGCGCGTGGGCCTGGATTACAAGGATCTGCCGCGCGATGTGGGCCCGGGCGACCTGCTCCTGCTCAACGACGGCCTGATCGTGCTGGTGGTGGACCGCGTGCTCGGCAACGAGATCTTCACCACGGTGCGTATCGGTGGCGAGCTGTCCAACAACAAGGGCATCAATCGTCAGGGTGGCGGCCTGTCGGCGCCGGCGCTGACCGCCAAGGACATGGAGGACATCAAGACCGCCATGGCGCTGGGCGCGGACTACGTGGCCGTGAGCTTCCCGAAGAACGCCACTGACATGGAAATGGCCCGCCAGCTCACCAACGTGGCAGGCCAGCCGCACAACCACAAGGCGCGCATGATCGCGAAGATCGAGCGGGCCGAGGCGATTCGTCCGGGCGTGCTCGAGGAAATCCTGCTGGCGTCGGACGGCATCATGGTGGCGCGCGGCGATCTGGCCGTCGAAGTTGGCAACGCCGCCGTGCCCGCGCTGCAGAAGCGCATGATCAAGCTGGCCCGCGAGGCCAACAAGCTGACGATCACCGCCACCCAGATGATGGAGAGCATGATCGTCAACCCGGTGCCGACGCGGGCCGAAGTGTCCGACGTGGCCAACGCCGTGCTCGATGGCACCGACGCCGTGATGACGTCGGCCGAGACCGCTGCCGGCCGCTATCCGGTGGAAACGGTCGAAGCCATGGCCGCGATCTGTCTGGAAGCCGAGAAGTCGGAGGTGGTGCAGCTCGACACCGACTTCCTGAACCAGACCTTCGCGCGGATCGACCAGTCGATCGCGATGGGTGCGCTGTTCACCGCCTATCATCTAGGTGTCAAGGCGATCGCGGCGCTGACCGATTCCGGCGCCACGGCGCTGTGGATGAGCCGTCACCGCATTCATGTGCCGATCTACGCGATGACGCCGAACCTGGCGTCGCAACGCAAGATGCAGCTCTATCGCAATGTGGTGCCGCTGCCGCTGCAGTCGAGCGCGGACCGCGACGTGGCGCTTGAGCAGGCCGAGGAACTGCTGCTGTCCCAGGGCGTGGTGCAGCGCGGCGATTTCATCGTGCTGACGATCGGCGAGCCGATGGGCCAGCCCGGCGGCACGAATACGCTCAAGATCGTGAGGGTGGGCACCCGGTAGGACGCGCGCCCCATGTGGCGCGCCAGACAGACATGACCGCGCCCGATGCGCGAGCCTGTTTGGCGCAGCAACGATAAGAATTCAGAAATACCCCAAGCTATTTACATTCAGGAGTTAGACATGCCACTCGTATCCATGCGCCAGTTGCTGGACCATGCCGCCGAGAACAACTACGGTCTGCCGGCTTTCAACGTGAACAACCTCGAGCAGGTTCAGGCCATCATGCAGGCCGCCGACGAGGTCAACGCCCCGGTGATCATGCAGGCATCGGCAGGCGCGCGCAAATACGCTGGCGAGCACTTCCTGCGTCACCTGATCGAAGCCGCCGTGGAAGCCTATCCGCACATCCCGGTGGTGATGCACCAGGATCACGGCCAGTCGCCGGCGATCTGCAAGGCCGCCATCGACCTGAACTTCTCGTCGGTGATGATGGATGGCTCGCTGAAGGAAGACGGCAAGACCCCGTCGGACTACGAGTACAACGTCGACGTGACCCGCAAGGTGGTGCAGATGGCCCACGCGCTGGGCGTGACCGTGGAAGGCGAACTGGGTTGCCTGGGCTCGCTGGAAACCGGTGAAGCCGGCGAGGAAGACGGCATTGGCGCCGAAGGCAAGCTCGATCACTCGATGCTGCTGACCGATCCGGAGCAGGCCGCCGACTTCGTCAAGGCCACCCAGCTCGACGCGCTGGCCATCGCCATCGGCACCTCGCACGGCGCGTACAAGTTCACGCGCAAGCCCACGGGCGACATCCTGGCCATCGGGCGCATCAAGGAAATCCACGCCCGCATTCCGAACACTCACCTGGTGATGCACGGTTCGTCGTCGGTGCCGCAGGAACTGCTGGCTGAAATCCGCCAGTTCGGTGGCGACATGAAGGAAACGTACGGCGTGCCCGTGGAGGAAATCCAGGAAGCGATCAAGTACGGCGTGCGCAAGATCAACATCGACACCGACATCCGTCTGGCGATGACCGGCGCGATCCGCCGCTTCTTCGTGGAGAACCCGAGCAAGTTCGACCCGCGCGAGTACCTGAAGCCGGCCCGCGAAGCCGCCAAGCTCGTGTGCAAGGCCCGCTACATCGCCTTCGGTTGTGAAGGCCAGGCCAGCAAGATCAAGGCCGTGTCGCTGACCGACGTTGCCCAGCAGTACAAGGCCGGCAAGCTCGCCCAGGTCGTGCAGTAAATTGTGTCGTTGCCCCGCCTGGTGCGGGGCTTTGCTTCTTCATGGGGCTTCGCATCGCGCTCGAAGCCCCGCTTGTTTTTCAGCCGCAGCCGTTTTCACACCATGTCCGACGCCCTCTACGAATCCTCCATCCAGTCCCTGCCGCTGCTCGGCAAAGGCAAGGTCCGCGATAACTACGCTGTCGGCGACGACAAGCTGCTGATCGTGACCACCGACCGTCTGTCGGCCTTCGACGTGATCCTGGGCGAGCCGATTCCGGCCAAGGGCCGCGTGCTGAACCAGATGGCCAACTTCTGGTTCAAGAAGCTCGCGCACATCGTGCCGAACCATGAGACCGACGTGACCGCTGAGTCCGTGGTGGCGCCGAACGAGGTGGAGCAGGTGAAGGGCCGTGCCGTGGTGGTCAAGCGCCTGAAGCCGATCCTGGTGGAAGCGGTGGTGCGCGGCTACCTCGCCGGCAGCGGCTGGAAGGACTACCAGGCCACGGGCAAGGTGTGCGGCATCGCCCTGCCGGCCGGCCTGCAGAACGCGCAGAAGCTGCCCGAGCCGATCTTCACGCCGGCGGCCAAGGCCGAGATGGGCGAGCACGACGAGAACATCTCGTTCGATGAAGTCGAGGCCCGCATCGGCAAGGAACTGGCCGCGAAGATGCGTGACATCTCGATCCGTCTGTACAAGGAAGCCGCCGACTACGCCGCCACGCGCGGCATCATCATCGCCGACACAAAGTTCGAGTTCGGTCTGGACGAAAACGGCACGCTGACGCTGATGGACGAAGTGCTGACGGCCGACTCGTCGCGCTTCTGGCCGGCCGATTCGTATCAGGTGGGCACCAACCCGCCGTCGTTCGACAAGCAGTTCGTGCGTGACTGGCTCGAAGCCGTACGCATCGACGGCAAGCCGTGGCCGAAGACCGCGCCGGCGCCGAAGCTGCCGGAAGACGTGGTGCAGAAGACCGCCGACAAGTACAAGGAAGCGCTGACCCGCCTGACCGGCGAAGCGCTGCAGTAAGGGCAGGAAAGGTAATTGACGATGAGCAACGAATCGAAGCCTGTGGTTGGCGTGGTAATGGGCAGCA
The DNA here is from genome assembly GCF_049843575.1 of Cupriavidus sp. Met-2. Classification (NCBI taxonomy): domain Bacteria; kingdom Pseudomonadati; phylum Pseudomonadota; class Betaproteobacteria; order Burkholderiales; family Burkholderiaceae; genus Cupriavidus; species Cupriavidus sp. Met-2. Next base: position 391,734 of record NZ_JBBHZL010000001.1, read on the forward strand.
GTTCCGATTGGGACGTGATGCAGCACGCCGTGGCCATGCTCAAGGATTTCAACGTGCCGTTCGAAGCGCAGGTGGTGTCGGCGCACCGGATGGCCGATGACATGTTCCGCTATGCCGAAGCGGCGCGCGGCCGTGGCATCCGCGCGATCATCGCCGGCGCCGGCGGTGCCGCGCACCTGCCGGGCATGATCGCCGCCAAGACCATCGTGCCGGTGTTCGGCGTGCCGGTGCCGTCGAAGTACCTGCGCGGCGAGGACTCGCTGCTGTCGATCGTGCAGATGCCGAAGGGTGTGCCCGTGGCCACCTTCGCCATCGGCGAGGCCGGCGCCGCCAACGCGGCGCTGCACGCGATCGCCACGCTGGCCACCACTGACGACGCGCTGGCCAGCGCGCTGGAAGCGTTCCGCGCAAAGCAGACCGAAGCCGCGCGCGCGATGACGCTGCCCGTATAACTTTCTGAAGTCTCACCGTAGCCTGAGCCATGCCGACCGATATCCATCCCCACCTGTCCGAAGCGCATACCCCCGAGTCGCGCGCCGAGTTCGGCGTGAACAGTCCGAACTCGCCGATCCTGCCGGGCGCCTGGCTCGGCATGCTCGGCGGCGGCCAGCTCGGCCGCATGTTCACGCACGCGGCGCAGTCGATGGGGTACCGCGTTTGCGTGCTCGATCCGGACCAGGACAGCCCGGCCGGCTCCGTGGCTGACCGGCACATCTGCGCGGCATACACCGACGATGCGGCGCTGGCCGAACTGTCCAGCCTGTGCGAGGCGGTGAGCACCGAGTTCGAGAACGTGCCGTCGATCTCGCTCGAGCGTCTGGAGGAAGCCGGCGTGTTCGTCGCGCCGCGCGGCTACTGCGTGTCGATCGCGCAGAACCGCATCGGCGAAAAGAAGTTCTTCGCCTCCTGTGCGGACCGTACCGGCGTGCCGCCGGCCCCGCACTGGGTGATCCAGCACGATGCCGATGTGGACCGGCTGCCTGACGAAGTGCTGCCGGGCATCCTGAAAACCGCGCGGATGGGCTACGACGGCAAGGGCCAGGCGCGCGTGAAGTCGCGCGACGACGTGCGCGCCGCATGGAAGGCCATGCAGCATGTACCGTGCGTGCTCGAGCGGATGCTGCCGCTGGCGTACGAGGTGTCGGTGCTGGCCGCGCGTGCCGCCGATGGCTCCACCGCCACGTGGCCGCTGGCCGAGAACGTGCACCGCGATGGCATCCTGTTTTCGACGACGATGCCTTCGACGAGCGTGTCGGACGATATTTCCCAACGCGCCCGCAACGCCGCGGCGACGATTGCTTCGGAAATGGGCTACGTCGGCGTGCTTTGCATCGAATTCTTCGTGCTGACCGATGGCACGCTGGTGGCCAATGAAATGGCGCCGCGCCCGCATAACTCGGGGCACATCACGATGGATGCCTGCGAGACCAGCCAGTTCGAGCAACAGGTCCGCGCGATGGCTCGCCTGCCGCTGGGCAGCACCCGCCAGCATTCGGCCGGCAAGATGCTGAACCTGCTTGGCGACTGCTGGTTCGAGTTCGGCCTGGAGCGTACGCCCGCGTGGGATGAGGTGCTGGCGCAGCCCGGCGCCAAGCTGCACCTCTACGGCAAGAACGATGCGCGCCCGTCGCGCAAGATGGGGCACGTGAACTGCGTTGGCGACCACGCCGAAGCGGCCGACCGCACGTTCGATGCCGCCGCCAAGGCGCTGCACATCCCCAGCTGAAACCGGTAGTTCGCGATGTCTTCACGTATGCCCACCGCCGCGGAGCTGGACGAAGCCGTCCGCCTGCTCGAAGCCGGCGAGCTGGTGGCCTTCCCGACCGAGACCGTCTACGGTCTCGGTGCCGATGCCGAGAATCCTGAAGCCGTGGCGCGTATCTTCGCCGCCAAGGGCCGTCCGTCGAACCATCCGGTGATCGTTCACGTGGTCGATGGCGCCGATGTCGGCTACTGGAGCGACGACGTACCCGAAGCCGCGCAGAAGCTGATCGATGCGTTCTGGCCCGGTCCGCTGACGATCATCCTGAAACGCGCCGCCCACATCCCGGCAGCGGTTGCCGGTGGGCAGGACAGCATCGGCTTGCGCTGCCCGTCGCATCCGGTGGCGCAGGCACTGCTGTCGCGCTTCCGCCGTGGCCGGGGTGGCATTGCTGCGCCATCGGCCAACAAGTTCGGCCAGGTCAGCCCGACCACGGCCGAGCATGTGCGCGACGAGTTCGGTGGATCGGTCTATGTGCTCGAAGGCGATGGCGTGGACGTTGGCATCGAATCGTCGATCGTCGATCTGTCCCGCCTGGATACGGCTGGCCCGGTGCTGCTGCGCCCGGGCGCGATCACGGCGGCGATGATGGCCGACGTGCTCGGCACCATGCCGCTACCGCCGGACGCCGCCGCGCCGCGCGCGTCGGGCACGCTCAAGGCCCATTACGCGCCCCGCACCACGCTGACGCTGGCCCAGGCCGATGCCTTGCCGCAGTACCTGCATGGGCTGTCCGCCGATGGCAGGCTGGCTTGGGTGGGTCGCGCGCCGGCAACCAGCGATCCGCGCTGCACGTTCGTTGAAGCACCGGCCACGCCGGATGCTTACGCGCAGGAGTTGTACCGGCTGTTGCGCCGGCTCGACAAGGAAGGATTCCAGCGGCTGGTGTTCGAACCCTTGCCGGAGAGTCTCGAATGGGACGGGGTGCGGGACCGGTTGGGTCGCGCCGCGGCTGCGTTCGAGGATTGCTGAGGTTGGGGGAAGGCGAGGGGAAGGCCAGGCGCTCCATCCCCCACCACGCCTGTCACAAGACCCTCACCTCAAGGCGTGCCCTTATACACCCACTGCATCAACGCATCGTGCGCCTCCTGCGCTCCCGATGCGTTCGGGTGATTGATATACGCCACCACCACATAACGCTGCCCGTCGAGCGCGTCGACGTAGCCCGCCAGCGCGCGTACGTCCTGCAGTGTGCCCGTCTTCAGGTAGGCATTGCCGGCCGCATTGGCCCGGGTCAGGCGATTGCGCAGGGTGCCATCCACGCCGAGGATCGGCAGGGAGTCCATCAGCACCGGCCCAACATTGCTGGCCAGTGCCTGTTGCAGCAGACGCGCCATGTCATAAGCGCTGATCCGTTCCTCGCGTGACAGTCCCGAGCCGTTTTCCAGTACCAGATCCGGCATGTCCAGTCCCTGGCGCGATAGCCAGCGCTTGATCACGCGCGTCGACTTCTCGGTGCTGGCTGGGCCGCTCCGGTCGATCTCCGCGCCAATCGTCAGGAAGAGCTGACGTGCCATCACGTTGTTCGAGAACTTGTTGATGTCGCGCACGATCTCGCCGAGCGGCTGGCCGTAGTGCCGCGCCAGCAGGAACGCGCCGCGCGGCACGGTGCCGCCACGCAGCCCGGGCGGACGCACGAAGCGGCCACCCGCCGCCTGCCATTCGGCCACGAAGCCGCCCCAGATGAAATCGCTGTGCGAGAGCGTGGCCAGGTTGACCACGTGTTCGCCACAATCGGCGGAGTAGTTGCCGTCGAACGCGGCGACGATGGTGCCGTCTGACTGCGGCGTGATGCTTGGGTTGGCACGTGCGCGCCAGTCACCGCAACGGCCGTTGACGAGCGTCAGGCGGTTATCCACACGCAATTGCGCCAGCGCCGGCGTGACGGCCACGTCGACGGCGCGGCCGGCGGCGTCGGGCGTGATCGTGAAGGTGAGCGTCTTGAAGGCATAAAGCAGCGCATCAGGATTGACGTTGTAGGCGCGTTGCGTCTCGCCATCGATCGTGTAGCTGTTGTCCTGGGTATCCGCGAAGAAGCTGCGGTCGAGCACGAGATCGCCGTTGATGGCCGTTGCGCCTGTCGATCGCGCCGTGTTGACCAGCTTGGCCATCTCCTCGGGCACCAGCTTCGGGTCTCCCCGGCCGCGCAGATAGACGTTGCCGTTGATCACCCCGTCCGGACCCGGCTGGCCATCGGCGTAGAGCGAAGTGAGCCAGCGATAGTCGGGCCCGAGCAATTGCAGGCCGGCGAACGTGGTGACCAGCTTCATCGTCGACGCCGGGTTCATCGGCGCCTCGGCGTTCCAGCTCACACGCGGGCGCGGCGCGCCGACCTTGATCACGTAGAAGCTTGCTGCCGACAGCGGCACATGCGCGCGGCGCAGCGCCGTGGTGACAGTAGCGGGCAGGCCGGTGCGCGCGGCGGCCGGGTCCGCGGCTTCTGCACTGACGCGCTGGACCGACGGTTTGGTGGCTTTGACGGATTTGACGGGTTTGGCCTGGGCTCCAGTCAGGCCGAAGGCGAGCAGCGCGGCCGTTGCGATAACGGGAGACAGGCTGCGGCGGAGCAGGGAGGGGCGGATTGGCATGGCGCTCATGTTAACGCATGGCCCATGCCCGATGGATGACGTGAATGCGGCCGTTTCTGGCCGCATTTTGTTGCTGAGGTCGACCGCGCGTCGCACGGTCGGATTTCCGCGGTTCCTAGTTGGCCGACGGGCAATCGGCAGGCTGGCTATCCTCCTTCGCCTTGAGGCCAGGGATCGGGAAGACCGCGTCATAGACCCAGTTGTAGACCAGCGCGTAGACCATGTAGAAGCCGGCCACGGCGATGTCCATGATGAACGCGTCGAGCAGGGTCATGTCGAGGTACCACGCCACCGATGGCAGGAACACGAGCAGCAGGCCACCCTCGAACAGGATTGCGTGCAGCACGCGAATCGCCGGCGTCTTCCGGAGTTGGCCGGTGAAGCGCAGCATCCCGCGGTCGAAGAGGATGTTGTAGACGTAATTCCAGACGGCAGCGATCAGTGACGCGACCGCGCCCACCAGACCCATCTGGTGCAGCGCGTAGCCAAATACCAGGCTGGCAAGCGGGGCGAAGATCAGCAACCCGATCAGCTCGAAACCGACGGTGTGACGGATCCGGTCTGCGGTGGTGCGCATGAAGCTCTCCTTTGTGAAACGATGGAGCGCATTCTATCGGCGGGACAGCTAATCGCAAGTTGGGTAGTATCGGTTATTCCGATAGAAGGGGATTCCCCCTGCGACCGGCTTTCGCCACCGTCTGCCCCCGTCGCCCCCTCCTGCTTGTGCGAGAGGGGAGAAAGCCAACGAGAACGCACACCATGAGCCTGTCCCTCGAACAGTTGCAAGCCTTTGCCGCCGCAGCCGAGACCGGATCCTTCTCCGCGGCGGCCCGCCAACTTGGCAAGGCACAGTCCGTCGTCAGCGCCGCCGTCGCCAATCTGGAGATCGACCTCGGCAACGCGCTGTTCGACCGCACCGCCCGCTATCCGGTTCTGACGCCGGCCGGCGAGCGGCTGCTGGTCGAGGCGCGTGTGATTCTGGAGCGTTGCGAGCACTTTCGGGGCGTCGCCAAGAGCCTGGGCGAAGGTGTCGAGTCCCGCCTCACGCTGGCCGTCGACGAGCTATATCCGGAAGAGACCCTTGGCGTGCTGCTCGACGAGTTCTCGCAACGCTTCCCGTCGGTCGAACTCGAACTGCTGTTTCCGCTGATGGAGGACGTGAGCCGGCTGGTGCTGAGCCAGTGCGCGGACCTCGGCATCATGTGGCGCCAGGAGATCCTGCCGCCCGAACTCGGCTTCCATGCGCTGGGCTGGGTGCCGATGCCGATCATCTGCGCGCCCGACCATCCCCTTGCCGCCCAGCCGCGCGTGGACTTCGAAGAGTTGAAACGCTACCGGCAGTTGATGGTGGCCACGCGCAGCGACAGCGAGGAAAAGAAACGGCTGCGTGTGGCGGCCGAAGTCTGGTGGGTGGAAAGCCAGTGGGTGATCGTCGAACTGGTCAAGCGCAAGCTCGGCTGGGCGTTTGTGCCCTGGCACGTGGCGGCCAACTCGCCCGCCGCTGCCGGGCTGGTATCGCCGCAGATGACCTTCCAGGACCAGGACTGGCCCGTGGCGATGGAAATCGTGTGGCACAAGCAGCGGCCGCTGGGCAAGGCGGCCACATGGTTGCGGGAGCGGGTCAGTCAGCAGCCGTTGCCGATGCCGGAGGGGCGGTAGCGCGCTGCAGCGCCGCTACCGAGTCCGCTATTGAGTCCGCCACCGAGTCTGTTATTGCGCTGTCGATGCGGGCGCGGTAGCCGGCGGGGCGCTATCGGCCTTCCCCACCTCCATATCCGGTCCATGCCATCCGCCGCCAAGCGCCTTGATCAGCGTGACGGCCGCGGTGTACTGCCGCCCCATGATCGTCAATGTGGTGTTCTCCGCCGTATAGGCCGCGGTCTGTGCCGTCAGCACATCCAGCAACGCTGCGGTGCCGGCCTTGTAGCGGTGGTTGACCAGCGAAAGCGCTTCGCGTGCCGAGCGCAGCGCGTCGTTCTGGACGATCGACTCCTGTTCGAGCACGCGGGCCGAGGCGAGGTTGTCCTCGACCTCCTGGAACGCGCCCAGCACGGTCTGCCGATAGTTCGCCACGGTCTGGTCGTATTGGGCCACGGCAATTGCTGTATTGGCACGGCGCAGGCCGCCGTCGAACACGGTGCCGGCCAGACCGGCACCGATTGACCAGACGCGGTCAGGCAGAGAGAGCCAGCGCGCCAGGGTGCTGGCCGTCAGCCCGCCTGTGGCGGATAGCGAGAGCGTCGGGTAGTAGGCCGCTTCGGCCACGCCAATATTGGCGTTCGCAGATGCCATGCGCCGTTCCGCAGCCGAGATATCGGGGCGGCGTTCCAGCAACTGCGACGGCACGGCCACCGGTACGCGCGGAATCGTGTCGCGGTTGTCGACGGTCGCCACGGTCAGGTCCGCCGGGGGTTTGCCGACCAGTACCGCGATGGCATGTTCGAGCTGCTGCCGCGTGATCTGGATATCGAGTTGCTGTGCTTGCGCGGACTTGAGCTGGGTTTCCGACTGCAGCACGTCCGAGCGTTGTGCGGTGCCCGCCTTGTACTGGTTCTGCACGAGCTGCAGCGACTTCGCGTAGTCGGCCACGGTGCGGTCCAGCAGCGCGTGCTGGGCGTCCGCCACGCGCAGCAGGAAGTAGCTCTGCGCCAGCGTTGCCTGCGTGGAGAGCAGGATCGAAGCCAGGTCGGCCTCGCTGGCCTGCGCGCCGGCCTGGGCGCTTTCCACCTGCCTGCGCACGCGGCCCCACACGTCGATTTCCCAGTTGGCGGACAGCGTCAGGTTCTGGCCGTTGATGATCTGGCCATTGCTGCTCGTCGCGCCGCGCGAAACGCCGGCGTTGGCGCCGACCGTCGGGAAGTAGCCCGCGCGTGCCGCGGATAGCGATGCCGTGGCCTGGCGATACTGTGCTTCCGCCGCCTTGATGTTCTGGTTCGATATTTTGACCTGAGACATCAGCGCGTCGAGCACGGGATCGTCGAATACGCGCCACCAGTCGGGGCGCGCCATGATGTCCTGCGGCTCGGCGGTTTTCCAGTCGCCGGTCCATGCGGGCATGTCCTCGCTGGCTTCCTTGAAAGCCTTGGGCACGGGCGCATCGGGCCGCTGGTAATCAGGGCCGACCGCACAACCGGTCAGCAGGGCACAAGCCAGCGCGACGACGGTGAACGAGAATTGGCTTCGAGACATGGCAATTGCCTTCATCAGTGTTCGAGGCGCGGCGTGGTGCCGCTTGCCTGGGTGCGACGACGCTCGCGCCAGGCCTTGACCTTGAGGCGCCAGCGATCCAGCGTGAGGTAAACCACAGGCGTGGTGTACAGCGTCAGCAACTGGCTGACGAGCAGGCCGCCGACGATCGAGATACCGAGCGGCGCGCGCAGTTCGGCGCCATCGCCGCGGCCCAGTGCCAGCGGAATCGCGCCCAGCATCGCTGCCATCGTGGTCATCATGATCGGGCGGAAACGGAGCAGGCAGGCGCGGTAGATCGCGTCGCGCGGGCTCAGGCCGTCACGCCGCTCGGCGTCGATCGCGAAGTCGATCATCATGATCGCGTTCTTCTTCACGATGCCGATCAGCAGGATCACGCCGATCAGCGCGATGATGCTGAACTCGGTCTTGAACAGCAGCAGGGCCAGCAGCGCGCCCACGCCCGCCGACGGCAGCGTCGACAGGATTGTCAGCGGATGCACGTAGCTCTCGTACAGGATGCCCAGCACGATGTAGATCGTGATGATCGCCGCCAGAATCAGGATCGGCTGGCTCTTGAGCGAATCCTGGAACGCCTTGGCGCCACCCGCGAAATTGGCCTGTAACGTCTCCGGCGCGCCGATCCGCGCGAGCGCATCCTTGATCGCGTCGGTAGCCTGCGACAGCGAATAGCCTTCGGCCAGGTTGAACGAGATCGTCGACGCCGCGAACTGGCCCTGGTGGTTCACGCCGAGCGGCGTGCTGGTCGGCATCACACGCGTAAAGGCCGCGAGCGGCACGCGTTTGCCACCGCCGGTGACGACATAGACATCCTGCAGCGCGTGCGGCCCCTGCAGATACTCGGAGCTGAGTTCCATCACCACGCGGTACTGATTGAGCGGGTGGTAGATCGTCGAGACCAGGCGCTGCCCGAAGGCATCGTTGAGGATCGCGTCGATCTGCTGCGCGCTGACGCCGAGCTTCGACGCGGTGTCGCGGTCGATGATCACTGACGTCTGCAGGCCCTTGTCATTGGTATCGGTGTCGACGTCCTCGATGCCCTTGATGTTCGAAATTGCCGCGCGAACCTTTGGCTCCCACTCGCGCAGCACGTCCAGGTCATCGGACTGCAGCGTGAACTGGTATTGCGAACTGCTCTGTCGCCCACCGACGCGGATATCCTGCACCGACTGCAGGAACAGGCTGGCGCCTGGCTCCTTCGCCAGCTTGCCACGCAGCCGCGCGATGATTGCATCGGCGGATTCCTTGCGCTCGGACAGCGGCTTCAGCGTGACGAACATCTGTCCCGTATTGCGCTGCGAGCCGCCCGTGAAGCCGACCACGTTGACCACGGCCGGGTCGGTCTGGACGATCTGGATAAAGTTGTCGAGCTTGGTGCGCATCGCCTGGAACGATGTGGCCTGGTCCGCGCGGATGAAGCCGATCAGGCGGCCCGTGTCCTGCTGCGGGAAGAAGCCCTTTGGCACGATCACGTAGAGCCAGACGTTCAGTGCCACCGTGGCCAGCAGAACGATCCAGACCAACGTGCTATGGCGCAACGCCGCGCCCAGCGTGCGTGCGTAGGCCTGCTGCATCCATGTGAAGACGTGCTCGGTTGCGTGATGAAAACGGCCCTGGGATTCTTCGTGCACTGGGCGCAGCAGCCGCGCGCACATCATCGGCGTGGTGGTCAGCGACACGACCAGCGACACCAGGATGGCGACCGACAGCGTGATCGCGAACTCCTGGAACAGTCGGCCGACGATGCCACCCATCAGCAGCAGCGGGATGAACACGGCGATCAGCGAGAGACTCATCGACAGCACCGTGAAGCCGACCTCGCGCGCGCCGCGCAAGGCGGCGGCCAGCGGCTTCATGCCCTCCTCAATATGGCGCGAGATGTTCTCCAGCACCACAATCGCATCGTCGACCACAAAGCCCGTGGCGATGGTCAGCGCCATCAGCGAAAGGTTGTTCAGCGAGAACCCGGCCAGGTACATCACCGAGAATGTGCCGACCAGCGATACCGGTACCGCCACACTCGGAATCAGCGTGGCCCGCACGTTGCGCAGGAACAGGAACACGACCATGACCACCAGAGCCACCGAGATGATCAGCGTCTGTTCCACCTCGCGCAGCGAGGCGCGGATGGTGGGTGTGCGGTCCATCATCACGTCCATCGAGATCGCGGCCGGGATCATCTTGCCCAACTGCGGCAGGATGTCGTTGACGCGGTCCACGGTCTCGATGATGTTGGCGCCGGGCGAGCGGTTTAGCACCAGCAGCACCGATGGCTTGCCGTTGGCAGAGCCGGCATTGCGGATGTCCTGTACCGAGTCGACCACATTGGCCACGTCCTGCAGGCGGATCGGCACCGCGAAGCCGTTTGGCCCCTTCGCGCCGTTGCTGCCGCCGGTGGCTCCGGTGGTGATCGTCGTGGTGCCGCTGCTGGTGGTGATGGTGGTCGTGGTGACACCGTTGACGGTCTTCGTGCTGACATTGCCGCCGGCGGCGGCGTTGGCGGTGCTGGCGATCAGCGCGCCGGCCGACGCGGACGAGTACGTGCCCGGCGTGGCGTAGCGGATGATCAGCGGCATGTAGTCCTTGGCCGCCATCGCCTGGTCGTTGGCATAGACCTGCCACGCGTTGTTGCTGTTCTCCAGCACGCCGAGCGGCCGGTTGGCGTTGGTGGCGCTGATGGTGTTGCGGACGTCTTCCAGCGAGATGCCGTACTTGTTCAGCGACGTGGGATTCAGCTCCACGCGCACAGCCGGCAGCGAAGAGCCGCCGATGGTCACCTGCCCGACGCCTTCCACCTGCGAGAGCTTCTGCGCGAGGATCGTCGACGCCGCATCGTAGAGCTGGCCACGTGACATCGTCTGCGAGGTCAGGCCGATGATCATGATCGGCGCGTCGGCCGGGTTGACCTTGCGATAGGTCGGGTTGTTCGGCAGGCTCGTGGGCAGCGTGGCGCGCGATGCATTGATCGCGGCCTGCACGTCGCGGGCCGCGCCGTCGATGTTGCGCGACAGGTCGAACTGCAGCGTCACGCGTGTGGAGCCGAGCGAGCTGTTCGACGTGATTTCCGTGACACCGGCAATCGTCCCCAGCGCGCGTTCGAGCGGCGTGGCCACCGTGGCGGCCATCGTCTCGGGGCTGGCGCCGGGCAGCGACGCAGACACCGAGATGGTGGGGAAGTCCACCTGCGGCAGCGGCGAGACCGGCAGCAGCCGGAACGCCGCGATGCCCGCCAGCAGAATGCCGATGGTCAGCAGCGCGGTGGCAACCGGGCGATGGATGAAGGTGGCCGACAGGTTCATCAGACGTTCGGCTCCTGCGGACGGTGCGGCTGCTGGCCGCCATCCTCTCCGGTGCCGCCCTCATCGGGGTCACCGAAGCGGTTGCGGCGCCAGGCCTTCAGGCGGATCGCGACGCGGTCGAACGCCAGGTAGATCACCGGCGTGGTGAACAGCGTCAGCACCTGGCTGACCAGCAGGCCACCCACCATCGTGATACCCAGCGGACGGCGCAGTTCCGAGCCGATGCCCGTGCCGAGCATCATCGGCAACGCAGCCAGCAGTGCGGCCATCGTCGTCATCAGGATCGGGCGGAAGCGCAGCAGACAGGCCTGGAAAATCGCATCGCGCGGCTTCATGCCGCCTTCGCGCTCGGCCTCAAGCGCGAAGTCGATCATCATGATCGCGTTCTTCTTCACGATACCGATCAGCAGGATGATGCCGATGATCGCGATGATGCCGATATCCTGCCCCGACACCAGCAGCGCCAGCAGGGCGCCGACGGCGGCCGACGGCAGCGTCGAGAGGATGGTCACCGGATGGATCGTGCTTTCATACAGCACACCGAGCACGATGTACATCGTGACCACAGCGGCCAGGATCAGCCACAGGGTGTTGGAGAGCGACGCGCGGAAGGCCAGAGCGGCGCCCTGGAACTCGGTGGCCATCGAGATCGGCAGGCCAATCTCGCTCTCGACCTTGGTGATCTTGTCCACCGCCGCGCCAAGCGATTCACCCGGCGCGAGGTTGAACGAGATCGTCGCGGACGGGAACTGGCCCTGGTGATTGATCACGAGCGGGCCGGTGCGCTCCGAGATGTGCGCGATCGACCCGAGCGGCACCTGGCCGCCCGACGACGACGGCAGGCGCAGCGCGGACAGCGACTCCGGGCTCACCCGGAATTGCGGCATCGTTTCCAGCACCACGCGATACTGGCTCGACTGCGTGAAGATCGTCGAGACCAGCCGCTGGCCGAACGCGCTGTAGAGCGCGCTGTCGATGACCGCGGTGGTGATGCCGAAACGCGCGGCGGCGTCGCGGTCGATCTCCACGTAGGCGCGCAGGCCGTTGTTCTGCTGGTCGCTGGCCACGTCGCGCAGTTCCGGCTCCTGCTTCAGCCGCTCAATCAGCTTCGGTACCCATTCGGCCAGCACGGCTGGGTCCGGGTCCTCGACGGTGAACTGGTACTGCGTGCGGGCCACGCGGTCCTCGATTGTCAGGTCCTGCACCGGCTGCATGTACAGCGCCACGCCGCCAAGCTTCTGCACCGAGGCCTGCAGCCGGTCGGTCACGACTGCCATCGAGTCGCGTTCGTCCTTCGGCTTCAGATTGATGATCATGCGGCCCGCGTTGATCGTCGTGTTGGTGCCGTCGACACCAATGAACGACGACACGCTATCCACGGCGGGGTCCTCGAGAATCACCTTCTGCACCGCCTCCTGCTTGCGGCCCATCGACTGGAACGAACTGGTCTGCGCGGCTTCGGTGATCGCCTGGATCATGCCCGTGTCCTGCACCGGGAAGAAACCCTTCGGCACCACCACGTAGAGAAGGCCGGTCAGCACCAGTGTGCCCACGGCGACGAGCAGCGTGGCCGTCTGGCGCTCGAGCACCCAGTTCAGCGCGCGGCCATATTGTTCGATCACGCTGTCGAAGAAGCGGCCCGTGACCACGTGGAAGCGGGACATTTCGCTCTCGGGCACGTGACGCAGCAGACGCGCGCACATCATCGGCGTCAGCGTCAGGGAGACCACTGCGGAGATCAGGATCGACACGGCGAGCGTGATGGCGAACTCGCGGAACAGCCGGCCGACCACGTCGCCCATGAACAGCAGTGGAATCAGCACGGCCACCAGCGAGAACGTCAGCGAGATGATGGTGAAGCCGATCTGTTTCGAGCCCTTCAGCGCCGCTTCCATCGGCGGATCGCCTTCCTCGATGTAGCGCATGATGTTCTCGATCATCACGATGGCGTCGTCCACCACGAAGCCGGTGGCGATGGTCAGTGCCATCAGCGTGAGGTTGTTGATCGAGAAGCCGGCCATGTACATCACGCCGAACGTGCCCACCAGCGACAGCGGCACCGCCACCCCCGGGATGATCGTGGCGGACAGGTTGCGCAGGAAGATGAAGATCACCATCACCACCAGCGCGACGGCCAGCAGCAGTTCGAACTCGACGTCCTTGACCGAGGCGCGGATTGTGGTGGTGCGGTCGGTCAGCTGCTGCACCTGCACGGAGGCCGGCAGCGACGCCCGCAACTGGGGCATCAGCGTCTTGATGCGGTCGACCACCTCGATCACGTTGGCGCCGGGCTGGCGCTGGATGTTCAGCACGATGGCCGGCTTGGCGTTGGCCCATGCGGCCAGGCGGCTGTTCTCGGCCGCATCGACGATGTCGGCCACGTCGGTGATGCGGATCGGCGCGCCGTTCTGGTAGCCGATGATGATCTGCTTGTATTCGTCGGCCGACTTGAGCTGGTCATTGGCGTCGATTGTCGACGCGCGCGCGGGGCCGTCGAAACTGCCCTTGGCGCCGTTCACGTTCGCATTGCCGATGGCGGTGCGCAGGTCGTCGATCGACATGCCGAGGTTGGCCAGCGCCGTCGGATTGGCCTGGATGCGCACGGCGGGGCGCTGGCCCCCGCTGATCGTGACCAGGCCCACGCCCTGGATCTGCGAGATCTTGGCGGCCACGCGCGTGTCGACCATGTCCTGCAGCTTGGGCAGCGGCAGCGTGTCGGACGTCATCGCCAGCGTCATGATCGGCGCGTCGGCCGGGTTGACCTTGCTGTAGATCGGCGGCATTGGCAGGTCAGCCGGGAGCAGGTTGCTGCCCGCGTTAATGGCGGCCTGCACTTCCTGTTCGGCCACGTCGAGCGACAGTGTCAGCTCGAACTGCAGCGTGATCACCGATGCGCCGCCGGAGGAGGACGACGACATCTGCTTTAGGCCAGGCATCTGGCCGAACTGGCGTTCCAACGGCGCGGTGACCGACGAGGTCATCACGTCGGGGCTGGCGCCGGGGTAGAGCGTGGTGACCTGGATGGTCGGGTAGTCCACCTCGGGCAGGGCCGAGAGCGGCAGCAGCCGGAATGCGACCAGCCCCGACAGCAGGATGGCCACCATCAGCAGCGCTGTGGCGACTGGCCGCTCGATAAAGATGCGTGAGGGATTCATGCCGCTCCTCGACTCCTCGCCTTACGGCTGTGCCTGCTGCGGGCTCGCGCCCGAGCCATGGGCGCCGCTGGCTGCCCGCGCGCCGCTGGCACCGTGGACGCCGCTCGCGCCGCCGCCGCGACGGCCGCGGGCGCGTGGCGAACTCGCCGGCGTGAGCGCCGCGGCACGTGCCGCCGGGTCTACCGCCTCGACGGTCATGCCTTCCTTCAGGCGGTCCGCGCCATCCACAACCACGCGCTGCCCGGGCTCCAGGCCCTTGAGCACGGCGCTGTGGCTACCGTCGCCCGGCCCGAGCGTGACGACCTGCACCTTGACCGTGCTCTGGTCATCCACGACATACACGAACGTGCCCTGCTGGCCCCGCTGGATCGCCGCGATCGGGATCACGGTGGCGTCTTCCAGCGTGTCGATGCGCGTGCGCACGTTGACGAACTGGTTCGGGAACAACATGCCGTCGGTGTTCGCGAAGATTGCCTTGAGCTTGACGGTGCCCGTGGTGGTGTCGATCTGGTTGTCCGTGGTCAGCAGCGTGCCTTCACCGAGCTGGTTGCGCATCTGGCGGTCCCAGGCTTGCACCGCCAGCTTCTCGCCGGCGTTGAGCTTCTTCAGCACCGAGGGCAGGTTGTCTTCGGGGATCGTGTACAGCACCGCGATCGGCTGGATCTGGGTGATCAGGGCGATGCCGTTGGTGTCGCTTGGATTGACGATATTGCCCGGGTCGACCTGACGCAGGCCAATGCGGCCCGACGTCGGCGCGACGATGCGCGTGTAGCCAAGCTGGATGCGCGCGTTGTCGACGTTACCCTGATCGGTCTTGACCGTCCCCTCGTACTGGCGCACCAGCGCGTCCTGCGTATCTACCTGCTGGCTCGAGATCGAGTCCTGCGCCAGCAGCGTCTTGTAGCGTTTCTGGTCCAGGCGGGCGTTCTGGAGCAATGCCTGGTCGCGCGCGAGTTGGCCGACAGCCTGGTCGAGCGTGGCCTGGAACGGGCGCGGGTCGATTTCGGCGAGCACGTCGCCGGCCTTGACCATCTGGCCTTCCTTGAACAGCACTTTGAGCAGCGGGCCGGAGACCTGCGCGCGCACCGTGACGTTGGCCACCGGCGTCACGTTGCCCAGGCCGTTCAGCACCACGTCCATGTTGCGGCGCGTCACGCGGTTGACCACCACTGGCGAGCGCTGCTGCGCGCCCGGGCCGCCAGGGCCACCGGCGCCGCTAGCGCCTCCGGGGCCCCGCTTGCCCGCGCCCATCCCGGCAGCGCCACTGGCCGCGCCGGCACTCGTGGCGCCGGCTTGCTGCGCGGCCTTGCGATGGCCGTGCCAGTACCAGCCGGCACCGGCTAGCACGACGATGACTGCGCCGGCGATCCATGTGCGGCGACGCGACCGGGTATTACCGCCCGGTGTGGGCGGATTGGGAGGAGTGGGTTGACCTTGTTCTGGGTTGGACATGACCGGAATCCTGGGAGCGGCACGACGAAAAAGTGGGGCGTGCCAACGGTATTCGCACAAGCATTGTGACGTCGAAGTTGCAGCAGTATGCCGCATCGCACGGGCAGGGTGCCTCGCCGTCAGGGGGATGGCCTGAAGCATAATGTGCGGCTCCCATCCCACCTGTTTCGCCGCGCCCTGCTTTTATTACAGCGGATTACCAACGACGTGGGTGTAACCTCCGGAAACAAAACGGTCCGGGACATTTGCAAAGCCGCATGTCCGGCCTGACTATCATGTGCCTATGCGTACAAACCAGCCCACCCAGATTCTCGTCGTCGATGACGATCCCGAACTGCGCGACCTGCTGCGCGAGTACCTGACATCCCAGGGATTCGCGGTTTCCGTGCTCCATGATGGCGACGGCCTGCAGGCGCGACTCGAGCGCGAGCGCCCGGCGCTGATCGTGCTCGACCTGATGATGCCAAAGGTCGACGGCCTGACCGCCCTGCGCAATCTGCGCGCCAAGAACGACGATATCCCCGTGATCCTGCTGACCGCGCGCAGCGACGAGATCGACCGCATCGTCGGGCTGGAGATCGGCGCGGACGACTACCTCGGCAAGCCGTTCTCGCCACGCGAGTTGCTGGCGCGGATCAATGCCGTGCTGCGCCGCAAGCTGGCCCGCCCGGCTGCCGCACCCGAGGATCGGGAATCCGTGGTGTTCGGCCCGTTCCGGGTGAACTTCCGCCAGCGCTCGCTCGAACGCAGCGGCCAGTCCGTTTCCATCAGCGACACCGAATTCGCGCTGCTCAAGCTGCTGCTGTCGCATCCGCTTGAAGTGCTCTCCCGCGAGCGCATCGTCGAACTGATGTACGGCACCGCCAACGGCATCAGCGACCGGGGCATCGACGTGCAGATCTGGCGCCTGCGCCGCCTGCTCGACGAGGACGCCCAGCGCCCGCGCTATATCCAGACCGTACGTGGCCGCGGCTACACCTTTGTGCCGGACGAGGCCGAGGACAGCATTCCGCAATGAAGCTTCGCATCGATACCCTGTTTGGCCGCATCGCGCTGCTGATCGCGGCCGTGTTGGTGATCAGCCACTTTTCGTGGCTGGCCATCCTACGCATGGACCGGCGCCAGCAGCAGATCGACTATTCGGTCGAGCAGATGATCTTCCAGCTCGACAGTATCCAGCGGGCGCTCGATGCGACGCCGCCGTTGCCCCTGCCGAGCCTGGTGGAGGTGGCGGATGCCTCCACCGCCGACGAGCACGCCTCCGTTCCGCAGGCCGGCCGGGCGCGCCGGCTGGTGGAGCAGTTCACGCGGCGCCTGCCGCCGGGTACCGAGGTGCGGCTTGAGGACGAACTGTCCACGCCGCGGCTGTGGATCAAGCTTCCCAAGCGTAATCGATGGATCGCCATGCCGATCTTGTTCGTGCACAACCCGCCGCCGGACAATCGACTGTTGCCGGGCGTGGTGCTGGTGGTAGGGATAGCGATCATCTTCGCATTGCTGATCGCGTGGCAGATCCAGCGCCCTGTGCGGGATATGGCCGAGGCGGCGGAGAAGCTGTCGCGCCAGCAACTGGTGTCGCCGCTGCGCGAGCGCGGACCGCATGAACTGCGGCAACTGATCGAGCGTTTCAATCGCATGGTCGCAGACCTCGTGCGCATCGATCAGGAACGCAACACAATGCTGGCCGGCATCGCGCACGACCTGAAAACCCCGCTCGCGCGCCTACGATTGCGTGCGGAGATGCTGTCGGATCCGAAGGCCGCTGCCGGCGTGACGCGCGATGTGGAGTCGATGTCGGCGATCGTCGAGCAGTTCCTGACCTTCGCGCAAAGCAGCGAGCCTACCGCGCGGCCCGTGCCGGTGGACAAGCGTATCGGCGAACTGGCGGCATCCTTGCAGGAGCAGGACAGGAAGGTGGTGCTGGAACTGAACGCGGGCGATGGCTTCCGCATGATCGCCACTCAGCTCGACCGGATCATCGGCAATCTCGTCGACAACGCCTACGCCTACGGTGAGCCGCCGGTGTGTGTGGCCACGAGCCGCACGCAGGAAGGCTGGAAGCTGATTGTTGAGGATGAGGGACCGGGGATTCCGGATGACGCGATCGAACGCGTGACGATGCCGTTCGTGCGGCTCGATCCGGCACGTGGCGGCAATGCGCATTCGGGATTGGGCCTGGCGATCGTCGATCGCCTGGTGCGGCAGGCCGGCGGACGCCTGTCCATTGCCAACCGCGAGGAAGGCGGCCTGCGCGTGGAAATGGTGTTTCCGTTCGCGGCCATGGCGCAGGCGGCTTGATGCGATAAATCTGCCGATGGTTTTCCCCCTCTTCCACGAATGGGAGAGGGGAGCACAGCTTGTGCTTCAGACGTTCAAACCTTCTTCTTCTCCCCGATCCGGCTTTCCTTGCCCGCCAGCAGCTTTGCGATATTGGCGCGGTGGCGCGCGATCAGCAGCACGCTGATCACCAGGATCGCGCCGGCCATGATGTCCACGCCATTCATCAGTACATAGAAGAACGGCGCGAAGATCGCCGAGATCAGCGCGGCCAGCGACGAATAGCGGAAGAAGAACGCGATGATCAGCCACGTGGCCAGCGTGCCGGCGCCGAGAATCGGATCGATGGCGAACAGGATGCCGGCGGCCGTGGCCACGCCCTTGCCGCCCGCGAAGCGATGGTAGAGCGGGAACAGGTGGCCGAGGAACACGGCCAGCGCCACCAGCGCGATGCCGGTCTCGTCCACGCCGTATGCCGGGCCGAAGTGCTTGGCCAGCAGCACCGCCGCCAGGCCTTTCAGCGCGTCGCCGATCAGCGTGAAAATGGCCGCCTTCTTGTTGCCGGTGCGCAGCACGTTCGTGGCGCCGGGGTTGCCGGAGCCATAGCTGTGCGGATCGGGTAGGCCCATGACTTTGCTGACCACGACGGCGAATGACACCGATCCGATCAGGTAAGCGATGACGGCAAATAGCAGGTTGATCATTTCTGTGGGAATAAGGCTAGGAATTTCAGGCTGGCGCGATTGTAGCGCGGCGCCGGGTCATCCAACTCCGTGACTTTCCCCTATACGCGGACGCGGCGTTAGTCCGGCAGCGCGCATTCCACCGGCTTGGCGTCAACCAGCGCCTCCAGTACCGCCGGCGCGACGCTGACCAGGTATCCACGGCGGCCGCCATTGATGTAGATCTTGTCCAGCGTCAATATCGACGCCTCGACATAGACCGGCATTTTCTTCTTCGTGCCGAAGGGCGACGTGCCGCCAACCATATAGCCGCTGTGGCGCTGCGCCACGTCGGGCTTGCATGGCTGCACGCTCTTGGCGCCGATCTGCCGTGCGAGATTCTTGGTCGACACCGAGCAGTCGCCATGCATCAGCACGATCAGCGGCTTGGCCGCTTCGTCTTCCATTACCAGTGTCTTGACCACGTCGTGCTCGGGCACGCCGAGCTGACGTGACGATTCGCCCGTGCCGCCGTGGTCGACGTAGTCGTAGGTGTGCTCGCCGAACGTGACGCCGTGCTTGCGCAGCATTTGCGTGGCGGGGGTTTCGGAGACGTGCTTGCTCTTGCTCATATCGCGTGGTCGGTCGCGCGGGTCAGCCGCGCGGATGGTGATGCAGGTGCAGTTCGCGCAGGCGCTCGCGCGCGACGTGCGTGTAGATCTGCGTGGTGGAGATATCGGCGTGCCCCAGCAGCAGCTGCACCACGCGCAGGTCGGCGCCGTGATTAAGCAGGTGCGTGGCAAAGGCGTGCCGGAGCGTATGCGGGGAGAGCGGGGCGTGAATGCCCGCGTCACGCGCGTGTTTCTTGATCAGGTGCCAGAACGTCTGGCGCGTCATGCCCTCGCCGCGCTGCGTGACGAAGAGTTCGTCGCACGCGCGGCCCGCCAGCAACGTGGGGCGCGCATCGGACAGGTAGCGATGCAGCCAGTCGCCGGCCTGCGCGCCGAATGGCACCAGCCGCTCCTTGTTGCCCTTGCCGCCAACCACGCGCGCCACGCCTTCATTCAGGCCGACTTCGATGGTCTTCATGTTCGTGAGCTCGGACACGCGCAGCCCGCTCGCATACATCAGTTCGAGCATGGTGCGGTCCCGCAGGCCCAGCGGCGTTTCGATATCGGGGGCTTCCAGCAGCGCCACCACCTGTGCCTCGGACAGCGTCTTCGGGAACCGGGGTGGCTGCTTGGCGGGGCGCAGCAGCAGGCAGGGGTCGGCCTCGATCATGTGCTCGCGCAGGGCCCACTGATAGAAACGGCGGAACACAGTCAGGCGGCGATTGGCCGAGGAAGCGCGCGTCTCCAGGTGACGCGCGGCGAAGTATCCGGAAAGCGCGGTGTCGTCGACGCCCAGTAACGCCGTGGTGCCGGACTCGTGCAGCCAGCGCGCCAGCATGGCCAGGTCGCGCCGGTAGGCGTCGATCGTATTGCGTGCCAGGCCATCTTCGAGCCACAACGCATCGCAGAACCGGTCGACCAGCGACAGGTCGCCATCGAGTGCCGCCGTCATAGCAGCATCGCGCCTTCATGGCGCAGCAGCCAGCGCTTCACGCCCAGATGGAATCCTTCCTCGCCATGATGCGCGAAGCCGCCGAGTCCGTTGGCCGCCACCACGCGATGGCACGGCACCACGATCGGAAACCAGTTCTGTCCGCAGGCCTGGCCCACGGCGCGCGGCATGCTCTGCAGCGATTTCGCGATGGTGCCGTAGGTCGTCAGGCCGCCACGCGGCACCGCGCTGATGGCCGCCCAGACTTTGCGCTGGAAGTCCGTGCCACGCCGTGCCAGCGGCAGGTCGAACACGGTGTCTGCATTGGCGTAGTAGGCGTCGAGCTGTTCCGCCACGCGCTTTGTCAACGCGCTGGTTGGCGGGACCTCGGCAAAGCTGTCGGGCAGATAGACGATTTCGTGAACCTGCGTGCCATCGACACGTACGCCGACCTTGCCAAATGGCGCGGGCAGGACGGCATCGAAGTGATGTTGCATGGTGGATGGCGGGATAACGTGGCGATGAGCGATTTTATGCTGATTCCAGATGCATATCGAATGCAATGGGACTACCCGCCCGCTCGGCGGGGGCAGACAGGGGAAGAACGCTGGTGCCGCGTCTGTCAGGCGCAACAAAAAAGGACCTCCGTGGAGGTCCTTTCTCGCTACCTGCGGATACCCGCTTATTGCTCGAGCTTGATGTTCTGAACCTTCACCAGGTTCTTCATCTTGTCGAATTCCTTCTTGATTTCGGCAGCGTGCTGCGCCGGCGTATTGCCCGACGGTTCGGCGCCAGCCGCCTGCAGGCGCTGGACGAAGGCCTTGTCCTGCAGCGCCTTCACCACCGCGGCGTTGAGCTTGTTGATGACGTCGTCAGGCGTGCCGGCTGGGGCAACCAGACCGTACCAGGCCGGGTCGTTCGGCTCCTTCAGGCCCATTTCGCCGAAGGTCGGCACGTCAGGCAGCCCCTCGACGCGCTTGTTCCAGGCCACCACGATCGGGCGCAGCTTGCCGGCCTTGATGTACGGCATCGACGACGGCAGGTTGTCCACCATGATCGGCACCTGGCCAGCCAGTACGTCGTTCAGTGCAGGGCCCGCGCCACGGTACGGAATGTGCACCATGAACGTCTTGGTCGAGACTTTGAACTGCTCGCCGAGCATGTGGCCGAAGCCGCAGGTGCCCGACGACGCGTACGAGTACTTGCCCGGGTTGGCCTTCAGCACCGCCAGGAACTCCTTGTAATCCTTGGCCGGGAAGTTCGGGTTCACGGCGATCACATTGGCCACGTTGGCCACGTTGGCGATGGGCTTGAAGTCCTTGATCGGGTCGTAGGAGAGCTTCGGGTTGCACGCCGGGTTCACCGCCATCGTCGACACGGTGGAGATGCCGATCGTGTAGCCGTCCGGTGCTGCCTTGGCGATCGAGTCGGCGCCAATCGAGCCACCCCCGCCCGCGCGGTTTTCCACCACGACCGTCTGGCCCAGGATGCGGCTCATCTGATCCGCCACGCCACGGCCGACGATGTCGGTGGTGCCGCCCGGCGCGAACGGAATGATCAGGCGGATCGGCTTGGTCGGATAGTTGCTCTGCGCGTGAGCCACCGACGCCACGGAGGCAGCCGCCGCGACGGCAGCGATCAATGCGGTTTTGCGAGCTTGCATGAGGAAAGGATCTCCCGTACGTGAAAGCCGGGCGGATCACGCCCGGGGTTGGAATCGCCGGCGTGCCTCGCGCGGATTTGCGCGGCACGGCGGCGTGCGTGGGTCAGCCGCCCAGCAGGCCGCGCTTGAGGTTGCGGTCTACCGGGTGGTCGCCCAGGAAAATGCGCAGTACGGCCTGGTAGAAGTCTTCGCCGGCAATGGCCTGGCCGCGTGGGATGCCGTTCAGCGCCACCACGGTGCCGCCTTCGGGCGTGAAGTCGAAATTGATGATGTCGCCACGGTGCGCGGCGCCCATCTCGGTCATGGTCTGCTGGAGCTGCGCCAGGCGATCGGCCAGCATTCTCATCTGCAGCTCGGAATGGTTCTCGCGCAAGCCTTCGTTGAGCGCCTTGATGAACGACTCCGCCTCCACTTCCCGCAGCACGCGCAGTTGCAGCCGCTTGGGCCCGCGCGTGGCCAGCGCCACCGTTGCATTGCGCGCGCGTTCGGGCAGGTACAGGCCCGCTACATAGCCCTTGATCACGAATACCGAGCGCAAGCCGGCGCCGTTGAGCGCCAGTTCCTTGCCGCCGAGCCGCGTCGCGTCGTCGAAGCGAACCCCCTCGATGACCATCGCCGATGCAGGTGGCATCAGCGTCCAAAGCGCCAGCGTCGCGCACAGCGTGGCGGCGAAACGGCGGGAAAGGGCGGTCGTACGGGAGGGAGACTTCAGGGACTTCATGGTGCGACGGGCGGCGGGCAAACCGCGGGCGAGACGAAATACAGCGTGCCATGCTGCCGGAATTCTGAAAAAATACCCATCCGTATCTGCCCTAGGCTGCACATTTCATGATGCAAGGCAAACGAGCAGATGTGATGAAAACGACAAAACAAACGAGACAATGTCTTCCGCACTCCTGCTGGTCCCGGATTTCAGCCTGATTTTGATTGGCTGGCTGCTGGTTCGATACACCCCATTCGACCGCGGTTTCTGGGCCGGAGTGGAGCGTCTGGTCTACTTCGTCCTGTTCCCGGCGCTGCTGCTGCAATCGACGAACAGCGCCAAATTCGACTTCTCGTCGACGTCCGCCATGCTCGGCCTGGCCCTGCTCACGATGGTCTTCGGCATGGCCACCGGCTATCTGGTCAAGTGGGTGTTGCGGCCGGCCCCGGCGGATTTCGCCTCGGGCCTGCAGACAGCCTTCCGTTTCAATTCCTACATTGGCCTGGCCTTGGCCGCGCGGCTTGGCAATGGCGAGGGCCTGGCGCTGATGGCGCTGGTCGTCGGGGTGACGGTGCCGCTGTGCAACGTCGTGGCGGTGTGGGCGCTGGCGAAACATGGCGAGGCGCGTGTGCTGCGCGAACTGGTCCGGAATCCGCTGATCCTGGCCACGGCCACCGGGCTGGTCACGAACCTGCTGGGCCTGCATCCGCCCGAGGTGGTGGCGATGACGCTGAACCGGCTTGGTTCAGCTTCCACCGCGCTCGGGCTGATGACCGTCGGCGCGGGGCTGCAGATGAGCGGGGCTACCGGCACGGCCGGCCCGATGGCGTGGTGGAGCGGCGTGAAGCTGCTTGCCATGCCCTGTTTCGCGTGGCTGGTGGGCAAGTATCTGCCGCTGACCCCATTGCAGTACCAGATCGTGGTGGTCTATGCGTCGCTGCCCACGGCATCGAGTTCGTACATCCTGGCCGTGCGCATGGGCGGCAATGGTCCGATGGTGGCGGCGACGATTTCCGCGATGACTGTCGTGGCGATCGTGACCACGCCGGTGTGGCTGTCGCTGGTGAGCTAGCGGCCTGGCCGCCTAGCCGCCTAGCCGCGCTCAGGGGCCCGGTCCTGCGCGAGCGCCCATTCGATATGCTCGCGCACCAATGGCGTGGCCGCATCGAGCCGCGCGCGGAGTGAGGCACGGATGCGTTCGGCCAGCGCCGGATCGTTCACCGCCGCGGCGCGCAGGCTGTTGCCGAGGCCCACGGCCAGGTTGCGCAGCCAGCGTTCATGACCGATCCGCCGGATCGGGCTGCCTTCGAGCCGCTGGTTGAATTCTGCTTCGCTCCAATCGAATAGTGTTGCCATGTCGGGCGCGTCGAAGCCATTGCGCACGTCGAAGTCCGGCAACGTGGCGCGATGAGCGAACTTGTTCCAAGGGCACGTCAGTTGGCAATCGTCGCAACCATAGACGCGATTGCCCATCGGCGCGCGCAGGTCTTCGGGAATAGCGCCCTTGTGTTCGATCGTCAGATAGGAAATGCAACGCCGCGCATCCACCAGATAGGGCTCCACGATGGCCTGGGTCGGACAGATGTCAATGCAGCGGCGGCAGTTGCCACAGTGCGGGGCCTCGGCCGAATCGGCGGGCAACGGGATATCGACGAGGATCTCGCCGAGAAAGAACATCGAACCACCATCGCGGTCGAGCAGCAGCGTGTGCTTGCCGCGCCAGCCCAGGCCACCCTGGCTGGCCAGCGCCACTTCCATGACCGGGGCCGAATCGGTGAAGACGCGGTAGCCAAACGCGCCGATCGCGGTCTCGATACGGGCCGCCAGCTGCTGCAGCCGGTTGCGGAGTACCTTGTGATAGTCGCGGCCACGTGCGTAAAGCGAGATCACGGCAGTCGAGGGGTCGTCGAGGCGGGCGAGTTCGTGTCGGCGCCAGCCGTCGTCACGCTGCATGGGCAGATAGGGCATGCGCGCGACGATGGCGCGCACGGTGCCGGGCACCAGTTCGGCCGGGCGGGCGCGCTTTGTGCCGTGGTTGGCCATATAATCCATGTCGCCGTGGTAGCCCGCCTGCAACCACGCCAACAGGCCCGCTTCGGCGTGCCGCAGATCGACATCGGCGATGCGGATCGCATCGAATCCGAGCTCCCCCCCCCAGGCACGAATCTGTGCCACCAGCGACGCCAGAGAGTCCCTGGCAGCTTGCGGGGACGACGTGGACGGCACCGGAACGGGGTCTTTCGCGGGGGAGGAGGCGGGAACTGCTCGGTCGATCATTCCTGAATTGTACGCAATGCCCCTGCTCGAAGAACGCATTCTGCCGCTACCGGACGAAGCCGCCACCGAACGGTTTGGCGCGGCGCTGGCCACCGCCGCGCGCGCGATGCCGCCGCGCACGATCCATCTGCAGTTGTCCGGAGACCTTGGCGCGGGCAAGACCACGCTGACGCGTGCCGTGCTGCGCGCGCTCGGACACGCCGGCAAGGTGCGTAGCCCCACCTACACGCTGTGCGAACCCTATGAAGTGCTGCGTGCCGATGGATCGCCGCTGACGGTCTACCACTTCGATCTCTATCGCTTCGCCGACCCCGAGGAGTGGATCGACGCAGGATTTCGCGACTGTTTTGCCGAACCGGCGCTCAATCTCGTGGAGTGGCCGGAAAAGGCGGGCCGCCTGCTGGGGGAACCTGACCTCCATGTGTTGCTCCAATCGGACAATCGTGTCTCACATTGGGCCGATAACGGGGCCGATGCGGGCGCGGATCGCCGCATGGCAACGCTGCGCGCCTATACTCCCACTGGACTTACCCTGCTGAACGCATGCTGATCAAGCGACTCGCAACCGACCGACCCGATGGACCCGACGGACTGCTGAAGGCCCGCCGCAAATGGATGGCGCAGGCGCTGAAAGTCAGTGCCGGTACGGTCGTATTGACCATCGCCGGGCCGCAGATCGCCTTTGGCGCCGGCATTGTCGCGGTGCGGGTGTGGCCGGCCGAGGACTACACGCGGGTAACCATCGAGTCCGACGAGCGCCTGGTGGCCGTGCACCAGATGATCCGCAACCCGGACCGTCTCGTGGTCGACATCGACGGGCTCGACCTGTCGCCGACGCTGCGCGAACTCGTGGCGAAGATCACGCCGAACGATCCGTATATCCAGTCCGTGCGCGTGGGACAGAACCGCCCGCGCGTGGTGCGGATGGTGTTCGACCTCAAGGAAGACGTCTCGCCGCAGGTGTTCACGCTTGCGCCGATCAGCGACTACCGCAATCGTCTCGTATTCGACCTGTATCCGGTCAATCCGCCCGACCCGCTCTGGAAGCTCGTGCGTGATACCGAGGACAAGCAGCGGCGATTCGCCGCCGCGCCGCCGCCTGCTGGTACCGATGGTGTGTCCGGCGCGCCCGCTGGTGCGGAAGAGGATGCAATCGGCGCGATTGTGCGCAAGTTCGAGGATCGGGACCAGCTTCCGTCGCCGACTACCGCTCCGCCACCCGCATTGGCCGGCGTCAAGCCCAGGCCCCCCCTGCCGTCTCCCGCGCCCGTGGCGCCGCCGCCGACGGCGCGGACCAATCTGCCGCCACCCAGCGAATTCAAGATGCGCCGCCTGCTGACCGTGGCCATCGATCCCGGCCATGGTGGTGAAGACCCGGGGGCGATAGGTGCCGCGGGATCGCGCGAGAAGGATGTCGTGCTGCAAATCGCCACGCGCCTGCGCGCGAAGATCGACGCGCAGCCCAATATGCGCGCGATGATGACGCGCGATTCGGACTTCTTCGTGCCGCTCAACGTGCGCGTGCAAAAGGCCCGCCGCGTGCAGGCGGACCTGTTCGTGTCGATTCACGCCGACGCTTTCCTGTCTCCCGAGGCGCGTGGGGCATCGGTGTTCGCGTTGTCCGAACGCGGCGCGTCAAGCTCGGCCGCGCGCTGGCTGGCCAACAAGGAAAACAATGCCGATCTGATCGGCGGTGCCAATATGGGCAACAAGGATGCCCAGGTGGCGCGCGTGCTGCTGGACTTGTCCACAACGGCACAGATCAACGACAGCATGCAGGTAGGCAGGTCCGTGCTGCAGGAGATCGGTGGGATCAACAAGCTGCACAAGGGCAGCGTGGAGCAAGCGGGATTTGCGGTGCTCAAGGCGCCGGATATTCCGTCGATCCTGATCGAGACCGCGTTCATCAGCAATCCCGAGGAAGAGCGCAAGCTCAACGACGACAGCCATCAGGAGCAACTGGCCAACGCCATCCTGCGAGGCATCAAGGCGTACTTCGCGCGCAATCCGCCGCTGTCGAAGAATCCATCGGTGTGATGGTCGAAGGTGGTCAATGCGGCAGCGGGCCACCCTTCACCATGCAAAAAGAAAACGGCGCCTGGGGCGCCGTTTTCATTTGATCAACGAGCCTGCCTCAGGCACGCATTAGGCACGTCTCAGGCACGCACCGCCTCACGCGTTTCCACGTCATCGCGGTTTGCGTACCGTGCGGCGATGACCGAGCAGACAATCAGTTGGAGCTGGTGATAGACCATCAGCGGCAGCACCAGCAGGCCCAGGGCCGGATGACCGGCGAACAGAATCTTGGCCATCGGGATACCGTTGGCAAGGCTCTTCTTCGAGCCGCAGAACACGGCCGTGATTTCATCTTCCACCGAAAAGCCCAGGCGACGCGCCGTGAACGTGGTGGTGCCCAGAATCACGAACAGCAGGACGGCCGCGATACCCATCACTGCGCCGATGGTCTGCCAGTGGTACTGGTGCCAGAGGCCAGCAGCGGTGGCGTCGCAGAACGACGAGTAGACGATCAGCACGATCACACCACGGTCGATCTTGTTGGTGATCTGCTTCTTCTTGGCCAGCCAGTTGCCAATCAACGGGCGCGCGGCCTGACCCAGCGCGAACGGCAGCAGCAGTTGCAGCGCCACGCCCATCAGCGCGCGACCCAGCGGCATCGACGCGCCGCTGGCGCTGATCACCAGGCCCATCAGCAACGGGGTCAGCGCCATGCCGATCAGGCCCGAGATCGTGGCGTTGAAGATGGCGCCGGGCACGTTGCCACGTGCCATCGACGTCATCGCCACCGACGACGATACCGTGGACGGCAGTGCGCACAGATAGAACACGCCCAGCAGCAACTCGGGCGGCAGCGTGTTGCGCAGCGACAGCATCAGCAGCACGCCGACGATCGGGAACACGATATACGTGAAAGACTGCACGAAGACATGCAGACGCCAATGCTTGGCACCCGCTACCAGCTTGTCGCGCGACAATGCGGCGCCGTGCAGGAAAAACACCAAGGCGACACCGAGATTGGTGACCACGCCAAGGCGCAGCGGGCCGTCACCGGTTCCGATTTCAGGGGCAATCAGCGCGATGCCGATAGCGGTCAGCATGATCAGCACGAACCCGTCGATCAGGTCGTAGATCTTTTTGAAGGGGGCGAGAATGGCGGACATTGATAGGGATAGTGCGTAAGGGTTTCCGCTTGGTATTGGACCCTCGTCCTGTCTAGAATGCAAATTCATTTATTTCATTCATTCATTTCAACGTTGCATGAATTACACACTGCGGCAGTTGCGGGTCTTTCTGGCGGTGGCGGGGCATGGCAGTTTCAGCCGGGCAGCGGATGCCGTCGGGCTGACGCAGCCGGCGGTCAGTCGGGGTGTTGCCGAGCTTGAAGAGGCACTTGGCGTACGTCTGCTGGATCGTACGACTCGGGAAGTCGTGCTGACGGAGGCTGGAACGGCACTGGTACCAGCGCTGGAGCGGCTGCTGGGCCAGCTTGACGACACCCTGGAAGAGACACGGCAGTCCGGCGAACGCTATCGCGGCCGGGTTGTGATAGCCAGTGCGCCGACGATCTCGGCGCGACTAATGCCGATGTATGTGGCGGCCTGCGCGAGCCAGTATCCCGATATCCGGTTGTTCGTGCGCGACAACGTCCAGGCCGACGGCCTCGAGCAGATCCGCGCCGGCGCGGTCGATTTCGGGGTGTTGATCGATCCGATGGCGCGCGAGGGGCTGACTATCGCGCCGCTCGCCACCGATCCGTTCTGTTTCGTATGTCGGCGCGACCATCCACTGGCCGAGGCGGATTCGGTGCCCTGGACCGCGTTGCACGGCGAGCGCCTGGTGCTGCTCGATTTTGCCTCCGGCAGCCGGCCGTTGATCGACCGGATCTTCGCTCGTCATGGCGCGGTGCCGCAGGTGGTGCAGGAACTCGGGCACTCCGCCAGCGTATTCGGCATGGTGGAGGCGGGGATCGGCGCGTCGGTCCTGCCGTCCTTCTCGTTGCCGTTGCCCGAGGCGTCCCCGCTGGTCTCGAAGCCGCTGACGCCGCGCGAGGAACGCAGCATCGTCATGGTCCGTCGCGAGGACCGGTCGCTGTCACCGGCGGCGGCTGCGGTCTGGAACATGGTCCAGACCATGCCGATCCCGGCCGAAACCGCGACCGGCTGACTGCGACGGGCGAGGGGAGGGCTGAGGGGAGGGCTGTTACGCGCGGGGAGAGGCGGCCAACATTGCCGCTTCCAGCGCAAAGCTGCCGTCGGGCTGCACGCGATAGCGATCACAAACTTCGGCTGGCGCCTTTTCCCACAGGTGGCGGATCGCGGCTGCCGCAACTTCTGGCGTGCGCATCCGGGCCACCCAGCTGGTGAATTCGATGTCGATGCGCCAGACCGGCGACACCTCTACCTGGAATCCGGCTGCCTCGAACATTTGCGTCCACACGGTCGGCGTGTAGTCGCGGATGTGCGATGGGTCGCGCAGCAATTCCACGGATTGCAGCCATGTATCGCAAAGCGGGTCCTCGGCGCCGACGATGTCGATCAGCACTACCTTGCCGTTCGGCTTCAGCACGCGCTGGATTTCACGCAGCGCGGCGGGGACGTCGCGCCAGTGGTGGGCACTCATGCGTGAGACCACGGCGCAGAAGCTGGCGTCGTCGAACGGCAGTTGCTCGGCGGCACCCTGCTGCGTCTTGACGTTGCCCAGGCCGCGATCGCGTGCCGCACCTGCCACGACTTCGAGCATTTCCGCCGACAGGTCGTAAGCCACCACTTCGTTGGCAACCGTTGCAGCAGCAAAGCTCGCGTGGCCTGCGCCGCAGCCCAGGTCGAGCACGCGGCTATGCGCCACGGGCTTCAGGTAAGCCAGCGCTTGCTTGAGTTGTTCGAGATCGGCGCCTTGAGCATGGACAGCACTGGTCAGGTAGGCATTGGCGGTGGCGCCGAACTGGGCGGCGACGAGTTCCTGTTGTTGCATGGGGTGCCTCGATTCTTGTCGGATTGGCGATGGGGATTGCCCGGGCCCGGGGGTTCACGTACTGTAGATGCGGTCTTTTCCCGGTACAAGTCACAGATTTATCCTGGTATAAGCACCACCAGCCATGTCTATCGAACCCACTCAAGTCAGTCGCGAGGCCGAACTCGGCGCATTTCTGCGCACCCACCGAGAGCGGCTGACGCCAAGCGACGTCGGCCTGCCGCCGGGCCGCAGGCGCCGCACACCGGGATTGCGGCGCGAGGAAGTTGCGCAGCTTTCGGGATTGAGTGCCACATGGATCACGTGGCTGGAGCAGGGGAGACCGGTGGCGATGTCCGTGCGCGCGCTGGGCAGTCTGGCCGAGGCCCTGCGACTGTCTCGCGCTGAACGCGCCTATCTGTTCGCGCTGGCTGGCAAGCCCGAACCGCGCCAGGATGCCGAGCCCGCCGTGCCCGTCGCACTGCTTGCGAGCGTTCAGGCAATCTCGGGGCCTGCCTATCTGCTGGATCGCCAATGGACCGCCCGGGCATGGAATGCAGCGGCCGCCGACCTGTTCGTCGGCTGGCTCGATGCTGCGTCCGGAGAGCGGAACCTGCTGCGAGCGATGTTCCTGCCGACGGCGTTGCAGGCGTTGGTGGAGGATTGGCCGCACCGCGCCGCACGGCTCGTGGCCGAGTTTCGTGTCCACAGCTTGCGTCATGCCGAAGATCCGCCGACACGCGCACTGATCGAGCGGCTCATGGAAGACAGCCCCGCGTTCGCGGCGGCCTGGCGTTCGCAGGACGTCGACGAGCGCCAAGGCGGCCGGCGCGGGTTTCATCACCCGATGCGCGGCCTGGTCTACTTCGAGCAACTCACGCTGGTACCCCCGGCTGCACCGGGGATGATGCTGGTGATGCTGCTGCCGGAAACACCCTGATTCGGCGCGATTCGCCGCGAGTCGCCCTGCATCGCGCGACGCGCGGGCTTACTTCGGCTGCATGCGGATTGCACCATCCAGGCGGATCACTTCGCCATTCAACATCGTATTGCCGATGATCGACTGGACCAGCTTGGCGTACTCCGCGGGGCGGCCCAGGCGCGGCGGGAACGGCACCATCTTGCCGAGCGCCTCTTGCACCTCTGGCGGCATCCCGAGCAGCATCGGTGTTTCGAACAACCCCGGGGCGATGGTCAGGCAGCGCACGCCGTCGCGGGAAAGATCGCGCGCGATGGCCAGCGTCATGCCCACCACGCCGCCCTTCGATGCCGCATACGCAGCCTGGCCGATCTGGCCATCGAACGCGGCCACCGAGGCCGTATTGATGATCACGCCGCGTTCGCCTTCGGCATCGGGAGTGTTCTGGACCATCTCCGCGGCGGCGAGGCGAATCATGTTGAAGGTGCCGATCAGGTTGACGCGGATGGTCTTCTCGAACGCATCGAGCGGATGCGGTCCGTTCTTGCCGACCGTCTTGGCGGCCACGGCGATACCCGCGCAGTTGACCAGCCCGGAGAGCCGGCCAAGCTTCCGCGCGGCATCCACGGCCGCCTGACCGTCGGCCTCCGACGCCACGTCGCATTTGACGAACTGCCCGCCGAGCTCCGTGGCCAGCGCCGTGCCCGCGGCTTCGTTGAGGTCGGCAATCACGACCTTGCCGCCCGCAGCCGCCAGCATGCGCGCCGTGCCCGCGCCGAGCCCGGATGCGCCGCCCGTGACAATGAATACGTTGCCCTGAATGTCCATGCGCCTGTCTCCTCGTTGTGAATGCCGTTTACGTTAACGTCAATTGGAGGCTATTGTACGAACCGCGCGAACCGATCGGCAAATAAAAAAGCGGCCCGGTTGCCCAGGGCCGCTTCTTCTTGATGCTGAAAGCGCTTCGCGACTTACTTCAGCGCGTCGAACACGCTTGCCGTGATCTTGTCGACTTCGCCAAGACCCGCGATCTTGCGGTACTTCGGCGGCGATACCTTCGCCGAGGCATCGCCGTTGGCGGCCCAGTTCGAGTAGTAGTCGACCAGCGGACGGGTTTGCTGCGAGTACACGTCCAGGCGCTTGCGCACCGTCTCTTCCTTGTCGTCGTCGCGCTGGATCAGTGCTTCGCCCGTTTCGTCGTCGACCATGTCGGCCTTCGGCGGGTTGAACTTGACGTGGTATGTCCGGCCCGACGCCACATGCACGCGGCGGCCGCTCATGCGCTCGATGATGGCGTCGAACGGCACGTCGATTTCCAGCACGTAGTCGATCGCCACGCCGGCTTCCTTCATTGCCTCGGCCTGCGGAATCGTGCGCGGGAAACCATCGAACAGGTAGCCCTTTTCGCAATCAGGCTGCTTAAGACGGTCTTTCACCAGGCCGATAATGATGTCATCCGACACCAGTCCGCCCGCGTCCATCACCTTCTTGGCTTCGATGCCCAGCGGCGTGCCCGCCTTCACCGCGGCGCGCAGCATGTCGCCCGTGGAGATTTGCGGAATGCCGAACTTCTCGCAGATGAACTTGGCTTGCGTGCCTTTGCCGGCGCCAGGTGCGCCCAACAGGATCAAACGCATTTACGGGTCCTCAAGGTATTTGAATTCGGTCTGGCGGGAGGGATGGAAGGAGGGTACCGCCGCAACTTGACGCAGGACTTACGCGGTCAGGCCAGACTGTGCGAGTCGAGCCATGTGCCGGAGTCAGGTCATGCTCGACGCGCCGGGCGCGCAGCAGGTGCCAGCGGGCACGCGCGCATCCGGTCGGGCTCGATCTCTATCTCCCCACCGAGTCTTTGTGAAGAGCGGCGAACGCGCCTCACGGACTCTGTTTCGGCAAGCATTATGCCATGGGCCGTACGGATTCGGCCCCCGCCGAAGTTGCAGCAGTGTGAACTTCAGCGGGCGAATGTTGTCACGGCCCTTCCTGAGCCATGCCCTGCACCCATAGCGCACGCACGCGTTCCAGGTCCGCCGGTGTGTCCACGCCCGGCGCCGGTGCAGCCGCCGTCACCATGACGCCGATCCGCTCGCCATGCCACATGGCACGCAGTTGCTCGAGCGCTTCGGTCTGTTCGACCGGCGCGACCGCCAACGTCGGGAAGCGGCGCAGGAAGCCCGCGCGATAGGCATAGATGCCGATGTGACGCAGCACCGGCATGGCCGGCAGCGGGACTTGCGCGGTGGCCGCGGGCTGGGCCGGCACGGCAGACCAGGCATCGCGTGCCCACGGAATCGGCGCGCGCGAGAAATAGAGCGCGCGGCCCGCGTTGTCGCAGACCACTTTCACCACGTTCGGGTTGAATACTTCGGCCACGTCGTCCAGCGGATGCGCTGCCGTGGCGATCGCGCAGTCAGTGTGAGCCGCCAGATGCAGCGCGACTTCGTCGATCAGCGTCGGCTCGATCAGCGGCTCGTCGCCCTGTACGTTGACGACGATCGCGTCATCGGCCAGCCCGAGCTGTGCCGCCACTTCCGACAGCCGGTCGGTGCCGGACTGATGGTCGGCACGCGTGAGCACGGCTTCGACGCCATGCGCGGCGCAGGCCTGCGCAACTTCCTGGGAGTCCGTTGCCACCACGGTGCGCTGGGCCGACGACGCGTGGGCGCGTTCAGCCACGCGCACGATCATCGGATGGCCGCCGATGTCGGCCAGCGGCTTGTTTGGCAGCCGCGTGGAGGCGAGGCGGGCAGGGATGACAACGGTAAAGGTCGGGATGCTCATCGTGCGACCTTTGCCCATCAATTGCCGGCCGGCGCCGAGGGTTCCACCGGTACCACACGGCCCGGCACGGTCTGGCGCGCTTCGTCCGCCAGCATGACCGGAATGCCATCACGGATCGGGTAGGCCAGCTTGTCGGCGTGGCAGATCAGTTCCTGGGCGGCGCGATCGTATTCCAGTTTGCCCTTGCACAGCGGGCAAACGAGGATTTCAAGCAGCCGGTTGTCCATCTTGGTGTTCCTTGTCGAGACCGTCGGCCATCCCGGTGGCGGTGGATTGCCCCACGGTGACGGGTGTGGCGATGGCCGGGTTGCGCGCCTGCACGACGCGGCGGATTTTATCGATCAGGCCCGCGTCGATCACGGGCGTGGTGGGGACGACCCAGATACGCGGGTCGTCGAAGCGCTCGCATTTTACGGCATCCTTCTCGGTGATCAGGATCACGTCGGCTTCGAGCGCGGCAGGATTGTCCGCGAACGGGTCCTGCACGAAATCGTAATGGTCCGGCAGCGGCAGCGTGGCGGGGGATAGCCCCGCCTGACGCAGGCTGGCGAAGAAGCGTTCCGGGTGGCCGATGCCGGCTGCCGCCAGCACCCGCTTGTCCGCGAACTTGGACACGTCGCACGACATCGTCGGATCGTTGAGTTGCCAGGCTTCGTCGAGCTCCAGGCGCATGCCGTAGACGTCGGGTTTGTCTGGCGTGGCGCGGAAATTCGGATCGTTGATCAGCGTGGCGTCGCGTGGCCGGGTCAGCGGTTCGCGTAGCGGGCCGGCCGGCAGCATCATGCCGTTGCCGCCCATGCGCGTGTCGAACATTACGATCTCGAAGTCCCGCTGGAGCTTGTAGTGCTGCAGGCCATCATCGAGCAGTAGTACGTTGACGCCGGGATGCGAGACGAGCATGGCCTGCGCGCACAGGGCGCGGTCCGGGAAGACCCACACCGGGACGTCCGCGGCGCGTGCGATCAGCAGCGGCTCGTCGCCGACGTCGGCGGCCTTCGAGGTCGGCTTGACGCGGCGCGGGTGGTTCAGCTTCACGCCGTAGCCACGCGAAACCACGCCCGGGCGCAGGCCGGCTTCCGCCAGCGCATGGGCCAGCGCGATCACGGCCGGGGTCTTGCCGGTGCCGCCCACGGTCACGTTGCCAACCACGATGACCGGCATCGGCAGACGGGTCGACTTGAACCATCCCTGTTGATAGCCGTACCGGCGAATGCGCGCGATCAGGCCGAACAGCAGCGACAGCGGCCACATGAGCCAGGTAAACCAGCTACGGCGCTGCCACTGGTCGGTGACGAAGTCGGCGAGGGTGTGTTGGGGAGCGGCCATGAAGATCGGGGACGGGAGCGGGCGGCGCCACCGCTAGGGTGGCGCCGGGCGAATGCAGACATTATGGGCATTGCCCGACGCTTGTCGCAAGCCTGCCGTTCGCCGCGCCGGGACTGCGGGCGTCCAGCGCCTTATCGCTTCTGACTGCTCTGGGTGGCGAACGTCAGCCGCGACAAACCTGCAAGGCGCGCGGCCTCCATCACATTGATCACGGCCTGGTGAGTGGCCTGGGCATCGGCGTTGACGATGACCACTGGCGGTTGCCCGTTGCTGGCCGGACCGGCTGCGCTACGCAACTGGTCGGCGAGGCTGGTGACATCCGTCTGCTCCAGCACCTGCTTGTTGACGGAATAGATCCCGCGCGCCGAAACGGACACGACGATCTCGGTCGGGCGCTGCTGCGCCCGCTCGGCATCGGCCGTCGGCAACTGAATCTGAAGTTCGGTGAAGCGCGAATACGTGGTCGTGATCATCAGGAAGATGAGGATCACGAGCAACACGTCGATGAGCGGGATCAGGTTGATCTCCGGCTCCTCGCGTCGCTGACGGGAACGGAAATGCATGGCGCGCTCCCGCGGTGTTACACCCGCCGCTGGGGCAGGATGGCGTCGAGGAACGAGGTCGCGCGGAATTCCAGCTCGGCCACGTAGTCGTCCACGCGGCGGCGGAAATAGCGCCAGAAAATCAGCGCCGGGATGGCGACGATCAGGCCGAACGCGGTGTTGTACAGCGCCACCGAGATCCCGTGCGCGAGCTGCTCCGGATTGGCACCGGTGCCGCCCTGGTTGCCGAAGATCTCGATCATGCCGATGACCGTGCCGAGCAGGCCCATCAGCGGGGCCACCGAGGCGATCGTGCCCAATGCGTTCAGGTAGCGCTCGAGTTCGTGCGCGACCACGCGGCCGGCTTCCTCGACCACGTCCTTGGCGGCGTCGCGCGACGTCTGCGGTTGCAGCACCACGTGGCGCAGGCCGGCGGCCAGCACGCGGCCAAGCGGCGAGTTCTGCTCAAGGTTGTTCACAACCTCGGGCGTCGCCCTGCGCTGCTGGGCGGCGGAGAGCGCCTCCTCGTACAGCTTGGGCGGCAGGATCTTGCTGCGCTTCAGGGAAATGAACCGCTCGACGATCAGCGCCAGTGCGATGACCGACGCGAGCAGCAACGGCCAGATCGGCCAGCCGGCCGCTTGAATGATGGAAAACACGTGGACCCCCGAATTCTACAAACCAACGACAGACCCGAAATCAGAACGATTGATGCGTGGCAGCCTTTGATGCGCCGGGACGCGCCCCGCGCAGCGGCAATGCTCGAAAAATTGCAGGCGCCACTCTACCCCGCGACTTGGCGCGGGGCAAGCCGCGCAAGTACGCGGTGTCTGCCGTGCGCATCGCCGCACGCCGGCGACTTTCCACATTTGTGCGGGACAGGACTGTGGACCGATTGTGGAAAGCACGCGGAAAAGCACGCTAACCCATTGATCGCAAAGGAAGGCGTGTGGTCTGCCTGTTTTTTGTGCAGGCTTCGGCGCAACGGTTGCCAGCACCTGTTCCGACCGCTTCCGACCGCATTGGATGGGCGTGGCGACGACTTTCCACACAGACGCGGGACAGGATTGTGGATCGGTTGTGGAAAGTTATCGGAAAAGCGTGCTAAGTCCTTGATCGGAAAGGGGGAAGCGAGGTCTGCCTAAAAAATGTGCAGTTTAGGTGTGACTCCGGTCCGGCAGTCGATCCGGTAACCCCGTCACTTTCCACATCTGTTCAGGACAGTACTGTGGACGCATTGTGGATAAGCACGGGAGAAGCAACGTAAACCGTTGATTCGATTGGCCCTGCTACTGGCTGCCCAAAAAATAGGCATTTGCGGTGCCACGGCCCCTCGTGACGTGGTGAGGACATTTCGCGGGGCCGACATTGCTGCAGCTTGAGTCGTGACGCTATCGCCGCGATTATCCACAGGATTGACGCTTGACAAATCATTTATCCAAAGCTTCTGTGGATAACTTTGTGAACAAGCCAAGGGGCCTTTCGGTAAGTCGTTGACGCGTAAGGTTTTCTCTTACATTGCCTGTTTTTTGCGCCGTCCAAAAAATCATAAGAATCAAAGGCTTGCACCAGAACATGCGGATTGCGGCCAGGCGCGCGTGAAGGGGGAGGTGCCCCTTGACATTGCCGGTATGCTGTGGACATGTCCATCCCAGGCCGCGTGCGCGGCTGCGAACCATGCCAGACAACGAGAACTTTCCGCGCGCGATGCCGTCTCAGCCGCCCACGCGCACCCGTGATGTGATCCAGGTCAGTGAACTGAATCACGCCATCGCCGGCGTGCTCGAACGCAGCTTTCCACTCGCCTGGGTCCGGGGAGAGATCTCGAATTTCACGCGGGCGGCCAGTGGGCATTGGTATTTCTCGCTCAAGGACGCACGCGCGCAGATTCGTTGTGTGATGTTTCGCGGGCGTAATCAGCATGTCGACTTTTCGCCACGCGAAGGGGAGGCTGTCGAGGTGCGCGCGCTGGTGTCGATGTATGAGGCGCGTGGTGAACTGCAACTCGGCGTCGAAGCCATGCGTCGTGCCGGGCTCGGGAATCTCTACGAGGCGTTCTTGCGGCTCAAGGAAAAACTGGCGCAGGCAGGTCTGTTCGATACTGAGCGGAAACGCCCCATTCCGGATCATCCGCGTGTGATCGGCGTGGTGACCTCGCTGCAGGCCGCTGCGATGCGCGACGTGTTGACCACGTTGCAACGCCGCGCCCCGCATGTGCCGGTGATCGTCTATCCGGTGCCAGTCCAGGGGGCGGGCGCTGCGGAAAAAATCGCCGCGATGCTCGACACCGCCAGCGCGAGGCGCGAATGCGACGTGCTGATCCTCTGCCGGGGCGGCGGCAGCATCGAAGACCTC
Source organism: Cupriavidus sp. Met-2 (assembly GCF_049843575.1). Lineage (NCBI taxonomy): Bacteria > Pseudomonadati > Pseudomonadota > Betaproteobacteria > Burkholderiales > Burkholderiaceae > Cupriavidus > Cupriavidus sp. Met-2. The sequence continues at coordinate 429,212 of NZ_JBBHZL010000001.1, forward strand.
TGGTCGTTCAATGAGGAAGTGGTGGCGCATGCCATCGCGCGGTGTGCCGTGCCCGTGGTCTCCGGTGTCGGTCACGAAACCGATTTCACGATTGCCGATTTCGTGGCCGACGTGCGCGCGCCGACGCCAACCGGCGCGGCGGAACTGGTGAGCCCCGACCGCGCGCATCTGCTTCAGGCCACGCGCCGTGCCCGTGATGCGCTGGCGCAGGCAATGGACCGGCAACTCGAGCGTCGCGCGCAGCATCTGGAATGGCTCGGACGCAGGTTGCGCAGCCCGCAGGCGCAGTTGCAGGAGCGTCGCGCCCAGGTCGACAATCTGGCCCGGCACATGCGCTCGGCACTGCGCGATACGGTGGCCGTACAGCGCCACCGCGTGGACGTGCTGGCAATGCGCTGGCGTGCCTGCAAGCCCGACATTGGTGCGGCGCAGGCGGAGCTGGGCCGCCTGGCGGCACGCATGGCAGCTGCGGCCGCACGGCGGCATGAGCGCGAGACGGCACGCTTGGCGCGTGCGTCGGGCGCGCTGGAACTGCTGGCGCCCCAACGAACGCTTGAGCGTGGCTATGCGGTGTTGCTTGACAATCGTGGCCGCGCCCTGCGGTCGCCGGTCGAGTTGCGTGCAGGCAGCATTGTCGAAGCACATCTGGCGGACGGGGTTGCCGACATCGAAATCGCCGGTGTGCAGGCCAAGCTGGCGAGCTTCTGACAACCTCCCCCGGCCCTGTGCCGGGGAAACTAACATGAGGGCAGGGGGCTTTCCGACGTCGTTTGCGCGGGTCTGGCAAGTCACCTACAATCGGCAGTTCTCCCCACCACAAACCGCAGAGACAGAACAATGGAACACAAGCTCCCTTCTCTCCCGTACGCGCATGATGCCCTCGCTCCGCATATCTCCAAGGAGACCCTGGAGTTCCATCATGACAAGCATCACCAGACCTACGTCACGAACCTGAACAACCTGATCAAGGGCACCGAGTTCGAGAGCGCATCGCTGGAAGAGATCGTCAAGAAGTCGTCCGGCGGCATCTTCAACAACGCCGCCCAAGTGTGGAACCACACGTTCTACTGGGAATCGATGAAGCCGAACGGCGGTGGCCAGCCGACCGGCGCCCTGGCTGACGCGATCAACGCCAAGTGGGGTTCGTTCGACAAGTTCAAGGAAGAATTCACGAAGGTGGCAGTGGGCACGTTCGGTTCGGGCTGGGCCTGGCTGGTCAAGAAGGCCGACGGCTCGCTGGACCTGGTGTCGACCTCCAACGCCGCCACCCCGCTGACCACCGACGCCAAGCCGCTGCTGACCTGCGACGTGTGGGAACACGCCTACTACATCGACTACCGCAATGCTCGTCCGAAGTACGTCGAGGCATTCTGGAACGTCGTGAGCTGGGACTTCGCGTCGAAGAACTTCGCCTGAGCGAATTCGGCAAGTCGAAGCTGAGTAACAAGGCCCTCCTTAGCGAGGGCCTTGTTTCTTTGGGGCGAGGGTGATGAACGGAGGCCAGTTCGTCGTGTTTGGTACAGGGTGAATTGCCGCATAATCCACTCTGTTCCCGAACGGTCTTCACCCACTGCCATGCCCACGCCTACCAAGCCCACGACCCGGTCCGCTACCGCATCCCGCGCCAGGTCGGCCAAGCGAGGCGCCGACGAGGTGGTACGTCCTCCGTTGCAGTCGCGTAGCGAAAAGAGCCTGGAGAAGATGGTGGCGGCCTGCCGCGCACTGGCCGAGGAGCGCGGCAATCTCGACGACATTTCGTTGAACGAGACCGTTGCCAGGGCGGGCACGTCGATTGGCGCGTTCTATGGGCGTTTCAAGGACAAGGAGGCCTTTCTCGGCTATGTGCTCGAAGTGGCGTTGCGCGAGGCGGAGGACGTCATGCAACGCTCGATCGACGAGGAGCCTGTCTGGCAGACGGGCCCCGCGCAGGCAATCGTCCAGCGCATCATCGGCAGCTACGTCAGCCAGTTTCGGCTGAATCGTGGTTTGTTCAGGGGATTCCTGCGGCACTACTCGGCGCGTGACGCGCGCGACAACCCGATGCGCGATGCCAACCGGCGGATCTACGGGCTGGTCGTGCCGTCGCTCGCGGCGCAGTTGGGCGATCGGCCCAAGGACACAGCGGAGTTCGAAGTCCGCGCCGCGCTGCAGTTCATGGTGGGCACGCTCGCCAACATCCTGCTCAACGATCCGGGGCCGCTGCATCTCGATGACGATGCTCTGGCGCTCCACCTGGATCGCATGATGGTCCGCTATCTCGGATTGCCTGAGGCAGTCGCGCCTGTCGCCTCCGCGACGCCTCGCCGCAGCAAGCGCTAGCCTCCGGTCATCGCGCGTCTCGCGTTAGGCGTTTCTCGAGCGAAACCCTATCAGTATTTGCCCTCTGCTGTCTGAACCGAAAAATAGCACTACCGTTCGTAATCCGGTCGGATGGCACATGCCTTCCGGCGCGCCCCCGGTGCGCGCGCGAGCACGCAAGGAGACCACGAATATGGCAGAAGCGTTGACATCGTCACGAGGCAATGTGTTGCCGCAAGAGGCTGAGGAAAGCGGCCCGTCCAATGTCTACCAGCCACGCAAGGCATGGACCATCGCCATCTGGCTGACTGCCTTCTCCGCCATCAACTTCCTCGACAAGGTCGTGCTGGGCATGTTGGCCGTGCCGATCATGGAGGATTTTCATCTGACGCCCACGAGCTTCGGCGTGATCGCCGGCAGCTTCTTCTGGCTGTTCTCGCTGTCAGCGGTCGTGGTCGGCTTTATCGGCAACCGGGTGGCTTCGCGATGGATCCTGCTGTGCATGGCGTTCATCTGGTCGGTGGTCCAGCTTCCGGTCGCCTTCGCGACGAAGTCATGGGTGCTGCTGGCCTCGCGGGTGGCGCTGGGCGCTGGCGAGGGACCGAGCTTTCCGGTTTCGGCACATGCCTTGTTCAAGTGGTTCCCGCATGACAAGCGCAATCTGCCGGTGACGCTGATCAACCAGGGCGCGGTCATTGGGCTGCTGCTGGCGGGCCTGCTTGTGCCCTATGTTTCGCACAACTGGGGATGGCGCACCAACTTCATCATGCTGGCGATTGCGTCGGCGGTGTGGGGGCTGGGCTGGCTTTGTTTCGGCCGCGAGGGCACGCTGAGCTCGGCCGCCGCCGATGACGGGGCCCCGCGCGCTGATACCTTGCCGCGACGTGTGCCTTACCGCAAGCTGCTGACCGACCCCACGATCCTGTCTGCCTGTTTCGTCGGCTTCACAGCGTACTGGAGCCTTGCGCTGGTGCTGACCTGGATTCCTTCATATCTGGAGCAGGCGCTCGGCTTCGATCGCATCAGCGCGGGCAAAGTGTTCGCCCTGCAGGTTGCCGCGGGCATCCCCATCAGCATGACGCTGAGCTGGCTCTCGCAGCGCATGTTGCAGCGTGGCGCATCCACGCGTGTGGCCCGCGTGCTGTTCGGCGCCGTTTGCGTCGGCGTGGGCGGGCTGGGCCTGCTGGTGCCTGCGTTCGTGCCGATGCCGACGCCTTATCGGCTGGTATTGCTCACCGCTGCCGCCACGCTGCCGAACATGGTGTTCTCGTTCGGCCCGGCGATCCTGGCCGAGATTACGCCCGACGCGCAGCGCAGCGCCATCGTCGCGCTCAATGTCGCGATTTCCACCTGTGCGGGCGCCATCGCGCCGATCACGATGGGATGGTTCGTGCAGGCGCATCCGGGTGACCTTGCCCATGGATACGAACTTGGCTTTGCACTGGGCGGCGCGGTGATGCTGACGGGATTCGTGATGAGCTGGCTGGGTCAGCATCCCGAGCGCTCGCTGCGACGGCTGCAAGGCTAACGAGCAGAGGCCGGCTTGCCGGCGAATCTCTGGCACGAAAAAAAACCCGGCAAATACTTGCCGGGTTTTTTCACTTGCACGGACTCAGTGCGCGCTGTCGCTGGCCTGCTTGATGGTGTCCATCACATGGCGGCGCGCGTCGAATTCCTCGGCCACCTTGTGATCGTTGGCGAACTGGGCCTCGACGTCGACGTTGGCGAACTCGATCGCTCCCATGGCGGCAAACGCGTCCTGCACGCGCTGGCTCCACAGGCCGATGTCCTTGACCGTCGGCACGATCCGGCTGAACAGGCGCTGGCGGAACAGCCGCATGGTTTCCGAATCGCGTACCGCCTGCGCGCATTCGTCCTCGGGCAGGCCCAGCCGGCCCCAGACTTCTTTCTGGTCGAAGCGCTCGCGCATCAACTGGCAGGCTTCGATCACGAAGTCCTCGCGTTCGCGTTGTTCGGCCTCCGTCAGTTGTGGATAGTAGCCGCGCAGCGCGGTGCGGCCGAAGGCGACGTGGCGCGACTCGTCCTGCATCACGTAGGCATTGATCGAAGCGGCCAGCGGGTTCTTCGCGAAGTCGCGAATGCGCTGGAAGGCGGCGAGCGCCAGCCCTTCCACCAGCACCTGCATCCCGAGGTAGCAGAAGTCCCAGCGCGAATCGGTCAGCGTGGTTTCCAGCAGCGACTTCAGGCCGGGCGTGATGGGGTAGAGCAGGCCGACCTTCTCGTGCAGCAGACGCGAATAGGCCTCGACGTGGCGGGCTTCGTCCATCGTCTGCGTGGCTGCGTAGAACTTGGCATCCATGCCAGGCACCATCTGCACGATGCGCGCGGAGACCATCAATGCGCCCTGTTCGCCATGCAGGAACTGCGACAGCGAATGTGCCTGCTGGTGGCGGCGTACCTCGATGCGGTCGTTATGGCCCAGTTTGTCCCACAGCTTGGTGCCGTAGATCGGGATCATGCGGTCATCGAGTTCCTGCGGGTTCTCCGGGTCCAGTTCCTGGGACCAGTCGATCCGGTCGCTCGCGTTCCACTGCTGTTTCTTGCTCGTCTCGTAGAGCTGCAGCAGCTTGGACGACCCATTGTCGTATTCCCAGTTGAACTCTGTCGCTACCTGGCTGCCGACGGACCAGCCGGTCTGGTCCACAGGCAGGGTGTAACGGTGCATCGATGTCATGACGTCTCCTTTGGCTTGCCTTGGGGTTTGGCCGATCATCGTGACCTGCTGCGCCGGAGCCGGGAAGATCGGCCTTGTTCTTGCGGGGGCTTCCGACTATAAACAGAAGAATAATTCTGTTTCTGATTAATGCAAGGACCCGATACAGGTTCCGCAGAACGAGGAGACGCGGATGCAGTTCCATCGCCTGACCGTTGCCGATGTGGTTGCGGAGACCGAAGACGCACGTTCGTTCGCGCTTGCGATACCCGAGCCGCTGCGCGGCGCGTTTCGATATCGTGCGGGGCAGCATTTGACCTTCCGGGTGGACGTCGGCGGGGAAACCCTGATGCGCAGCTACTCGCTGTCCAGTGCGCCGGAGTCCCTTGGGCTACCGGTGGTGACGGTAAAGCGGGTCGCGCAAGGCAGGGTGTCCAACTGGTTCCACGCGAACGTGGGCCCCGGCAGCGTGCTGGACGTGAGCGAGCCCACCGGGCGCTTCGTGTGTGACGATGGCGCGGCGCCGCTGGTGTTCTGCGCGGCGGGTAGTGGCATCACGCCAGTCCTGTCGATGATTCGCTCCGCACTAGCCACCACCGCGCGCCACATCACGCTCTTCTATGCGAATCGTGATGCCGCGAGCGTCATCTTTGGGCAGGCCATCGCCAGGCTGGTGGCGGATCATCCGGAACGGCTCACTGTCCGGTGGCACTACGATGACGAGCACGGCATCCCCGACGCGCAGACCCTCGGACAAATGCTGCGGCGCAATGCGGACTTCCACCTTTATCTTTGCGGTCCCGCGCCGTTCATGGCCATGATTCAGCAGGCCGCGGGCGAAGCCGGCGTGGCGGGTGGGCGTGTGCACCTGGAGCGTTTCGACGCCGCGCCCGTGGTCGCCAGCGCCGCGGTTACCGCCACGGCAGCGATGACCTCATGCGATGCGCGCGTGACGATGAAGGGCGAACAGCATACGGTGCGGGTGGAGGGCGGCCAGTCGCTGCTGCAGGCCATGCTGGAGGCCGGGCTCGATGTGCCATACGCGTGCGAGGAAGGCTACTGCGGATCGTGCGCCGCAAAATGCCTCGATGGCGAAGTCGCCCATGCGCACAACGACGTGTTCAGCCCTGACGAACTCGCCGCTGGTTGGATACTGGCGTGCCAGGCTCGTCCGCGTCACGATCGTCCATTGATCATCACCTACGACGTATGAATCCGACCATTCCGATGCAGACCGTGGAAGGTTTGCGCGCGCCGCGCCAGGAGCGCAGCGAGGCCTCCCTGCGAGCCATGCTTGCGGCGGGGCGAGGGTTGATCAACGCATCCGGCAGCCTGACCGGCTTCTCGCTGGCCGAACTGACCCAGGCGGCCTCCACGTCGGTGGGCGCGTTCTACACGCGCTTTCGCGACAAGGAGACCTTTTGTGCGCTGGTGCTCGAGGATATGCTGACAGAACTCCGGGCCGGGCTCGATGCGCAAATGGCGCAAGATCCGGTCTGGCATGACGGACCGGCTGATGCCATCTGCGCACGCATCATCGCGTTCTACGTTGCCACCTTTCGCTCATATGCCGGTGTGTTCGCAGCCTACCTGCGACATGCCGCCAGTGGTGGACCGTTATGGGGGCCTATTCGCGATGCCAACCAGCGCATTCTCGATGTCATGGTGCCCTGCCTGTCCGGCCATCTGAGCGCGGAAGGGCGCGACTGGGCCGAGGATGAGATCCGGATGGCGATCCGGTTGGTGGTCAGTACCCTTACGAGCATCGCGCTGGAAGTGCCGCATGGCATCGGCATGGAGGACGCGGCGCTCGAGCCTCGCCTTGCCGCGATGCTGCAACGCTATCTGGCCGGGCCGCCGCACGTCCCGGCTCCGTGAAGCAAGTTGATTCAACCAAGGAGACACAGAAGATGAAAGCCGCAGTGATGGAAAAAGCAGGCGCGCCGCTCGTGATCCATGACGTTGCCATTGCCGAACCGGGTCCGCGCGAGGTGCGGGTGCGAACGGCGGCCGTGGGGTTGTGCCATAGTGATCTTCACATGATGCAGGGCACCTATCCGCTACCACTGCCCGCCGTGCTTGGGCACGAGGTGTCGGGCGTGGTGGAGGCCGTTGGCACGCAGGTATCCGGACTGAAGGCGGGCGATCATGTGGTGGGCTGCCTGTCGGTCTATTGCGGCCACTGCTCGGTATGCGCGTCGGGCCATCAGGTGCTGTGCCAGAACCCGGAGGTGAAGCTTCCGCCCGGCAAGGCCAACCGTCTGCGCCTGGCGGGGAATCCGCTCAGCCAGGTGTTCAATCTCTCCGGTTTCGCCGAAGAGATCCTCGTGCACGAGAACGCGCTGGTGAAGATTCGCGACGATATGCCGCTCGATCGCGCGGCGCTGCTCGGCTGCGCGGTCATCACCGGCACTGGCGCGGTCTTCCATAGCGCGAAGGTGCCGCCGGGCAGCACCGTGGTGGTGGTCGGCTGCGGCGGTGTCGGGCTGTCCGTGATCAACGGCGCGGTGATTGCCGGCGCGTCGCGTGTGATCGCCGTGGACATGCTGCCTGCCAAGCTGGAACTGGCTCGCAAGTTCGGGGCGACCGACGTTGTCAATGCGGGCGATGGGGATCCGGTCGCGCAGGTGATGCAACTGACCGGCGGCGGTGCCGAATTCGCTTTCGAATGCATCGGCTTGAAGCAGACCGCCGAGCAGTGCTACGCGATGCTGGCCCCCGGTGGCACGGCGACGGTGATCGGCCTGTTCCGTCCGGATGCGAGGATCGAACTGCCCGCACTCGACTTCCTGAAAGAGAAGCGCATCCAGGGCTCGTTCATGGGTTCGAACCGCCTGAGTCTGGATATCCCTCGACTGGTCGAGTTGTACATGCAGGGCAAGCTGCTGCTCGACGATCTGATTTCGCAGCGGATCTCGCTGGAGGATATCAATGAGGGGTTCATCGCCATGCAGTCGGGAAGCGTGGCGCGAAGCGTGATCACATTCCCTGGGGTAGGCGGGTTGTAAGACGCCGCCAATCTGCCGCGCGCCATGCCGGATGCGGCGTGGCGCGCGGTGTCGCGACTGCTACAGCTATTGCGCGGTCCAGCCGCCGTCCATGGCCCAGGCCGCGCCGCGCACCTGATCGCCGAACGGCGAACAGAGCATCAGCACCAGATTGCCCAACTGCTCCGGCGTGACGAACTGCCCCGAGGGCTGCTTGTCCGACAGCAGCCGTGCCCGGGCCGCTTCCATCGAAATACCGTCTCGCTTCGCGATCGCATCGATTTGCGCCGCTACCAGCGGCGTCAGCACGAAGCCGGGACAGATCGCGTTGCAGGTGATGCCGGTACCGGCCGTTTCCAGCGCGGTGACCTTGGTCAGCCCGACGAGACCATGCTTGGCTGCCACGTAGGCGGACTTGCCGGCCGAGCCGACAAGCCCGTGCACCGACGCGATATTGACGATACGACCCCAGTTACGGGCCCGCATCGCGGGAATCACGTGCCGCGTCGTGTGGAAGCTCGACGTCAGGTTGATGGCCAGGATGTCGTCCCACTTCTGCGCGGGAAAGTCCTCCACCTGCGCCACATGCTGGATACCAGCGTTGTTGACCAGCACGTCCACGGTGCCAAAGCGTTCCCGTGCCATGGCGATCATCGCTTCGATCTCATCGGGCTTGCGCATGTCCGCCGGGTGATGGGCCGATTGCGCGCCAGTTGCCGCGATTGTGGCGAGCGCCGCGTCGACATCGCCGAAGCCGTTCAGCACGATGTTCGCGCCAGCGCGGCCCAACGCTTCGGCGATACCCAGTCCGATGCCGCTGGTGGAGCCGGTGACCAGCGCGGTCTTGCCTTGCAGATTGACCATTGCCGCTCCTTAGACCAGACCGGTGGCGTAGAACACGAAGATGACGAAGAACACCGCCATCGTCTTGATCATCGTGATCGCGAAGATGTCGCGATACGACTGGCGATGCGTCAGGCCGGTGACCGCCAGCAGTGTGATCACCGCGCCGTTATGCGGCAGCGTGTCCATGCCGCCGCTGGCCATCGACACCACGCGGTGCAGGACTTCCAGCGGAATCTGGGCGGCGTGCGCGCCCTGGATGAAGACGTCCGACATGGCGGCCAGCGCGATGCTCATGCCGCCCGACGCCGACCCCGTGATACCCGCCAGCGTGCTGACCGACACCGCCGCATTGACCAGCGGATTGGGAATGCTGCGCAGCGCATCGCTCACCACCAGGAAGCCAGGCAGCGCGGCGATCACGCCGCCGAAGCCGTATTCCGATGCGGTGTTCATCGAGGCCAGCAGCGCGCCCGACACGGCGCTCTTGGTACCTTCGGCAAAGCGCGAACGCACCGCGCCGAATGCCGTCACGAGCACCACTACGATGCCGAGCAGCAGCGCGGCTTCCACGGCCCAGATTGCGGTCACGCTGGCGATCTTGGTTTCCACCGGCTTGGCCAGGCCGGGCAGCGACACGCTGTTGGCCTCGCCATACCAGAGCGGAATCATGCGCGTGAGCCAGAAGTTGGACACACCCACCACGATCAGCGGCAGGATGGCCAGCAGCGGCGGCGGCAGCTTGCCGCCTTCCACACGTTGCGGTTCGTTCAGCAGGTTGGTGCCGTAGCCCTCGCCATTGGCGGCGGCCACGCGACGGCGCCACTCAAGGTACGACAGGCCAACGATGATGATGAACAGCGAGCCCGCCACGCCCAGCACGGGTGCGGCCCACGACGTGGTCTTGAAGAACGTGGTCGGGATGATGTTCTGGATCTGCGGCGTGCCCGGCAGCGAATCCATCGTGAACGAGAACGCGCCCAGTGCGATGGCGCCCGGCATCAGGCGCTTCGGGATATTGCTCTGGCGATAGAGTTCGGCGGCGAACGGGTAGACCGCGAACACCACCACGAACAGCGACACGCCGCCGTAGGTCAGCAGCGCGCAGACCGCCACGATCACGGCATTGGCGCGCGAGCGGCCGATATAGCGGATCGCCGCGGCGACGATCGACTCGGAGAAGCCAGAAAGCTCGATGACCTTGCCGAACACGGCGCCCAGCATGAACACCGGGAAGTAGAGCTTCACGAAGCCGACCATCTTCTCCATGAAGATGCCGGTAAATACGGGAGCGACGGCTGACGGGTCGGTCAGCAGCACTGCGCCTAGCGCGGCGATCGGTGCGAACAGGATGACGCTGTAGCCGCGATAGGCGGCGAACATCAGGAACGCCAGGGCGGCGAGCACGATGACGAAAGACATGAGGTCTCCGAAGACTTGTTATTGGATACCCCCTGGATGTGGCGCAAGGGGCAACTTTTGGGGGCCGCTTGTTCAGCACGTTCCATGCCCAGCAGATAAGTTATCTATACGTCATATATATGACGGTTTGATGGAAAATGTCTCCCGATGGAGATGTCGGGTTCTCCCGGGAGACCTTTGAGTCTCTGATATGAGACACTTCGCGTCTCCAAATCGAGAATCGAAAACGGGAACATGCACAAGATCGCCGAACCGGGCGGCGCGCTGCTGCTCGACTACGACGATGTCGCACGGCGGGCCATGGAGTCGCTTTTCCGCACCTTCGAGAATTTTAGCGAGGGGACTTTCGTCGTGGACGACCAGGCGCGCGTGGTGTGGATCAACAAGCGCTACGCGGCGCGTTTTGGCTTCAGCAATCCGCAGGATGCGATCGGGCTCGATTGCGAGCAGGTGATTCCGCACAGCCTGATGCGCGAGGTCGTAACAACCGGCAAGCCGATCCTGTTGGACATCCTGGAGACAGGGCGCGAGCCGATGATCGTCACGCGCCTGCCGATCAAGGACGACGAGGGTCGGACCATCGGCGGTGTGGGCTTCGCATTGTTCGACGAGCTCAAGGCTCTCACGCCGATCTATGCCCACTACGCGCGGGTGCAGGCCGAACTGGCTGCCGCGCGGCGATCGCTGGATCAGGCGCGCCGCGCCAAGTACACGTTCGCGAGCTTCGTTGGCACCAGCCGGGCGGCGCAGGAGGTCAAGCGTCAGGCGCGCCGGGCGGCCCAGGTGGAATCGCCGGTGCTGCTGCTCGGCGAGACCGGCACCGGCAAGGAACTGCTGGCGCACGGCATTCACGCTGGCTCGGCGCGTGCCGAAAAGCCGCTCGTGACCGTCAATGTCTCGGCGATTCCCGACACGTTGCTCGAAGTGGAGTTCTTTGGCGCCGCGCCGGGCGCCTATACCGGTGTCGACCGCAAGGGCCGCGTTGGCAAGTTCGAGCTGGCCGATGGCGGCACGCTGTTTCTCGATGAAATCGGCGACATGCCGCTCGCGCTGCAGAGCAAGTTGCTGCGCGCGCTCCAGGATCGCGAATTCGAACCGCTTGGCTCCAACCGGATCGTGCGATCCGATGTGCGCATCATTGCCGCCACGTCCGCCGACCTGCCGGGGCTGGTGGCGGCAGGCAGGTTCCGCCCGGACCTCTACTACCGGCTCAACGTGCTGACCATCGAACTGCCGCCGCTGCGGGAGCGACTGGGCGATCTGGTGCCGATGGCCTACGCAATGATCGAGGAACTCTGCATCAAGGCTGCCCGGCAGCCGATGGGGCTGGGCGCGGACGCATTGAAGCTCCTCGGCGAGTACGGCTGGCCGGGCAACGTACGCGAACTGCGCAATGTGCTGGAGCGTGTGGTGATGCTGTGCGACGAGGATGCGATCGACGCCGCGACACTGGCGCCGCTGCTTGGGCTGGGGCGCGTGCCGTCCGCCATCCATGCGGGCCCTCAATCGGCACCAGAATCCGCACCCCATCCGACGACAGTGATTCCGGAGACACCCGTGCCGCCGGAGGTGGCAGCAGACGTGGCCATCGCCCACGTCCCCGGCGTTCAGACCGCGGTGCCCGCGCAATCCTATGCCGACGCCATGGCGCAGTTCGAAGCGGCCTTCCTGCATCAGGCGCTGGACGCCTGCGGAGGCCGTGTAGCCGAGGCCGCCGCCCGCATCGGGCTCAGCCGCGCGGCGTTCTACAAGAAGCTGGCGGCCGGAAAGGCCAGGTAGTTCGGGGACGTCACGGCGCCATGCTAACGTCGCGCGTCACACAGTTATTTCGATCCACGGGAGTCTTCATGCAATCGGGCATTGTCGAGTCGGGCTACGGGTCAGATCCGGTCGGTCTGGTCAGCGGTTTCTTGTTCGAGCCGGGGCAGCCCTTGCGGGAGATCGACTCGACAGGCGCGGCGGCCTGGCTGCATCAGCACGGCAATGCCGCGCCGACCACGGCACGCCACGACCAGCCGTTTCTCTGGCTTCACTTCAACCTGTCCCACAGCGCCTGCGAGCGCTGGATGAAAGGCCAGCTCGGCCTGCCAGAAGACTTCTTCGAAGCGCTGCGGCAGGGCTCGCATTCGACACGTATCGAGCGTCAGGACGATGCGTTGCTGGCCGTGGTCAACGATGTGATCTACAACTTCGGCGTCGTCTCCACCGACATTTCCACGCTGTGGGCCCATGCCGATCACCGGCTGCTGGTGACGGCCCGCGCACGGCCGCTGCGTTCGGTGGACCGCCTGCGCGCCGCGGTGCGCAGGGGCGAGCCATTCCGCTCGCCGCTGGATCTGGTGGTGCACCTGCTGCGCGATCAGGCCGACGTGCTCGTGCAGATCGTGCGCGAGACCGGTATCAATGTCGACCAGATCGAGGACCAGTTGCTGTCCCAGCGGCTGCACTCGAACCGCGCGGACCTGGGCGCGATGCGTCGTGGTCTGGTGCGACTGCAGCGCCTGCTGGCGCCGGAGCCCGGCGCGTTGTTCCGTCTGCTGAACCGTCCGCCGGCGTGGCTGCTCGAAGGGGATTTACGCGAGTTGCGCGAGTCGACCGAAGAGTTCTCGCTGGTGCTGAACGACCTTGCCGCGCTGGTGGAGCGGATCAAGCTGCTGCAGGAAGAGATCGCCGCCAAGCTCAACGAACAGACCAACCGCACGCTGTTCACGCTGACGCTGGTTACCGTGCTGGCGCTGCCGATCAACATCGTGGCCGGCTTCTTCGGCATGAACGTGGGCGGGATTCCTCTGGCGGATCATCCGCACGGCTTCTGGGTGCTTGTGGTGCTGGTGGCCAGCTTCACGGTGCTGGCCGGGCGCTGGGCATTCCGCAAGCAGGCCGAGTAGGCTGGCAGTCGATTCATGCAAGTGCCACACTGAAAGCGTACGATTTCCGGCGCACAGCCGTACGTCAGTCCGGCGTACGTGATGGAGGAAAGCCATGGATTACAACGACGAGGCGCTGATCCGCCGCATCCACCAGGAAGTGGCGGATTACTATGACGAAGAGCTCGAACTCGAGCTCGAAGATCGTGACCCGGGACTGATCCAGCGTGTGCTGGATGGCGATATTGGTGGCCCGGGGGACAACAGCAACCTCAACGGCGACGATGTCGAGCGCGCCGAACGCCATCGCTATTTCCGCGAACTGTTCCGCCTGCAGGGCGAACTGGTCAAGCTGCAGAGCTGGGTGGTCGAAACCGGCCACAAGGTCGTCATCCTCTTCGAAGGGCGCGATGCGGCGGGCAAGGGTGGTGTGATCAAGCGGATCACGCAACGCCTCAATCCGCGTGTCTGCCGCGTGGCCGCGCTGCCGGCGCCGAACGATCGCGAGCGCACGCAGTGGTACTTCCAGCGTTACGTGTCGCATCTGCCGGCTGCCGGCGAAATGGTGCTGTTCGACCGTAGCTGGTACAACCGCGCGGGCGTCGAGCGCGTGATGGGTTTCTGCACCGACGAGCAGTATGAGGAGTTCTTCCGCTCGGTGCCTGAGTTCGAGCGCATGCTCGTGCGCTCTGGTATCCAGGTCATCAAGTACTGGTTCTCGATCACGGACGACGAGCAGCATCTGCGCTTCCTGAGCCGGATCCACGATCCGCTCAAGCAGTGGAAGCTGAGCCCGATGGATCTGGAGTCACGCCGTCGCTGGGAAGAGTACACGCGCGCCAAGGAAGTGATGCTCGAGCGCACGCACATCGACGAGGCGCCGTGGTGGGTGGTGCAGGCGGTCGACAAGAAGCGCGCGCGCCTGAACTGCATTCATCACTTGTTGCAGCAGATGCCGTACGTGGAGCCGCAACAGCAGAGCGTCCTCCTGCCGGAGCGGGAGCGTCATGCCGATTACGTGCGGCATCCCGTGCCGGGCAACATGATCGTGCCGGAAATCTACTGACACCGGACGCCGCGCCCGGACTCCCGGCCGCGGCGCTCCCGAGATGACCGATACCCTGCGTTATCGCAAATCTTGCGCTGCACCGGGGTGATTCGGGTCTCAAGCGCAGCCATGGGCGCGTCGATATCCAAGGGTGACCCCGGGGACGACGCGCAAGGGCGCGTCGGCATCACTGGGGACCGTCTACTTTTCCTCGGGAGTCCCCTTGATGCGTCAAAACCTGGCACGCGCGTCCGCGTGCGTACGACCCTTTCCGCGTGTTTCTGGCTGGGCCGGGTTGGCAGCGATGAGTGTGCTGGCGCTGGCAGCCTGTGGCGGCGGTGGCGATGGTGGGTCTGGCACCACCGCCACGCCCTCTACCGCCACTACCACCACCACCACCACCACCACACCCCCCGCTGCGCCTGCGCCGTTGCTGGTCACCGGCCTTGACCCGTCGTGCAGCGGCTGCGGCGCAGCCTCCGCCAGCAGCTATGCGGGAGCCGGCACCGGTATCTGGGGTCGCGCTCCGGGTAGCAGTGACATGGACGTCCAGTACGCCATCTCCGGCGTGGCCGGACGGTCAATCTCGCTGATGCTGACCAATCTGTCGAACACGCTGGTCGCCATGCCGGCCTCGGTCTCGTCGAGTGTGGCGGCGGACATGCTATCGCCCCAGGCGTTGAGCGCGGTCTCGGACGCCGAAGCCACACAGCGCGCCATCGGCGAGTACAACCGCGCGGGCTGGGTGGACACCCTGCAGAACGGGCCGGAGCCACGGCTGAGCACAATGGGAGTGTCGGCGCCGCTATCCGCGACGGTCGGTCTGGCTGTGGGGGCGCAGAAGAGCTGGTATCACACTGACAAGACCACGCGTCCGGCCACGTTGCGCACGCAGGTGACGGCCCCGGGCAATGTGCGAGTCAACTTCTGGGTCGAGGACGCCGAGTTCACTGCCGGAAACATCACGCAGGCGATGGTCGACGGTCTGGCCGCCGCGTTCGCGAACAGCGGTGGCATCTACGACAAGCTCGTCAATATCGGCGGCCCGGTCTGGGGACCCAACAGCTACGGCGGCACCATGTTGCCCGACGGCCAGCCGCTGGACATCGTCATTCTCAATTTCAACCGCGACGGCCAGCCGTTCGGTACGGTCGGCTACTTCTGGAGCATGCACAACTTCCTGAAGAGCAGCGCACAGAACAGCAACGAGGCGATCTCGCTCTACCTGGACAGCGAGACCCTGTCTCTCGGCGGCGCGTCCGGTCTGCAATCGGTCAAGACGGTCATGGCGCACGAAGGCACGCACATGCAGAACTTCTATCGCCGCCAGGTCAGCATGGGGGCTGCGTACGCCTACGATACCTGGCTCGAGGAAATGACGGCGATGCAGATGGAGGACTTCCAGAGTCACGATATCGATCCGACGTACAACCCCATCCGCGATCTGCGCCTGCCGGACTTCTATCGCTATGGCGCCTATAACTGCAACGTGCTGCAGTTCACGGGATTTGGCGCGTCGTGCGAAAGCTATTCGGTGTCCGGCAGCCTTGGAGGCTTCCTCAATCGCCAGCTAGGCCTGGCGTTCTACAAGGATCTGCTGACGCGCGCCACGACGGGTTCTAAGACCGTGCTCGATCAGGCGATTCGCGCGGCACAACCGGGCTGGACGTTTGAACAGGCCCTGCTGAACTGGAAGGTGACCACGACCGCTGCGCTGCCGGCTGCGTCGGCGCCCGCCGGCTTTGGCTACCCGGGCCGGACGGATGGCGTGTATGTGCTGCCACAGATCGATCCGTCGCTGCCGGCGTATGCGGCGCTGCGAAAACTGCCGGCCATCGCCCCGATCTTCCTGCAGGGCTATGGCACTTACGCGGCTGCGCGTAGCGACAGCAACGGCGTGTACAGCGACAAGGTGCGCGTGCCGGCGGGTGCGGCGCTGTCGGTCGTGGTGTATTGATTCGGGAGTCAGGCGCGTCAGGCGCGTGGATGGGATTTCCCCGCCACGCGCCTACGGCAGCATTCCCGGGAACGCTTCCTCGAATGACTGCACCAGTCCGGTCATCTCGCCATCGTAGCCGGGCAGCGCATTGACGCGCTCCCGGAAACTCCCGCTCTTCATCGCGTTCACCGCTCCCGTCAGCGCCGGGTTCTGCAGCGCCTTCGTCTCGATGGCGAAGAAGTAGCGCTCCTTGAGCACCGGCACGAACTCCAGCCCGAAGCGGCGCGCGGCCGTCTCCACGCCGAAACCCACATCGGCCATGCCGCTGCCGATATATGCGGCCACCGCGGCGTGGGTGAACTCGCCGTTGTTGAAGCCTTCGATGCGGCTGCTGTCGATGCCGCGCCTTGCGAGCATCAGGTCCAGCAGCAACCGGGTGCCAGAGCCCATCTGGCGATTGACGAAGCGCACGTCGGGGCGCACCAGGTCTTCCAGCGTCAACACATTGAGCGGGTTGCCCGGCCGCACGAACAACCCCTGCGCGCGCGTGGCCAGGTGAATCAGGCAGTGGGTTTGCGGATGCAGCAGGCGCGTGAATCGCCGCAGTGTCTCTTCCTCGAACTCGCCGATCGGCACGTGGAAGCCGGCGATGTCACAGGCGCCTTCGGCCAGCGCGGCGGCGGCTTCCAGGCTGCCGCAGTACTTCAGGTCGTGCCGCACCTTCTGTTCATCGAGAAAATCGCGTAGCGCGGCCACCGCGAATCCGTGGCTGGCATGGATGCGCACGGCCGGGTCGGACTCGGCCATCAGCTTCTTGAGTTCGATCTCGAGTTCCGAGGCCAGGCTTTCCAGTGTGGGCGACAGCCGCGCGGCAATGCGCTTGCTGGCCCAGACGAGTTGCTGCGCCAGCGGCGTCAGCACCGATCCGCGCCCGCGTGTCTTGGCGATCAGCGCGCCGCCGAACAGGGTCTCCGCATCGCGCAGGATTCCCCAGGCGTAGCGATATGACAACGACACCGCTTCCGCCGACTGGGCGATATTGCCGGTGGCTTCGATATGGCCGAGCAACGCCACGAGTCGCGATACGTCGAGCGCTGGCGCCGGTGTCCGGGCCGTGTCGTCGCGAATCTGCAGGTGGGGGTGGATCGAAATGCGGAGCATATGCGGAAAATAGCATATTGAACGGGGCAAACCACGGTCCTATAGTCGCACAAAGCGGCAAAAAAGCCAGCCTCGGTACCACCAAATATGTAGAAAAAAGCCGATATCGGTGGGTGCCGCAAAACGGTACGGAGACACAGTTCATGCCAGATACCATCCCCACCGGCGGTGACGCCGCGGGCGTTGCCGACGCCGTCGCACGCATCGTGGCCGCCCGGCGCGATATGCCAGGCGCGCTGCTGCCGATCCTGCACGACATCCAGGACAGCCAGGGTTTCATTCCGGCCGATGCGGTATCGGTCGTCGCACGCGCGCTCAATCTGTCGCGCGCCGAGGTCCATGGCGTGATCACGTTCTATCACCACTTCCGCGAGCGGCCGGCTGGCCGTACCGTGGTGCAGGTCTGTCGCGCAGAGGCTTGCCAGTCCGTCGGCGCCGACGCGCTTGCCGCCCATGCGCGCAAGGCACTCGGGTGCGACTTCCACGAGACCACCGCGGATGGCCAGTTCACGCTCGAGCCGGTCTACTGCCTCGGCCAGTGCGCCTGCGGCCCGGCAATGACGATCGGCGATCGTTTGCATGGGCGCGTCGACATGCAGCGATTCGACAAGCTGATCGACGCAGTCCGCGAGCGCGAGGAGGCCCAGGCATGAGCACGACGATCTTTGTACCCCGCGACTCCACCGCATTGGCGCTGGGCGCCGATGAAGTGGCGCAGGCCATCGCGCGCGAGGCGGAAAAGCGCGGCGCGGATGTGCGCATCGTGCGCAACGGCTCGCGTGGGATGTTCTGGCTGGAACCGCTCGTCGAGGTGCAGACCGATGCGGGCCGGGTGGCGTATGGCCCGGTCACCGAGGACGATGTGTCCGCGCTGTTCGACGCGGGATTCCTGCACGGCGGCAGCCATGCGCTAAGCCACGGCGCGACTGCCGAGATTCCGTTCCTGAAGAAGCAGGAGCGGCTGACGTTCATGCGCGTTGGCATTACCGACCCCTTGTCGCTTGACGACTACATCGCGCACGAGGGCTTCGTCGGGCTGACCCGCGCGCTGTCGATGGCGCCCGCGGAGATCGTGCAGGAGGTCGTCGATTCGGGCCTGCGCGGCCGTGGCGGCGCGGCGTTCCCTACCGGCATCAAATGGAAGACCGTGCTCGGCGCCCGGTCCGACGTCAAGTACGTGGTGTGCAATGCCGACGAGGGCGACTCGGGCACATTCTCCGACCGCATGGTGATGGAGGACGACCCGTTCATGCTGATCGAGGGCATGGTGATCGCGGGTCTGGCCGTCGGGGCGGAGCAGGGCTACATCTACACGCGATCCGAGTATCCGCACGCGATTGCCGCGACCGAGGCAGCGATCGAGATCGCCACGCGTGCCGGCTGGCTTGGCGACGACATTCGCGGCAGCGGCCGCTGCTTCCAGCTGGAAGTGCGCAAGGGCGCCGGCGCCTACGTCTGCGGCGAGGAAACCGCGCTGCTCGAAAGCCTGGAAGGCAAGCGCGGCGTGGTGCGCGCCAAGCCTCCACTGCCTGCGCTGGAGGGGCTGTTCGGCAAGCCTACTGTTATCAACAATGTGATCTCCCTGGCCACCGTGCCAGTGATTCTCGCGCGCGGCGCGAAGTTCTATCAGGACTTCGGCATGGGCCGGTCGCGCGGCACGCTGCCGTTCCAGTTGGCCGGCAACATCCGCCAGGGTGGTCTGGTCGAAAAGGCGTTCGGCGTGACGCTGCGCGAGCTGATGCTCGACTATGGCGGCGGCACGCGCAGCGGACGTGCAATCCGCGCGGTGCAGGTGGGCGGGCCGCTCGGCGCGTACCTGCCCGAGTCACGATTCGACACACCGATCGACTACGAGGCGTACGCGGCGTTCGGCGCGGTAGTGGGGCACGGCGGTATCGTGGTGTTCGACGAGACCGTGGACATGGCGAAGATGGCGCGCTACGCAATGGAGTTCTGCGCGATCGAGTCGTGCGGCAAGTGCACACCATGCCGGATCGGGTCCACGCGCGGCGTCGAGGTGATGGACCGCATCATCGCCGGCGACCAGCCCGTGAAGCACGTGGCGCTGGTGCGCGATCTTTGCGACACGATGGTCAACGGCTCGCTTTGCGCGATGGGCAGCATGACGCCGTACCCGGTGCTGTCTGCACTGGACGAGTTTCCGGAAGACTTCGGCCTGTCGGGCAAGGCTGCGAAGGCAGCCTGAACGCGGCCTGAGCGCGGCAATCAAAAAAAGCACGACGCGCTCCTCAGGAGCGCGCGACCTCACAGCAGTGAAAGACGGGAGACATCCCTTGAACGCTCGAGACGATTTCGACTACGGTACCCCGGCCAGCGACGCCGAAACGCAGGTTACGCTGGAAATCGACGGGGTATCCGTCACCGTGCCAGCCGGCACCTCCGTGATGCGCGCCGCCGCCGAGGCGGGCGTGGGCGTGCCGAAGCTCTGCGCCACCGATTCGCTGAAGGCATTCGGATCGTGCCGCCTGTGCCTGGTGGAGATCGAAGGCCGGCGCGGCTACCCGGCTTCTTGCACCACGCCCGTTGAAGCGGGTATGAAGGTGCGCACGCAAAGCGAAAAGCTCGGCGATCTGCGCCGTGGCGTGATGGAGCTCTATATCTCCGATCACCCGCTCGATTGCCTGACCTGCCCGACCAACGGCAACTGCGAGTTGCAGGACATGGCCGGCGTGGTGGGCCTGCGCGAAGTGCGATACAACGATGGCGCCGGCACTGCCCCGCCGATCGCCACGCACACGCATCTGGCCAAGGATGAATCGAATCCGTACTTCACGTATGACCCATCCAAGTGCATCGTCTGCAATCGCTGCGTGCGTGCCTGCGAGGAGACGCAAGGCACGTTCGCGCTGACGATCAGCGGCCGGGGCTTTGATTCGCGTGTGGCGGCCGGCACCAGCCAGCCGTTCATGGAATCGGACTGCGTGTCGTGTGGCGCCTGCGTCCAGGCGTGTCCCACCGCCACGCTGACGGAAACGTCGGTGATCCAGCTGGGCCAGGCGTCCCACAGCAAGATCACCACGTGCGCGTACTGCGGCGTGGGATGCTCGTTCAAGGCCGAGATGAAGGGCAACGAGGTCGTGCGGATGGTGCCGTACAAGGACGGCGCCGCCAACGAGGGTCATGCCTGCGTGAAGGGCCGCTTCGCGTGGGGCTATGCCACGCACAAGGACCGCATCCTGAAGCCGATGATTCGCGCCAGGATCACCGACCCGTGGAGGGAAGTGTCGTGGGAGGAGGCGATCGGATACGCGGCGTCGCAGTTCCGACGCATCCAGGCCGAGCACGGCAAGGATTCGATTGGCGGTATCGTTTCGTCGCGCTGCACCAACGAGGAAGGCTATCTGGTGCAGAAGCTCGTGCGAGCCGCATTCGGCAACAACAACGTCGACACCTGCGCGCGTGTCTGCCATTCCCCCACCGGCTACGGCCTGAAGACGACCATCGGTGAATCCGCCGGCACGCAGACGTTCCGCTCGGTGGCCAAGGCCGACGTGATCATGGTCATCGGCGCCAATCCGACCGACGGGCACCCGGTGTTCGCCTCGCGCATGAAGCGACGCCTGCGCGCCGGGGCCCGGCTGATCGTGGTCGATCCGCGCCGCATCGATCTGGTGGAATCGCCGCATATCCGCGCCGACTATCACCTGCAATTGCGTCCGGGCACCAATGTGGCGGTGGTGACGTCGATCGCGCACGTGATCGTCACGGAGGGGCTGCTGGCCGAGCAATTCATCGCCGAGCGTTGCGAGGACCGCGCGTTCCAGCAATGGCGAGATTTCGTCGCGCTGCCCGAGAACTCGCCCGAGGCACTCGAAGCGGAGACCGGTGTGCCGGCCGAACAACTGCGTGGCGCAGCCCGCCTCTACGCCACCGGCGGCAACGCTGCGATCTACTACGGTCTGGGCGTGACCGAACATGCGCAGGGTTCGACCACGGTAATGGCCATCGCCAATCTGGCCATGGCCACCGGCAATATCGGTCGCGAAGGCGTGGGCGTCAATCCGCTGCGCGGCCAGAACAACGTGCAGGGGTCGTGCGATATCGGCTCGTTCCCGCATGAGCTTCCGGGCTACCGTCATGTGTCGGACTCGACGGTGCGTGGCAGCTTCGAGGCCGCGTGGAATGTCGAGATCAACCCCGAGCCCGGTCTGCGTATTCCGAACATGTTCGAAGCGGCGATTACCGGATCGTTCCGGGGTCTGTACTGTCAGGGCGAGGACATTGTCCAGTCCGACCCAAATACGCAGCACGTGGCCGAAGCGCTGTCGTCGATGGAGTGCATCGTCGTGCAGGATATCTTCCTGAACGAAACCGCCAAGTACGCACACGTGTTCCTGCCGGGTTCGTCGTTCCTGGAGAAGGACGGCACGTTCACCAACGCGGAGCGCCGGATCTCGCGCGTGCGCAAGGTGATGCCGCCGAAGGCCGGATACTCGGACTGGGAGGCAACGATCCTGCTGTCGAACGCGCTCGGTTATCCGATGCACTACAACCATCCGTCCGAGATCATGGACGAGATTGCGCGCCTCACACCCACGTTTGCGGGTGTCAGCTACAAGAAGCTTGAGGAACTTGGCAGCATCCAGTGGCCGTGTAATGCCGAGGCCCCGGAGGGCACGCCGACCATGCACGTGGACACTTTCGTGCGCGGCAAGGGCAAGTTCATCATCACGAAGTACGTGCCGACCAGCGAAAAGGTCAACCGAAAGTACCCGCTGATCCTGACCACGGGGCGCATCCTGTCCCAATACAACGTTGGCGCGCAGACACGGCGCACGCACAACGTGCATTGGCACGATGAGGACCGCCTCGAGATCCATCCGCACGATGCGGAGGAACGCGGGATCAAGGACGGCGACTGGGTCGGGATTCAGAGCCGTGCCGGTGAAACGGTGCTGCGAGCGATCGTCAGCGAGCGGATGCAGCCCGGCGTGGTCTATACGACGTTCCACTTCCCCGAGTCCGGCGCCAACGTGATCACGACCGACAACTCGGACTGGGCCACTAATTGCCCGGAGTACAAGGTGACGGCCGTGCAGGTGATGCCGGTGGCGCAGCCCTCCACGTGGCAGCGCAACTACCATGCCTTCAACGAGGAACAGCTGGCACATCTGCGCGCGGCCGGCGAACCCACACCGACGCGATGAGCCAGGGAGCACGGCGATGAAGCGAGACATGCCTGACGAGAACGGCCTGGGTGAAGCTGGAGTATTGCCAGTGCAGCACACGCGTGCGGTCACGCGCTGGCGGCAGGGTGCCGCCTCCGCCGAGATCGATCATCTGGCCGAGGAAATGCCGGTGGCGTTCGAGTACAACGGCATCTCCCACGCGGTGATGCTGGCCACGCCGGCGGACCTGGAGGATTTTGCGATCGGCTTCAGCCTGACCGAGGGCGTGGTCGACAGCGCGCGCGACATCTACGGTATCGAGGTGGAAGCCGCCGAGAATGGCGTGACGGTGAAGCTGGAGATCGCCAGCGCTGCGTTCGTCACGCTCAAGAGCCGGCGCAGGGCGTTGGCGGGACGTACCGGTTGCGGTCTCTGCGGCACGGAATCGCTCGAGGAGGTCATGCGCGCGCCGCGGAAGGTGCATAGCACTGCGGTGTTCGATCCCGTGGTGTTCGATGATGCCTTCGCCGCGCTGCACAAGCGGCAGGCGCTGCTGCGCGATACCGGTGCCACGCACGCGGCAGCGTGGTTGCGCGCGGATGGCGACGTATCGCTGGTGCGCGAGGACGTGGGCCGCCACAACGCACTCGACAAACTGGCCGGCGCGCTGGCGCGGGGCGGCGAGGACGTGAGTCATGGCGCAGTGATCGTCACCAGCCGCGCCAGCTACGAGATGGTGCTCAAGACGGCCTCGATTGGCGCGGGTATCCTGGCGGCGGTGTCCGGATCAACGGGGCTGGCTGCGCGTCTGGCCGAATCGGCGGGCGTCACGCTGGCCGGTTTCGTGCGCGGCGGCACCCTGGTCGCCTACTCTCACCCCCAACGACTCAAGCTTGCGTAGGGTCCTTCATGCATATCGACAATCTGGTCAAGATGGCCAATCAGATCGGCACGTTCTTCGAAGCGATGCCAGATCGAGATGAAGCGCTGGGGGATATCGCCAGCCATCTGAAGCGGTTCTGGGAGCCACGGATGCGGCGCGCGCTGCTGGCCCATATCGACACGACAGGCGGGGAAGGGCTCGATCCGATCGTGCAGGCTGCCGTGGCGCGTCATCGCGACAAGGTGGCGGTGGCGCAGGTGGCCGCGTGACGCGCGAGCCTACTTGAGCCGCAGCGGTTCGAGCAGTGCGGCATCGTACTGGGCGCGCGTGATGCGGCCCAGTTCCAGCATCCGCAGCAGGATGTAGGCCTGGCGCTGGCGAGCGCGGCGCGGATTGACCACCGGGTTGTTGGCGGATGGCGCCTTGGGCAGCCCGGCCAGCATCGCGCATTCGGCCAGCGTGAGCCGGTCGACCGGTTTGCCGAAATAGGTTTCGGCAGCCTCGCCGAAGCCATACGCGCCCTGTCCTAGGTAGATCTTGTTCAGGTAGATCTCCAGGATTTCATCCTTGCTCAGTGCGTTCTCGATCCGGTACGCCAGCAGGATTTCGTAGAGCTTGCGCGTGTAGGTCTTCTGGCGCGACAGATAGAAGTTACGCGCCACCTGCATCGTGATCGTCGACGCGCCTTGCGAGAGATCGTCGGAGAGATTGGCAATGCCGGCGCGCATTGCGCCCACATAGTCCACGCCGTCATGCAGGTAGAAGCGGTCGTCTTCGATGGCGACCACGGCCTCGGGCAAGTTGTGCGGGAAATCCGCGATCTTCACGTAGCCGGGCGAATCGCGAAATGCCGTCAGCGCGTCGAGGGACGGCAACTGCCGATTCGCCATCACGATGGCGAAGGCTAGCAGCAGGGCGCTCCCGATGATGGCGAGCAGAACGAATTTGACGAGGGCGGACCAGAGACGTTGCATGGCGCGTATTGTGCCATTGGCGGCTATCGCGTCTGGGAAATCTCTGATGCTCTCCTGTCACCGGTCCGTGCGAAGCGTGCGTCAATGGCCTACGCCGCCGGCATATCCACCCCGAGATCCCCCGCCAACGCTGCCAGATGGCTCCAGATCTTCGGATTGATCTCCAGATGCGTTGCCGCCGCGGCGCGATGCATGGCTTCGTACTCGCCCGGATACTGCACCTGGTCGAAGCCTGGCGCAGGCGGCGTGTCGTGGAGGTAGCGCACGAAGGCCTCTACCTCCTCCCGTTCCCAGTTGATGCCGAGATCGAGTTCGGGATTCAGCAGCACCGCGAACAGGTTGTTCGTGGCCACGCCGCCGCGCGGGTTGTCCGGCTGGATCGTGCCACCGCCGGACAACACCCCGGCCAGCAGTTCCGCCACCACGCCGAGACCGTAGCCCTTGTGGGCGCCAAACGGCAGCAGCGATCCCGGTTGATCGTCGAACATGACCCCCGCATCGGTAGTCGGGTTGCCTTCGGCGTCGATGATGCTGTTCTCCGGCGCGGGCTCGCCTTTCTCCGCCAGCACGCGTGCCTTGTTGATGGCGATGGCGCTGGTGGCGATATCGACGACGAGCGGCGGTCGCCCGTTCGGCATCGGCCCGGCAAAGCAAAGCGGATTGGTGGTGAGCCGTGGCACGCGGCCGCCGAAGGGCGCGACCACGGGCGGCCGGTTGATCACGTTGGTGAAGCTCAACAGCACGAAGCCTGCGCTGGCCACCATCTCGCCATAGTGGCCCATGCGGCCAAGGTGGTGCGATTTGCGCAGTGTCACGATGCAATGGCCGTGCTGACGCACGCGTTCGATGGCACGCGTCATCACGGTCTTGCCGACGTGCTGGCCAAAGCCGCCGTTACCGTCGAACACCATCAGCATGTCGCGGTCGAGCACGCACGCAGCGCGTCCGGTGGGATTCACGTTGCCACTCTCGATGGCACGGCGGTAGTTCGGCAGGATCGACAGGCCGTGGCTGACGTAGCCGCTGCGATCGGCTTCCACCAGGTGCTCGGCCACGTCATCGGCGATATCGGCGGGCACACCCTGCGCCGCCAGGATGCTGCGCGCGAACTGCCGCGCGCTGTCTAGGGTAATTTTCATCATCGTTGGGGGCGAAGGTTTGGGGGCGCTTGTGTCAGCGGCGAGGTTGCATGTTTGCCGGTCAGATCCAGCCAAGCCAGCGCCAGTACGTCGACGCGAACAGCAGCATCAGCAGATACCCGATGATCGTGGTCGGGATGCCGATGCGCGCGAACTGTCGCCCGTTGAAGGTATCGGTGCCGAGGCAGACCATGTTCTGCGGTGCGTTGATGGGCAGGATGAAGCCGAAGCTGACCGTGAAGCCGAGCAGCATCGTCATGCCGACCTTGTTCATGTCACCGGGTATGGTTTGCAGTACCGAGATCAGGATCGGCAGCATCGCGGAGGTCAGTGCCGTGGCGCTGGCAAAGCCGAGGTGGATCAGGATCAGGAATGCCGCCAGCACGGCAAAGACCAGCAGCGTGCCGTGATTGGCCAGGCCGGAATGCGTGACGACGAATTTCCCGAGCCATTGGCCGGCCTGCGTGGTCAGCAGCGCGGTGCCCAGGCTGATACCAACGCCGAACACGATCAGCGTGCCCCATGGCGTGCGTTGCTGCATCGTCTTCCAGTCCATCACGCCGATGCGCGGCAGCATCAGGATCACCAGGCCCACGAACGTGATCGACGCCGTATCGAACTTGTGCAGCTTGCCCTCGGTGGCCCAGAACAGCAGCAGGCCGATGGCGACGGCAGCCAGGCGCTTCTGCGGGCCCGTCATCGGACCCAGCGCGGCCAGCTCACGCTGCACGGCTTCCTTGCCGCCCGCAATTGCGTCGGTTTCAGGCGGAAGCAGCCAGCGCACGAGGAAGTACAGCACGATCGACATCACGATGGCCCAGGGAGCGCCGGCAATCAGCCATTGCAGCCAGGTCACGCGTTCGCCGAGCAGCTTGTCCATGAAGCCCGCGGTCAGCAGGTTCTGTGCGGCGGCGGTCTGGATACCGACGTTCCAGACGCTGGTGGCTTGCGCGACCATGATCATGATGCCGGCTGCGATGTTCGACTTCTTGTCGACGCCGAATGCGGCGATCACGCCCATCATGATCGGCACGGTACATGCGCTGCGCGCGGTGGCGCTCGGCACCACCAGGCTGAGCAGGATCGTGACGGCGATCGTGCCGATCAGGATGCGTCGGGTACTGGTGCCGATGGCCGACAAGGTGACCAGCGCGATGCGCCGGTCCAGTCCGGTCACGGTCATGGCCGCCGAGATGAACAGCGCGGCGGCGACGAGGGCCAGCGCGGTGTTCGAGAAGCCCGCCAGGGCCATGCCAAGCGCGCGCGATGTGCCATATAGCGTGTTGGGGTCATTGACCATCGGCGCGAAGCCGATCAGGCCGGCCATCAGCGACGTGATCATGATGGCGCTGGTCTCGTAGGTCACCGCTTCGGTAATCCACACCACGACCGCGAATGCCAGGATGGCCAGCATGCGCTGACCGGCCACAGGCAGGTCAGCCGGCATCGGTATCAGGAGCACCGCGATCAGCACGACCACGGCCGCATACAGACCCCAGTGGATATTGAGCTTGGGCGCGGCCGCGACGGCCGTCGCGGCGGTGGGGGCGCCGGAGGCGGCAGGAGGTACTTGTGATTCAGGCATCGTGGAATCCCTATGTTGGATCAGCCTGCCAGTCGCGTCGTATCGCAGGATCGCCGCGGCCGACATGGGCTCATTATGTGAAGCCAAGGCCGATGTGCCAAGGTGCTGGTGACGGCGCAATTGCTGGATATCAACTCACTGTGATGTCAGGCTTCGATGCCAGCAATGGGGCCTTGTGCGGATCGAGTGAGTGTGATTGCGCGTGGATGGGTGTATGAGCGGCACGGAAGCATGAAGCCGTACGTGGCACCTGTCCTTCGATGCGGCGATCTGAAATAATTGAAGCCGATGCTGAACGTTTTTGGAAGGCGTGCTTGACCGCACGCTTATGCGAAATGACCAATAATATGAATCACGACACACGCCCCTCGCTGGGGCTGGAGACGATCCCCAACGCGCGTGACCTTGGCGGACTGGCCGGTTTATCCGGCCGTCGCGTCAGGTCGGGCAAGCTCTATCGCAGCGCGAATCCCGCGCTGGCCTCGGCCGCCGATCTCGATCGCCTGCATTCGCTCGATCTGGATATCGTTGTCGATTTCCGGTCTCCCGGCGAGAAGTCGCCTGCCGAGGCCGCTTTCGGCGAGCGCTTTCACTGGCTCGCGGTGCCGGTGCTGGAGGGCAGCATGGCGATGGATGTGCTGGTGCCGCGCCTGCGTGCAAGCACGCCCACACAGATGCGAGACTTCATGCTCGATGTGTACCGCGATTTTCCGGTGCGCTACCGCGAGGCGTTCGGCGCGTTCCTGCGTCATGCCGAGGCCGGCCGCACGCTGTTCTATCACTGCACCGCAGGCAAGGACCGCACAGGCTTTGCGTCGTTGCTGTTGCTATCGGCGCTTGGCGTGTCGCAGGACGAAATCGTTGCCAATTACCTCGAATCCAATCACTGGAATCGCCGCCTCAACGAAGATGTGCTGGCGCGCGTGGCCCCGATCGGGGTCGACGCGGACGTCATCATGCCGTTGCTCGAAGTGCGGCCCGAATACCTGGAAGCATCGATGGATGCGATTGCGCGGGCCTACGGCAGTGTGGAGCAATTTCTTGCCGATGACCTGCGCATCGATGTGGGGCAACTACGCGGGCACTACCTCGAAGATTAGCCGCCGTTTAGCAGGATCTTCGCGGTCGAGAGGGCGATCATGCCTTCCTCGTCCGTCTGCAGCGCCAGCACCGGCACGCGGCTTGTGTCGCTGCTGATGCGCTGGCAGTTGTCGCCATTGGCCGCGGCATCCAGCGAGATGCCGAAGAGATCGGTGAGGTGCGCGCAGACGCGTGCGCGCACGTCCGGCGAGTTGGCGCCGATACCAGCCGTGAAGACCAGTCCATCCAGGCCACCCAGCGTGACCGCGAGCTTGCCGATTTCCTGTGCGGCGCGATAGGCGTAGAAGTCCACGGCCAGCTTCGCGCGCGGCGTATCGCTGGCCAGCAGTGCGCGCATGTCGCTGCTGACGCCGGAGATACCCTTCAGGCCAGATTGCCCATAGAGCATCGCCTGGATTGCGTCGGGCGTCATCCCTTGCGCCGCCAGCCACAGCACCGCGCCGGGGTCGATCGTGCCGCAGCGCGTGCCCATCGGCATGCCGTCCAGCGCCGTGAGGCCCATGGTCGATTCCACGCTCTTGCCGCCGCGCATCGCGCACAGGCTCGCGCCATTGCCGAAGTGGGCAACGATCACGCGGCCCTCGGCCAAGTCGGGCGCCACCTGCTTGAGCCGGCGCGCGATATACGCGTAGGACAGCCCATGAAAGCCGAAACGCCGGATGCCCTGCTCGTAGTACTCGTAGGGCAGCGCCATCAACTGGGCCATCGGATCGTGCCCGGCGTGGAACGCGGTGTCGAAGCACGCCACCTGCAACAGGTCGGGCGCGGCGGCCCGCACCGCGCGGATCGCCGTCAGGTTGTGTGGCTGGTGCAGCGGTGCCAGCGGTACCAGCGCATCGAGCCTGGCGATCACGTTGTCGTCGATGCGCACGGCGTCGGCAAAGTCCATGCCGCCATGCACCACGCGATGGCCGATCGCTACCGGCGGCGTGTCGCGCAGGCCTTCCTGCAGCCTGGCCTGGATCAGGCGGAACGCCGCATCGTGATCGGGCACCAGCTCCACGGGAAAGCGCTCGTCGGCGACGACGGTTCCATCGGCCAGGCGCCCCTCGATATGCGGCGCCACGCCGATACCTTCGATCTGACCGTGCGCAAGCTGCGCGGGCAGGACTTCGACGTCCTCGTGAGCAGCCTCCGGCACGGAGAAGATGGAAATCTTGACGCTCGACGAGCCAGCGTTGACGACGAGGATGACGGGATGAGCAGTGGTCACGCGGCGAATCTCCGTAAGTGGCTTCAGACCTTGACGGCTGCCTCGGTGGCAACACGGCGTGCATGGGCGATGAGCACGGCGATCGCGCAACTACCAATGCGCGCGCGCACGCTGTCGGCGCGGCTGGTCAGGATGATCGGCACGCGCGCGCCAAGCACGATGCCAGCCGCTTCCGCACCGGCCAGGAACGTGAGCTGCTTGGCGAGCATGTTGCCGGCTTCGAGGTCCGGCACGAGCAGGATATCGGGGTCGCCGGCCACTTCGGAATGGATGCCCTTGGTTTCGGCCGCGGCCTTGCTGATGGCGTTGTCGAACGCCAGCGGACCATCGAGCAGGCCGCCTTCGATCTGCCCGCGCAGGCTCATCATGCACAGCGCGGCGGCGTCGATCGTCGACGGGATCTTGTCCGTCACTGTTTCCACGGCCGAGAGAATCGCCACCTTGGGGCGCTCGACGCCGAGAATGCGCACGAGGTCGATGGCGTTGCGCACGATGTCGGCCTTCTCGTTCAGCGTGGGGAAGATGTTGACCGCGGCGTCCGTGATGAACAGCGGCTTGTGATAGGTCGGCACGTCCATCGCGAAGACATGCGAAAGGCGCCGTTCCGTGCGCAAACCGCTGGTGCTGCGCGTCACGGCGTGCAGCAACTCATCGGTATGGAGGCTGCCCTTCATCAGCAGTTCGGCGCGGCCCGAGCGCACGGCTTCCACGGCGGCTTCGGCCGAAGCATGGCTGTGAGGCGTGTCGATGATCGGGGTATCGCCGAGGGTCAGGCCGTGCTCCTCCGCCACTTGCCGGATGCGCCACTCGGGACCAACCAGCAGCGGAGTAATCAGGCCAAGTCGTGCAGCTTCCAGTGCGCCATCGAGCGATGACTGGTCGCACGGATGCGCGACGGCGGTGGGGATGGGGGGCAGCCCCTCGCAACGCGCGAGCAGCTGGGCGTACTTGTCGGTGGACGGTGTGGTCGGCATAGGCAGCGTTCCCAGGAACCAAACGGTTTTGGAGGGCAGGCATCCTGGGGGCCACGGATGCTGCATTGCGCAAACGTCTTGCGGCAAAGTATATGCCAATGTTCCAACTGCTACGATGACACGCATATGTCATGGGTGACCGATATGTTCGGAGTGGCGCTTCGGCCAATTGCCATGTCGCCGCGACACTGGTAGATTTTCGGTGTTGCATCGCAGCAAGCGCACCGGCGCTGATCTATCGGTCATCCGGGCGACACCTCTTGCCGCGACACCCTGACTCCGCCTATCCAGACTGGGAGAAACGGAATGACCGCACGTCAACCGACCGCTGTCACATCGACAGCGGAGGCACCCTCACCGGCCGCGACCGCGCTCGCCGGGTTTCTTCCACCAGTTCCGCCTACCGCCATTGCGCACGCCGCATGGGAGTACGGCCTCGATGCGTGGCAACGCTCGATCCTGTTCCTCGACATCCTTCGGCAGCGCGGCAATGAAACCGCGGAGCACGAGCGCGGTGGTATGCCGCCAGTGCTGGTTTTCGACTACGAGGTACTGATCGACGGTCGCGATTTGCCGACGCCGGTCAACTACGCGCTGGTTCGCATCGTGCCACCTGAAGGGCAACCGACGGACCCGGCCAAGCGGCCGTTCGTGGTGATGGACCCCCGCGCGGGGCACGGTCCCGGCATCGGCGGGTTCAAGTCCGACAGCGAGATTGGCAACGCGCTGCGCAGTGGGCATCCGTGTTACTTCATCACGTTCTTCCGCGATCCTTGCCCGGGGCAGACGATCGAGGACGTCGCGCGTACGGAAGGCCTGTTTCTGCAGGCGGTCGCCGAGCGCCACCCCGATGCGCCCGGCAAGCCATTCGTCGTCGGCAACTGTCAGGCAGGCTGGGCCCTGCTGATGCTGGCGGCTGCCGCGCCGGAAGTCACCGGCCCGATCCTGCTGGCTGGCGCGCCTGTGGCGTACTGGTCCGGAGTGCGTGGCAAGAATCCGATGCGGTACTCGGGTGGCCTGCTTGGCGGCACCTGGCTGGCATCGCTGGCTGCGGATCTGGGCAATGGCCGCTTCGACGGCGCCTGGCTCGTCCAGAACTTCGAGAAGCTCGATCCCGCGAACACGTTCTGGTCGAAGCTCTACAACGTTTATGCCAAGGCCGATACCGAGGGTCCGCGTTTCCTGGAGTTCGAGCGCTGGTGGGGCGGCCACTTCCTGATGAACCGGGGAGAGATCGACTGGATCGTGCAGAACCTGTTCGTCGGCAACCATCTCACAGCGGGTGAGGTGCGCAGCAACGACGGCAAGACGGTGATCGACCTGCGGAACGTGCGCTCGCCGGTGATCGTGTTTGCCTCCTGGGGCGACAACATCACGCCGCCGCAGCAGGCGCTGAACTGGATTCCCGATCTCTACGCGAACGTTGACGAGATCGTCGCCAACGACCAGACCATCGTCTATTGCCTGCATCCTTCGATCGGCCACCTCGGCATCTTCGTATCGGGCAGCGTGGCCAACAAGGAACACTCGGAACTCTTCTGCGCGCTGGACCTGATCGACGTGCTGCCGCCGGGCCTGTACGAAGCGAAGATCGATGACATCGCGCCGGGCACGTCGCACAAGGATCTGATCGAAGGCCGCTACATGGTGCGCTTCGAACGGCGCACGATCGACGACATCCTGGCGCTCGACGACGGCCGGGACGACGAACTGCCGTTCCAGGTGGTGCGCCGCGTGGCCGAGATCAACCAGCATCTCTACGATACGTTTGCCTCGCCGTTCCTGCGCGCGATGTCGAACGAGTCGATGGCGGAGGTGATTCGGGCGGTGCATCCGACGCGGCTTGAACGCTCGCTGGAAGGTGACACCAATCCGTGGATGCAATGGGTGAGCGCGATGGCGCCGGCCGTGCGCGAAGCGCGCCAGCCCGTGTCACCCGACAACCCGTTCCTGGCCATGCAGACCGCGATTTCCGACCAGATCGTGCGCTCGCTCGACCTGTACCGCGATATGCGCGATGCCTGGCAGGAACAGGCGTTCTCGTCGATCTACGCCACGCCGTGGCTGCCGGCCCTGTTCGGCATGAAGGTGGATACCGAGCGCGCCGAGTCGCCCGCCGTTAGCGCGCTGCGCACGGAGGTGGCGGAACTTCGCCGTCGCGAGGCGCTGTCCCGGATCGGCGAGGGCACGCTGGTCGATGGATTCCTGCGTATCCTGGCCTACGTGACGGCGGGCAAGTCCGCCATCGAGGAACGTCCATTCAACCTGCTACGCAAGCTGGCGGTGGAAAACCCGCCCGACGAGCGTTTCACGCTGGCCGAGTTCAAGGACGCGGTACGGCGTCAGAGCTATGTAGTCAGTCTCGACCCCGAGGCCGCGCTGCGCACGCTGCCACAACTCGTGCCGGACATGAAGGAGCGCCGCCGGGTGATGGTGCTGGCGCATCGCGTGCTGACTGTCGGTGGCCCGCTCGAGGGCGAGTGGATGGAGCGTTATCGCAAGGTCGCTGACGTGATGGGTACCGATCACGGCAAGGCCACGCGCGAGGCGGACGCCGACGCCAAGACCTGATTCACGATTACCGTTTTGCTCCGCCTCTGCGTGCCGGAGGCGGGGCGGTGGTCGTGTATCGCTCATCACGTAGCTTCGCCGGAGAATCCGATGGTGCAAGTACCGAATCCACCCCTTGCAGGGGCGCGCGTGCTCGTCGTGGGCGTGGCGAACGAGGACTCGATTGCCTGGGGCTGCGCCCGGGCGTTCCGGGAAATGGGCGCCGAGATCGCGCTGACCTATCTCAACGACAAGGCGCTACCGTACGTGGAGCCACTGGCGCGCCAGGTGGAGGCGCCGATCCTGATGCCGCTCAATGTCGAGGACGATACACAGATGGACGCGCTATTCGCGCGTATCGCAGCAGAATGGGGGCAGCTGGATTCCCTGGTCCATTCCGTGGCTTTCGCGCCGAAGGCCGACCTGCAGGGCGGACTGCTCAATTCATCGGCCGCCGGATTCGCACGGGCGATGGATGTCTCCTGCCACTCGTTCATTCGCATGGCGCGCCGCGCAGTGCCGCTGATGCCGCACGGCGGCACGATGTTCGCGATGAGCTACGACGGTGCCAACCGCGTGGTGCCGAACTATGACTTGATGGGGCCGGTAAAGGCCGCGCTGGAAGCCAGTTGCCGCTATCTGGCCTATGAGCTCGGGCCACGCAACATCCGCGTGCACGCGATCTCGCCCGGGCCGCTGAAGACGCGCGCGGCGTCGGGGCTCAAGGACTTCGACGCTCTGCTGGCCGAGGCGGCGGGGCGCGCGCCGTTGGGCGAACTGGTCGACATCATGGATGTTGGCTTCGCCACCGCCTACCTGGCTACGCCGTACGCGCGACGGCTGTCGGGCAACACCGTGTACGTCGATGGCGGTGTGCACGTGATGGCCTGACAGGATGGGGCGACGCTGTGTGCGATCAGCGCATAAGGCACACGACGTGACGCGGAGCGCGGCCTACAATACACCCAATGCCAACGCACCGAGAGAGAGGCCGCCATGCAGGTACTGATCCGCGGGCTGCATCGAGATGTGACGGCGGATATGCTGCGCGAGAAGCTCAAGATTTACGCCCGCGTCATCTCGATCGAGATCATGCGCGAGGGTGACGCCGATCATCCATGGGCATGGGTGGATCTGGACGTCGACGCCTTCACGGCCTGGCGGCTGTTGCGCCAGCTCGACAAACAGTACTTCGCCGGCAGCATCATGCGCTGGTACATCCCGGCGCACCAGAACTAGTGGATGCCGCGTGAATGCCGCGCCGATACGGCACTGGTGTCAGTGCCGTATCGGCGCGGTGTCGGCTGGCGGTACCATACGCTATCTTTCACTTCCCACACCGTTAGCACATGCTCGAACTCCAGGGAGCGATCTGGTTTCGCGCCGGCACGCATGATTGGGGCGGCAAGGACCGCATCGCGCTGCTGGCTGCCATTGGCGAACATGGCTCGATCACGGCCGCGGCGCGCGCCGTCGGCATCAGCTACAAGGCTGCCTGGGACGCCATCGACGCCATGAACAACAGCGCCGGCGAGCCGCTGGTTTCGCGCGCGGCTGGCGGCAAGGGCGGGGGCGGTACCCGACTGACCGAACGCGCCGAGCGCCTGATCCGCACCTACCATGCGATGGAGGCCGAGCACGCCCGCTTCGTCGCCTACCTTGACAAGGTCGGGAGCGCATTGAGCGATGCGGATGCCGACGACCTTCACCTGATGAGGCGATTCATGGTCCAGACCAGTGCGCGCAACAAGCTGTTCGGCCGCGTGGAAGCGGTTCGCGGCGGGGCCGTCAACGATGAAGTCACGCTGGCGCTGCCGGGTGGTCAGCGCGTTGTTTCCACTATCACGCATGAGAGCGTGGAGACCCTGGGCCTGGCGGCCGGCGCCGAGGCGTTCGCGCTCGTCAAGGCATCGTCGGTGATGATCGGCCTGCCCGACCCCAACGTGCGGCTGTCGGCGCGTAACCAGTTGCCGGGCGTGGTCTCGCGCGTGCAGCCGGGCGCGGTCAATGCCGAGGTAGTGCTCGATCTCGATGGCGGCGGCACGGTCGCGGCCATCATCACCAATGCAGCGGTGACGGAACTCGATCTGAAGGTGGGCACGCGTGCGGTGGCCATTTTCAAGGCGTCGAGCGTGATCCTCGGGACGGTGGGCTAGAGCAGCATGGCACGCAATATCGAAATCAAGGCACGCATCGCCTGCGTCGAGGCGTTGATCCCGCGCGCCGCCGCTGTCGCGGATCATGGCCCGGAACTGATCGAGCAGGATGACACATTCTTCCCGTGCCCGAACGGCAGGCTCAAGCTGCGCGCGTTCAGTGCCGATCAAGGGCAACTGATCTTCTATTCGCGGCCTGACCAGACGGGGCCGAAGGAAAGTTTCTACATCCTGTCCCCGACGGCGTCGCCCGACACGTTGCGAGCCGCATTGGTCTCGGCCCACGGCGAGCGTGGACGCGTGCGCAAGGTGCGGACACTGTTCCTCGTCGGTCGCACGCGCGTGCATCTCGATCGCGTGGAAGGATTGGGCGACTTTCTGGAACTGGAAGTGGTGCTGCGCGAAGGTGAGCCAGCGGAAGCCGGCGTCGCCGAGGCGCATGGACTGATGGCGCGGCTGGGCGTGAACCATGACGCCCTGATCGAAGGCGCCTACGTCGATCTGCTGACTTCGGATCAGGCCACGCGTGCGGGCAGGGGCGCGTAGACCGGCGGATGCCGCTTGCCGGTGCCGCTGCCAAAGATGCGGCCCTCGCGAATCTCGAGCACGTGGTCGCCCAGGATCTCGACGTCTTGCGGATCGTGCGAAATCACAACCATTGGCACATCGAGGTTCGCCTGCAGCGACAGCAGCTCTTCGCGCATACGCGACCGTAGCGCCGGGTCCAGCGCCGAGAACGGTTCGTCGAGCAGAACGATATCCGGCTTGGGCGCCAGCGCGCGGGCCAGCGCCACGCGCTGCTTCTGACCGCCCGAGATCTCGGCCGGATATTGATTCACGATCTCGCGCAAGCCGAAGGCATCGACCCAGTGCGCGGCCTCTGGCGGCAACTCGCGCCGCCGGGGATTGCGCCAGCCGTGGTTCAGACCGAACGCGATGTTCTGCGCCACGGTCAGATGCGGAAACAGCGCGTAGTCCTGGAACAGGTACGCCACGCGGCGCTCCTGGGGCGGCAGGTCGATGCCGGATTCGCTGTCGAACAGCGTGCGTCCGTTGAGTACGATGCGCCCGCTTTCCGGCGCCAGCAACCCGGCGATGGCGCGCAGTGTCAGGGTCTTGCCAGAGCCGGAGGGGCCGAACATCGCAATGCGGTGACTGTCCGACTCAAATCCGATGTCGAGCGCGAACTGGCGATCTCGCGACACCAGGCGCTTGCGGATGGTGATCTGCATACTCATGGCGGGCCTCACTTGCCCACGGCTTCGCGCCGGAAGGCGCGTCGCTCGTAGACCTCGCCAACGCCACGCGCGGCGGGCGGCACAAGCCGGCCGGCCACCACCAGCAGCACGATGCATGTGACCGACGTCACCAGCACCAGCAGGTTGGCAGTGTTGTCGTCACCAGCCTGCACGGCTTCATAAATGGCCACCGAGAGCGTCTGGGTGCGGCCCGGCAGGTTGCCGGCCACCATCAGTGTGGCGCCGAATTCGCCCAGTGCCCGCGCAAACGCCAGCACCACGCCAGCGGAGATGCCGCGCTGCGCCATCGGCAGCGTGACGCGAAAGAAGATGCCGGTCTCCGATACGCCCAGCACCCGGGCGGCATTCTCAAGCTGGTGATCGACGCCTTCGAACGCGGCGCGCGCGGACTTCAGCACGAGCGGAAATGCCACCACGGTCGACGCCAGCACCGCGCCCTGCCATGTGAATACAAGCTCGATCCCGATCCGGTCCAGCCATGCGCCAAACACGCCGCGCCGACCCACCAGCACAAGCAGGTAGTAGCCGAGCACGGTGGGTGGGAGAACCAGCGGCAGTGTCAGGATGGCATCCACCACATCTCGCGCGGACGAGCGCCAGCGCGATATCGCATAGGCGGCCGCCACGCCAAGAATGGCGTTCAGCAGCGTGGCCCAGCCCGCTACCTTGAGCGACAGCAACAGCGGTACCCAGACGGCATCCATGACAGCAATCAGACCTTGTTACGGTTTCTGGAATCCAAATTTGGCCAGCACGGCCTGGCCCTCGGACGACAGTACGTACTGGACGAAGCTGGTGGCCTGCTGGGCCTGCTTCGTCTGCGTGGTGACGGCGATGGGGTAGGTGACCGGCGTGCGATTTGGCACGCGCACCGCCACCTTGACCTTCTCCGGCATGATCGCCGCATCGGTGGCGAACACGAAGCCGGCGTCGACTTCGCCGCGCGCCACGTAGTCCAGGCTCTGGCGAACGTTCTGGGCCGGCACGCCCTTGGCCGCCACGGCATCCCAAAGGCCCTCGGCCTCGAGCGCGCCCTTGGTATAGCGGCCCACCGGCACTGACGACGGATTGCCGTATGCCACGCGCTTGACGTCGGCGCGGGTCAGGTCCTTGAGCGAGCCGATGCCGAGCTTGCTGTCCTGCGGCACGATCAGCACTACCTGGTTGGCGGCAAAGTCCTTGCGGCTGGCCGGTTGCACGACCTTCTCGGCCTCGGCCTTGTCCATGGCGGTCTGGTCGGCGGACGCGAACACATCGGCCGGCGCGCCCTTGATGATCTGCTGCATCAGCACGTCCGAAGCGCCGAAATTCAGCACCACCTTGGTATCCGGGTGGGCGTGCTCGTACTGCTCGGCCAGCGTCTTGAACGCGTTGGTCAGGCTGGCGGCGGCGGAGACCACGAGATCGGCGGCAAAGGCCGACGGTGCGGCGACGGTCAGGGCCAGGGCGGCGCCGACGCAGGCGGCGCGGCGCAGGAAGGGCAGGGTGCGGAAGGTCATGGCGTGAAGGGGTGCGGTGTGCGCGATCGTTACCTCGCGCAATATAAGCGGGTATATAGCGCACCGTCAATTGCCCGGATGGATAAGGGTCTTCAGCCATTTGGAATAGTCTGGCGCGCGATTTGTGCATTCCCTGACTTCGCAGACATCCGTGGCGTTTGTCACGCGAATGACGCGATTTCGCCACTTTCCTGCCATCGCGGTTGCCGACAATTCCGTGGCTGCACCAAAACCAAAACAAATCAATCAGGGAACCCGAAACATGCAACTCCATCGCATCCAGGCCGCGACGCTCGCGGCCTTGCTGGTGGGGGTGACCGCGCTGGCCGCCTGCGGCTCAGACGACCCCTCGTCCTCCACCTCCGGCAACAACGGCGGCAATAGCGGAAACAGTGGCAACGGCGGTAACAACGGTGGCGACACCCCGGCGGCGATCGTCGCAGGTACCAAGTCCACGCTGGCGCTGCTCGAGACCACCGACCTCCACACCAACGTCCTGAGCTATGACTACTTCAAGCTGGCCGAGGACAAGTCGCTGGGCTTCGAGCGCGTCTCGACGCTGATCAAGTCCGCGCGGCAGGAGTTTCCGAACAGCCTGTTGCTCGACAACGGCGACACGATCCAGGGCACCGCGCTCTCGGACTATCAGGCACTGGTGAAGCCGGTCTCGTGCACCGAGACCCTGGCGATGTACAAGGTGATGAACGCCGCTGGCTTTGACGGCGGTGGCATCGGCAATCACGAATTCAATTATGGGTTGCAGTACCTGAGCCAGGTCACCGGCAGCAAGTTCAACGTGGACGGCCTGCCCGATCCTGCCACCCAGACCGCATGCGCGGGCCCGAAGTTTCCGCAGGTGCTGGCCAACGTCTACAGCGTCAAGACGCGCGCGCCGCTGTTCCAGCCGTACGCGATCCTGAGCAAGACGCTGACGGCTACCGGCCCGGACGGCAAGACGGTCACCGCGCCGATCAAGGTTGGCATCATCGGCTTCGCGCCGCCGGCCATCATGAGCTGGGACAAGCGCTGGCTCGACGGCAAGGTCTACACCGAAGGTCTGGTGGAGACGGCCCAGAAATACATTCCCGAGATGCGCGCCAAGGGCGCCGACCTCGTCGTCGTGATTTCGCATGGTGGCCTGGATAACTCGACCTACTCGCCGACGATGGAGAACGGCAGCTATCACCTGTCGAAGGTGGCTGGCGTGGACGCGATGCTGATCGGCCACTCGCACCAGATCTTCCCGGATGCCAACAGCACGGTCGGCCAGTTCAACCTGCCGGGCGTGGACAAGGTCAAGGGCACGGTCAACGGCGTGCCGACCGTGATGGCCAACTACTGGGGCAAGCACCTGGGCGTGATCAACCTGTCGCTGAACCACGACGGCAAGAGCTGGAGCGTCGATCGCACCAAGACCACTGTGGAGGCGC
The DNA here is from genome assembly GCF_049843575.1 of Cupriavidus sp. Met-2. Classification (NCBI taxonomy): domain Bacteria; kingdom Pseudomonadati; phylum Pseudomonadota; class Betaproteobacteria; order Burkholderiales; family Burkholderiaceae; genus Cupriavidus; species Cupriavidus sp. Met-2. The sequence continues at coordinate 468,343 of NZ_JBBHZL010000001.1, forward strand.
GCTCGACCCAGAACGCCGACAAGACCTATGTGACGGCCGACGCCAGCGTGGCGCCGATGATCGACACCGAGCACCAGGCAACTATCCAATACGTGAAGACGCCGATCGGCAGTACCAATTACCGCATGTCGAGCTACTTCGCCGACGTGGGTGATCCGGGTGCGATTCAGATCGTCAACATGGCACAGGCTGCCTACGTGAAGGACTACGTCACCGCGAACCTGCCAGCGCTGGCCTCGCTGCCCGTGCTGTCGGTTTCGGCCCCGTTCAAGAGCGGCTTTGGCGGTGGCAGCGACTATACCGACGTGGCGTCCGGCAACCTGGCCATCAACAACGCGGCCGATCTCTACCTGTACCCGAACACGGTGTACGCGGTGAAGGTCAACGGCGACGATGTGAAGGCATGGCTGGAAACCGCGGCCAAGCGCTTCAACCAGATCGACCCGGCCAAGACGACCGACCAGCAGTTGATCAGCACCTTCCCGGGCTACAACTTCGACATGTTCACCGATCCGGACATGCAGTATGAGATCGACGTGACGCAGCCGGTTGGCAGCCGTATCAAGAACCTGACGTACAAGGGCGCGCCGGTGACCGCGGCGATGAACTTCATCGTGGCTACCAACAACTATCGTGCCAGCGGGGGCGGCAACTTCCCGGGCCTCGATGGCACCAAGACGATCTATGCCTCGCCAGATGCCAACCGCGATGTGCTGATCAGCTACATCAAGAAGGTGGCCAATGTCACACGCATGGTCAACGGCAGCGCGCGTAGCTGGAAGTTCACCAAGGTGACCACCACGGGCAAGGTGGTGTTCAGCTCGGGTATCGGGATGCTGCAGCAGGCAACCGACGCTGGGTTGACCAATATCTCGCTCGACAAGGCAGACGATGGGTCCGGCAAGAACCTGTCGCAGTACAAGCTCGATCTCAGCTTGTGATTGACTGATTGACCATGCACGCCATGCCAACAACTATGGCCGCACCGCGGCGCTTTCCTCGCATCCACCCGCTGTTTGTGGCGGCCACGCTGGCTGTAACCGTTGCGGCCGCTGGAGTCGCTGGCGCCGCCATGTGGCGACAGCAATCGGACGTGCGTCAAAGCGAGATCGCGCGATGGCAGTTGATGGCGACCTCGGCGAATGATGCCGCCGCACTGTCGCGGCTGCAGCGCGCAGCCGCGGCGGGCGAGATTGCGGCATGTGCGGCTCTCGGTGAAACACTACTGTCCCGGACGGACACCGAGAGCCGCGCGCAAGCGGAGCACTGGCTTAGCCTGGCGGCAGCGAGCGGCCACACCCGCGCGCAGTTCCTGCTTGGCAAAGCCGCGATGCTAGGTGAGTTGGCGTCCGGTCGTACGGACTTGCCTGTCGCATGGCGCGAACTCGGCGCGGCGGCAAGGGTGGGCGATGTTGGCGCGGCGTATTACCTGGGGCTGCTCTATCGTGGTGGCTATGGCCACACAGCGGACCCGGCTGCCGCCGCGCACTGGTTCAGAGTGGCTGCCGACGGTGGAGTTGCGCAGGCCATGTTCTTGCTGGCCAATGCCTACCGAGAGGGCGATGGCGTGCCGCGTAATGATGCTACTGCGGTGTCCTGGTACGAGGCTGCCGCCGAGCGGGAGCATCCGGCCTCGATCCAGGCGCTGGCGATGGCCTATCGCAGCGGAGAACTTGGCCTCTCGCGAGACGAGAGCAACTACCGCCAGCATCTGGCCGAGGCTGCGCATGCACTGAAGCATCCGGCGATCAATCCGTAAGCCCCGCCGCTATTGATAGCTCATGATGAACGATTGCCTGGCGAGGTGATGTCCGTCAGCGTGGTAATGACAACGGGCCGGAGAGTTGCTGCGTGCAATAGTTCGCGTGCGAGGCGTTGACATTGCGCCGATAGTGATCAGGCCAAGCCTAGTCACGGCGATGGTTGGCAACATTTGGCGCGATCTGATAGCAGTATCGGCATTCACGATTCCCCCTTTGCGTCGGGCTGGCATACCGATCGGATCTGCGTGAATGATGTCGCATTGCGGACCTTCTCCGGCAGCCGATATTCGATCGTGCAGCGTTGCGCTGAGTGTGTGCCCCAGGACACCTGCAAGCGTCCGGTGTCTTCGATGCCACGCGCGAAAATGATGCCGCTTTGGCCAACCACGCCGATTTCGGCATTGTCCCTATCGCGCACTGATGCGCCAAAGGGCAAAGGCGCTCCATCGGGCTGGCTGGCTGAAATGATGACGGCGCGTCCGCTGAGCGCGGCGAACTTGATTTTTACCGCTGCGTTCGCGCGCGGCGCTACCTGGGCGCTGGTCGCGTCCAGCGATACATCCAGCGGTATCCCGCGTGGATCTATCTCGATCGTGTTCATGTTGTAAGGCTGGAGGTACGGCACAATGGCGTAGCCGAATGCGTCGATCCTGACGCCCGTCGCATTGGCGACGCGCGCGCCGGTAGCGCCCTTTGCTTCGACGATGCCGATGGTGTCGCCAAGGAAGTTGGCAAGTGTGATGCCTCCTTGGTGGGCGACCAGGGCGCCTTGCAGGCCACCCGAGTATTGCGTGTAACCGCCGCCGCCGCTGACAGAAGCGGAAACGGTGGTGTAAGGCGTCCGGTACTGTACGTTGCCACCGCCGGTGGTTGTGTTCGGCGAACGGTCGACGTTCAGGCCATAGGTGAAGGCGTTGTCCTCGAGTGCAGTGCCGCTCAGCCGCATCTGTTGCGAGGATTGGCTGTCACTATGCGTGGCGCCGAACGACAGCATCGGGGCGTGGCTGCTCTTGCCCAGCGGTACGGTGAGGCTGGCGAAAACCTGGGTGGTGAACCGGCCGGTCATCGCCTCGCGTTGGCGTGAGGCCGCGATGTTGTAGGTCATCGGCAGTCCCAGCACACGCAGCGAGTTGCTGTAGCCCACCTGGAACATCAGCGCAGTACCGCCCCGATTCCAGTATTCCGCGGAAGTGCCTGTGAGATAGAAGTTGCCCCAGCGATCTCCGAGACTCTGATTCAGCGTGAGTTGGACCTGGCTGCGCTGGCGGTCCACGGCGCGGGCATTGCCACCGCTGGCGCGAGCCGTGAATGCGTCGCTCATCGTCCAGAAGCCACGGGTCGCATAGCGATAGGCGGCGAGTGACATACTCGTGCTAGTTGACGGCACGAACTTGCTGTAGCTGAGGCGCACGCTTTGTCCGCTGGTGTTGTCAACCTGGTCGATCGAGGCGTGGGCATGGGTCGCATCCAGCGCGAATGCGCCAATGGGCAGATTCAAGGCCGCGCCGATCAGGCCCGCCCGGTAGCCCTCCGAGAGGACTAGCCCGGCATAGCCCGTTACGAAGTTGTTGAACCCGTGCTGCACCGTACCCTGGACCAGTTTCTCGCGGCGGGAAGACGTGCGCGAGCCATCGCGGTACTCCCCAACCGTGGCCGAGTACCGCGTGATACCGGGCCGTAGAAGCTGAGCCACAGATGCATAGGGCACGGTAAAGCTGCTTTGGCTGCCGTCGGCTTCTGTCACCGTGACGAGCAGATTGCCGCCATAACCGGTGGCGTAGAGATCCTTGATCTCGAACGGTCCTGGCGCCACGGTCGTTTCATAGAGCTTGTTGCCATTCTGCGTGACCGTGACACGCGCATTGGAGCGGGCGACGCCTCGCACCAGTGGCGCATAGCCGCGTGCGGAGTCAGGAAGCATCCGGTCATCGCTGGCCAGATTCACGCCGCGCACGGAAAAGCTGTCGAAGACGGCTCCATCCGTGTAGGCATCGCCAACGGTGAGCTGACTACGCAGGCGCGATATATCCCGCTGCAAATAGGTCGCGATGTTCTGGTAGTCGTAGGTGCTTTGGCCCATGGACTGCCAACTCATCGAGGAGCGCTGCCGCAGGTGCCAGGCACCGATGTTTAATCCGGAATCGATGCCAAGGTAGGTAGAAGTGACAGATGAGCTACCAGTAGTGTGGAACGTGTTGAAATTGTAGGCGACCGTCGCGGACGGGACGCCATCATCCAGGAGCTCTGGGCTGACGCTGCCGCGCGGCGTGCGGCGTAACAATGCCTGCGCCACGCCGATGTCGAGACGCAGGTCATTGAGGTTGAACGACCAGGTGAGGTCTTCCGAGATGTCCGATGGGCGAGTGCATTCGCCACTGACGGCCTGCGCTATCGCATTGCGGCTGGCGGGTGGCAGCGCCTGTTCGTCGAGATTCAACCGGGTAATGAGCGATCGGTCCATGCATGGGCCGACAACCTCGTCCCGGGACCGGAATCGCACTGTCTCTCGACCAACCCACGATCCGTTCAGGTAGATGTCGACCGCATGGTCGCCAGGTGAGATGGGGTTGCCAAACGCAAACCGGCTGACATCGACGCTGGTGCCATCGGAACGTTTCAGAAAATCTGAATTGAACTTGACGGCTGCGATGGTGGCCGTCTTGCCGGGTTCATTAGCAAATACCGCGGTGGGCAGAGCGGTGGCCAGGATCCAACGCGCAGCCAGAGCGCGCGAGGCGCGCGGCTTCCGAGTGCGCATCGTCATTGCCCTTTCGCTTCCTGTGTTGGCTTCGCATTGTGGACGCCAGATACACCGGCGCCATAGTCCGAGATAAACGTGTAACTGACCTGCGCGGGTTCGCCGGACACGGGCGACGCGTCATCGATGGCAAACTCGACTGTGCCGCCGGGATTTACCATTGCTCCGGCATCATTGCTGTACACATGCCCGCCAGAGGTTGCCTCGACCTTTGTGTAGGTGATGTGGTACGGCGTTGGATTTGTTGCAGTCAGTACATGATGGCCGTCATCCTTGCGTACGAAGCGCCAGGTAACCTTGGTGGGCGCGCTGTCCGCGTCGCCAGGCAATCCCGTTGGACGGAAGAACAGCTTGATGCGTGACCGAAAGGCAAACTGAAGCGAATTCTGCGGATCCTTGCTGCTGGATGCGATTGGCGGGACTTCGAGAACGTTGAGCCAGAACAGCGATTCCTGATCGCGAGACAGCGCTTGCTGGAGTTGAATGATGCGTAGCGTCTGACCTTTCTTTGCGTCCAGTCTAAACAGCGGCGGCGTGAGTACGAATAGTGATTTCGCGTTCTCCGGCGTCGCATTGGGGTCGCCGTCGTCGATCCATGCCTGTACCAGGGAGGGTGCGTCTCCTTCGTTGGTGAGTTTGAGGCTGACTTCCCGCTCCGACTCCGGGTAGATGACGCGGGTACCGGTCAAAACCACGGACGCAAGGGTTCCAGGCGCAGTCATTGCCAGGAGGACGGCAGCAATGGCTGCGCGGCAGATTGAAGTCTTGAACATGATGAACGACTACTGGAGGGGCACGGCTGGAGGTGCCGGCATGTATGCGCATGCCGGCAGGTATAGGCTGGTTAGATGATCCGACTTACGGGTACACGACGGAGTACCTCAATGTAGTGCTGATTAGGCCGGCTGAGGCTGTGCCAGTTGCCACGTACTGGGCCTGGTACCGCAGTGTTGCATTGCCGCCTGCAATGTCCACGGTTTTCGAGTTCTGCGCGTGGTACGCGGCCCCTAGTTTGATGGGGCTCCCATCGTTGTTCGACAGGGCGATCTGGACGTTCTTTGCGCCGTTGGTGGCAGCGTTGTTATTCAGGTTGCCGGTGACGGCATCCACGTTTCCGCCGGCTTCGAAGTAAACCGCCGCTTTCTTGAGGGATGCTGTGCAGTTAGAGAGCGTAATAGCGAAAGGCGTGTTACCTGCGATGTTGCCGCCGGTGTTCAGCAGCGAGGATGGAACGTTGGGCAGCACAACGGTGAAGTCGCCGGCGGGCCTGCCTTCGCCCGCGACGGAGCAGGTTTGACCCTTGATTTCGCCAGTAAAGACGATGGTGCCATCCGCGGCAAATGCAGTCGGACTCAACGCGGCAAGGAGCAGGGATGTGGCAAGGATCTTTGTTCGAATATGTTTCACATTGACCTCGAATATTGATGTGATTGGTGGCTGTCAAGGCGAATCGCGGAGATCCGCATAGCGAGCGAAGGCAGCTGTATCCGGAATAAGAAGCCGCACATTCCGTGCGGATATCCCCGGTATTTCGCTAGTGAAGTCGCTATGCATCGCGTCTTCCTGACAAGGTCAAAGACTATTGGCTTTGGGAAATTCTTTTAATCGTATTTATCTTGAATTTTTGATTTTCTTGGGAGAGTTCCGATTGAATGTGTCGGCGAGAGCGGTTGTGTAGGCTAAATGCGACGCATGGGAGGCAAGAAATTTCCTTGCGCCTTCACGGACAATCAATATTGGATTTACAAGTAAATCGTAATTTCACTAAATTTGTTTCTGGCGGGGATCAGAAATGAAAGGCGCGCACCTCTGCGCTATTCTTGCGTCGTTCCATATGGAGGAAATGCCATGAAGATGGTCTATCTCGCCGGCTTTGATGTGTTCCGCGAGGACGCGCGCGACTGGGGTGAACAGCTGAAGGCGCTGTGTATGCGGTATGGCTATGAAGGCTTGTATCCGCTGGACAAGGCGGCGCCGTCGGGGCTGTCGGGGTCAGCCACGGCACAATGGATCTACGAGGCCAACATCGCGTTGATTCGTCGCGCCGATGTCGTGATGGCGAATCTCGACGACTTCCGCGGGTCGGGGGAGCCAGACAGCGGTACTGCGTTCGAGGTTGGGTTTGCCGTGGCGCTGGAGAAGCCCGTCTGGGGCTATGCGGCCGATGCCGGCACGTTGCTGGATCGTGTGCGTGTCAGGACCGATGCCGACGGGAACGCGCGCGATGCGCGCGGTTATGTGGTGGAGGACTTCGGCTTGTCGATGAACCTGATGCTGGCTTGCAGCGTGCGGCGGGTGACGGGGGATGCCGAAGCGTGCCTGGCCGCGATGGCCGAAGCGGACCGCCAACTGGCGGTCCGGAGGGATTGACGCCTCAGCGGCGCAGGGATAGCACGCCGGCGGCGATGTCGGCCGCGGTTGCCGCGACGATCTGGCGATAGGCGTTCACCACGCCATCCACCTGACCGGGCGCGGGCAGCTCGGCTTCCGTGCGGCCGCCCAGGACCTTGCCATCGGGCAGCCGGCGTACGGTCCAGGCGATCGAAGCGCTGGCGCGCTGGCCAGGGTCCGCATCCAGCCGCACTACTTCCGTGGTCACGCGATAGACCGGTTCCACTTCGGACAGGCCCTGCTGATAGATATCCACGGCACCGAGTTTCGCCTGAAGCTGCTGTGACAGCGCATCGCGCAACTCGTCCGGCAACGGCGCGGACCAGCGCGACAGGTCCAGCATCTTCACGACGCCAGCGTTGCCGTCGGCTACCACGAGCTGGGTGCGGTTCAGGCGCTCCGGCACCCTGACCGGCGACACCTCGATCCAGATGGGCTGCGTGCCGGGTGTCGGGGGCGTGGCGGCCGGTGCGGCTGTGGATGCGAGCGTGTAGTAGCGGGGCTCCGGCGATGCACAGCCGTTGAGCAGCGCGGCGGCCAGCGCCAGAAGCATCAGCGAGCGTTTCATCATTCCTTCTCCGTCTTCCCACGCAACAGCGCCTCGGGATGGCGCTCGAGATAGTCGGTCAGCGCACGCAGGGACACGGCCGTGCGCGTCAGTTCCTGCATCATGCGGCGCGTATCCTGCTGCAGCGGCGCGTCCGATGCAAGCGTGCCATTGGCGGCGTTCAGCGTACGTCGTGCATCCTGCAGCGCGGCGAGTACCTGGGGCGCTACATCGCCGTGCAGTTGGGTCACGAGCTTGTCGGCGTTATCGAGCATCTTGTTCATCGACACCACGCTGGTACGCAGATCCTGGCCGATCTGATCGAACGGCACCTTGTCGATCTTGTTGACGATGTCGCCGAGCTTGGCCTGCAACTCATCGAAGGTACCCGGCGTGGTCGGCAGTTCCGGCATTGTCGCGTTGAGGTCGAGGTCCTTCGGCGGTGGCGCCTTCGGGAAGAAGTCGAGCGCCACGTAGAGCTGACCGGTCAGCAGGTTGCCAGTGCGCAGTTGCGCGCGCATGCCGCGCTTGACCAGGCCCTGCACGATGCTGCGCTTCTTGGCCTCGTCGGACACATCGCGCTCCCGGAATCCCATGCGCGACGGGTAGAACTCCACCACTACGGGCATTCGGAATGCCTTTTTGTCGCGCTGGTATTCGATGCCGATCGAGCGCACCTGGCCCACGATCACACCGCGGAAGTCGACCGGCGCGCCCGGCGACAGGCCGCGCACCGACTGGTCGAAGTTCAGCACTGCCAGCGCTGGCGCCAGTTCTTCAGGCTCCTTCATCGCCTCTGACTGGTCCGATGCCAGCAGGAATTGCGTATTCTCGGACGCCGGTTGCGTTGCGGTGGAGTTGTCCGGCGCCTGGAAGGCCACGCCGCCCAACAGCACCGTGACCAGCGATTGCGTGGAAAGCTTCAGGCCGTTCGCATCGAGTTTGAGGTCGACGCCGCTGGCGTGCCAGAAGCGGGTGTCGCCATTGACGAGCTTGTCGTACGGCTTGTTGACGAACACGCGCAGCGAGATGTCACGCCCGTTCGGGTCGAGCTGGTACGCCACCACCTGGCCTACCTGCACGCGGCGATAGTAGACCGGCGAGCCGATATCGAGCGAGCCCAAGTCCTGGGCGCGCAGCACGAACTGGCGGCCGGACGCGTCGGCGGTGACCACGGGTGGCACTTCGAGACCGATGAAGTTGCGCGTGCTTTCCCGTGACTTGCCGGCATCCACGCCGATGTAGGCGCCCGAGAGCAGCGTTTCCAGGCCGGATACGCCACTGATCGCAAAGCGCGGGCGCACCACCCAGAAACGCGTGTCCTTGACGGCGAAGCTCTCGGCGTCCTTTGTCAGCTCGATCGACGCGATCACGTGCGAGCGATCGGACGCGAGCCGCACTGACTTGACCAGGCCGATGTCGACGTCCTTGTAGCGCACGGCGGTCTTGCCCGGTGTCAGCCCGTCGGCGGAGCGGAAGGTGACGTTGATCTCTGGCCCGCGTGAGGCGAGCGTGTTGATCAGCAGCGAGACGCCGACCACGGCGGCGACAATCGGGATCAGCCACACCAGCGATGGCAGCCAGCGGGCGCGACGCTTGCGCGCGGGCTGGGGCACGCCACCGGAGGTCGGCGGCGGGGAGGGACTATCGTGATCGGGCATTGTCGGATTCCGGCAATTCGATGGAAGAGGGGTTCGGGGTCTCGAGCGAGTCCCAAAGTAGGCGCGGGTCGAAGCTCAGCGATGCCAGCATGGTCATCACGACCACCGAGGCAAATGCCAGCGCGCCGGCGCCGGGGATGATCGTGGCTAGCGCGCCCGCGCGCACCAGCGAGGCCAGCAGCGCCACCACGAAGATATCAAGCATCGACCAGCGGCCGATGACTTCGACCAGCCCGTACAGCTTGGTCTGCTGGCGGATGCGCCATGTAGATTTCATGTGCACCGAGATCAGCAGCAGCGTCAGGATCATCATCTTCAGCAGCGGCACGACGATACTCGCGATCAGCACCACGCCAGCCAGCATGTGCGATCCGGATAGCCACAGATAGAGCACACCGGACAGGATGGTGTCGCGCTGCACGCCCAGGATCGACTCGGTGACCATCACCGGTAGCAGGTTGGCCGGGATGTAGAGGATGTACGCGGCCAGCAGGAAGGCCCAGGTGCGCGCCAGGCTGGCCGGCTTGCGGCGGTGTAGCGTGGCGCCGCAGCGTGGGCACGGTTCGCCTTCGAGCGTGATGGGGCTCACCAGGTCGCATGCATGGCACGACAGCAACCCGCGTGAGGATGCGGTGGGTACCTCTGCCAGCGGGGTGCGTTCGTCGTCGTCGGTCAGCTCCGCCATCACATCGGCGGCCACGCGCCGTGACCGCGCGATCTGGTCGCGTGCCATGGCCGTGCGTGATGGGCGCGATGGGCGTGATGGCTGGCTCATGGCGTGGGCTCCTGCGCGCCGGGCGGGGTGTCATCTCCATCCGGCGTTTCCAGGTAATGCCACAGGTCGCGGGGATCGAACGACAGCATCGCGGCCAGCACCACCACCAGCGCGCCGAACGACCACAGCGCCACGCCGGGCAGCACTTCCGCCATGGTCGACAGCTTCACCAGCGTGACCAGCACGCCGATCATGAATACCTCGATCATGCCCCAGGGCCGGGTCTGACGGATGCCACGCACGATGGCGTCGAACCCGTGCGGCATCTTCCGCTGTGCCATCGGCACCAGCAGGTAGCACATCATCAGCATCTCGGAGAGCGGGAACAGGATCGTCGTGGCGAACACCAGCATGGCCACCAGCGTCATCTGGTCCGAGTAGAGCGCCTGCACCGCGCCCCAGAGCGTGGTCTCGGTGCGTACGCCCTTCAGGTCCATTTCGACGATCGGATACGTGTTCGAGATCACGAACAGGATCAGTGCGGTGAACACGAGCGGCAGCAGGCGGCGATAGGCGCGGGTGCTTTCGCGATAGAGCTCGCTGCCGCAACGCAGGCAGTTGGCGCGTTCGCCGGGCGCGAGCGACGCACGCTCGTAGAGCGCGTCGCAGTACTCGCAGGCCACGAGGTGGCGCAGGTCCGGCGCCGGCGCGGACGCCGACGCCGCAGGGCCGTGGTGCTCAGGCATCCGGGGTCAGTTGGGACGGCGGCGGCGCCGTGACGGCGGTCACGCTCGCGCGTTCCTGGTTGCCGATGGTCCAGTCGCGCAGCAGCGCGTACGCCACGGCCAGCACGGTCGGTCCGATGAAGACGCCCAGGAAGCCGAAGGCCAGCGCGCCGCCCAGCACGCCCATCATGATCCAGATGAGCGGCAGGCCGGTGCCCTTGCTGATGAGCAGCGGCTTGATGACGTTGTCGGCCATGCCGACCACTGCGGCGCCCCAGACCACCATGAAGATCGCCCAGCCCGTCTCGCCGGTGTGATAGAGCCACAACGCGGCGGGAATCCAGGCCAGCGGCGGGCCCATCGGCACGACGGAAAGGAAGAACGTGATGAAGCCGAGAATCGCCGCGCCGGGCACGCCAGCGATCCAGAACCCGATGCCGGCCAGCACGGCTTGCACAAAAGCGGTGCCGAGCACGCCGTAGACCACGCCCTTGACCGTACTGCCGGCCAGTGACAGCAAGTGGTCGGCCCGGTCGCCGGACACACGGCGCATGCCGCCGCGTACCCAGTCCACGGCCAATTCGCCACCGGTATAGAAGAAAAACGCCAGTACGATCGACAGCGCGAGCTGGCCGAGACCGGCACCGATCGACAGGCCGGCGCCGAGCAGCGCGTGTCCCACCGGCGCAATCAGCTTGCGCAGGCTGGCCACGGTCTCGGAGTCGGCAGTGATGACCTTGTTCCAGGCCGATTCGATCTGCGGGCCAACGAACGGCAGGCTGCTGAGCCAGTCCGGCAGTTGCGGGATACCGTGTTCGGTATAGCGATTGACCAGCGCGGTCAGTTCGTCGATGTGCGCCGAGAAGCTGGCGCCAGCGTAGACGAACGGCCCGAGCACGATCACGGTGGCGATCAGCACGCAAATCAGCGCGGCCAGGCCGCGGCGGTTGCCGAGCCAGCGCGTCAGCACGGTATAGGGGTGCCAGGAGCTGTAGGCGAGGATCGCGCCCCACAGCAGGGCCGTGGCGAATGGCGCGAGTACGAGCAGCGAGCCGCCGATCAGGACGATCAGCGCGAATACGGCAGCCAGCTTCTCAATCAGTTGTCCGGAACTCATCTTTGGCGGGCCAGGGGCGTCCACTTTATAAGAACGCCGATAGCATAGCGGAATTCGATGAGCCGTCCGGGTTTCCCCTCGATCACTCAGTTTGCGGTGGTGTCCCGGCGCAGCAGGGCAGCTACCAGATCCGACTGGGTCACCATGCCCACGACGTGCCGGTCTCCATCGACCACGGGCACATGGTGCAGCCCGCCATCGGAGAACGCGTGCGCCAGTTCCACCATCGGCTGGTCGACATGCGCGGTCACCACCACGCGCGTCATCAGATCGCGCACGGTGCCGTTGACACGGCGCGAGTTCGAACGATGCGCGCGGAAGAAATCGCTCTGCGTCACGATACCGAGCAGGCGGCGATTGCCGTCCACCACAGGTAGCGCCTTGATGTGGTGGCGCGCCAGCAGCGCGGCGGCATCGGCCGCGCGCTGGCCGGGGCGCACGGCCACCACGTCGCGCGACATGATGTCGCTGCAACGCACGTCGCCGAAGCGGCGCGAGTAGGCGCGCAGTTCGGCGGCCACCAGGATCGCCTCGAGATCGTCTTCCTCGATGTCCAGGAATTCACCGCGTGCAGCCAGCACCGCATCCAGGTCCGCGCGTGTGAAGCCCACGCGCCGGCTGGGCGGCACATCCTTGGTCAGGTGCTGCGAGGGCGGCTCGGGCGGCCGGTGCGGATAGCGGCGCTGCATGAGGTTGTTGAACGCCAGCGCCGTCAGAAGCAGCAGCGCCGAGTTGATCGCGACCGGCGCCACCACGAAGCCGAAACCGAGCGCCTGCACGGCAGGTCCGCCAAACACGGCGGTGATCGCCACCGCGCCGCTGGGCGGGTGCACGCAGCGAAGCTGGAACATCAGCGCGATGGCCACCGCGACGGCCACGCCGGCGGCCAGCCCCGGCTCCGGAATCCAGCGCACGCAGGCCACGCCGACCGTGGCGGCCACGAGGTTGCCGCCGATGATCGACCACGGCTGTGCCAGCGGACTGGCCGGCACGGCGAACAGCAGCACTGCCGACGCGCCCATCGGCGCCACGAACCACGGGTTGAAGCCCTGCAGGAAGTGGCGGCAGATCCATTCCGTGAGGAACAGGCCGATCAGTGCGCCGATGCAGCTCTTGATGCGCTCGCGGCGGCTCGCCGCGATGGGCATGGGGACGAAAGTGCGTAACCACGCACGTGTTCCGGCAACGGAAGTGGATAAGTCGAATGCTGCTGGCATCGAAAGCGGGGGCGGTTGGGGGCGTTGGGGGCGCAACGGGGGCGTCTTTGCTGTGCGCGAGGCGCGCCGCAGCGTACCACGCTACAGGAGCGAGGCCCGCCAATATATCATGGCGTGATATATTCCGCCGACCGGCAATCCTGCCGGAAAAGAAGCCGCCCCCGCTCATGCATACGGAAGTTCACACCGTTGAAAAACGCGACTACGCCGTCAATGGCCGCCTGCCCATGCTGGCTGCCATCGCGCTAGGCATCGGTGCCATCAGCACCGGCGCCGCCTATGTGCTGGTCAACCTGATCCACTTCTTCACCAACCTGTTCTTCTTCCAGACGCTGTCGTTTGCCGATCGCTCGCCGGCTGGACACACGCTGGGCCCCTGGGTGATCGTGGTGCCTGCGATCGGCGGGTTGATCGTCGGCCTGATGGCACGCTATGGCAGCGACAAGATCCGCGGCCACGGCATTCCAGAGGCGATCGAGGCGGTGCTGTTCGGCAAGAGCAAGATGTCGCCGAAGGTGGCGGTGCTCAAGCCGCTGTCGTCGGGCATCGTGATCGGCAGCGGTGGCCCGTTCGGGGCGGAAGGGCCGATCATCATGACCGGCGGCTCGATCGCCTCGCTGCTGGCGCAGTACCTGCATCTGACGGCGGCCGAGCGCAAGACGCTGCTCGTATCTGGCGCCTGCGCAGGTATGACCGCGATCTTCGGCACGCCTGTGGCGGCCGTCCTGCTGGCCATCGAACTGCTGCTGTTCGAACTGCGCCCGCGCAGCCTGCTGCCCGTGGCGCTGGCCTGCGCCGTGGCCGGGTTCCTGCGGCCGTTCGTGTTCGAAGCGGGTCCGCTGTTTCCGCTGCAGACCGCGCCGGCCAGCACACTGGCGCTCGGTTCGTGCGTGCTGGCAGGGCTGCTGTGCGGCGCGCTTGGCGCGGGGCTCACGCTCGCGCTGTATCGCACCGAGGATGCATTCGACCATCTGCGCCTGCACTGGATGTGGTGGCCGGCCATCGGTGGCCTGGTGGTCGGGATCGGCGGCTATTTCGAGCCGCGCGCGCTCGGCGTGGGCTACGACGTAATCGGCGACCTGCTCAACAACCGGCTGCTCGTGGAAGCGGCGGTGGCGCTGCTGGCCGTGAAGGCGGTGATCTGGATCGCGGCGCTCGGCTCGGGCACTTCGGGCGGGGTACTGGCCCCGTTGCTGATGCTTGGCGCGGGGCTTGGCGTGGTGCTGGCCCCGATGCTGCCGGGCGGATCGCCGGGCCTGTGGGCGCTGGTCTGCATGGCCGGTGTGCTTGGCAGTGTACTCGGCGCGCCGCTGACGGCCATCGTGTTCGCCTTCGGCCTGACGCACGATAGCGAGGCACTGTTGCCGCTGCTGCTGACGACGGCCGTGGCCTACGGTTTCTCGGTGCTGACGATGAAGCGCTCGATCATGACCGAGAAGATCGCGCGCCGCGGGCTGCACATCTATCGCGAGTACGGCGTCGATCCGCTGGAGCGCGCGCATGTGGGCGAACTGATGACGCGGGACGTGGTGTGGATCGACGCCAGCCTGCCGGTCACCGAGGCGCTGCCGCGATACTTCGGCGACCATGCTGCGCATCGCGCCTATCCGGTGCTCCGGGACGGCAGGGTGATCGGTATGCTCCAGCGCGCGGCAATTGTCGCGGCACATGCCGGCGACGATGCCGGACTGACCTGTGGCGATCTGCTTGCCGATGGCGCAAATCCGAACGCCGGTCCGGCCGTGCTGTTGCCCGCACAGACCGGTCGCGCCGCTGCCGGACGCATGGCCGAACTCAGCGTGGCCAGGCTGCCAGTGGTCGAGGACGAGATCACGATGCGGCTGGTGGGCATTGTCTCGCTGCGCGACCTGATGGCGCCCAGCAGCCACGTGCTGCACGAGGAAACCCAGCGTGAGCGGTTGCGCGGGATGGCGATAAAGGCGCTTGGCCGCACCGTGTAGCAGGATCCGGCTGTCCTGCTGGCATTTTGTGCATGGATGCTTGACATATCGGATACGAAGGATAGCAATTTGGTCAGTTTGTTAGCTGTTTTTTGACGTGCGAGGGCACCAGAATTCACTCACCGAACACGAGAGTGAAATCAAGGAGCCTCCACCGTGACAGACCGCCCAACCATCCTCCTGGTAGCCCCCACCTTCTACGACGTTTCCTACAGCATCAATCCCTGGATGGACCCCGGGGCGTGGGCTCGCGACCCGCGTGGCATGCATCGGCGCGCGATGGCGTCGTTCGACGCCCTGCGGGAAGCGCTCGGCACGGCCGGATTTCAGGTTGAAGTCATGGAAGGCGCGCCGGGTCAACCTGACATGGTGTTCCCGGCCAACGCGGCTGTCGTGCTCGATGGCAAGGCCGTGCTGGCGCGTTTTCGCTATCCGCAGCGGCGTGGCGAGGAAGCGCCGTTCGCTGCGATATTCGAAGACCTGCGCGCGCGCGGCCTGCTCGATAGCGTCGAGACGCTGCCGGAGGGTTGCTATCAGGAAGGCGCGGGCGACTGCATCTGGGATGCGTCGCGCGGCCACTTCTGGGCCGGCTTCGGACCACGTTCCTCCCGTGAAGCCGCCGATGCGATGGCGCGCCACTTCGGTCAGGAAGTCGTGGCGCTAGAGCTTGCCACCGAACAGAGCTATCACCTCGACGTCTGCTTCTGCCCCCTGGCCGGCGGCGAAGTCCTGTACTACCCACCCGCCTTCAGTCCTGCCGCGCTGCGAGAGATTCGCGCGCGCGTTCCGGCCGCGCAGCGCATCGAGGCCACCGAGGACGACCTGCGGCACTTCAGCGTGAACGCGGTCAATCGCGGCGACACCGTCGTGATGACGCACACCACGCCGCATCTGCGTACCGAACTGGGCAGTCGCGGCTATCGGGTGCTCGAGGTGGATCTGTCGCCGTACATGATGTCGGGCGGTGGCGCGTATTGCATGACGTTGCGTCTGGACCGCGTCAGCACGTCCGTGCGGCGTGCGGCCGCGGCATGAAAGGAGCCGAGCATGAAGCACGCACTGAAAGAAACCGGGATGACGCGATTCCTGGATGCGGGTGACGTTGCGACGCTGGTGCGGCGCATCGGTGTTCCGGTGGCCATCATGCAGATGGCGGACTGTGTGCGACAGGATTTCCTGCGCTGGGATGCGTTCGAGAAGTCGGCACGGCTGGCCAGCCATTCACCGGTGGGCGTGATAGAACTGATGCCTGTCAGCGATGGTGTCCAGTTCGCGTTCAAGTACGTCAACGGACATCCGCGCAACGCGCGACACGCGCTGCCAACGGTGATGGCGTGCGGCATGCTGGCCGAAGTGGAGACCGGATTTCCGTTGCTGCTGGCCGATCTCACGCTGGCCACGGCCTTGCGCACCGCGGCGACGTCGGTGCTGGCTGCGCGTGCCATGGCGCGGCCCGGCGCGCGGACCATGGCGTTGATCGGCAATGGCGCCCAGGCCGAATTCCAGTCGCTGGCCTTCCATGCCGGTCTCGGTATCGAAACAGTGCGCGCCTTTGACATCGACGCGCATGCCACCGCACGGCTGATGCGCAACTTCGCGGCAGTGCCGGGGCTGAACATCGTGCCGACACGTTCGGTGCGAGAGGCGCTCGACGGTGCCGATATCGTCACCACGGTAACGGCGGACAAGACCCGCGCTACGATTCTGACACCGGACATGATCCGGCCGGGGATGCATCTCAATGCCGTGGGTGGTGATTGCCCGGGCAAAACCGAGCTGCACGTCGACATCCTGCATCGCGCGCGGATCATGGTGGAGTACGCGCCGCAGTCGCGTATCGAAGGCGAAATCCAGCAGTGGCCGGAGGCGCCGGTCAGTGAGCTGTGGCAAGTGTTGTCGGGCGCGGTGCCGGGGCGTGTCAGTGCGGATGACGTGACGATCTTCGATTCCGTTGGTTTCGCGCTGGAAGACTACTCGGCGTTGCGTTGGCTCCATGCGGCGGCCATCGCGCATCACGCGGGCCAGTTCATCGAGCTCGTGGCCTTGCCGCCAGATCCGCGTGATCTCTATGGATGGATGATGAAGCCGGATATCGCCATGCCCGGTGCGATGAGCGATGTTCCCGGGAAGGCAGTCGCCCTGGCCTGAGGCATCGTCAACGCCAGGCGCATGCCGTGACAATTGGTGCGCCCAATGGCACAACGGCCCGGACTTGCGTCGGGGCCGTTGTCGTATCGGGAATCAGGCGGGTCAGGCGCCCACGCGTCCCATCATCAGCTGGGCGCGCAGAAATCCCTTGATCTCTTCCAGCGAAGGTGTCTTGAGGAACACCATGATGCCCCATTGCTGGAGCGCGTCAGCCACGCCGTCGTAGGCCTGGCGGTTCGTGATTACCGCGAAGACCACGTGCTGGCGCGAGAAGAAATTCTGCAGCTTCTCGATCGTTGCCGATTGCGCGTCATTGAGTTCTTCAACGTAGTAAAGCACCACGCGCGGACGTGAATCGACCGACGTGATCACCGTGTCCACCACGTCCTCGAGCACCTGGCTTTTGAGCGGCAACGACCATTTGCCAAGCTGCGCGCTGATGCGCTGTGCTTCCACATGGTTCGGATGGAAGACCAGCAGATCGAGGTCGTGCTCCATCGCCGCGTCGGGCGCGGACCGGCTGGCGAGCAACCGGTGCACCGTTTCCTTGTGGATACGGCGGTGGCCGCCGTTGGTTTTCCAGGCGCCAAGCTCACCCCGTTCGACCATCTTCTGGACGGTGCCCAACGAGACGTTCAGGAGTTTTGCTGCGGTGCGCGTGCTGTAGTATGGCTTTTCAGCCAGTTCTGGATCCAGTTTCATCCAATCACCCGTAGTATCGATCAGCAGCTCGGCGCGCAACGCGCACGCCGTGGCGCCTTCGGACACGCCACGCCGGTTTAATACCGGGCTGTCGAATTTTTACTGACCCTGATGCGTGCGACCCGCTCCCCGGCTGGTCTTTGTTGCTTTTGCATTTGCTACCTGACATGCCACGGCAACAGGATGCCGTGCACGTTTTCGGTGCCTGCAGTCTTGCGCTGCCTGGTACCTGACTACACCCTCAAATCGCATCTCTGCAAAAACGTCACTAGTATGGCCCCTTGATACGCACACGTCACAGCCAGAGTCATGACTGGGGTCACACTTTTGTCGTTTAACGTACGCTGCGCGGATCGCGTGGACAGGTGAGTGCAATGATCATGTTGCGATATGTATCAGACGTTCTTCACATGACGATTGCAGAGACTCCCCGCGTGGTCGCCAGTTCCCATCAAAACGACATTTTGTAAATTGCCACATTCTCATGACGAAAGTCCGTACTTGCGGACCTTGTCGAAAAGAGTGGTCTTGGCAATACCGAGCGACTCGCCGGCGCGTGTCAGATTGCCATCATGGCGGCGCAGTGCGTCTGCTATCAGTGCACGTTCGAACTGTTCTACCGCCTGCGCCAGCGGCAAGGCCGCAGGTGGCGCCATATCGTGTCCGCCTTCGCCTGGCCGGCATCCCAGCCCCAGTACATGGCGCTCGGCGAGGTTGCGCAACTCGCGCACGTTGCCGGGCCACGGGTAGGCCATCAATCCGGCCATCTCGGCTGGCGTGGGCGGAATCGCCTCGCGTTCGAATCGCAGCGCGGCCTGCGCGACGAAGTGCTCGAACAGCAGCGGGATGTCCTCCCGGCGCTCTCGCAACGGCGGAAGCTCCAGCGTGACGACATTGAGACGGTAATAGAGATCGGCGCGGAACTGGCCCACATCGGCCGCCGCGCGCAGATCGGCCTTGGTGGCCGCCACCACGCGCGCGTTGACCTGCACCGCCTGATTCGAGCCCAGCCGCTCCACCACGCGCTCCTGCAACACGCGTAGCAGCTTGATCTGCATCTGCATCGGCATGCTCTCGATTTCGTCGAGAAACAGTGTGCCGCCTTCAGCGTGTTCGATCTTGCCGATGCGGCGTTTGGCCGCACCCGTGAACGCGCCGGCCTCATGGCCGAAGATCTCGGATTCGAACAGTTGCTCGGGCAGCCCGCCGCAATTGATCGGCACGAAATGCCGCGCCCGGCGCGCGCTGGCTTCGTGCAGGCAGCGTGCCACAAGTTCCTTGCCGGTGCCGGTCTCGCCATGAATCAGCACGCTCGCGGTCGTGTTGCCGAGGCCGGTGATCATCTGGCGCAGGCGCTCGATGGCGGGCGAATGACCGATCAGGCGCGCGGAGAGCGATTCCTGCCCCGCCAGCCGGGCTCGCAGGTCTGCCACCTCGAGCGCCAGGCGACGCTTCTCCAGCGCGCGCCGGCAGGTGGCCACGAGCCGTTCTGGCGAGAACGGCTTCTCGATGAAATCGTAGGCGCCCTGTTTCATGGCTTGCACGGCCAGCGTGATATCGCCGTGGCCGGTGATCATGATGACGGGCAGTGCAGCATCGCGCGACGCGAGTTCGCGCAGCAGCGCCATGCCGTCCGATCCCGGCAGATTGATATCGCTGACGACGATGCCCGCGTAGCCCGCATCGACCTCACGCAGCGCAGCTTCGGCGCTGCCGACCGCGCGTGTGGCAATGCCTTCGAGGCGCAGCGCCTGTTCGCAGCCGAGCCGCACGTCGGCGTCGTCCTCGACGATGAGCACGGTCAGCACGGGGCTTGTTGCCTCGGCGTCCAGGGGCGCTTCGATCGGGTTAGCCGACATGGCGAAGTGTCTCGCGCGCCTGCGGCAGCGCCAGCGTGAAGCAGGCGCCGCCATCGGGGTGATTGATCGCGGTCAGGGTGCCGCCGTTCTCGTTGAGGATGCCGGCCGACAGGGTGAGCCCAAGGCCGAGCCCTTCGCCCGCGGGTTTGGTGGTGAAGAACGGTTCGAACAGCTTCGCGAACGCGGCTTCGGAGAGGCCGGGGCCGTTGTCCCGCACCGTCAGATGCACCATGCCGCCGTTTTCGCCGGTTTCGTAGGCGTGCAACGACAGCAGGGGATCGGGGCGGTCGCGCAGCGCGTCGAGCGCATTGCCGATCAGGTTGACCAGCACCTGTTCGAGGCGGTTCGGATCGCAGGCCACGGCCAGGCGCGCGTCGATCTGGCGCTCGATGCGCGGCGCCACGGCCGCCACACGCGTTTCCAGCAGGAACAGCGCATTTTCAACGGCGTCGCCCAGATACGCCACACTGCGCTGGCTGGCCGATGGATTGCGGGCAAACGACTTGAGCGCGCCCGTGATGCGACCCATCCGCTCCACCAGTCCGACGATCTTGTCCAGGTTGTGCTGCACCGTCGCGTAGTCGCCGCGTTCCAGGAACTTGCCCGTGTTGCCGGACAGCGTGCGCAGCGCGGTCAGGGGCTGGTTCAGTTCGTGTGCGATGCCGGCCGACATCTGGCCTACGGCGGCGAGCTTGCCGGCCTGCATCAGGCCGTCCTGGGCCTGGCGCAACACTGTCTCGGTGCGGATCCGTTCGGCCACTTCGGCATGAAGCTGCTGGTTGGTGGCGGACAGGTCGGCGGTGCGCTCGGCCACCTTGCGCTCGAGTTCGCTGTTGGCTGCTTCCAGCGCGGCGCGCGCGGCCAGCCGTTCGCTGTTGATGCGCCGCCGCACGTTCCAGGCGGCGGCCAGCAGCAGCACGAAGGCCGACAGCACGCCGGCCAGCGCGGCGCTGTTGAGCGCTGCCACGCGTGCCTGCGAGGTGTTGGTGAGCAGAGTGAGATTCCAGTCCGTGCCGGCCAGCGCCAGATGCTGGGCCAGCATTGGCGGGCCCTGGCGCAGACGCATCAGGGCGTCGCCGCCCTCGGCCGGGCCGGTGCCGAGCGCGCGGACCTTGGACAGTTCCAGTTGCGGCAACGGCGCGCGGTTGTACTGCAGGCTGCGGTCCAGCTTCGCGCGTTGGTCGGCGGAGAGCGGCCGCAAGGCGGCCAGCTTCCATGATGGATCGGAGGCCAGGATCACGACGCCATTCTCGTCGGCCAGCAGCATCTGGCTGTCGTTGCCCTGCCAGCGGTTCTCCAGCGGTTCGAGGCCGATCTTGACCACGGCCACGCCCTGAGGCCGGTCACGGTCGCCGAGCGGCGCGGACAGGTAGTAGCCGGATTCGCTGCGCGTGGTGCCCACGCCGTAGAAGCGCCCGAGCTGGCCGTCGATGGCCGTGCGGAAATAGGGGCGGAAGCTCAGGTCTTCGCCCAGGTAGCTGTCGGGGCGCTGGTAGTTGCTCGTTGCCAGCACCTTGCCGCGGGCGTCGAGCACATAGACCACGCGCGTGCCGGCGCGGATGTTCAGCGATGCCAGATAGGCATTGGCTTGCGCCACGTGCGCGGGATCGCCCGGCTCGCGCAGCAGCCCTTCGATCCGCGCGTCCAGCGACAGCAGGCTCGGCACGTAGTCGTAGCGCGCCAGCTCGCTTTCCAGCGCCTGGGCGTAGAGGCGCAGTTGCACCTGGCCGCGCTCGGCCTGGCGGGCCAGCGCGGTGTCGTACGTATAGCGATAGCCGAGCCACCCGGCCAGCGTGACCAGGGCGGCCAGCGCGAGCAGGGCGACGAACGGCGCGACGCGACGCCATGGCGAGGGCATACCGCCGCCCTCGGACTGGCCGGGAACGGGGATGGATTCAAGGGGGGCAATCATGCGGAATCGGTGATACGGGCGCCAATGAGTGCTGTATAAGGCATTTATCGAATGCTTTCACGCATTCGGGTGATGCGAGCCATCGGCAAGGCGACGTTTTACCACACCCGGCGTTACAGCCGCCAAAAAGCAAAAAAGGCCCGGTTACCTGATCGGCAACCGGGCCCTGGCACGCCTGGGAGCAATGTCTTACTTGCTCGCCAGGACCTGAGCGGGTGTCAGGCCGGTATTGCTGTCCTCGGAGGTGTCTGCCTCCTCGGAGAGTTCCGGCGCGCCGATCGCGCCTTCGCTTTTGGCGACGACGGTCGTGGCAATGGCATTGCCAAGCACATTGGTCACGGTCCGGCCCATATCGAGGATATGGTCGATACCGAGGACGAGCAGGATGCCGGCTTCGGGCAGGCCGAACATCGGCAGAACGGCGGCTACCACCACCAGCGAGGCGCGCGGCACGCCGGCGATGCCCTTGCTGGTGACCAGCAGCACCAGCAGCATGGTGATCTGCTGGGTCAGCGAAAGCTGGATCCCATACACCTGCGCCACGAACAGGGCGGCAAAGGAGGTGTACATGATCGAGCCGTCAAGGTTGAACGAGTAGCCCAGCGGCAGCACGAAGTTCGTGATGCGCGGCTTGACGCCGAAGCGCGTCAGCTGGTCGATCACCTTCGGGTAGGCCGATTCGCTGCTGGCCGTGGCGAAGCCGATCATCAGCGGCGCGCGCAGCGTGCGCATCAGGCGGAAGACGTCACGACCCAGGAAGAAGTAGCCACCCGCGATCAGTGCCAGCCACAGCAGCGCCAGCGCTGCGTACACGCTGCCCAGCAGCTTGGCGTAGACCACCAGCACGCCCAGGCCCTGTGCCGAGATCACGGCGGAGACGGCGCCGAACACGCCCAGCGGCGCGAAGGCCATCACGTAGTTGGTGACCTTGAGCATGATGTGGCCCAGGCCATCGATACCGGCCAGCACGGGCTTGCCCACGCCGTCCTTGAGGGTACCCAGCGCGAAGCCGAAGAACAGCGAGAACACCACGATCTGCAGCACTTCGTTGGTGGCCATCGCTTCCACGAAGCTCTTCGGGAACATGTGGGCGATGAAGTCGCGCAGGTTCAGCGCGCCGGTCTTCAGGTTCGACGCGGCGTCGGCGGCCGGCAGCGGCAGGTTCATGCCGTGGCCCGGGGCCAGCAGGTTGGCCATCAGCAGGCCCAGCAGCAGCGACGTGATCGACGCGGCCATGAACCAGGCCATCGCCTTCAGGCCGATGCGGCCGACGGTCTTGCCGTCGCCCATGCTGGCAATGCCGGAAACCAGTGTGGCGAACACCAGCGGGCCGATGATCATCTTGATCATCCGCAGGAACACGTCGGTCAGGATCGACAGGTGATCGGCGATCGACTTCGCGGTTGCGGCGTCCGGCGACATGTTGTGCACGGCAGCGCCGACGAGCACGCCTAGCAGCATCGCGACGAAGATCAGGGTTGGCAGTCGTTTTGTCATCGTGGGTACATCCTCCTTTGTACTGTGGCGGCCCCCGCGTGTTTCCTCTTGGGGATGGCGCGGCCGCGCTTGTGTGCCCTACGGCGGCGCCTAAATCGCACGAGCCGTGCCAGCCCGGTTGCATCTGGATACAGATGTAAGTGGATGAATACAAAGGGATTTTCTGAGTGATGCGTACGCGCCGTTCGGAAATCCGGATGCGGAAGCAAAAACGCCGTTCGGATTTCCGAACGGCGTAAGGGGAGGGGAGGTGCCGAGAGTGCCGTGGAGGGCACCCGGGCGAGACGCAGGCTCGTCAGGCGTCCGCGTTCTCGCAGATCTCCAGGAAAATCTCTATCGGCATGGGGCGACCGATAGCGTAGCCCTGTGCGTAGTCGACGCCAATCGCGCGCAGCACGCGCAGCGTGGTTTCGTCCTCGACCCATTCGGCCACCGTGCGCACGCCGAGCCGGTGGCCGATGTCGTTGATCGAGCTGACGATCTCGCGATCCACCACGTTGTCGGCCAGGTTGCGGATGAAGCTGCCGTCGATCTTCAGGTAGTCCACCGGGAACTGCTTCAGGTACGCGAACGACGACAGCCCCGAGCCGAAGTCGTCCAGCGCCACGGTGCAGCCCGCGTGGCGCATCTCCTTCAGCAGGCGGCTGGCGGCGGTCATGTTGTGGATCAGCGCGGTTTCGGTGATCTCCAGCACCAGGCGCGCTGCGGGCAGCATCGAATCTTCCAGCGTGCTGTGCAGGAATGGCAGCAGGAAGGGTTCCCCGAGCGAGTTGGCGGACAGGTTGATCGACACCACCAGATCCGGCACCCGCGCCAGCCGTTCGCCGAACTGGTGGAGCACGTTGCGGATCACCCAGCGGTCGACATGGCCCATCAGGTCGTAGCGTTCTGCCGCGGGGATGAACGCGCCGGGCATGATCAGGGTGCCCTGTTCGTCGACCATCCGTACCAGCACCTCCACGTGGCGCGCGTGCTCGATCTCGGGCTGCAGCGGTTGGATTTCCTGCACGTACAGGCGGAAGCGGTTAGCCTCCAGCGCCGAGTGAATGCCCGCCGCCACCTCGAGTTCGCGATGGTGGCGTCTGGCATCGCTTTCGTCGCGGCGGTAGACCGACACGCGGTTGCGGCCGGCTGCCTTGGCGGCGTAGCAGGCCACGTCGGCACGGCTCATCAGTTCGCTGACCGGTGGCGCGTCGGCGTCGATCGCGGCAATGCCGATGCTGGCGCCCACGTCATAGACGCGCCCTTCCCACGGAAAGCGGCGCTCGCGGATCGCGTTGATGACCTTCTGGCAGACCTGCTCGGCGTGGTCGATGCTGCAATCCTTGAGCAGCAACGCGAACTCGTCGCCCCCCAGGCGCGCCAGCAGGTCGTCGGGGCGCACATGGTGGCGGATCACGTAGCCAAGCTCGCGCAGCAGCACGTCGCCGGCCCCGTGGCCGGCTGTGTCGTTGACGATCTTGAAGCGGTCCAGATCGATGAAGCAGAGCGCGGTGCGGTGTCCATGCAAGCGCGCCTGCTCGCACGCCTCGCGCAGGCGCTTTTCGAACCAGGCCCGGTTGGGCAGCCCGGTCAGGGCGTCGTGGGTGGCCGAGTGGGCCAGTTCGCGCTGCATCGCCCGTGACGAGGTGATGTCCTGGAACACGAGCACCGCGCCAAGCACGCCGCCATCGTTGGTCAGCACCGGCGCGGCGGAGTCCTGCACGTCGTGCCGCTCGCCGGTCAGGCTCTGCAGCACCGCGCCTTCCTGCAGGTAGGCTGGGCGCAGCGTTTCCAGACATTGCTCGACCGGGCTCGGGATCGTGAGTCCGGTGATCTCGTCGACGATGCGGAACACCTGATCGAGCGGCTGGCCCATCGCGGCATCCAGACTCCAGCCCGTAAGCTGTTCGGCGATCGGGTTCATGAACGTGACGCGCATCACGCGGTCCGTGCAGATCACGGCGTCGCCGATCGAGCGCAGCGTGATCTGCAGCCGTTCCTTTTCCTCGAACAGCGCGCGTGTCAGCGTGCGTTGCTCAGTGATGTCCCAGTTCGTGCCGACCAGCGAGTGGGCGGTGCCGTCCTCGTGGCGCGAGATCATGGCCATGGCGCGCACATGCCGGGTCTCGCCGGCAGGGCGAACGATGCGGTATTCGGTATCGAACCGGCGCGCGCCGCGGATGGCCTGGCGCATCTCCGAACTGACGCGGCTGACATCCTCGGGATGGATCTTCGCGATCCACTCGGCCAGCGAAGGCGGCCCGAGTTCCATATCCGTGCCGTGCAGCGCATACATGCGTGCGTCCCACGTGATGGCCGCCGTGTTGAAGTCCCATTCCCAGATGCCTACGCCACCGGCCTCGACGGCGAGCTGTGTGCGGCGGGTCTGTGCCTCGAGCTGTTCCTGGGCCAGCTTGCGCGTGTGAATGTCCTCGATCTGGGCGATGAAATGCCGGGGCTCGCCCGAGTGCTCGTCGCGCACCAGGGAGACCGCCAGCAGCGCCCACAGGTAGTGGCCCTGCTTATGCCGGTAACGTTTCTCGAGCCGGTATGCGTCGATCTCGCCCGCCAGCAGCCGGTCGAGCTGGCTCAGGTCGGCGGCGAGATCCTCGGGGTGGGTCATGACCTGGAACGGCAGGTCGCGCAGTTCCTCGGCGCTGTAGCCGAGCAGATCCACCATCGCCCGATTGACCAGTTGCCACTTGCCATCGAGGCCGACCAATGCCATGCCGATGGCCGAATGTTCGAGCGCCTGCCGGAAGCGGCGTTCGCTACTGCGCAGCTCGGCCCGGCCATTGCGGTTCTGCTCGGTCATGAACGCGATGCAGATCGGGAAGACCAGGATCAGCGCGCCTGAAAGCGGCGTGGTACGCGAGACCAGGAACTGCATGCCACCCAGATGCGCGATGCTCTCCAGAGCCAGCGCCGAGACCAGCGTCAGCAGCGCCGTGGCGAACGGATTGCTGGCCAGTGCCACGATGA
This sequence comes from Cupriavidus sp. Met-2, assembly GCF_049843575.1. NCBI lineage: Bacteria > Pseudomonadati > Pseudomonadota > Betaproteobacteria > Burkholderiales > Burkholderiaceae > Cupriavidus > Cupriavidus sp. Met-2. The sequence continues at coordinate 494,280 of NZ_JBBHZL010000001.1, forward strand.
CCAACGGCAGGGACATCACGACGAACGGCTCGTGGCCGGCCAGGATCGCGCCCGTGCCGATCGCCATGCACAGCACGAACAGTGCAATCAGGCGCAGCAGCATCGGGCGGCGCAGCGCGGCCTGCACGCGCTCGCGCGAGATCGACACCATGAGTGGCAGCAGCATCACCATGCCGATGGCGCCGGCGTTCCACCACGCCCACCACACGCGCGGAAACTGGGTGCCGTATGCGGTGGCCAGCACGGCGGCGCCGGGCACGCCGCTGATGGCCGGCCCGAGCGTGGCCGCCACGCCGAGCTTGAGCGCGAAGGTGGCCAGCGGTCCGGTGCGTGCCAGGGTGCCACTGCTGGACATCAGCCGCAGCAGCATGGCCATCCCGCCAATCTCGAGCAGGTTCGCCCCGGCCAGCAGCAGCGCCACGCCAGCAGTGTGGTGGGCCAGCAGGTTGGCGACGACGTCTGCTGCCAGCATCGACGCGAGCAGTGCCGGCGCCTCCTGTCGGGGGCGGTGCAGCAGAAGGCCCAGCCCGAAGGCGTTGCCCATCCACAGCATGGCGCCGGTGCCGGGCTGCCGGCCCAGCCAGATCCCCGCTGTCGCCAGCGCGAAGTAGCCCACGGCGGCCAGCAGCAGGCCCCAGCGGGCAGCCGGCACAGGTATCGGGAGGGTGGAACGGGTCGCGACCGTCTCAGGCGTCATCTTTCTCGCTATCCGGGGGCGCAGGCGCCGGGCGTTGCCGGTGTGGGTGCGATGGTCGGACCCTGCCCAGCGTATGGCGCACTTTATTCCCGCCGGGTGGAATCCAAGCGGCAATAAAGAGGGATTGCCGAGGCTTTGTTAGGGGTGGCGTTCGCGGCAGAAGTTTGGTATGGGCGCGAATTGCGGCGATTACCTCATGCGTAATCGCGCCGCTTCGGGCGGGCGACGATCATGCAGACATACCGCATCACAACCCGCAGACATCAAGGAGCGCAACATGACCGAAATCGCCGCCAACATCGCCAACGTCGCCCTGACCGATCTGGCCGACCGCTATCTCGCCGCCTGGAACGAAACCGACGCAGCCCGTCGCCGCGACCTGATTGGCCGCGCCTGGACCGAGTCGGCGGTCTACGTCGACCCGCTGATGCGTGGCGAGGGCCACGCGGGCATCGACGCGATGATCGCCGGTGTGCAAGCCCGTTTCCCCGGCTTCCAGTTCCGCCGCGTCACGCCCGTGGATGCGCATGGCGAGCACATGCGCTTCACCTGGGAGCTGGGCCCAGCCGGCGAAGCCGCGCTGGTGGTCGGCACCGACTTCGCGACGGTTTCGGCCGATGGGCGGCTAAATGGCATGACCGGCTTCATCGACCGGGCGCCGGCCGGGCTGGCCGGGTGAGCGGGCGGGGTAAGCGGGCCGGGTAAGCGGGCGGGGTGAGCAGACCTTCCCGCTGAAGCGCTCCCCTTTCCCATCTTTTCCATCATTGGAAGAGGGGAGCAACTTCCCCCCACTCGCCACCATCTCGGTTCGTCTGTACCATCCCGCACGGAACATCCGGCACGCAGCCGCTCCAATCAGCCCGGCGGCTTCAGAGGGGGGGGACCGATGGACGTCAAACGTTTCTACCGGATTGCCAGTTCAGCGGCGGTCGCATTTATCGTGTTCGTGGTGATCGCGGTGGGCAGCACGTACTGGTGGGGCGGGCGCAAGCTCGTGCGCAAGATCGACGTGTCCGTGCAGCCGGTGGCCTTCCCGACGGATACCGGGGCGGTCGACCACGGCAAGTATCTCTACGAATCGCGCGGATGCATGGATTGCCACGGTGCCAACGGCGCGGGCAAACAGGTGTTTGACGAAGCCAATGGCCTGCGCGTGCGTGCCCCCGACATCACGCGAGGCAACCCCGACATCGAGAAGTATCAGCCACGTGACTGGGATCTGGCGATCCGTCATGGCGTGGCGCCTTCCGGGCGTCCGCTGCTGATCATGCCGAGCGAGGACTACAACCGGCTTTCCGATAACGACTTCGGGGCGCTCGTTGCCTACGTCCGCAGCCTTCCTGCCGGGGGCGGCCAGCCGGCCGAGATCCATCTGCCGTGGTTCATCCAGGGCCTGTACGGCGCAGGGGTGGTCAAGGATGCGGCCGAGAAGATCGACCACAGCCTGCCGCCGTCGCCACCGATCGCGGCTGCCTTGAATGCGCAGTACGGCGCCTACGTCGCCAATTCCTGCAAGGGATGCCACGGCGCCACGCTGCGTGGCGGCAACATTCCCGGGGCGCCGCCCGACTGGCCGGCCGCCGCCGACCTGCGCCCGTCCGGCGCGATGAAGACGTATCCGCAGGCAGAACAGTTCGTCGCCATGATGCGCAGCGGCAAACGGCCCGATGGCAGCGAGGTGAGCCGCGTGATGCCGTTCGGCGCGTTCGCGAAGATGAACGATACCGATCTCAATGCGCTGTATCTGTTCCTCGCCGGGAAATAATCCCGCTTTCGGTGCGCGCTGCCCGATGTGAGCGGCGCTGCGCAAGTTTTTTCCGTTTGCACTATGCTCCTCGGGTCTGCCGGCCTGGCCAGCCCCCGCGTCGCCAGGCCCGGCGGTAGATCGAACAACCGACTGGGCAATGCACCCAAGGAGTTTCCCCCGATGACTTCCCTCACCATCAACGGCAAGACCGTGGAGGTGGACGCCGATCCGTCCACGCCGCTGCTGTGGGCCCTGCGCGATAACCTCGGCATGACCGGCACCAAGTTCGGCTGCGGCATGGCCTCGTGCGGCGCCTGCACGGTCCATATCAACGGCACGGCCACGCGTAGCTGCGTGATGCCTATTTCCGGCACCGCCGGCAGCAAGATCACGACGATCGAGGCGATGGGCGACGACAAAGTCGGCCGCGCCGTGCTGGCCGCCTGGCTCAAGCACGACGTCGCGCAATGCGGCTACTGCCAGAACGGCCAGGTCATGAGCGCGGTGGGTCTGCTGCGCAGCAAGCCACGGCCGACTGACGCCGACATCGACCAGGCCATGGCCGGCAACGTCTGCCGCTGTGGCACCTATCAACGGATTCGCGCGGCCATCAAGGACGCAGCGCACGCCATCGCCTGAGGAGCCAACATGCGAATTCGTGGGATTGAAGCACTGGCCGGCGGCAGCGGCGAAGCAGTGAAAACTGGCGATGCCGTGGCGCCGCTGACGCGCCGTGGCTTCCTCAAACTGACCGGCATGGCCGGTGGCGGGCTGGCGCTCGGCATCGGTAGCGTCGTGGAATCGGCCCATGCGCAGGGTGCGGCCAAGCCGGCTTCCTCGCCGCAGGCCTTTCTGCAGATCGCGCCGGACAACACGGTGACGGTCGCCGTGAACCGGCTCGAATTTGGCCAGGGCGTGCATACCGCGCTGCCGATGGCGCTGGCCGAGGAACTCGACGTCGACTGGAAGAACGTGCGCGCCATGCTGGCGCCGGCAGGCGATCCTTACAAGGACCCGATGTTCGGCATCCAGATGACCGGCGGCTCCACGGCGGTCAATCATTCGTTCGAACAGTACCGCGAGCTGGGCGCGCGGGCGCGCGCGATGCTGATCGCCGCGGCGGCCCAGCAGTGGAAGGTGGACCCGGCAAGCTGCGCCACGTCGCTCGGCGTGGTGACTTCGGGCGCCAACCGCGCCACGTATGGCGAACTGGCGCAGGCCGCCATGGCGCAGCCGGTGCCGGCGCAGGTCAAGCTCAAGGACCCGGCGCAGTTCCGCATCGTCGGCAAGCCGACGCCGCGCCTGGATGCCGCTTCCAAGCTGCATGGCGATGGCGTGTTCGGCCTGGACGTGAAGCTCAAGGATATGAAGGTGGCCGTGGTGGCCCATCCGCCGCGCTTCGGTGGCAAGGTCAAGTCGTTCAATGCGGACAAGGCGCGCAAGATCAAGGGCGTGGCCGATGTCTTCCTGGTGCCCGTCGATCGTGGTGGCACTGGCGTGGCGGTGGTGGCCGACGGCTACTGGCCGGCCAAGACTGCGCGCGAGGCACTGGAAATCGTCTGGGAAGACGCAGGCTCGAAGGTCAGTTCGGCGGCGCTGTTCGACGAGTACAGCAAGCTGGCCGCGCAGCCGGGCACCGTGGCCAGGGCGCTGGAAGGCGGCAACATCGACACGGCGCTGTCCGGTGCCGCGAAGGTGATCGAGGCCGAGTACCGTGTGCCGTACCTGGCCCATGCGCCGATGGAACCGTTGAACTGCACGATGCAGGCCGAGATCGCCGCGAACAAGGCCACGGCCGTCAAGGTGTGGGTGGGCTCGCAGTTCCAGACCATCGACCAGGCCGCGATCGCGCGCACGCTGGGGCTCACGCCGGACAAGGTCACGCTCAATACGATGATGGCAGGTGGCGGCTTCGGACGCCGTGCCGTACCGACTTCCGACTATCTGGTGGAGTCGGCCAACGTGATGCGTAGCTGGATCGCCGCTGGCCACACCGAACCGCTCAAGGTGATGTGGAGCCGTGAGGACGACATCAAGGGTGGCTACTACCGTCCGCTGCACGTGCACCGCGCACGCGTCGGCGTGGACGCGCAAGGCAAGGTGGTGGGCTGGCAGCATACGATCGTCGGCCAGTCGATCATCACCGGCACGCCGTTCGAGCCGATGATGGTCAAGAACGGCGTCGATGCGACCATGGTCGAGGGCATCATCGAGAACGACTACGGCCTGCCGCTGCAGCTGAACGTGCATCACCCGAAGACCGACGTGCCCGTACTCTGGTGGCGCTCCGTGGGCAACACGCACACGGCGTTCGTCAAGGAAACGCTGGCTGACGAAATGGCCACTGCCGCCAAGCAGGACCCCGTGGCATGGCGCATGGCGCGGCTCGACGAGAAGGCGCACGCACGCCATCGCGCGGCGCTCCAGCTTGCCGTGGACAAGTCGGGCTACGGCAAGAAGAAGTTGCCCAAGGGACACGCCTGGGGCGTGGCCGTGCATGAATCGTTCGGCTCGGTGGTGGCGTACGTGGTCGACGTGTCGATCGAGAAGGGCCAGCCGAAGGTGCACCGCGTCACGGCGGGTGTGCATGCCAACCGCGTGGTCAACCCGCTGACCGCGGAAGCCCAGGTCCAGGGCGGCTGCGTGTTCGGCATTTCGATGACCAAGCCCGGGTTTGCGATCGAGATCGAGAACGGCGTGGTGAAGAACAGCAACTTCCCCGACTATCCGCCTCCCCGCATTACTGATGCGCCGGTGGTGGACGTGTTCTTCGTGCCGTCGAACGACAACCCGACCGGGCTCGGCGAGCCGGGCGTTCCGGCGATCTCGCCGGCGATCGCCAACGCGCTGTTCCGGCTGACGGGCAAGCGTCAGCGTCAGATGCCGTTTGTGCTGACCTGAGCGTTTGCGCGTTTGCGCGTTTGCGTGTTTGCGTTAAGGTGGGTTTGCTGCCCCCGCTCCCACAAATGGGAGCGAGGGCAGCAACACGAGCAATCCCACGGCTCCTAGCGTTCCACTCCCCCTTCCGCATTCCTCCACGCCTGCACGAAAGCGCGCAGGTCGCCGGCCGAGGCATCGGTCACGGCCCAGTAGCGCATGCCGTGCGCGCCCCAGGTTTCGATCTGGTAGCCCTGGCGTTCCCGTTCCCCCAGTGACCCCGAGTTATTGCCCGGTATGACGAACACGTCGATCGGATGCTGGTTGCGCCGGTAGACGATGACCGCCACGCGCTGACCATCGACGTAGTCGAGCCGTCCGCCTACCAGCGGGAATCCCGCCGCGCCCAGGTCGCGCACGTCGGGCGCGTAGTCGATGCGGCCGTTGAACCAGGGTTTGACGGTGTGCTGGTCCGACGACACGACGTCGATCGCGCGATTCGAGATCAGGCCACGCACGTGGCTGGCGACAATCGCGTTCGCGGTCAGGTCGCCCTCTGACGGCTGCTGATTGAACTGGAACAGGCTCAGTCCCACGGCCGCAGCCGTGATCGTGGCCAGTGCGGCGTTGGCGGCGGGCGACCATGTGAACCAACTGCGCCAGCCCGCGGGCTCGGCGGCGCCAGAGTCGGCAAATCCGGGTTCTGCGGGGGCGGGTAGCGATGCCACGATGCGCGCGCGCAGATCGGCTGGCGCGCGATGATAGGCCGCGCCATGACGGGTGGCCGCGCGCAGCGCCTGCAGGTTACGCAGGCTGTCGACGCACGACTCGCAATCTTCGAGGTGGCGTTCCAGGCGCACGCTGTCGGCCGCGCCGGCTTCGCCATCGGCGCAGGCCTGCAGCAGGTTGCGGGCGTCATTGCAGTCCATGGCGGGTGCCTCCTGCGGGTTGAACGATATCGGCCGGGGCGTTGGCGGTGTTGGGGGCGTCGGGATGGGCCAGCCGTACCGCGCCTTCGTCGCGCAAGGCCACGACGGTGGCGGCCAGCATTCGCCTGCCACGTGCCAGCCGCGACATCACGGTGCCGACCGGAATATCGGCGATGCGTGCGATGTCGCGGTAATGCAGTTCCTCCAGTTCGCGCAGCACCAGAACCTCCCGAAACACGACCGGCAGTCGCTCCAGCGCGGCATGCACCAGTCGCACATCCTCCTCGCGCACCAGCCACTGTTCCGGGTCGCCGGGCCCGCCATGCCAGTCGGGCAGCTCACCCGGTGGCGCGGCTTCGTCGTACTCCACCTCGGCAGCCGCCTTGCGCTTCTGCCACGTGGTGAACCACGTGTTGCGCACGATGGCCAGCAGCCACGGCCGGGGCTGGTCGCCGCGGAAACTGCCGAACAGCCGGAACGCGCGCAGGAATGCTTCCTGCACCACGTCATCGGCATCGCCCGAATTGCCGCATAACCAGCGGGCGAGGTTGTAGGCGGCGTCCAGATGCGGCAGCACCAGGTCGTCGAAGCGGCGGCGCGTGTTGGCGGCGTCCAAGTCAGTCCTTGCGTGTCGGCTGGTCGAAATGGCATAGCGGCATGAGTGCGTCTCCCCCGTTATACCGGCGCTGGGCCGATTCTATTCCCGGCGCTTGTCCGGCGCCAATGGTGTTCTCACCACTCCTGTGTGGTGGCACGGCAGTGGTGCATCAGAATCCCACGGTCCCGGGAATAAACGCCGGGCGCCTCCGGTATGACAGTCACCACCCACAGAACGAAGGAGGCTGTCATGCACGGAAACTGGAGTCGGCGCGACATATTGCGCCTGGCGGGCGCGGCAGGCGGTGCCGTGGTCGCATCGGCGCTGCCCGGCTGGGCGGCGGGGCGTGACGAGGACTTTGTGTTCGTGCAATTGTCCGATTCGCACTGGGGGTTCGAAGGGCCGCCGAATCCGGACGCGCGCGGCACGTTGCCCAAGGCCGTGGCGGCCGTCAACGCATTGCCGAGCCAGCCCGATTTCATCATGTTCACGGGCGACCTGACGCATTCCACCGACGATCCGGCCGAGCGCCGCCGCCGCATGACGGAGGTACGCGACATCATCGCGCCGCTGCGTGCGGGCGCGGTGCACCTGATGCCGGGCGAGCACGATGCCAGCCTGGACGCGGGCGAGGCATTCCGCGAGCTGTTCGGGCCCACGCACTACACCTTCGATCACAAGGGCCTGCACGCCATCGTGCTCGACAACGTGTCCGATCCGGCCGGCATGGTGGGCGAGGCGCAGCGCAAGTGGCTGGCCGACGACCTGGCGAAGCAGTCGCGCGACGCGCGCATCGTGGTGTTCACGCACCGGCCGCTGTTCGATCTCTATCCACAGTGGGATTGGGCCACGCGCGACGGCGCGCAGGTCATCGACATCCTGATGCCGTACCGCAACGTCACGGTGTTCTACGGCCATATCCACCAGGAGCATCACCATATGACCGGCCACATCGCGCACCATGCGGCGCGCTCGCTGATGTTTCCGCTGCCGGTCGCGGGGTCGCAGCCGAAGCGTTTGCCCATACCGTGGGATGCCGCGCATCCGTATCAGGGTCTGGGCTGGCGTCAGGTGACGGCGACACCGTCGCCTGACGGATTCCAGCTGGCCGAGGTCTCCGTTAACGGGAGCAAGGCATGAGCACAGCCAATGCAAGCCGTCGCACGCTGCTGGGCTGGATGCTGGCCGCCGCGGTGGTGCCCGTGGTGTCGGTGGTGAGCCGGAGTGATGCCGCGGCGCCGCGCGTGATCCCGATGCGCGCGCGGCGCTTCGTGTTCATCCCCGATCGCGTGAAGCTCAAGGCGGGTGAGACCGTGGTGCTGTCGATCACGGCGGAAGACGTGGTGATGGGATTTTCCGCGCCCGACTTCGACGTCCGTGCGGACCTGCCGCCTGGCCAGGCGATCAAGGTGACGCTGACGGCGGGCAAGCCCGGCAGCTATGGCTTCCTGTGCGACATCTTCTGCGGGTCGGGGCACGAGAACATGAGCGGCCTCATCGAGGTGACGTAGAGACGCCATCAGAATGGTTCTGGCGTTTCTCGGGCCGAAAGGCCGTCACTCGCCTTCGCCACCCATGTACTCGTGCGTCTTGCCGTGCGGTGTCTGTTGCGTGGGTGGCGGCTTGCCGCCGCGCGCGGCCTTGCGGCGCACGTACCAGTAGTGCGCGCGATCCAGGTAGAGATAGACCACCGGCGTGCTGAACAGCGTGAGCATCTGCGATACCACCAGCCCGCCGACCATCGCGTAGCCCAGCGGCCGACGCAGTTCGGACCCCGCGCCGTGCCCGAGCATAAGCGGCAGCCCCGCCAGCAGCGCGCACATCGTGGTCATCATGATCGGGCGGAAGCGCAGCAGACACGCCTCGTAGATCGCGTCGCGCGGAGACATGCCGCGCTCGCGCTCGGCCACCAGCGCGAAGTCGACCATCATGATGCCGTTCTTCTTGACGATGCCGATCAGCAGGATGATGCCGATCAGCGCGATCACGGTGAAGTCGTAGCCACCCAGCATCAGCACCAGCAGCGCGCCGACGCCGGCGGATGGCAGCGTCGAAAGAATCGTCAGCGGGTGGATATAGCTCTCGTAGAGCAGCCCCAGCACGATGTACACCGCGATCAGCGCGGCGGCGATCAGGTAGGGCTGCGAAGCCAGCGACGCGCCGAATGCCTGCGCGGTACCCTGGAACGCGCCGCCCAGCGTGCGTGGCCGCCCCATGCCGGCCAGGGCCTTGTTGATGGCCTCCACGGCATCGCCCAGCGACGCGCCCTGCGCCAGGTTGAACGAGATGGTCACGGCCGGGAACTGCCCCTGGTGGCCGATCGACAGGTAGGCCGTGCGGTTCGTGTCGATCTTCACGAACGACGAGAGCGGCACCTGCTCGCCGGTGATCGGGGACGTCAGGTAGAGCTTGTCGAACAGGCGTGGGTCGTCCTGCAGTTGCGGCGTGGCTTCGAGGACCACGTGGTAGCTGTTGATCTGCGTGAAGTACTGTGCCACCTGGCGCTGGCCGATCGCGTCGTAGATCGTGGCGTCGATCAGCGCCGGCGTGATGCCGAAGCTCGACGCGCGCGCGCGGTCGATCGTCAGCATGGCCGCGGCTGCGGAGTTTTGCTGGTCGGACGCTACGTCGGCCAGTTGCGGCAATTGGCGGAACCGCTCCAGGACGCGCGGCGCCCAGTCGTTGAGTTCGGCGAGATTGGCGTCGGTGAGCGTGTACTGGTACTGCGTGCGCGACAGCCGTCCGCCAACGTTGATGTCCTGTCCGGCTTGCAGGAACAGGTTGGCGCCCTCCACCTTGGCCAGCTTCGGTCGCAGCCGCGCGATGATCTCGTCGGCCGTGGCCGTGCGGCCTTCCTCCTTCGGGCGCAGCGCGATGAAGAAGTTGCCAGTGTTGACCGTGTTCTGCCCGCCTGTCATGCCGACGGCCGAGATGTCGGGGTCGCTGCGCACCACATCCGCCAGCGCCACCATGCGCGCATTCATCGACTTGAATGATGCATCCTGCGCGGACTCCGCGGTGCCGAACACGAAGCCGGTGTCCTGCTGGGGGAAGAAGCCCTTCGGGATGATCACGAACAGCACCACCGTGGTGGCCACGGTCAGCAGGAACACGCACAGCGTCAGGAACTGGTGATCGAGCACGTGATCGAGCCCGCGCCGGTACGCACCGAGCATCGCATCGAAGCCGCGCTCGAACATCAGGTAGAGCCGTCCGTGATGGCGGGCGTGGGCCGGGTCGTGCGGCTGCAGGAATTTTGCGCACATCATCGGCGTCAGCGTCAGCGAGACGATCACCGATACCGCGATCGTCAGCGTCACCGTGACCGCGAATTCGCGGAACAGCCGGCCGACGATGCCGCCCATCAGCAGCAGCGGGATGAACACAGCCACCAGCGACACGGAGATCGACACGATCGTGAAGGCGATCTCGCCGGCACCCTGCAGCGCGGCCTCCAGCGGCGACATGCCCGCTTCCACGTGGCGATAGATGTTCTCAAGCATCACGATCGCATCATCGACGACGAAGCCCACGGCAATCGTCAGCGCCATCAGCGACAGGTTGTCGCGGCTGTAGCCCAGCAGGTACATGCCACCGGCCGTGCCCAGCAGCGCCAGCGGCACGGTGATGCTCGGGATCACCGTGGCCCATACGTCGCGCAGGAACACGAAGATGATGCCGACCACCAGCACGATGGTCAGGATCAGCGTGAACTCGACATCGGCTTCCGAGGCGCGGATGTTCTGCGTGCGGTCAGCCAGCACGTTGACGTTGACCGCGGCTGGGATCGAGAGCTGCAGGCGGGGCAGGGCGGCCTTGATGCGGTCCACCGTGGCGATCACGTTGGCGCCCGGCTGCTTGGTCACGGCCAGGATGATCGCGCGGCCGTTGTGGAACGTGTTGTCAGCGGGGGCGGCGGCGCCGGCGAACGCCCAGCCCGCGAGCCGGTTGTTCTCGGGGCCATCCACCGCCACGCCGACATCGCGCACGCGCACCGGGGCGCCGTTGCGCCATGCCAGCACCATGTCGTTCCACGGCGCCGCGCGGGTGATCTGGTCGTTGGTGTAGACGTTGAAGGCCTGGGTCGCGCCATCGGTGGCGCCGGTTGGCTGGTTGACCGTGGTCGCCGCGATCACGCCACGGATGTCTTCCATGCTCAGGCCCATCGACGCGAGCTTGGCCGGGTCTACCTGGATGCGCACGGCCGGCTTCTGCTGGCCGCCAATGTTGACCAGGCCCACGCCTTCGATCTGCGAGATCTGCTGCGCCAGGATGTTGTCGGCGAAGTCATTGACGGTGGTCAGCGGCAGCGCGTCGGACTGCACCGCCAGCACCAGGATCGGCGCGTCGGCGGGGTTGATCTTGCGGAACGTCGGGGGTGTCGGCAGGTTCGACGGAAGCTGGCCGCCCGCGGCGTTGATGGCGGCCTGCACGTCCACGGCGGCGGCGTCGATGCTGCGGTTCAGGTCGAACTGCAGCGTGATCTGCGTGGTGCCTTGCGCGCTGGTCGACGTCATCTGCGACAGCCCCGCGATCAGCGAGAACTGCCGTTCGAGCGGCTGCGCCACGTTCGACGCCATCGTCTCGGGATTGGCGCCCGGCAGGTTGACCGTGACCTGGATCGTCGGAAAGTCCACCTGCGGCAGCGGGGCGATCGGCAGCAGCGGCCACGCGGCCAGGCCAACGAGCAGCAACGCGAGCGCCAGCAGCGAGGTGCCGATCGGCCGCTTGATGAAGGTGGCCGAAATACTCATGGGTGGCTCATCGGAAGGCTCACTGGCGCGCGGCGGCCGTGGCGCTGGCGGCGACAGCAGGGGGGGTGCCGGCAGTGGATTCGGCGGCCGACCCGCCAGTCGGTGCGGCGCCTGGCCGCGCGGGCGCCTCGGCGATCAACGCGCCGGGCTTGAGCTTGTATTGGCCATCTGCCACCACGCGCTCCCCGGCCTGGACGCCCTTGGCGATCACGGCCCGCGCGCCCTGGAGTTCCGCTACCTCCACCGGCTGCAGCTTCACGGTCTGGTCCGCCTGCACGGCATAGACGTAGGTGCCGGCATCGTTACGTTGCACCGCTGACGCCGGAATGACCACTGCGCGGTCACGCTGGCCCAGCACGAGCCGGGCGTTGACGTACTGGCCCGGCCACAGCAGGTGCTTCGGATTCGGAAAGCGCGCCTTGAGCTGGATGGTGCCGCTGGTGGTGTCGATCGTGTTGTTCAGCAGGATCAGGCCGCCGTGCCCGAGGTCGGCATCGGTGCCGCGCTCGTGGGCGAACACTACCAGTGGCGACTGGCTGGCCTGCATCGCGCGGTTGATGCGGCCGAAGGCGTCGTCGGGTAGCGTGAAGACGACGTCGATCGGGTCGATCTGGCGGATCACGACGAGGCCGGTGGTGTCGGTGGCATGGACGATATTGCCGGGGTCGACCAGCCGGGCGCCGACACGGCCGGAGAGCGGCGCCGTGATGGTCGTGAAATCGAGCTGCACCTTGTCCAGCGCGATCTGCGCTTCGTCATTGCGCACGGCGGCGGCAAGCTGGTCGACCAGCGCGCGCTGGGTGTCGAGTGTCTGGCGCGTGGTCGAGTCGACCTTGATCAGTTCCTCGTAGCGCTTCAGGTCCAGGCGGGCGTTGGCAAGCTGCGCCTCGTCGCGCGCCTTGGTAGCCTGCGCCTGCTGCAATTGCGCCTGGAACGTGCGCGGGTCGATCTGCGCCAGCACCTGACCTTCCTTGACGTCCTGGCCTTCGACGAAGCCAACGCGCTCGAGCTGCCCATCCACGCGTGGCTTGACCGTCACAGTCTGCATGGCCTGGACTGTGCCGACGCCAGTCAGGCCAATGTCCACGTCCTCGCCCTGCGCCGCGGCGGTGGTCACTACGATGGCCGGGTTCGCCTGCGCGGCCTTGGGCGGGAACAGCCATCGTCCCAATGGCCTGGCAACCAGCCAGACCACCACGATGGCGATGACGACGTACAGGGCGATGGCCAATGGCCGCCGGCGGGGAGGAGGCGAAGCAGACATGCGTGACATTGGTCGCTTGACTCGACAAGCATAGTCGGTGGCTGTCATGTGAGATATGACCGCCTTATTACCGTTTATTTCAGGTTCACGATGTGACTCGCGCGTCAAGCCTCGGGCCCTTGCGTGGCCCTCCATCCAATCTCCTATTGCGCTGCCACGATGTGCAGCGTAGAAGATAGGCGGGAGGCCGCAATTCGTGGCCGGCGGCCTGTCACAACAACGAAAGGGTTAGAGAAAAGGGGTAGACCATGGAGACTCAGGAAAGCGCCCTCGTCTTGGCACTGCTGACGGCTCCCGTCCGCGTCACGATCTGCCGCGCCCTGCTCGATGCGGGCGAGGAAGGCATGTCCGCGGCGGAGCTGGCCGAACTGGCCGGCCTGACGCTGCGCCACGCTGCGCACCACTTCCAGGAAATGACCCAGGGCGAGATTCTGGCCCTGGCGATTCGCGACCGCCGCGTCTGTTATACGCTCAAGGCCCGTGTGGCTGTGCGCGAGGCGCTCGGCTACGTCGACGCCAGCGGCATGAATTGACACCGCAGCGGGGTCTCGTCTGACCCTGCTGTGTACAATCCGCCACACTTCTGGCGGCCCAGGTCAACGGCGGGCCTCGTCTTGCCGTTCAGATCATGGTGATAGTCAGTCATACTGAATCGGGAACATCACAGTGAATCTCACCAACCGGGCCGTCACATTGCCGCTCTGGGCAATCCTGTATTTCGTCCTCGGATACTTTTCGCACAAATTCAATGGGCCGTTCACGGCCGCCGGCTACATCTGGCTGCCGGCCGGCGTGACCGTGGCCGCTTTCATGCTGGCGCCGATGCGCCGCTGGCTCGGGCTCGGCCTGGCGTTCCTGGTGGCCCAGATGCTGCTGGGCATGGTGGAAGGGCGCGATGCGTTCCGGATGCTGCTGTTCTCGCTCGACGAGATCGGCTTCGCAGCGCTGGCCGTGGCCGTGATCCATCTGACCAAGTTCTCGCTGGAAGGGCTGGCGTTCCTGCGCGGGTTGCTGCTGGCCGGCGTGATCGCCAGTGTCGGCGGGGCGGTCATCGGCGCGGGCTGGTTCTGGCTGTTCCTTGATGTGCCGTTCTGGGCTACCGCCAAGGTGTGGGCCGCGGCGGACTTCGTCGGGGTGCTGATCGTCACGCCGGTCTTCGCCGGATGGGCGCGTTTTCGCGCCGCGCGTTCGGGCGGCCGCCAGCCCGGCGAGTTCTTCTTCGGCCTGGCCGCGCTGGCATGTGTGCTGGCGACCGCCGCGCTGGTGTTCGACGGCACGCGGCTTGCGCAGCTCTCGCTCGGCGTGGCCTATGCGCTGACCTATATCCCGTTGTTCTTCGTGGCCATCGTGGCGTTGCTGCTGGGTGGGCGTGGCGGATCGGTCGCCGTGGCGTTGCTGACCGTGCTAGTGCTGGTCAATACCGCCCAGGGCGACGGCCCGTTTGCCGAAACCGCGCTGTACCACGGTGACTCTCTGTTGATCGCGCAGCTTTACCTGGCCGTAGCCGCGCTGCTGACGCTGCTGATCAACACGCTGCGAACGGCGCGCGAGCAGACGAACGCGCAGGCCGCCGCACGCCAGAACGACGTGGAACTCGCGCTGGCTGCCAGTGGGCAACTCGTCTACCGACTTGACCCACATAGCGGGCGGCTGCGCTGGAGCGGCAGCGTGGAACGCGCGCTGGGCCTGCACGACTCGGCGTTGTCCACGCTCGACGATGTCCTGGCCCGCGTGCATCCGGACGACCGCGCCGAGGTGCGCCGCCGCTGGTTGCGCGAATGTGATGGCGAGATGCGCGGCGACCTGACGTTCCGGCTCTTGCTGCCGGCGGGCGCCACCACGACGATCGTCGACATGAGTGGCCCGCTGCTCGACGGCGACGATTCCGTCGCGTTGATTGCCGGCGCATGGCGCGTGATCGCCTCCCACGACACGGAAGGGCGGCGCGCAGCATGACAACGCAACAGGCTCCACGCACCGGAGCCCTGCTGATTCACGGATTGGGCGGTACCCAGTACGACCTCGGGCCGATGCACAAGGTGCTGCGCCGCGCGGGCGTGGAGACGCACGCCGTCACGCTGCCCGGTCATGGCGGCGTGCCCGAGGACCTGTTGCCCGTGGTGGCGGAGCAGTGGATGGACGTGGTGACCCAGTCCTACGACGAACTGGTCGGCCAGTACGACACGTTCCATGTCATCGGCATGTGCATGGGAGCGCTGCTCGCGCTGGAACTGGTCGCGCGGCGCCAGCATCGCAAGGGCCAACTGGTGGCGCTGGCTGCCCCGGTCTATATCGATGGTTGGTCCACACCGTCCTACCGCTGGCTGCGGCACGTGGTCTATCACCTGCCGGGGCTGCCCACGCGCATCAAGGTAGAGGAGAACGAGCCGTTCGGCATCAAGAACGACCTGGTGCGCGCCATCGTCAAGGCCAAGTTCGAGCGCGGCGACAACTTCCACTATCGCTGGGTGCCGTTGACCTGCATCCGGCAGGTGGACCGTCTGCGCCGCTGGGTGCTGGACAGCGCGCACCGCGTGCCTTGCCCGACGCTGGTCGTCAACGCGCGCGAGGACGAGCTGACCACGCTGCGCTCGTACGATTTCCTGCTCGGCGCGGTGCCGCAGGTGCGGGGTGTGGTGCTCGAGAACAGCTATCACATGATCTGCGTGGATAACGATCGCGAGCAGGTCATCGCCAGCGTGCTCGAGTTCCTGGGGCTGGAGGCGTCCGCTGGCAGACCCCGCGCGCGTCGGTCCGTGGAGGTGCCGATGGCGGAGGAAGCCGTCGCCACGCTGGTGGGCGAGTATCTCTCCGCGCTGACCACGCGGCATTTCGAGGCCGTCTATCCGCTGCTCGATCCGGTCATCGAATGGCGCCATCTGGGTGAGCACCCGCTGGCAGGGGTCTATGCAGACCGGGATGCCGTGATTGGCTTGTTCCAGCGCGTGGCGCAACTGGCCGGCGATACCGTGCGGATCGAGGTGGCCGGCGCGCCGCGCATCGACGGCCAGACGGTGGAAATCGACATCGCGGCGTCGTACCGGTTCGACGGTCAGCCAATGGATGGCCGTGGCACGCAGACGCTACGGCTGGCCAACGGCCGCATCCGCGCGGTCGAATATCGTCCCGAATCGGCGGCGGACAGCGATGCGCCGCTGGTCCGCCAGGCGGGCTAGAACACGCGGCCCAGCTGCAGGTAGATATTCCACACACCCTGCGGCGCCGCCGCGACGCCAAAGTAGAGCGGGCCGATCACGCTGTTGCCGCCGATGAACAGGCTGGCGCTGGACTTGTAGGGTCCGCTGCCGAAGTTGCGGCGCCTGAGCCAGACGTCGCCCACTTCGAGGCTGGAGCCGAACACCGTTGTGCGCAGCCCCGGCAGCACGAATTCACGCAGATCGTTCAGGTACGTGATGCGGCCGTAGAGCAGGTAGTTGCCCGAGAACTGGTCCGGCGCATAGGCTGACAGGCGCTGGAATCCACCCAGCGTGAATCCCAGCCCGCCACTGACGCTGCCGGAGGTGCGGTGGTCGTTGTAGGTCATCGCCCCCTCGGCCGCCAGGTTCAGCGTATGGCGCCCGTAGCTGCCCGCCCACAGGGCCTTGCCGTGGACGTCGTCGAAGCTGTTGTCCGTGCCGCCGAACGATAGCTGGTTCACCGCATTGAAGTAGTAGCCCTTGCGCGGAAAGAGCGGGTCATCGAGCTGGTCGATCGTCAGTTCCGCCCGCACCACCGGCTGCTGCACCGAGGCACTGAACTTGCCGTTGCTTGCCGCGCCAATCAGATAGTCAGAGTAATAGCGGACCTGCTGATAGTTCGCGCCGACCCGGAACTCGCCCAGCCTGCCGATCGGCAACCCGAGGTCGACGCCTGCCAGCGCCGTGTCCACGCGCACGGCGGTGAGCGGCGTGGTGCTGCGGGTGGGGCTGCTGTCGGGGTAGATGTCGACGTGCTTGCGGCCGTATTCGAGGTATGGCGCGATATAGAAGCCCAGCCGGTCCAGCACCGGTTGGCGAAGCTCCGTGTGCCACTTGGCCTGGGTGCTGCCCAGCACGATGTCGTTGCGCCATTCCAGACCGCTTTGCGTCAGCCACGGATAGCGGTGACCCAGTTGCAGGTTGAACGCGCCCTTGCCGTCGAACGTCGTGGACATGCCGAAGCCGAACAGCAGGAACTGCGGCCCCCATGATTTCTCCTGCGCGTCGATCTTGAGCACGGACCGGCCGTTCTCGGTAACCACATCCTGCGTCACGCTTTCGAAGTTGCCGGTGGTGGAGAGCTGCGAGAGGTCGCGGTTGATCGCTTCGGCGTCATAGGTGTCGCCTTCGCGCGTTCGCAGATACTGCTTGATGTAGGCGGGCGGAATGCGCCCCGAGGCATGGATCTCGATCGCGTCGATGCGCTTGGGCTCGAATCGCGCGCTATGCGTCTCCCGGGCGGCGATGTACTGGTCCCAAGCGTCGGGCGGCAAGGCCAGCGCGGCAAGCCGTGGCGCGATGCCTTCAGCCGCCGTGTAGCCAAGCTGCACGCCACGGCGCGCATTGGAGAAGTCGGTGAACGACAGATCGCCGAGATCGGGTTCCAGCAGCACATCCCGCTGCCCCAGCAATGCCTTTTGCGCGGCGAGGTTCTGGTTCATCAGGATCGTCACCATCTGCTGGGTGACGGCCGCTGGCGAATCGAGGTTGGAGGGGTCGTCGAGTGGCGAGGCCACATTGACCGCGATGACGATATCGGCGCCCATGTCGCGCGCCATCTGCACAGGCAGGTTGCTGACCAGGCCACCGTCCACCAGCGTGCGCCCATCCACCTTGAACGGCGCGAACAGGCCCGGCACGGCCGCGCTGGCGCGGATCGCACGCGGCAACGACCCTTTCTCGAGCACCACGGGCGCACCCGAGCTGAGGTCCGTGGCGATGGTGCGGAATGGAATGGGCAGTTTGTCGAAATCGATATCGCCGGGCCACGGCGCCGTCCAGTCCTGCAGCAGTGCCAGCAGCCGGTTGCCCTGCACCAGCCCGCCGGGCAGCTTGACCTTGCCGTCGCCATAGCCGACCGAGAGGCCGATCGGGTATTCGAAACTGTCCTCGCGCAGCGTCTGCGGCAGGTGCGCGCGTTCGTTACGGTCGAAGACGATGTCGCTCAGGTTGATCTGCGACAGCCGGGTGTCGAGTTCGTTTGCCGGAATCCCGCTCGCATACAGTCCGCCGACCACCGCCCCCATGCTGGTCGCCGCAATGCAATCGATTGGCACGTGCATCTGTTCCAGTGCCTTGAGCACGCCAATGTGGGCATAACCGCGCGCGCCGCCGCCGGACAGCACCAGGCCGATGCGCGGTCGTGCGGCATCGGCGGCGGAGGTGTGGCTGGCGCTGCACTCGGCGTAAGCCTGCTGGAACAGGCCCGCAATGAGCAGGCAAAACAAGGGCAGCCAGCGCAGCGGTGCGCAGCGCGGCCCGGAAACGAGTCTCGACATGATGGCGGTGCCGGGAGGGGAACGATCGGCAGCGCCGGGCGGAGGTAGGCCGCGAATACGTCGCGATGCCTCCGTCTGGCGCCGACAGGGCGGACGGGGAAATCCACCAGGCAGGAGTTTAACCGGGTGGGCGGGACTCGGGCGGCGGCGTGCCTGGCTGTGTCACGGGCCCCCACACGGCATCGGCGTGTTCCGTCTGGAACCGGACCGCGGCCAGGTCCATCGTGAAGAACATCCGCTCATGCGTCAGGGTCTGGCCCAGCGCCGAGCGCCGGACCATGTCTAGGACGTCGGGATTCATCCCGATCAGCCAGAGCATGACGCCATCCTCCTCGCGCAGCACTCGTTCGGCATCGGTCAGCATGTGCAGTGCCGTGTACTCCATGTCAGAGACCGCGGTCAGGTCGAGCGCGACCACCTTCGGCTTGTCGTGCAGGATCATTGGCCGAAGTTTGTGACCGATACGCCGCGCGTTGACGAAGTAGACGCGCCCCTCGGGCCGCAGCATCAGCAGGCCGGGCACGGTCTCGTCGTGCGGGTGTGCGTCCGATTGCGGACGGAATACGTTGGTGCCGGGCTTGCGCGCCAGCTTGTAGACCGGCGGATCGGAGGTCTGATAGGCCAGGGCCAGCATCGATACGACGATCGCCACGACGATGCCTTGCAGCGTGCCCAGGGCCACCACGCCAGCCAGGGCGACCAGCGCCCAGATGAACTCGGTGCGGCGGATGCCGAGGATCGCCAGAAATTCGGCGGGTTTGATCAGAGAGACGGAGTAGACGATGACCACCGCGGCCAGCGTGGCTTCCGGCAAACGGCCGACCAGCGGGGCGAGCAGCAGCATCGTGCCAAGCGAGGCCAGCGCGGTGACCAGGCCGGCCAGTTGCGAGCGCGCCCCCGAGAGCCGGTTGACGGCGGTCTGCGTTGTGCCGCCGCCGGCGGCCATCGCGCCGAGGAACGCGCCGCCGAGGTTGGCCAGTCCGGTGGCCGTCAACTCGCGGTTCGCGGCAGGCGCGTGCTCGCCAACCTGGGTGAACGCGCGCCCCGCGGCGATGGTTTCCGTGAAGCTCATCAGCGCGATACCCAGCGCTTCGGGCCACAGCCGTTCCATCATCGTCGGGTCAGGCACGGTGACCGGCGGCAGGCCGGTTGGCACCGCGCCGACGATGGCTACCCCATGCGCGGTCAGATTCAGCAGCCATACGCCGATGATGCCCACGGCCACCGCGATCAATGGCGCCGGGGCACGTGGAAACCGGTGCTCCATGCCCAACAGCAGCAGGACCATAAGGATGCCGACCGCGGCCGTGGCGACGGATGCGTGCGGAATGTTCTGGATGATCGCCAGCACGTTGTGGAAAAACGGGCCTTTCGGGAAATGCATCCCGAGCAGTTTCGGGATCTGGTCCACCACGATGACCAGCCCGATGCCCGCCTTGAAGCCGATCAGTACCGGCTCGGAGATGAAGTCGGCCACGAAGCCCAGCCTCAACAGCCGGGCCACCAGCAGCACGGCGCCGACCAGGAAGGTCAGCGTGGCCGAGGCCGTGATCAGCGTTTCGGCGCTGGGCGATGGGCCCACATGCCGGAATGCGGCGGCCACGAGGATTGCCAGTGTCGTGGTGGTGCTGACGCTAAGCGTGCGCGAACTGCCGAGCAGCGCGTAGATCAGCATCGGGGCGAACACGGTGTACAGGCCGACCTCGACAGGCAGGCCCGCGATGGTGGCGTAGGCCAGGGCCTTGGGGATGACCACGGCGGCGGCGGTCAGCCCGGCAATGACGTCGGGCGCCAGCCATTCCTTCCGGTACGTCAGCAGCCACCCGGGGATGGGCAGCGTGGCGGCGCCAGATGACTGGCGCCTGGACAGCAGGGGGCAGGGGTGCGGCCGCCGTTGTCGTCTCATGGTTCTGTTTCCGAGCGGACTTCACAGAACCTGAGTCTAGGCGCGATCACGGCCGCCGCAAGGACGGCGTGTCAGTGGTCAGGTTACGCGCAGGTCGCCTCGCCCGCCTGAGAGGCCCACTTCGTCAGCAACGCCCGGCCAACGCGCGAGCTGTTGGCGCGGCCGATGGCCTGCGAGATGAAATCGCCGGCACGCACCACGTCATCGAGTTCGATGCCGGTGTGCAGGCCCATGCCGTGCAGCATGTACAGCACGTCTTCGGTGGCCACGTTGCCGGTGGCGCCTTTCGCGTAGGGGCAGCCACCCAGGCCGGCCACGGACGCGTGGAAGATGGCGATGCCGACCTCCAGACTGGCCAGGATGTTCGACAGCGCCTGGCCGTAGGTGTCATGGAAATGGCCGGACAGGCGGTCGATCGAAAACTCGGCCGCTGCGGCGCGCATGACTTCCTGCACCCGGGTAGGCGTGCCCACACCGATCGTGTCGGCGATGTCGATCTCGTCGCAGCCGAGTTCGCGCAGGCGGCGCACGACGTCCACCACGGCATGCA
This sequence comes from Cupriavidus sp. Met-2, assembly GCF_049843575.1. NCBI lineage: Bacteria > Pseudomonadati > Pseudomonadota > Betaproteobacteria > Burkholderiales > Burkholderiaceae > Cupriavidus > Cupriavidus sp. Met-2. Next base: position 515,078 of record NZ_JBBHZL010000001.1, read on the forward strand.
CCGATACCTCGCCCTGGTACGGGCAGCCGAGCGCGCACGAGATGCTGCCGCGCAGCCGCACGCCGGCTTCCTTCGCGGCAGCAGCCACCGGTTCGAAGCGGGCGATCGACTCGGCGATCGAGCAGTTGATGTTCTTCTGCGAGAAGGCCTCGCTGGCCGCGCCGAAGATCACCACCTCGTCGGCACCGGCGGCGACGGCGCCCTCGAAGCCCTTCATGTTCGGCGTCAGCACCGAGTACAGCGTGCCGGGGCGCCGCGTAATGCGGGCCATCACGTCGGCGCCGTCAGCCATCTGCGGCACCCACTTCGGCGAGACGAACGATGCGGCCTCGATGTTGACGAAGCCCGCGTCGGTCAGCCGGTTGATCAGCGCCACCTTGACGTCGGTGGGCACCATCGCCTTTTCGTTCTGCAGCCCGTCGCGCGGGCCGACTTCGACGATCTTTACGTATTGGGGGATTGTCATGGGGGTCTCCAGAGCCTGTTTGTCACGCCAGGCCGATGTGATGCGCTGCCCCTCTCCCGCACAGCGGGGGAGGGGAGCCAAAACAGTTATAAGCCATTTCAAAACGATTCTGGCGTCGTTGCAGGGCCTTGCGGTACGACTTGTACTGTCTGCGGCCCCGCGTCTAGCCAGAACCGCTTCGCTTCATGTTGAAACAGCGTCTTAGGCCGCTGCCTCCGCCAAGGCGAATGCCAGCAGTTGCGCGCCCTCGCTCACCTGTTCGCCCACGCCGTAGAGCACCTCGCTCACCACGCCATCGGCCGGCGCGGTGATCGTGTGTTCCATCTTCATCGCTTCCATCACCAGCAGCGGCGTGCCGCGCGTGACCTTGCTGCCGGCCTCGACCATCACGGCGATCACCTTGCCCGGCATCGGCGCGGTCAGCTTGCCGCCTTCGCCTTCACTCTCGCTGGCGTGCGCAAGCGGGTCGAGCCACTCCAGCACCGTATGGCGGCCGTCGTGGAAGACGTGGAACGTGTCGCCTTCCACGTGCACCTGGCCGTGCGTGCGGCGCGTGCCAAGGTCGACGCGGATATCGTCGGCATTGAACGTGTACGCGAACGGCGCGGCCTGGTCGGCGTAGATCAGTGTGTTCTTGCTGGTGTCGCTGGCGTTGCCCTTCAGCACGGCCTCGAGCTTGTGGCCGCCGCCGTGGAAGTGCAACGTGCGCACGTCGCGGCCGTTCAGTCGCCAGCCGCCCGCGTGGGTCCACGGCGAGTGGCGGTCCGCCTCGTCGATGCGGCGTGTGCGCGTCTCGCGTTCGAGCAGTGCCGCCATCGCCAGCGCGATCGCTTCGATGCCAGCCGTCTTCTGCGGCGGGAACAGTACTGTCTGGTTGCGTTCGATCAGGCCGGTGTCGAGGTCGGCGGTACGGAAAGCCTCCGATTTCACCAGCCGCTGCAGGAAGGCGACGTTGGTCGACAGCCCCACCACGTGATACCCGGCCAGTGCCTGGGCCATGCGCGCCAGTGCCTGGTCGCGGTCGCGGCCCCAGACGATCAGCTTGGCGATCATCGGGTCGTAGTACGGGCTGATCGTGTCGCCTTCGCGCACTCCCGCGTCGATGCGGACCGCAGCCGGTGCGTTGGCATCGCCGCCGCGCATGAACTGCACCGCGGGCGGCGTGCGCAGGAAGCGCAGCGTGCCCGTGGACGGCAGGAACTGCTTGTCTGGGTTCTCGGCGTAGATGCGCGCTTCCAGCGAATGACCGTGGATGGCCAGTTGCTCCTGCGCCAGCGGCAGCGCCTCGCCGGCCGCGACGCGCAGTTGCCACTCCACCAGATCCTGGCCGGTGATCATCTCGGTGACCGGATGCTCCACCTGCAGGCGCGTGTTCATCTCCATGAAGTAGAACGAGCCGTCCTGGTTGGCGATGAACTCGACGGTGCCCGCACCCACGTAACCCACCGCGCGCGCCGCGGCCACCGCCGCCTCGCCCATCGCGCGGCGGCGTTCCTCGGTCATGCCTGGCGCTGGCGCTTCTTCCAGCACCTTCTGGTGGCGACGTTGCACCGAGCAGTCACGCTCGAACAGGTAGACGCAGTTGCCGTGCGAATCGGCAAAGACCTGGATCTCGATATGGCGCGGCCGGGTCAGGTATTTCTCCACCAGCACCTTGTCGTCGCCAAAGCTGGCCGACGCCTCGCGCTTCACCGAGGCCAGCGCGGCGTCGAAGCCATCACCAGCTTCCACCACGCGCATGCCCTTGCCGCCACCGCCCGCGCTGGCCTTGAGCAGCACCGGGTAGCCGATACGGTCGGCCTCGCGCCGCAGCAGGGCGGCGTCCTGGTCTTCGCCGTGATAGCCGGGCACCAGCGGTACCGCGGCCTTTTCCATCAGTTGCTTGGCGGCGCTCTTGCTGCCCATCGCGTGGATTGCAGAGGCCGGCGGGCCGATGAACACGAGGCCGGCTTCGGCGCAGGCGCGCGCGAAGTCCTCGTTCTCGGACAGGAAGCCGTAGCCAGGGTGGATCGCCTGGGCGCCGGTCTCCTTCGCCATTTCGATGATGTGGTCCGCGCGCAGGTAGCTGTCCCGCGCGGCGGCGCCACCAATATGCACGGCCTCGTCGCAGAAGGCGACGTGTCGCGCGTTGGCGTCGGCGTCGGAGTAGACGGCCACGGTGCGGATGCCGAGGCGGCGGCAGGTGGCCGCCACACGGCAGGCGATCTCGCCACGGTTCGCAATCAGGATCTTCGTGAACATTATTGTTTTCCCCTTACATGCGGAACACGCCGAACTTCATGTCGCCAATCGGGGCGTTGAGGCTGGCGGACAGGCCCAGGCCGAGCACGGTGCGCGTCTGCGCGGGATCGATGACGCCATCGTCCCAGAGCCGCGCGCTGGCGTAGTACGGATGTCCCTGCAGTTCGTACTGGTCGCGGATCGGTGCCTTGAAGGCTTCTTCCTCCTGCGGGCTCCACTGGCCGCCCTTGGTCTCGATGCCATCGCGGCGCACCGTCGCCAGCACACTGGCGGCCTGCTCGCCGCCCATCACGGAGATCCGCGCGTTCGGCCACATCCACAGGAAGCGCGGCGAATACGCGCGTCCGCACATGCCGTAGTTGCCCGCACCGAACGAGCCGCCGATGATCACCGTGAACTTCGGCACTTGTGCCGTGGCCACCGCCGTCACCATCTTGGCGCCATTGCGCGCGATGCCCTCGTTCTCGTACTTGCGGCCGACCATGAAGCCGGTGATGTTCTGCAGGAACACCAGCGGGATCTTGCGCTGGCAGCACAGCTCGATGAAGTGTGAACCCTTCAGCGCCGACTCCGAGAACAGGATGCCGTTGTTGGCGACGATGCCGACCGGGTAGCCCCAGATCCGCGCGAAGCCGCAGACCAGCGTGGTGCCGTAGCGGGCCTTGAATTCGTCAAACTCGGAGCCGTCGACAATGCGGGCGATGACCTCGCGCACGTCGTACGGCTTGCGCGTGTCGGTCGGGATCACGCCGTACAGTTCTTCGGGCGGATACAGCGGCTCGGCCGGCTCGTGCAGGCGGATCTGATCCGGCTTGCGGCGGTTCAGGTGCTGCACGATATTGCGCGCCAGCGAGAGCGCGTGATGATCGTTCTGCGCGAAGTAGTCCGCCACGCCCGAGAGGCGGGTATGCACGTCGGCGCCGCCCAGGTCCTCGGCGGTCACTTCCTCGCCGGTGGCTGCCTTCACCAGCGGCGGGCCGCCCAGGAAGATCGTGCCCTGGTTCTTGACGATGATCGACTCGTCGCTCATCGCCGGCACATACGCGCCGCCGGCCGTGCACGAGCCCATCACCACGGCGATCTGCGGAATGCCTTGCGCCGACAGGTTGGCCTGGTTGTAGAAGATGCGGCCAAAGTGGTCGCGGTCGGGGAACACCTCGTCCTGGTTCGGCAGGTTCGCGCCGCCGGAATCCACCAGGTAGATGCATGGCAGGTTGTTCTGCTCGGCGATCTCCTGCGCGCGTACGTGTTTCTTGACCGTCATCGGGTAGTACGTGCCGCCCTTGACCGTGGCGTCGTTGCAGACGATCACGCATTCCTGGCCTGCCACGCGACCGATGCCGGTGATGATGCCCGCGCCGGGCGCCGCATCGTCGTACATGCCGTACGCGGCCAGTTGCGACAGTTCCAGGAACGGCGTGCCCGGGTCGAGCAGTTGCTGCACCCGGTCGCGCGGCAGCAGCTTGCCGCGCGACAGGTGCTTGTCGCGCGCGGCCTCGCCACCGCCTTCGGCCAGCTTCGTGATCTTCTGCCGGAGATCGGCCACGAGCGCCTGCATCGTCTCCGCATTGGCCTTGAAGGACTCCGAGCGGGCGTTGAGTTTGGTTTCTATGGTTGGCATGGCTTCACTTGGCCTTGGGGCTGATTCCGAGTTCCTGGGTCATCTGGTCCCGCATGACGAACTTCTGCACCTTGCCGGTGATCGTCATGGGCATCTCGTCTACAAAGCGAATGTAACGGGGGATCTTGTAGTGGGCAATCTGGTCGCGGCAGTAATTCCGGATTTCCTCGTCGGTGGCGCTCTGACCCGGCTTCAGGACGATCCAGGCGCAGACTTCCTCGCCGTACTTCTCGTCGGGCACACCGAAGACCTGCACGGACTGGACTTTCGGGTGCCGGAACAGGAATTCCTCGATCTCGCGCGGGTAGACGTTCTCGCCGCCACGGATCAGCATGTCCTTCACGCGGCCGACGATGTTGCAGTAGCCCTCTTCGTCGATCGTGGCCAGGTCGCCGGTGTGCATCCAGCCGTCGCGGATTGCCTCGCGCGTGCGTTCCTCGTCGTCCCAGTAGCCAAGCATCACCGAGTAGCCGCGCGTGCAGAGTTCACCGGTGGCGCCGATGGGCAGCGTCTGGCCATCCACGTCGACTACCTTGCATTCGAGGTGAGGCTGCACGCGGCCGACCGTCGACACCCGCTTGTCGATCGGATCGTCGGTGGCGCTCTGGAACGACACCGGGCTGGTTTCGGTCATGCCATAGGCGATGGTGATCTCGGCCAGGTGCATGTCCGCCATGACGCGCTTCATGACTTCCACCGGGCAGGGCGCGCCGGCCATGATGCCGGTGCGCAGGCTGGAAAAGTCGTACTTCGAGAAGTCGGGGTCGTCGAGTTGCGCGATGAACATGGTCGGCACGCCATGCAGGGCCGTGCAGCGTTCCTCGCTGACGGCGGCCATCGTGGCGCCCGGGTGGAATGCCTCGCCCGGGAACACCATGCTGGCCCCGGTGGACACGCAGGCCAGCACGCCCAGCACCATGCCGAAGCAGTGGTAGAACGGCACCGGAATGCAGAGCTTGTCCTGTTCGGAAAAGCGCATCGCGCCCGCGATCGAACGGCCGTTGTTGACGATGTTGCGGTGCGTGAGCGTGGCGCCCTTGGGCGCGCCGGTGGTGCCGCTGGTGAACTGGATATTGATGGGGTCGCGCGCGTCGAGTCCGGCGGTGATCTCGTCGAGCGCAGTCTTTGGCACGTTTGCGCCGCGCGCCAGCAATTCGCGGAAGGTCAGCATGCCGGGCGTCGGCACGTCTTCCATGCGGATAACCCAGCGCAGCAGCGGCAGCCGGGCGGCGTACAGCGCGCCCGGTTCGGCTTTGGCCAACTCGGGGGCCAGTGTTGCCAGCATGTCCAGGTAGCGCGAGGTCTTGAATGCTTCCGGCGCGATGATCGCCTTGCAGCCAACCTTGTTCAGCGCGTATTCGAGTTCCGCAAGGCGGTACGCCGGGTTGATGTTGACCATGACCAGGCCAACCCGGGCCGTTGCAAACTGCGTCAGCAGCCACTCGAAGCGGTTAGGGGACCAGATGCCGACCCGGTCGCCCTTGCGCAGGCCCAGCGCGTGGAGGCCGGCGGCCATCCTGTCCACTTCGGCGCTGAATTCATTCCAGGTCCAGCGGATGTTCTGCTCCCGGAATACCACCGCCGGCCGGCTGCCATGGAGCGCAGCAGTGTTCGCCAGCAGCGCAGGCACCGTCAGTTCGCTGAGTGGTGGGGTGTCGGCCCCTTTCACGTAAGACAGCCCCCCAATGGGCAGGGAGGTTCCCGGTTGCATCGCCATACCTGTCTCCTGTCGCGGCCGGATCGCCGTGAATTGAGTAATACTCAATCTCAGGAAATCAAGCCTATTGAGCGTTATATTAGGAATACGATGCGGAGACTGTATACTCTGCTGAGTCAAAGGGCAAACGAAATTTGAGTGGTATTCAACTTTCGGGCGAACGCGGTCGGACAGGCGTGCCGAGCGCCGCTCGCGCCCTATAATTCCGGGCCATCACCGTTCAGGTTACGCAACAGGGACCGCAAATGCAGCAGATCGTGAATCAGCGTCGTATCCCGGCAGGCGCCAAGGCGGAGCAGCGTATTCGCGACATCCTGCGCGTGGGCCGCGAAGTGTTCTCGGCGCTTGGCTACGAGCGGGCGACCACGACCGAGATCGCGCAGCGCCTGGGGATTTCCGAGGGCACGATCTTCACGTACTTCCACAGCAAGCGGGACCTGTGTGTCCGCGTGATCCAGGACTGGTACGACGAGATCATCGCGGCGATGGAGGGCGGCATGCCGCGCGAGGGCACCGCCCGGGCGCAACTGGAGTTCTTTATCGGCACGCACCTGCGGCTGTTCCTGATCCATGGCACCGGCCTGTGCGCGCTGGTGCTGTCGGAAGGGCGCGCCAAGGGGCAGGGGCTCGACGAGGTGTTCGTGCCGTTGCAACGGCGCTACACGGCGCCGCTGATGGCGCTGCTGGCTGCCGCGCAGGCGGGTGGGGAGATCCGGGCCGACATGCCGTTGCGGCTGATGCGTTCGGCCATCCTGGGCCCGATGGAGCACATTCTCTGGGATGCCATCGTGAGCGGCCGCCCGGTCGACATTGACCGCACCACGCAAGACATGATCGCCCTGCTGTGGCCCGCGCTGCAGCCGCAGAACCTGCATGCCGCCGCGCTGGGGCAGTTCTATGGCGAGGTCAGCGCGGCGCTGGCGCGGGTGCAGGCGGCGGGCGGGGCGGCGGGCTCCGCTGAAGGCCCCGCCGAGGGTTCCGAAGCCTCTTGACGCCGCATCGCCGGTATCCCCGGCTACCTGTAATCGGGGATGCCACATACGGCCCGTTTCTGGCAGGCTGGCATGACCTCGTCCGGAATCGTCCGGGCGTTCGCCAAGCCCGGCGGTAGTACGGCTACACTCAGGCCGCGCCCCCACCACTGTCACCCCATGATCCAACCCTTGCCCGACACGGCTGAATCGGTATTGCCAGCGCCCCTGCTGGTCGTTGAAGACGAGCCGCCGATGCAGTCCAGGCTACGCACGATCCTGGCCGCACTGGGTTATAGCGACGACGCCATATGGTTTGCCGGCAGCCTCGAGGCTGCCAACACGTTGCTGGCCACGCAGCCGTTCGCCATGGCGCTGGTTGACGTGGGGTTGCCCGACGGCAACGGTATCGACCTCATTCGGGTGATGCACGAGCAAGACCCGGCCTTGCCAATTTTGGTAATCTCCACGTGGAATACGGAACGGGTCATCGTAAGCGCGCTGCAGGCCGGTGCTACCGGCTACCTGCTCAAGGAGCGCGACGACGTCGAGATCATCCTGTCGATTCGCAGCGCGCTGCGGGGTGGTGCGCCGATCGACCCCTTCGTGGCCAGGCGCATTCTCGATCTGGCTGGCAAGATGGCGCCGCTGGCTGGCGGCGCGGAAGTCCAGGCCGAGCCAATGGTCGGTGCGTCGCCACTGAGCGCGCGAGAAATAGAAATCCTCTCGCTGGTAAGCAAGGGTCTGACCAATCGGGAAATTGCGGAGGTGCTGTCCTTATCAAAGTTGACGGTCGAATGCCATATCAGAAACACATACAAGAAACTGGCAGTTCACTCCCGCACCCAGGCAGTCTTCGAGGCGCGTGCCTCTGGCTTATTGCGCTGATCTGCGGCGTCATGCTGCTTGCCGGCGCAGCCAGCGCCCGGGCGCAATCGGAGGCCGTCACCTTTACCCGAATCGAAGCCGCACAGTCGACCTGGCAGGACGATGGCCCGCCCGCCACGGGCTGGGTGCCCGTGTCGTTGCCGGACATCTGGTCCACGCGCTGGCCCGGCTTCGACGGTGTGGTCTGGTATCGCCTGAGCTGGCAGGGCTCTGACCCGCGCCAGCCCGTGGCGCTGCTGCTCGACTACCTGAACATGGCTGGCGCGGTCTATCTCAATGGCAGCCTGTTGATGCGCGACACGAGCCTGGTCGAACCGCTCACGCGTGCCTGGAATACCCCGCGCTACCAGTTGCTGCCTGCCGCGCTGCTGCGAGAGGGCGCCAACACGCTGCTGGTTCGCGTCTCGGGGTTGTCGGCCTACCAGCCTGGCCTCGGGCCCGTATCGATCGCCGCCCCTGAACACCTGCGGCCCGCATACGATCGCGCGTACTGGCTGCGGCACGATCTGCAACTGATCAGCCTTGCCGTCACCGTCGCGCTTGGCTGCCTCTTCTTTTCGCTCTGGGTGATGCGTCGGCAGGAAGCGGCTTACGGATGGTTCAGCCTGATGTCGCTGGCCTGGTGGTGCGTGGCGCTGAACCAGGTGGCGACTACCACCTGGCCGTTCGCGAGTACCGACGCCTGGGAGCGTGCGAACACCGTCGCGCTGCTGGTCTACAGCGTCGCGTACATGTTATCCATGGCGCGATTCTGCGAGCGGCGTCTGCCGCGTGTCGAAGGCGGACTCTGGCTGCTTGCCGCGGTGGGAGCGGCGGCGGTGATCTGGGCGCCGACCGAATCCCTGTCCACGGTGCGCAATGTGCTCACGCTGTGGGCAGCGTGCGTCTTCTTCGCGACGTGCATTGTGTTCCTGGGCTTCGCCTGGCGTCATGGCCGCACCGATCATCGCATCCTGTCGGTTTGCATCGCCATCTTCCTCGTCGCGGCGGTGCACGACCTGCTGTCCTTTCTCGGCATCCTGACGGACAACGCCTACTACGCGGCGCTGACTTCGCAGGTCCAGATGATCGCTATGGCGCTGGTGCTGGCATGGCGCTTCGTGGCCAACCTGCGTCGGATCGAACGGTTCAACGACGAGTTGCACGGCAAGGTTTCCGAAGCCAAGGCCGAACTCGTCGTCAACCTGGGGCGCCAACGCGAGTACGAGGTTGCCAACGCGCGGCTCAACGAGAGGCTCAATCTGGCGCACGACCTGCACGACGGGCTCGGCGGCACACTCGTCAGCGGCATCGCCACGCTGGAGCGCAGCCCGCATGACATCCCGCCCGGGCAGGTGCTGTCGATGCTCCGGGCGTTGCGCGATGACCTGCGCATCATCGTCGATACGACCGCCAGCCAGCAGTTCGGCGAGCCGGCGCTGGCGGGGCAGATCGTGCCGCTGCGCCACCGCCTTAGCCGGTTGCTGGAGAGCCATGACATCGCGTGTCATTGGCAGCTCGATGGCCTTGAGCAATGCCATCTGCCGAATTCGCGGATTCTCGATGTCATGCGGACCTTGCAGGAAGCACTGACCAACGTGATGAAGCACAGCAAGGCCAGCCGCGCGGACGTCGCGGTACGCGTCGGCACGCGCGGGCTGGAGCTGTTGGTCAGCGATAACGGCGTTGGCTTCGATCCGGCCGCCGCCGGGCGGCACGCCGGTGCGGGCATGCGCAGCATGCGGGCGCGTACCGAGCGCCTTGGCGGCACGTTCAGCGTGCGATCAACGGGAGAGGGGACCGTGCTGGCCGTTCATATCCCGCTCGATGCTGGTGGCACTGGCCTACCACTTGACCTGCAACCCGGCGGAGCCAAGGATCGAGTTTCTGACCTTGGCATTGCCGCCGGCGGCCCAGATCCTGCCGACCTCGCCGTACAGGCTGAAGCGCCGGTTCAGGGCCGCGGTTAGGCCCGCGGCCACCTCGATGCTCGTGCCGCCGGTCGCTGCCACGATGTCGGTGGTGGCGGCCGGGTTTGTGAAGCGGGCGACGTCGCTACCGTTCGATGCCATGTAGAGGTTGACGCGGCCATATGGCCGCAACGCGGCGGAGCCTGCCTCCATTTCACCCTTCACCCGCGCGCCGACGCGCGCGAGCCAGCTGCTGTTCACGTCGGTCTGGACCATTGCTCCGGGGATCTGCGCGTTGTCGAGGTGAATGCGTTGGTGAATCACCTGCAACTGGGGTTCGATGCTCCAGGCGCTGCCGCCAAGTGGAAAGGCGCGTCCCAGTTCCAGCGATGCCAGCAGGCTGTCTCCCTTGGTCTCGACCCCGGAGCTGGACGCTGGCGTCACCGTGTAGCGGTGACGGCCCAACTGCAGCACCGCGTCGGCGTAGATGCCGCTGTTCCCGGCATATGTGCCGTAGAAGCCCAGATACTGGTTGTGCAGATCGTTGCGGCCGGCGCCAGCATTGTCGATGCCGCCGATGAAGCCATTGACGCTTACGTTGCCATCCAGCTGGCCGACGTAGAGGCCAGCGCGCCAGTCCTGCGTGGCCAGCAAATCCGTGCCGGCCTGGAAGCCGGTCAACCGGCCCTTGCTCTTGGGCGCCACCGTGCCGTCCTGGCTGACGTCGACATCGGTGGTCAGCACGCGGGCCCATGCCCGGCGATCGCGACCGGCAGGGGTGCCCGATGGGGTGCCGGATAGGGTGCCCGATGTGGCGGACCTCGGGTCGTCATCGCCCACGCGCTGGTGCAGGTTGCCGATCATGGCAAGGTTGCTCTGGCGCAGTTGACTCGGCAGCGCCGCGTACAACGCGGCTTCGGCACGGTAGGTCGTGACGGGCGGGTCCGCAGGTTCGGTGGTCGGGGTGGTTTCGGTGGTCTCGCCATTGGAGCGCAGATACCAGTTCTCGCCCGATCCCTTGGCGTCGGCAGCGTACAGGCGGTACTGGTAGGCGCCGGCATCTACATGGCCACCTGCGAGCACGAACGCGCTCTTGCTGGTCTGCGCCGTGGTGCTGGCGCCATTGACGGCGCTGATCACCTCGATGCCGTTGCCCGCGGTCAGCGCGCCAAGCCCATTCAGGTTGGAGATCTGCAGCGTGGTCTGACCGCTGGCGACGGCGGCGGGGCCGCTGAGGATCAGCCGGTCACTCACGCCGGTGCTGTCGCCGAGCGCAGTGCCCATGCGCAGCGTGCCGTTGTTGCCCGTGTAGGGGCCCGTCACCGTCAAGGTCGCGCCGGGTGTCGTGCCCATCAGCGAGACCACGCCCCCGTTGTTCAGTCCCGCGACGCTCTGGCTGAAACCGGCGAGATCCAGCGTGGCGCCGCTGGCCACCGTGTGAACGGATGCCGCGCTGAAGGTGTTGGCCGCTCCCGCCCGCAGCGTGCCGGCCGCAACGTTGGTGGCCCCGGTGTAGTCGTTGGCGCCGGCAAGCGTCAAGGCGCCACTGCCGTTCTTGGTGAGAAAGCCCGAACCACTGATGGCCCCGGCGAGCGTGGCATTGAAGGCGCCAGTGTCGATCACAGGATCGTTGCTGCCCGTCAGGCGGATCGCATTGGCGATGCGCAGCCCATCGGTGGCAATGCCGAGCGTGGTGCCGTCATCCATCGAGAGTGTGCCGGTCCCCAGCGCGCCGTTGCTGCCAAGGTCGATGCGTCCTTGCTTGAGCGCGGTGCCGCCACTGAAGCTGTTGTCGCCGCCAAGCGTCAGCGTGCCGCTGCCGTTCTTGAGCAAGCCGCCCGTGCCCGAGATGGCGCCCGACAAGGTGCCGCTGCTGTTGTCACCGCCCGTTGCCAGCGTTCTGGTGCCCAGCTTGATCTGGCCAGCGCCACTCAGGCTTCGGAAGCTGGCCTGTGCGGCGGTGATGCCGGAGATGTCGAGGATGCCTGCCGCATCGACTTGCACACCGCTGGAGTTTGCGATGCTGCCCGCGCCGGACAGGGCAAGCGTGCCGCCGGCGACCTGTGTCGCGCCGGTATAGGTGTTGACGCCAGTCAGGGTCAAGGTGCCGGTGCCTTGCTGGACGAGATTCCCGGTGCCACTGATGACGTCGGCATAGCCGATGCTGTCGGTCCGGTTGAACATCAGTGTGCCGCTGTTGACCACGTTGCCGCCAATGCTGCCGGTGGTGGTGCCGTTGCCGATGCGCAGTGTGCCGCTGCCGATTTGCGTGGTGGCGGCCTGCACGTCCCCCAGCGCGAAGATCCACTGGCCGGTGCTTGTACTGAGCGCGAGTTGTCCGCTGGCCGTCACTGGCCCGTACAGCGCGATGCTGTCGCGGGCAGAGATCGTGATATTGCTGCCGCTCAACGCGGCATTGGCTAGCAACGTGCCGCCGTTGGCCGCGAGTTGCAGATTGCTCGTGCCGGTGTTGATTGCCGATACCGGTAGCGTCAACGCCCCGCCAGCGGTCAGGCTGACCGCGCCGTTCGTGCTGTTGTTTAGCGCCGAGACGCGCAGATCGCCAGCCGCGCGCAATGCCACGCTGGACCCCGTTGCAGCGATCGGGCCCTGAAAGCTGTTGCTCGCGTCGGTCAACGTGATGGCGCCAGTGCCGGCGCTGATGGTGGTGCTACCGGCAACGTTGAGCGCTCCGCTTTGGGTGATGGCATTGTCGTTGGTGGATGCCGACAGGTAGCCACGCACCGTGCCGGTGCCAAGGTTCATTGGACCCAGGCTCGTGGCAAGCAATGTATCCGTATTGACGTTACCGAAGGTCAGGGCCGAGGCGCTGCTGATTATCGTGGCGCCACCGGTCAGGTTCACGGTGCCACCAAACCAGTTTCCCATGTTGGTTAGCGAGATAGCACCCGTGCCGGCATTGAAGGTGCTGTTGCCCGCAATGGTGAGCGCACCGTTTTGCATGATGAAGCCGCGGTTGCTCGTTGCCGACAGGCTGCCGGTCACGGCGGTGGTGCCGAAGACCAACGCACCCGTGCTTGTGGCGGTCAATGTGCCGGCGTTGACGGTGCCCAAGTTCAGTCCCGCGGCACTGGTGATCTGCGTGGTGCCACCGGTCAGGTTTACCGCGCCACCGAACGAATTGCTGGCGTTGGTCAGCGTAATGGCGTTCGTGCCTGCGTTGATCGTGGTATCGCCGCCGATCGACAACGGGCCGGATTGTCCAAGCGAACGGGTCGTGGTCAACGCGAAGTCGCTGCCCGTGCTGATCGGCCCGAGCGCGGCGATGCTGTTGCTGCTCTGGTCGAGCTTCATGCTGCCGACGGCGCTGCCTGTCAGGGTTCCCGCTGTCAGGCTGCCCCAGGTCTGGAGGACGTCCCCCAACGATTGCAGGCTGATCTGGCCTGTCCCGGCGGTCAGCGTGCCACCGAGCTGGACACTACCACCCGAGATGGCAATCGAGCCGCCCGTCGTCGTGCCCGACGCGTCGATGTTGCCCCCCAGGATCACGGCGGCGTCTGACGTGATCTGAACCTGCCCAGCTTGGGACTGGCCACCCTGCGAGACGTCGATGCTGCCGTTGTTGACTACGGCGCCCCCTATTGCGCTGAGGCTGACGTTTCCACCATTCGCGATGATGACGCCGCTGTTGTTGACTAGCGTGCCGTACAACCCCGGCTGGGCTGCTGCCGCCATGATGATCGTGCCGCCGGTTGCCTGGAGGGTTCCGGTATTGACGACCGCGGTGCCGCCCTGCGCGGTGCTCAGTGCGCCGGCAATGGCAACATTCATCAGACCCTTGTCGTCGAACGTCATCGTTGCGTGGTCCGCGGCCACCAGGCTGATTCGCCCGCCATTGGCCGTCAGCACGCCATTGTTCGACACGCCGGCGCCGACGAGTGCCGCGGAGTTGCCAATGAACGTTGCACCGCCAGCAAACGCTACGGTGCCGCGCATGGCCGCTGCATCAAGGCTGTAGCTGCCTCCCGTCGTGGCAGGGGCGGAAACACCGAGCGAGGTGGCGAGAAGTCCGCCGGCTGATGTCGTGCCACCGAAAACCAGGCCGTTTGCATTGGCAAGGATCGTCTGCCCGGCTGCCGACACGGTTCCGTAGATCTGGCTGGCCGTAGTGCCAGAAATGTTGTTGAGGGTGACGGCGCTCGCACCCGTATTCGGCGTGAAATTGACCGTACTGTTCGAAGCGACATCGAAAGAGGACCAGTTGATCGTGCCCGATGACGAATATTGATTGACCGTCGTGGTGGTCCCTGTCGAGTTGACAGTCCCGCTCCCGCTGATCCAGACCGAGCCGGTTGGCAGCGTTCCGGCAATCGGTGTGGCAGCCATCGCAATGGCGGGGAGCAGGCCCGCGGAAAGCGCCGACAGTGCCGGCAAGCCGACGCTCCAGCCGGCACGCCGCCGGGAAGCCGTTGGGGCGATGGTTGCGGTGCCCGTGCCTTCCGAGCCCTGGCTTCCGGCCGTTTCCGGCGCCACCTTCAATGCGCACAGTGTGCGATTCCAGACAAGTCGATAGATGTGGTTCAAGGTGCGGCCTCCCCGGTGGCTGCGAATGCCCCAGAGGGCGGCAAAGCCTCGAAGTTACAAATTGCAACAACTACAGGGAATCCCAAGAACTAGGGAATTCGGGGTGGGAGGACCAGATTTTTGTGTGATCTATGGGGCGTATTCATCGGCTGGGACTGTTTCCCTCGGCGCATTCTTGTGATCTGTACGGGAAAACCCCCATTCAGCCCGCGTCTTGAAAACGAAATACCCCGTCCCTATAATTAGCACTCGCTGGGGGAGAGTGCTAACAGTCGCCCCCGCGGTACCCGAAACCCGATGGTCGTCGCTATCAGACGACCATTTTGTGATTTAACACTCACTTTTGTATCTAGGAGTCCGTATGAACCTGCGTCCTCTGCACGACCGCGTGATCGTGAAGCGTCTGGACAATGAAACCAAGACCGCATCCGGCATCGTGATTCCCGACAATGCTGCCGAGAAGCCCGATCAAGGCGAAGTGCTGGCGATTGGCCCTGGCAAGAAGGATGACAAGGGCAACAACATCGCCCTCGACGTCAAGGTGGGTGACCGCGTGCTGTTCGGCAAGTACGCCGGCCAGGGCGTGAAGGTGGATGGCCAGGAACTGCTGGTCATGCGCGAAGAAGACATCATGGCTGTCGTCAACAAGTAATCGACGCCCACAAGCCACCCAATTCCCGATCGTCCCCCTGACAATCCAGCGGGACGCATCCATCCAGATTCGGAGATTCAGAACATGGCAGCAAAAGACGTAGTGTTCGGCGACGCCGCCCGTGCCAAGATGGTCGAAGGCGTGAACATCCTCGCCAACGCAGTGAAGGTGACCCTGGGCCCGAAGGGCCGCAACGTGGTGCTGGAGCGCAGCTTCGGCGGCCCGACCGTGACCAAGGACGGCGTGTCCGTGGCCAAGGAAATCGAACTGAAGGACAAGCTGCAGAACATGGGCGCGCAGATGGTCAAGGAAGTGGCTTCCAAGACCAGCGACAACGCCGGTGACGGTACCACCACCGCAACCGTGCTGGCCCAGTCGATCGTGCGCGAAGGCATGAAGTTCGTTGCCGCCGGCATGAACCCGATGGACCTGAAGCGCGGCATCGACAAGGCCGTTGGCGCCGCAGTCGAAGAGCTGAAGAAGCTGAGCAAGCCGACGACCACCAGCAAGGAAATCGCCCAGGTTGGCGCGATCTCGGCCAACAGCGACGCCTCGATCGGCGAGCGCATCGCCGAAGCCATGGACAAGGTTGGCAAGGAAGGCGTGATCACCGTCGAAGACGGCAAGTCGCTGGCCGACGAGCTGGAAGTCGTGGAAGGTATGCAGTTCGACCGTGGCTACCTGTCGCCGTACTTCATCAACAACCCGGAAAAGCAGGTTGTTCAACTGGACAGCCCGTTCGTTCTGCTGTTCGACAAGAAGGTCTCGAACATCCGTGACCTGCTGCCGGTGCTGGAGCAAGTGGCCAAGGCTGGCCGCCCGCTGCTGATCATCGCTGAAGACGTGGAAGGCGAAGCCCTGGCCACGCTGGTGGTGAACAACATCCGTGGCATCCTGAAGACCGCCGCCGTGAAGGCTCCGGGCTTCGGCGACCGCCGCAAGGCCATGCTGGAAGACATCGCCATCCTGACCGGCGGTACCGTGATCGCCGAGGAAATCGGTCTGACGCTGGAAAAGGCCACGCTGCAGGACCTGGGCCAGGCCAAGCGCATCGAGATCGGCAAGGAAAACACCATCATCATCGACGGCGCCGGCGACGCATCGGCGATCGAAGGCCGCGTGAAGCAAATCCGCGCCCAGATCGAAGAGGCGACCTCGGACTACGACCGTGAGAAGCTGCAAGAGCGCGTGGCCAAGCTGGCCGGCGGTGTTGCCGTGATCAAGGTTGGCGCAGCCACCGAAGTCGAAATGAAGGAAAAGAAGGCACGCGTGGAAGATGCACTGCACGCTACCCGTGCTGCCGTGGAAGAAGGCATCGTCCCGGGCGGTGGTGTGGCCCTGCTGCGTGCTCGTGCTGCGATCGCTGGCCTGCACGGCGAGAACCCCGACCAGAACGCCGGTATCAAGATCGTGCTGCGCGCCATGGAAGAGCCGCTGCGCCAGATCGTGCTGAACGCTGGTGAAGAAGCTTCGGTCGTGGTGGCCAAGGTTATCGAAGGCAAGGGTAACTACGGTTACAACGCGGCTTCGGGCGAGTACGGCGACCTGGTGGAAATGGGCGTGCTGGATCCGACCAAGGTGACCCGCACCGCGCTGCAGAACGCCGCTTCGGTGGCTTCGCTGATGCTGACGACCGACTGCGCAGTGGCCGAATCGCCGAAGGAAGAGTCGGCTCCGGCAATGCCGGGCGGCATGGGCGGCATGGGCGGCATGGAAGGCATGATGTAATTCATGCCGGACTGCTGAGCCAATCAGCCTGTCTGAGAAAAACCCCCGAGAGCGCGAGCCCTCGGGGGTTTTTCATTGGCCGTTCAGATCGCGGACAACGCCTTTCCAAGCGCGTCCGCAGCGGCGGTCAGCCTATCCAGAATGCGCTCGGGGCTGCAAATCACCTCGGGCAGCAGTTTGGCCAGTTGTTCGGCAATGTCGTTGGTGCTGCCGCCGGCGCGTTCGGTGCTTTAGTAGTGTGCGGCGGCATGTGCCGCTGAGATCCCTGGCAGCGCTCAGGGGGGATTGGTGGTTAGTCATGATCGTGCGCCGACCTCAGCAGCTTGAGCCGTGTCTTGCCGTCCGGCATGAAATGCGTACCGAATCGCACCAGTCCAGACTGATGCAAATGGCAGGTCATCGTGAAGCTCAACAGCATGCCCGGTTCGGGCTCCTCGATCTCGAGGTCGAGGGCCTTCAATCTCGGCTCGTAGCGCAGGAGCGTCGTCTCGATTTCCCGCTTGAGCGTGTGCGCCGAGGCAGGCAGGTGGCGGTAGATGCGGGACAGATCTCCCAGTCCGTAGTCAGGCAGATGCGCAAGGCCACCGCGCCGACTGTTAAGGATGCGCTGGATGTTGTCCTGGACCGACAGGAAGGTCTGGGTCGAGGCATCTAACTCGTCAACGGCAACGCCATTCGCAAAGAACCCGGTAACCGCTTCGAAGAGACCTGGCCCGCCGCGCGTCACGCGTGTTCCTCTGTGGTGGTTGCCGCATCATCGAAGTCCAGCCCAATGCCGTCGTCCTCAGAGAACGAAAGGCGGATAGATGCAGGTGCCCGCTTGCTGGTCATGCGTACCAGTAACTCACGCGACAGCACGGGCAAGATCTGCTGGTCGAGCAGGTTGTCGATATTGCGTGCGCCGGAATCGGGCAACAGACAGGCGCGCACCAGTTCGGCCACCAGGGCGTCGTCACAGCACAGCGGCACGCCGAACCGGCGTTCGATGCGCTCGGCCACCTTGGCTAGCTTCATCCGTACGATCGTGGCCATGGCCTCGGCGGCGAGCGGCCGGTACACAATGGTCTGGAAGCGCGCCAGCAGCGCGGGCTGGAAGCGGTCGATCAGGAGCGGCCGGATGGTCTCCATCAGCGCGCTGGCGGGGATTTCCCCGCCAGCCTCCGTTGCGGCGTCGGTGGCCGCCAGGATTTGCTCGCTGCCGAGATTCGACGTCATCAGGATGACGGTGTTGCGGAAATCAATGACCCGGCCTTCGCCATCGCGCATGAAGCCGCGATCGAAGACCTGGTAGAACAGGTTGACCACGTCCCGATGGGCTTTCTCCACCTCGTCCAGGAGGACCACGCTGTAGGGTCGCTGACGGACAGCCTGAGTCAGGATGCCGCCCTCGCCATAGCCGACATAGCCCGGCGGCGCCCCCTTCAATTGCGATACGGTGTGGGCTTCCTGATACTCCGACAGGTTGATCGTGATGAGCGAGCGTTCACCGCCGAACATGAGATCGGCCAGTGCCCGCGCCGTTTCGGTCTTGCCGACCCCAGAAGGCCCCACGAGGAGAAAGACGCCCAGCGGTGCCTCCTCGGACTTCAAGCCCGCCTTGGCGGCGCGCAGGCTCTTGCCGAGCGCGGCAAGAGCCTCGTCCTGCCCGACCACGACCCGTCCGAGGCGTGCCTCCAGTTCCAGCAGGGTGGCCAGTTCATTCGACAACAGGTTGTCAACCGGCACGCCGGTCCAGTCGGCGATTACCTGTGCTACGACAGTCTCAGCAACTTCTGCATGTAGAAGTGTCGCCTGAGGGGAACATCGCTGCTCCGAAAGCCCTCGCCACGGCGTCGCTCTTGGACGGAGAGGTGGCCTCCACGCGCGACCTGGTGGATCGGGCGCGCCAGATGGCGCTGTTCCTGCGCCAGCAGCCCGACGGCTATCTCGCCGCCTACCGGCTGATGCGCTGCGTGCGTTGGGACACCCTTACCGAGGCGCCGCCGCATGAAGCTAGCGGCAGGACCCGTCTGATAGCCCCACGCGCCGAACTACGCGCGCAAATCAAGCGATTGGCGTTGCAAAAGCAGTGGCCGGAATTGCTCGACCGGATCGAGCCGGCCTTCGCCGAGGGCGCCAATCATTTCTGGCTGGACTTGCAGTACTACGCGTTCATGGCGCAGGACCAGGCGGGTGGCGCCTACGCACGCGTGCGCGACCTGCTGGCCACCGACTGCGCCCTGATGCTGGAACGTCTGCCGGGCCTGGACCAGCTTGCCTTCTCGGACGGCACGCCGTTTGCTGACGACGCCACGCTCGAATGGATTGCGCGCTACGCCACCGTGCGGGATATCGAGCGCGGCGAACCTGTGACGCCGGTTGCGGTGGCCTCTGTGAGTACCGACTTGGCGGAAACGGAAGCGCAGGCGGCCGACCTCGCCGCACAGCAGAGCCTGGAGGCTGCCTTTGCCTGGCTGCAGGGGTTGCCGGCACCGGCTGGCGAGCGCGATCGCTTTGTGCGGCAACTGGTGATGGCGCGAGTGGCCGAGCGCGCCGACCGGGCCGATACTGCCTTGCACCTGCTGTCCGCGCTCGAATCTGGCACCCAGCGCTATCAGCTGGCCAACTGGGAGCCCGCCCTCGCGTTCGAGGTCAAGCAGCAACTGCTGCGCCTGCTGAAAGTGCGCCTCACCCGCAAGGACGCGGACAAGGCAGCCCTGAGCGCGCGCATCGAGGCGCTGGTGGGCGACCTGATCGCCATCGATCCTGCCCGCGCCGTGGCCGTGGCCGTCGCCGCCGCCGCCGCCTAAAGCGTACCCATCCTGTACTGCATGAACCATCCCACCCAAGACAACGAGATCCTGCGTTACTACGAAGCGGAGATGCGCTACCTGCGCGAAGCCGGAAAGGAGTTCGCACAGGCGTTCCCTGACCGCGCCCGCATGCTCAACATCGACCGTATCGGCGAGCGGGACCCCCACGTCGAACGGCTGTTCGAGGGCTTCGCCTTCCTGATGGGGCGGCTGCGCCATAAGCTGGACGACGAGTTGCCGGAACTGACCGAGGGCCTGGTCAGCATGCTATGGCCGCATTACCTGCGCATGATCCCGTCATTGTCGATCCTGGAACTGACCCCGAACGGCGGAACGCTGCAGCGCCATGAAACGCTGCCGGCCGGGCTGGAGGTGGTCTCCGACCCCATCGCGCTCGCGATACAAGGCGGGAGTGAGGGCAGTGTCGAATGCACTTACCGGACCACGCAACCGGTCGATCTATACCCGTTGCGGCTCACTGAAGCCAACGCCTATGCGCGCGAGGATGGCCGCTCGGTCATCCGGCTGCGGCTGGCACTACAAACTCAGGGGCGCCGCGAGCAGTTGGCGGTGCCGCGCCTGCGGCTCTACCTGCATGCCGATCGTCCGCTGGCGCTGGCGCTCTATTCGGCGCTCACCGCTGAGCCATTGGCCATACAAGTGCGGGTACCGGGCTATCCGGCCGACCGGCCCGGCGCACCGCAGCCGATGACGGGGGTGCGGCTGGAGCCAGCCGGATTCGCGACCGAGGAACGCCTGTGGCCGAAGGCTGACAACGCCTTCGGGGGCTACCAACTGTTGCTGGAGTACTTCACCTTCCCCGAGAAGTTCATGTTCGTAGATCTCGTGGGGCTCGATCTGGACGCCATCCCGGAAGGCATCGAGCACTTTGATGTGGAGGTGATACTCAATCGGCCGTTCCCGGATGACATGCGCTTCTCGGCCGATAACGTGCGCCTCTTTTGCACGCCGATCATCAACTTGTTCGAGCTGGAAGCCGACCCGATCACCATCACCCACTTCGAGACCGAGTACCGGGTGCGGGCCATGGAACAGCATGGTCAACATGTGGAGCCCTATTCGGTGGAAACCGTACGGGGCTTCGAGGCGGGCAGTGGCAAGCGCTTCGAGTACGCGCCGTTCGCCGCGTTCCGCCACCGGGGTGGCATGCTGCGCCACGAGATGCCGGAGCGCTATTTCCACACCCGCGTGCGCCGCGGTCCTTCGGGGAGGTTCGACACCTGGGTGGTGCTGGGAGGGCACGCCTGGGATCATCAACAGTCCCTGCCCGAGGAGACGCTGTCACTGTCGGTCATCGGCACCAATGGCATGCTGCCGCGCAAGGGCCTGCGCGAGGCAGGCATCACCCGCACGAGCGGGGGATTTACGCACATTGGCACCGTGCGCAACCTGACCGCGCCGACGCTGCCGGTGTATCCACCTACCGCCGATCGCTTCCATTGGCGCGTGCTGTCGCACCTGGCGCCCAACTACCTGTCGCTGCTCGACGCCGAGGTTTTGCGCGGCAGCCTGGCGCTGTACGACTGGACCGATGGGGAACTGAACCGTCGGCGTATCGAGGCCATCACAGACGTGCGGCACCGCCCGCTCCAGAAGCTCGTCAAAGGCGGCCTGTTGCGCGGCGTGGAGATCGAAGTGGTGCTGGATAGCACGCGCTTTGCCGGCGAAGGCGATGTGGAATTGTTTGGCGAGATGCTTAACCGCTTCCTGTCGCTATACGCAACCGTCAATCTCTATACGCGCTTGGTGATCGTGTCGCAGCCTAGCGGCAAGCGCCAGGTGTGGCCCGACAGCAAAGGGGAGGGGGCTCCGTTTTGAGCGCACCGAGTCAGACCATGTCACCCCCGAAGGAAGGCCCCTTGTTGCGAGCGTTGCTCGCCAATGCACACCGGATGAATTTCTTCCGGCTTTGTGAACTGATCGAGCTGTCCGCGCCGCATCGCCCGCCGTTGGGCACCACGGATTCCCTGGCCGACGAACCGGTGCGCTTCCGCTCCAGTGGGGGGCTTGGATTTCCGGGACGTGAGATCGATGCGGTTGAGTACGACGATGACGACCCCGACCGGCCACCAGTCATCCGCACGGCCTTCCTTGGCCTGTACGGCGTCGACGCGCGTATGCCGTCCTATTTCGTGGACGAGATTGCCCAGCGTCGCGATGGCGCGGAGCCGCTGGCGGCCTTCCTGGACCTGTTTCACCACCGCGTTGTCACGCAGTTCTACCGGGTCGCGCGCAAGTATCGCTATCCGATGGGTTTCCTGCCGGGCGGACAAGACGAGGTTTCACGCTACCTGCTCAGTCTGCTCGGGCTGGGGCTGCGCGAGCCGGGAGCCGGGCAGCCAAGCGTTGCACAGGGCGAACACGTCGAAGGTACCGTCAGCCCGCGCAAGCTGTTGTCGATGCTGGGACTGGCCAGCCAGCGCACGCGGACTGCCGAGGGTCTTGCTGGCGTATTGCAGCACGCCGTGCCGGATGCGCAGATCCTGGTGGAGGAGTTCTACCCCGTGTGGGTGCGCCTCGATGCCACCGAGCGCATGCCACTCGGCGAGAACTGCGTGCTGGGACGCGGCTTCTACGACCGGGCGAACACCGTGAGTGTGGTGATCACGCCCCAGACGCCCGAATCGGTGCTTGGGCTGATGCCGGGTCGGGCCATGCACCGGGAGCTGATGGCGCTGTTGCGTTTCTATCTCGGCCATGCCGCGCACGCGCATCTGGAAATGCAGGTGAGGCCAGCGCTGATGCCGGCTCCGGTCCTGAACTCGAATGAAGTGAACCTTGGATATAGCACGCAACTCCAGTACTCCGTGGCCACCGCCAACGCGACCCGGAAAGACGCGATCACGCGCGTGCAGTTGGGAACATGGAATGGACTCAGCGCCGGTGCATCCGCGCCGCCAAGCCATCGCAGTCAATGAAATCAAGCCGCACACTAGAACAAAGGGATGAACACGATGAAGCAAGCGCTGCGAAACGGGGGCATAGCCTTAGTCGCCACCCTTACCGTTGCCGGATGCGGGGCCGCACAAGCCGTGAAGAACAGCACAGTGGAAGCAGCGAAGTGGGCCTTCACGACGCAGGTCAAGACCATGAACCTCGATCTCGTCAGCCGGTCGTCGTTGAATACAAACAGCGCAGGCGAATCGTTGTCGACAGTGGTGCGGATCTATCAGTTGAAAACGCCGCAGGCTTTCGAACAGCTGAGCTACGTGCAGTTGCAGACAAATGACCTGGAGTCGCTGAAGGCGGATCTGCTCGCAAGCAACGATGTGGTGCTGCGCCCGGCGGCGAGCGTGAGTCTTGCAGAACCGATACGAGAGGACTGCGAGTACGTTGGCGTCGCAGCGTTGTTCCGCGACGTGGGCAACAACGCGGTGTGGAAGCTGGTCATCCCGAAGAAGCAGTGGAAGAAGACCGATCCCGTGAAGATCGAGGCGCGTGGGAATGTCCTCGAACGTATCGGGGTGCCGTCAGGTGCACTCAAGTCGCAGGCGTCACAGCTTGGCGCAACGAGCGATACGTGACGACCGTCGGCGCCTGTCGCCTTGATGCGGCGAGATGCGCGGCAGTAACGAGACCGGCCCGCGCTTGCCGGAGTACGGCGTAGGCAGTATGTCTCTTATGAACACAAATCAAGATTCGTATTCATAAGCCGCTTCAAAGCGCCACAGCCTTGCTCCAGTCGAACGCCGGGTTCTCCGGCTCGCCACTGCGTCGGGAGATATAGCCGCGCGGGTTGCACACCACGCGTGAACTGTCGATCCAGTAGTCGAAGCTCGTATGGGTATGGCCATGGATCCAGAGGTCGGCCTGGGCCACCAGATCGGGTCGGCGGGAGATGAAGCCGGCCGAGACGATGTCGTGCGCATAGCGTGCATCGAGGCTACCGAGATCGGGGCCGTGATGGGTCACCACCACGGTCTTGCCCTCGAACGGTTGCGCCAGCGCACCGGCCAGCCACGCCGTGGCCGCGTGATGGCGAGCCAGCGCATCGGCGGGCGTGAATGGGCGGTGCTGGCCGTCGGCATCGGCGGTAGCGATCAGGCGATGATCAAACATCACGCGCGAGCACGCCTGCATGGCTTCGTCGACACGATCGACGCCATAGAGGCAGTAGTCGGTCCACCACGTGGTGCCGATCACGCGCACGCGCTGGCCTGCGGCGTCCTCGAACTCGGCGATGCCGTCGCTGAGCAGCGTGACATTCCCCGACTCCCCGGCCGCGTCGGCCATCTGCCGATCCACTGCGTCGAACGTGCTTTCGTAGTACTCGTGATTACCCGGCACGTAGAGCACGGGCCCCTCGAACACGCGCGCCGCCCAGTCGATGCCGTCGCGGCCGTTGGCGATGTCTCCGGCCAGGATCGTGAGGTCCGCGCCACAGGCGGGGACGTCCTCGGGCATGTTGTGTTCGATGTGCAGATCGCTCAGGATGCGGATCTTCATGCGGCGGCTCCCGGATGACTGTACGGACAGGGGTGGGGGATGGGTTTGCCCAGTATTTTTCAGAAGACTGGCGCGCGGGTCAAGCCGCCAGCCACGACCGGGTCACTGACGCGTCGTCGCCGCAGAAAGCAGAAAAGCCCGGACACTGTCCGGGCAAGACTGTCCACCTGGTGTTGCACCAGGGCGAGACAGCCGGGGGAACCGCTATGGCAAGGCGCCGCTTGTGCGACCGTCAGTTGGTGCCGGTCATGGTTGGCAGCAACACGCGGTAGATCTGGATGAACGCGGGCCCTAGCAACACCAGCAGGAGTGTGGGGAAGATCGTGAAAATCAGCGGAAACAGCAGCTTCAGCGCAATCTTCGCCGCCTGCTCCTCCGCGCGCATCCGGCGCTTGGTGCGAAGCATGTCGGACAGCACCCGCAAGGATTCGCCAAGGCTGGTACCGAAACGGTCCGCCTGGATCAGCATGGACGCGAATTTGTCGACGTCCTCGACGCCGGTGCGCAGCGACAGATTGCTCAACGCTTTCTCCTTCGAGAAGCCGGAGCGGAGCTCCAGCAGCATCAGTTGCAGTTCGTCGGCCAGCACCGGGCAGCGCAGCGCAAGTTCGTCGGCCACGCGCATCAGTGCGGCATCAAGGCCGAGGCCGGCTTCCACGCAGACCGTCAGCAGGTCGATGACGTCGGGGAACTCCTCGAACACCGTTCTCTGGCGTGCCGTCACTTTCCGGGACAGCACGATATTCGGAATGTAGTAACCGATCGCGGCCAGCACTGCCAGCACCGCGAACATCATGCTCTGTTCCTGGAATGCCGGGACACTGCTTGTCGCGATCAGTCCGATCATCGGGAGCGCCACCGCCAGCAGCGTCTTGGCGGCGAAGTACAGCGGGGCGGCGCTCGCATCGCGCCATCCGGCGTTCATGAAGCGCACGCGCAGCTGCGAATTCTCCCAACCCTCCTTGGGCAACGAGAGCCGCGAGACCGGCTGCGCCCATTTCACGAGCTTCTCGACCCAGGCCTGCTGCTGCCCGGCGTTGCCCGGGACAGTGCCAGTCTCGTTGGCGATCTGTTCCATCCTGCCGCGCATGCGGTCTGGCGAGAACACATAGAGCACGCCAAGTACCGTGCCGAATGCCGCAACGAAGACCAGCGCCAGCACGATCAACTGGTCTGCCCGAAACCCCTGCATGATGTCTTGC
Source organism: Cupriavidus sp. Met-2 (assembly GCF_049843575.1). Taxonomy (NCBI): domain Bacteria; kingdom Pseudomonadati; phylum Pseudomonadota; class Betaproteobacteria; order Burkholderiales; family Burkholderiaceae; genus Cupriavidus; species Cupriavidus sp. Met-2. Next base: position 540,257 of record NZ_JBBHZL010000001.1, read on the forward strand.
ATGATCGACTCCCCCTCAGGATGCGCGCTCAAGCCTGCCTGTTGTTATCTGACTCATACCCGGATGCGGATGATCTTGCGCATCCACAGCACGCCGAAGATCATCGACGTCATGGCGGTACCCACCATTCGCCATCCAATCGGGTCTTCCCACAGCACCCGCATGAATCCCGGGTTGACCACCATGATCAGGCCCGCCGTGCCGAACGGCAGCAGGCCGAGAATCCACGCGGAGAGTCGCCCTTCGGCCGAGAGCACGCGGATCTTGTCGAAGAGCTTCAGCCGCTCGCGCACCATCGTGGCGATCGTGTCGAGGATCTCCGCCAGGTTGCCGCCACTCTCGCGCTGGATTAGCACGGCGATGACGAAGTAGCGGAGGTCGCCAACAGGCACACGCATGGCGAGGTTCGTCATGGCCTCGTCGAGCGCCACGCCATAGTTGATCTCTTCGAACGTGGTGCGGAACTCGGGACCCAGCGGCGCCTTGATTTCCTGGCCGACCATGCCGAGCGCCCCGGCGAACGAGTGGCCCGCACGCAGCGCGCGGCTGATCATGTCGACGGCGTCTGGCAGCTGCACTTCCATTTGCTTGAGCCGCTTGGTGCGCAGCCGCATGACATGCAGGAACGGCAGCAACCAGACGAATGCCACGCAGCCCAGTATGATCGGCAGCGGCACCGGCACCAACGGAATCAGCGCCACCGCGCACAGCACCACCAGGCCGCAGTAGCCGAACAGCTGTGCCACGGACCATGTGCTGCCGGACTGCTCGAGCCAGCGGTCCAGCGCGCCGATACGCGGCACGCTCATTAGCCAGCGCTGCATCCGCGGCGAATCGCTGAGAAGGCGCTTCTTGAGAATGGACAGCCGTTCGGCGCTGACGTGTCCGCCGGCCGAAAGCGCTCTCAGCCGCGCTTCGATGCGCTTGGCCGCGGGGCCGTGGGCATTGTTCCACCACAGATAGATGGCTTCGACACTGAGCACCACGGCGACGAACAGCAGGATGCCGAAGGCATAGAAGATCGTGCTCATGTGTTACCCCCCGGATATGTTGTCGTTGATCAGTGCGTGGGCTCAGACTTCGTAGCGCCGCGCGGGATCGTAGGTCTCGTCCGGCAGCCCGACGCCAAAGACGCGCAGCCGCTCCGCGAACTTCGGATACACGCCCGTGGCCTTGAAGTGGCCGCGGACCGCGCCATCCTCGGCCACACCTGTGCGCTGGAACGTGAAGATCTCCTGCGTGTTGATGATGTCGCCTTCCATGCCGGTGATTTCCTGGATGCTGATGATCTTGCGCCGGCCGTCTGTCAGACGCGCCGCCTGCACGATCACGGTGATCGCCGAGGCGATCTGCTGGCGCATGGCCTTGGCCGGCATGGTCAGGCCTGCCATGCTGACCATGTTCTCGAGCCGCGTCAGCGCATCGCGCGGGGTGTTGGCGTGAATCGTCGTGAGCGAGCCCTCGTGGCCGGTGTTCATGGCGTTGAGCATGTCCAGGGCCTCGCCGCCACGGATTTCGCCGAGGATGATGCGGTCAGGGCGCATCCGCAGGGCGTTGCGCACTAGCGCGCGCTGGGTGATTTCTCCCTTGCCCTCGATATTGGGCGGCCGGGTTTCCAGGCGCAGGACATGAGGCTGGCGCAGTTGGAGTTCGGCGGCATCCTCGATGGTCACCACGCGTTCGTCTTCCGGGATGAAACCGGACAGGATGTTCAGCAGCGTGGTTTTCCCGCTGCCCGTGCCGCCCGAGACCAGCACGTTGATCTTGGCATGCGCCAGCGCCTGCAGCATTTGCGCCATCGGCTGCGTGAGGCTCTTCAGCTCGACCAGGTCGGACACTTGCAACGGGTTCACCGAGAAGCGACGAATCGACAGCAGCGGACCATCGATGGCAGACGGCGGGATGATGGCGTTGACGCGAGAGCCGTCCGGCAGGCGCGCATCCACCATCGGGCTGGTTTCGTCGATGCGGCGCCCGACGCGCGACACGATTTTCTCGATGACTTTCATCAGATGAGCGTCGTCATAGAACACCACATTCGTCAGCTCGAGCTTGCCGCGCCGCTCCACGTAGGTTTGCCGTGCCGTGTTGACCAGGATGTCCGAGACCGAAGGGTCCTTCAACAGTGGTTCCAGCGGCCCGAAGCCGAACATCTCGTCATAGATCTCGACGGTGAGTTGTCGCCGCTCGTTGTCATTGAGCAGCACCTTATGTTCCTCGATGATCAGGCTTACCAGCGAGGCAATCTCCTGGCGCACCTGTTCCTGCGGGAAGTGCGCCAGGCGTTCCAGCTCCACGCGGTCCAGCACGGTCTCGTGCACGTCGCGCTTCAGCGCGTGGTACCCGGGCGATGTCGTGTTGGTGGCCATCGAGAAATGGATCGCGGCGTGACCATTTGCCGTGTAGGGTGTCCCGGCGCTGGCGAGCTGTTCGCGGATTGACATGATGGACTCCTTGCTAAGCGTATTCGGTTCGGGTGGCACGGATGGCACTGACGACTCTGATGGCTCTGACGGATCGATGGCCTGCGGATTCAGGTGCTACGGGCGCGCAGCATCAGCTTGCGCAACGGCGACACGCCCTCCTGCCGGCTGCGGCGCTCGGCTTCATGCGAGGGCGCCAACTGCATGGCCATCGCCTGCAGCGCCCGGGCGATGCTGCTGCGCTTGCTCAGCTTCGCAACCGGCTCGCCGTGGCTGACGGCTTCGTCCACGGCCGCCGGATCGTCTGGCAGGGTGAAGGACACCTTCATGCCGAAGATCTCCTCCATCGTGGTTCGGGGCACTTCGTTCTTGCGGCCTACGCGGTTCAGCACCACGCGAATCTTGTCGTCGGGGTAGTGCAGCGCGCGCAGGATGTCGAGCAACCGTCGGCTGGGGCGGCCGAATGCGATGCTCGGCTCGGTCACTACGCAAATGCGGTCGCTGTGGTCGAGCATGCTGATCGACAGCGGGTCGATGCTCTGCCCGACATCGAAGATCACGTAGTCGTAGTTCGGCTGCATGACCGACAGGATCCACTCGAGCTTTTCCTTCTGGATCTGGCTGGCACGCACCGGGTCGGCCGCGCCCGCCAGCATGTCGAATCCGTTGTCCACGTGAACGAGACAGGCTTCCAGGAACGCCGCGTCCATGCGATCGATCTGGCTGCAGATCTCCGACAACGTGCTGGGCGGCGCCTTGTCCGAGACGATGTACGTGAGATCCCCGAAATGGCGGTTCAGGTCGACGACGAGCACGCGCTTGCCGAAGTGGCGGGCGAGGGCGTCGCCAAGGTTTGCGGCCACGAAGCTGGTGCCCGCGCCACCCTTGCAGGAGATCATCGATATGACCTGCGCTACCTCCTGCATGCGCGGCACGTGTGTGGCTTCCACGCGCTTCAGCGCCTCGACAAGCTGGCCTTTGTCCAGCGGCCAGGGCAACACATCGCGCACGCCGGCGCGCATCGCCTGGATCAGCACGCTGGAGTCCTGGGATTGCGTGATCAGGATGCAGGGAAGTTCGGGGTGCTGCTGGCGCAGGGTTTCCACCCCGAACATCTGCGCAGGTCCGATTTCGGGCAGGTCGAGCACCAGCAGATCGGCCATGCGCAGCCGGCTCGCCTGGAACGGCAGCCGAGCCAGACCTTCCTGCAGCGACGTGGTCTGGAAGTTTCCGGCGATGGTAGCGAGCCGATTGATCTCCGCCAGCCGTGCGGTGTCATCGGATGCAATCAGGATCTTCAGCATGGTGTCCTCGCGATGTTCGGGTCGGATGGATGGAATGGGTGTATTGGATGTCAGCTACAAACCGACCCGCCGGTCGATGTCTGCATGCTCTCGCGTGTCATGGTGGTCGTGAACGGCGGCATGCCGATGCGCAACCGCGTCACGGGGATCATGGTGGCGATGGTCACGTTGGACACGCTCACGGTTACTGTCTGACAGGTGGAGCGCGCCGTGGCGGGATCGCTGTCGCAGCCCGTCGGGGCGTAGACCACGCTGATGTTCGAGTCCTGCAGCAGCGGCAGCATGTTCTCCATCCTGGTCTTGATGATGCTGGCGCCGGAGTCGCAGACCACGGCCGATCGCGCGGCCATGCGCGTGACTTCGGCCGCAGTGTTCCAGTAGAACAGCACGCGCGAGAACTCCATGATGCCGATCAGCAGCGTGAAGAACATGCCGGCGATAAGGGCGAACTCCACGGCGGCCAGGCCGCGCTGGCGTGCGACGCGGAGCGGATGGGCGCGATGTTTCATAGCACTTGCCTCATGACGGTGGTGATGTCGCCGAAAGTCAGGCCGGACACGTTGATGAACGACTGCAGCGGCGTGTAGGTGTAGCCGCTGATCCTGACGGCGATCAGGTTCACGGTGCCGGCCTGCGTGCCGCTGCCACCACTGGTGCTGTCGTAGGTTGCGACGTTGCTGAACGTTTGGGTGGCGCCGGGGCAGCCGGACGAATCGACGCGATCGCAGATGATCACCATGGCGGTGGTCAACCCGGGTGCCAGAGGCTGGCCCGAGCAGGCGGTGTTCCCATAGGCCGCCAGACACTTGGTGGCCGCCGTCGGGTAGGCGACGTCATCGGGCGAGTATTGCGACAGGTAGCGCGCTGCCGAGCGGGTGGCCTTGGTCAGCGTGTCGTACTGGTAGATCGCGCGGCCGAACTCGGCCACGCCGCACGCCATCAGCAGCATCGGCACGAGCATGATGCCGAACTCGACTGCGGCGACGCCGCGCTGGCGCCTGCGTGATTGCCTGTGTGCGTTGGTCAGTCGTTTCATGATCGACTCCCGTTTTGACGCCTATTGCACCAGCACTGGGACGAGCGGGCCGACGCCGGTACTCGCACCCGGCATGCCCTGCGTGGCGCAGGGGCTGCCTGGCAGGCTCGAGTCGCCGCGATACTCGAGATGTACCGTGTCGATGTTGCCGCCCTGCTGCATGGGGTCGACCATCAACACGCAGGCCCAGCCCGTGACGTTGGCCTGATGGGTGCCCGGCGTGCTGAACGTCGAGCAGTCAACGATCGGCGCCAGCACCAGGCGCCGGTCAGCGCCAGCCTGATAGGTGGCCTGCGACGCGGCTGTGCCTTTCGTGCTCAGGCCGGTAACGGAGTCCCCCTGATAGGGCTGATAAGCCTTGCGGGCAGCCAGGAAGTTCGGCTGGGAGGTACCCTTGCTGTCCGTCGATGTGCCGTTGTAAGCGTTGCTCTGCGCCGTCCACGTTGTGCTCGTGTAGGCGAAACCCGTAAAGTCGGTCACGCCGGTGGTCTTGTTCGTGGTGATGCCGAAGCGGCTGTTCCACGCGTCCGCGAGCGAGGCCTTGTTGCCGGTTGTCCCGATCTGGGTGTTCAAGGCGGGCAGATTGCATTGCCCCGCTCCCTGAAGCTGGGTGTCCAGAGCAGGTGTGTTGCCCTTGCCACCGCTCAGGTCGGCCCAGCCGAAATTCCCGCCTCCGTAGACGCCCCCGCCCGAGGTCCCTATCTTGGCTGTCAGCCATTGACCGATCGTGTATCCGCCGGGCACCGCCGGCGTAGCGGTGTCGGGTCTGCAGATGTACACAGGAATCGCGCAGGTGGTCTGCGCCGAGGTCGTCGTTGCGACAGCGAAGGCCCCAACCGTGTTCGCTCCGATGTGGATGCCAGGAATTGCATTCAGCACCTGCGCGAACCAGTTCGCGATGTTGCCGCGCGAGACGTCGCATTTGACGTACTTGATCGTGTTCAGCGCGTAGGTGACAGAGTTCTTGTCCAGAAAGGGATCCGCCAACGAATCGCTGTAGGTCACGGTTTCGGCCGACGTGATGTTCGGCTGCTTTTCCAGATTGCCCTGGAACAGCACCAGGTTGCGGGCCGCCGCGGTCAGGCCGGCGGCTTCGGAAACCGTTAGCGGGGTAGCACCGGTCAGGTCGCGCGCTGCGGCCAGCGCGCACGAATCCGCGCGGTTCTGCAACTCGCTCTTGCTCACATACAGTTTGCCGAGATCGAGTGCCAGGCCGATGAAGCCGACCAGCACCACGATCATGAGGCCGACGATGATGGCAACGGCGCCGCGCTGCCTCTCGTGAATGCGAGGCAGTGACATGCCGCGAGACCTGGTTGTGGACATGATGGTGCTCCCCGCGGTTTGCTTAGCGTTGGCTGCCGCCGCCCATACCCACGCCGCCATACCCGCCCGCGCCGAAGTCGATGCCGAAACCACCGACGGGGCTGCCCGTGCCGGTCTGGAAGCGGATCAGCGAGCGGTCGAAGTTACGCATGGCGGCTACGGCGGTCTTGCCGTCGGTGCCGTCCATGGTCGGCAATCCGGCCGGCGCATCCGGGTTGATGATCTGCTGCTGCTTGACCGCGGCGAGGGCCTCGCCGCGATGCTGGTCCCACGACGGCGTCGAGGTCATGCAGCCGGACAGTCCGATGCAGGCCAGGGTGCCAAACGCCAGCACTGTGGCGCCACGCGAAAGCTTGAGTGTCTTGTTCATGATCGTTCTCCTTGGTTTCCCTTGCGCGTGGCGGATCAGTTGCTGCCCGTGGTGCCGGAGGTGGTCGCGGCCCCAGCCCCGGCCCTTGCCTGGGCCAGGCGGAGCGCGGTGGCCTCGATGCGCGCGACACGCGCACTGTTGTCCTCGGGAGGGGTGGCGGCTACGAGGTCACGCGCGGGCCCCTGGGGCGGCCGTGGCCCCACGGTTGCCACTGGTGCTGGCGAAGCCGCGGGGGCCGACGGCGCCGGCTCGTCCAGGAGCTTGCCGATCGGAGTGGGGCTGGTGGGAACCGACGTGGTCGGGCCGGTTTCGCTGCGCGGGGTCGAAGGCACGGGAGCAGGTGCCGTGGCGGGCGCGGCGGGTTGCGAAGGCGCCGGTGCCGGCTGCGGAGCAGGCCTGCCCTTGCCTTCCATGTTGCCCATGAAGTAGAGCGACAGCGGGTCAGGCGTGGTGAAGCCGTCGGTCGGCAGCGGGTAGTTCTGCGTCTGCATCGGCTTGACCAGGTGCGGTGTGATGATGAACACCAGCTCGGTCAGGTCTTGCTGGAACTGCGTGCTGCGGAACAGCGTGCCAAGCACCGGAACCTCGCCGGCACCAGGCAGTGCCTTCAGCGAGCCACGTGCGCTGTCCTGCAGCAGGCCACCGATCGCGAAGCTCTCGCCATCGCGCATCTGCACGGTGGTGGAGGCGCGGCGTGTCGTGATGAGCGGCAGGATCGTCTGTCCGGTCAGCGTGCTGCCGCTGACTGTTGCGCCAGTGGGCGACAGTTCCGAGACTTCCGGCGACACCTTCAGGTGGATCCGTCCGTTGGCCAGCACGGTCGGGGTGAACTTCAGCCCCACGCCGAACTCTTCTTCCTGCAGCGTGATGGTGGAGGCGCCACCGAGCGCGTTGCTCTGCGCGACCGGGATGTAGATCTTGCCGCCAGCGAGGAAGCTGGCTTCCTGACCACTGATGGTGACGAGATTCGGTTCGGCCAGGACCTTTACCAGGCTGTCGTTCTTCTGCGCGTCGATCGCGAGATTGAACGGCTTGTTATTGGCCTTGCTACCGAAGATGCCGGCCGCCGCGCCCGTGAGCAAGTTCGAGATCACGCCACCGGTCCACGATCCGAAGCCGCCCTGGATATTGACTGCCGAACCGAGCTGGTTGAGCAGCGTCTTGGAGACTTCGGCAACCTTCACCTCCAGCATCACCTGCTGCGGGGTGTCGACGGACATCATGTTGAGCACGCCGCCCTTCTTGCCGTTGGCGCCGTCGCCCTGTGCCGCGTTGGCGTACGCCTGGGCGATATCCATGGCCTGCAGCGCCGCCTGTGAGCTGGAGACGCTGCCGGTCAGCACCAGATTGTCCGCGGCGGTCATCACGCGGATGCCCGATTCACCCGGCAGCAACTGGGCCAGCGAGGTCTGCAATCCGTTAGCGTCCGCGTTGACCACCACGTTGATGATGCTGCAACCGCCACTGCGGCCCTGCACGATCATGTTGGTGGTGCCCACGGTGCGCCCGAGGACATAGAGCGTCTGCGGCGACACCATCGTGGCCTGCACGACGTTCGGGTTGCCCAGGGTACGGTTGCGCACTGGCTCAGGCAGCGGAATCAGCTGCGACTTGCCGATCGGCACGATCACGCTCGATTCGTTGCGGATCGCGCCGGAGCAGTTCGGGCCACGGGCGTCAGCGGCAATCGAGGGGGCGGCGGGCACGGGCGCCATGCTGATGGTCATCTGCACCGGGCCTCCCGGGACCTTGACGGCTGGCGAGGCCGCCGCCGGCGTGGTCGACCTGGCGACGTTGCCGGCTTCTACCGCGACCTGTGCCGCGGCGGCGAGTGGTGTGCAGAGGATGGCAGCCAGGACGAAGTGGCGTGTGCCGCGTGCTGCTTCAGTTGTCTTCTGGTTCATTTTTGATCTCCCCCCGGAGAGTGAAGCGGATCTGGATGCGCTAAGCGTCTGGGTGTCTCGGTGCTTCGGCTGTTTCATCCATTGCGGTCAGAAGCACTCCAGGCTGCCCTGGATGCCTGCGAGCACGCCGACACAGTTGCCAGCGCGCGGTGCGGCGGCGACCGTGCGGGTCTTGACCACCGTGCGCGTAACGGGAGCCGGCGCAGCGAGCGGAGCCGGCGCGGGCAGTTCGGCCTTGCCGAGCAGCGTGTGCTTGGTGGCGCCGCCAGTGTTGATGTCGGCCACGTCCATCTGATTGCGCAGCACCAGCGACAGCGTTCCCACGCTGCGCGCCACGTCGAGCTTCTCGGCCTGATCCGGCGAGACTTCCAGCGTCACGGCGTTGACCACCTTCGGCTGCGTGTCATCGCGGCTGACCTGTTGCGCCACGGCCAGCACCAGAATCTTCTCGAGCACGATCTTCGAGATGCTGCCGTTCTGCGCGCTCTTGGAGTCCTCGTTGGTGTTGACGATCACATCGACGTAATTGCCTGGCAGCGCGAAGCCAGCCACGCCCACCACATCGTTGACGCGAACCGTGATGGCGCGCTTGCCGTCGTTGATGACGGCGGAGAGGCCGCCCTTGGTGCCCACCGGCGCCAGCTTCGCGTCGATGATGGGTTCGCCGCGTTGCAGGCTGGTGCGGACCACGCGTCCGTCCAGCGTCTTGGGATCTTCGAACGCTCCGGGCGGCACGCTGCCGGCGGGCCAGCTGACGAGCTTGAGCTGGCTGCCGTTGAGCGGCTGGCCGAGATCGAGATCGTTCGCGGCCACCACCACCTGCTTGACCGAGCTGGACGACTGCTGCAGCAGCCAGCGGGATGCGGAAACCACCGCCGCCGCGCCGGCCACCAGCGCAATCAGCAGCATCAGGATTGCTCGCGTGTTCTTCATGATGACTCTCCCCTACGTATGTACTTGCTTCCTTCCTGGTTGGGCTGACTCAGCCCGCTGCACGATGGCCGGCGGGCCAGCGGTGTTCGTTGTCCGGCGGTGGTGCTTCCGGTTTGCCCTGCAATCCGTAGTAGCCCTGCCAGGCGCGGCACAGGCTCTCTTCCGTGACTTGCGGTGCGTGGCCGTGGTAGCGCACGTGCGATGCCACAAGCCGCAACAGGTCGCGCGGGATGCACGCGAGCAGGGGGGTGTCGCTGGAGAAATGCAGGCTCTCCAGCAGGAAATCGAAGGCGGACTCCGGCCACGTCAGACCGAGTTCGGTGGCCGTGCGCAGGCAGACTTCGCGGTAGTCGTCGATCGGCAGCGGCCCCACGTAGAGCTTGCTGCCAAGCCGGCGCAGGAACGCATCGTCGCTGAGGTCCGTGGGCGATAGGTTGGTCGAGAACACCGGCCATACGTCGAAGGGCACCGAGAACCGCACGCCGCTATGAAGCGTGAACATGTCGATGCCGCGGTCCAGCGGCACGATCCAGCGATTCAGTAACTGTTCGACACCGACCATCTGCCGGCCAAGGTCATCCACGATGTAGATGCCGTTGTTGGCCTTCATGTGCGGGGGTGCCTGATAGAAGCCCGAGTTGCTGTCGTAGCGCAGGTCGAGCATCGACAGCGTCAGTTCGCCGCCGGTCAGCACGACGGGACGATGGCAGACGACCCAGCGGCGGTCTATTGACCGGCGGGCGGACGAAGCCTCGCTGTCGTCGATGGGCGTGTGCACGAGCGGGTCCATGATCTGGATGATCTCGCCCGCCACGGTGATCGCATGGGGCACGGGCACCGCGCCGGGCAACAGCGCACCGAGTCGCTGCGCCAGGTAGGTCTTGCCGCTGCCCGGCGGGCCGTAGATCATCAGCGCGCGGGCGGTGTTCAGTGCCATGCCGATGCTGTCGAGCAGATGGACCGGCGCCACCAGGTTGTGGAATGCCGCGGTGACATCCGCCTTCGTGACCGATGTGTGATGGATCGAGTGATGCTGGATCGCATCGAGGTAAGCCTGAAGCGTGACCGGCGCGGCACCGGCGTAGCTGCAGCGGGCCGAGGTCTCCGCGGCGCGGGCGTAGCCGGCGTCGGTCAGGCGAAATCGCACGTCGATGTCGCTGGCGCCGCGATGGGCCACTTCCAGCAGCCGCTCGCGAACGGCGACCGCCGCGATCTCGTTCACCACAGAGGCAGGCAGCTTGAGCGTGTCCGTCAGGATCGTCAGGGAGACGCTGCGGTGCAGGTAGGCGGCCTTCAGCAACAGCCCAAGCAGCAGCGAGATCTCCAGACCGGTATCCGCGATGGATCGCGGCGGAACGTGCCAGGCCGGCAGCGCGTCGTGATCAGCCTGGGCATGCCGCACCATCGAGGCGACTGCCTCGGGGAGTCTTGTTGCCTGGCCTGCTTCATGGTGCTCTAACATTGCCGTTCCCCTTGTGTTTGTCCCTTGTGGTCCGGTTGGTCCATCACGTGCTGGCGAACAGCATGGTCAGCGTGCCGGCCGCGATCGCCACCCCATAGGGCAGGGAGCCGACGGATGCGCCACCTTGTCCAGTGAGTGCGATCCCGCCGAGGTTGCGCACGACCTGGCGGCCCTTGCCGGATGCCAGCACAAGGGTCAGGGCCCACACGCCCCCAATGACGAACGACGCCAGCGCGATCGATGCGGCAAGGCTTGCGCCGAGCCACGCACCCACGGCGGCCATCAGCTTGACGTCGCCGGCGGCCATGCCGCGCAGCAGGTAAATGGGCAGGAAGATGCCAAGGCCCGTCAGCCAGCCCAGTGCCCATGTGGACGCGCCGGCGGCCAGGCCGTGGATCGTCATCTGGACGGGCAACGCCACCAGCCATGCGCCAAACGTCAGCCAGTTCGGAATGCGGCGCCGCTGCAGATCCGTGGCGGCGGCGGTTAGTACCACCGCGATAACGGTGGGACCGATATAGGGTGAGAGCGTCGGGATGGTGGTCATGGCGTGCTCGGCTCGTTCTGGAATGGTGCGGCCCTTATCAGGGCACCTCCGCGGCGACCATGTCGTAGAGCGCCTTGAGATTGGTGCCGAGGAGGCTCACCGCGCCGATGATGACCATGGCAATCAGCGCTCCCAGCAACGCGTACTCGATGGACGTCACGCCGCGCGTGTCACGTCGGAAGGTGCTGCACATGATCTTGAGACTGGACATGGTGGTCTCCTCGATGGCGTGTCGTGTCGGGTGACTAGGCTCAGGACAGTTCCGAGGCGATCGTGCTGAAGATGCTGCTCAGGTTCGTACCGACGAGCTGCACCGAGGCGATGATCACGACCGCGATCAAGGCGGCGATCAGGCCGTACTCGATGGCGGTGACGCCGTCGTCGTCGCGGAGGAACGCCTTCAAGCTGACGAAGTGGTTGGACATGTGGCTCTCCTTGGGAGGTGATCCGTGATGGCCGGTATCAACGGTTCGCGGCGTGGCACATGAACCGGCCACGCCGCGAACCGTCGAGCCGTCAGGCCAGTTCGGCGCCGATGAGGCTGAAGACCTTGCTCAGGTTCGTGCCGACGAGTTGCACCGAGGCGATGATCACTACGGCGATCAGTGCGGCGATCAGGCCATATTCGATGGCGGTAACGCCGTCTTCGTCACGTACGAAACGCTTCAGGTTTTGGGTCAGACGTTGCATGGTGGACTCCTTGGGTTGAAAAGCACGCTTGCGACTACGGACAGAAACTTCGAACAGACATCTGTGATTTCAGAGCGGGAGGAAGCGGCAGGACGGTGGCGCGCAGATCGCGCAGCAATGAAATGGCCAACGGCCAGCGCCGACGCTTGCGCCGTGAGGGCAACGCGCCTGCAGCCGTCGCTCGGCGGAGGCATGGATGCACCGTGCCGCGTGTTGGGCGTGGCTTGCGCGAACCATGCAACGGTAGGGCACGCTGCCGCCGCTGCGAGCGGCGGAGATGCGACCCATGGTCCGATGCATTCTCACGAGCTGACCGATAGCTGGCATGGTGTTGCTCCCCGAATCTTTGTTCTTCTGCCGGCGGCGAACAGCTCGCTGGCAGTTGCGGCTTACCGTGAGTGACGGTGCCGCAGGCTGACATAGGCAATCCGTGGGCCAGCCCTGATGAATTCGTTGTCCCACAAGGCTTTGCGGGGAGGCCCGCCTGGCGGGTGCTGCGGCGATGTGGGCGGAATGCCGCGTTTCGGGCCCGCGTCGTTGCCAGCCGGAAACGCTGGGCCCTGATTTATTTTGGATGAGCCCACCGGCGGGTCAGCCCCAGTATGAATGGATCGCCGACATCACTAGGTCGGGCGGATGTGTCGCTCATCCAAAAGAAGTAGTCAGGTGCGGCGCATTACGCAGACCGTTCGCCCTGGAGGATGACAACCGTGGATGCATGACTGCGCGATGCCTGCGCCGGCCCGACTGATGGATGAAGCGGACCCTGCGGAGGGCAACGTTTCCGAATGGAAACGCGCGTGGTTGCCTGCGTTGCGGGGCGGCACGTGCGCTGGCATCGCGCGTCGCCCGCAATCGCTTGTGCGACGCCATTCTCCACCTCTAATCCGCGCGTGATTCAGGAAGGAAACATCGCGCGCACGGATCGCGTTTTCCGGGGCGCCGGCTCGTTCTCGACCCCTTGGGGCGCCTTGCGCTAACGCGCTCGCGTGACAAGACTTAGGCAACACCAGGCGTTGCCGACGTTCGGACAAGACCGCGGCATGGCACCTGCAAGAACATAAGGCAAGAACACAAGGGAACGGGGTGAGTCATGAGTCAGGAAGCAGTGCGGGCGGACACGGGGAGGCAAGGCGGGGCGTGGCTGGATCTGGATCGCGCCCGCGTCTACAGCGCGGCCGTGCTGTTCCTGTTCATGGTGTTGATGGTGACGTGGGCCTGGTACACCGAGGGCTTCACCGATAGCCACGTCAGTCGTCCGGGTACAGATTTCGCCGTGTTCTGGAGCGCATCGTATCTGGCGCTGAGCGAGGGGGCAGTGCGGGCCTACGACGTGGCCAGGCACCTGGAGGTGATGGCGACCTACGGGCCGCTCGACATCGGCAACACTGCCGTCCTGCCGTGGCTGTATCCGCCAACGTTCCTGCTGGTGGTCCTGCCGCTGGCCACATTGCCGTTCGCGTTCAGTTACGTGCTGTTCATCGCCGCAAGCGCCTATGCCTACCTGTGCGCGATTGGCGGGCTGGTCGGAGCCGGCTCCATGCTGCGGCGCGGCTTGTGGCTGCCGGTGGTGGCGTCGCCGGCCGTCCTGGTCTCGGTCATCCTCGGGCAGAACTCGCTGCTGACGGCGTCGCTGGTCGGTGGGGCGATCTGCCTGCTGGGCAAGCGGCCGGTTCTGGCCGGCGTCCTGATCGGGCTGCTGGCCATCAAGCCGCAGCTGGCATTGCTGATTCCGGTGGCGCTGATCGCGGGTCGCCATTTTCGTACTTTGGCGAGCGCCGCCGCCACGGCGGCGATCTTCGCGGCGGTCAGCGTCGTGATCTGCGGCTGGGAGACGATTCCGGCATTCCTGAACAGTGTCGCGTGGGCCCGCGCAAATCTTGTGGAAGGCACGCCGGAAGGGTGGTACGGCATGCCATCGGTGCTGGCCGCCGCGCAGCTGTCAGGGTTGAACCGCGCTTCGGCCTACGCCGTGCAAGGGCTGGCAGCGCTCGCCGCCGCGGCCGCCGTCGTCTATGTATGGTCCCGCACGCGCGAGGCGCCACTGTGCGCCGCCGTGCTCGCCGCCGCCGCGTTGCTGGCCACGCCGTATGTCCGTCACTACGAACTGACGTGGCTGGGGATCGCGGTCGCGGGTCTCGTCGGCGATGGCATTCGTCATGGCCTGTCCAACCGCGAGCGCCTCTTGTTCCTGGTGGCGTGGTGGTTGCCGATCTTCGAACAGATGAACCCCAAGCTCGGAATGCCGCAGATCGGCCCCGTTATCTCGGCATTGCTTGTGATCGTGGCCGTTCGTCGGACCATGGCCCGCACTGCGTCCGCGTCGGTGCCGGCGCCGGTGGGAACCTGACATGGCCACGCTGCAGGCTGCCGCGCGCCGGGCACGGGACGATGCGTCACGCTCGCATTGGCTCGATGCCAGCCGGTTGCGGCTCTATTCGTGCGTGGCGATTGCTTGTTACGCGCTGTACTTCGGGATCTGGCTGTTCCGCGCCTGCGTGCTGAAGGTACCGGGCGTATTCGCACCGGGTGGCGATTTCGTCGTGTTCTGGAGCACGGCGAAGCTGGCGCTATCCAGTGGGGCGGCCGCGCCCTACGATCTGGGCGCGCTGCGGCATGTGGAACTCTCCGCGGTGCCCGGGCTTGCCATCGGCGATGGTGTGCTGCCCTGGCTGTATCCGCCCATGTCGTTGTGGTTCGTACTGCCGTTCGGGCTGGTGCCCTATGGACTGGCCACGTTCGTGTTTCTGGTGGGTGGCGTTGCCTGGTTTGCGTGGGCGCTATGTCGCACGTTGCCATGGCGCGATGCCCGGCTGGCGGCGATTGCGTTTCCCGGCATCGTGGTGGTGCTGGCCACCGGACAGAACTCGCTGTGGCTTGCGGGCTGCGCCGGCCTGGCACTGACGTGCCTGCGCTCGCGTCCGTTGCTGGCCGGGGTGCTGCTGGGCGTGGTGGCGATGAAGCCACAGCTCGCGCTGATGGTCCCGGTGGCGCTGCTTTGCGCGCGCGCTTGGCGTGCGCTGGGCGCCATGGCTTGCACGACGCTGGTGCTGACGGTGGCGTCGCTGCTGGTGTTCGGCTCGGAGCCCTTCGCCGCATTCCTGCGCAACGCCGCCATGGCGCGCGAGTCGGTGGAGCAGGGCTCCGCACTGATGGCGCGGATGCCAACGGTGTTTGCCTCAATGAAGCTGATCAGTGGCGGCTTGCTGTTGCCTTACGCGATACACGGTCTGGTGGCAGCGGCAGCGCTGGCGTCGGTGGTGTATGCGTGGTCCCGGCCCTGCAGCTTCGCGCTGCGTGCCGCCGTACTTGTGGTGGCTGGGTTGCTGGTGCCGGCCTACCTGTATGACTACGACCTCGTGTTCCTCGGGCTGGCAATTGCCTGGCTCGGCGCGCACGGCCATCGCGCCGGCTGGTTGCGGGGCGAGCGGGAGTTGCTGGTGCTGCTGTGGCTGATGCCGCTGTGGAGCCGTGTGACAGGTCCGGAGATCGGATTCCAGCCGTTGCCGCTCGGGCTTATGCTCGCGTTGGCGCTGGGCGTCTGGCGAATCCGGCTGGAAAGGATGGACAAGGCATCGTTCAATGCCTGATGACGGAGCGCGCGGCAACGCGTGCCGGGAGGAAAGAGATCATGGCCGACTATGACAACATCCAGCTCCTGTCGCTGGTGGTGCCGTTCTACAACGAGGGCACTGCGCTGCAGACGTTCTTCGACCGCGTGGTGCCGATCCTTGAGTCGGTGCCAGCGACGCGTTTCGAGATCGTCTGCGTCAATGATGGCAGTGCCGACGACACGCTCGCGCGGCTCGTCGACATCTCGCGGCGCGATGGCCGCATCCGTGTGATCGACCTTACGCGCAACTTCGGCAAGGAGGCGGCATTGACCGCGGGCATCGACGAAGCATTCGGTGACGCGGTAATCCCGATCGACGCCGATTTGCAGGACCCGCCGGAGCTGATTCCCACCCTCGTCGAGAAATGGCGGCAGGGCGCCGAAGTGGTGCTGGCGCAGCGTGCCAGCCGCGCCAGCGATTCGTTCCTGAAGCGTGTCACCGCGACGGCCTACTATCGCGTGCATAACTGGCTGTCGGACCTGAAGATTCCGGAGAACGTCGGGGATTTCCGGCTGATGGACCGCGCCGTTGTCAACGCGCTGAAGCAGTTGCCCGAGCGGCACCGTTTCATGAAAGGGCTGTTCGCCTGGGTTGGCTTCAATACGGTAGTCGTCCAGTACGAGCGCGCGCCGCGCTGCGCCGGGGAATCGAAGTTCTCAGGCTGGCGGCTCTGGAACCTGGCGCTCGAAGGCATCACCAGCTTCAGCACGTTGCCGCTGCGAAGCTGGACGTACGTCGGGTCGTTCATCGCCATGATCGCCTTCTGCTACGGCACGTTCATCGTGGCGCGCACGCTGATCCTGGGGGTCGACGTGCCGGGTTATGCCTCCGTGCTGTCGCTGCTGCTGTTCTTCGGTGGCATCCAGCTCATCGGGCTGGGCGTGCTGGGCGAGTATATCGGCCGCATCTACGACGAATCGAAGGGCCGCCCGATCTATCTGGTCAAGCGCCGCTACCAGGAGCGCCGTCCGCAAGGCCGCGCTGTGGGCAATGGCCGCGTCATCCCGATCGCGGCGGCGGCCAAGCGGCACTGAGAGCTTTTGAAGCTGCCCTTCCGTTCAGGATTGGGCGGTGCTTCTCGCGGCTTGATGACGCAGGACGATCAGGCCAAGGAGGCACACCAGCACGAGGGGCGTGAGTTGCGGGACGTGGTCGATGAAGAAGGGGCTGAGGCCCTGCATCGGCGCGAACCAGGTGACGATCAGCAGCAGGCGCTCCCATCCACGGCTGCCAAAGCGGATCATGTCGACGCAGAGCAGGGCCACGGGAATGGCCAGCCACGCAAGGTCGTAGTAGATCAGATAGGGCTGCGTGAGCAGGGTACCAACCACGAGCGTGGAAGCGCTCAGCGCGAGCCGAGGCCTGGTGCACCATACCCACACGCATGCCGCGATCGCGCAGAGCGCCACGGCGGCATGCACGCTGTTAGCCAGCGGAATGCTGGCACCGGCCACGTACAGCACACCAAAGACCGTCGGCGCGCCGCGCAACGTGTCGATGTTCACGGCCACTGTTTCCCGGAACATCGCCAGGCTGTGCAGGAACGCCGGGTAGATGTCGACGCCGAAGGCCATGACAGTCAGGCCGACGAACAACGCAGAGCATCCCGCCGCCGCAGCCATTGTGGTCCAGCGCCGCTCGCAGAGGAGCATCAGGGGAAACAGCACGCCGAGCTGCGGCTTGACGCAAAGCAGCGCAATGCAGGCCCCCGCAGCCACCGGGTGACGACGCATGAGCCAAAGCGCGCCACCCGCGGCTGCCAGGGTGTACAGCGAGTTCTGACCCGAAATCAGCGTGGTCCAGACTCCTGGGAATGCGAGCGCGGGAACGAACCAGTAACGGTGCAGATGGCCGACCACGGCGCGCAGATAGCCCAGATACAGCGCGATGCCCGTCAGCGCGAACAGGACAAGCGCCATGCTGAAAGGCAGCGCGGCAAGCGGGTAGATCATCAGCAGGAACGTGGGGGGATAGGCGAACGGACCGAATGTGTTCGGCAGTAGCGGTGTCTTCGCCACGCGCAGCAGTTCCCAATCGTAGGCAGCGACCGCGCCATGCATCTGCGCGAGTCCCGAGGCGCACCAGTAGACGACGAAATCCCAACCCAGACGCGGCACAGTCGGATTGGCAATGACCGAGTGGCCGTACCACCACGCCGTGACCACGACGCATTCGAGCACCAGCAAGGTGGCGGCATACAGGCAGATGCGTCCCGGCGTGAGCCAGCGGACAGGGGTGGCGCTGTCGAGCGAAGCCGTCTTGGGCGTGTCGGTGGCGGCTGGCATGGGGGCTCCTCGAGGTGATGCGGATGGCCGGCCGGGCCAGGCACGCCCGCCCGGTGGCATGGTGTGGCTGCGCGGTCAGCGATACGTCCAGGTCCGGTGCAGCACGAACGTGACCGCCGGCACCACCGACAGGATCGCGGCGAGACCGGCCCAATAGCCAAGGCCAAGCGCCTGCGCGCCGGCAGAGATACCAAGCGTCAGGCCCAGACCCAGCAGCGATACGATCAGAAAGCGCACGTAGCTGTCACGCGTGGGGATAGCGCCGAAGCTCCACAGCGTATTGAGCAGATACGACGCGATATTGGCGACGACGAACGCCACGCCGTTGGCGCCCACCTGCGAGGCATGGAGCAGGTAGATCAACGGGGTGGCCACCGCCACGTGGATGCCGGTGGCGATGACGCCGGATACACCGAATCGAAAGAGCCGGACCAGTGTGTCCCGCGCGGGCAGGCGATGCCAGATGGCATGACCGGCGGGCTCGCCTGGCTCGTCTCGGGAGCGGGACTGGACTTGCAGCATGTTCGAACTCCGCGTCGTGGATCGACACCAGCCTTCAGTTCTGCACGCAGACCAGTCCCACGTTGCCCTTCCGCACTTGCAGCTTGTAGTCGCGCATGAGCCGGAACAACGTGACTCGCGAGATGCCAAGCTCGGCCGCCACGTCGATCAGACGTTCGTGGTGGCGTTGCAGGGCTTCGAGGATCGCGGCCTGCTCGGCCGCTTCGCGAATCGCGGCCAGCGTCGGCGGCTTGCTTTCCACGGGTGTGTCGAGTTCGAGGTCGGAGGGCTGGATGACCCCGTTCTCGCACATCGCCGCGGCAAGGCGGATCCGGTTGAGCAGCTCGCGCACGTTGCCTGGCCAGACATGGGTGGTGATGGCGCGCAGGGCCATGGGCGAAAAGCCACGGATGTGCTCGGGCGAGTCCTTGCGGACGGAATCCAGGATATGTTCGGCCAGCAGCAGCACATCGGAGCCGCGTTCGCGCAGCGGTGGCTGCTTGACGCGCAGCACGCACAGGCGGTGAAAGAGGTCGCCACGGAACCGTTCGGTCGCCACGGCGGCTTCGAGGTCGACGTGCGTGGCCGAGATGACCCGGACATCGACGGCGACGGATTCGGTACCACCCAGCCGTTCAATCCGGCCTGTTTCCAGGAAGCGCAGCAGACTGGTCTGGCTCTCGAGCGGCATGTCGCCGATTTCATCCAGGAACAGCGTGCCGCCTTGCGCGATCTCGATCCGGCCCGGCTTGCGCTTGGTCGCGCCCGTGAAGGCGCCACGCTCGTAGCCGAACAGTTCGGACATCAGCAAGGTGGGCGGGATGGCCGCACAGTTGACTGCGACGAACGGCTGGTTGGCCCGGCGCGAGGCGCGATGGATGGCCTGCGCGGCGAGTTCCTTGCCGGTGCCGGATTCACCGGAGATCAGTACCGGCGTGTCCCACCGCGACACCTTCTCGATGCTGCGGAACAGCGCCTGCATGGCATTGCATTCGCCGATGATCCCGTGCGGGCGCGTCAGCGGCACGGCTGGCTGCTCGCGGCCCGGCCGCAGGGCTGCCATGCCAACCGCGTGTCCGAGCGTCCGGCTCAGCTCGGCCATGTCGAACGGCGCCGTGTAGTAGTCAATGAAGTACAGGCCGAGCAGCTTGCGCGCGGTGTCCGTCAGCTCGTCGGCGCAGCTGATCGCGCCAATCCAGCCGATCTGGCGCGTCGCCAGCCAAGGCTCCATCAGTTCGAGATCGGCATCGCTGAAGCCGCTCTGGAAGTCGAGCAGGCCCGCCGAGAATGGTCCGTCGAGCGGCAGCGCGGCCAGATCCTCGAGGCTGTTCGCGAACACCAGCTTCCAGCCGTGCTGCGATAGATAACGGCACAACGACGCGTCGTGATGCCTGGAGACATACAGCAACGGGCGGTTGACATAGTGACTCATTTTTTCCCCCAGCCTTTTTTTGTTTTTCCCGCTGCGCGGCGAGGCGCCATGGACGCCTTCGGCCACGTTGCTCAAGGGAGAAGGGGGATGCTGGAACGCTGGAGGCAAGCCTGCCCGGCGCGACTGCGCCCGGCTGCACGTCACGAACCAAAGCGCAACCCATGCCGCCTGGTAGTGATCGTGACTAACCCCCGGATTCCGGCTGTTGGATTCGCCGATTCCCGTTTTCCCGCAAGCATTTTCCCGGCCGGCCTTCCGGACTGACTGCTTACCCCAATAGGCCGCAAACTACGAAAAGAAACCCCGGGACTATGACGTCGTGGTGGCACCCGGCTGTTGCGCCAGATGCCACCACGCGGATTGGATCCGCGCATCACTGCGTCGGTCCATCGCTTATTTGCGGATCGAATTGCCTGGGAGCACTCCGGCGCCGCACGACTGACCCGTCCCTGGAATCAGCCCTTTGACGGGAATATAGTCGTGGATCTCTCAATCTCGCTAAGCACATGATTTTTAAGGATTTTCATTTTTGTGCGTGGAAATTGCAGGATGGCGTCGCAAAAAGTGTTTCGTTGATGAAACCTTGGCGCGATTGATGATCGGCAGGCGCACGGCGTTCGCCCAGGGGCTAGTCCCCATAATTGATTAGCCCATATGCTCGCCATTGCATGTTTTTACCCCTCGACGGGGGTGTTTAATACGATCAGCACGTTTCTCTGGAAGTCATTCTGTAGAAAAATTTCATGGGACTGATGTCTCTCTTCTGATACTTTTCTGGACGACTTGCCTTGAGATAAGTCTTGGCCTGGGACCTGCGCCAGGGAGAATCCGGAAGTTGCTGAAACTCATTCTCGATGCCGAGCCCATTTCATCGGGAAAATATCGGCTCCAGTCCATCGTTTGGTCTATTTTTCTCACTTGCCCTCGCCTTTACGGATGAGTTCGGAGGGGTAAGGGACGCATTTGCCAGTTTCGGAGTCAGATGGTTGCAATTCTGAAACTGGCTATCCAACTAAATGCGCAACCTGTTTCACAATTGAGAGTCATTTTCCGGCGCAATGCCGGCAATCTGCTCCTTGAGCCAGGCATGAAAGCGCAGGATCGCCTTTTCGCGCGGATTGCCTTCGCGCCAGGTCACCCAGTAATGCAGGCTCGATGGAATCCGCGTGGTGCCGATCTGCACGAGTTGTCCGCTGGCGATGTAGTCGTGCGCGAGCTGCGCGCGAGCGGTGGCCACGCCCAGGCCGGCCACGGCCGATTGCAGCATCAGGCCGGCATCCTGGAAGATCGGCCCCCGCACGGGTTCGTCGGGCGGCAGGCCGGCCAGCAGCAGCCAGTCGCGCCATGGCCGGAGCGCGAAACGCAGCATCGGCAGCCTGGGCAGGTCCGCCACAGTGAAGCCCGGATACCGCGCCAGCAGCGCAGGGCTGGCCACGGCGATCACGTAGTCCTCGAGGAGGTTGTGGCATTCGAAGCCGGGAAGGTCCACGCGCTGGTGCCAGATGCCGACGTCTACCGCGTAGGGGTCGGGCGGCGAAATCTCCGCATGCAGCCGCAGATGCAGATCGAGCTCGGGCGCCTGTGCGTGCAGGCTCGGCAGCCGGCGGATCAGCCAGGCGTTGGCAAGGTCTGCCATCACACTGACCTGCAGTTGCACCACGGGTGGGCCTGACACGCTGCCGGCTTCCCGCAGGGCCGATTCAAGCTGGTCAAGCGCGCCGCGCACCTGTTCGGCCAGGCGCGTGCCGGCGCTGGTCGGCGTCATGTTGAGGCCAGTGCGCTGGAATAGCTTGGTGCCAAGGTTGCTCTCGAGCGCGCGGATGTGGTGGCTGATGGCGCTATGCGTCAGGGCCAACTCCTCGGCTGCGCGGGTGAAGCTGCGGTGGCGCGTGGCCGCCTCCAGTGCGCGAAGCGCCTGAAGCGGGGGCAGATGGGGGGAGCGCGAGTGACGCGGGGGGCGCGAATCGGTCATGGTCGTCAAATTCTACTCACAATTGCCGCAGGTATCTTTCGCTGGTCTTGCACCATGCCGGTGACGACAATGCATGCATGACTGCATCCACTACCAATCCGGCCACTGACATGGCCTCCCAGCCTAACCATGCGTCTGGCGCGCGCTGGCGCGTGCTGGCGTTCTTCTCGCTCGGCTTCCTGGTCTCTTATGTGTTCCGGGGTGTCAATCTCGGTTTCGCGCCCTATCTGACGCGCGAACTGGGACTTACCGCAGGCGATCTCGGGCTGCTCACGAGCTTCTATTTCCTCGGGTTTGCCTGCGCCCAGTTGCCGGCCGGCATCCTGCTCGACCGCTTCGGCCCGCGCCGTACCGAGGCCGTCATGCTGATGTTGGCCGTGGCGGGCTCGCTCGTGTTTGCCTGGGCGCCGGGGATGGTGGGGCTTGCTGCCGGGCGGGCGATGATCGGCGTGGGCGTATCGGTCTGCCTGGGCGCCGCGATCCAGGCGCTGTCGATGTGGTTTCCGCTGTCGCGCATGCCATTGCTGAACGGGCTGGTCATGGCCATCGGCGGGCTGGGTGCGGTGGTCGTGGGTGCGCCGCTGTCGTGGCTGCTGTCATGGACCGACTGGCGCACCATCAGCGCCGGCATGGCCGTCATATCGTTCGGCATGGCCGCGCTGCTCTGGTTTGGCGTGCCCGACGTGAAGCGCCAGGGCAAGGAGAGCTTTGCCGAACAGTTGCGTGGCACGCGGCAGATCCTGAGCAGCGAGCGCTTCTGGCGCGTGGTGCCGTTGACGCTGCTGAACCAGGGCATTTTCCTGGCGGTGCAGACGCTTTGGGTCACCGCGTTCATGCGCGATGTGCAGGATCTGGGGCCCGGCGAGAGCGCGCGTCTGGTGTCGGTGATCGGGTTTGCGATGATGGCCGGTTGCATCGGCGCGGGCTGGGCCGCGCGTCACCTGGAGCGCCGTGGCATCAGCCTGTATGCGCTGGCCGGCTCCGGCATGATCGGCTTCATCGTGATCCAGTTGCTGCTGATGGCCCGGCTGCCATTCCTGCCGCTGGGGCTGCTGTGGGCGCTGTACGGTGTGTTCGGCTCCACCGGCATCCTGACGTACGCGCTGCTGGCGCGACGCTTTCCCGACGCACTGATTGGCCGGGCCACCACTGCCATGACGCTGACCGTGTTCCTGGCCACCTTCGTGTTCCAGGTGGGCATCGGCTTCGTGCTCGATTTCTTCCCATTGAATGGCGACCGTTACCCGGCGTCGGCGCACCTGATGGTGTGGGCCGGGCTGGTGGTGATCCAGGTGCTTGCTGCCATCTGGTACTTGATGGAAAAACGCTCCTGAGCGTTCTCCGGGAGGCGCCGATCTTAACGCCCCGTTGGCGCCTCGAAACCTCCGGCCGCAGCGGTTTTTCTGGCGTCCGGAATTACTCGAAATGGGTTATTGGCGTGCTCCCGCACGCCCGCCATACTCCCCCGGACGGAGCGTCCGCGCGGGGGCATCCGCAGTAAGAAATCATTAAGAAAGGGCCACTGCAGTCCTTATCCTCGCGCGCATCCGCCGCATCACCTGCTGTCGACGCATTGCATTCCCAAGATGTCTTTGCCGTAACAACGACGCCTTCGCCCGAAGGCGGAAAACAGTCGGTGTCCTACGAGGGGTCTACATGTTTAACGGATTTGCAGCCGTCCCCGGCGCAGTCGTGCCGTATTCGTACAACTGGCTCATGGTGGGCCTGTCCTTCCTGATCTCCGCGTGCGGGGCCTACGTGGCGTTGCGATGGTGCCGGGGTATCCGAAAACCGAACGGCCGCCTGGATGTGGATCGCCTGATGTGCGCGAGCGTCGCGCTCGGCGGTGGCGCGGTCTGGGCGATGCACTTTATCGGCATGGTCGCGTATCAGACGCCGACCCATATGGAATTTAGCCTGCTGGTCACGCTGGCTTCGCTGTTGGCCGTGATGGTGTTTGCCGCCGCCGGTCTGGCGAAGGCATCGAGTCCCACGGGTAATCCCCTGACCAATACGATCAAGGGCGGCGTGCTGACGGGCACCGGCGTGGTGGTGATGCACTACACCGGCATGGCCGCGATTCACACCAACAGCGTGTTCGAGTGGGATCTGTTCATCGTGGCGCTGTCCGCCTTGATCGCCATTGTCGTGTCCGCGGTCGGCCTGTGGCTGGCCACCAACGTGAAGACCGTGGCGCAGCAGATCGGCGCCGCGCTGGTGATGGCCGTGGCGGTCTGCGGGATGCACTACACGGGCATGACGGCGGGCACCATGATCTGCACCGGCCGCACCTACTCGCCGACGCTGCTCGCGCTGGAAGGCGACAACATGGGTTATGCGGTCTTCGCGCTGACAGCTGTGGTGCTGATTTTCATTCTGGTGATCGAGGCGACGCGCAGTGGGTCGCAATCGGTTTCGGTGGTGTCGGCCAGCGGCCGCCGCTGATGCGCAACGCGGGCGGGGCATGGCTCCGCCCGGTTGCGTGACAGGTCAGAGCACGATCGGTCGATCGTCGAGTTCGTTGGGATTGTTGCCACCACTGGCCGGGAAATGGCGCGTCAGCAGCGTGTGAATCTGCGCGATGGCTTCGAGCACCGGCTCCACCGACACGTTTCGCGCCAGGCCTTGCGCCAGATGGGCGCAGATGTCATGCCAGGCCTCGGGCTTCACGCGTGCGTCGATGCCGCGATCGGCCAGCAGTTCCACCGCATGGTCGGCCAGGTTGATGTACAGCAGCACGCCGGTATGGTCCTCGGTGTTCCACACTTCGAGTGCGCCGAACAGCGTGCGGGCGCGGGCGCGCGGCGTCACGCCGCGCCAGGCCAGCGAGAGGGGCAGATTGGCCTCGATGACGACGCGCACCTCGCCGCGATGATGCTGCTCGCCCGTGTGCACGGCCACCTGGAGCTGGTGCCGTGCCTCGTCGGGAAACGCCCTGCGCGCGACGCTGTGACCCGTGCCGATATGCCGCAGCGCGCGCTTGAGCGACTGATGAAACGGCGGACGCGGATGGCTGGCCTTTTTCATGATGGTCTCTCCGTTACCAGTTGCCGGATGAGCCGCCGCCGTCGAAGCCGCCGCCGCCACCGCCACTGAAGCCACCGCCGGAGTCGCCTCCGCCGAAGCCACCGCCACCGCCACCTCCACCGCCCCAACGGCGGCCGATTTCGTAACCGGTCATGCCGCCGAGCCCGCCGGCGGTGACGTCGGGCCAGCCGCGCCGGCCGGTGACGACATGCGGGCCGCGGCTACTGCGCAGGATGGCGGACAGGAAGAAGAACACGATGATCGCCAGCGGGAAGAGCACCGGCAGCCAGTTGGCCACGTTCTCGGTGGGCGTCTGGCGCGCGCGGTTGGGCGCGGCCAGTCCTTCCTTGTCGATCAATGCCTGGATGGCGGAAATGCCGGCGGAGAGTCCGCCGTAGAAATCGTTTTGCCGGAAATGGGGAGCCATCACGTCCTGAAGGACGCGATTCGACATGGCATCGGTCAGCGACCCCTGCACGCCACGGCCCACTTCGATGCGCATCCGCCGCAGTCCGGGCGGATTGTCCTTGGCGATCAGCACGATCACGCCATCGTCGACGCCCTTGCGGCCCGCGCGCCAAGCGTCCGCCACGCGGATGCTGTAGGCGTCGATCGTCTCCGGCGCGGTGGTCGGCACCATCAGCACGAAGATCTGGCTGCCGCGCTGCTGCTCGTATTCGGCCAGCACGTTTTCGAGCGAGCTGCGCTGATCGGCGCTCAGCGTCCCGGTCAGATCGGTCACGCGTTGCGTGAGCGCGGGGACGGCGACGAAGCCGTCCGCTGCCCATGCCGGGAGCGCCAGCATCAGCGCCAGGAACCAGAAAACGACGGCCTTGCGCATCATGATGGTCGTGGTATCAGAACTTCACGGCGGGCGGCGTGGAGATGGCCTTCTCGTTCTCCACGGTGAACGACGGCTTGACCGGGTACTTGAAGATCATCGCCGTGAGGTTGGTCGGGAAGCTGCGTGCCAGCACGTTGTAATCCTGCACGGCTGCGATGTAGCGCTGGCGCGCCACCGTGATGCGGTTCTCGGTGCCTTCGAGTTGCGATTGCAGGTCGCGGAACGAGGCGTCGGCCTTCAGCTGCGGGTAGTTCTCGGAGACGGCCAGCAGGCGCGACAGCGCGCTGGTCAGTTGTCCCTGGGCCTGCTGGAACCGCGCGAAAGCCTCGGGATCGTTGAGGGTCTCGGGCGTGACCTTGATGCTGGTGGCCTCGGCGCGTGCCTTGGTGACGGCTTCAAGCGTCTCGCGTTCGTGTGTGGCGTAGCCCTTGACCGTGGCGACCAGGTTCGGAATCAGGTCAGCGCGGCGCTGGTACTGGTTAATGACCTCGCCCCATGCCGCCTTGACGGCTTCGTCCTTGGCCTGGAAGTCGTTGTAGCCACAGGCGGAGAGCAGGCTTGCCAGCATGGCGATCGCCAGCCAGCGGAACAGGGCGGTGGAAGAGGCAGCGCGCATCTAGGGCTCCGGCAAATGTCAGGGGTCGATAACGTTGAAGTGTAGCGCAGGGTGATTGCCGTACATTGTCAAAAGCTGTCAAGGCGCCACGCTCCGGCAAGCGGGCAGGGCGCTGGATTGGTATCCGGGCACTTGACCACGCCCGCCGTGCCGGCTAGATTCTCCCCCATGCCGCGCGTATCCAATGCCTCCACGACTCGCATCGCCCTCCAGGGCGTGGGTCAGGCCGCGCGCGCCAAAGCCAAAAAACAGTCGCTCGTCTGACCGGAGCGCACTGTTCCGTCAGATGGGCGACGGAACAGTACCGGTCGAAGGGGCGATCTGCCCGCGTTTGCATTCCCCGTGTCCTGCCGCGTCGCGCTCTGACGGTTTCCGAATCGGTCGATCCGGAGTCCTTTCATGCAGAACACGCAGTCCCATCCTGGTTTTCGCGGCATCTGGCTGCCGCTCGTGACCCCTTTTCATCGTGGCGAAGTCGATTTCGACGCCTTGCAGCGTCTGGTTGGCCACTTCAGCGTAACGGGCATCACCGGCTTCGTCGTATGCGGCAGCACTGGCGAGGCGGCTGCGCTGGAGGAGCCCGAGCAACTGGCTGTGCTCGACACGGTGCTCGAATGCGCCAACGGGCTACCGGTGATCATGGGTCTGGCTGGCAACCATCTGGGCCATGTGCTGGCACGCCTGGGCCGCTGCAACGAACGGCCGCTGGCGGGCGTGCTGGCCCCCGCGCCGTACTACATCCGTCCGTCGCAGGACGGATTGCGCGACTACTTCCGGCGACTGGCAGATGCCTCGCGCGCCCCGCTCGTGCTCTATGACATTCCGTACCGAACCGGCACGACGCTGACGCTGGAGACGCTGCTGACGCTGGCTGATCACGGCAATATCGGCGCGATCAAGGATTGCGGCGGCAATGCCCTGAACACGCAGGCGCTGATCGCCGATGGCAGGCTGGCGGTGTTGGCGGGAGAGGATCACCAGCTTCTTGGCACGCTGGCGTTGGGCGGGCAGGGCGCGATCATCGCTTGCGCGCACTTCCATCCGGAGCGGTTCGTGGCGATCTGGCGCGCCGTGTCCGAGGGTCGGCTGGACGAGGCGCGCCGCTTGTTCTACGCATTGATGCCGCTGATCCAGACGCTCTTCGCGGAGCCGAACCCGGGGCCGATCAAGGCGCTGCTGGCGCGTCAGGGCTGGTTGCGCGATGAGCTGCGCGCGCCGATGACCCGCGCATCGCCGGAACTGGTGAACCAGCTCGCGGCGATGTTCGATGCGATGGATACCGTGAGCGGGGCGGTCAGCCAGCCTTGAAGGCCTTGGCGGCGGCAGCCACCGTCGCCTCGATGATCGCATCGTCATGCTTGGCCGAGACAAAGCCGGCCTCGAAGGCCGATGGCGCCAGGTAGACGCCTTCGGCCAGCATGGCATGGAAGAAGCGGTTGAAGCGGCCCACGTCGGCCTTGGTCACCTCGGCGAAGCTGCCGGGCACTTCGTTGGTGAAGTAGATGCCGAACATGCCGCCGATCGCGTCCGCGCAGAATGGCACGCCAGCCTCGCGGGCGGCCGCGGTCAGGCCGTCGGCCAGCTTGCGCGTCTGCGTGGCCAGGCGGTCGTAGAAGCCCGGGGCCTGGATCAGGCGCAGCGTGGTCAGGCCGGCGGCCACGGCCAGCGGGTTGCCGGAGAGCGTGCCGGCCTGATAGACACCACCCAGCGGCGCAAGCTTGGCCATGATGTCGCGCCGGCCGCCGAACGCCGCCGCCGGCATTCCGCCGCCGATCACCTTGCCCAGGCAGGTCATGTCCGGCTTGATGCCGTAGTGCGCCTGCGCGCCGCCAAGCGCCACGCGGAAGCCCGTCATCACCTCGTCGAAGATCAGCACGCTGCCGTGTTCGCTGCACAGGTTGCGCATCGCGGTCAGGAATGCCTCGCTGGCGCGCACCAGGTTCATGTTGCCGGCCACCGGCTCCACGATCACGGCGGCGATCTCGCCCTTGTGGCGCGCGAACGCTTCCTCGAGCTGGGTGACGTTGTTGTACTCCAGCACCATCGTGTGCCGCGTGACATCAGCCGGCACGCCCGCCGACGACGGCGCGTTCTGCGTGGTGTCGGCAAACGTCAGCAGGCCCGAGCCGGCCTTGACCAGCAGGCTGTCGGCATGGCCGTGGTAGCAGCCCTCGAACTTGATGATCAGGTCGCGGCCGGTGAAGCCGCGTGCCAGGCGCAGCGCGCTCATGGTGGCCTCGGTGCCCGACGACACCAGGCGCACCTGCTCGATCGACGGCACGAGCTTGCAGATTTCCTCGGCCATGTCGATTTCGGCCTCGGTCGGCGCGCCGAACGAGAAGCTCTGGGTGGCGGTCTCCTGCACGGCGCGCACCACGTCCGGATGCGCGTGGCCGACGATCATCGGGCCCCAGGAGCCGATGTAGTCGATATAGCGCTGGCCGTCGGCATCCCACATATAGGCGCCCTCGGCGCGGGTGATAAAGCGCGGCGTGCCGCCCACCGAACGGAAGGCGCGGACGGGCGAGTTGACGCCGCCGGGAATGGTCTGCTGGGCGCGATCGAAAAGCTGCTGGTTACGGGACATGGGAATCTGGCTGAAAAGGATTCAGGAGGAAAAACATGCGTCCGGCCGGGGGCCGCGTCGGCTTCGAAATGCTCAAAATATGAGCAAATCGGGTGAATTGCGTGCCGTTCGGGCGGCATCTGCACGCTAACATGCGCGAACGCAAACGAAACTGGTGTGAACGCGCCGGGGCATGGGTGGCGTCATCGGCGCTGATTCGGTACCATCTGCGCTTGATTTTAATGGAGACTGGCAAGAGCCTGCATATGGAATACAAGACTTGGATGTGCCTGATCTGCGGCTGGATTTACGACGAAGCCGCTGGCGCGCCGGAAGACGGCATCGCCCCGGGTACCAAATGGGAAGACGTGCCCATCAACTGGACCTGTCCGGAATGCGGCGCGCGCAAGGAAGATTTCGAGATGGTGGCGATCTGAAGCCATTCGCCGTAACCGTTTCCCGTCGCGGGAAAGAGACAGTTCGACAGGCCGGGCCGGAAGCCCCGGATTGACGGCCTAACTATGAATTGTCACACTTTGCGGCAAAACTGCACCCCGGTCCGGCCTGCGCACGCAGGCTGAGCGCGGTGGTATGCAGCTACAAGAATAAAAGGAGCCGCCAGGTCAAGGCGGCTTCCAGCAAGGCAGGCGCGAGCAGTCAGAACGCGCCGCCGGACCGGCCGGGTAGCCGGGTTTGTTGATTGGGAAAGTTGAAATCGGGGGCCGCCGGCACGCCATGGGTGATGCCGTGCGGGAGTTCTCAAGTGAATGCCGGCGTCCGTGCTTCTCTGCGGGCAGTTGGTCGCGGGAACAACATGCGGGTCACGCAAACAGAAATAGACAGCAAGTCTGTCGACGGGGTCAGAATCGGTGCCGATGCCGGCGCCGACGAGGCATCTGCGGTGTCGGGCCGCAGGGTGTCGGGCAAGATTCTTGTCATCGACGACTCCAGCACCATCCGCCGCACGGCGGAAATCTTCCTGACGAACGCTGGCTATCAGGTCATGCTGGCCGAGGACGGATTCGAGGCGCTCGCCAAGGTTGGCGACCTGCGCCCGGACGTCATCTTCTGCGACATCCTGATGCCCCGTCTGGACGGCTACCAGACCTGCTCTCTCATCAAGAAGAGCCCACGCTTCCACGCCATTCCCGTGATCATGCTGTCGTCTCGCGACGGCGTGTTCGACCGTTCGCGCGGCAAGCTTGTCGGCGCGCATAACCATCTTGCCAAGCCCTTTTCCCGCGAAGCCCTGCTGCAGGCCGTCCAGTCCTGCCTGACGGGTTGCGTGGCCGACGAGGGTGCGGCCGTGGCGGCCTGACAACCGGCCGCCCGAAGCATCCAGGAACAAGACAATGACCATCAGCAAAATCCTTATCGTCGACGATTCGCCCACCGAAGCCCTGTTCATGTCCGACCTGCTCGGCAAGAAGGGCTTCAAGGTTTCCGTGGCCGGCAACAGCGACCAGGCCATGGCCCGGCTCGAGGCGGACGCTTTCGACCTGATCCTGATGGATGTGGTGATGCCGGGTCAGAACGGCTACCAGGCCACGCGCGCGATCAAGCGCGACGACCGCTTCAAGGACATCCCCGTGATCATGTGCACCAGCAAGGGCCTGGAAACCGACCGGATCTGGGGCATGCGGCAGGGCGCGTCGGACTACGTCGTCAAGCCGGTGGACAGCGAGGAACTGCTGTCGAAGATCGCCGCGCTGGCGAACTGAGCCAGCCAGCCCATCAGCAAGCGGGCAACGCGCTCCGGCACCACTGCCCCAAGGTTTCACCTACCGGTATCCCCATCATGAACGCGCCGCGCCAAGACCTTCGTGCCCGCCAGACCCGCCTGCAGGATTACCAGGCCATGCTGGCCCGACGTCTGCGCGACGCGCGCAACCTGCCGGCCGTCGATAGCTACCTGGGTGTGGTGGTGGGCCAGCGCAACTGGCTGCTGCCGTTGCTGGAAACCGGCGAGGTGATCGAGATGCGCCAGCCTGCCGGCGTGCCGCTGACGCAGCCCTGGTATCGCGGCCTGGTCAACGCGCGCGGCAACCTGCTGGGCGTGATCGATTTCGCCATGTTCTGTGGCGACGGCCCCACGCCGGTACAGCCGGGCAGCAAGATCGTCGTCCTGTCGCGTCACGTCGAACGTGCGTGCGGCATCATCGCCACGCGCGTGCTGGGTCTGCGCCATGCGGCGGATCTGACGCCGGCTCAGGGTGAGGAACCCGAAGGCTGGCAGGGCTTGCGCTTCGCGGACAGGGAGGGGCGTGGCTGGCAGGTGCTTGATATCGGGCAGTTGCTGGCGTCGCCTGTGTTTCTGCAGGCCGGCCGTACCGTGGCTTGATCAGCGGAATCTGGAAATGAAGCCGTTTCAGAATGAAGCGCAGTGGTTCTGGCTGGGCGCGGGGCCGCAGACAGTACAAGTGGGTTGGCAAGGCCCCGCAACGACGCCGGAATCATTCTGAAGCGGCTTCATAATAACGAACGAACAGAGGGTTGCTATGGGTATCAAGAAGATCGGCCTGGGTCGCCGCACCGCAGCCGCGGGCGCTGCCGCAGAAGTGGCGGCGCCGGGTGGCGCCGCGTTTGCGGCGGCCGGCGCGGCCAGACAGCAGGGCGGCCTTGGCCAGACCCCTGTCGAGATGATGTCGGGCTGGCTGATGCGGATGCCGTTCTCGGCGCAGCAGCGCGCGCTGACCGTGGGCGTGGTGGTGTCGCTGTCGGCGCTGCTCGCCTCCGTGTACCTTGATAACCGGCAGGCCAGCAACGGCGCGGCGCAGATCGAGGTGACCGGCGACATGCTGATGCACTCGCAGCGTCTCGGTAAGGCGGTGCCTGTGGCGCTGCTCGGTAACGCCCAGGCGTTCAAGCAGCTGCGAGAGTCGAAAGAGCAGTTGACCACCGACATGCTGGCGCTGCAGAACGGCAGCGACGAGAAGCATGTGCGGGCCACGAGCGGGCCGGGCGAGCCGCTGCTGGAAAAGGCGATGGGCTCGTGGAAGCGTTCCGAGAAGAGCGCCGCCGACGTGCTCGCCCAGCAGGCCATTCTGACGACGATCGGCCAGACGCTGCAGATCTTCAACGCGTCCAACCCCGAACTGCTCGAAGCCGCCGAACAGGTGGCGGCCATCAAGCTGCAGTCGGGTGCCAATACACGTGAGGTGGCGGCTTCCGCTCAGCTGGTGATGCTGACGCAGCGTCTGGGCAAGAACCTCAACGAGTTCCTCTCGGGCGAAGGCGTCAACCCTGAAACCGCGTTCCTGCTTGGCAAGGACACCAACACGTTCCGCGAAACACTCGACGGCCTGATCAACGGCTCCGAAGCGCTGCGTCTGACCGCCGCGCACGATGCCGAGACGCGCAGCTACCTGCAGCAGCTTTCGCAGCGCTTCGACGCCGTGCAGAAGACCACGCAGACGATTCTGCAGAACCTGCCTGGCCTGATCGCCGCCAAGCGCGCCCAGCAGCAGATCTTCAACGACAACGAAGCCCTGCGCGGCGAGTTGTCGGCGTTGCAGTCGGCCTATGCGCAGGATGTGCGCTTCCGCCCCTGGACACTGGGCGCGATGGTTATCTCCGCGCTGGCCACGCTGCTGTGCCTGGCCGGTCTCGCGGCCCTCTACCTGCGCGACTCGCGCGTCCGGGCGCTCGAAGCCGAGGCGCGCGAGCACGAAGCCGAAGCGCGCCGACTCGATGAAAAGCGCAACAACGACGCCACCCAGAAGGCCATTCTGCAGCTGATGAATGAGCTGCAGGACATTGCTGACGGTGACTTGACGCGTCAGGCCACCGTGACCGAGGACATCACTGGCGCCATCGCCGACTCGGTGAACTACACGGTGGAAGAACTGAAGGAACTGGTGGGCCGCGTGCAGCAGACCGCTGGAGACGTGCAGCACGCCTCGACGCAGGTGCAGGAAACCTCGGTGCAACTGGCCACCACGACCGAGCAGCAGTCGCGCCAGATTCGTCAGACCGGCGAATCCGTGGTGGAGATGGCGGACCGCATCACGCAGGTTTCACGCGGTGCGGCCGAATCGGCCAACGTGGCACGCGCATCGCTGGCCGCGGCGGAGCAGGGCCAGCACGCCGTGCAGAACGCGATCGCGGGCATGAACGGCATTCGCGAGCAGATCCAGGAAACGTCCAAGCGGATCAAGCGTCTGGGCGAATCGTCGCAGGAGATCGGTGAAATCGTCGAGCTGATCTCGGACATTACCGAACAGACCAACGTGCTGGCACTGAACGCCGCCATCCAGGCGGCTTCCGCAGGCGAAGCCGGCCGCGGCTTCTCGGTGGTGGCGGAAGAGGTGCAGCGTCTGGCCGAACGTTCGGGCGAGGCAACCAAGCAGATCGGCGCGCTGATCCGCACGATTCAGACCGACACCCAGGACGCCGTGCACGCCATGGAGCAGAGCACGCAGGGCGTGGTCGAGGGCGCGCGCCTGTCCGATAACGCGGGTGCCGCACTGGTCGAGATCGGTCGCGTGTCGCGCCAGCTCGCCGAGCTGATCGAACAGATCTCGCAGACCACATCGCACGAAGCGGGCCTGGCCACCAACGTGGCCCGCCACATCGACGGCATCCTGCAAGTGACCGCGCAGACCACCGCCGGCACGCGCCAGACCGCCGCGTCGGTGCGCCAGCTGACCGCACTGACCGAAGAGCTGCGTAACTCGGTATCGCGGTTCAAGATCGCCTGACGGCCGCCCGCAAGGGCGCAACGGAACTGGTCATGTCTTTCAATACCATCCTGTCGAGCGAAGTGGCCGAGGCGGCCGCGGCGCAACTGTCATCCACGCCGGAGCCTGCTCCCGTTCCGGCGGCGGAGGCACCCGCCGCGCCGCAGCGCGACCTGTCGGTGCTGGCCTGGCTCGCGCCAAGCCTGCGTACCGCGCTCGACGATGCCGCCATCGAACTCGGCCACTACGTGGACGAGATCCAGCAGACGCCGGAGGCGTTGGGCGCGCGCGATACCACTTCGCTGCGGCTGGCCGGCCAGCAACTGCATCAGGCCGCAGGCGCGGTGCATATCGTCGGGCTGCGCGGCGTGGATGCCTATTGCCAGGCATTGCGCCGCCTGCTCGAGGCCATCGACGCCGGCACGGTGCCCGCCAGCCAGGAAACGCTCGTGGTGTTCCGCACCGGCGCGCAGGCGCTGGCCGAGTACGTCGACGACCTGATGGCGGGCGATGCCGAAGACCCGCTGCGCCTGTACCAGCCCTATGCCACCGCGTTGAACCTGATGAAGGAAGAGCGCGTGCATCCGGCGGACCTGTGGCTCGATGAGCTGCAGATGCTGCCGGGTATCGTGCTGCCTACGCTTTCGGCATCGGCCGTCACCCGGGCGCGCCAGCGCTTCGAGGCTGCCTTGCTGCGCGCGCTGCGCTTGCCCGCGCCGTGCCCGGACACGTCCATGCTGCGCGAGGCCTGGCTGCCGCTGCAACTGGCGCTCGACGACGTGCGCAACCAGGAGCAGGAGGCGCGCCGCGCCACAGACACGCCTGATCGCGGTATCTGGCATACGCTGGCCATGGTGTTCCGTGGCCTCGCTCATGGCCTGCTGCCGTCCGATCTGCTGGCCAAGCGTTTCGCTGCACGCACGCACCTGCTGGTGCGCCAGTACCTGCAAGGCCAGGTGCGCGTGCCGCAGGCGCTGTTGAACGATGCGATTTTCTTCCTGGTCAGCACCGGGCTGGCCGCCGATGAATCCGACGACATCGCGACGCCCGCCGTGCAAGTTGCCGTGCAGGTGCTGCGCGCCGATATCGCTCGCAGCCTGCAGGCATATCGTGTCGACCCGGCGCATGTGGTGGCGCGTGCCGACTTCCGCCAGCGCTACTACGGCTGGCTCGATGCCATCGACACCCGCAATCTGCAGCAGGCCGCGCGGTCGATCGAGCGTGCGGCAGGCGAGGATCAGGCCGGCTGGGAGCTGGCGGTGGCCTCGCTCGCCGAAGCGGCGCTGCCGCTTGCTCAACCGGCTTTGGAGCAATGCCTGACCGCGGTGGCTGCTCATGCGGGCCGCCGTCCGTCGAACGACGCGCTGGGCCGTGCTGGCGTGGCGCTGTTCCTGTCGCAGGCGCTGGCAATGCCGTGGCGTGTGCATGGCAAGTCAGGTCACGCATCGGCACAGGAATTCGCGCAGCGCTGCGACGCGCTGGCTGCCTGCCTGGCCAATCCCGATGCCCAGGCACCGGCCTGGCTCGCCGGGATGGTCGAGGCCGCCAGTGCCCAGGCAATGCGTGCGGAAGCGGTCGCTCAGTTGCGCGCGCAACTCGACAGCGGCGAATCATGGCTCGATACGTATGATCGCAACGCGGCGCGTCCTGACGCCAGCGAAGCATTGGCCGATGCCAGACAGGCATTCGAATCCCTGCTTGCCACGCTCGAGCGCGTGTACGTCAGCGCGGCGATGCGGGATGGCATCGACGAAGCGGCGGAGGCGGCGCTGGAAGCGGTGCGGACCGTGCTGCGGTGGCTGGAAGTCCTGCCCGGAACTGTCGAGGAAGCGTCGCGCATCGCGATGCTGTCCGATATCGCCGCCGAGCTTGGCGCGGTACATGCCTTTGCCGATCTGCTGGAGTTTGGACGGGCCAAGGCCGATGTCACGGAAGACGACATCTACGCGGACTTGCAGCATCGCGATCCGGCGCCGCAGGGCGTGCTGGCGGTGGCGCGTGGCGCGGCCATGGATGCGATCCGCGTGGCGGCAGGCGCCGACTCGCCAGAGATCCAGCGCCTGCGTGGTGCGTTGCAGGCGGTCTCCGATCAGGCCGCCATCGACGACGATGCGGCGCTGCGGCGTCAGGCCAGCGAAGCCACCACGCAACTCCATGCATGGCTAGCCGGCAGCGATTCGGCGGCCGAACGTATGATCGTGGCACTGGCCGATCCACTGCCGGCGACGGCTGCAGCACCGGCAGCCACCGTGGCGCCGGCCGCCGCGCCGATGCCGGTGGATGCCGAAGCGATCGACGCCGAGCTGCTTGAGATTTTCCTCTCCGAGGCCGAAGAGGTGCTCGGGAGTATCGCCGCCGACGTGCAGGGCGGGCTCGAGGCACTGCGCGATACCGATGTGCTGAGCCGCGTGCGTCGCGGCTTCCATACGCTCAAGGGCTCCAGCCGCATGGTTGGCCTGAGCCGCTACGGCGAAGCCGCGTGGGCCGTCGAACAGGTCATGAATCTGTGGATTGCCGAAGCACGCGAGCCGCAGCCCGAACTGCTTGTGCTGCTGCACCAGGCGCACGATCTGCTGCGCGAATGGGCGCAGGCGTTGCAGCAGGACCCGTCGACCGTACGGGACATCGCTGGACTCGTTGCCGCCGCGCAGCGTGTGCGCGATCCAGACTCGGCGCCGGCCCACGCTGCCGCCGCCGCTGCCGTCGACGCAACTGCGCCGCTGGACCCGCTCGATGCGCTGCTGACGCTGCCGGCCGCGCAGCCAGATGTGGCTGCGGAGGAGGTTCCGGCCGAGGACAACGTGCTGCCGTTCCGCCTGTCCGGCGGACTCGCCAGCGACGACGACAACTACAAGGTGATTGGCCCGGTCCGGATCGGACTGCCGCTCTACAACGTCTACCTGCAGGAAGCCGACGATCTGCTGCGGCAGTTCGCGACCGATCTGTCCGAGTGGAAGCACGAGGAACATCCTTGTCCGAGCGAGCTTGCGCTGCGCGTGGCTCACACGCTGCAGGGCAGCGCGTCGACGGTGGGCCTGGAGCCGGTGCGCGAGATCGCCGAGGCGCTGGAGCAGCTTCTGCTGCTGCTGGGCCGGCACCCGGTCGCGATGCATCCGGGCGATTTCCGCTTGCTGGAGCAGGCCGTCGAACGGCTGCGTGGCATGCTGCACCAGTTCGCCGCGGGCATCTGGCCTGATGCCGATGCCGCGGTCGTCCGCGACCTGAACGATTTTGGCGAGCGAGCGCTGATGCGCCCGCGCGCAGCGGTGCCGGAGACCGATGTGTCGGGACAGGTGGGCTCGGTCGCGCGATTGTTCGGTCAGTCGCAGCCTGCTGAAGATACCGATGATGCCGATCTGCGGGAATTGCCCGAGCCGCACGCGGTGACGAACCTTCCGCCGGTCAAGCTGACGCCGATCACATCGCTCCCGCCGGTCTCGGCGCCAACGCTGACGACAGTCGGTCCGGCCGACGCCGAGACGCCGGTGCATGATGCGGTGGTGATTTCGTTGCCGACGCCGCGCCATGAGTCGGCAGCCGTCGCGCACGTATCGCCGGGCGCTCCTGACGTACTTGACGCACCGCAGGTCGACTTGTCGACCGACGCCTCGTCACTCGATCCGGCACTGGTGGAGATCTTCCTTGAGGAAGCACAAGGCAGTCTGCCCGACCTCGGCAAGATGTTGCGCACCTGGGAATCCGCACCTGCCGATACCCAGCACGGCGGGCTGATCCTGCGCGGGCTGCACACGCTGAAGGGCAGCGCGCGCATGGCTGGCGCGATGGCCCTGGGTCAGGCCGCGCACGAAATGGAAACGCTGCTCGAAGCGAGCGTGCGTGGCCAGCGCATGGCGCCGGAGTTATTCGGCCGCCTCTATGCCTGGTACGACCGCATCCTCGCGCACGTTGATGCGTTGCAGAGCGGCCGGCTGCTGCCGGTGGACGATGCCGATGTGGTCAACGGGTTGATCGCGGCCGAGCCCGAATCCGCCGTGCCGGCTGTGCCGGTTACATCGGTGGTGTCGATGGACGTGACGCAGCAGCCTACGCAGGATCTGCTACCGGCCGCGCCGCAGGCGATGCCGGTGCCGGCGAACCTGCCGACCGATGCCGATCGCCAGCGCGCGCTGGTGCGGGTGCAGGCCCGCGCGCTCGATACGCTGATCAACGATGCGGGTGAAGTGGGCGCGACGCGAGCGCGTCTGGATAGCGAACTGCTGGCGCTGCGCAGCTACCTCGGTGAACTGAACGATAACGTCGCGCGTCTGCGGATGCAGCTTCGCGAGATCGAAATCCAGGCCGAGACGCAGATGGCATCGCGCATCGCCGACGCGCAGCAAAACCAGGAATTCGACCCGCTCGAGTTCGACCGCTTCACGCGCTTCCAGGAACTGACGCGGATGATGGCCGAGTCGGTGAACGACGTGGCGACCGTGGAGCAGAACCTGCAGCGCGGCTTTGACCGCGCGTCGGGCGACCTGGCAGCGCAGGCGCGACTCACGCGTGGCTTGCAGCGCGGGCTGATGCAGGCTCGCATGGTGCAGTTCGATGCGCTGGCCGAGCGTCTCTACCGCGTGGCGCGGCAATCCGCGACCGAGACTGGCAAGGAAGTGCGCCTGCTGATCAAGGGCGGCACGGTGGAAATCGACCGCTCGGTGCTGGACCGCATGGCCGGCCCGATCGAACACCTGATCCGCAATGCCGTGGTGCATGGCATCGAGCCGGCCGACGCGCGTCGTGCCGCCGGCAAGTCGGCCACGGGCGCGCTGACGCTGGAAGTGCAGCAGGAAGGCAACGAGGTCGTGCTGACGTTCTTCGACGACGGTGGCGGCCTTGACCTTGCTCGCATTCGTCAACGGGCGGTGGCGCGGCACCTGCTGGCGCATGACGAGGATGCCAGCGACGCACGCCTGACCGAGATGATCTTCGCGCCGGGCTTTACGACGGCCGATGCGGTGTCCGAACTCGCGGGCCGGGGCGTTGGCATGGACGTGGTGCGATCGGAGACGGTGGCGCTGGGTGGCCGTATCACGCTCTCGACGGAAGTTGGACGGGGCACCAGTTTCACGGTGCATCTGCCGCTGACCACGGCTATCACGCAGGTGCTGCTGGTCTCGCTGGGCGGACGCCTGTATGCCATCCCGAGCGGCATGATCGACCAGGTGCACCAGCTGCGCGAAAAGCCGCTGCTCGATGCCTACAATGCCCGCCGCTTTGGTCCTGCGGGCGCGGATGCGCCGTTCTACTACTTCGGCGCGCTGCTGGAGGAAACCGCGCCGATGGCGTCGGGCCGCAAGTACTCGCCGGTGGTGGTGGTGCGTTCGGGCGCCGAGCGCGTGGCCGTGCACGTGGACGAAGTGATCGGTAACCGCGAAGTGGTGGTGAAGCACATCGGCCCGCATCTGGCTCGTCTGGAAGGCATTGCAGGAGCAACCACGCTGGGCGATGGCGAGATCGTGCTGATCTACAACCCCGTGGTGCTGGCGCAGCGGTGGATGCGCGAGCGCGGCGGCGTGGCACCGTCCGCGCCGGTACACCTGCGGGCGCCGGAGACGATGGGCGCCGTGGCCGAGTTTGCGGGCAATGGCGAAGCGGTGCCCGTGGCGGGTCTGATCACACAGCCGACCGTCATGGTGGTGGACGACTCGCTGACCGTGCGCAAGGCCAGCCAGCGGCTGCTGACGCGCGCCGGCTACCAGGTAGTGCTGGCCCGCGACGGCGTCGACGCACTGCGTCAGCTACAGGAGGTGATGCCCGATGCGATGCTTGTCGACATCGAGATGCCGAACATGGACGGTTTCGACCTGACGCGCAATGTTCGCGCCGACAGCCGCACGAGCCAGATGCCGCTGGTGATGATCACCTCGCGCACTGCGGAGAAGCACCGTCGCTATGCCGCGGAGATTGGCGTGAACGTGTACCTGGGCAAGCCGTTCAACGAGGATGAATTGCTGCGCACGCTGCAGCAGCTGATCGGCGAGAAGGCCGCTGCAGCGGCCGGGTCGGTGGCGCAGATGTTGGGCGAGTCGTAAGCCGTTCGCTTCGGCCGGCGCCGCTCTCCCGTCCTACGGGAGAGCGGCGCTTCAACCCAAACCTTCTATCCCTCAATCCTTCTTCTGATTCACCATCCGCGCCGGCACCGACAGCGTCAGCGCAGCGCCCACCACCATGCAGACCGCCAGCAGGTACATGCCTGAGTCGGTACTTTGCGTCATGTCCTTGAGCCAGCCCACCGCGTAGGGGCTCAGGAAGCCAGCCAGATTTCCGAGGGAATTGATCAGCGCGATGCCCGCGGCGGCGCCGGTTCCGGCCAGGAAGGACGTCGGCAGGCTCCAGAACAGCGGCAGCGTGGTCAGGATGCCAATCGTGGCGATCGTCAGGGCCACCATCGCCATGGTCGTGTCGCTGTGCCATTGCACCGACAGCACCAGACCCACCGCGCCGGCCAGCGCCGGAATCGCGATATGCCAGCGCCGCTCGCCGCGACGGTCGGCGCTGCGCGCGAACAGGATCATCCCGATCACCGCGCACCCGTAGGGAATCGCGGTCAGCAGGCCCACGTCGAGCGCGCCCTTCACGCCGGTCTGCTTGATGATCGTCGGCAGCCAGAAGCTCACGCCATACAGGCCCATCACGAAGCTGAAGTAGATCGCGCTCATCAGCCACACGCGCGGGCTCGACAGCACCTGGACCACGGGCGGGTCTTCCTTGTGCTGGTCCTCGCTGGCGATATTCCGCTGGAGCAGCGCCTTCTCGTCATCGGTCAGCCACTTGGCGTGGGTGATGCGGTCGTCGAGATACGCCAGCACCCACAGGCCCACCAGGATCGACGGGATGCCTTCGACCAGGAACATCCATTGCCATCCCGACCAGCCGTTGTGGCCGTCGAACGATTGCATCAGCCACCCGGACAGCGGGCCACCGATCACGCCGGACAGCGCGATGGCCGTCATGAAGTACGTGGTCGTGCGTCCGCGCCGGCTGGCCGGGTACCAGTAGGTCAGGTACAGGATGATACCGGGGAAGAAACCCGCTTCCGCCACGCCCAGCAGAAAGCGCAGCACGTAGAACATCATCGGCGTGGTGACGAACATCATCGCCGCCGAGATCAGGCCCCAGGTGATCATGATCCGCGCGATCCAGATGCGCGCACCCACCTTGTGCAGGATCACGTTGCTCGGCACTTCGAAGATGAAGTAGCCGATAAAGAAGATGCCCGCGCCGAGGCCGTAGATCGTCTCGCTGAACTTGAGGTCGTTGAGCATCTGCAGCTTCGCGAAGCCCACGTTGACGCGGTCCAGATAGGCCACCACGTAACAGAGCAACAGGAAGGGCACCAGGCGCCAGCTCACCTTGCGGTAGGTGGCGTCCTCGAAGCCGGCGTCTTGCGCGCCGGAACTGACTGCGGTCGTTGTCATTGCTGTCTCCTCTTTCGGGTTTTGCTTTGGGATACGACGTTACCGCTGGGTTGGAAAAACGAATCGGGGGCAACTCGGATTCACATCGGATGTGAATCGGGGGCGTGGATCAGACGCAGCGTCCTCCATCGACTTCGATGCAGGTGCCGGTGATGAACGCGGCTTCGTCTGATGCCAGGTACAGGCAGGCGTTGGCCACGTCCTGCGGTGTCGACATGCGACCCATCGGGATTGTGGCCAGGAACTTCGCGCGGTTCTCCGGGGTGTCAGGCAGGCCCATGAACTGTTCGAGCAGGCCGGTGGCGCCGATGACGGGGTTGACGCAGTTGACGCGGATATTGTCGGGGCCAAGCTCGGCGGCCATGGCCTTGCTGGCGACGATGACCGCGCCCTTGCTGCCGTTGTACCAGACCAGCCCGGGGCGGGGGCGAATGCCGGCGGTGGAGGCCACGTTGACGAAATTGCCGCCGCCGCGCTTGCGGAAATGTGGGATGAAGTGATGCGCGGACCAGTAGATGCTCTTGACGTTGACCGCGTAGACGCGATCGAACTCGGCTTCGGTGACTTCCAGGATCGGCTTGTTGCGATGGGTCGTGCCGGCGTTGTTGACCACGCAGTGGACGTCGCCGAACGCGGCCAGCGTCGCATCGCGCATCGCGGCCACGTCATCGCCCTGCGACACGTCGGCACGCATCGCGCGCGCCTGGCCTCCTGCCTCGCGGATGGCCGCCGCCACACGCTCGGCGGCTTCCAGGTTCAGGTCGGCCACCATCACGCTGGCGCCTTCGCGCGCGAACGTGTGCGCGATGCCCTCGCCAAAGCCCGAACCCCCACCTGTGACTACCGCTACCTTTCCAGACAGTCTGGCCATCGTTTGTCTCCTGTGATTGTGGTCCGGACGCGGTGCATGCCGCGCCTGGTAACCGTCCAGCTACGGATGCTCAGTGGAAGGGGCCTTTGCCCCGCAATGCATTGCCGACCATCATGATGGCCAGCAGGAAGGGCAGGGCGACATAAAGGCACCAGTGGATGCGATCCCCCAGCGACTCGCCCCATTTGCGTTTGAAGACTTGCAGGCGCGGCATGCCGGACGGGTTCGTGGCGCGCTTGTTTCTCACGTGCCAGGCCATCCAGAAAAAGAAGATGGCGAACGCGACCGACAGGAAATTGATGTTACCCATGTTGAATGGCAATGGTTTTCAGAGTGGTGAATCCGTACAGGGCCTCGAAGCCCTTCTCCCGGCCGTAGCCTGACTGGCCGGTGCCGCCGAACGGCAGCTCGACGCCGCCGCCGGCGCCATAGTTGTTGATGAATACCTGGCCCGCGCGCAGCTTGCGCGCCAGGCGCAACTGCCGCCCGCCGTCGCGCGTCCAGACCCCGGCCACGAGGCCGTACGCGGTGCCGTTGGCCAGTTGCAGGGCTTCGTCCTCGGTATCGAACGGCATGGCCGCCAGCAGCGGGCCGAAGACTTCCTCCTGCGCC
Source organism: Cupriavidus sp. Met-2 (assembly GCF_049843575.1). Taxonomy (NCBI): domain Bacteria; kingdom Pseudomonadati; phylum Pseudomonadota; class Betaproteobacteria; order Burkholderiales; family Burkholderiaceae; genus Cupriavidus; species Cupriavidus sp. Met-2. Next base: position 582,689 of record NZ_JBBHZL010000001.1, read on the forward strand.
AGCCGGTGCGTGGCCGGCACGTCGCGGAACAGCATCGGCACCTGGTAGTAGCCGGACTCAGGCGCTTCCGCCACGATCTGGCCCTGCGCCATCACGGAGATGCCGGCGTGCTGTGCGTCGGAGACGAAGTCCCAGACACGCTGCTGCTGCTTGCGGCTGATCAGCGGGCCGCATTCGAGATCGAGTTCCGAGGGGCCCACGCGCAGCGATTCGAAGACGCTGGCGACGCGGTCGAGCAACTCCTCGTAGACCGGCCGTTCCACCAGCAGGCGGCTGCCCGCCGAGCAGGTCTGGCCCGCATTCTGCACGATGCCGTTGACCACCACGGGCAGCAGCGCGTCGAGGTCGGCATCGGCAAAGACAATCTGCGGCGACTTGCCGCCGAGTTCCAGCGTCACCGGCACGTGGTTTTCGGCCGCGAGCTGGGATACGAGCTTGCCGGTTTCGGGCGATCCCGTGAACGAAATATGGTTGATGCCGGGGTGCCGGGCCAGTGCCGCGCCCGCTTCGTGGCCGTAACCGGTGACGATGTTCAGGGCGCCTTCGGGCAGGCCGGCTTCGGCGGCCAGTTCGGCCACGCGCAGCAGCGACAGGCAGGCATCCTCGGCCGGCTTGACCACGCACGCGTTGCCGGCGGCCAGCGCCGCGCCCACGCTGCGGCCGAAGATCTGCAGCGGGTAGTTCCACGGGATGATGTGGCCGGTTACCCCATGCGGCTCGCGCACGGTCAGGACGGTATAGCCGGCCTGATAGGGGATCGTCTGACCATGCAGCTTGTCTGCCGCGCCCGCGTAGAACTCGAAGTAGCGTGCCACCGCCCGTGCGTCGGCACGGGCCTGGCGCAGCGGCTTGCCGGTGTCGCGTGCTTCCAGCGCGGCCAGTTCGTCCTCATGCGCTATCAAGGTGAGCGCCACGCGGTTCAGCAGACGCACGCGGTCGGCAGGGGACATCGCGCCCCAGGCGCCGTCGAACGCCCGGCGGGCCGCGTGGACGGCCACGTTGACGTCCGTGGCGTTGCCGCGGGCGATCTCGGCGAAGGGTTGGCCGCTGGACGGGTCGAACACCTTGATGCGCAGGCCGGAGTCCGGGGCGATCAGGCGGTTGGCGACAAAATGCTGGGCGTGCATGCGGGGTCTCCACGGGCTCCGTTATGGAGCCATTGCTGAATTCGGGAATGCCGCATTATCGCGCACCGCGCGGGGCGTGCAAGGCACCCGGATGTCAGCCAGAGGTAAGAAGCAAACCGCTATAATGCCGGCCATCCCAACACACAGGCATTCGGAGAACTCTCATGAGCTTCAACCTCGTCTCCCCGGGCAAGGACCTTCCCAACGATTTCAACGTCATCATCGAGATCTCGGCCCAGAGCGATCCCGTGAAGTACGAGGCCGACAAGGAGACCGGCCTGCTGTTCGTGGACCGCTTCATTGGCACCGGCATGCGCTACCCGGCCAACTACGGCTTCATCCCGCAAACGCTGTCGGGCGACGGCGACCCGGTGGATGTGCTGGTCATCACCCCGTTCCCGATCCTGGCCGGCGCCGTTGTGCGCTGCCGTGCACTGGGCATGCTGAAGATGACCGACGAGTCGGGCGTGGACGCCAAGCTCGTGGCCATCCCCATGGACAAGCTGTGCCCGGCTACCGCCCACATGAAGGGTCTGTCGGATGTGCCGCAAAATACGCTCGACCAGATCAAGCACTTCTTCGAGAACTACAAGGCACTCGAAGCCGGCAAGTGGGTCAAGGTGGAAGGCTGGGCTGGCATCGAAGAAGCCCACAAGGAAATCAGCGACGGCGTGGCGAACTTCACGAAGTAATTCGCTGCCTACCGCGTTATCGAAGAAACCCGCCATCTGGCGGGTTTTTTTGTTGCCGGGGGACGACTCGCTACTCGCGCGCGCCCGCGAACGGATTCCGCTCGTTCAACTCATCCATATACGCATCGATCCCCTGACGCTCCCGCTCCAGGAAGCGCTCGACCGCGTCGGCGAACGACGGGTGCGCCAGCCAGTGCGCGGAGCGCGTGGCCACTGGCAGGAAGCCGCGCGCCATCTTGTGTTCGCCCTGCGCGCCGCCTTCGAACGTGCCGATGCCTTCGCGGATGCAGAACTCCAGTGGCTGGTAGTAGGCAGTCTCGAAATGCAGGCAGGGATGGTGTTCCAGCGCGCCCCAGTAGCGGCCGTACAGCGTGCTGACCGCCGGATCGGCATCGTAGACCAGCAGTGAGCTGGCGATGTCGCGGCCTTCGCGCTCGGCGATCACCAGCAACAGGTGCTCGGGCATCGCCGCGCCGATGCGGCGGAAGAAATCGAGGTTCAGGTAGGGCGTGGAGTGGTGATCGCGGTAGGTCTGGCGATAGCAACGGTTGAACAGCTTCCACGCATCGTCGTCGATGTCGGCCCCGCGCAGATGGCGGAACGTGATGCCGGCCTCCGTCACGCGACGGCGCTCGGCGCGGATGTTCTTGCGCTTCTTCTGCGATAGCGTGGCCAGGAACGCGTCAAAGTTCTCGTAGCCCGGATTGGACCAGTGGAACTGCACGCCGTGGCGCATCATCATCCCGGCCTCGTCCATCAGGTCGGCTTCATGGTCCGACGGAAACAGCACGTGGAGCGACGAGAGCTCGCTCTCCTGGGCCAGCGCCAGCGCGAAGCGCAGCAGCACGCGGCGCGACAGTTCATCCTCGGCCAGCAGCCGCGCGCCACGCACCGGTGTGAACGGAATCGCGGCCAGCCATTTCGGGTAGTAGGGGATGCCGTGCTGGCGGTAGGCATCGGCCCAGGCCCAGTCGAATACGTACTCGCCGTAGGAATGGGATTTGGCGTAGAGCGGCATTGCCGCGGCCAGCCGGTCCCGGCCCGGCTCCTTGCCGTCGGGCACCCACAGCGCCAGGAAGCGCGGCGACCATCCGGTTTCGTCCGTGGCGCTGCCGCTGGCGTGCAGCGCCTGCAGGAACGCGTGGCGCAGGAATGGCGTGGGCTCGGCCTGCGCGGCGAGCAGCGCATCCCAGTCGTTGGCGTCGATGTCGGCAAGGTCCTGCACGATCTCCGTGCGGTAGTTGGGGCTGAGGCGCGATTCGCTCATGAATACTGGGGAGGGCGGGGGAGGGCAGGTTGTCCACGGCCAGATGCTGGTCGAGTCTACCGGAAACGATGCTGCGGCGCAGGATGCGGGGCAGCACGCGCCGCGTGTGCGTCGTAGAATGCAGGCATCCTCAGCCCCCCAATCCTGGGCCATCCATGACTCACCCGTTCTTCAACCTCTATTCCCACGGCTTCGCGCGCGTGGCCGTGGGCGTGCCCGAGTGCCGCGTGGCCGATCCGGCCTTCAATGCCGAGCAGACGATCCTGCTGGCGCGCCAGGCGGCCGACGGCGGCGCCGTGCTGGTGGCGTTTCCGGAACTGGGCCTGTCGGCTTACACGTGCGATGACCTGTTTCACCAGCGGGCGCTGCTGCGCGAATGCGAACTGGCGCTGCAACGGATCGTGGAGGCGTCGGCCGGGATCAATGCGGCGCTGATCGTCGGCCTGCCGGTACTGGTGGAGCACCAGCTGTTCAACTGCGCGGTGGTTGTGGCCGGCGGCAAGATTCAGGGCGTGGTGCCCAAGAGCTATCTGCCCAATTACTGGGAATTCTATGAGGCACGCCAGTTCAGCTCCGCGGACTGCGCGGCCACGCCGCTGGTCTCGCTGCTCGGCGCGGAGGTGCCGTTCGGTGCCGATCTGCTGTTCGAGATCGAGAGCATTCCATTTTTCCGCTTCCATGCGGAGATCTGCGAAGACGTCTGGGTGCCGATTCCCCCGTCGTCGTTTGCCGCGCTGGCCGGTGCCACCGTACTCGTGAACCTGTCGGCATCGAATATCGTGATTGGCAAGTCGGGGTATCGCCATCAGCTCGTGTCGCAACAGTCGGCACGCTGCCTGGCCGCGTACCTGTACACGTCCGCCGGAAAGGGCGAATCGACGACCGATCTGGCCTGGGATGGCCAGGCGCTGATCTATGAAAACGGTGAACTGCTGGGCGAATCGGAGCGGTTTGCCGACAGCTCTCACCTGCTGTTCGCCGATGTCGACCTCGAGCGGCTGTCGCGCGAGCGGATGCACCAGACGTCGTTTGGCCAGTCGGTGCGTCGCCACCGCGAGGAAGTGGAACGCTTTGACACCGTGTCGTTCCACATCGACGTGCCGTCCACGCAGGCCATGCCGCTCCAACGCAAGGTGGCGCGTTTCCCGTATGTGCCGTCGGACCCGCGCCAGCGCGACGAGCGCTGCATGGAGGTCTACAACATCCAGGTGCAGGCGCTGGTGCAGCGGCTGTCGTCGAGCAAGATCTCGAAGGTGGTGATCGGCGTCTCGGGCGGGCTCGATTCCACGCATGCCCTGCTGGTGTGCGCCAAGGCGATGGACCGGCTCGGCCTGCCCCGCTCGAACATCCTGGCCTATACGATGCCGGGCTTTGCCACGAGCGACCGCACGCTGCAGCAGGCGCGCGAACTGATGAAACTGGTGGGCTGCACCGCGCGCGAGATCGATATCCGGCCGAGTTGCCTGGCAATGCTCGCGGATCTGGATCATCCGTATTCGCGCGGCGAGCCCGTCTACGACGTCACGTTCGAGAACGTGCAGGCCGGTGAACGCACCAACCATCTGTTCCGGCTGGCGAATCACAACCATGCGATCGTGATCGGCACCGGCGATCTCAGCGAACTGGCGCTGGGCTGGTGTACCTACGGCGTGGGTGACCACATGTCGCACTACAACGTCAACGCCAGCGTGCCCAAGACGCTTATCAGCCACCTGGTGCGCTGGGTGGCCGAGACCGGGCAGGTGGCCGAGGGAGGCCAGGATGTGCTGCTGGCGGTGCTGGCCACCGACATCAGCCCGGAACTGGTGCCCAGCGGGGCAACCGCGGCCGGGCAGGACAAGGCACCCGAGCAGAAGACCGAACAGATTATCGGGCCGTACGAGTTGCAGGATTTCAACCTGTACTACACGCTGCGCTTCGGGTTCACGCCGTCGAAGGTCGCATTCCTGGCGCTCCATGCCTGGGGTGACGCGGCGCGTGGAACGTGGCCGAACGGACCTCATGTGGCCCGCAACGTCTATCAACTGCCCGAAATCAAGCGCGTCCTCGGTATCTTTGTCGACCGCTTCTTCCGCACCAGCCAGTTCAAGCGCTCCTGTATTCCGAACGCGCCCAAGGTCGGCTCGGGCGGCTCGCTCTCCCCGCGCGGCGACTGGCGCGCGCCGAGCGATGGCGAGTCGGTCGTGTGGATGCGGGATCTCGCGCGGATCCCGGATTGAACCGGCAGAAATCGGGTGCGATTGCGGGCAATGTGGGTCTGCCCGCAATCGTCATGTGGTGTTTCGGGCTAGAATCCTTCATCTTCCGACATATTTAGAGACAGAGGCCAGCCATGAAGCAGATTACCGCCATCATCAAACCGTTCAAGCTCGACGAAGTGCGTGAGGCAATGGCCGACGTCGGCGTGACGGGGTTGACGGTGACCGAAGTCAAGGGTTTTGGCCGTCAGAAGGGCCACACCGAGCTCTATCGCGGAGCCGAGTACGTGGTCGACTTCCTTCCGAAGATCAAGATCGAAGTGGTCGTGGCCGAGAACCAGCTCGACACGGTGCTCGACGCCATCGTCAAGGCCGCCCACACCGGCAAGATCGGTGACGGCAAGATCTTCGTGACCGAGATCGAACGTGTGATCCGCATTCGTACCGGCGAGCAGGACGAAGCCGCAGTCTGATCGAGACTGAGATGGCAAAAAGGCCGGCAGATGCCGGCCTTTTGTTTTGGGTCGCGTCGCGGGCTTGCGCTAGCTCGGCAGCTTCCAGCCAAACTGCACCGACACCAGCCGCATTCCCATCGTGACCAGCGCGCCGGCCAGCAGCGCCACCTCCTGGTCGGCACGCAGCCAGGTCAGCCCCACGTAGATCCAGCAGCCGACGAACGAACAGGTGGCATACGGCGAGCGGTCGCGCAGGATCATCGGCACCTCGTTGCAGAGCACGTCACGCACCACGCCGCCGAACACCGCCGAAATGATGCCCATCATCACCGCTACGGTCGGCGTCATCTGCGCTACCAGCGCCAGCGAGGTGCCGGTGACCGAAAACAATCCGAGCCCGATCGCATCGGCCACCAGCATGGTGCGGTCCGACGCCACCCGGCTGGCCACGCGCAGGACGAACGACGCGCCCAACGACATCACAAAGATCAGCAGGACGTAGTACTCGTGGTCCACCCAGTAGAAGGGCCGGCGGTCGAGCAACACGTCGCGCAAGGTACCGCCGCCAAATGCCGTGGCGAATGCGACGACGAAGGTGCCGACCACATCCAGCCGCTGCTTGCGGGCATCGACCACGCCGGAGACGGCGAACGCCAGCACGCCGATCACTTCCATCACGTGCAGGATCAGGGGCAGTCGCCCCATCAGCAAATCGAACGGCAGGTGATATTGCATCCGGTTCTCAGGTCTTGGGCTGGCGTAGCAGGACCATCAGCGCGCCGGCGCCGCCCTGCGATTCGCGTGCCTGGACGAAGGCGATCACTTCTTCCTTCTGGACCAGCCAGCTACGTACCTTGCTCTTGAGCACCGGCAGCTTGTCTGGCGACCCGATGCCTTTGCCGTGAATTACGCGCACGCATCGCACGCCGTTGCGCACCGATCGGCGGAGAAAGTTGGCCAACGCCTCCCGGGCCTCGTCGGAGCGCAGGCCGTGCAGGTCGACCTTGTCCTGGGGTACCCATTCGCCGCGGCGCAGCTTCTTGATGACGTCCTCGCCGATGCCCGGGCGCCGGAACGACATCGTCTCGTCGATATCGAGCAGGTTCTCGACATCGAATTCATCGGACAGCGATGCCTCGAGCACGGCCTTGTCGTTGAGGCGGGTTTGCACCGGCTCCGGGGTCGGCTTCTTCACGGGATGCTCGACGCGGTTCCGGTCGCGCAGGTTGCTGACCTGCCCGACGCTGGTGCGGAACACGTTGGCTTCTTCCTCGGCGCGCCTGGCGGCGGCCTCGGCGGCTTGCCGCTCGGCTTCGCGGCGCTCGGCGTCGGCCTTGAGGCCGTCGCGCACCGTGGCCAGATCGTGCAGGCCCATGCGTTGGGGGGGCTTGGATGTGGGTTTGGCGCCGTGCGACATGGAGCGATTCTCTAAGGGGGCAGGTGGCTCGGCGTCGATTATAAGGAATCCAATAAGGAATCGGGCCGGTAAAAACCGGCCCGATTCGGTGACGCTAGTACCAGGTGCCCGGGGGCGATTACTTCAGCGCTTCCACATAGCGTTGCGCGTCGAGCGCGGCCATGCAGCCCGTGCCGGCGCTGGTAATGGCCTGGCGGTAGACGTGGTCCTGCACGTCGCCGGCGGCGAACACACCCGGGATGTTGGTGGCCGTGGCGTCGCCCGACAGGCCGCTCTTGGTCACGATATAGCCGTTCTTCATCTCGAGCTGGCCTTCGAACAGGTCGGTGTTCGGCTTGTGGCCGATGGCCACGAACACACCGGCGAGCTTCAGATCCTCGGTCTTGGCGGCGTCCTTGGTGTCGCGGATGCGCAGGCCGGTCACGCCCGACTCATCGCCCAGCACTTCGTCCAGCGTGCTGTCGTAGCGCAGGGCGATCCGGCCTTCTTCCACGCGCTGCATCAGGCGGTCCACCAGGATCGGCTCGGCGCGGAACTTGTCGCGGCGGTGGATCAGCGTGACCTTGCTGGCGATATGGGACAGATAGAGCGCTTCTTCCACGGCGGTGTTGCCGCCACCGATCACGGCCACTTCCTGGTTCTTGTAGAAGAAACCGTCGCAGGTGGCGCAGGCCGAGACACCGCGGCCCATGAAGGCTTCTTCCGACGGCAGGCCCAGGTACTGGGCGGACGCGCCGGTGGCGATGATCAGGGCGTCGCAGGTGTACTCGCCCGAATCGCCGATCAGGCGGATCGGCTTTTCCGTCAGCTTGGCCGTATGGATGTGATCGAAGATGATTTCCGTGTTGAAGCGTTCGGCGTGCGCCAGGAAGCGCTGCATCAAGTCCGGGCCCTGCACGCCGTTAGGATCGGCGGGCCAGTTTTCCACGTCGGTCGTGGTCATGAGCTGGCCGCCCTGGGCCAGGCCGGTGATCAGCACCGGGTTCAGGTTGGCGCGGGCAGCGTAGACGGCGGCGGTGTAGCCGGCCGGACCAGACCCGAGAATCAGCACTTTTGCGTGTTTTGCGGACATGATGCGTTCCTGTAGGCAGCGCGTGCACCGGCACGGTGGTTGCGCCGGTGTCACTCGAAACCGCCATTATAAGTGGCATGGCGTTTTGCCGACTGTTGCAAATTCCAATGAGGGCGATAGCCCGGCCAAGGTTAAAATGGCCGCCATCGTTCACTTCGTACTCTCGAACCGACCCTGACGCATGGCGCGCGCTACCACGACTACCCGGACCGACCCGTCGGCACTTCCATCGCGTATTGGCAAGCTGCTGGGCGAGGTGCGCTGGTTCCTGCTGCTGGCCGTCACGCTCGGCTTTCTCTGCGTGCTGGCCAGCTACAGCAAGGCCGATCCCGGCTGGTCTCATGCGAGCCAGGTGGCCGACATCCATAACCTTGGCGGACGTGTGGGCGCCTGGGTGGCCGACGTCCTGTTCTTCATCTTCGGATTCTCGGCCTACTGGTGGAGCGTGTTGCTGATCCGCCGCTGCTGGCGTGGCTGGCGCGAGCTGACCGCCGAACTGCCCGAGCGCGTGCAGGAGCCGCAGCACAGCACGGTCATCAGCTGGATTGGCTTCGGGCTGACGCTGGTGTCCAGCATGGGCCTGGAGGCGATCCGCATGTATCCGCTGCGCTCGGCCCTGCCGCGCGCGCCCGGTGGCGTGCTGGGTGACCTGCTGGGCGGCTGGCTGCAGCTTGCGCTCGGCTTCTCCGGCGCCACGCTGCTGTTGCTGCTGCTGTTCGCGATCGGCCTGTCCCTGTTCTTCCATTTCTCGTGGCTGTCGGTGGCCGAGCACGTCGGCGCCTTCGTCGAAACCCTGTTCATGGGCATCAAGGCTCGCCGCGAGAACAAGCAGGACCGCATCATCGGCGCCGCTGCCAAGGTGGAGCGCACCGAGACCGTGGAAGTGCAGCGCGTCCGGCAGGAAGAGGCGCCGCCGATCCAGATCGTGCGCCCGCAGGCGGTGCCTAAGCACGAGCGCGTCGAGCGCGAGAAGCAGCAGCCGCTGTTCGCCGATATCCAGGATTCGGACCTGCCGCCGCTGTCGCTGCTCGACCCGATCCCTGTGCATCAGGAAACGGTCAGCGCCGAAACGCTCGAATACACCTCGCGCCTGATCGAAAAGAAGCTCAAGGACTTCGGCGTGGAGGTCAAGGTCGTGGCCGCCTATCCGGGCCCCGTCATCACGCGCTACGAAATCGAGCCGGCCACCGGCGTCAAGGGCAGCCAGGTGGTCAATCTGGCCCGCGATCTGGCGCGTAGCCTGTCGCTGGTGTCGATCCGGGTGGTCGAGACGATTCCGGGCAAGAACTACATGGGTCTGGAGCTTCCGAACCCGAAGCGCCAGACCGTGCGCTTGTCGGAGATCCTGGGCTCACAGGTCTACAACGAGAGCGTGTCGCACCTGACCATGGCGCTCGGCAAGGACATCGCCGGCAAGCCGATGGTGGCCGATCTGGCCAGGATGCCGCACTGCATGGTGGCGGGTACCACAGGCTCGGGCAAGTCGGTGGGTATCAACGCAATGATCCTGTCGCTGCTCTACAAGGCCAAGGCGGATCAGGTCCGCCTGATCCTGATCGACCCGAAGATGCTCGAAATGAGCGTCTACGAAGGCATTCCGCATCTGCTTTGCCCGGTGGTCACCGATATGCGCCAGGCCGGCAACGCGCTGAACTGGGCGGTCGGCGAGATGGAGCGCCGCTACAAGCTCATGAGCAAGCTCGGCGTGCGCAATCTGGCCGGCTACAACAAGAAGATCGACGAAGCCGCCGCAAGGGAAGAGAAGATTCCGAACCCGTTCAGCCTGACGCCGGACGCGCCGGAACCGCTCGACAGGCTGCCGACGATCGTGATCGTGATCGACGAACTGGCCGACCTGATGATGGTGGTCGGCAAGAAGGTCGAGGAACTGATCGCCCGGATCGCCCAGAAGGCGCGCGCGGCTGGCCTGCACCTGGTGCTGGCCACGCAGCGGCCGTCAGTGGACGTGATTACCGGCCTGATCAAGGCCAACGTGCCGACGCGCATCGCATTCCAGGTGAGCAGCAAGATCGACTCGCGCACGATTCTGGATCAGCAGGGCGCCGAAGCACTGCTCGGCATGGGCGACATGCTTTACCTCGCGCCGGGCACAGGCTTGCCGGTGCGTGTCCACGGGGCGTTCGTATCCGATGAGGAAGTGCATCGCGTGGTCGAAAAGCTCAAGGAAAGCGGCGAAGCCAACTACATCGAGGGCATTCTCGAAGGCGGTCTGGTCGACGGCGATGGCGCGGGCGATAGCCTGGGCGGCGGCGCCGGGATTGGCGGTGGTGGCGCTGAGGCCGATCCGCTCTACGATCAGGCCGTGGAGGTGGTGATCAAGAATCGCCGCGCATCGATCTCGCTGGTGCAGCGCCATCTGCGCATCGGCTACAACCGCGCGGCGCGCTTGCTCGAGGACATGGAAAAGGCCGGACTGGTCTCGGCCATGTCGGGCAACGGCAACCGTGACATCCTCGTGCCGGCCGGCGCGGGCGCGCACGACGAGTAAGAGGCGCTATCAAGATGAAGCAAAGCGGTTCTGGCTAGACGCGCGGCCGCAGACAGTACAAGTGGTACGGCAAGGCCGCGCAACGACGCCAGAATCATTTTGACAGCGCTTCTAAGGCGTGAGGAGGATGAAACGCGTCATAGCGCGTTTCACACGGCTTCGGGCCCCTCGCAAGTGACGGTTAATATACCGTTACGCCGCTCACAAGCCGCTGCGGAATTCAGGGCGCCGACTCCGGCTCTAACCCGACATCCCGGCCAGCGCCGGGCATCAGCCACTCAAGAAAGGAATCGGATACATGCGATATCGCATTCTTGCTCCCCTGGTTTCCCTGGGCGCCGCACTGGCACTGCTGGCGGCCGCGCCTGTCGCGCAGGCGGCGGCAACCGACCAGTTGCAGACCTTCGTGACCAGCGTGAAGACGGCTCGCGGCGAATTCACGCAGCAGCAGATGAAGGGGAAGGGCGCCGATCTCAAGGTAGCCAGCACGTCGAGCGGGACATTCGCGTTCTCGCGCCCCGGCAAGTTCGCGTGGCGCTATACCAAGCCATACGAGCAACTGCTGCAGGCCGACGGCCAGATCCTCTACATCTACGACAAGGACCTGAACCAGGTGACCGAGCGTAAGCTCGATGGCGCGCTTGGGTCGAGCCCGGCGGCCATCCTGTTCGGCAGCAATGACCTGTCGAAGAATTTCGACGTGAAGAACGGGGCCACGCGCGATGGCGTGGAATGGCTGGAACTGACGCCGAAGGAAAAGGATACGCAGTTCGAGCGGATCGGCATCGGTTTCAAGGGCGGCAACCTCGAGGCGATGGAGTTGCGTGACGCCTTCGGCAACACGACCATCCTGACCTTCTCGGCGATCCAGAAGAATCCGTCGCTGCCCGCCGATGCATTCCGCTTCACAGTGCCCAAGGGCGCCGATGTGATGAAGCAGTGAGGAGCGCCATGACACACGCCCAAGCATTCCTTTCGTTGCGTCGCCTGGCCGTGCCGGGCGCCACGCTGGCCGCGGCGCTGGTGCTGTCCGCCTGCGCAAGCTCACATGCAAGCCGTTTCGACGTCGATGCCTTCCTGCGCGGCTCCGATACGGCGCTGCCCGAAGTGCTCGGCAATCCGGACTTCCTCAAGGCCACGCGCATTCCGCAGACCGACTGCGCGACGATGCTGCAATCGCCTCACAACGGCACCCTGGAAGACCTGCCGGCCAGCAATACGGCGCGGGGTCCAGCATGGCTGCTGCATCCCGCCGATACGCCGGACAAGGTCTGGCTCGTGGTGGGAGAGGCCGGCGGCGAGCGTAGCTGCCACGGTCCGCTGCCTGCCGATGCCATGAAAAAGCTGACCGAGCGCGCCAAGGGCTGACCCGGCGACGCCCCGTCAGCCTTTGGCGCTAGGCCTGTGCCTCGCGCGCGTAGCGCAGACGTGGCTTGGGCATGGCCTGCAGTTGTTCGCGGCGGATGCGGATCGCCTCCGCGTCGCCGCGCTTGATCGCCGCGCGCAACTTCAACACGGCTTTGCGGTACTGCTTCTTCTTGCGGATGCGGGTCGTGATGGCCATGGCTACGGTTTCCTCATGGGGCCGGCACCAGCGCCGGGTGTCCGTCATGGTAGGCCGCACTGGCCGTCCCGATCCCGTCTATCGAAAGAATTCAGATCGGATTGCCATCGCACATATTGCGGCGACGCAGCATCGGCCGCGCCGCCGTGAACCAGCCGAGGCTCAGAGCAGAAAGCGCCGGTTGTCGTTTTCCGCGTATCGCGGCTCTACCTTGCGGAATTTCAGCTTCGTGCTGCTGCGCAGCTTGCGCGCCGCCATCTTGCGCTGCAATTGCCGATGGGCGGAGTGGATCTGGCCAATCGAGCCTTGCGCGTAGGGCTTGCCATCGTTGGCGCCTGCCAGCGCGCCACCCGCCGCCAGCGCGGCATTGTGCGCCGCAGCCGACTTCTTGATCAGCGCGTCAAGCACATGCCGCGCACGGACGGCAGCATGGAGCAGGCCGTCGGCAGGATTGTCGCGCGCCCGCACCGCATCCTGCGGCAGCCGGACATTGCCAGCCACCCGCCGCAGCGCGGCCCGCAGTTCGGCGCTATCGAGCTGGCCTTCCTGCGCGATCCAGACCGCATCGTGGCGTAGCCAGCCTTCCACGTCGGCCAGCCGGCGCAAGACTGCCTGCATCAGCGTCTGGCCACCAAAGCGGTGCGAACGACGGATCGCGGCCAGGCCAATACGGCGTACCTGCGGATTCTCGTGATCGACCAGATCCGCGATGATGCGGTCCACCTCCTCCTGTGACGTGATCATCTCGGCGAACTGGCCCGCCAGTGAGATCTCTTCCGCGCCGGTGAGCCTGTTCTTGCCCACCAGCCGATTCAACTTGAACATCAGCATTCGGTAACGCAACATACAAATCCCCGATTTTCGCTAGGCCGACCAAGGGTCGGCCGATATCCGCCTGGCCGGCGGCCGCATCGGCGCGATGCGGGCCGCATCCGTCGAAACGCAGGCCATTAGGAAATATCGGCAGATTCGGCGCGAACTGTAGGGAAGCGGCGCAGTGTCCGCTGTCGCGCGGCGAAGATAGGGTTCGCCCCGACATCGAATCGGAAGCGTCACAAATAGACTATGTTTCTGCTGCACCCCACAAGACCTTCTTCAACCGAGGAGAGAATATGCAAGCAGACTTCAGGCGGAAACTCCGCCAGATCGCCGGCGTGGCAACGCTGTCCGCGCTTGCACTGAGCGCAGCACCGGCCAGTGCCGACCAAATCGCGGATATCAAGGCCAAGGGCCAACTGGTGTGCGGGGTACTTGGCACGGACGAGCCGTTCAGCTTCGTCGATCCGGCCACCCGCGAGATCGTGGGATACGACGTTGACATGTGCAATGCGGTGGCCAAGAGCCTTGGCGTGAAGCCGGTGCTCAAGCAGATCTCCGTGGCGGCCCGTCTGCCGGAGCTTCAGCAGGGCCACGTGGATCTGCTGGCGGCGTCGCTGACGCACAACAAGGAGCGCGAGTCGCAGATCGATTTCTCGCTGTCGACCTTCATCACCGGACAGAAGGCGATGGTGCGCAAGGAGAGCGGCATCACGACGCTGGGCCAGCTCGACGGCAAGAAGATCCTGACCGTCAAGGGTTCCACCATGGAATCCAATATTGCCGCCAAGATCAAGAATGCCACCGTGGTGTCGTTTGACAACAGCCCGCAGGCGCTGCTGGCGCTGGAGCAGGGCAAGGGTGTGGCGTATGTGAATGACGAGACGTCGCTGGTGAGCAACCTCGTGAAGCTCGGCCCCGCAGCCAAGGACTACACGCTGGTGCCTCAGTACCTGTCGAGCGAGCACCTCGCGCTGGGCATCAGGAAGGGCGAGACCGGGTTCCGCAACCAGGTCAACCAGGTGCTGAGCAAGATGGAAGCCGATGGCGACGCGCAAAAGCTCTACGACAAGTGGTTCGGGCCCAACACCAAGATGAAGTTCCCGCCGCGCGCGTTCAAGATCTCGACTGACAAGATCGACTGAGGCGCCAACCCCAGGCCCGGGCCAGGCCAGAGGAGTCCGGCTTGATCAACCCGGTCCGATAAACCTCCCCTGGCTGTCCGGCATCGCGCCGGACAGCCACATCCCATGCCCACCTTCAACCTGTCGATGTTGCTGTCGGGGCAGTATCACGAATGGCTGGTCAGCGGGTTCGTGATGTCCCTCAAGCTGTCGGTCATCGCGTTTGCCATATCGTTGCCGCTGGCTATCGTGATCGCCCTGCTGCGGCTTGCGCCGCTGGCGCCCCTGCGGGGATTGGGCCAGACCTATGTCGAGGCGATTCGCAACGTTCCGCTGCTGGCCCATATGCTGTTCTGGTATTTCGGCGCGCCGCAGCTGCTGCCGTTCGCGATCAAGAGCTGGTTGTACGAACACAACTACGAGGCCGTCAGCGCGCTGATCGCGCTGGTCCTGTACACCACGGCCTATATGGCGGAGGACATCCGCAGCGGCATTCGCTCCATCCCGAAAGAACAACTGGAAGCCAGCCGCGCGCTTGGTTTCAGCTTTCTGGCGTCGATGCGGCTGGTGGTGTTGCCGCAATCGCTGCGCATCACGGTGCCGCCGCTGGTGAACCAGATCCTGAATCTCTGGAAGAACTCGAGCATCGCGATGGTGATCGGCGTGGCCGAGCTGATGTACCAGGCGCAACAGGTGGAGAGCGCCACCTTCCGGGGCTTCGAGTCCTTCGCGTTCGCCACGCTGGCGTACCTGACCATATCGATGACGATCACGCTGTTCTCGCTCTGGTATCAACACCGGTTTCCGGTACGGAGCATGTAGCCATGCTCGACGTTCTGCAGAACTACGGACTTTATTTCCTGATCGGCCAGTATCCGAATGGCCCGCTGGGCGGGCTGGCGTTGACCGTGTTGCTGGCGGCGTCCGGGCTGGTGCTGGCGTTGCCGGTCGGCATCGTGCTGGGGCTGTGCCGCGTGAGCCCGTTCCGCTCGCTGCGTTGGCCGGCCACCGTCCTGATCTACGTCGTGCGCGGCACGCCGCTGCTGATGGTGGTGTTCTGGGCGTACTTCCTGCTGCCTTCGGTGACCGGGCATCGCACGCCGCAGTTCGCGACGATGCTGGTCGCGCTGGTGGTCTTCGACGGGGCCTATCTGGCGGAGATCGTGCGCGCCGGCATCCAGGGGCTGCCGCGCGGGCAGATGGAATGCGCGCGGTCGCTCGGCTTGTCGTATGCGCAGGCGATGGCGCTGGTCATCCTGCCGCAGGCACTGCGCAACATGCTGCCGTCGCTCGTGAACCAGCTTGTGTCGACGATCAAGGAGACGTCGCTCGGCTACATCATCAGCTTGCCGGAGGTCTCGTTCATCGCCGGGCAGATCAGCACGCAGATGCTGACCCAGGCCGCGCAGGTCTACCTGCTGCTGGCATTGAGCTATTTTGTCATGTGCTTCGGATTGACCCGTTGCGCCTATCTGCTCGAGCGCCGGCTCGCGGCACGCAACGCTGTGAAGGTGTAACCATGATCAGCATCGAACATGTCAGCAAGTGGTACGGCGATTACCAGGCGCTGGTCGATATCAACGAATCGGTGGCGAAGGCGGAAGTGGTCGTCGTGTGCGGGCCGTCGGGCTCGGGCAAGTCGACGCTGATCCGCACGCTGAACCGGCTCGAGGCCATCCAGAAGGGGCGGATCGTCGTGAACGGGCAGGACGTGCACGCGCGCAACGTGGACGTCAACGCACTGCGTAGTGGCATCGGCTTCGTCTTCCAGCAGTTCAACCTGTTTCCACACCTGACGGTGCTGGAGAACTGCACGCTGGCGCCCGTGCGGCTCAAGCGGATGTCGACACAGGAAGCGAAAGATTTTGCGATGAGCCTGTTGGAACGGGTGGGGCTGCCGCACAAGGCGTCGGCCTATCCGGGGCAGTTGTCTGGCGGCCAGCAACAGCGCGTGGCGATTGCCCGCGCGCTGGCAATGAAGCCACCGGTCATGCTGTTCGACGAACCGACGTCGGCGCTTGACCCCGAAATGGTCAACGAGGTGCTCCAGGTGATGAAGGGGCTCGCGCGCGACGGCATGACGATGGTCTGCGTCACCCACGAAATGGGCTTCGCGCGCGAGGTGGCGGACCGCGTGATCTTCATGGATCAGGGCGAGGTGCTCGAGCGCGCCACGCCGGAGCGCTTCTTCCAGAAGCCCGAGCATCCACGCGCGCAACGCTTCCTGGCCGATATCCGATCGCCTTGGGAGTCGGTTATCGCACCCTGATACCGGCAGGCCGGATGGCGTGGGGCGGGCCGCGGCAGGCGGCGCCGATGGTCTACACTGTGGCGTTCGCAAGCCGCTTCCGGCGGCCGCACCAGATTGAGAGGCCCTAGTACCGTGGCGGATTCGCTGTTCTCCGACCCCCCCGACCGTTCCCGAATGCCGCTGGCCGAGCGCCTGCGCCCGCGCAATATCGACGAAGTCATCGGCCAGCAGCACCTGCTCGGCCCGGGCAAGCCGCTGCGCGTGGCGTTCGAGTCGGGCGAGCCGCATTCGATGATCCTCTGGGGCCCGCCCGGCGTGGGCAAGACCACGCTGGCCCGGCTGATGGCCAATGCGTTCGATGCCGAGTTCATTGCCCTGTCGGCCGTGCTGTCGGGAGTCAAGGATATTCGCGAGGCGGTGGAACGGGCCGAGCAGTTCCGTGCGCATGGACGGCGCACCCTGGTGTTCGTCGACGAGGTGCATCGCTTCAACAAGAGCCAGCAGGACGCGTTCCTGCCGCACGTGGAAAGCGGGCTGTTCACGTTTATCGGCGCCACCACTGAGAATCCGTCGTTCGAGGTCAATGGCGCGTTGCTGTCTCGGGCGGCCGTCTACGTGCTCAAGAGCCTGAACGAAGACGAACTCAAGCAGCTCGTGCTGCGTGCCAGCGAGGAACTCGGTGGCATTCGCTGGGACGACGAGGCAATGGGCCTGATCGTCGCCTCGGCCGACGGCGATGGCCGCAAGCTGCTCAACAATATCGAGATCGTGGCGCGTGCGGCTCGCAATGCCGGTGTGGATGCGGTGGATACGGCGCTGTTGGGCAGCGCGCTATCGGAAAACCTGCGTCGTTTCGACAAGGGTGGCGACGCGTTCTACGACCAGATCAGCGCCTTGCACAAGTCCGTGCGTGGTTCCGACCCGGATGGCGCGCTGTACTGGTTCTGCCGGATGCTCGATGGTGGCGCCGACCCGCGTTACCTGGCGCGCCGGATCGTGCGGATGGCGTGGGAGGACATCGGCCTGGCCGATCCGCGCGCGGCACGGATCACGCTCGATGCCGCGGAGACCTACGAGCGGCTGGGATCGCCGGAAGGCGAGCTTGCATTGGCCCAGGCGCTGCTGTACCTGGCCGTGGCGCCAAAGTCGAACGCGGGCTACAACGCGTACAACGCGGCGCGTGCCTTTGTCGCCAAGGACAAGTCGCGGGCCGTGCCCGTGCATCTGCGCAACGCGCCGACAAAACTGATGAAGGAGCTTGGCTACGGCCATGCGTATCGCTATGCGCATGACGAGCCGGAAGCCTACGCAGCGGGCGAGCACTACCTGCCCGACGATCTGCGCAGCCAGGACTGGTACCAGCCCACGCCGCGCGGGCTGGAAGGCAAGATCGGCGACAAGCTGCGGCATCTGCGCGATCTGGACGACGCCTGGCATCGCGAGCAGCGCGGCAAGTCCGGCAAGGACTGAGCAGGGGGCGAGGGGAGAGCGGGGCGGCGAGCAGGGACCCGGATAACTCCCAAAGTGTGGAGCAGACGGCAAAATCCAGCCGGATTTGCTCCCGGCGGGTAGTGCCAGTGCAGTAAAATGTTCCGTTCGCCGGCATGTTGCCGGCACTGCACATGACCAAGCAACATGCTCGACATCCAGCTGCTCCGCAAAGACATCGACGCCGTGGCCCAGCGCCTCGCCACGCGCGGTTTTCAACTCGATGTGGCCCTGTTCCAGGCCCTTGAGGCCGAACGCAAGCAACTGCAGACCCAGACCGAGGATCTGCAGGCGCGCCGCAACAGCCTCTCCAAGCAGATCGGGATGCTCAAGGGCAAGGGCGAAGACGCCTCGGGCCCGATGGCCGAAGTGGCCGGTATCGGCGACACGCTGAAGGCATCCGCCCAGCGCCTGGCCGAAATCCAGGACCAGATCAGCGACGCGATGCTCTCGATCCCGAACCTGCCGCACGAAAGCGTGCCGACGGGCAAGGACGAAACCGAGAACGTCGAAGTGCGCCGCGTGGGCACGCCGCGCACGTTCGATTTCGAGATCAAGGATCACGTGGATGTCGGCGCCCGTCTCGGCCTGGATTTCGAGACGGCCACGAAGGTCACTGGCTCGCGCTTCGCCTTCCTGCGGGGTGGCGTGGCACGCATGCATCGCGCGCTGGTCCAGCTCATGGTGGACACGCACACGCTTGAACATGGCTACACCGAGATGTACGTGCCGTACATCGTCAATGCCGCGTCGATGCGCGGTACCGGCCAGCTGCCGAAGTTCGAGGACGACCTGTTCAAGGTGCCGCGCAAGGTCGGCGGTGAGGATGGCCAGGACGCTATCGAGAACTTCTACCTGATCCCGACCGCCGAAGTGCCGCTGACCAACATGGTCCGCGACGCGATCGTTGCCGCGGAAAAACTGCCGCTGCGCTTCGTGGCCCACACGCCATGCTTCCGTTCGGAAGCCGGCTCGTACGGCAAGGACACGCGCGGCATGATCCGCCAGCATCAGTTCGACAAGGTCGAGATGGTGCAGGTGGTGCCGTCCGAGCAGTCGATGGACGCGCTCGAGCAGATGACTGGTCACGCCGAAACGATCCTGAAGAAGCTCGAGTTGCCGTTCCGTACCGTCGTGCTGTGCACGGGCGACATGGGCTTCGGCAGCACCAAGACCTACGACATCGAAGTGTGGATTCCAGCGCAGAACACGTACCGCGAAATCAGCTCGTGCTCGAGCATGGGCGACTTCCAGGCGCGCCGCATGCAGGCACGTATGCGCGCCGGACAGGGCAAGCCGGAACTGGTGCACACGCTGAACGGCTCCGGCCTGGCCGTGGGCCGCACGCTGGTGGCGATCCTGGAGAACTACCAGAACGCAGACGGTTCGGTGACGGTGCCGAAGGCGCTGCAACCGTACATGGGCGGCATCACGCGTCTGGAACCGGAAGCGTAAAAATAGTTACAGAAGGGGCTTGCGCTCCGGATATGGATATCCCTATAATCTTGGTTTCGCCGCTAACGCAGCGACGACCAAGTTACCGGAGAGGTGGCAGAGTGGTCGAATGTACCTGACTCGAAATCAGGCGTACCGGCGACGGTACCGTGGGTTCGAATCCCACCCTCTCCGCCAAACAAAAAGCTGCTGACGGATTCGACCACCAGCAGACAAAAACAGCGTAGTAAAACTAAGAACCGACGTTTGCGAAAGCAACGTCGGTTTTGTTTTTTGCGCCCCACATAACAGACTCATAGAAGCCCGACAAAGATTGCCCACTCAACTCGTATGAGGCGGTGTCTTAGTCGGATGCACATGAGTAGGCGCTCAAGAGCAAGAAACGCACATACGAACCAGCGCACTGCGCGAAGTAGGTGTCCGCTCAAATTACTCTGAGAAGCGGCCGGACGGTAGGCCTCGAAGGGATGCTCGCGAGGACTCGATCAGGCGGTAGCGTTGTCGCCAGCAAGCTCAATCGCATCGCGCGATTTCTCAAATGCCGGGGTAAGCGTTTACAACCCAAGAGTGCGCAGCTAGCTGAGGGTCAAGCTAAGAGCAAGTAGCTAAGATCTGGCCCAAGTTCGTCAAAGTGACAGATTTTGTCACTTGCGCTTCATTAAAAGTGACAGTGTTTGTCAAAAATTACTCAAGTGCTGTGTGCGACGGTGCCAGATTTTGTCAGCAATCGGGTGTTGAGCGGCGCTTCCAATGCTGGCGCAAAGCTTGCTTTGTTGGCTTTGTGGCACTTTTGCTGCCGATGAAAAATCTCTTCAAGGGGTCAAATCACATGCAACGGGTACAAATGAAAATGCTGGGCCGTCGTGCCCAGAAGGGCTTCACGCTGATCGAACTGATGATTGTCGTCGCGATCATCGGTATTCTGGCCGCCATCGCAATCCCGCAGTACCAGGATTACACGCAGCGTACGAAGGCGAACGGCGCGGTCGCGGGCCTGGAAAGCTTCAAGACCTCTATTGCGATGTGCTCCCAAGAGCTGGGAACTCTCACTGGCTGTGATGCTGGTTCGAACAACGTTCCGGCCATTCCCGCTGGCACTGCGGCCGATCCGCTGCCGAAGTACGTAACGGGTATCACTTCCATCAAGTCGGGCATTATTATTGCGACCCTGGAAGCGACCGATTCGACAGGCGCGGCAGATACGCTGACGCCGACCGTCAACGCGACCAATGTCACCTGGGTTGCTACTGGCACGGCTTGCGATAACGGCAAGCGAGGCCTCAAGTGCTGATCTAGTATTTGGCAAATCGGGGCGCGAACGCGACATGCAATCAACACCTGACCGTGAACTCGTGAAAACCAGCAAGGGCTTCACACTGATCGAACTTATGATCGTGGTGGCAATTATTGGGATTTTGACGGCGATCGCGCTCCCCCAGTATCAGGACTACACGCAAAGAACAAAAGCCAACGGTGCAGTGATCGCACTCGCTGGCTTTAAGACTGCAATCTCGATGTGCTCACAAAGCAACGGTACGCTTGTCGGTTGCAACGCTGGCGCGAACGGAATTCCAGCGATCCCTGCTGGCACTGCAGTTGATCCGCTGCCAGAGTATGTTCAATCCATTGCGTCAATTTCTAACGGTGCTATCAGCGCAACGCTGGATGCAACCGATTCCACGGGTACGGCAGAAACTCTGGTTCTAACCCCGATTTCCGGAACGAGCGGTATCAACATTACTTGGGTCGCAAGTGGCACTGCATGTGACGGTGGTGTTCGCGGTTTGAAGTGCTAGTCGAGGTGCAGTTTCCACCCGCGTACGACCGGGGTTGTAGAGTTGGAGGCGCTTTCTCGGGCGCCTCTTTCATTTGGGGGGCTATGCTGCGCTGTCTTTCCCAAGCGCAGTTGAATATGTTGCATCACTGGATGGGGAGTTGGTCGATCGGCTCTTTGAGCGGATGATGCCTGCCGCACTGCTGCCTACGGTGCGCGAGGCGGAGGATCCGATAGCAAGTGTTAGGCGAATGCGTAGTCATGTAAAACAGGCAATGCCGTTGCAGTCCAACCGTTGACGATCCGAAGGGGTGGACGTAAGTGACGAAAATTGTCACTCTCGGCTCATTGATATGACAGAAATTGTCACCTCTAACTCAGATACGGTATGCCGCAGTGCCAAAATTTGGCGAAAATATAACATATAGATCACATTTGCCTCTGGCACGATGCATGCTATATCAAGCTTGCAGCACTTTTGCTGCCGATGAAAAATCTCTTCAAGGGGTCAAATCACATGCAACGGGTACAAATGAAAATGCTGGGCCGTCGTGCCCAGAAGGGCTTCACGCTGATCGAACTGATGATTGTCGTCGCGATCATCGGTATTCTGGCCGCCATCGCAATCCCGCAGTACCAGGATTACACGCAGCGTACGAAGGCGAACGGCGCGGTCGCGGGCCTGGAAAGCTTCAAGACCTCTATTGCGATGTGCTCCCAAGAGCTGGGAACTCTCACTGGCTGTGATGCTGGTTCGAACAACGTTCCGGCCATTCCCGCTGGCACTGCGGCCGATCCGCTGCCGAAGTACGTAACGGGTATCACTTCCATCAAGTCGGGCATTATTATTGCGACCCTGGAAGCGACCGATTCGACAGGCGCGGCAGATACGCTGACGCTGACGCCGACCGTCAACGCGACCAATGTCACCTGGGTTGCTACTGGCACGGCTTGCGATAACGGCAAGCGAGGCCTCAAGTGCTGATCTAGTATTTGGCAAATCGGGGCGCGAACGCGACATGCAATCAACACCTGACCGTGAACTCGTGAAAACCAGCAAGGGCTTCACACTGATCGAACTTATGATCGTGGTGGCAATTATTGGGATTTTGACGGCGATCGCGCTCCCCCAGTATCAGGACTACACGCAAAGAACAAAAGCCAACGGTGCAGTGATCGCACTCGCTGGCTTTAAGACTGCAATCTCGATGTGCTCACAAAGCAACGGTACGCTTGTCGGTTGCAACGCTGGCGCGAACGGAATTCCAGCGATCCCTGCTGGCACTGCAGTTGATCCGCTGCCAGAGTATGTTCAATCCATTGCGTCAATTTCTAACGGTGCTATCAGCGCAACGCTGGATGCAACCGATTCCACGGGTACGGCAGAAACTCTGGTTCTAACCCCGATTTCCGGAACGAGCGGTATCAACATTACTTGGGTCGCAAGTGGCACTGCATGTGACGGTGGTGTTCGCGGTTTGAAGTGCTAGTCGAGGTGCAGTTTCCACCCGCGTACGACCGGGGTTGTAGAGTTGGAGGCGCTTTCTCGGGCGCCTCTTTCATTTGGGGGGCAAACCGTAGGAAAGCCTAATTCCATTCCCATCAAGTGGTCTCTGCTATTGACCGACAGGCGCAGTCTGCGAAGCACTCGCTGGCAGCCTTGAAACCAGCAACTGGTCGATCTTGTGATGGTCGATGTCGACCACCTCAAACCGGAAGCCCGCCACGGTGATCGCTTCCGACTTCTTCGGGATCCGCTTTAGCGAGTAGATCACCAGGCCGGCTGCTGTATCTACATAGTCTTCGCCAGGCAGCACGTCGATATCCAGTGCCTTCTTCAGGTCGACCAGCGGCGTCAGGCCGTCGACCAGCCACGAAGATTCGTCACGGCGCACGATCTGTTCGTCTTCGTTCGAGTAGAGGATGTCACCCATCAGCGCGCCGACGATGTCGTCCAGCGTGACGATGCCCACCACCAGCCCGTACTCGTTCATTACCACCGCAAAATTCTCATGCATCTCGCGGAAGCGGGTCAGTGACTCCGAGAGTGTCAGCGTGTCCGGGATCACCAGCACGTTCTTGTCGTAGTGTTTGCCGATGCTGTCCAATGCTGCGCCGCTTTCATCGGCCAGCAGCAGTTGCAGGATGACCTTCGACTCCATATAGCCCAGCACGTCGTCGATATTCTTGCCGCACACCGGGTATTGTGCGTGCGGTTGCTTGACCAGCTTGCGGCGCAGGCCGTCGGCGGTGTCGTCGAGGGTCAGGAAGACCACGTCGTCGCGCTGGGTCATGATGGCCGTGATCGGCTTCGAATCGAGTTCGAACACGTTTTCGATCAGATGCAGTTCGTGCTTGTGCAGCACCCCGGCCTCGGCGCCGGCATCGACCATGGCGGCGATATCCTCGGTGGTGATCTGATCGACCGGCTTGGTGGGAATGCCGAACAGCTTGAGCGTGGCATCGGCTGCTGCATTGAACACCCAGACCACGGGCTTGAACAGCTTGAGCAGCGTCAGCATCGGGCCGATCACCTGCACCGCGCACGCTTCGGGGAAGGTCATGGCGATGCGTTTGGGGATCAGGTCCGCGAACTGGATAAACAGCAGCGTGACGATCAGGAACGAGCTGACATTGGCGATGCGCTGTGCCATGCCGGCATCGAGGTACGCACTCAGGAATCCGTAGACGAGATCCGAGACATGCTTCTCACCGAGGATACCGGCCAGGATCGCCACGCTGTTGACGCCGATCTGTACCACCGTGAAGAAGTTGCCGGGCTCCTCCTTGAGCAGCAATACCTTGGTCGCGCGGTGGTCGCCGCGTTCAGACAGGACTTGGAGCTTGGTGCGGCGGGCGGCGGTCAAGGCGATCTCGGAGATCGAAAAGAACGCGCTTACCACCACGAGAAGGGTCAGGATCAGTACGAACATAAGTTATTCACGCGCCGATCTGGGCGTGTTGATATTGGTGCACAGGCGGGGGCCTGTCAATTGTCTGGTAAATGTCTGCCAGTCAGCGCGGGGCAGGATCAAACTGGACGACGGGCGAATCCAGACGATCGTCGAGCGTGGCGGCCAGCGCCGAGGCGGCGGCCGCGAACTGTGCCCGCATATCATCGACCAGGCTCGATTTGCCACGATGGGTGGCGCGCAGCATCTGGATTTCGAACGGCAATTCGGGTTGCACGTCGTGCAGCGCGACATTGGCCGGATTGGCGCTCAACGCGGTGTACTGGTCGAGCAGCGTGACGCCCAGGCCCGCATCCACCAGGGCCAGTGCGAGGGAATAGGTTTGGACCTCGAGCGTCGAATGTGGTTCCAGCGCGTGACGGGCCAGCGTTTGCCGGACCAGCAGCCCCAGCGAGCTGTCGTCGTCATAGCCGATGAACGGCCGCTCCATCAGCTTGCGGATCGACACGATGCCGCGCCGGCCGCCCGAGGGCAGTGCCTGCGGGCGCGGCACTGCCAGCAGCATTCGCCCGGCGGCCACCGGCTCGCTGGTGATTGCCTCGTGCCTGGGCGGCGAAAAGGCAAAGCCCACGTCGATCTGGTTGGCCAGCAGCGCCTCGACAATCTCGCTCGTATGGTGCGTCAGCACCTGAACCTGCGTTTCCGGATGCCGCGCGCAGAAGCGGCGCACCGCCGGCACCAGCAGCGGGTTGGCCAGGCTCGGCGTGGCGGCCACGCGCAGGCGCCCCGTGCCCTTGTGGCGCAGGCTTTCCGATACGCGCCGCACACGCTCGATCTCACCATATAGCCTTTCGACATCGCCATAGAGCGCAAGCGCTTCCGGCGTCGGCTGCAGCCTGCCGCGCTGGCGATCGAACAGGCGGAAGCCCAGCGACGATTCCGCATGCTGCAGTACCCGGCTTACCACGGGCTGGGACACATGGAGCAGGCGCGCCGCCTCGCTGACGGTACCGGTCAGCATCACGGCGCGGAACACTTCAATCTGGCGCAGGCGCATGGTTCTGGTGCGGGGGAATGGTCGCGCTGGTGTTCGTGTTGGTGCGGGAAATGGTGCTCCGCACTACGGGTAGACCCGGGTGGCGGGCCCCTATAGCTTGAGGACATATTCTGGCACGTATTGGCATTGGGCAAGCCGCGCCGGGTGCTCTACGCTCTGGCCCATCGTTTGAACAGGACGCAAGGCAAGCGGATGCGCATAGCGATCGTGGGTGCCGGTGTGGTCGGCATGACCTCCGCGTGGCGGTTGGCCAACGATGGTCACGAAGTCACCGTGGTCGAGCGCCATGATGGTCCGGGCGAGGAAACCAGCTTCGCCAACGGCGGCCAGCTCAGCTACAGCTATGTGGCGCCGCTGGCCGGGCCGGGCGTGTTGTCGAAGGTGCCGGGCTGGTTGCTGGATCGCGATTCACCGATGCGCTTCCGGCCATCCATGGACCCGTCGCAATGGCGCTGGCTGCTGGCTTTCGCTCTGGCGTGCAATGCATCGGCGAGCGAGGCCGCCACGCGCAAGCTACTGCGCCTGTCGTTCTACTCGCGCGATCTGATGCAGGCTTTCGTCGATCGTCCGGACGCGCGGCAGGAGGGCGGTGGTTTCGATTTCGCGCGTAGCGGCAAGCTGATCGTGCACCGTGATGCGGCGGCCTACGAATCGGCCTGTCGCCTGCTCGACTACCAGGCCAACCTTGGTTGCGAACAGCAGGCATTGGATCGCGATGCCACGGTTGCGCTGGAGCCGGCGTTGGCCGGCATTCGGCAGGGCATCGTCGGTGCGATCCACACGCCGAGCGAGGAAGTGGGCGATTGCCATCGCTTCTGCGTGTCGCTGGCCCATCTGTTGCAAGGCAGGCCGGGTGTCACGCTGCGCTTCGGCACGCGTGTGACCGGACTGGTGCGTGCGGGGGACCGCGTGACGGGCCTGCGCACCGATGCGGGTGATATCCGCGCCGATGCGGTGATCGTGTCGGGCGGCATCGGCAGCGTGCCGTTGCTCAAGCCGCTCGGTGTGCGGCCGATGCTGTGGCCGCTGAAGGGGTACAGCATCACGGTGCCGATCAGGCAGGGCGTGCTGGCGCCGCGTATCAGCGTGACGGACTTCGCCAACAAGATCGTCTATGCGCGCATCGGCGATACGCTGCGTGTAGCGGGGATGGCGGATATCGTGCGCGGCGGCGCGGTGATCGACCGCGAGCGCGCGCAGACGCTGGTCACGCAGACGCGTGCGGTGTTTGGCGACGTGAGCCATGGCGCGGACCTTGATGCATTGCAGCCGTGGGCCGGCCTGCGTCCGGCCACGCCCACGGGTTTGCCGATGATCGGCGAATCACGCATTCGCGGTCTGTGGCTGAACCTTGGCCACGGCGCGCTGGGTTTCACGCTGGCCATGGGCAGCGCGGGTGTGCTGGCCGATCGGATGGCTGGCCGCAGGCCGGTGGTGGATGCCGAAGATTTCAGTGCAGCGCTCGCATAGTCATTCTCGCGGGCGCACACGGGTTGTGCTGGAAGTCGCAGTTTGAGAGTCGTGCCATTAAATCAAGCCCCAACCAAGGAGCCGAACCATGAAGTCACTGTCCGTCCGTCCGACCCCCGTCACCCGCCTGCTGGCCGCCGCTGCGCTGCTCTGCGCCGCTGCCGGTGCACATGCCGCCGATGGCGATACGCTGAAGAAGATCAAGGACAGCGGTGTGATCTCGCTCGGTTACCGCGAGTCGTCGATTCCGTTCTCGTACTCGGATGGCAAGGAGGTGATGGGTTACTCCCATGACTACCTGCTGGCGATCGTCGACAAGGTGAAGGCGACACTGAACATGCCGAACCTGCAGGTCAAGCTGACGCCGATCACGTCGCAGAACCGCATCCCGCTGATGCAGAACGGCACCATCGACATCGAGTGCGGCAGCACCACGAATAACCTCGAGCGCCAGAAGCAGGTGGCATTTTCGAACAGCCTGTTTATCTACGGCATCCGGATGCTGACGAAGAAGGATTCGGGTGTCACGGACTTCCCGCAGCTCAAGGACAAGAACGTGGTGACCACGGCTGGCACCACCGGCGAGCGCCTGCTGGTCAAGATGAACGGCGAAGGCATGAACATGAACCTGACCAGCGCCAAGGATCACGGCCAGGCGTTCCTGATTCTCGAGACCGGTCGCGCTGCTGCGTTCGTGATGGACGAGCCGCTGCTGTACGGCGAGCGCACCAAGGCCAAGAATGCTGCTGAGTGGGTGGTCGCTGGCAAGCCGCTGCAGACCGAGAACTACGCCTGCATGTTCCGCAAGGACGATCCGTCGTTCAAGAAACTGGTGGATGGCGTGGTGGCGGACATCATGACCAGCGGCCGCGGCGAGAAGCTCTACGCGAAGTGGTTCCAGTCGCCGATCCCGCCGCGCAACATCAATATGAATTACCCGCTGTCGCCGGACATGAAGCAACTGTTTGCCGAGCCGAACGACAAGGCATTCCAGTAAGGCCCATCAGTCGCTTGTATCGCGATTTGCGCGGGGTGTTCCTTCCGTCTGGTCAATGTTGACATGTTGACGTGGAAGGGGAGGAGAGGGCCGATGCATCCAGAACAACAGCGTGCCGTACACCGGCACATCAGCATCGCGCCCTCTTCTCATTTTTTTCCCGCACGCCGATGACAGATCACTGATCCGGCGCGGGCGGCGGCTGTGGCGTCTCGAGCTTGAGCCGGCGTCCCGTTTCAAGCCATGTCTTCAGGCCTGCCACGATCATCGGCCAGCCGTTGCGGCCGCCCTGCAGGATCTGTTCGTCAACCGGCTCCCGATGGGTCTCGCTGACGGTCAGTCGTACGGCCTCGTCACCGAGCGCGTCGATTTGCCAGGTGACGATCACTTCCGGTAGTTGCCGGAATGCCTCGAGCCATTCCACGCGCCATGTGACGGACAACCGGTAAGGCGCGTCGGCGGTCAGCACCACGCCCTGCGAATCGATTTGACCATCTTCCATGCGTAGCACGAACGGGCTGTCGACTTTCCAATCGGATTCGACGCGTCGGCCGAAGAAGTACTGCGTGCTTTGCGTGGGGTCGGTCAGCGCACCCCAGACTTGCTCCGGCGTGGCGGCGATGTAGGTGACGACGACGGTCTGCGGAATAGCCATGTGGAATCTCCTCGATGACGGGCGGAGCAGGGGCCGTCAGGGTAACGATGGGGAGGAGGGATACTGTCGCACCGAATGATGGTGGACGGCAAGCGGGTGAGAGTCGGGGGGAGGGCTTGTGGTTCCGGCAACGTTACGTCGTTGTTGAGCCGGAAAGCCCGCTTCCACGGCCCCTCTCCCGCCTGGCGGAAGAGGGGGCAAGCCACGTAGCGGCTGATTCGGCCGAATCAGCCGAATCAGTTGCCCGCGACGCGCTTTGCGATGTGGTCGAGCGCTTCTTCCACCTGGTCGATCAAGATCAGGCACAGGTCGCCCGGCTGCAGATGGCTCAGTGCCGTGTCGATGGCGACGAACTCGCCGCGGATCTCCTCGACATGGCTCGTGCGCTGGGCGCCTTGCAGGCCTTCGCGCAGCAGCGCCAGTACCTCGCCATCCTCGCGGCCGCGCTGGCACTGGTCCTGATACAGCACCACCTCGTCGAACACGCCGCCCAGGATTTGCGTCTGCTTGCGGATGTCCTCGTCGCGTCGGTCGCCCGCGCCGCTGATCACCACCACGCGTCGCTTCGACGGCATGGTCTCCACGGCATTGCACAGCGCCTGGATGGCGTCGGGGTTGTGGCCGTAGTCGGCGATCAGCGTGGCGCCCTTGTAGTCGAACACGTTGAAGCGGCCCGGGGCCGTCGCGGCGTCGTTGACGAAGGTGGCCAGCGCGCGGCGGATCACCGCCCAGTCGATGCCAAGCGCCCAGGCGGCGGCGATCGACGACATCGCGTTTTCCACCTGGAAGCCGATCGAGCCATTGCGCGTGAGCGGGATGTCCGCCAGCGGGATGCGCACTTCGGTGTCGCCTTCGGTCGCCACGATCTGGTCGCCCTCGACGAACACCACGCGCCTGCCTTGCGCGCGATGCAGCGCCATCGTTGGCAGACCGGCATCGTGCGCGAAGAACGTCACGGTGCCCGGGCAGGCATCGGCCATGCGCACCACCATTTCGTCCGCGGCGTTGAGCACGGCCATCCCGTGCGGTGCCACGTTCTGCACGATCACGCTCTTCAGCACGGCCAGGTCCTCGACGGTGCTGATGTACGACAGGCCCAGGTGATCGCCTTCGCCAACGTTGGTCACCACGGCCACGTCGCAGCGGTCGAATGCCAGGCCTTCGCGCAGCAGGCCACCGCGCGCGGTTTCGAACACGGCGGCGTCCACGTCCGGGTGCAGCAGCACGTTGCGCGCGCTGCGCGGGCCGCTGCAGTCACCGGTATCGATGCGTTCGCCCTGGATGTACACGCCGTCGGTACCCGTCATGCCCATGCGCAGGCCGTTGGAGGCCAGGATATGGGTGATCAGGCGCACCGTGGTGGTCTTTCCGTTGGTGCCCGAGACCGCAACCACCGGGATGCGGCCATCGTCGCCATCGGCGAACATGGTCGAGATGATGGCTTCGCCGACCGCGCGACCTTTGCCGTACGACGGCTGCAGGTGCATGCGCAGGCCCGGCGCGGCATTGACTTCGACGATGCCGCCGGCCTGCTCTTCGAACGGCTTGAGCATCGTTTCACAGACCGCGTCGACGCCGCAGATGTCCAGACCGACCATTTGCGCGGCCGCCACGGCGCGCGCGGCGATGTCTGGATGCACGTCGTCGGTGACGTCGGTGGCGCTGCCGCCGGTCGACAGGTTCGCGTTGTTGCGCAGGACCACGCGGGTGCCCTTGGCCGGCACGGCGTCGGCGCTCAGGCCCTGCTTGGCCAGCGTGGCCAGCGCGATATCGTCGAAGCGGATCTTCGTCAGCGACGTGGCATGACCCTCGCCACGGCGCGGGTCGCGGTTCACTTCTTCCACGAGCTGGCGCACGGTGTGCACCCCGTCGCCAATCACCTGCGGCGGATCGCGGCGGGCGGCGGCCACCAGGTGCTTGCCCACCACGAGCAGGCGGAAGTCGTGACCGGGGATGTAGCGCTCGACGAGCACGTCCGAGGAAATATCGGCGGCCACTTCATAAGCCGTCATCACTTCCTCGCGCGTGCGGATGCGCACGGCCACGCCCTTGCCCTGGTTGCCGTCGCGCGGCTTGACCACCACCGGACCGTTGATTTCCTGCGCGGCGGCCCATGCCTCTTCGGCGCTGGAGACCGAGCGGCCCATCGGCACCGGCACACCTGCCGCGTGCAGCAGGCTCTTGGTGAGTTCCTTGTCCTGCGCGATGGATTCGGACACCGCGCTGGTCATGTCGGTCTCGGCGGCCTGGATGCGGCGCTGCTTGCTGCCCCAGCCAAACTGGACCATCGAGCCCTGCGTCAGGCGGCGATACGGAATGCCACGCGCCACGGCGGCGTAGACGATCGAGCCCGTGCTCGGACCCAGGCGCACATCTTCGTCGAGCTCACGCAGGCGATGCAGGGCATCGTCCAGGTCGAAGGGCAGGTCGTCGCGCGCGGCGATGCAAAGCTGCTCGGCCAGATTGAATGCCAGACGGCCCACTTCCTCTTCGCTGTACTGCACCACCACCTGATAGGTGCCGGGTTCGAGCGTCGGTGCGGTGTGGCTGAACGTCACCGGGCAGCCGGCCGCGGCTTGCAGGCCCAGGGCTGCCACTTCGAGCACATGCGCCATCGAGGGCGATCCGGCCTCATCGTCCGGGCGCAGCGGGCCGATGCCCGGAAAACGCCCGCGCAGGCGGTCTTCGAAACCGGGCAGCTCGGCCAGCCGAAGGGACTTGTCCGAGCACGCCACGATGGCTTCGATGGCTGTGTGACGACACCAGAGGTTCGGGCCACGCAGGGCCCGGATGCGAGAAACTTCCATAGAATCAGTTTTCCGTTTTTCTTTCCGGCTCGCGCATCACGCGCGGCGTCCGGCGCGGCCCATCCACTGGTGTACCTGTTCCACCGTGCTGTCTGTCGAGCCCTCGTCGCATTGCAGTACCAGCAGATCACCCGCCACGAGTTGGGCCAGCGCGGCTTCCACCGCCGCGCGGCGCGCGCCTTCGTCGATGATCTTGGTCACGCGGCGGCCTTCGTACAGGCCCTTCTTGAGCAGCGCGCGCGCCTCGGTCTCGGGGAGTTCGCGCTTGACGCTCCGGTCCTCGCACAGGAACACGCGGTCGAACGTGGCGCCAATCACCTTGCCCTGTTCGATCAGGTCCTCGTCGCGACGCTGCACGCCCGCGCCGAACACGAGCATCCGGCGCTCGGACGGAAAGCGGTCGAGCGCGGCCGCCAGCGCTTCGAGCGCCGGGGCGTTGTGCGCGTCGTCCACCACCACGGTAGCGCCATGGTGCTCGAACAGCGTGAAGCGGCCCGGAACATCCACCTGGCCGACGTCGAACGTGACGATGCCGGCACGGATCAGGTCGTTCGAAATGCCGAGCGCCCAACCCGTGGCCACGGCGGCCAGCACGTTCTCGATCTGGAATGCCACACGTCCGGCGTAGGTCAGCGGAATCGCCGACACATCGGTCAGCGCGGTCTCGCTGTTGCCGGTGGCCAGCACCACCTTGCCGTCGCGCACGAACACCGCGCGCTTGCCTGCCGCGCGATGCGTGGCGATGGCCGGCAGGTCGGCGGACAGGCCGAAGAAGATGACGTCGCCATCGCACAGCTCGGCCATTTCGACCAGACGCGCGTCGGCGGCGTTGAGCACGGCCACGCCGGTCTTGAGCACCACATCCACCTGCGTGCGCAGCACGTTGTACATGCGGTCTTCATCTTCGACGTAGAAGTCGCCGATGTGGTCGGGTTTTCCGAAGTTCGTGACCACGCCCACCTGGCAGCGGTCATAGGGCAGGCCCTGCGACAGGATCACGCCGCTGTCGCTCTCGAACACGGCGGCTTCCACTGCGCGGTTCATCAGAATGCGATGACCGGCATCCCAGCTCGCGCGGTCGCCCCGGCCGCCTTTCTCCACTTGGCGGCGGTCCAGGAACAGGCCGTCGCTGCAGGCCAGACCCGTGTGCTTGCCCGACAGTTGCAGCAGTCGCGCCACGAGCTTGGCCACCACAGTCTTGCCGTTGGTGCCCGTAATGCCCACCACGGGGATGCGGCCATCGTCTTCCACGCCGTTCCGGCTCGGGAACAGGTGATCGACGATAGCGCGGCCCACCGGGCGCGGCTCGCCTTCGGCGGGCTTGATATGCATCAGCAGGCCCGGGCCGGCGTTGACTTCGACGATGGCGCCACGTTGTTCGGCCAGCGGGCGCGAGATGTCCTGTGCGACGAGGTCCACGCCGGCGATGTCGAGACCCACCACGCGAGCGGCCAGCGAGGCATGGGCGGCCACGCTCGGATGCACGCGGTCGGTCACGTCGAACGCGACATTGCCGTTGCGCTGGATCAGCACGGTGCGGCCTTCCGGCGGCACGGCGCTGCCGTCGGCATAGCCCTGGCGCTTCAGTTCCAGGCGTGCGGCCGAATCCAGACGCACGCGGTTCAGCGGATGGTCTTCGGTGCTGCCCCGACGTGGGTCGGAGTTGATCTGCAATTCGATCAGCTCGTCGATCGTCGACTTGCCGTCGCCGACCACCGAGGCGGTTTCCCCCATCGCGACGGCGACCACGCGGCCGCCCACCACCAGCAGGCGGTGCTCGTTGCCGGGCACGAAACGCTCGACGATCACGCCACTGCCTTCCTCGATGGCCACGGCATAGGCCGTTTCCACTTCCTCGCGGGTCATCAGGTTCGTGAACACGCCACGGCCGTGGTTGCCGTCGTACGGCTTGACCACCACGGGTACGCCGATGTCCTCGGCGGCATCCCAGGCGTCTTCGGCACTTTCGACCATGCGGCCTTCCGGCACCGGCACACCGCAGGATTCCAGCAGGCTCTTGGTCAGGTCCTTGTCGCGCGAGATCGACTCGCCGATGGCGCTGGTCCGGTCGGTCTCGGCCGTCCAGATGCGACGCTGGCGGGCGCCATAGCCTAGCTGGACGAGGTTGCCGTCCGACAGGCGGACCGACGGAATGTCGCGGTCATCCGCGGCATCGACGATGCAGGCCGTGCTCGGGCCCAGGCAGTGTTCGTCGACCAGGCGGCGCAGGTTGTCCACCGCGGCGGGCACGTCGAAAGGACGGTCCTCGATGGCAGCCATGACCAGGTCGCGGGCCGTGAACAGGGCTGCGCGCGTCACTTCCTCGTGCCAGGCGCGGACGATGACCTTGTACACGCCGCGGATCGGGGTCTCGCGGGCCTTGCCGAAGCCGCCCGGCATCCCGGCCAGGTTCTGCAGCTCAAGCGTGACGTGTTCCAGGATGTGGCCCGGCCAGGTACCTTCCTTCAGGCGCATCAGGAATCCGCCACGCACCCCCGGGCTGCAGCGGTGTTCGATCAGCGTCGGCAGCCAGGCCGACAGGCGCTCATAGAACCCCGGAATCGTGTTGGAGGGGAAATCCTCCAGTTCGCCGATGTCGACCCATGCCTCCAGCACCGGCCGATATGTCCACATATTCGGGCCGCGCAGCGACATGACATCGAAAATCTCAATGTCCTTCTTTTTCATTGACTTAGCTTGAGGCAGTGGGCTGAATGCCCGAGAAATGGAAGCCTAACCTTTCGTTAACGTTACGGCGCCTTCAGGGTTGACCCTTGGCTGCCCCGATCTGGCCGGAACGTGTTGTGCAGTGCACCAGGCTCCTCCGCTTGTTTGCGTTATGTATACTTGCGGGCAAAATTGCGGGCCGCCATATGGCGCTCCGCTTAAATTGTTTCAAGTTATGTCCGTCGCTGATCCCTTCGGGACCCATTGCGGACGCGCTTTTCATTCGCTTTTCGCTTCTTGTCTGACGCGCCAACAATGACCCAGTCTTCCCCGTCCGTCCCTCCCAGCCCCGGTTTGCAAGGACCCTGGGGCGCCGAAATCGGCGCCGCCCTGCAGCCTGGGGAAAACGTCCTGGCCGGACTGACGCTGGACCTGGACGCAAGGTTGCATTTTACCCAAGGGTGGCTGGTTGTGACGGACCGTCGCCTGATTGCGCGCGCGCCCGGTGAAAAAACCCTCCAGGACTGGGAAATCACGGCCGGCCAGACGCTGGCCCATGGGGACCACGCCGGGGTGGGCACGCTGGAACTGTCGGATGGCCAGCGCCGTCTGGCAAGCTGGCGCTATACGCTTGGTTACAATCCCGACGCATTGAGACTGGCCGACCAGTTCGATACGCGCCGCGACGCCCTGGCAACAGGCCGCGCCCCGGAGCCGGCCGATACCGAGATCTGTCCCACCTGCAAGGCGCCGTTGCCACCGGGCGAGGAACAGTGCCCGCAATGCAGCCGGGAACTGGAGACGCCTCCGTCGACATGGGCGCTCCTGCGCCTGTGGCGCTTCGCGCGGCCCTACCGCTGGGAACTCCTGGGCGGCTTCGTCCTGCTACTGCTGGGTACCGCCGCCACGCTCGTACCGCCGTACCTGACCATGCCGCTGATGGACAAGGTGCTGATTCCCTACCAGAACGGTGTGCCAATCGATATCGGCCTTGTCAAACTCTACCTGGCCGGCCTGCTGGGCGCCGCCCTGGTTGCCTGGGTGCTGGGCTGGGCACGTACCTACCTGCTGGCCAGGGTGTCGGAGCGGATCAGCGCCGACCTGCGCACCACCACCTACGAGCATCTGCTCAAGCTGTCGCTCGAGTATTTCGGCGGCAAGCGCACCGGCGACCTGATGGCGCGCATCGGCTCGGAGAGCGACCGCATCAGCGTGTTCCTGTCCTTGCACCTGTTGGACTTCGCCACCGACGTGCTGATGATCGCAATGACGTCGATCATCCTCGTGTCGATCAATCCGTGGCTGGCGCTGGTCACGCTGGTGCCGCTGCCGTTCATCGCGTGGATGATCCATCTGGTGCGCGACCGCCTGCGCCATGGCTTCGAGAAGATCGACCGGATCTGGTCGGAGATCACCAACGTGCTGGCCGATACGATCCCGGGTATCCGGGTAGTGAAGGCCTTCGCGCAGGAAAAGCGCGAAGTGACGCGCTTTCGCGAGGCGAACAAGCACAACCTGGCCATCAATGATCGGGTCAACGCGGTGTGGTCGCTGTTCACGCCGACGGTCACGTTCCTGACCGAGGTGGGCCTGCTGGTGGTCTGGATTTTCGGCATCTGGCAGGTCAGCCACGATGCGATCACCGTGGGTGTGCTGGTGGCGTTCCTGACCTATATCAGCCGCTTCTACACGCGCCTGGATTCGATGAGCCGCATCGTCTCGGTGACGCAGAAGGCTGCCGCCGGCGCCAAGCGGATCTTCGATATTCTCGATCACGTGTCGAGCGTGCCGGAGCCGCAGAAGCCGGTGCACATCGACAATGTCCAGGGCGCCATCGAATTGCGCGACCTCGGGTTCCGCTACGGGAACCGCGCCGTGATCCGCGGGTTGAACCTGTCGATCCAGCCGGGCGAGATGATCGGCCTGGTGGGGCATAGCGGTTCGGGCAAGAGCACGCTGGTCAACCTGATCTGCCGTTTCTATGACGTGTCCGAAGGCGCGATTCGCGTGGACGGTGTCGATATCCGCTCGCTGCCGGTTTCGGAGTTCCGCCGCCATATCGGCCTGGTTCTGCAGGAGCCGTTCCTGTTCTTCGGCACGATCGCCGACAATATCGCCTACGGCAAGCCCGACGCGACCCGAGAGGAAATCATCGCGGCCGCCCGTGCCGCCCACGCGCACGAGTTCATTCTGAGGCTGCCGCACGGCTACGATTCGCTCGTGGGCGAACGTGGTCAGGCGTTGTCCGGCGGCGAGCGCCAGCGCATCTCGATCGCCCGCGCGCTGCTGATCAATCCGCGCATCCTGATTCTGGACGAAGCCACCTCGTCGGTGGATACCACGACGGAGAAGGAAATCCAGAAGGCGCTGGACAATCTCGTGCAGGGCCGTACCACGATCGCCATCGCGCACCGCCTCTCCACGCTGCGCAAGGCCGACCGTCTGGTGGTGATGGATCGTGGCCAGATCGTCGAAGTGGGGAATCACGACGAACTGATGGCGTGTGAAGGCGCGTACTACAAGCTGTACCAGGCACAGGCGCGCAACGTGGATACCGACGCCGATGCGATCAGCGACGGCGAAGTCGCGGAAGCGAAGGAGGCCGTCGGTGCGCAGTAATCAAACTTCCGAACAGACTCACGAACAAGCGGCCATGCAGACGCCTGACTTCAATCTGACCCGCAACAGCTTCGGCAAGCTGGTGCTGACGCTGGCCGATGGCGTGTCGCACGAAGGGGTGGTGCCGGTGCGAGCCTTCCCGATCTCCGCGCCCGACGGCGGCGTGGGCATGATGAGCACGGATGGCCGGGAACTGGCCTGGATTCCGAGCCTCGACGGCCTGCCGGCGCCGACCCGCGAACTGATCGAGTCGGAACTGGCCGGGCGCGAGTTCATGCCAGAAATCCGGAAGATCGTGGGCGTCTCGACGTATGCCACGCCGAGCGTGTGGACCGTGCAGACCGATCGTGGTCAGACTGATCTGGTGCTGCGTGGCGAGGAGGATATCCGTCGGCTCGTTGGCAATACGCTGCTGATCTCGGACAGCCACGGCATCCACTATCTGATTCGAGACCTGATGGCGCTCGACAAGCCCAGCCGCAAGATCCTGGATCGGTTCCTCTGACGCTGCCGAGGCCATCGCCCGGCACAGCATGAAAAACGGCACGCAATGGCGTGCCGTTTTCGTTTCCTCATCTGACCGTCGCGCAGTCGCGAAGCGACTCAGTGCAGCAACGTCGATACCTGGTCGTCCTCGTCATCCCAGTCTTCGAGTTCGATCGGCGAGTCCGGCGCCATGTCCCACACCATCGAGTGAAAACGAGGGGTGAACCACTGGCGGAACATCTCCAGCGAGATCTGCTGGGGCCATAGCGAGTCGTCAAACCATTCCCCGAGCATGAATTCGAAGAACGTACGCCAGCGCTTCTCCACCCAGCGCAGCGCGTTCTCAGGTGTATCTGCCACCTCGGGCAACAGGAACACGCTGGCGTCGTCGCGGATGGCCTCGAGCGTCAGCGTGGGCACAGGTTCGGGATCCACCGCCTTGACCCAGTCAAGGAAGGGCTGCTCCGGCACAAGCAGGCAGACGGAGCGGTTGACGGTGAAGCGGGGGTGGTCGGACATGGAGGCGATGCGGGGAAGGGAAAACAGCGATGGCCTATTGTAGCGTCCCCCGTCCTGACGGCAGGCAGGGTGCCCGATGATTTATGGAAATTACGATTTCCTTGGTGTTGGCGGACAGATCAACGCAAGACGTATCCTGGCTATCGCTATGGAGTCGACAAGGACGCACCCAGCGCAAGCGGCCGTTCTGGTGGCAACGACAGTTCCAGTGGTAGATCGACAGGGCAGCCCGATGGCGGCAGCCATGACACCTGGCGCGATGGCCCCACGTATGAACCACGTATGAAATTGGTCAGGCCGTCACCTATCAGGGCACGCGCTGCGTCTGCCTCCAAAGCCTTACGATGTGGTGCAGTGCTGGATGGGTCCCAGCGGTAGCGCCGGCCTTGTGGCGTGTGGTTCGCTAAGTGTTGTTTTTTCGCTGGATCTTGCGTGAATCGGTTCCGATTTTTTAAGTTTTCTGCGAAGAATGCCGTCATCGTTCAGATACGGGGACTGGAGTCGTTTGATGAGTTTTACTTTTCTCCCGCCGGGTGACGCCTTCATGCCGACCATGACAGAGCGTTTCGCCGAAGCGGAAAAAATTGAAGATCGCACAGCGCGTTGGACTGCCCAGGCAGAGATCGCGCTGAACACTGGCGACATGTACCTGGTCGGTCTCGTGCTGTTCAAAGCCATCCAGGAGTTCGGCCCCGAGGCGTTTGCCGCGCACTCGGGCGAACCCCTGGCGCGGCTGCAGCGGCTATGGATGCCTGGTGTGCTCACCTCGCCTGATCAGGCGGAGCGGCTGTATACGCACCTCGGCGTGACGGTCGGCATCGAACCGTTTCATGCGGCGCGGCTGGCTGGCATGCCTCTGGATGGCGCGTCGATGCACTGACGACGGGCGCGCCACATCGGCGCGCGATGAATCGTGCAGGCAACAAAAAACCCAACCGGTGACGGTTGGGTTTCATGTTTGGTGGTGGAACACGGAACCGAACCCGCGTCCGTAATCCGAACTAAATAGTAACGCCTTGGCCTTGAGGACGTGGATTCGATGATTTGGCCAAAATCGTCCTGCGCTGCCA
The DNA here is from genome assembly GCF_049843575.1 of Cupriavidus sp. Met-2. Taxonomy (NCBI): domain Bacteria; kingdom Pseudomonadati; phylum Pseudomonadota; class Betaproteobacteria; order Burkholderiales; family Burkholderiaceae; genus Cupriavidus; species Cupriavidus sp. Met-2. Next base: position 621,157 of record NZ_JBBHZL010000001.1, read on the forward strand.
CTGGGCTTCTTGGGTAACGCGATCCGCAGCGACGACTGGGCCATTCCGCACATTGGCCTGAGCAGTCTCGGGGAAATCGTCGGCTGGGCGCGCCCAGACGAGTTTCCGCCAAGGAACATGCGCACGAGCAAGGGGCTGCGGGCGCTCGGTTACAACGTGAGGATCGGTGTTTGATCTGCGGCCGTGGGCGGCGCCCGCAAGGTCCCGATCAACCCACCGTCCCCTGCGCCGGACCGGCCCGCCCTGGCATACCGTCCTTGAAGATTTGAGTCACATCAATCGGCCAGCAGGTCGCTGGATGTTGACTCTTGACTTTCGGCATGTTAGGCGCAATATCTTGCAAAGTCTTGCAAGAATTTCCTCGAGCGAGGCCGCGTGACGACGGAACTTGTGGGGGTGGTATGACAGCGCGCCAGCAGGCGATCTTCACACTCGACGAGTTGGCTACCTACTTAAAGGTCGGCAAGCGGACGCTTTACCGGCTCGCCGCGCACGGGGAAATTCCGGCCTTCAAGGTCGGCGGGACGTGGCGGTTTCGTCAAAGTGAAATCGATCAATGGATCAATGATCAGATCCAAGCAGGCAGAAAGAAGGAGGTGATACGCACAGATGAGCAGCCGAAGTCAGCGAAACATCCCGTGTTGCCTGGGCGCGCTATCCATAGCCGCAGGCAAGCGGATTGAGTGAGTCTTCAATTGATTTCTGGAGGTGTGACATGGACATTGATTTCAAGAAATTGGCTCCCTGGAACTGGTTCAAAAAGGAGCAGGAAGAACAACAGAGCACTGCCTCGCTGCCGGTGCAGCGCAATGACCTGCCTGTGGCGGGTGGGCCCGTCAGTCCCATCCTGCAATTGCATCGCGAGATCGACCGCCTGTTCGACGACGCGTTTCGAGGCTTCGGTTTCCCGACGCTGGCCATGCCACGCTGGCCGTCGGACTGGCCGGGCATGCTGAAGCCGGCGCTGGACATCCAGGAGACCGACAAGCAGTACAAGATCGCCCTGGAAGTACCCGGCATCGAGGAAAAAGACATCCAGATCACGCTCGACAACGACGTGCTGCTGGTGCGCGGTGAAAAGCGTCAGGAGCAGGAAACGAAAGACGGCGGTTTCCACCGGGTGGAGCGCTCCTACGGCAGCTTTCAGCGCGCTCTGAACCTGCCGGCCGATGCCAACCAGGACACGATCAAGGCCGCTTTCAAGAACGGCGTGCTCACGATCACGATGGAAAAGCGCGAGGCCAGTACGCCCAAGCAGGGGCGCTCGATCCCGATCAACGGCTAACGCGGGGCAGCGCGTTTTTCTCAAAAACCACAAAAAGATGAGGCACCGTGATCGGCGGTGCCTCGTCAGATCAGTCTTTACAGGAGCATCAGCATGGCCAGAAAACAATGCCAAGTCTGCGGCCAGCCCGCCACGGTGCGGGTGGAAGCCAATCTCAATGGTCGCCACAGCACCATGCTGTTGTGTGACGATCACTATCGCCAACTGGTGCGCCAGCAAAAGCGCACCGTCTCACCGCTGGAAGCCTTGTTCGGCTCGCGCAGCGGGCTGTTCGAAGACTTCCTTGGCAGCGACTTCTTCCGCATCGGTGACGACGCACCGTCCATGGCGGCCGATACCGACGAGGTCGTCGATGCCTCGTTCGGCGAACCCGCCCCGGCCGGTACGGGCACCGCGCGCCGTCGCGGCAGTGGGCTCGCCAGCCGTATCAGCGAACAGTCCGAGGCCCTATTGCAGGAGGCCGCCCGACACGCTGCAGAGTTCGGGCGCGCCGAAGTCGATACCGAACACCTGCTGCTGGCGCTATCCGACAGCGACGTGGTCAAGACCATCCTGGGGCAGTTCAAGATCAAGGTCGATGACCTCAAGCGCCAGATCGAATCCGAAGCCAAGCGCGGCGATAAGCCGTTCGAGGGCGAGATCGGCGTGTCGCCCCGGGTCAAGGACGCGCTCAGCCGTGCTTTCGTGGCCTCCAACGAACTCGGCCACTCTTATGTCGGGCCGGAGCATTTCCTGATCGGGCTCGCCGAGGAAGGCGAAGGTTTGGCGGCCAACCTGCTGCGCCGTTACGGCCTCACGCCGCAAGCGCTGCGCCAGCAGGTAAGCAAGGTGGTCGGCAAAGGGGCCGAGGATGGCCGCGCCGAGACGCCGACCAACACGCCGGAACTCGACAAGTATTCGCGCGACCTCACCAAGATGGCGCGCGAGGGCAAGCTCGATCCGGTCATCGGCCGCGCGCAGGAGATCGAGACGACCATCGAAGTGCTGGCCCGGCGCAAGAAGAACAACCCGGTGCTGATCGGCGAGCCCGGCGTCGGCAAGACCGCCATCGTCGAAGGGCTGGCGCAGCGCATGGTCGCCGGCGAAGTGCCCGAGACGCTGCGCGACAAGCGTCTGGTCGAACTCAACATCAACGCCATGGTGGCAGGCGCCAAGTACCGCGGCGAGTTCGAGGAGCGCGTGCAGAAGGTGCTCAAGGAAGTGACCGAGCACCAGGGCGAGCTGATTCTCTTCATCGACGAGGTGCACACCATCGTCGGTGCAGGCCAGGGTGGCGGCGAAGGCGGGCTGGACGTGGCCAACGTGTTCAAGCCGATGATGGCGCGCGGCGAACTGAACCTGATCGGCGCTACCACGCTCAACGAGTATCAGAAGTACATCGAGAAGGACGCCGCGCTGGAGCGTCGCTTCCAGCCGGTGATGGTGCCCGAGCCGACGATAGCGCAGACCATGATGATCCTGCGCGGCCTGCGCGACACCTTCGAGGCGCACCACAAGGTCAGCATCACCGAGGATGCGATCATCGCCGCCGCCGAGTTGTCGGACCGCTACATCACCGCGCGCTTTTTGCCTGACAAGGCCATCGACCTGCTCGACCAGGCGGCCGCACGCGTGAAGCTGTCGGCCACGGCCCGCCCGGTGGCGGTGCAAGAGCTGGAGTCCGAACTGCACCAGCTGCGGCGTGAGCAGGACTATGTGGCCTCGCGCAAGCAGTACGACAAGGCCGCCGAGCTGGGCAAGCGCATCGAGGCCAAGGAGACTGAACTCAAGAAGCTCGTCGAGGAATGGGAACGCGAGCGCGCCTCGGGCAGCGCCGAAGTCAAGGCCGAGCATGTCGCGCAGATCGTCTCGCGCCTGACCGGCATTCCGGTCAACGAGCTGACGGTGGAAGAACGCGAGAAGCTGCTGCATCTGGAGCAGCGGCTGCACGAGCGCCTGGTGGGCCAGGACGAAGCAGTGCGCGCGGTGGCCGATGCCGTGCGGTTGTCGCGCGCGGGCCTGCGCGAAGGCAGCAAGCCGGTGGCGACTTTTCTGTTCCTCGGGCCGACCGGCGTGGGCAAGACCGAGCTCGCCAAGGCGCTGGCCGAGTCCATCTATGGCGATGAAGGTGCGCTGCTGCGCATCGACATGTCCGAGTACGGGGAACGCCATACCGTGGCACGCCTGGTGGGGGCGCCTCCGGGTTACGTCGGCTACGACGAGGGTGGCCAGCTCACCGAGAAGGTGCGGCGCAAACCCTACAGCGTGTTGCTGCTGGACGAGATCGAGAAGGCTCACCCCGACGTCTACAACATCCTGCTGCAGGTGTTCGACGACGGGCGGCTCACCGACGGCAAGGGCCGGGTGGTGGATTTCACCAATACCATCATCATCGCCACCTCGAACTTGGGCTCGGACATCATCCAGCGTCGGCTGAAGGCCCGTGGCGCCGCCGGCGAGGAATACGAGAAGACCAAGGGCGAGGTGATGGACGTGCTGCGCGGACACTTCCGCCCCGAGTTCCTCAACCGCATCGACGAGATCATCGTCTTCCATGCGCTGGGCAAGGAGGAGATCCGCCATATCGTCGGCCTGCAGCTCGATCGTGTGGCCCGCAACGCCGCCAGCCAGGGCGTGACGCTCGCCTTCGATCAGACCTTGATCGATCACTTCGCGGAGGAAGGCTACAAGCCCGAGTTCGGCGCGCGTGAGCTCAAGCGGCTGATCCGCAGCGAGCTGGAAACTGCTCTGGCGCGCGAGATGCTGGGTGGCGGTATCGGCAAGGCCGATCACGCCAGCGCCCGCTGGGACGACAAGGCCGAACGGGTGGTCTTCGAGCGCCAGGAGCCACCCGCGAAGCCGGCCGAGCCTGAGAAGCCCGATGCCGCGAACGTGGCCGAGACGCCGCCGAGCGACCCGAGCAAGCCTGCGCGCAAGAAGAAGTCAGCGGGCGGCGAATCTTGAGTCATGGGGAGGCTGTCGTGTCCGACCCCAACGGGCTGACATGGGCAGCCACCCTCGTGTCGCTGGCGGTCGCTATCCCCACAGCGGGGCACGCGATCATCTACAAGCGTGACCCGCGATCGGCCACGCTGTGGGTACTGCTGATCGCCTTGTTGCCGCTTGCCGGTTCGCTGCTGTATGGGCTGTTCGGCATCAACCGTTACCAGCGGCGGGCGCGGCGGCTGTTTCCGGGGGCAGATCCTGCTGTTCGGCAGGACCTCGTGCCTACGATGCCCCAGGCCGTATCGGCGCCGTTTGCCGGCCTGGCGCACCTGGTGGGACGTGCCACCGGCCAGTCGCTGACCAGCGGCAACCGCATCGAGCCGCTCGTCGATGGCGAGCAGGCCTACCCGGCCATGCTCGCTGCCATCGAGTCGGCGCGGCACAGCGTCGCGCTGGCTTCGTACATCTTCGACAGCCAAGGCATCGGGGCGCAGTTCGTCGATGCGCTGCGCCGGGCTCATGAGCGCGGCGTGCAAGTGCGGGTGCTGATCGACGACGTCTATGCCCGCTGGAGGCCCCGCAGCGCTTACCGCGCCTTGCAACGCGCCGGCGTTCCGGCAGCGACGTTCAACCCGACGTTGATTCCCGCGCGCCTGCATGCCGCGCATCTGCGCAATCACCGCAAGCTGCTGGTGATCGATGGCGAGACAGGTTTCACCGGTGGCATGAACATCTGCAGCCCGTATTGGCGGCCCGATGCGCCGGAGCAGGCCTGTCACGATTTGCACTTTCGTCTGCGCGGGCCGGTGGTTGCGCATCTGATGCGGTGCTTCACCGATGATTGGTGCGATACCACGGGCGAGCGGCTCAGCAAGGGTTTCTGGGGCGAACCGCCCGCAACGGCTGATGAGCAAGGAACCTCTTGGGCGCGCGGCATCGAGGCCGGTCCCGATGAGGCCCTGGACAGGATGCGCTGGACCTTCATGGGCGCTTTGAGCGCGGCGAAGCATTCGGTGCGCATCTGGACACCTTACTTCGTGCCCGATCAGCCGATGATCGCGGCGCTGAGCACGGCCGCGTTGCGCGGCGTGCGCGTCGAGGTGCTGACGCCCGCAAACGGCGACCATCCCACGGTGCAATGGGCCGCGCGCGCCCACTACTGGCAGGTGCTGGAGCACGGTGTACGCATCTTCGAACGGCCTGGCCCGTTCGACCACAGCAAGCTGATGCTGATAGACGGCCAGTGGTGCTGCCTGGGTTCGGCCAATTGGGATGCGCGCAGCCTGCGCCTCAACTTCGAGTTCAATGTGGAGGTGTACGACACCGCGCTGTCTACGCGGCTGGAATCCCTTTTTGATGCCGCCCGTGATGCATCGAACGAGATATCGGCCATGGCGTTGCGCGCCCGCCCGCTGGCCATCCGCTTGCGCGACGGGGTGGCCCGTCTGTTCACCCCCATTCTCTAGCGGCACGACTTGCGAGGAACATTGCCCATGGAAAAGAAAGATCAATGGAACATTGGCTACTGGATCGTCGCCGGCCTGTTGCTGCTGACGCTGCAGAACTACTGGCAGGCGGCCAAGACCGTCGAGCCCGTGCCCTACAGCGAATTCGAGAAGGCGCTGGCCGAGGGGCGCGTCGCCGAAGTGCTGGTGTCGGACCGCACGGTCACCGGGCGCCTGAAATCGCCGGACAGCCGGGGCAAGACCACCATCGTGGCCACTCGCGTCGAACCCGACCTGGCCGAGCGGCTGTCCAAGTACGACGTGCCTTACGCGCGGGTGGTGGAAAGCACCTGGCTACGTGATGTGCTCTCCTGGATTCTGCCGGCGGTGGCCTTCTTCGGCGTCTGGTTCTTCCTGTTCCGCCGCTTCGCCGAGAAGCAGGGCATGGGCGGCTTCCTGAGCATCGGCAAGAGCCGCGCCAAGGTGTTCATGGAGAAGAACACCGGCGTCACCTTTGCCGATGTCGCGGGTGTCGATGAGGCCAAGGCGGAGTTGGTTGAGATCGTCGATTTCCTCAAGAATCCGCAGGAGTATGGACGGCTCGGGGCGCGCATCCCGAAAGGTGTGTTGCTGGTTGGCCCGCCCGGCACGGGCAAGACCCTGCTGGCCAAGGCCGTGGCGGGCGAGGCCGGGGTACCGTTCTTTTCCATCTCAGGCTCGGAGTTCGTCGAGATGTTCGTCGGCGTGGGTGCAGCGCGCGTGCGCGACCTGTTCGAGCAGGCCCGCGGGCAGGCGCCGGCCATCATCTTCATCGACGAGCTCGATGCGCTGGGCCGCGCGCGCGGCGTCGGCGGCCCCATCGGCGGCCACGACGAGCGCGAGCAGACCCTCAACCAGCTGCTCACGGAGATGGACGGCTTCGACAGCTCGGTCGGGCTGATCATCCTCGCCGCCACCAACCGCCCCGAAATCCTCGACCAGGCGCTGCTGCGCGCCGGTCGCTTCGACCGTCAGGTGCTGGTGGACCGGCCCGACAAGAAGGGACGGCTGGACATCCTGAAAGTCCACGTCAAGAAGGTGACGCTGGCTCAGGATATCGATCTCGAACAGGTGGCTGCGCTGACCACGGGCTTTTCGGGTGCAGACCTCGCGAACCTGGTCAACGAGGCCGCGCTGGCCGCGACCCGGCGCAAAGCGTCCGCCGTGGAGTTGCAGGATTTCACCTCCGCCATCGAGCGCATCGTGGCGGGCCTGGAGAAGAAGAACCGAGTGCTCAATCCCAAGGAGCGGGAAACCGTGGCCTATCACGAGATGGGGCATGCGCTGGTGGCGCTGGCGCTGCCAGGCACCGACCCAGTACACAAGGTTTCAATCGTTCCGCGTGGCATCGGTGCACTCGGCTACACCCTGCAGCGGCCCACCGAAGACCGATTTCTGATGACACGTGCCGACCTGGAGCACAAGATCGCCGTGCTCCTGGGAGGGCGTGCGGCTGAGAAGCTCGTGTTTGGCGAGCTGTCCACAGGGGCTTCAGACGATCTCGCGCGGGCCACCGACATCGCCCGCGACATGATTACGCGCTTCGGCATGGATGAGGGTTTGGGGTACGTTGCTTTTGAGGCACAGAGGCCGCGTTTTCTTGATGCGCCTGAACTGGCACAGGGTGGCTGCCGAGTAGCCGAATCGACTCAGACACGCATCGACCAAGCCATCCGTGACATTGTGATGGGTGTGTTTGATCGTGCATACCGAATTCTCGAAATTAACCGAGATGTGCTGGAGCGATGCGCGCGCGAACTGCTCGCACGGGAAACGCTGGATGAATACAGCATCCGGCAACTGACGCAAGGGCTACAGTTCGAATCCCCATGTCACGGCGGCCCAACTGCTGGAGCCATTACTTCCTCTGTGTCCCAAGGAGCCACCTCATGAGTGACAGCATTCATATCGTCTGCCCACACTGCCAATCCATCAATCGCGTGCCAGCCAACAAGTTGGCAGAGAAGCCCAATTGCGGGCGGTGCCAGCACCCGCTGTTCACCGGAGAACCCATTGATCTGACCACAGCGACCTTCGCCCGTCATCTGGAGCGCAGTGACCTGCCGCTGCTGGTTGACTTTTGGGCGCCGTGGTGCGGACCGTGCAAGATGATGGCGCCGCAGTTCGAGCAGGCGGCCTCCCTGCTTGAACCCAAGGTGAGGTTGGCCAAGGTAAATACCGAGGCCGAGCCTCACCTGGCCGCCCAGTTCGGTATTCGCAGCATTCCAACCCTGATTTTGTTCCAAGGGGGACATGAGGTTGCACGTCAGGCGGGCGCCATGGGCGCGCAGGACATTATGCGCTGGGTGGCTTCGCAATTGCCCCGGTGATTCAGGTGTGATCGAGTCGTCTTCTCGGACTCTCCGTTCCATTAACGTTTCATTGAAAGAGAGAGCGCAACGCTTATGAATAAAGAATCTGGCCACACGGCCCTTGACGAGATACGCTCCCAGTGGCGGTTGATGACGGGTTACGAGCGCTTCGAGCAGTTCGTTGCCATCACGCTTTCGGGCGTCATCGCGTTGGTAATTGTGATTTCGCTGATTCAGTTGATTCGGCTGGTGTTCACACTGCTCGTCATGGATGCGCTGAATCCACTGGATCATAAGGTTTTCCAGCTGGTGTTCGGTGCCACCATGACGCTGCTGATCGCCATGGAATTCAAGCATTCGATCGTCAAAGTGGCTCTGCGCAAGGAAAGCATCATCCAGGTCAAGACCGTCATTCTGATCGCGATCCTGGCACTGGCCCGCAAGTTCATAATCCTCGAACCCGACGTTGATCCTGCCAAAGTGGCCGCGCTGGCGGGGACGGTACTGGCCTTGGGTCTGACCTATTGGCTCATGCGTGAACGCGATGACCGCAAGAGCGAGTAATGGAGGCATGACCCCCTATGGTCTAGTCGGCCGACACGACGCCAGGTCGAGGCACCGCTGGCTCAATCGCTTTCAAACCGCGCTGCTGGTTTTGACCCTGGTGGGGATCGCAGCTGCCGCTGGCAGTCTGCTGTTCGGCGAGATTGGCCTTTGGCTGGCACTGGCAACATGCGCATTGACCCTGCTGATCGAACCTGTCGCCGCCTCCGCGATGACCTTGCGTCTGTATGGCGCCCGTCCCTTGCGCCCTGATGAAGCCCCCGCAATCTGGTCGTTGCTGCGAGCGCTCGCAGCTCGCGCAGGATTGCCGAACACGCCGGTTCCGTACTATGTGCCCAGCGACATCGTCAATGCCTTTGCCACCGGCTCCAGGCGCCTTGCCTCCATTGCCCTCACCGATGGCCTGCTCCGCAGCCTGAGTATGCGCGAACTGCAAGCCGTGCTGGCGCATGAAGTCGCGCACATCGCTCAAGAAGATCTTCGTGTCATGGGCTTGGCCGATTCGATCAGCCGGCTCACGAACCTGCTGGCGTTGTTGGGTCAGGTCGCGCTCCTGATCAGCATGCCAGCCTTGCTGGTCGGTGCAGCAGAAATTAACTGGATTGGCTTACTGTTGTTGGCCGCTTCGCCGCAACTGGCACTGCTCGCACAGTTGGGTCTGTCACGTGTGCGAGAGTTCGATGCCGACCGGATGGCAGTAGAGCTGACGGGAGATCCGCACGGGCTCGCCTCGGCGCTGGCGAAGATCGAGCGGGTGAGCCGCTCGTGGCGAGCCTGGTTGTTGCCCGGCTGGGGGAATCCCGAACCGTCCTGGTTGCGCACGCATCCGGCGACAGAGGATCGTATCGCGCGCCTGATGGCGTTGGCGCCTCAGCCATCGCAGGCCCTGCCGTTCCAAACGGAATATCTCGCGCCAAGGTCGTTCGGCCCGATGCGCCCGCCACGCCGGGGCCTGAGCGGCCTTTGGCGCTAAATCACTCGAAAGGAACCCCCGCCATGGCTTACCACGATCCTTACCCACAACGCCCAGCTCCGGATCATTTCGTCCGGCGGTGGCTCTTCATCACCGCGTGTGTTGCCGCACTCATGCTCTTGTGGCAGTTTCTGCCCGCCATCGAAGCCTGGTTCAGCCCGCGCGAAGCTGCCGAGCGCACCGTAACGCCGCGTGGCGACCTGGCCGCTGATGAAAAGGCCACCATCGAACTGTTCGAGAAATCCCGGGCATCGGTGGTCTACATCACGACGTCCCAACTGGTACGAGATGTCTGGACGCGCAACGTCTTTTCCGTGCCGCGCGGGACGGGTTCGGGTTTCATCTGGGATGACGCCGGTCATGTCGTTACCAACTTTCATGTGATTCAGGGGGCGTCGGAGGCCACGGTCAAACTGGCCGACGGCCGCGATTACCAAGCCGCGCTGGTCGGAGTGAGTCCGGCACACGATATCGCGGTGCTCAAAATCGGCGTCGGCTTCCAGCGCCCGCCCGCCGTTCCGGTCGGCACCAGCGCAGACCTCAAGGTGGGACAAAAGGTGTTCGCCATCGGCAACCCCTTCGGCCTGGATTGGACACTCACCAACGGCATCGTGTCCGCGCTAGATCGATCGCTGCCCGGAGAATCTGGCGGAGTGACCATCGAACACCTGATTCAAACCGATGCCGCTATCAACCCCGGCAACTCGGGTGGGCCGTTGCTCGATTCCGCCGGCCGTCTGATCGGCATCAACACAGCGATCTACAGCCCTTCCGGTGCATCGGCTGGGATTGGCTTCGCCGTACCGGTGGACACGGTCATGCGTGTGGTGCCACAACTTATCAAGACCGGCAAATACATCCGTCCGGCGCTTGGGATCGAGGTAGACGAGCAGCTCAACCGCCGATTGCAGGCACTGACCAGTACCCAAGGCGTGTTTGTGCTCCGTGTCGCCCCTGGCTCAGCGGCGCAAAAGGCGGGGCTGAGCGGTATCACCGTTGGCCCCGAAGGCATCGTGCCGGGAGACCGTATCACAGGCATAGACGGCGCTCCCGTCGACGATGTCGCCAAACTGCTCGCACGGCTTGACGACCAAAAGGTAGGAGATGTTGTGGTCTTGTCAGTCGAGCGGGCCGGTAAGCCACGGGAAGTGCGCGTGGAGTTGCAACCTGGCGCCTGATCTGGAGTTGATGACTTCTGGGGATCGGCAAAGAATAACGATGGGATGCATGAAGTATTCGCGCCGCAGAAACTCGATGCCCTACACTTTGGTGTCCAGTAAGGAAATTTCAGCCTCTCGTCGCGCGAAGAGTCCCGGCAGCACTTTGCCGCCACCATAGACCCATCGACGCAGCTCTGTTGCGGCTGCACTCCAGTCTCGTTGGTTGATCCGCCGTCGCAGCGTCGAGGTCTGCAGCCGCCCCGCCCCGAGGTTGAACGTGAAGTCCACGATGGTCGCGATCCGGCTCTCGGGCTCGGTGGCCAGCACAGGGCAGTAGCGCAGCGTCGCCGCCAGAGCCGTCTGCAGATCTCGCGCCAGATAGGCCTCGGCTTCTGCCTCCGTGATCGGCGGATGCTTCGGATCGCAGAAGTGGCCGTAACCAATCGTCCAGAAGCCTGCGGGGCAGATGTAAGGAATGGCAGTGATCTCGATTCCACGCTTCACCTTACGACAAGCGAAATCCTGGACGGCGAGGAGCGCAAACCGATCAACTTCACACTACCCCGGCATTCACTCGCCATACCTCATTGCCCCAGCTTCCGTCGCAGAGTATTATGTCATCAATTTGATGATGTAAACTGCCTAGAAATGAGCAATCGAACAACCAATTTCGGTCTAACCGTCATCTTCCGTGGGTGAGGATCACCTGACCATGCATCCCCAGCGCGTTGAGAGCTTGAGCCACGCCCAGCGCGAGCGGCTGGCCTACATCGACTTCCGGCTCTACTTCTTCGGTGAGATTGGCCGCCCCGACCTGATCGACCGTTTTGGCGTTGCTCCGGCAGGGGCGACACGCGATTTGGCGCTGTACCGGGAAATCGCGCCGCAGAACATCACCTTCGACGGCAGCAACAAGATCTACCGCATCGGGCAGGCGTTCTCCCCGCTGTTCGACCACGCATCGCAGCGCGTGCTGTCGGCGCTGGCTCTGGGCTTCGGCGATGGCGTGACCGGCGCAACGCAGCCGCTGCTGCCGTGCGAGTCGCCTACCGCTCTGAGCAACCCCAGGATGGATGTGTTGGCCCCGGTCTGCCGGGCGATCCACGCCAAGCGACCCGTCGCCATCCGCTACCACTCGATGAGCAGCGGTGAATCCGAGCGCGTCATCGTTCCGTTCGCACTGGTTGATACCGGCCTGCGCTGGCACGTCCGGGCCTTTGATCGCAAGAGCGGGGAGTTTCGGGACTTTGTCGTCACGCGCATCGAAGCGCCAACGCTGCTCGACGAGGAGCCACAGGCCAACGAACGGCCGGACAACGACATCCAGTGGACGCGCATCGTCGAGCTGGACTTCGTGCCGCACCCGCGCCTTGAGCGCCCCGAGATCATCAAGATGGACTACGGGATGACCGACGGCTCGATCCGGATGCGTGTTCGCGCCGCCGTCGCGGGCTACATGCTGCTGCGCTGGAGCGTGGACTGCTCGCCCGACCATCGGCTCAAGGAAGAACAGTACCGCCTATGGCTCAGCGATCCGCTGGCGCTGTACGGCGTCGAGAACGCCAAGCTGGCTCCGGGCTACCAAGCCCCAAGCAGCCCAAAGAAACGATAGGAAAGAAGAAAACCAATGGCCAAGACGCTTGAAGCCCACGACAAACTGATCAGGGAGATCTTCGAAGGCAGCTACCAGTTCGAGATTCCGGACTACCAGCGCCCCTACGCCTGGACAACCGAGCAGGCCACAGAGCTGTTCGATGATCTGTACTCGGCGATGCAGGACGCGCGTGTCTCGGGGGCCAGCAGCCAATACTTCCTCGGCAGCATTGTTCTGATCAAGAACGACCGGGACCCGAAGTCATCGGTGGTCGACGGCCAGCAACGCCTGTCTACGCTCACAATGCTGTTCGCCGTGTTGCGCACCGTGATGCCGGACGCGGCAGACGACATCACTGATTTCCTCTACAAAAAGGGCAAGGTCAGTCTTGGCGAGAAAAACGAGTACCGCCTGACTGCCCGCGAGGAAGATGCCGACTTCTTCCGCTCCAATATTCAGGAGCCGGGTGGCATCGCACAGTTGGTCGCCAGTACGGACAAGCTGAAAGACAGCCGTCTGCGTTACCGTGAAAACGCCACGCTGCTGCTCGAAAAGGCCAAGGCGCTTCCGCCTGCCGACCTCATTGCGCTGTGGCAGTTCCTCGCCAACGACTGCTCGCTGGTTGTCATCTCCACGCCCGACCTCGAAGCCGCATACCGCATCTTCTCCGTACTCAACAACCGGGGACTCGACCTCGCGCCTATCGACATCATCAAGGCGCAGGTGCTGGGCCTGATCCGCACCACAGCAGGCGACGTCAAGAGCCGCGCCTACGCCAAAGAGTGGAGCCGGATCGAAAGCTCGCTGGGTCGCGACGCCTTCGGTGACCTGTTTGGCCACATCCGCAGCATCTACGCCAAGAAGAAGCAGAAGTACATCCTGGTCAAGGAGTTCCAGGAGCACGTCACCGAGTACAAGACCCCCATCGACCTCGTCGACAAGGTCATCAAACCCTATGCCGAAGTGTGGGACTTCGTGCGCGATGCAGACTTCGAGGCCACCGAACACGCCGAGACGATCAACGAACACCTGTCTTGGCTCAACCGCGTGGACTTCAAGGACTGGGTGCCCCCGGCACTGGTCTACTTCAAGCGTTTTCGGCAGCAACCCAAACTGCTTGCAGAGTTTTTTCAATCACTGGAACGCCTGACCTATTTCCTGCTGGTCACCAAGGTGGGTATCAACGAACGCATCGAAACCTACGCTGCGCTCACCAAGGAAATCGAGCCTGAAACCTTCAAGGGGGATCTGGCCGCGCTCACCACACTCGCCCTGACAGACGCGCAAAAGCGCAAGTTCGTCGCGGCACTTGATGGCGACGTTTACGACGATCTGCCCAAGGCGAGGATGGCGCTGGTCTTGCGCCTTGAGTCACTGGTGCGCGCACCCGGAGTGCAACTGCAGAACGCCGTGTCGTTGGAGCACGTGCTGCCGCAAACACCGCCAGATGGCTCGGACTGGCTCCAGTGGTTCCCAGATGAGAACGATCGGGAGGCGTGGACACACCGCTTGGCCAACTTGGTTCCGCTTGACCGGAACAAGAACTCGTCCGCCAGCAACTACGACTTCGCCAAGAAGAAGAACGTGTACTTCAAGGGCAAGGGCACAGCGTCACCCTTCGTCCTGACGCAGGAAGTGCGCTCGGAAGAAAAATGGACACCGGCGATGCTGGTTGATCGGCAAGAGCGCCTCGTAGGCGTGCTCAAGAAGCACTGGGCTCTTGAAGTGTCGCCAACCGAGTCCGCAAGCAAGACGCCTGACATCACAACGGCCACAGATGGGCAGGTTTGATGAAAACCGAACACAAAGTGGTGACGACGACGGGGGCCCCAAATGATGTCTGGGTCGGGATGGCGCAGTGTATGTTTAGTCAAACTACTACAAGGAGTAGCAAGCCCAGAGTTCGTCTGCGCGCTTGTCGGCGGCGTTGGCTACGGGTCAGCTTTATCTGGGGCAGTACCGCTAGAAAAATGTCGGTTGCAACGCTAAAATCACGCATTTGCACAGACACTTGCGGGGCTCCCTTGCGATTCGAAGAAACAAAGTCAGACACCCTAAACCTGCGGGTATCACCCTCCTTCAAGCTGGCCTTGAAGGCTGCCGCTGATAACGAGCAGCGCAGTATGGTCAACATGCTCGAGGTTCTGGTAGCCAACTACTGCGAACAGCATCAAATCGTGCTTCCAACCATGCAGCAGCGGCGACGTGAGGCCAGCAACTCCCCTGTCGAGGGGGGCAAATGAGTGAAGAAGAGGTTCTGCAAAATATGAACGCCGACCAAGGCTCTGACGTGGCCGTCTCAGTCAGCAAGTTGCAGTCAGCGTCGAAGAGCCCCGAAAAAGGAGGCAAGAAGCCTGCAGACAAGCCGGCTGCGAAGCCATTGACAAAAGCCAATCTCGCCCTGATCCCTCAGGTCGCCACCGAAGAAGCTTTCTGCGATGCCAAGTTGCGTAAGGCTGCCTACTACGCAGACGAGAACGTGTTGATCTTCAACATGGATGTCCGGGAGGCTATGGCGCACTTGGCGACAGCCGGTGTGCTTGTGAACTGCATGGTCACCTCACCCCCGTTCTACGGTCAGCGTGACTACGGAGCCAAGGGTCAGATCGGGCTTGAAGAGCATCCACAGCAATTCATTGAACAGCTAGTGGCTTGCTTTGAATCAGCCAGGCCTGTGCTTGCCGAAAACGGTAGCCTGTGGGTCAACCTCGGTGACACCTACTGGAGCGGCAAGGGTGAGCACAAGAGCGGAGAGTCGAAGCAAAGCGCGCGGCGGTTCGGCCTGCGCCCTCAGGACCGTACAGGCGACGGGCTGTTGTGCAAACCCAAGCAGCTTCTGCTCATCCCCCATCGGTTCGCAATTGCAATGCAGGATAAGGACTGGATCGTCCGCAACGACAACGTCTGGGTGAAGCCGAATCCAATCCCCGACCAGGTGCGTGACCGTTGCTCGATGTCGCACGAGTATATGTTCCACCTGGTGAAGTCGCGCTGGTACTACTTCAACAAGGACGCCGTCGGGCGCAAGTCCGAAACCGGCAGCATCCTGCCGCCGCCCGACACCTGGGAGATCCCGCCAGCTCGGTGTAGCCACAGGCACAAAGCCCGCTTTTCGGAGGAGCTCGTTCGGATTCCCATCCTCTCGACCACGCCGCAGCATGGCGTCGTGCTCGATCCGTTCGGAGGGAGTGGGACGAGTCTTCTCTTCGCAAGGAAGAACGGCTTTCGCGCGATCGGCATCGACATAAAGAAAGAGTTCTGTCAGTCGATGGTGGAGCACCTCGGAGAGCTTGGCTAAAGCATAGAAACTCCTCATAAAAGAACAACGACGGAAGATCAAATGGCCCGATACCTGACCGCAACGCGCATCAAAGCCAGCATCCAAGCCCTTGAAGACACGCGGGCCAAGAGCTCCTTAATGGAGTTCCTAATCCTCAAGCGATCGTTGCTTCTCAAGGGAGCTTCAAAGGTGCCTCTGTCACTTGGCGAGGGCGCCTACATGCAGGCGTTGCGGGAACTGGCGGCCGTTCATGACGCGCCGGATATGAAAGCGCAAAAGCAGTTCTTCAACGTCTTCGCCAGCGACGACAAGAAGGGTGGGTTTCGCGCGGGCAAATACATGTCCAACGGGCCGGGAACGACGGTTAACAGCAATCCGTGGCAGACCATCGTCGAGTTCTCCAACACCAAGCCACGTGGCGTCGGCTTCAAGGACGGCTACGAGGCGAATCTCGCCAAGCCGCTGTTGAAGTCTGCTAACGAAGCAAAGCCAAAGCTGACTGAAGCCGCAGTCTGGGTCTTTCGCCGGTTGGACCTCGACGGAACGCTCGGCACCGAAACGGACCCGATCCGGCGCGCCGAGCTCCTGCGAGACAAGCTGATTGGTGATGTGGGTCTGACGCCTCAGGAGATCGCCACTTTGTTCGACTCGAACGCAGGGACAGGCGTTGAGGATGCCGACTTGCAAGACGCGCCGGCAAGCCCAGAGGACTACCTCGATCTCGCCGGGAGCGAGGCGCCAACCGAGCTGGAAGCAACGGGTAAGTTGTGTTCACTTGACCTCGTGGCGGCTCTCGCCGCAAAGCCCTTTGTGATTCTCACCGGTGCCTCTGGCACTGGCAAATCCCGCTCAAGCTTGCGGTTGGCCGAACAGCTTCAGGATGTCTATGAAGGACAAGTCGACGGAAGCATCTTCCAGTTGGTGCCAATCGGTCCAGACTGGACCTCCCCGAAGCGCTTGATCGGATTTCGTACCCCCTTCGGGCAATCTCGGAAGACGCCTGACGGCAAGGACACCAACGAGAGCTACGAGATTACCGACACGCTCCGGATCATCCTGCGCGCGTGCAATCCCACCTCGACTTCCATTCCGCACTTCCTCATCTTCGACGAGATGAACCTCTCGCATGTCGAGCGATATTTCGCCCCCTTCTTGTCGCTCATGGAAGCCTCGACCATCGTGGAAGACAGCGACAACGCGGCGTTGATTGATCCGCGCTCACTTCGAGTCATCAGCGAGCTGCTGGATCTCGAAGACCCTGACAGTTCGGAGGCAAAGTCAGCAAAGATTCTGGTCACCAACGAGCAGCCCCTGAGGCTACCTCCCAACCTTTTTTACGTCGGCACCGTAAACATTGACGAGACCACCTACATGTTCTCGCCTAAGGTGCTCGATCGGGCTCATGTCCTTGAGGTGCGCGCGCTCCGGCCGTCCGAATACGCAGCCGGGGCAACGCCCGACGAGACAGTGGACATTGCTGTGGCCAACCAGCTTCTGCGAGAGGCCATTGACGACCGAGAGGCCGGGGAAGGCCGCGACTCCGATCCAGTCAAGGTTCTCTACCCTCTGGTAGTTAAGCATGGCATAGACGCCGTTGAGTTCGACGTCTGCCGGAACTTCACCCTCAAGGTCCTGGAAGGCTGCTTCAAGCTGCTCGCGCCTGTTGGCTTCGAGTTCGCCTTCCGGATCAACAAAGAGATCTACGCCTACATGCTGGTCTGGACCAAAGCCCAGATCGCCAACGGCGCCACCTCTGAGGAGGCCGTGCAGCGTTGGGTCGATGGCCTCGATCGGGCTCTATTCCAGAAGGTTCTTCCCAAGATCCACGGCAGCCGCTCGGCTCTGGGAGACAGCCTGAAGGCGCTGCACGCGTTCCTGGGCGGCTCGCATGCGGACAGCGCTCCCCCAGCCAAGTACACGCTTGGTGCTGAGGCCCCGACACGCATTGAGCCAGCTGAAGCCATCGCGCTGCCGGCAGGTAAGGAGTTCGGACGGTGCCGGACGAAGCTGCTGGAAATGCACGCTCGGCTGCTCTCGCGCAACTACGTCTCCTTCGTGAAGTGATATGAGCTTCGTTCCTCTGCATCGCGCGCGATTCGACCTAGGCGCGGGCTGCTGGATCGACATCGAAGCCGACCTCGGCGAAGGCAAGCCGCTCTCCGAGGGAGCTATCCAGTCGGACTGCCTGCTGTCCGCCGAGGAGGAAGCCAGGGCCGATGAGGTCTCGTCGGGCGGCATACCGCCAATGTGCTGGCGCGACGCTGGAGAACTGTTCGAGAAGTTCCAGCTCCGCGAGGACACCGACTACTTCGTCGACGTGGCCACGCCGTCTTCCATGGACGAGGCCGTTAAACAGTGCAAAGCGAATCCTGCATGGCCGTTCGAGGATAGGGTCGCGAGCGCCTTCACGAGGGAGCCGCCCAGGCGCTGGCGGCAAGAGGACGGCAAAACGGTGATCACAGGTCAAATCCGGCTGCGCTCTCACGCCGGCGTCCTGAACCTATCGCCAGTGTTCGGCGGGGAGCTCCGAGCCGAGGTCGCCTGCCGCAAGCTGCGCTACTTCGATGAGTTCAAGCGCCTGCTGGATGAGCTGGCAGCGAAGGCTGCAGAGCTACTGCTCTCCTATGACAGCCCAGTATCCCTGAACTTTCAGACGACTGACGGTCTCGCTGCCAACGAAGCCGCCCTGCATTTCCTGATGCGTCACGTGATGTCAAGAGCCAGACTGCCGACATCCATCGAGGAAATCGTGGAGCGGCCACATGCGCGTCTGGTGGAACGCGTTGAATCGACGTCGATTGAGGAGATCCTAGAGGTCGACCCAGAGCTAGTCGCAGACGGACTTGATTACGCTGAACTACGGGCTGGCGGCCCACTGGCACGCCTCTTCCGAGGTTTCACGCCCGCCTCGTTGCCACAGCGCGAGATCTACGAGTCCCGCGACACGCCCGAGAACCGATACGCCAAAGCCTTCTTGGAGCATTGCAGCCTTGTCGCGCGGCGGCTTGAAGGCGCCTTGGAAGCGCAGGGGCGAAGAGCGTCAGCGCGCGAAGCGCGCGCCTGGGCGGTATCAATCGACGAAGCGTTGCAGCACGGAATGTGGCGAGAGGTGGGCGCCCTCACGCAAATCCCAGCGAACTCGCAGACACTCCTGCGAAAGCGAGGCTACAAGGACTTACTCCGATACGACCTGTCGCTGCGCATGGCTATGGATCTTGCGTGGAATGACGGCGCACAGCTGTCAGACGGACTCTCCGGTGACATCCGTCCAGTGAACCAGATCTACGAGTATTGGTGCTTCTTTTGCCTTCGGGAGATATTACTTTCACTTTGTACCGAAGTCGGCGGTGGCAATTTCCTGACCGTCAGTAAAGACGGGCTGAAGGTGCGGCTTACCAAGGGAGCGCGAAGCGAGTGCCGCTTCGAGTTCACAGGGACCAATGGCGCCAGGGTCCTTGTCTCTCTTTTCTTCAATCGCCGCTTTCGCCGCCCGAAAACACCGCAATCTGCTTGGGAGGGCAGCTACACCGCATTTTTCGATCCGGATTTCAGCATCCGTATGACCAAGGTCGCCGCCGAAGCGCCGTCGCACTGGTTTCACTTCGACGCAAAGTATCGTCTAGAGAGGCAACTGTCGGAGACAGTTTTCGAGGAGCCCCCTGATGGCGAACCGGACGCTGGAGCCGCTGATTACGAAGCCGAAGTAGCGCGCGTCCACAAGCTCGAAGACCTATTCAAGATGCACACGTACCGAGATGGCATCCTTGGAACGCGAGGAGCCTACGTTCTCTTTCCTGGTGATGGCGTCGGAGGCGTTGTCAATCTGCCAAAGCCCAACCTCTTTGTTCGGAACCCTGGTGCTTTTGGGGGGTCGGGCACGCACCGAATCCCCAGTGTCGGCGCCTTCGACTTGGCGCCTGGTGGCGACGCAGCGCAGACACAGGCCATCGCCTCACTTCTGGCTGTCGCGCTCGAAGCGGTTGCCGGACCATCCAACTATGAAGAAGAGCGCGGCCATTGGGTCCTGTAGCTCTACTCTGGCTCCAGCGCATTTACTTGATACTCGCCACCATCCTGACCCACACCTGCAGCGCCCTCAGTTGCTCGGCATTCTCGTGGCAGGTCTGGTAGTTGGCGGCAACGGTTCCGGCGACGGCAGAGAGCGCAATGCCTGCGGCGGCCGCATCAGCATCTCGGGCGGACTCGGGCAACTCACCGGTGGCGGCAGCGTCGTGCAGGCGCACAAAGCCACGGTTGATAGTGCAAGCAGCATCAGCTTGAACGGGCACATAGACGGGAACCTCCTTGATGATGGTGTCGCCCTTCTCGCGGACGATGCGGACGCGATCGACGTACTGCGTAACGACCTTGACGGTGGCTTGCGCCTGCCGCTCGCGGACGGCGGCGGCTTGCAGGGTTTGTTGCTGGATGGCGGCATCCCATTGCGCTTGAACGTGGCTCGCACCCTTGATCCAGCCGAATCCGATCAGTGCAGCGGCGAGCAGGACAAGGGCCAGCCAGCGGTACGGCCACGAGATCAGGCTCATGGCGCTTCCCCGATGCACTGGCGGTACTCGGCCTCGCGCCGTGTGGCCAGCCCGCCGCACAGGCGCGCATTGGCAGGCAGCGCGCAGTCCTTGCGCTGGAAGAAGCGCCAGCGCAGCAGCTCGGCACAGGCTCCGGCGTAGTCCTCGGCGTTGAGTTTCCTGACCAGCGTGGACTGGCAGAACGCGCGGCTGCCGACGTTGTAGGAGAAGCTCACCAGCGCGTCATACTCGTGCTGGGCCAGCGGCACGGTCACGCACGTTTTCAATGCGCCCTCGAACTGCTGCACATCGGTGAGCGCCCGAGCCAGCGCCTTCGGCGGCGTGGTGGTGTCACCCAGCTTCACCCCAGTGGTGGTGCCAAAACCAATGGTCGGCACATCGCCCTTGACCGGGATCACTGCGCGATCGGTGTAGCCCTCGTGCAGCACGATGCCGACCAGGGCGGCGGCGGACAGCGCCAGCGCAGCCACGGTGCGTCTTTGCGGTGGCCGGATCATCGGTGCATCTCCGGTTGCGCCACGATGCGGGCCACGGTCGCGCCGATGCTGGCGGCGAAGGCCAGCAGCACGAATGCGCCACGCGGCAGCACGTCGCCAAACAGCGGCACCACCACTTCCGCCGCCGTGAAAGTCGCGGCCAGCAGCGAGAAGCGGATGCTCCAGGCACGACGCAGCACGCGCCGCCAGTCGTCCAGCAGCCAGAGCTTGGGATTCATTGCGCGCCTCCCATCAGCTTCAACTTGATGGCAGCGCCGACCAGCAGCGCGGCCAGGATGCAGGTGGTGATGACCTTCACCGTGGTCTGCCATGCCGTGCGACGGGCATCGCGCCACGCTTCCAGCAGGTCGCGCAGCTCGCGGATGTCCTTCGCGGCACTGCCGTTTTCTAGGCCGAGATGGGCGAGGCAACGCTCGGCTCCGCGTTCGGCGGCACGGTCGAGCAGATCGTCGAAATCCTCCTTGCGCAGAAGCAGCATGTTCTCCACGAGGGCGGCGGGCGCTTGTTGTTCGGGTTCGGTCATTGCAGGTCTCCAGAAATGCAGAACCCGCCTCGTGGGCGGGTTCAGGGGTTGATCGGAAAGTTGGATTTCAGATTTCGATGATTTCCAGCGTCAGGCTGGGCGCGACGCCCTCGATGACGTCATCGCGCACGAACACCTTCTGGCCGATGGCGGCGCTGCCACGTGCGCGGATCAGACCCCCACCGGGTAAGGCGACGGTCACCACGCCTGCGCCGACGCTCACCACCGTGCCAGCCTGCAGCGGCGGGTCGGGTATGAGCTGGCGGAACTGTTCGTAGAGGTTATGCATGGCTCTGCACCCCCAAGGTCTGCCAGACCTCCGGCATCCCGGCCTCGATCTGCGTCGAGCGCACCAGCCCAAGCCGGGCGCTGTTGCCGTCCTGGTACTCGACGAATGCACCCGGCTGGATGATTCCGGTCTCGGCCAGCACCGGCAGGCGCAGGCTCACCTCGATCTGTTGGCCGGTATCGGCCAGTACAGCGATGCCGCGTTGGCGCGCTGCAGCGGCCTCCGTGATCAGCGCATCGACCACCATCGGGGCCAGAACATCTCCGGCAGTCCCGGCTCGGGTCACCTGGCCGAGCACGCCGACGTCTTGCCCTGACACGAACACGCGGTTGTACGCGGGCTTCTCCACCCAGCGCAGCGACTCGCGGGCCACGGCATCGACGGGCAGCACGAAGTCGGGCGTGACGGTGCCCCAGTCCCACGGCGCGGCCGGATAGCGGTGGCGCACACGGATGCTCTGGTCGGACGGATTCGGGATCAGGTAGCCCCCGGCGGCGCTGGCGATGGCGACCAGCGCTTCCATCCACGTACCCTGCTGTGTGAACACCCCAGCCGGAACGTTCCAGTCCGTCAGGCCCCAATCGATGTTCCAGCCCAGCGGGATGCCGTTGAGCGTCAGCACGTCGTCCATCAACTGCCGAGCCGTGCGCGCCTGCGGTTGCTGGAAGCTCATCACCGGCGCGTAGGGAGCAGCCAGCACGGCGTTGCGTCCACGGCCCGAGATGCGGATGCTTGCGTCGCCAAACAACCGCTCGCGGCTGATGCTCTCGGCCAGCACGCGGAAGGCCGTGCCGTTGACGCTGGCCACCAGTTCGACCGGGCCGCCGTTGCTGCCGGGCGCGACGAGGCTTTCTGCAGCGGCGGGGAGCAGTGCCTCGAAGCCCCAGGTCCAGGACGCGGCGTCGAGCGACAGCGAGAGATTGAACACCGGCACGGGCAATCCATCGGGAAGCCGGTGCAGGGTCGCGTTGTTGATCACGAAATAGACCCTCCGAACGGGAACGACCACCGGCTCGCCATCGGGCGGGTCGGTGTGGTTTTCGCAGAAGAACAGCAGATGGGCACTGGCAGGAGCCAGCGCAGCGAACAGCAGGTGGCCGCTCGGCGTGTAGCAACGCGGCGGCTCGGGCGGCTCGGGGATCACCCACACGCTGATGCCGGGTGGTGGCCGCATCGCTTCCTGGTACCGCCCGCGCCAGCCCACCGGTCGGCGGCTTGCGCTCTGGAAGTCCGTGCCCTGGCGCTGCGTCAGCGCTCGGGCGCTTTGCCAGAGGACGAGCCGACCGGCGCGCTTGCTACGGTCACCGTCCTGATGCGCGAAGCGCGTGGCGTCGCGCAAACGGGTGGCGTTCTGGAACACGCCCATCCGAATCGGCGCGATGGGCGCCGCGTTCTCGTGGGTGAACCCGGTTGCACCGTACAAGCGCTTCGCCTGCTGCTGGCCGGTGCGCCGCAGCAGCGGCGCGGCCACCAAGACCGGCGGCAACCGGTGCGCGATGCCGTGCACCGACACAGCCCCCCGCTGCCACGCCGCACCCCAGCCTGCGGGCTTGGCCGTCGCATCCTGCTGGCGCTGCGCTGCGCCGCCCTCGTGCTGCACGGCCTGCTGCCACTCGTGCGCCGTTTGGCCGATCGTCGGTCGCTGGGTGCGCGAGGCGTAGCGCACCTCGCCGGTGAACGCCACGCCGGGCAGGCTGGCCACGCCGACATTGAGCGGCACGCTCGGGCGCAGGATGAGCGTGCTGACTGTCAGGCCCGGCAGCTCGGCCAACACCTCCAGCCGTGCGGGCGGGATGAAGGCGACGCTGGCCACCGGAAGCGGCAGCGTGGCCTGCACCACCACATCGTTGCGCGGCGGCACGTAGTCCGCGCCGAAGATCAGATCGGCGGCGGTGGCGGCGGCGGCGGCGGCGGGTCGGTCGTACAGCAGGTCGACGTTCTGCCCAGAGTGCGCAGGCATCGTTCACCCCCGATCCTTCAGCCCAAGATGGCCGATACCATCCGGGCGTCCCCGCCCAAATAGAGGTTGGTGCTGGCGAGCTTCACATCGCCCGCGCCATCGGTGCCGCTGCAATCCAGATCGAGTGCCGTCACCTCACTGCCGTTGACCAGCCGCGCCCAGGTGGCGATGCCGGTGGCAGCGATCAGGCCGTCCTCCTGCTGGGTCAGCGTCAGGAGTCCGCCCGCAATCGTTCCTGCAGGTTTGGTGAGCGCGATCTCCACCAGCATCGCACTGGTGGGCGTCGCCGCCGGATTGGGTGGACGCGTGCCGCCGTAGATGCGCAGCCGCGCCGGGTTGGTTCCCGCATCGAGGAAGGACAGCGTGCCCGCCAGCCGTGCCTCGTTGTGTTCCTGCGTGATGGCGACGGTCATGGCATCGGCTCCGGCCTGAGGTTGTCCGCGATCACTGCGCGGTACATCTGTCGGTAGTCCGTGCAGATCACCGTGTAGCGCTGTTGAGGGTCGATGCGCTCGAATCGGTAGGTGCCGTCAGCCTGAGACCACGTGCTCGCCACCAGGACGTGGGTGTTTTCGCTGTAGAGCAGAACTTGGCGAACGAGGGGTTGGTCGGGCTGCCCCTTCTCCTTGACGGTGCCGGTGATCTGGCCGTTGCCGCCGAAATAGATGTCTCGGCGCGCGCTGGCCACAGCTCGAACCCGGGGCGGGTAGCTGCCTGGCTGGCTCCACAGTTCAGTGTTCGGGCTGTGCCAGCGGGCCAAGGCAGCGGAATGCACGCCGACCGGCGGTCCCGCGAGCGCGGCACGGCAGGCGGATTCGAGCGCGCGCACGTCGGCAAGACTTGCGACACCAGACCACAACCCGGCCGCGAAGAAGCGCTCGCTGCCGCCGATGTTGTATTCGTTGCCGTCGGCGTAGTAGCCGATGTCGCCCACGCTGTCTGCCACCCACGAGCGCGCGAAAGCCGCGCCCGCCCAGTCGTCGTTGATGTACACGCGGGCACTGGCCGGGCTGACGACCAGCGCCATGAACTTGGGCGCGCCCCACGCGGGCCCGCTGCCCACCTGACCGCCACTGCCATTGGCGTACTGGTAGATTGCGCCGTTGGACTCCTGATCCAAAAAGTAGCTATTGCTGTCGCCGAGGGTCTTGTAGAACACCAGCCCTCGGCTGACGTGCATCACGAAGCCCGCCAGCACGAAGTCGCCGGACAAGGACATCGGCGTGGCCAACGGCCAGGGCTTGTCCTGGCCGTACAACCCGTAGAGCGGAAATGGCGTGGCCACACCGCCCTGCACGGTGATGGCATTGCTGCCGACCTGATCCTGCAGTTGCCCGTTCGCGAAGTGCAGCGCATCCCACGCCGCGACCGGCGTCAACGACGCCACGCTGTCCCACCACGCCATGGCTTACCTCCACGGCCCGGTGATATCGAAGGCGATCTGCGCGCCCTCGGTTTCCGAGCTGTACTGAGTCCTGACCAGCAGGAACTTCTTGCCCGCCTGACCGACCACGTTATCGACGATGGTCTGATCGCTGTAGGGGAGGTACTGCGGCATCCACAGCATCCCCGGCATCAGGCCGCGCATATGCCCCGACTCCTCCCGCACGTAGGTCGGCAGCAGCCAGAGGCTGTAGTCCGGGCCATTGGGGAACGGCATCGGGCCACGGCCGCAGATCTGCTGGCCATTGTTGGTGTTCAGCGATGTGAGGCCAAAGCGCACTGGGTGGCCGAGTTGGGTGTGGCTGCGCAGCAGAACCTTGCCCGCGAAGTCGAGCGACGAGGCCATCCCGTATCCGTTGTATTGGCCTGGGTAGCTGAGGTAGTGGTTGTTGTTGCTCCAGTACAGATCGTCGGCGCACAGCACAGTGGCGTAGTTGTCACCCAGCTTAAAGCTTTCGATATCGCCAAAGCAGTAGCTGTTGCGCCCGTACCAGCCGTACCCGGCAGCGTTGGAGACGAACAGGAAGAACAACCGGTCGTCGCCTACAAGTACCCAGTTGCGGCCGCCGCCGCCGCTGTCGCCGTAAGTGTCATAGCCGGTCTGGCGCGCGTGATACCACTTGTGCCAGCCCCACTGGTTGGCCTGTACCTGCTTCCAGTTCTGCGTCGGGTTGTTCGGATCGAACGGAGCCTGCGCGCCGACGATGGTGTCGATGTCCGTCAGGTCTTCGACGATGCCGACGTTGGCCCATTTGGCCCACGTCGTCGTATAGCCCGGCGTCTTGAGGCTGTCGTCGATCAGCAGCAGGTTCTGCGGCGAGGCGGGATTCTTGCTGCGGTACGCCGCCTTGTTCGTGCTCGCGAACGCCTTCTCCCACCCCAGCGGCGCAACCTTGGCCGACAGGCTGGTGGCGCTGGTCGCGGGCGACACGGGCGTGCCGGTCACTGCGAAGGTGAACGTAGTTGCGGTGGTAGCGATGACCCGGAACTGCCCGTTGTACGCGGGCTGGTCGGCCCCGGCGATCTCGACTACCTGCTCGGGCCGGTAGGCGTGGCCCGCGCTGATGGTGGCGGTGGCCAAGCCATCAACACAGGTCAGCGTGTCGATGGCCTTGAGAGCGAAGCCGTTGACAAGGCAGGCGTCGAGCATCGTCACCAGATCGCCCCAGTTGTTGGCGATCTGGGGCGCGCCGGTCATGCCGCTGCTGAAGTATTTGACGGTCAGGTCGGTCATAGGAATTCCTGCGAGAAGGGTTCAAAGATCAGGGGCACCCACACCATCAGGGCGTGTCGACATCCCCGCGAATCAGCAACGTGAAGTGGTCGTCGGGCACGGACTCCGGTCCCTGCTGGACGGTGCGCACCACCCAGACCGGGAACTGGCTGCCGATGGTGTTGAAGCGCAGCACGTTGCCGGTGGCCCAGCCGTTGCCCCAGCCGAGCGCGGGCAGACGGAAGTACGGCACGCCGGTCGCCGGGTTGTTGGGGGCGCAGTCGGCGCTGGTATTGCCGGTAGCGATCACGCCCACGTTCTCGCCGATGACCTCGAACGAGGTGCTGTTGGTCATCCGCACCACCCAGCGCTCGGTGAGCGCCCCGCGATTGGTGACCATGATCGGGTACTGGGTGTGGTTAAAGGTGGCGGTGGCAGCGCTGCCAACGAGTTCATCCGACCAGCTGCCGTTCCAGGTGCTCTGATCGAACACGAGGTTCACGCGGGCGAACAGGTCACCGGCCACCAGCGCACTGGAGACAAAACTGCCGGAGACGGGATCGCCGGGACTGGCCAGCGGATAGGCGTGCGTCAGCGGGCGCGTGAAGCTGATCTCGCCGTTGATCTGCACGTCGCGCACCACGGCCATGTCCTCGATGCGGTGCTCGATGGTCACCGGCTGGCTGTAGCCAGTCACGTCGGTGAACGTGACGGTGCCTGCTTCCAGATCGGTAACGTAGCCTGTGTGGATCACCACGCCGTTGTGGCCGACCACACGCACGCGCGACAGACGCACGCGGGCACAGTCGATGGTCTGGCCGTTGCTGACCGAGGCAGTGATGCGACCGGTGTGGCCGACGACGGAGAAACCACCTGGACGGAAGATCGGCACACGCCCGTCGCTGGGAAGGCGTACCGGGTCGATGCCCAGCAACGCCGCATCCAGGGGCAGATAGCTGTAGGCCACGGCGCTGTAACGCAGGCTGGAGGCCGCGACCGGCTCTGGCCGGAAGATCTTGCCGTCTGGCCGCACGTTCTCGGCGTCGAACCACGGCTCGCTCTCGTTGCCCGCCGCCGTGACCACGGTGCCAAACCTCACTCGCACAAGGCCAGTGTCGTAATCGACGCTGCCGATGACGCCAGACGCGGTGATCGTGCCGTCGATGCCTGCCGTCACGGTCTGGGTTCCACCCTCCGCGCGGGCGAACTGGATGGAGAGCGATCCTGGGCGAAGTGGCGCAGCACCGCTGCGGAACACGTACTCGCTGGAGATGTTCTCGCCCACAGTGGTCACGCAACTGGCGCGCGTGATGCTGTTGGTCGCGCCCGCCGACCACGAGGTGAGGGTCACCGCGCCCGAGAGGTAGTTGATGCTGCCGCGCGTGACCCAGCCGCTGGGCGTGAATTCACGGAGCGTTCCCTGACCGTTGTCGCCCCAGGGCTGGCTGCCCGCAATGGCCAGCAATACCGTTCCGGTCACCACCTGCGCGTTGACGCCGGGCACCAGCCGAAACGACGGGCTGAACGCGAACGTCTCGCTGTGGTTGCTGGTCGAGCCCGCGCTGTTGTAGCGCAGCTTGACGTAGCCGGACTCGTCGTTCGGGTACATCGACGGCGCGTCCACGTAGCTGATGCCGCCGTAGTTGAGGCGAAACATCTGGCCCACGCCCGAGGCCCAACCAAGGCGCTGTTCGGTATACACCGGGCTTGGAATCTTGATCGTCACATCCGGCTGAAACTGCACCGCGCCCGTGGCGTAGTTGACGCTGCCGATGACTTGGCCTGCGCGCAGCACGTTGCCCGCCCCATCGTCGCGGGCGTACTGCGTGGGATCGACGAGATTCCACAGCCCCAGCCCCATCGCCTGAATCTGCTGCAGCGTATAGACCCCGAGTACGGCGGTGTCCGTCAGGGTGTTCCACTCGATCTCCAATGAACCCGGCTCGATGGAGCCAAGGGTTGCAGTCACGGGCACCTTGCCCTGGCCGTCCCGCGAGGGGTGCGCGAAGCTGTCTTCCTGCTTGGGGCCCGCAACGTAGTCCACCGTCAGCAGCGCGCCGACCGGCGGCAAGACGTTCGGTGCGAAGCTCAAGAGGTTTTGCGCGACGTTCAGGTTGCCGGTGGCAGCACCACTGAGCTCGCCAAACGTGGTGGCGGAAGCCGTGCGCGTGCCCGTGCCGCTCTCGTGTGGCCAGGTGATGGTGAGCGTGCCCGGCTGAACGCTTTTGCCTTCGGGCGGGGCAAGCTGCAGGGCCTGCGATGCCTTCAGAGCGGCGGTTGGCTGCTGCGTTTCCTGGGTCGGCACGTTCCACGTCAGGATCAGCGATGAGCCCACGTCGGGCAGTGCCCCCAAGGTCACGACGAAGGCGCCGGTGTTCTTGTTGAAAGTGCCCGCGCCGTAGCTGGCATCCAGCCCTTTGAGGGAGCCATTGCCGCCATCCGAAAGCACGTACCAACGGCCCTGCGCCATGTAGCTGATGGCAAGCGTGGCGGGTTGCGGCACCGGGTTCACGGAGCCGACGTAGGACTGGCTGCGCGATTCCGGCGTGACCGCGATCTCCGCGCTTTGCGGCGCGCGCTGCAGTTGTGCAGCAGGTGTGTAGGTGATGGCCTTGCTGTTGGACATCGAGCCGGAGTTCAGGCTCAGGATGCCGTTGGCGTAGTCGATGGTGCCCAGCGTGCCGCTGGCGGTCTTGAGCAGGCCCGCGTCGTCGAAGATCGTGACGCCGTCGGTGACGATGGACAGCGATCCGGGCAGGCAGCCGCCCGGCAGGTTGAATTTGATGCTGGTGTTCCAGGCATGGCTGGCCGTGTAGCTCACGGGTGCAGCGCCCGGTACCGGCAAACCTGCTGCGGCGTAGGGGGGCACGAAGGAGATCGGCGTCTCGGTCTGGGCGCTGGGCACGAGCTGCGTGTAGATGGACGCGCCCTTGATGGTGAAGTCGCCCACATTGGCAGCCTGCGTCAGTGGAACCACGCCGACGTAGGTGCCCGCGTCGGCCACCACCGTGTCGCGTACCTTGGTGCTGTTGGTTGCACGCGTGAAAGTTCGGCTGGCAGGCGAGCCCGTGAAATCAAAGCGCAGCGCGTCGCTGATGGCGACTGTGACGACCGCCGCCTTGTAGTCTTGGTCGGTGTTGTAAGTGAAACTGCGCTCGACCACCGACACGGCGGTGGCGCGGATGTACTGCTCCTTCTGCGTGGGCAGTCCTTCGTTCTCGATCAGGACGAGGGTCTGGCCGACGTTGGGCACGGCGTCGCTGAGGCGTTGGAAGAGCTGGATCACCCGCTGGCCAGCAATGTGGTTCTCGAACAGGTAGCCCGCCCACTCCGGCCCTTTGTTGAGGTAGGCCTCGATGCGGGTCTGCGCCTGCTCACGGGTGTCGAAGGTCTTGCGGGTGGAAAACAGCGTGACGCTGACGCGCTCGTCCTGCGGCGGCTCGGCCACGATGACGTTGGCCCCGAAGTAGGTGTCGGTGTCATCCGTGGCCACTTGCACGAAGCTCTTGCGCAGGTTGACACGGCCTCCGGCGCGATCCAGCTCGGAGATGTCGGGGAAGATGGCGTTCGATACGCCATCGGCAATCACGAGGCCCGTGGGCGCGCCGCCGCCTTCGGGCACGTCCGCCATCACGGCGGACTTGAGCAGCTTCACGTCGCCAGATTGGATGGGCATCAGGCAATCTCCAAGAATCGAAGGGTCAGTCGGTAGAAATCGGTGCTCGCGCGCGCCGGGAAACCCATCACCGGCTCGGCCTCAATGGCGGCGTCCTGGTGACGGAACGCAACCGTGAAGACCCGGCCATCGGTGACACTCAGTTCGAAGCGGCCCGTGGCTTCACTCACCGCCAGCGCAGCCCACGCACGCAGTTGCTCCACGGCGGCGCGCGTCACCCACGCCATGTCGGGCGCACCCACCAAGGTGATCGGGCGTCCTGCCTGCCGCGTCGCTGACTGAATCAGCAAGGCTCCGGTAATCAGGTAGGAAGTGCTGGCCACCGCAGGTGACCACGCGTGTTCGTCTGCCCACAGCAAGTCGTCGGGCAATGGCAAAGCCACCCCGGTGGCGAGGTTCTTCAGTTGCATCAGGGAATCTCAGACAGTGCGGGCGCGGGCGGCGTCTAGCAGTTGCAAGAGGCGCGCTTCATCGCGCGCATCGACGGTGGCGTTGACCTTCTGCTGTCCCGCAGACAGTTCCACGCGCACGGTGCGGGTGGGCGTGCTTTCGGACAACGACGGACGTGGCAGGCTGCGGCTTGCGGGCTGCACCAGACCGCCCGAGGCAAAGCCTTGGATGCCCGCCAGCGCACGCCCGGCCAGTGCCTGCGCCGGAGCGCTCAGGTTGTTGATGGCTTCGAAGAAGCCAGCGCCGTAGCGGGCGACGGCCTGCCGGTTCACGACGAACTCGCCCGGGGTGAGCATCGCAGGGACGGTGTCGGACTTGGCTAAACCCCCACGGGCAAAGAACTGACCGTCTAGAGACTCCATGTAGTCGATCAGGTCGCGTTCGAAGTCCTTGCCGTACATGATGACCGTTGACATGGCGTAGCGCCAACGCTGGCGGATGCCCTCGAGTTGGGCTTTTTCGTTGGCGGTCAGGGTCTTACGGTCGACCAGTTTCTCCAGATCCCGCCGATCGGTACGTGCCATCGGCATCCAGTAGGCAAAGGTCTTGTCCTTGGCGTCCAGGCTTCCGCTGTAGTTGATCTGTCCGAGTGCCTTGATGCCCAGTTCGATCATCTTCTCGGTTTCAACCACCTCGCGATTGCGCTTGGGTGGTTGCGGGCCGACCGCGCCGCCGCGTGCAAAACGAGCGACGGAATTGGAAACTTGCGCCAGGCGCGCCAAATTGCCCGCGCCGTACTTACGCACCGCCGCCTTGCGAAGCACAAAGGCGCCCGCCTCCAGGGTCCGTGGCACAGTGTCGTGGTGACCCGAGCCCGGCACATTCCCGCCAGCCATCCGGGGGAACGCAGGCGCTACCGCACCGCCACCAGAGAAGTTCAGCACCCGGCCGACCATGCCGCCGGTAGCGTTCTGCTCCACCTTTTTGACGTAGATGGTGTGCGTGCTGCTGGTATTGGCACCGTTGAGGCTCATGATTTCTGAACGGGCCGCATCGGCATTGGTGCTGACCTGGTGGCGCGACTCGGTCTGGATGCGATCAAGGGCTTTGATCATTCCGTCCACGTTGGTAATCGCGGCTTGGGCTTTTTCTGTTGCCACCTTGAGCTCGAACTGCGCGTTCTGATCGGCGTAGGTCTTGAGCTTGTCCAGTGCCTCCCGGGCCTTGGATACATCGGCATCGACCGGCAGCGTCTTGCCCTCTTTGAGCAGCTGCTCGTATTCCTTGAGTTTCTTTTCCGCCTCCTGCAGATCGGCCTGGATTTGCAGCAGGTATTCCTTCTCGGCCAGCGCCTTGTCCAGCTCAGCGATGGCCTGGTCGAAGCGCGTGGTGTCGGCATCGAGCGTGAGTTTCAGACCCTCTTGAAGCTGGGATGTGATCTGGTCGATCTGGGTTTGCGTCTGCTCCAGCGTCTGGCGGATCTGGTCTCGGGCCGTCAAGGCCGACTGGGCCGCCGTCTGGTGGGCTTTGGCCTCCGCATCCAGGGTCTGGTTGAGCAGTTCCTCGGACTCCCGGATGCGCTGGATAGCCTGGTTGACGCCATCTTTGCCCTGGGCAATCTGCGCGTCGGCCTCCCGGGTCTTTTGCGCCAACTGGGTACGGAGTTCATCGGCCTGACGCATCAGTGCATTGGCCTTCTCGTACTCCTGGTTGCGAAAGGCCTGGCGCGACTGTGCTTCGAGTTGTGTGACCTGCGATACCGCCTGTTCTGACTGTTTGCGAGCATCCTCGCCGCGCTTGGCCTCGCTGGTCTGGCTGCTGGCCACCTGTGCGGCCAAATCCATCGCTTTCTGCGCGAGCTGCCGCGCTTGCTCGAATTCACCATTGGCCAGCTGCTCACGGGCCTTGGTCTGGTACTCCGCGATCTGGCGTTTCCGGTCCTCCGTGGCCTCGTACTCCGTCATGCCCTGGCGCCGAATGTCGCGCACGCGCTCCTCCGTGGACATGGACAGCTGTCGCTTGGCCTCCTCGATGCGCTGGACTTCCGCCAGATGCCGGTTGGCCTCGGCGTTGAGGGCGTCGATGTGCTGGCGGTACTCAGAGAGCGCCTGGGTCAGCGTCTGGCGCTTGGTGGCCAGGATGTCGTTCTCGACACGCTGCACGTTGGCACGGCGATCTTCCTCGGTCTGGCCTTGCCGGGCGGCGGCGTCCTTGCGCGCCTGCGTTTCCTGATCGATCAGGCCAAGTGTCTCGGTCGTCGCCTGACGGCGCAGCGTGGTTTGCTGGGTGAGCGCCTCGGTGAGCAGTTGGGTGGACTGGGTGATTTGCGCCGCCTCGGACTGCTTGGAGAGCTCGAGGGCAGATTTTTCTTGGTCGTAGCGGGCTTTGACGGCCTGGATCTGTTGCTGAAGGTTGGCCTCCACGATGGAGGTAAGCCCTTTGTAGGCTTCGGCCATTTTGGCGGTGGCGTCGTTGACCTGCCCCTGCGCCTTACCGA
The DNA here is from genome assembly GCF_049843575.1 of Cupriavidus sp. Met-2. Taxonomy (NCBI): domain Bacteria; kingdom Pseudomonadati; phylum Pseudomonadota; class Betaproteobacteria; order Burkholderiales; family Burkholderiaceae; genus Cupriavidus; species Cupriavidus sp. Met-2. The sequence continues at coordinate 653,769 of NZ_JBBHZL010000001.1, forward strand.
CCGCCTGTTCGACCTCGCCCAGCCGGGACTTGAGCTTCTCCAACGCAGCATGTACCGCCTCGATGCCACGTCCGACCGCTTCCTGAGTGCCTTGGCGCACGGCTTCGAGCCGCTTGGCGATTTCCTCGACAGCGGTGGCCGCCGTATTCATCGCACCCTTGGCAGCCTCCGTCCCCTTGCCCGCGTCGGCGTACATCTGCGCAAAGATCTGGTTCATCTCGGCGAGGCGCTGCTGGTGGCGCTGGGTGGCCTGGGCAATAGTGTCCGAAGTGAAGATGGCTGCGAAGGCTTCCCAGCGGTACTGAAGTTGCTCCACGCCCTTGACCAGCATTTCCACCATGAAAATGCCCGCCTTGCGCACGATCTCGAATTTCTCGGACAGCCAGGTACCGATTTCCCAACCCACGAGGAAAGCGCCCAGCACGGCAAACGCCGTCTTGAGCAAGCCCACGCTGGCCACAGCCGCCGACACCGACAGGTTGGCGGTTGCCCAGGCCGCCGATGTGGCGCTGGCGGCTGTCACTGCAGCCGCACCTGCCGTCTGCCAGGCCGTGATCAGGGCTGGGATCAGGCGGTAGATGAGCACGGCCAGACCCACCTCGGCGATGCGCTGCAGCCAATGCATCACCAACTCCAGGTTCTGCGATAGCCAGGTCAGCGCCTCGGCAAGCTTCTTCGTGAAGCCTGTCGATTCGTCCAGACGGCTGATCCACTGGCCGAAGGCATTGGACAAGCGCGTGAACGCCTGGCTCACGGTGGCGGGCAATTGGGCGTATTCAGCCGCCAGCTTGTCCTTTTGGCCCATCAACGCATTGACCACCACGTCGGCAGTGAGCCGACCCTCCTCAGCCAGCTTGCGCAGCCGTCCGATCGGCACATTCAGTCCGTCAGCCAAGGCTTGCGCCAGACGGGGGCTGTTCTCAACGACAGAATTGAACTCCTCACCGCGAAGCACTCCGGATGCCAGGGCCTGGCCAAACTGCAGCAGGGACGACTGCGCCTCGGTGGCCGAAGCGCCCGAGATGCGCAGTGCCTGCGAGATGCTCTCGGTAAGGGTGAGCGCGTCCTTTTGCTCACCGCCGAGCATCCGCACCGCCTGCTGTAGCTTTCCGTACAGCGTGGCGGTTTCCTGGATCGGAACGCCAATACGCTGGGCGATGTCGAAAAGCTCCTTCTGGGCAACGGCGTACTCGCGCTGGCCAGCGGTGGCGAGCTTAAGGCGAGCGGACATCATGTTCCAGGCGTCCGCGATCTGGACGATCTCCTGCACCTTGCCGCTGGCCCAGTTGATGGTCAGGAAGGCCAGCAGTTGCGTCTTGGCACGGTTGATCTGTTCGCCAAAAGCGGAGACCCCCGCATTGACCTCGGCCATTCCGGCAGATGCCTTCTGGCCGGCAGTCTTAGCGCTGCCCGAGAGTTCGCCCAGCGACTTCTCCGCCGAATCAACGGCGCGCTTGAGCCCCTCATCAACGCCTTCGAGGGCAACGAGGACAGAGATGCGATTGGCCATTGCTCAATCCACACGTCGTAGCTGTTTTTCGATGGCTGCTGCCAGTCGCGGAACACGTCCAGCGACCAGGCGCTCGACATTCAAGCGTTTTTTGAGCTGCACGCGTGGCACCAGCACTGCAATAGGAATGTCTGCCCCGCGCTTCAATTTCTTGATCCCCTCGGCCTTGCGGTATCGGCGCTTGAAGCCCCCCAACGGCCGGTCGTGTTCCTTGATGTTCTCAGCCATCAGCACGATGTTCCCCTTGGCGTTCTTGATGAAATAGGCGTTGCCGCCGCGCATCAGCTCGGCGATCTGGGCCTTGAAGCGTTTGCGGCCGACACGCCCGTGCAGCGGGATCAGCATCCGGCCGGAAATAGAGCCACCACGCTCGTGGATGCCCGACCACGGGATGCGCGAGCCGACGTAGAGCGCAGGCAGCCGGTTCTTGTCCTTGTCGAGCACCTTGGCAGTGAAGCCCTTGACGAAGGACTTCTTGGCCACCGTCATCTGGCCCGCGACGTGGCTGCGCACGTCCTGCTTGAGTTCGGCGGCCTCACTGGCGATGCCGCGCGCGACTACTTTCTGGACCTTCTCGCGGAACTCGCCGCCCCAGCGGCGCAACTGCGCCTGCGCGGCCTTGCTATCGATGCGAACCGAGATGCGCATGGTTTTGGAGCCTGTCGAGGGTCTGGTCGAGGTGACGCGAGTCGCCGCGTGCGCCGATGGCGATCAGCGAGAGCAGCCGCGCATCGCGTGCGGCGTCCTCCCGCGCGGTGGCGGCGGCGAAGCCACGCACCTGCGCCAAGGTGTAGTCGAGGATGTCCGGCAGCCGGTGGCCGTGGGCAATCAGGTGCTGGACGGTGTCGAACCAGCCGTGGCCGCTGTGGCCGCCACTGCGCTGGTCTGTGCGATCAGACCGCCCATTTCTCCGTTCAGGCGCGGCATCACCGTCCGGGTAAAAAAATCCGCGTTCACCTCGATCACCTTCGCTGCCAGCAGGATGGCCTGGTCGGCGGCCAACTCATCGACCCATGCGCGGGGCTTGCCGACGGCGATGGACACTGCCGTCAGCAGGTCGTCGCCGCGCTCGCCGAACAGTGCCAGCCAGTCGATGCCATCGCCGCCGATCTGCTGCATCACCGGGGTGATAGCGCGCAGGAAGGCGGGCATCTGGCCGACCTTGAGTGGCTTGATCGCCAGCGGCTCGCCATCGATGACCAGCTCCACCGCCTGCGGGATGAGGGTTTCCAGATCACTCATGGCAGTCCCCATCACAGTTGCACGATGCGGCCAAACTGGCCGAGCACCGCGTCGTAGGGCTTGGTGGTGTCGGCCAGGAGCGAGCCTTCCAGCTCGAATTTGTTGTACTCGTCCGAGATGAAGGAGATTTCCTTCAAGGGATCGAAGGCCACGCGGTACAGCTCGACCAGCACCTTGGCGTTGCCCTGCGCGGTGTTGATGCCTTCCAGGCGCAGGTAACGCTCGGGCAGCGCCTGCGTGAAGATGCCGATCTCGGTGGCGACGCCGTAGCTGTAGGCCGCCTTGAACGGTGCGGTAAAGCCGGTGGTATCCAGAAACTGGAGGGCACCGAAGTCGGTGTCGGCGGTGTAGTGCGTGCCTGCGGTCAGCGTCGCGGGCGTGCCTGCCGAATCGGTCACCACCAGTGCCGAGACCTTGGGGTGCGCGAGGAAGTAGCGGTCGCCGACCACCGGAGCCGCGCCGCCAATGGGTTCAGCCGTCACAGTGCCCGTGCTGCCGGTGACGTGGTTGCCGTACAGCGCCAGCGCGAGGTTTTCCTTGGTGAACTCCTCGATGGTGAGGTTCACAGTGGCCGATTTCTGCTTGACCATCCGGTGATCCAGCGAACGCTGACCGGTCTGGCTCTCGTAGTGCTCCAGCACGTCGGTCTTGAGGGAGAGCTTCAGCTCGGCGACGTTGCCGGGCGAGCGCACTTCGACGGGCAGGCCGTCGATGTCGCGCTTGCCGAGGAAGACGCGCCCTTGGAAACTGGCGTAGGTGCTCATTGCTTGGGTTCCTTGCGTTGGGTGGTGATGGGTCGGATGGGCTCAATGGGTGTGCCGTCGCCTTGCGGCTGGGGCTCGGGCTCGGGTACGCGCTGGCGGTCGTGGCGGGCGATGCCGTTGGCGATGAGCCAGTCGGCAGTGCTGCCATCCACATCGAGCCGTTCGCCCGCCTTGTGGGCCTGGCCCGCGTGGGTGTGCGGTTGGGTCAGAACGATGGAAGTCATGGATGTCATCCCTTGGTTGAAAGATCGGTGTCGAGCGTCCGGTAGGTGATCGCGTAGCGCGCGGGAATAGCGGCGGCCACCGCGTCGGCGTCCTCGACGTCCCACTCGCATTCCTGCTCGCGGATGCCAAGGCTCAAGCCGCCCAGATTCCGGTCGGCCAGCAGCGCGGCGTGGGCGGCGGTGATCAGCCGGTCGGCTTCGGTTTCCGGAATGGCGGGAGGTACCGCGCGGGCCAGCGCGACCAGGCGCACCGTGAGCTCGCGCGTGACACGGTCGTTGGCGCGCTCGGTGATCGATTCGGACTCGGGGAACACCACCAGCGCCGGGCATTGCTCCCGGCTGATGGCCACCGTGGGCGAGCGGTGCAAGGTCGCCCCAAGCGACTCCACCGGCGTGCGGACCGCCGCCATCACCGCGAGCAGGATCTGTTCGCGGATCGAGTTGCTGGACACGGCACTACACCCGGGTGAGCTGTGCGCGCATCTCCGAGCCGTCGCCCACGGCCCGGGTGCTACGCACCTGATAGATCACGCCATCGATCTCGACCGCCTCGCGTGGGGACAGCCCCACGAACACCGACGCCGGGTACGACATCTGATAGTCGGTGGTCGAGGCCAGCCCGTCGAATACGGAATCATCCGGTGCCGTGAAGCCGACCGCGTGCGTCTGCGACGGAGATCCACCGGCTGGCTGCCACCGGCAATCACGCAGCAGGCCCGCGTTCAAAGCGGCGGCATAAACCTGCTCGACGAGACCCATCATGCAGCCACCAGCTTCACGAGCACACCAGGGCGATGGCACATCGGCAGCGGGTTGGACTGCGTGTGCAGGTCGGTGCCCCGGTCAAACTTGCGCGGCTCCTGCTTGGCGTACAGCGATAGGCCGAGCGTATTCACCGTCTCGTTGAAGTCGGCTGGTGCAAAGTAGGTGCCGAAGGTGTCGATGGTGCCGGTCGGGAAGGCGTGGGCATCGCCTGCCTCGATGAAACGGCGCACGACAACGGTCTCGCCGATTCTCGCAACAGCTTTACCCCGGTACTCCTCGAAGGTAATGCCGCCATAGGTGAAGCCCTTGCGCACATCGTTGATCAAGATGGCACCGTTTTGCCAATTGGCATAGGCCGTTTTTACCGTCGGGTGGGCAATCAGCGCTGCAAAGAACTCCTGCGAGCACAGCACGTGGATTCCGGTTGAGAACTCACCACCGAGACCTTCTTCGATAGCTGCTGCCGTAGCGATACAGGCGCCTTTGACGTCACCTTTCTCGTTGGAAAACGGAAACTCGACAACGGTCTGATCGATCTCGAAGGCATCAAACAAATCCACCAACTCCGACCCATCGGCGTCGAGGATCACACCCTTGAGCGCCCCCATGCGCAGGTGCTCCAGCGTGATGGCGTGCTTGTTGCGCATGGTCTCCAAGTGACGTGCGACGACGTTGGCGATGGATTCGGTTTCCGTTTCCGAACCGAAGGCACGCAGACCTTGCACTTCTTCCGGCAGCACCACGTCGTCGTGTGGGATGTGCGGTACCACGAAGGAGCGCAGCTTGCGCTTGCCGCGTACGCCAACCGTACCAGGCGAACCCGGTGGCAAGGTGGGCAACAGGTTGAGTACACCGTTCATCTCCTCCACGATGATCTGGCGCTGACGCACTGGCTTGGGCGGCATCAGGTTCAGTTCTTCCAGTCGCCCATAGCGGTTGGGCAGGATGTTGATGGCGGCGGTGAGCGCTGCCATCGAGAACGCAGGATTGCTGAAAGGGTTGTTCATGATCAGGCTCCTTGACGGACGAGCACGCCCAGCGCCTTCAGTTGCGCGATGGCTGCGAGTTTTTCGGCGGTGGTGATGGCGTCGGGCCACGCGAGCGCATGGTGGGCGACGATGGCGTGGCGCGCGACGACGAGACCGTCGTCACGGTCGATCAAGGTGGCGTCGCAGGCCTGTAGCAGCACGCCAGCGGCGACCTGCGTGCCGTCTTCTGCGGACGGATCAAGCTGTTTGAACTTGGCCGTTGCGGTGACGATGCCGACCACCGTGCCCAGCGGCAGGTTCTGGCCCGAAGCGACCGTGACGCGGTCGCGCGAGTAAAGGTTTGGGGCTTCGTACTTGAGCAGGTCGCCCAGGTTCAGAGGTTCGGCGAGAGAGGGCATCTCAGATCTCCTTCTTGGTGGATTGCGCCGCGATCTGCTTGGCGGCGTCGATCAGCGGATTGCTGGCCACAGGGCGCGCGGCGTCGGGGGCGATGCGGCTGGTGATTTCGGGACTGGCTTCGGCCTGCGCCGCAAGCAGTTGGCTGCGCACCTTGGAGGGCGAGGACTGCGCTTCGAGAAAGCCCGCAATCAGGTCGGTTCGCCCGGCCAGCGTGCAGGTCTGGGCGATTTCGACGGCGTCGGCCACGCTCAGCGCGGTGGCGGTGGCGGACGGTTGAGGATGACTGCCAGCAGGATCAGCAAGAGGCCGATCAGAAGCAGCGGGGTCGGTTCGATCATTCATGAAAGACTCCATCTGGTGGTTGCGAAGAAAGCCCGCTTGGCTGGCCGTAGCCACCTGAGTCGGGAGTGGGGAAAGCGATTGCGTGAGTTGTGTAAGCGCGTCGTCAAGGCTGCCGACGGCGTCGGCCAAACCGGTGGCGACGGCGTCCGGGCCGAAGAACAGACCCGCTTCCGTGGCGCGCACGGCGTCCGCATCGAGGCCGCGATGGCGCGCGACCGTCTCGACGAACAGGTCATAGATGCGATCCACCTCGGCCTTGAGGACGGCGTGGGCTTCGTTGGAGATCGGTTCGTGCGGGTTGAGGTCGTTCTTGCGTTCGCCCGCGAACACGGCGGTGTAGCGAACGCCGTCATGAGCGTCCTTCACCGACTGATCGACGTGCATCGCGATGACGCCGATCGAGCCGACGCCGCCGGTGCGCGCGACAAACACGCGGGCGGCGGCGGACGCGAGCGCATAGGCTGCAGAGAACGCCATGTCGTTGGCCACAGCCCAGATGGGCTTCACTTCCGACGCCGCTCGGATACGGTCGGCCAGATCGAACACGCCGCCCGACTCGCCACCGGGCGAATCAATGTCGAGCAGGATCGCGGCGATTTCAGGGCTGGCCAGCGCCGCATCCAGTTGCGCGGCGATGCCGGTGTAGCTGGCGAGGCCCGACTCGGCTTCGATGCCCGAGGTTCGGCGCACCAGCGTGCCGTGGATCGGAATGACGGCGACCTTGCCGCTCGGAGGCCCAAGCGCGCGGGCCGCAGGCGTGTAGCCCACGGGCGCAGCGAGGTCGGCGAGGCCGACGCGTGCACCGAGCACGGAGAGGATGACGTCGAGTTTCGGGCGATGGATCGCCAGCGGCACGCCGAACAGGCGCGCCGCCAGATGGGGTAGCACGGTCATGGGAATCCTTGTGGAAGGCGGTCTGGCGGCCGGTCAGGAAGACGTTTGGCTGCCGGTGGCGTCAGGCACGCTGGCGCTGCGGTTGGGTTCCGCGCTGCCGCCGTCCTTCGACGTGTAGCGAGGGTCGGAATCGAAGATCAGGCCAAGGTCGTCGGCGCGCTGGTTGTCGGCGGCGATCTCCCGGTCGACGTCTTCGGCGTCGTAGCCGTTGGCCGAGATGGCTTCCGAGCGACTCATCAGGCCCGCGCGGATAGCCAGCAACATCGCCTTGAATTCCTTCTCGGGATCGACCCACTGCCAGCCCTGGGGAATCCACTTCACCGCGAGGTACTGGCGGCGACGGGCTGGCCCGCCACGATCGAAGCCCGGGGCATCCAGGGCCCCGGCGAGCACCGCCTGCTTCATCCAGGCCGCCCACACCGGACGGCACATCTGATGCACGAGCACCCCGTGCTGCACCATCTCGCAGCGACGCCGGAACTCCAGCATCCCGGCGCGGATGGACGAGTAGTTCACGCCGGTCAGATCACCGGTCAGCTGCTCGTAGGTGATGCCAATGGCGGCGGCAACCGCGCGGAACTGTGTGCGCAGGAATTCGGAGTACGAACCGCCAACGTCGGCAGGATCGGAGAACTTGATGTCCTCTCCGGGCTCCAGGATCTGCAGCGTGCCCGGCTCCAGTCCGGCAAGCGCAATACCGTCGGCGTCCGATGCGCCTTCGCCCATCAGGTTGTCCTCGGGGTTGGCGCGCGTGACGAAACCCGCGAACATCGCGGCGGTCTTCTTGCGCACCAGCTCAGCATCGTCGTACTGGTCAAGCTCGTTGAGCTTGACCAGGGCCCGCGACAGCCACGGCTCGCCCCGGATCTGGCCTGGGCGCAGTACGCGGAACAGGTGAATGATCTCCTTGGCATCGATGCGCACCGTGTCCATCCCGCCCTGGCCCGACATCGGGGCCAAACGCCCGTCCTCCGGGTGCGAGCGGTACAGATGGTAGGCCACGCGACGCCCCAGGCTGTCGAACTCGATGCCGGAGCGCACGACGTTGCCGGACGGCAGATCGGTGTTCAGGTTGATGGGCAGGTGCTCGGGCTCCAGCAACTGGAGCTGCAGGGGTACCGACAGGCCATCCTCCGGACGGCGTGGCCGCAGTCGGATCAGGCATTCGCCACCTTCGAGCATCGCCCGACACGCCAGGGCCTGCAGGCCATAGAAGTCGGTCTGTCCGGCCGCGTCGGCTTCCTCGACCCAATCGCGCCACAGTGCCTGCACCTCGGCCTTGAACCGTTCGTCGCCAGACAGGCTTTGCGGCTTGATGCCGGTGCCGACCGCATTGGCTACGAAGGCTTCGATACCGGCCTGCGCCCATGCATTGCGCCGAACAAGGTCCCGGCTCTTACCGCGCAGTTCGGCGTTGGTCGCCAGCATCGCGGCGACCGCGCCGGGGTTGCCGGGCATCCACGCCAGCGAGCGGCGGCCACGCCCCGCCGCCTCGTGGACGGGAGGCTGACCAAAAAGGCTACGGAGTTTGGAGTACCAGGCCATCAGAACCCCTTCGACGTCGTGACACGGATCTGGCGCGGTGCACCGGGCAGCAACCCGGTTTCAGCCGCCTGCTGCAGCAGTCCGCGCCTGACCTCGCGGATAGCGGCCATCAGTTCGTCAACCGAGCGGTACTCGACCGTCTTGTCGGCAAAGGTCACACGCCGTTCGCCCTTGGCGAGCGCGGATTCCAGGGCCTGGAGCTGGGTTTCTGTGTAGGCCATCAGCGGTACACCACGAGATTGATTTCGGAGGAGTCGTCGAACGACGTTGCTGTCGTCGCGCAAGAGATGTCGACGTACTGGGCCGTTTTCAGGTCGGAGCTGGCGCGAATGACAGCCACACGCTGCTGGCCGCTGTTGGTGCTGCTCCGCGCGAGCGCCGTCCAGCAGTAGTTCGCATCCGGCATCGCCGCTGCGAAATGCACGCGGTACCGGCCCGCCGCCGTGCGCACGACGCTGGCAACGTTGCGCGCGCTGCCGATCACGATCTGACCGCCCACGTAGCCAAAACTCACCCACACCCGAGCAAGTCCAGGGTGCGTGGCGTCGATCTTGGCCTTGACCTCGAAGCCGATGCGCGCAGCCAGGGCGGCGATGCTGGACGCGAGGCTCATCAGGCCAGCGCCCCGTCGAAGATCACGACGAAATCCGTGTCGGTGTTGCCAACATCGACGGCCGCAACCGCGCCAATGTTGGTGCGCGCCTGAAGTTGCTCGGCGACCGTCAGGGTCTGCGCCGCGTCGAAGCGCACACGCAGATTGACGGCGGCCAGGAGCGCGTCCAGACCCGTGCTGCCGTTCTGCAGGAGCTGCTGGATCTCGACCAAAGTGTCGTAAGCGGCGTCCGCGCCACCGAGGATGTCGGCCTTGAGCGCGTCGAGTAGCGACACGATCTTGTTCGACGAGTAGGTGGTGGAGGTGGCGATCTGGTTGTCGTCGATGGCGGTGGCGGAAAGCACCGCCGCCTTCAGCTCGTTGATCGCCGCGACCAGACTTGACTTGTCGGTGGTGGACAGGCTGGCGAGATTGCCTGCGGTCGCCCGGACGTCGTTGAACTCTTGGGCGACCCGGATGACCAGGCTCTCGATACGGGTGGCAAGACTCATGTGTTCTCCTTGGTTTGAAGGCGACGGCCATCAGCGAAGCCAACGGCTTCGGATGACGCGTCGACCGGTATTGCGGGTTCCAGAAGCAGCGAGGCCACCGCTGGGGGTGGCCTCGTTCAATTCGATGTCGTGGATGGGCGGTGGCTCATCCGGTGGGGGTGCTACCCCCAGTTGCCGCTCCAGTTCGCGCCAGTGGCGTTCCTCGAAGCGATCCAGTCCCGCGCTGGATGCGGCCGCGCGGGCGTAGACATAGCAGTCCAGGGCCTCGTTGCGCTCTCGCATCTTTTGCCACTCGCGCACCGGGAAGCCGTTGCGGTCGCGGCGGGTGATCAATTGCTCCGCGCAGAGCTGCTGGATGAACTCGGCGTCGATCTTCGGCAGATGGACGAACCCGGCAGGAAACTCCGGGGTCAAGCCGTCCTCGCCGACGTCCGCGCCCTTGCGCAGGTTGTTGTAGAACTCCAGCTTGGCGATGCCGCCCGCCACCGTGAACACCTTGATGCCCCGGCGCAGCTTCTTGCCGCCCTGCGAGACATCGATGGCCGTGGGCGTGCCGATCAGGGCCGCGCCGCGCGGCACGCCCTTGACCGCCATCACGCGCGCATCGTGGCAGGCACGCACGAAGGCGTAGGCTTCCTGCGTGGCAAAACCGGTGTCCAGCGCGAAGCGCGCCAGCGGCATTGCCGCGCCCGATGCGTGCGTCCACTGCTCGGCCAGCATCGCGGCCAGGGCTTTCCACACCGCGTCGCGGGCGGTGTCACCCATCAGCACGCGATGCTCGACCAGCCACGATTCCTTGCCGCGCCCGAAGGCCCAGACCGAGGCCTCGATGCGATCCTTCTGCACGTCCGCGCCGCCAACCAGCAGCAGACCGCCTTGCGGCACGCTGCCGATGCGGTACTCCTCGCGGCGCTCGACCAGACGTTGCCAGTCGGGCGCTTCGCCTTCCTCGACCCAGGTTTCGCCCAGCTCGGTGTTCTTGAAGGTCTTGATCGCGGCGGCCGATCCCGACTCCTTGTTGACGGCGGCTTCCCACGCGGCAGCGATGTCACGCCAGGAGCGCCAGCCCACCGGGCTGTACAGCGACGACAGGTGAAAGCCTGCCGTCTTGCCCTGTGCCATCGAACGCCATTCGCCACGCTCCAGCATCCACGTCTTGTGGTGCTCGGAAATCGCGGTGTCGCAGGACTCGCAGATGTATGCGGCGGTTTCCGGTTGCCCCTTATCCCAGCGCAGTTGCTCGAAGCGCAACCACTGCGGGTGGTTGCAGTGTGGGCACGGCACGAAGTAGCGGCGTTGGTCGCTGGCCTCGTATTCGCGTTCGATGGCCGAGGCCCCCGAGATCGTCGGCGTCGACACGATAAAGATCTTGCGCCGGGCAAAGGTGCGCGTGCGCGCCTCGGCCAGCGAGATCGCATCGCCTTCACCCTCGACGTCCAGCGGATACCCGTCAACCTCGTCAAGGAACAGGTAGCGCACCGGCATCGAGCGCAAGCCTACCGCGCTGTTCGCGCCGGTCATCACCAGCACGCCACCCCGGAACTCCTTGGCCAGAATCGTGTTGCCCGAATCCCGGCTGCGCGCGGGTGCGATCAGTTCCGCCAGCGCCGCAGACTCCTCGATCAGCGGGTCGATCCGCTGCTTGGAGTTGCGCTTGGCCATCTCCACCGTCGGCCAGACCGCCATCATCGGTCCCGGCGCGTGGTGAATGACGTAGCCGATCCAGTTCGACCCCATCTCGGTCGCACCGAGCTGCGCTGCCTTCATGAACACCACACGCTCGACCGACGAGGTCGGCGACAGGCAATCCATGATCGCCTTCAGGTAGGGCGTGCGGCTGGTGCGCCAGCGCCCCGGCTCGGCAGACGCCTTGCTGGAGAGCATCCTGTGGCGATCTGACCATTCCGATACCGTGAGCAGCGGGTCGGGAGTGAGCCCATCGCGCCACGCCCGTTCGATTTCCTGCGCGCCTTCGTAGTCCATCGTCATCAATCAACGCGCGGACGCAACTCGCCCAACTCAATCAAGTGCTCGCGCACGGCAGATTCGAGCGCCACGTGCATCTGGTGCGCGTCGATGCCGAGCGTGGACGCCATCTGGCCGGAGACGCGCGCAGGCCAGTTCAACCACGCATCACGCTCGATGCGCGCGAGCTTGAAAACGTGTGCCACGGCCTGCGCCCGATCCACCAGTTCCTTCTTGCGGTGCGCCAGCTCCAGGTTGTTGAGCTTGGCTTTGAGCACCTCGTTGACCGTGCGCGCTTGCAAGAGCGAGGTGCCACTGGCCGACATCGGCGCTGTGCTGGCGTCGACGGCATCGCGCTGCGTTGCTGCTTCGTCCGTCGCGGCCACGCGCCGCGCTTTCGCAGTGCTGACCTTCTCTGGCGCAGCGGCGCTGCGCGGCTGCAATGTGTTTTGTGCCCACTGGGCGTCCGCCGTGTCCGGATCAATCGTGCCGTCAGGCAGCGGTGTGATCCGCCCGGTGTCGATGGCCTTTTTCACGGCCACGTGCGACACGCCACGGTGGCGCGCGTAGGCGCGAATCGAGAGTCCCATCGTCACCTTCACTCATTTGTTCGTCATGTCGGCAGATTGAGCTTGGCTTCCATCGGGAACAGCGCGTTCATCACGTCACGCCAACCAACCCCGAAAGGAAAACGCCATGAGCCAGATCGACACCATCCTCACCCTCATCGCCCAGAAGCATCTCGGCATCGAAACCCTGCAAACCCGCAACGCCGACAGCCTCGACTTCCACGACACGGCGGTTTGGTGCCTCAAGGACGCGTTGGAAGCGGCCTTCAAGGCGGGCGTCGAATTTGGCGTATCGAGCCCGAAGGCCTCGGACGCAGAAATCGCCAAGGACTGATTGGAAACCGACGAAGCCAAGCAGAAAGCGCTTGGCTTCAGTCCCAGACAGCGCGTTCATCACATCGTCATCCACCCCCCGAAGGAGCAGCCCATGACCACCACCAACCTGACCCCGGCCCAACACGCCATCCTGGCAAAAGCCATCAACACCAGCGCAGGCAAGATCGACTGGTTCCCCGACAACATCAAAGGCGGCGCGCGCAAGAAGGTGCTCGACGGGTTGTTCAACCGTGCCCTGATCACCACCGACGGCACTGACTGGTTCGTCGCCGCCGAGGGCTACGACGCCCTGGGTATGCCGCGCCCCGGCGTAAACAGGAACAGCATCGGTCCGTTCGAAGCCCATCTCGACCAGATCATCGCCAACGCTGAAGGCGCGCAAGCCGCCGCGAGTGATCCCGAACTGGAAGCCGCCGTAACCGCCGCCGAAGCAACGTGGGCCAAGCCGCGCACCCGCGACAACAGCAAGCAAGCCGAAGTGATCCGGATGCTGCAACGCCCCGAAGGCGCAACCATCGGCCAGATCTGCACCGCCACCGGTTGGCAGGCACACACGGTGCGCGGCACCTTTGCCGGGGCCTTCAAGAAGAAGCTGGGCCTGACCATCGTGTCGGACAAGCCGCAGGGCGGCGAGCGGGTCTACCGCATCGCCTGATCAGAATGATCGAAAAAGAGGCCAAGCGGCGCTTGGCTTCTCAATCGAACAGCGCGTTACTACGGGTGTCGCAACGATCAACCCGAAGGAGCCAGAAATGAACACCACCACGCAGATCCCCGCCACCCAGAACGAAGCCTGGGGCTTTTGGGGCACGATGAACGAACACGCCAGCGCCGCATGGCCCCTGGCGATGACCGCCATCTCGGACGCCACCAGCCAGCCCCTCGAATCGGTTCAGGTCTTCCTCGACAGCCGCCACGGACGCCATTTTGCAGACGACGTCCAGAACGGGCTCTATCAGGGCCAGCCCCTGGCGGGCGCGATCAACGCCGCCACCCAACGCTGGATGGGCTGGACGATTGGCCGCCAGACCAGCAAGCAATACGGCATCCCGCGCGGCCTGCCTTACCTGACGGGCTTTGTGATTCACTGCGAGATCGTCGACGAGTCGCTCGCCGCCTGATCAAGCAACGCGCCATCCGCCTCGCGGGTAGCCTGCTTCCCGGTGAAATCTTCCCACCGACGCACGATCACATCAACGTACTTCGGATCGAGTTCGATCAGCCGCGCGATGCGGCCTGACTTTTCCGCCGCGATCAGCGTCGTGCCAGAGCCACCGAAGGGATCGAGCACCACGTTGCCGGGGCGGCTCGAATTGCGGATCGCGCGCTCGACCAGCTCGACCGGTTTCATCGTCGGGTGCAGGTCGTTCTTCTGCGGCTTCTTGATGTTCCAGACGTCGCCCTGGTCGCGGTCACCACACCAGTGGCGTGTCGCCCCCTCGGGCCATCCATAGAGGATCGGCTCGTACTGGCGCTGGTAGTCGGCACGACCCAGCGTGAAGGTGTTCTTGGCCCAGATGATGAAAGTCGACCATTTGCCACCGGCGGCGCGGAAGGCAGCCTGCAGCACATCCAGCTCGCTGGAGGACATCGCCACGTAAATGCCGCCCCGGCAATGCGCCACTGTGGGCGTCAGCGCTGCCAGCAGGAAGTCGTAGAAGCCATCCCCCAGGTTGTCGTTCAGGATCGCGCGATCCTTACCGCGCATCTTGTCCTTGGCGCTGTTGGCGTAGTTCACGTTGTACGGCGGGTCGGTGAAGACCATATCCGCCAACGCGCCTTGCATCAGGCGGTCGTAGCTCTCGGCCACGGTTGAGTCGCCGCAAAGCAGCCGGTGCTGGCCCATGATCCAGACATCGCCCGGACGCGAGATGGGCGTCTCGCTGACTTCGGGCACCGCATCCTCAGCGGTCTGCCCCTCGTTGTCCGGCTCGTCACCCGCGATCAGTTCGGCCAGTGCGTCGGCGTCGAACCCGGTGATGTCCAGATCGAAACCATCGAGCTGCAAGGCTTCGAGTTCGATCCGCAGCATCGTGTCGTCCCAGCCCGCGTTCTCGGCGATGCGGTTGTCTGCAATGACTAGGGCCCGGCGCTGCGTCGGGCTCAGATGATCCAGTACGACGACCGGCACCCGCTCCAGACCCAGCTTCTGGGCGGCGGCGAGCCGTCCGTGGCCAGCGACGATGATGCCGTCACTGCCCGCCAGGATCGGATTGGTGAATCCAAACTCCGCGATGCTGGCAGCGATCTGCGCCACCTGCTCCTCGGAATGGGTGCGCGCGTTGCGGGCGTAGGGCAGCAACTTGCCGGTGGGCCACTGTTCGATCTTGTCGGCCAGCCAGTTCATGCCATCACCTCGGCATCCAGGGTGGTGGCGCGCTCAGCAGCCACCTGCCCGAAGGACTGGCCGGTGGCGATCAAGGTGACCGGCACGCCGGGGTGGTTCTGCTGGAAGCGTTTGATGGCGACGTCCACGTACTCCGGAGCGATTTCAACGCTTCGGCAGATGCGGCCTGTGCGCTCGGCGGCCAGCATCGTCGTGCCGCTGCCGCCGAAGGGCTCGAACACGACATCGCCCGCATCCGTGTAGGCCTCGATCACGAACTCCGGCAGCGCCACCGGGAACACGGCTGGGTGGTCGATGTCCTGGCCGATCTTGCCCTTGTGGCGCATCACGCGGATCACCGAGTCGGGGATGCGGGTGTCTTGCGTGGGCAGCCCCTTGTGCGTCCAGCCGCCCACCTCGCCATCCTTGCCGCGCATCGCGGTGGACGACCCGTCGGCGCGCAGGTGGGATTCCTGGCCGGCGTGCTTGCAGGGGACGATCTTGTTCGGCTTGCGGCTCTCCCGGTTGAAGTGGAAGACGAACTCGAAGCTCGGCGCGAAGCGGCCTGCCCAATCGCCGGGCATCCCCGGCCCCTGATCCCAGACGTACCATGCAAAGCGCCGCCAGCCCTGCTGGCGCATCCAGGATAGCCAAGCGTCCCAGTACGGGATCACTTCGTTATCGCGGTGGATCAGACCCAGGTTGACCAGCACCTGACCGTCGCCTGCCATCGGCAGGTGCGCGAACACGCCGCGCATCAGGCCGTCCCAATCGGAGATGCCACCTGAGGTGTAGTCGCGCTGGTTGCCGTAGGGTGGCGAGGTGAAGCACAGGCGAGAGACTTCACCCTGCATCAGCGAAGCGACCACGTCCCGGTCGGTGGCGTCGCCACAGATCAGGCGGTGCGCGCCGATGGCCCAGACATCGCCGGGGCGAGACACCGCCACGACGGGTGCTTCCGGCACGTCGTCTGCGGCATCCGGTTCCTCGGTGTCCGGCTCTGCGTCGGCATCGGCATCGGCATCGGCGTCGGCGTCGGTCACGTCACCGGTGAGCAGTGCCTCGATCTCGGCATCCTCGCAACCGGTCAGAGCGAGGTCGTATCCGGCCTCGGACAGATCGGCCAGTTCCAGGGCCAGCATCTCCTCGTCCCAGCCCGCATCCAGTGCCAGCCGGTTGTCGGCGATCACCAGTGCCCGCTTCTGCGCGACGGTCAGATGGGCCAGTTCAATCACCGGCACCTGATCCAGCCCGAGCTTGCGCGCAGCGGCCAGACGCCCGTGCCCGGCGATGATGCCGTTGTCGCCATCGACCAGGATCGGGTTCGTCCAGCCGTACTCGACGATGCTGGCCGCGATCTTGGCGATCTGGCTCTCGGCGTGCGTGCGCGGATTGCGGGCGTAGGGAATCAGCGCCTCGACCTTGCGGTACTCGACGTTGAGCGTGTTCAAAGTGGAAGTCCCAAAAGCAAAACCCGCCGAGCGTTGCCGCCGGGCGGGTTGGGTGAATAAAGATTCTGGTGGCGTGGTAACTGCGCCTGGGGGTGGTAACCGGGGCCGGTAACCTGGCCGACTGGTAACCTTGCCCGCGCCCTGACGCTAAAAAAGCGTCGCGCTCGCGCCCCCCGCATTGCGATTTGGGAAGGAAGGACCCCTTTTGCCTGGGCCTATTGCCAAGCGCTCGGCCTCAACCGTCACCGCTGTCCAGAAGATAGCCGAAATACTACCCCCGACCGGGCTGTTTTGTTGCAGAACTGCCGGGCCTCGAAACGGACAAGCAAGGCAAAGCAGGGACAAGCGCGGCAAGCATTACCCTAAATTGCCCACGTTTTTGGAAGGCAACCGCACGCCTTCGCTGTTGAGGTTCGCCGCCACGATCTCCATTGCCCTCTGCCAACGCCGCCACGCCGTCGTCCGGTCGCAGGCAAAGCGAATCGTGATGTCCCTCCAGCCGTAGCGCTTGGCCCGCATCCACACGAGGTGGCGCTGCTCGACCTCGAGCCACTGCACCCAGCGCATCGTCTCCAGCATCCGGTCGATGGCCTCGGGGCTTGGTGGGAAGGGTCTGTACACCTTCTCGTCGGCAGCAAAGGCTTCCCACTCCTTGCGAACGAAGGCGGGCCAGCAATTGAAGTAGCCCTGCACACGTACAGGGGGCAGGCGTCGTCCGGTGGTGGCGGCCTCTTCGAAGCGTGCTGCCACGTCGTCGGTTGTCCACTCAGCCATGACGCGTCCCTCCCAGCCCGTACAGGCGTTCACCAATGCGTCGCACGATCTCGCGCTCGATGAAGTCCAGACGGTCGTCGGAGGCGTTGACCACCAGGATGTGCTGGTCACGCCAGCCACGTTCCTTGATGGCGTCCAGATCCGTGGCTTGCGGCTGCAGCCGACCAAGGGGGCAGCGGTATTGGGGTGTCGGCACCTTCACGTCACACCTCCTGCGTCTCGATGGCCCAATGCAGCAGGGCCAGCGCGTCGGCCTCGTTGTCATCGACTGGGGTGTGACCACGTTCGCGGACGGACGTGATCATTTCGTCCTTGCCCGCATTGCCTTTGCCGGTCGCGTGCTTCTTGATCGTGCCGATCGGAACGCCCTGGTACGGAATGTTGTGATGCTCACACCACGCGGTCAGGTGCCCCATGAAGCCGCCGTAGGCGTGCGCCGCATCAACGCCCGCGTGCCGCCGAACTTCCTCGAAGAACACCGCGTTGATGTGATTGCTGGCCGAGAGGAGTTCGTTGAGCCAGCGCTTGAATCGAAGGAATCGCATTCCGCCGCCTTCGAATCGCTGCGGCTTAAAGTGCTCCGTGCCGCTGGTGATGGTGCCGTCCAGGTGCTGCAGAGCCCACCCGGTGTGTGTGCCCAGATCAAGGGCCAGGATTGTCGTGTTCATCGTCTTTACTCCGTGTTGGGTGGGCGAGTGACGGATGCGACGGGTTGTCAGGACAACGTCCTTTACGTGCGCGCACGTGTAGAGCGTCAATCAGGAAACCCGTCAAATCCGTCACTCGCCCGGATTGGTCAGTCATCGCGGTAGGGGTAGGCGTTGCTGTACGGCTTGGGCCTGAGGGCGATGCCCGCGATGGCGCGAGCCCCTCCGGTCAGCCGACACTTCTCGAACTTGCGAGTCGCCATCAGCTCCGAGAACCGCTTGACCGAACCCACGTACTCGCCCGCTCGCTCGGCCCATTCGCGCCAGTCGGCGAACAGTTCGGAGACGCCTTCGCGGTGGGACTTGGCCAGCAGACAGCGTTCTTCGATCCACTGCCCGAGCGCATCCTCGGCCTCGAAATACTCCTCGGTCGCCGACACCACGCTGGCGGGCGGCTTCAAGCCCTGGCGCTGCCAGCGGCTGCAGCCCTCGACGGCCCACGCCAAAATCCCATCGCGCTCCTTGAGCAACTTCTCGGTCAGCCTGCCGTCGCGGCGCTCGGGCGGGATCGTCACCGTGAACGGGATCAGGTGCAGTCGGCGCTTCATGGCCTCGTCGACATTGCGGATCGACGGCTTGTGATTGCCCGCGATCACCAACTTGAACTGCGGCAGGTACTCGAAGAAGTCCTGGCGCATAAAGCGCGCGGACACCTTGTCGCCACCGGTGATGGCCTTGACCTTGGACTCGTTCCAGCGCCGCCCTTGCTCGGTTTCGATGGATGACACGAAGCGTGCGCCGCGCAGCCCTGCGAGATCGGTGGGGTGCCGGTCGTTTCGCGCCTCCATGAACGTGTCCATCGGCGCGTTGGCCGCGTAGTCGCCCAGGATGGTGGTCAGCACGTTGACGAACACCGACTTGCCGTTCGCGCCCGTGCCGTACAAGAAGAACAGCGCGTGTTCGCTGGTGACGCCCGTCAGGCAGTAGCCAACCATCAGCTGCAGGTAGGCCATCAGATCGGCGTCGCCACCGGTGACATCCGTGAGGAAGGCTCGCCACGTCGGGCAAGCGCTGTCCGGATTGCCCTGCGGAGTAGCCGTGGTCACCTTGGTCATTCGGTCGTCCCGCCGGTGCGGGCGCATCCGGCCGGTGCGTAGATCGACCACGCCACCGGGGGTGTTCAGCGCCCAGACATCGGCGTCCCATTCCTCGGCGGTGGATGCGTGCTTCGGGTCAGAGCGCGCGATCTTTTCAACCGACGAAATCGTGGCGGAACTGGCCAGCTTGCCCTTGAGCCTCGGCGTGTCCGCTTTCAGCGAGGCGTTGCGGCAGATGCCCCTGGAAAGATGCGACACGTAGAGCACCTGATCGGGATTCCAGCGCACACCCGTCCAGACCAGCCACTTGCCCCACAGGGCACAGTAGCGCCAGTCTTCGCCATAGCGGCGGGTGAAAGCGCTGGACAGGCCATCCTCGGTCGTCCAATCAATGCCCGTCAGCAAGTCTGGCGAAGGCGCTTCCTCCACCGAGCGCATCACCGGCATCCGCTCGCCGACGGCCAGAAAGCCACCGACATCGAAACCTTCGGGAATGGCATCTGCAGCGTCCCACCCCTCCGGCTTGTCGTCGGGTGGCATGAGGATGGCGACCGAGGTCGCGCCTGCCTGCAAGATCGCCTGCGACGCGCGGTCGGCGTAGTCCCACCCTGGCGCATCGCGGTCGGGCCAGATCAGCACCGTCTTGCCAGCCAGTGGCGACCAGTCGGTCTTGTCGACCGGGGCATTGGCACCGTGCATGGCGGTGGTGGCCACCACGCCGCTGGCGATCAAGGCCTGCGCGCACTTCTCGCCCTCGACCAGGACGACGTGGCTGGCCGCAGCGACGCCCGGCTGGTTGAACAGCGGGCGCGGCTCAGGCGGGGCCATCTTGCGGCGCTTCGCGTCCCACGGTCGGAATTCCTTCTTGCCTCCCGGTGGGTCATAGCGGTAGACGACGGCGATCAGCTTGCCACCGGCATCGAAGTAGTCCCACTTCGCCGTAGCCGGGCCGAGGTCGTCGACAGGCGCTTCCTTCTTCGCCTTGCGCACTGGCACCGACCGCGACCGCCCGAGCAGATCGGCAGCTTCATCCAGCACGCGAGGGAAATCGGTGTGGACGTTCGCACCGAGATAGGCCGCGATCAGGGCGAAGATGTCGCCGCCATCGCCGGTGGCACGATCCGTCCACAGACCGGCCTTCTCACCTTCCAGCACCACCTCGAGGCTGTCACCTGGACTGCCGAGGATGTCGCCGATCAGGAACTTGCCACGGCGCTTCTTGCCAGCCGGAAACATCGTGGTCAGCACCGACTCCAGACGCGCAAGCAAGTCGGCGCGAATCTCGTCTCGTTCAGATTCCCTGTTGTGCTCCGCAGGTTGGGTGGTGTCGTTGAAGTCGATCATTCGGCTCCCTCGACAGGTGCGTCCGCATCATGGGAATCACGGCCCTGAACGGCGGTGGTACGCGTGGCCCACGCAGAGAGTTCGGACAGCCGGTAGCGCACCAGACCACCCATCAGGTAGTGCGGAATCCGGTACTTGGTGCGCATCGCGTGGTCGGCGAACCAGTAGTACGGCAGGCGCAACGCGGCGGCCGCCTGCTTGGCATCGATCATCGGCTCGATGCCGGTGGCCGGGGTGTTGTTGTCGGTCATGCTTGTGTTCTCCAGCAGCGGTCTTGCCACGCGCACATCCGGCACTCGAAGTGGGTCGGGTCATTGAAGGCGCGCGGCAGGAGATCTCCCGCTTCGGTCGCCGTGATGACCTTCACCGCCCGATCAGACATTCGCTGGGCCAGGGCTGCGTCAAAGGGCACGGCCTCGGTGTAGATCTCCATCGTGTCGGCGTTGAGCGCCGTGAAGATCGCCGGGTGCTCGTGCAGTTCGAGATAGGCTTGGTAGATCGCCACTTGCGCGGCGTATACGGGCTTGGCCACGGCGAGCCGGTTCTTCTCCAGCTCGCGCCAGGACTTCATGCCGAGGCACTTGTTTTCCCAGAGCGCCGGGTAGGCAAAGCCCTCCGGGCCATCGACGATGACGCCGTCGATGTGGCCCTGCAGACGGCCATCAGCCACGGAGAAGCCAAACTGCTCGCCATCGGCCCTGCGGGTACGCAAGTCGAAACCGGCGTCGCGCAGCCACGCGACCATGCAGTCCTCCATGACGTGGCCGCGCTCGAAGATGCGCAGCATCCGGCCCGGGGTGTCCCGGCCGTGATCGACGGGAGCCTTGGCGTACTCAAACTGCAGCGCACGCTCGCAGGCAGCGCCCAACCGCGAGGCACCAAGGTACTGGCGCTCGGACTGCTGGGCTCGCGCCCGCTGCATCCCGGCGTCGACCAGCGCAGTGATCTGGCCCGAGATGCTCGAAGTGGAGTTGAAGTCCATCATGGCTTCTTCCCCTTCGGTTCTTCCCAAGGCAGGTCGTCCTCCAGATCCGCGAACGGATTGGCTGCACTCGGTGTCATGGGGTCGGGCGTCGGCGTCATGCCGCGCACGGGCGGGTACTTGCTCGCCTCGTGGTGCTCAACCATCGCCTTGGTGTAGCACGTGACGATGGCGTCGATCACCTGCAGCGCCTCGGCTTCTGAGTAGTTGCCCAGCGGTTTGGTGAAGCCGATCTCTCCTGCCGCCTCGCCGAAGGACTTGAGGCACTTGCGCATTGCGGCCAGCTCGATATCAGAGGGATCGATCATGGCGACCCCCTTGATGTCGCTGCGACCATCCTTGGCGCGCAGCCAGTTGCCGTACATCGCGTGGAACGCGGATTGGCAGCGCTGCGAGCAGAACACCCAGTCGATGGGGTAGCGCCGGGGATCGCCGACACCGTGTCGGTTGTCGGTGTGACCGAATCCCCGGGCCTGTCGTTTGCAGACCCAGCATTTCACGCCCCCTCCTCAAAGTCTTCGGCCAGCAGCGCCAGCTGCAGCGCGCCGCCAGCGAAGGCCGCTTCACAGCGGCGGTCGAAGTCGCGGTAGCAGGTCGAGCTGCGCGCAATGGCGGTGACCGCGTGAATCTGCGTTTCCAGACGGGCGAGGCCCTGATCGGACAGCCACTGGTGGTGCTTCTGCGAGATGCCCTTGCGGGCGCGAATCTCGTCGATCAGCGTGGCGGGCAGCACCGGGCCGTAGACCCAGCGCTGCGTGATCTGACCGACAACGTGGGGCGGGTTCTGGTCGTGGCCCTGGTACTTCCAGCCGAACAGCCGGTAGAGGGCGCGGTAGTAGTCCGGGTGGAAGCGGCGCTCCCACGAAGAGCACGACTGGCGCAGCAGCTTGGAGATCAGTTCCTGCAGCGCGTCAGGCGCGCGGTGGTACTGGTAGCCCGTCGCCTCGTCGATCAGCGCGACCTCGCCGGTGGTGGCCAGCGCGCGCATGATCTTCATGCAATTGGGCACGATGCCCTGGCGGGCCTTGTGCAGCGTGCCGTTGATGGCCGCGCTGACCACCGCCGACGCGACGTCGGCAATGATCCCGGCCGGGAAGAACTGCGCCTGCCGACCTGACGGCAACAGAATCGGCTCACGAGTTTTCTCCAATGCCGACAAGGAGTTAGGAGCGAAGTCGGCAAGAAACCGGGCAAATCGGCCACCCTTGTGCGTTTCGTGGAAGCCCAGCAGCTTGGCCAGTTGACGACGAACGTAGCCACGCTCGCCGCCCTTGAGGACGACGGCCTCGCATTGCAGATCGCCGAAGCGCACGACGCCGTAGTGACTGGCAGTGAGGACGGATGCATTCATAGCCGTCTCCTCACTGAGCCCAGGACGGTTTGCCCGTCACTGGTGCGCGTTGCGGGGTGGGCGCGGAATAGGCCGGGGCCGCCTGCGCGGGAGCGCCGGAGTTGCCACCGCCCGGACTGCCCTTCGGCGGCACACCTTTCAACTTGGCGTAGTCGGGGTGGTCGGGCTCGACTGCCAGCTTCACCACGTTGCGGTCTTGACCCTTGGCGTCCTTCTCGATGTCGACGCGCGCCAAGAACTCCAGACCGTCCAGTTCGGCGAAGCCATTGATGCGGCGCGCGGCGGCGGCCTGTGGGCTGTTGTCTTGCGGGTGGACGTTGCGGGCGCTGTTGAGCGCGGCCCGGATGAAGCTGCGCCCCATCTGGCCCCAGGTCGGGCCTTTCTTGGAGAGCAGGCCGACGTTGCTCCACATCTTGCGCTTGGCATGATCGCCAGCGGTGACCACAAACTCGGCGGCCAGATAGATGGAACCGGTCTCGAACGATTCGGTGGCGTAGCCGCCACCCCAGCCTTGCTCGGGGTCGTCATAGCCACCCGGCTTGATGGTCATTCGCACCGGCACGACGGTGCCCTTGGGGATCAGATCGAAGCCGGATTGCTGAGAGTCGGCGTCGTTGAAGTCATTCCATGCGGTCATTGCGATTACTCCTGAGATTCGATGTGTGCGGGGTTGGCGGCGCTGGCTAGCGCGGGGACAGCGCCCGCGCACTTGGCGATCAGCGCGCCGAGATGCGGCGGCTCCAGCAGGTCGAGACGACCGCTGCGGTCTTTGGCCGGGAAGCCGTAGGGATTGACGGTGTGCGTGATGAAGGCGCGGTAGGAACTGCCGTCCTCGGCCTTGATCTCGGCCAGCGTCACGACCTCATCGACGATGCCGGGCAGCTCCAGGCTGGTCTTGCTGCCTTCGATCTGCGGGACGAACACCTTGCGATTGAAGTCATCCAGTCGCTCATCGAGGATCGCCACGAACACAACGTTCTTGCCACGGGCGTGCTGCAGGTGGGTCAACGCGCCGATCATTTCCTGGCCGAGCAGCCCGTAGGCCGCGCGCAGATCGGGCTTGCCGGAACGATCACTGACCGCCCCGGGCTGCGTCTTGCACCACGCAAAGCACTGGCGAGACAGTTGCGTGATCGAGTCAAGGAAGAAGGTCTGGTAGCGACCGAGCTGCGTCGCATCGCCAAACTTCTCGATGACGTGGTCGTAGTGCGCCTGCGAGAACGCGCTCTCCGGCGGCAGCGACTTGTCCGGGCCCGCAAGGAACACGAAGAAGTCGCGGCTCTCGGGCCAGGACGCCGGGCGGATGGTGTCGCCCGGCCAGTCGGCGACCGCCAAGTCGCCTGCCTCGATGTCAAGGAACAGTGTGGTGGCGGGGTCGAGGTCTTTGAGCCGAGACGTCTTGCCGATGCCGGACTTGCCCAGCATCAGCAGCTTCACGCCCTTGCGCTCGGCCATCCGCTCGACGGCGGACACGATGGGTAGCCGCTTCATGCCTCACCCCCATCGGTGCTCAGGGTGAAGGACGGCTTGCCGGAATCGACCGTGCGGGCGGCCGCGAATTGCTGCTGCAATGCGGGCGGCCAGTTGATGTACCGGGACTCGGACACTGAGAGCTTGACGTCGAGGTAGCCCTCGACCTTCTCGCCTGAGGCCACGATGCGCTCGGCGATTTCGCCCAACTGTTTCTGGTTCCAGCTGACCTTTTTGGGCAGCTCGAACTTGATGTGCAGCGGGCCGTCGCTGATGTGGGCGGTACCAAAGTCACGGCCGGATTCACGCAGTGCGACACGGGCCTGCTCGCCGTAGCACTGTTCCAGCGCCGCATCGAACTTGGTGCGAGCCTTCTTTAGCCAGTCGATGGCAGCATCAAGGTTCTTGTCGACCTCGCACTTCTGCTCGGGCGGCAGCGCGGCCAGTTGGCTCACAGACATCTCAGCGATGTCGACGGGGAAGATGGTCAGATCGCTCATGGCCGTCCTCCTCACTGGTACGCACGAGTGAAGCTCGAGTAGCGCGAGACGCGGCGCTCGAAGGCTTCGATTTCGTGCAGGAGGTAGGTGACCCGGCGACCGAGCTTGCAGTAGATGGGGCCGAGCTGCTCTTGACGCCAGCGGCGCAGCGTCTTGACGGAGAGCCCCCAGCGGATGGCGAGCTCGTTTTCGTCGAGGGCGATGCAGGTTGCACCGCCGGGATTCATCCGGCGCGGATTCCGACCGGATTCGATTGATGGAACTTGGGTTTGCATTTCGATGTGCCTCCTAGATGAAATGGGCACATCGAAGTCTCCGCACGGGTTTATGGCCCGTGTCTGGTTTGATTTATGGGCGCGTTTATGGGTTGCGTCGCAGGCGGTATTTGCCGCGCTTGACCAATGCGATCACGTCCTCGCGCTCAGCCTTTCCGCCGAAGGCGTCATCGAACGACTGGTAGCCGGTATTGGCGATCCTGTTGACCTCGGCCCAGGAAACTTCGGGCGCGTTCTTTCCGTCGGCACTCCACATCTGCTTGACGATCTTGGCCCGCTCCGCAGACAGCTCGCGTGATTCGGAGAAGTGCGGCAACTTCAAACGATTGCCTTGGAAGAACTGCTCTGGCTCCGGCGCACCGGTGGGGGTGATGAAGCCACGCAGCACCCTGTCGAATGCGCTCGCGTCGAAAGCGTCCTGACCGTCGTCCACGCGAACGAACTCGTCCAGACCGCGCATGACATGGTCGCGGGGCAGCTCAACTGGATCTCGCTGATGCCGCAACACGATGCCGCCACGCGGCCAGATCGGATCACTCAAAACCGAGGTCATCGCGGCAACAGGAGCACGCTCCCACGCTCGGGCAACGAACACCGGGGCGAAGTCGTGGGTGCCCGCGATTCGCACTTCCCCGAGGTGCCACAGGTGGCCCGGCACGCGATGTCGGCGGTCGGAACGCTGTCGATCTTCGATGCCGATCAAGGACGCCAAGTCGGCGAGCCACGCATCCACCTGGAGGGCGTACAACGCGATGTCGGCAAGAGGTCGCTCAACTGTTCGTGATCGCTGCTGCGGGCTGCGGTACCGGTACACCGCCGCATCCTGATCGATCTCAACCTCGACTTCCTGCTCCGAATCCCGGACGGGGACCATCACATGGCTGAGGTAGTCCTCTTCCGTGACCCATCGTCGTTGCAGGAACGTTGGTCTGCATCGTCCGAGCGCCGCCGCCATGACGCGGGACTCAACCCGGGGCAGCCGCTCCAGCACTGCCAGAAAGCTCAGATGCGCCGACATTGCGGTAGCGCCTTCAGAACTCACGGAGCACCCCAATTCGCGTGAGCTGTTCCAGAACGCGCTTTCGGTCATCTTCGGTCTTGCTCTTGTCGTTCAGACCGTTCGGCGACGTGATTTGGACGGCGACGTTGTGGGCCTTGCGGTGCGGCTGTTTGGCCATCCTGACTACCAACTTCACCTGCGCCAGCGTGTATTCCGTCAAGTCGTCGATGCCATAGTCGTCATAGGCGACCTGATAAATCTGCCGGGTGTCGCGCCGATCCTTGCCGATCAGCATCGTGCTCGACAGATGCTGGATCAACTCACGTCCGTTGGCCGCGTCGGTGGTTTGCTGCTCGAACGGCCGCGCCACCTTGATCTGCAAGATCGAAATCTTTTCGATGCCCGCCACTCGCTCCTGCTCGATGCGCTTGAGCATCGCCGGTGTCGAGAATCCGAACAGGTCGAATTCGCGCATCGGCATGTCGTTGATCTCCCCGTCGCACGCCAAGACGACATCGCGGAAGATGGTCGCCAGTTCACGGCGCACCTCACGGTCTTCGCAGAACACGCCGAGCGCACCGGTGCCGGGCTCCCACGAAAAGCTGGCCGACATCGCTGCAGGTTCTTCGTGCTCGACCACCTCGCCGTTGGCAACCTGCCGAAAGTGCGCCGTCGACCCGTTGAAGGTTGCAGTCAGGGTGTGCAGGAGCACGGGCGTGACCTCGTCAGAGTCCTTGCCGCCGCAGCGGTCGGCATGCGCGAGATCACGGCGCGTGAACTGCTCGATGATGATTTGGTCGGGAGCCACTTGCGGGAACAGCGCCGAAATGCGCCCGCGCAATACACCCTCAACGTCGGCATCAATGCTCGGCACCACGCCCTTCGGGCCGAGGTAGTGGCTGGAGTAGTTCTCGCTCTTCCATTGCCGATGCATCACTTGCACGCGCTCGGCATTGTCGAAGCGCTGATCGCGCGTGGCACCGGTCTCCGGAAAGTCCTGCAGCAGGCAGAGAAATAGGGCCCGGCTGTAGCGATCACTCGGCGCGGCCATGATCGCTGCGTCATTGATGTCCTCGTCGTCAAGGAGAGACTGGACGGCCTGCGCACCGTACTCGTCATCGAGCAGCACCACGCGCTCGGCCGCCCGCTCAATGCGCTGCTGGACGTCCGAGCCGAGCTTGGCGACGGCGTGGAACATCGCCTTGCGCGACTGCACCGCCAGGATGCCTTTGGCAGCGTCTGTCAGCGCCGCCACTTCCGGCAGCGACGTAGCGCTGGCGCGCTCGACCAGGAGCAAGGCGAGGCCGGGGCGCTTGGCTTTGCGCACCAGGGTCACGAAGTGCTCCATACACGGCAGGATTTCCGGGCCATCGTCCGATTGGCGGGATCGCGCCTGCTTCGCGGACTGCTGCGGCGCGGCGGTCGGCTGGTTGTGTTCTTGAGCGATGATTTGTTCGTCCGCTGGCATAGGCAATTTCCTTTTCTAAACGAAGTGCGCGATTGCGCGAGTGGTTAACTGAGCGGTTCAAAAAAAGCCGACACGCAGTCGGCGGCGGGACGAAGGCTTTGATCAGAAGATCTTGGCCCCCGGCTTGAGAAGGCCATAGCGCTCCATCCGCACCTGGATGAACCGCCGGTTGACGCCGAAGCGCTTGGCCACGGCCTTCTGCAAACATTCGATGTCGCCATCAGCCGTCAGGTAAAGACTGGTGCCGGGCAACTCGGGGTCGAGCGACGGGCTACGATGGATCGTCACGCCGTGTTGCGCAGCCATCTCTTCGACAGCCAGATTCAACCGCTGGCGCGGCACCAGCAGCGACCCCATGAACTCGTTGGCACGCAGCTCGGCGAAGTATTCTTCCTTGGTGGTGTGGCCCGGAATCGCCAGGGAGGGCGTCGCAGCCGCCTCGGCGACGGGCGTGACTTTCGCCAAGTGCTCGACGTCGCGTGTGGTCGTGCGGTAGGCGCGCCGCGCCGCGTCGCTGGGTTCATCGAACAGACCCGGCCCCTTGCTGGCATCGACGATCCATCCTGGCGCATCGAAAATGGCGTGGCCGAGTTCGTGGCCGAGGGTGCTCAGTACCAGTTCCTCGCTGGCGTTCACGCCAACCGGCGACACCGACACCATCGCCGTGTCCGGCACGCCGGGGTCGTACTCACAGATGCCCAGAACAGGGTTGCCGCATTCGTCATGCACAACATTCCCGGTGCCGACGAACAGGTCGAAGACCACGCCGTTGATCTTCAGGCCGGAGATGGCGCTCAGGGTTGCGAGCGGGATGGCATCGGCAGCCGCCTCCACCAGTTGCTGGCGGGCCAAAACGGCGATGCCCTCAATCTCGGAATTCTTGATGTAGCTGGGGCGTTTTCGGTCGCAATGCCGGTAGCCAAGAGTCAACACCGGCATTCACTTGTCCCCCGTCGCTTGCTTGCGATACATCCGTACCAGGCCCCCCACGTCGTCGCGCATGTCTGGCGGAAGGCGGCTGGCCTCAACAAAGGCGTCGTCGACATTCTCGCCAAGGATTTCTGCCGCCTTGCGGATCAGCTCGTCCTTGGGCGGCTTCTCGATGTCGCGCTCTATGCGCGACCAGTAGGCAGGCGAGATGTCCAGCTGCCGGGCGAAGTCATTCATCTGAATGCCCTTCGCCTCCCTCTTCAGTCTGATGTAGGCACCAAATGCCATTTTGTGACCCAATTGCGTGATTAGTTAATTGACGCCATCGTATCGAGCAGATCGGCACCTGTCAACTGTTTCGTTAACGCGCAATCCGGTTCCCTGCTAGACAGGCGCCGCTGGCCTGCCGGGGCATCGAGGCCGGGCCACCAGATGAGCCCGATTACCCGGAATTGCCATCCGCTTCGGAACATCGCGCACATCATCTGAGACGGTTGCAATTCCTCGGAGCCGTCATGAAGAACCTCGAACTCGCATCTCCCTCAGAGATGTCCGCCAGCGCCCGCGCTGGTGAAATCACCGCCATCCTTGCGGCCGCCATCGTCCGCACCGTCGTCGCAGAAGCGCCAAAACAGAGAGAAGTTGGCCTTGGCTTCCTGCCCGACCAGCGCGTTCATACAACCCCCTATCAAGAGGAGAAGTTGTGATGAACGAGAAACAAGCATCCGTCGCCGCGCGGATTGCGGAGCTGGCTTGCCTGCCGATGTCCGAGCTCTGGACGGTGTGGGATCAGTATTTCCCGCGTCGCCCGGACTACCCCAACCGCACGCACGTCGAGTCCCGTCTCGCCTACAAGCTGCAGGAGGAAGCCTTCGGTGGCCTTGCGCCCGAGACCAAGCAGCGCCTGGAAGCCATCGGCGCAAAACACTCCAAGATCAAGCTGCGGGCCAAGCCGCGCGAGTTCGATTTCGCGCCGGGCACGATCCTGCTGCGCGAATGGGGCGAGCGCGAACATCGGGTGACAGTCACCGCCGAGGGGCTGTTTGAGTACCAGGGGCGCAACTTCAGGAGCCTGACGGCGGTGGCCCGCCACATCACGGGCGCGCACTGGTCGGGGCCGCTGTTCTTTGGCCTGAGCAAGGGAGGTGCGCGATGAGCGATATTGCCAGCACCAAGGCCCGCAAGCGCTGCGCCGTCTACTGCCGGGTGTCCTCGGATGAACGACTTGACCAGGAGTTCAACTCCATCGACGCGCAGAAGGAGGCGGGCCACGCCTACGTCGCCAGTCAGCGATCCGAGGGCTGGATTCCGGTGGCCGACGACTACGATGACCCCGGCTTCTCTGGCGGCAACACGGATCGGCCGGGGCTGAAACGCCTGATGGCGGACATCGAGCGCGGCCAGATCGACATCGTGGTGGTCTACAAGATCGACCGCCTGACGCGCAGCTTGGCCGACTTCTCCAAGATGGTTGAAGTGTTCGAACGCCACGGGGTGTCCTTTGTGTCGGTCACCCAGCAGTTCAACACCACCACCTCGATGGGTCGGCTGATGCTCAACGTCCTGCTGTCCTTCGCCCAGTTTGAGCGCGAGGTCACCGGCGAGCGCATCCGCGACAAGATCGCCGCCGCCAAGCGCAAGGGGATGTGGATGGGTGGCGTCCCGCCCCTGGGCTACGACGTCGACAACCGCCTGCTGGTCATCAACGAGGCCGAGGCGGCGGTGGTGCGTCGCATTTTCGAGGAGATGCTGACCATTGGTTCTCCAACCCAGATCGCCGTCAATCTCACCGCCGACGGCATCACTACCAAGGCCTGGACGACGCAGGAGGGCCAGACCCGCAAGGGCACGCGCATCGACAAAAAGTACCTGCACAAGCTGCTGCGCAACCGCATCTACCTGGGCGAGTTGTCGCACAAGGGGAACTGGTACCCCGGCGCTCACCCGCCGATCATCGACCAGGAGCTTTGGGACAAGGTCCACACGGTGCTGGCCAGGGATGGACACGCCCGGTCGGTGGAAACCAAGATCCGGTCGCGCACCGACGCCTTGCTGCGCGGCCTGCTGTACGCCCCCTCGGGCGAACGGATGTACCCGACCTACTCACGCAAGAACGGGCGCAAGTACCACTACTACGTGTCCAAGTCGGAAAGCCGGTTCGGAGCACCGGGCAAGAGCTACGAACGCCTGCCTGCACCGGAGATTGAGGCGGCAGTGGTGGCCCAAATCCGCACCGTGCTGACCAGCCCGGAATCCATCGCATCGGTGGTGCGCCACATCCAGCAGAACCAGAAAACAAAGGGCGGACAGATCGACGAGGCCACCACGGTGATGGCGATGGGACGGCTCAACGACGTGTGGGATCAGTTGTTCCCGGTGGAGCGCCACCGCATCGCCAACCTGATGATCGAGCGCATCGACCTCGTCCACGTCGGCGAGGTGCAGGGCATCAAGGTGAAGTGGCGGGAACTGGGCTGGGACGCCCTGATCGGCGAGTTCGCCCGGAGAGGCATCGGCGCGGAACTGGTGGAGGTGGAGGCCTGATGAACGACACACTGGAAACCTTCGTGCCACTGACATTCCGCCGCCGGGGCGCGCGGCGCGTGGCCGCCGACGACCGCCATGTTCACGATGTGACGTTGCTGGAGGGGGTGGCACGCGGTTTCTACTGGCAGCACCTCGTGGACACCGGCGAGATGAAGAGTGGCTCGGAGATCGCCCGGGCCGAAGGCTTACACCCATCGGTCACCAACGAACTGATGCGCCTGAGCCTGCTCGCGCCCGACATCCTCGAACTGCTGATGGCCGGGCGGCAGCCTCGCCGGATGAACCTGATCTGGTTCCAGCGCAACCCGCTGCCGGTGGATTGGGAGGCGCAACGCCAGATCGTGAAGCGCTTTGAGGAGGACGCATGAGCAAGAAGCACCGGGGCCGGTTCAAGGGTGATCCGGTCACCTATCAACTGCCGAGTCCAGCAGGCGGCGTGCAACTGGAAACCTTCGTGCCCTGGACGCTGGTGAAGCGGGGGCTGAAGAAGCAGGTCATCACGCCCCTGGACGCTCCACAGGAATTCCTGTCCGAGGCCACCCGGGAGCGGGAAGCCCGGTCGGCCGCGCAGGACACCGCGTTGATGCGGGCGCTCGGACTGGCGCACCACTGGCAACGCCTTCTGGATGAGCAGCGGGCGGCATCAGTAGCCGAGATCGCCGAGGCCGAAGGCATGGACGTGACGCAGGTGCGCCGGGTCATGCGGCTGACGCTCCTGGCCCCGGAGGTCGTGGAACGGCTGGTGGGCTCGCCCGATGCCGTGCTGGAGAAGGTGATGCGCCGCCCCTTGCCCAACGGCTGGGCTGCCCAGAAACTAGTACTGCACGATACTGTCCAAAGTTGAACTAACACTTTCGACCCAATGCCGCCAGCGAGTTGCGTGATTTGACCTCCCGGAAGCACTCACGCGCGCATGAGGAGGCTGGGTCATCCAAATGGGACTACTTCAGCTTGATGTGCAAGTGATTGAAGCCTGCAGCATCTGTGGTCTCCTTGACTTCCAGGTAGTGGTGTTGCTTGCGCACCAGGTCGCTGAGCTTGCTGAAGCCGTAGTTCCGCGGATCAAATGATGCGTGGTTTTTGCTGATGAAGGAGCCTACGGCTGAGAGCGACGACCAGCCCGTGTCACGCTGTGTCTCTTTCACTGCGTGCGACAGCAGACCGTGAAGGGGCGGAACGTCTTTCACCTGTACGGGTAACCCAGGGTCTACGCCTGTGGCAGGTTGTTTCAACACCTCAACGAAGACGAACTTGTCGCAAGCCGCGATGAAAGCGTCTGGAGTCTTGCGTTCCCCGAACCCATAAACGACCTTGCCGGCCTCCCGTAGGCGAGTGGCAAGTCGAGTGAAATCGCTGTCGCTGCTGACGAGACAGAAGCCATCTACATTGCCTCCGTACAACAAGTCCATGGCGTCGATGATGCAGGCGCTGTCCGTGCTGTTCTTGCCCTTGGTGTAGGCGAACTGCTGCATCGGTTGGATTGCATGGCGGTGGAGGTGATCCTTCCAACCCACCAGGTTTTGCGTAGTCCAGTCACCGTAGGAGCGCTTCACAGTCGCGACCCCGTACTTCGCGACCTCCTCCAGCAGCTCCTTGATAACCGCTGCGCTGGCGTTGTCCGCGTCGATGAGTACAGCGAGCCGAAGTGCGTCTTGTGCCATTGTCTTGTTTTCTCCTTCCGACAGCCTACCCGATAGCTGTCGTAAGCAAACGACCGGTCGTGGCCGATAGCAGACGTCTATATTTGGCATAGATAGCACAACTTATTTCCCTCACAGGCACCCGCGACCATGTCACAAAAATGACATCAACGAGTCATCAGGGTGTCATATCACGACATTACCATCGCTGCAATTCAGATTCGTAATCAGGTCATCATTTTTGATTACGAATTCAAATCTGCCGGAGGTGTCATGATCGAACTACAGAATGTCTCAGTCAGTTATGGTGATGCGATTGCACTGTATCCCACCACTCTCAAACTCCATCAGGGACAGTTCACCGTATTGCTCGGATCTTCCGGCGCTGGAAAATCCACGCTACTTCGCTGTATTAATTCGCTGCATGCGTCGCAGCGCGGCACCACCATTGTCGCCGGCTTAGGAAATTTGGCGAACTCGCGTGCATTGCGCATGCATCGCCGACAGACTGGCATGGTGTTTCAACAGCATCAATTGATTGGCCGACTGACGGCTTTGCAAAACGTTTCGATGGGCCGAATGGGCTACCACACGGCATTACGCAGTCTATTCCCCCTCCCGGCGAAGGATCAATCCATATGCCTGCAAAGTCTGGACCGAGTCGGCTTATTGCACAAAGCCTTAAGCCGTGTCGACGCATTGAGCGGCGGCCAGCAGCAACGCATCGGTATTGCCCGGGCTCTGGCTCAGCAACCTAAACTGGTGTTGGCTGATGAACCGGTAGCCAGCCTCGATCCTGCTACTGCAGAGCGAGTGCTAAGTCTGCTGCACCGCATTTGTAAAGAGGACGGGATTTCGGCGGTCGTCAGCCTGCATCAGGTAGACCTCGCTCAACGTTATGCCGACCGTATTATTGGCCTGTCCCATGGCCGAGTCATTTTTGATGCCGCACCGCAGACTTTGGATCAAGCCAGTTACGACACGCTGTATGAACAAGTACCCCGTTCTTCTTTGAGCGTTCCACAAGACGCTCGAGAGGAACGGCTTATCGATACTTCATTTCCCATGCAACTTGCTACCGTAAAGGATTGATTATGAAAAAACTCGCATCCGCATTAATGTCTGTCTTGCTTGCCGCCGTCTGCAGCATTGGCCATGCATCATCCAATCCCGATCCAGAAACGCTCAAAGTTGCGCTACTGCCGGACGAAAACGCATCGACCGTAATTAAAAACAACAAGCCGCTCGAAATCTATCTGGAAAAAGAGCTGGGAAAGAAAATTGAGCTGGTGGTTACCACTGATTACTCGTCAATGATCGAAGCCATGCGTCACGGCCGTATCGACATGGCATATTTTGGCCCCTTGTCGTATGTGCTGGCTAAGCAAAAGAGCGACATCGAGCCATTCGCAGCGATGAAGCAAAAGGGTAGCACTACCTACCAGTCCGTATTGATCGCCAATACTGGCGCCGGCATCGCCAAAATCAGTGATATCGTCAACAAGAATGTCGCTTACGGTGATAAGGCATCCACCTCCAGCCATTTGATTCCGAAGTCGATATTGGCGGAAAACGGTTTGAAAGCCGGCGAAAACTATCGCGAACACTTTGTCGGTGCGCATGACGCGGTGGCCATGGCCGTGCAAAACGGTCACGCGCAGGCTGGCGGCTTGAGTAAGCCGATTTTTGAATCCCTGGTTCAGCGCGGACTGGTCGATCCCAACAAAGTAAAAGTTCTTGCCGAATCGAAGCCATATCCGCAATACCCGTGGACCATGCGCAGCAATCTGAAGCCGGAACTGAAGGAAAAGATCCGTGCAGCCTTCTTGAATCTCAAAGATCCGGAAGTCCTGAAACCTTTCAAAGCCGATGGTTTCGGCCCGATCAGCGACAAAGACTATGACGTGGTGCGCAGCCTTGGCACACTGCTCAAGCTCGATCTGTCGAAGTTCTAAGTGAGCGACAGCATGCAAGCTGATTTTGGTTTGATTCTGGCCGAGCGCCAGCGCGTATGGAACCGCACGATACTGCAGTTTGCCGTTGTGCTGGCGATTGTGATCGGTTGCTGGTATTACGTCGGCCTATTTGATGCCGAGCGATTGAAGGATGGCATGCCAAGCCTGGTAAAAATTGCCGGCGAGATGTTCCCACCGAACTTCTCGCAGGCTGGCACCTGGGTCAAACCGGTACTGGATACCTTGGCCATGAGTATCGCCGGCACGGCAATCGCGGTATTGCTATCCATTCCCTTAGGAGTGCTCGCCGCGCGGAATACTAGCCCTCATCCACTCGTGTATCAAGCCACACGCGGCCTGTTAAACGCTTTGCGATCGATACCCGAACTGATCATGGGCATCCTGTTCGTGGCAGCCGTTGGCTTCGGCGCATTGCCGGGTGTTTTAGCCCTAGGCTTACATTCGGTTGGCATGATCGCCAAATTTTTTTCGGAATCGATCGAACATGCCGATCCGGCACCGGTAGAAGCCGCGCATGCAGCGGGCTGCACGCCATTGCAGGTGATTTTTCATGGGATCTTTCCCCAAGTGCTTCCGCAAATGGCCGATACCGCGATCTATCGATGGGAATACAACTTCCGTGCTTCGACCGTGATGGGCATGGTCGGCGCCGGTGGAATCGGGTTCGAGCTGATGGGCTCTCTGCGCATCATGCAATACCAGGATGTCTCGGCTATTTTGCTGGTTATTTTAGGCATGGTTACCCTCGTCGACGCCTTCAGCTCCTTCCTGCGTCGCAAGTTCAAATAACTCCCAAAGCTTACAAAGGTTTTTATGAAGCCCAAAGTCGTCCTCACCCACTGGGTGCACCCGGAAATCATCGAATTGTTGTCCGCTAGCGCCGATGTTATCCCCAACACCACACGGGAAACCTTGCCGCGTTCTGAGGTAATTGCGCGAGCCAAAGATGCGGATGCACTCATGGCTTTCATGCCGGACAGCATCGACAGCGCGTTTCTCGAGGAATGTCCAAAGCTGCGTGTCATCGGCGCCGCGCTTAAAGGCTATGATAACTTCGATGTCAACGCCTGCACACGCCACGGTGTATGGCTTACGATTGTGCCGGATTTGCTTACGATCCCGACCGCTGAACTGACTATCGGCCTTCTTCTCGGTTTGACAAGGCATATGCTGGAAGGCGATAGGCAAATCCGTAGCGGACACTTCCAAGGCTGGCGGCCGACACTATATGGCTCTGGTTTGACAGGAAAAACGCTTGGCATCATTGGTATGGGGGCGGTCGGCCGTGCAATCGCCCAGCGCTTGGCTGGCTTTGAAATGAATCTCTTGTATTGCGATCCGATTCCGCTCAATGCCGAACAAGAAAAGGCTTGGCACGTACAGCGCGTCACGCTCGATGAACTGCTCGAAAAATGTGATTATGTCGTGCCGATGGTTCCGATGGCCGCAGAGACACTGCATCTGATCGATGCCACCGCGTTGGCCAAGATGAAAACCGGTAGCTACCTGATCAATGCATGTCGCGGCTCGGTCGTGGATGAGAATGCGGTGATAGCAGCACTGGCGTCTGGAAAACTAGCTGGATATGCAGCCGATGTCTTCGAGATGGAAGAATGGATACGCGCTGATCGCCCGCAGGCTATCCCCAAGGCGCTGCTCGACAATACGGCACAAACGTTTTTTACGCCGCATTTGGGATCGGCGGTCAAGGAAGTTCGGCTTGAAATCGAGCGGCAGGCAGCGATGAACATCATCCAGGCACTCGCTGGTGAAAAACCGATGGGCGCGATTAATCAGCCGTATCCGGGAGTAAAGGCGGCGTGATAGATCTGGAGCGTGTGGCGACGTTCATTGCCGTCGTCAAATGCGGGGGCTTTCGCGAAGCGGCGAAGCAAACTGGATTGTCCCAGCCAACAGTAACGCAGCATATCAAGCGGCTGGAGCAGTCTTTGCAGGCCCGGCTGATTGACCGCGCAACAATGCCGCAAAGCCTGACATTGGAGGGAAAGATTTTTTTCCCCTATGCGGAACAATTGCTCCGTACTAGCCATAAGGCTACGGCAGCCCTCCACAATAAAAGCCTGGTCGTTGGTGCAAGCTCCAATATCGGCATTTATCTTTTACAACCCTATATCAAGGCGCTCCAAGATAAATTAGCAAACAAGATCGATGTGAGGATCGGCAAAAATATCGAGATTGCCGCTTTGCTGGAAACGCTTGAAGTGGATGTAGCGGTAATGGAGTGGTGGGACTCACGTCCTGGGTTCGTCTCAACAGTATGGCGGCGCGAGAGGATGGTTGTCATTGTTCGCCCCGGCCATCCTTGGGCTGCCGAGTCGACCATTCCACTTAAGTGGTTAAAATCCCAGAACTTGCTTGGAGGCGAAGCGGCTACCGGAACTGGGCGCCTACTACAACAATATGCCGGTGCCGACTCGGCAGAGTTCACAGTGGGTATGCAGTTAGGTAGCACCGAGGCGGTCAAACACGCGGTCCACGCAGGGCTAGGAATCTCGCTTGTGATGGAAAGCGCGGTCAAGCATGAACAGGCAAGCGGATGGTTACATGCAATTCCGATTGAAGAAGATGTTTACAAAGATCTTTATCTCGTACATCGCTCAGAAACTTCGTTAAGCGGTCCGGTGGCAAGCCTTGCAGATTTGATTCTCCATTCTCCGGATTTAGGCTCAATAGAATATAAATAGCAAAACGAATGCCTGCTTCTGGCCGGGAGTAGCCTACCGCGTAGCGGTGCATATCGTCACCCTCAGTCGCCACCCCTACAGGAGTTGCCGACTACAACCGACCGCATCTAAACCCGCGCCAGCAAAGGAAATGACCTCGAGAACGCTCGCGTGGCCACCAGAGAAAACGGAGAACAGAGATGCGTCGGCGGGGGCGGAAAGGCCGCCTTTGCAGAGGTGGCGCTCGTGAGACCAGGCCTGGAAACCACGCCAACACTGGGGGGAACAGACGAAAAAAAACCAACCGAGAACGGTTGGTTTTTCAAATAGTGGTGGAGCCGGCGGGAATCGAACCCGCGTCCGCAAGCCCTCCACAGAGAGTTCTACATACTTAGTTCTGTCATTTGATTTAACCGGCGCATCGCGGACGAACACGCTCTACGACGGCGAGTCACTAGGTTTTCGTCCTCGGGCCCGTGACACTCCCAAAGCTTATCTGACGTAAATGACCTCGCTGGTTCTTGCGAACCCTAGCCCGTCAGCGAGCCAGTGCGAGGACGGCGGCCCTTAGGCTGCCAGTGCGTAACGTTCGTCGTTAGCAGTTATTGCATTCCCATTGATTAACGAGGTGACGGGTCCTCGGTATGCCCTCCACTGCTTTGTAACCCACGTCGAAACCAGGTCGGCCCCTATGTGCGTCAAAACGCGAAAGAACATGGATTGTACCTGCTTTCGACGCACTCCGCGTGGTTCTGTTCCTTGGTCAGGAGAATAGCGGTAGCAGTTCCGCTGGATGGCGGATCAGGTAGTCGGCGCCCCAGGTTTCCGGAGGTTCAGCTTCGCCGCAGTAGCCGTATGCCGCTGCGACCGTGGTCATGCCGGCGGCCTGGCCAGCCTGAATGTCGCGCAGATCGTCGCCGACGTATATGCACCGGCCGGGCGCCACGCCGCTCAATTCCGCAGCTCGCAGCAGCGGTGCGGGGTGGGGCTTGGCGTAAGGGGTGGTGTCACCACTGACCACGGCCGAGGCGCGTGGCGTCAGGCCGATCGCATTGACCAGCGGCACGGTGAAGCGGGCAATCTTGTTGGTCACGATGCCCCAGCGAATGCCCGTGGACTCCAGTTGCGCCAGCACCTGGTCCATCCCCTCGAACAGGCGCGTATGGACGGCGATATCGGCCTCGTAGTAGTCAAGGAACGCGTCGCGCAAGGCCGGGAACTCGGGATCCTCCGGGCGCTTGCCGAACGCCACACCGAGCAGGCCACGCGCGCCGTGCGAAGCTACCGGACGGAGCCGTTCGTACGCGACTGGCAACATGCCATGTTCGATGACCAGCCGGTTCGCGGCAGCGGCGAGGTCAGGAGCGGTATCGGCAAGTGTGCCGTCAAGATCGAAGAAAACTGCGTCGAACGTCATCATGGTTCAAGGCTTGCGGAAAGCCATCATGTAATTGACGTCGGTGTCGCGGCCAAGCGAGTAGATCTGCGTCAACGGGTTGTAGGTCATGCCGCGCATCTCGATCATGTCCAGTCCGGCATTTCGCGCGAAGCGGGCGAGTTCGGATGGCGTGATGAATTTCTCGTAGTCGTGCGTGCCGCGCGGCAGCATGTTCAATACGTACTCGGCGCCGACGACGGCAAGCAGGTACGCCTTGAGGTTGCGGTTGATGGTCGAGAAGAAGACGTAGCCGCCCGGCTTTGCGAGCGTCATGCACGCGCGCACGATCGACTGGGGGTCGGGCACATGCTCCAGCATTTCCATGCACGTCACCACGTCGACGCTGGCCGGCGCGCGGGCCGCCAGGTCCTCGACGGCGATCTCCTCGTAGGTCACCGCCACGCCCGATTCCAGGCTGTGCAGGTCGGCGACCTTGAGCGCCTTCGTAGACAGGTCGATGCCACGCACGGTAGCGCCCGCGCGGGCCATGCTTTCGGAAAGGATGCCGCCTCCGCAGCCGACGTCGATGACCTGCTTGCCCGACAGGTGGGCAATGTCGTCGATCCAGCCCAGGCGCAGCGGGTTGAGGTCATGCAGCGGCTTGAACTCGCTGTTGGGGTCCCACCAGCGGTGGGCCAGCTCGCTGAACTTGTCGATCTCCTTCGGATCGGCGTTGCGGCTGCTTGGCGTATCGGGAGTGGAGTGCAGGGTGGTCGATTGCGACATCATGGGTGCCGGCGAGCGGCAAATCAGGTGAGAAGTCTGCGGCAACTTTACCAAAAAAAAAGCCCAGCTTGCGCTGGGCTTTTCTTCATCGGAGAGGATCCGATTAACGTGCGCTGCGGGTGCCGACCACTTCGACTTCCACGCGACGGTTCGGCTGCTGGCAGGCGATCTGAGCAGTGCGGTTGCCCTTGCACGACTTCGGATCAACCTTCAGCTGACGCTTGCCCTTGCCTTCGGTGTACACGCGGTTGGCTTCAACGCCCTTGCTCACCAGGTAGGCCTTGACCGACTCAGCACGACGGATCGACAGGCGATCGTTGTACTTGTCCGAACCGAACGAATCGGTGTGACCAACAGCGATGATCACTTCCAGGGTGATGCCTTGCAGCTTCGAAACCAGGTCGTCCAGCTTGGCCTTGCCTTCGGGCTTCAGAACAGCCTTGTCGAAGTCGAACAGGGTGTCAGCAGCGAAAGTGACCTTCTCGCTCGACACAACCGGCGGTGCCACCGGGGTCGGGGCCGGAGCCGCAGCAGCCGGAGCCAGCGCGCCATCGCACTGTGCATTGGCCGTTGCCGGGGTCCAGGAGCTGTCGCGCCAGCAGAGCTCGTTCGTGCCATTCTTCCACACGTACTCGCTCGTACCGTTGCCCCAGTTGTCGTTCACTGCCTTCTTTTCATAGGGGACGGACTGGGCTTGAGCGGATGCAGCCATTACTGCGGTAGCTGCAACGAGCGCGAGCTTGGCAAATTTTTTCATATTTCTCCTCTCAGGATGAGATCACCGCAGGGTTACTGCGAGCAAATGGACGAAAACAAGTCATACATTCTTCGGAGTATAACATTCTCGACGTGGAGCATGATCCACTTCGAACAACGTCTGGCTCTTCGCTGGGGAATTGTGCCACAAGGCTCGTTTCCTAAGAAGTAAATATATTCGATTCAACCAAGCGGTTTTGGGCCTGTGGTGTTTGTGCAACATCCGCCTTGCGGCGCCCGCAAAGCCTTGTCCCATATGGGGTTGCCGGGTGAGGGGGTGGTCGCT
The DNA here is from genome assembly GCF_049843575.1 of Cupriavidus sp. Met-2. Lineage (NCBI taxonomy): Bacteria > Pseudomonadati > Pseudomonadota > Betaproteobacteria > Burkholderiales > Burkholderiaceae > Cupriavidus > Cupriavidus sp. Met-2. The sequence continues at coordinate 694,085 of NZ_JBBHZL010000001.1, forward strand.
GAAAGCGCCGTCGAGGGGCGGGAGCGAGGGGTTCCCGCAGGGTCGGGAAGGGGGGTGCGTGCATGATAGAATGCCATGTTCGCCCGATGCCGTATGCCGGTCTCCGTCATGCGGGAATCGGAGTCCCATTTGCCTAAACCCGCCGCATAAACCACGTCGCAATGGATCAATTCGCCAAAGAAACCCTTCCGGTCTCACTGGAAGAGGAAATGCGCCGCTCATACCTGGATTACGCAATGAGCGTAATCGTGGGGCGCGCGCTTCCCGACGTTCGGGACGGCCTGAAACCGGTACACCGGCGCGTGCTGTTTGCGATGCATGAGCTCAACAACGACTGGAACCGGCCGTACAAGAAGTCGGCCCGTATCGTCGGCGATGTGATTGGTAAATATCACCCGCACGGCGATACCGCGGTGTACGACACGATCGTGCGTATGGCGCAGAATTTCTCCCTGCGCTACATGCTGGTCGACGGTCAGGGCAACTTCGGTTCGGTGGATGGAGATAACGCGGCGGCAATGCGTTATACCGAAATCCGCCTGTCGAAGATTGCCCATGAAATGCTTCAGGATATTGACAAGGAAACTGTCGATTTCGAACCGAACTATGACGGTTCGGAGAAAGAGCCTGGCATTTTGCCGGCACGTATTCCGAATCTTCTGATCAATGGTTCGTCGGGTATTGCGGTCGGCATGGCCACCAATATTCCGCCGCATAACCTCAATGAGGTTGTCGATGCCTGTCTGCATCTGCTGCGTAATCCCGATGCCACCGTCGATGAACTGATCGAATTGGTGCCGGCGCCCGATTTTCCGACCGCCGGCATTATCTATGGCATCCAGGGTGTGCGCGAAGGCTACCGCACCGGCCGCGGCCGTGTGGTCATGCGCGCCCGCACGCACTTCGAGGACATCGACCGGGGCCAGCGCCAGGCGATCATCGTCGACGAGCTGCCGTACCAGGTGAACAAGCGGACACTGCTCGAGCGCATTGCCGAGCTGGTGACCGAGAAGAAGGTCGAAGGCATTTCGGACATCCGCGACGAATCTGACAAGTCAGGTATGCGTGTGGTGATCGAACTCAAGCGCAATGAGGTGCCCGAGGTCGTTCTGAACAACCTATATAAGAACACCCAGCTCCAGGACACCTTCGGCATGAACATGGTGGCCCTGGTCGATGGCCAGCCGCGCCTGCTGAACTTGCGCCAGATGCTGGATGCGTTCCTGTCGCACCGGCGCGAGGTGGTCACCCGCCGCACCGTGTTCGAACTGCGCAAGGCGCGCGAGCGTGGTCATGTGCTGGAAGGCCTGGCCGTGGCGCTGGCCAACATCGACGAGTTCATCGCGATCATCAAGGCTGCGCCGACGCCGCCGATCGCGAAGCAGGAGCTGATGTCGAAGCCCTGGGATTCGGGTCTGGTGCGCGAAATGCTGGCACGTGCCGAAAGCGACACTGCGGGCGGCCGCGCGTCGTACCGCCCGGACGGTCTGCCGGCGGTGTTCGGCATGCAGCCGGATGGCCTGTATCGCCTGTCCGACGGTCAGGCTCAGGAAATCCTGCAAATGCGCCTGCAACGCCTCACGGGGCTCGAGCAGGACAAGATTGTCCAGGAGTACCGTGAGGTCATGGGCCTGATCGCCGATCTGCTCGACATCCTGGCCCGCCCGGAGCGCATCGCGACGATCATCACTGACGAGCTTGGAGCGATCCGGGCGGAATTCGGTGATGAGCGCCGTTCGCAGATCGAGCTGAACGCGACCGAACTCGATACCGAGGACCTGATCACGCCGCAGGACATGGTCGTGACGCTGTCGCATTCCGGCTATATGAAGAGCCAGCCGATTTCCGAGTACCGCGCGCAGAAGCGTGGTGGACGCGGCAAGCTGGCGACGGCGACGAAGGAAGACGACTGGATCGACACGCTGTTCGTCGCAAACACGCACGACTACATCCTGTGCTTCTCGAACCGGGGCCGGCTGTACTGGCTGAAGGTCTATGAGGTGCCGCAGGGCTCGCGCAATTCGCGTGGACGGCCGATCGTGAACATGTTCCCGCTGGCCGACGGCGAGAAGATCAACGTCATCCTGCCGGTGCGCCAGTTCGATGCCGAGCACTTTATCTTCATGGCCACGGCGCGTGGCACGGTGAAGAAGACTGTGCTCACCGATTTCTCGAATCCGCGCAAGGCGGGCATCATCGCCGTCGATCTCGACGAGGGCGACTTCCTGATCGGTGCTGCCGTGACCGACGGTCAGCACGACGTGATGCTGTTCTCCGACGCCGGCAAGGCCGTGCGATTCGATGAGAACGACGTGCGTCCGATGGGCCGGCAGGCGCGTGGTGTCCGCGGCATGAACCTCGATGAAGGTCAGGCCGTGATCGCCATGCTGGTTGCGCCGGCCGAATCCGCGGAAACGGAATCGTCGGTGGCAGAGGGAGACATGTCTCCGGTGGGCAGTGTCCTGACTGCAACCGAGAATGGTTACGGCAAGCGCACTCCGATCTCCGAATACACTCGACACGGACGTGGCACCAAGGGCATGATTGCGATCCAGACGAGCGAGCGCAATGGCCGCGTGGTGGCTGCGGCGCTGGTTTCGCCCGAAGATGAAATCATGCTGATCACGACCGGCGGCGTGCTGATTCGCACCCGCGTGGCCGAAATCCGCGAGATGGGTCGTGCTACGCAGGGTGTGACGTTGATCAACGTCGACGAGGGCACCAAGCTGTCGGGTCTGCAGCGCATCGTGGAAAGCGACGCGGACAACGGCTCGGGGGCAGAGGAGGGCGAAGCGGCTGATGATGCCGCGGGCGCCACCGATGCCGGAGCCACTGACGCGGATGCGAATTCGTAATTTGTTGCAACATTGGAACCACGGTCGGAACTCGCCAGACGGCCGTGCGGACTAATCCGGACTTATTTTCCAGGGAGTCATAATGCTCAAAACCTATCGACGTATCGCTGTTCTGGCTGCAGTTGCTCCGATGATGATGCTGGCGCAAGCCGCGCATGCACAGGCGGACGACAAGGATAAGACCGCGGCCATCAAGGAACTGCTGACCGTCATGCAGGCCGACCAGGCTGTGAAGGGTCAGGCCGACAACTGGCAACAGGGCGCGAAGCAGGAAGCGCCGCTGGTGCTGGAGCAGGTGCTGGTTGAGAACAAGACGCTGAACGACAAGCAGAAGCAGGCTGCTGTCGAGAAGCTCAAGAAGAACGGCGCTGTACAGCGCATGGTCGATGGCGCCGGCACGGCCTTCTCGACCGATGCGTTCAAGCAGGACGCCCTCAAGGCTCACTACGACGCCTTCGGCAAGTACTACTCCACGCAGGAAATCAAGGACCTGACCACGTTCCTGAAGTCGCCGACCGGCCAGAAGTTCATGGCTAACCAGGGCAAGGCCACTCAGGAAATCTGGGGTTCGATGATGCAGAAGTACGGCCCGCAGGTTGGCAAGTCGATGCGTGACGCCGCCGAGAAGGAAATCGCCGCCGCTGCGAAGTGATCGGCAAGTGATCCGCAAGTGATCGGCGGCTGGCCTGTGGGGCATTCTCCCGGGCTGGTCTGCCGCTCACACCGCCCTTGGCCGGCACCCATGGTGTCCAAGGGGCGTGGGTTTGAGGGATAATGGCTGCTTGGTTCAAACCGGCAGCCATTTTTCCATCTTCCCTCCATGAACGATCCCCAGAATCCCGCCCTCGTCGGCCTGCAACGTTCCCTGGCCGAGCGCGTGTTCAATTTCTCGCCTGGTCCGGCCGCACTGCCGACTGAAGTCCTGCATCAGGCCGCCGAGGAAATGCTGTCGTGGCGCGGCACGGGTGTATCTGTGATGGAGATGAGCCACCGCAGCCGTGAGTTCGAAGGAATTCACAACGAGGCGCTGGCTGACCTGCGCGAACTGCTGCAGGTGCCCAAGAATTTCCGCATCCTGTTCCTGCAAGGCGGTGCGATCGGCGAGAACGGCATCGTACCGCTGAATCTTGCCAGCCGCATCAACGCAGCAAAGCCGAAGACCGATTTCGTCGTCACCGGCACGTGGTCCGTCAAGACCGAGCAGGAAGCGCGTCGCTACAGCGAAGTCAACATCGTGGCTTCGAGCCAGGACCAGAAGTGGCACAAGATCCCGGATGTGGCATCGTGGAAGCTGTCGGACGATGCCGCGTACGTGCACCTGTGCACCAATGAGACGATCGTTGGCACGGAGTTCCAGGAAATCCCCGACATTGGCCAGACCGGCACGCACGACAAGGGCCGCATCGTCGTGGCCGATGCGTCGAGCCACATCCTTTCGCGCCCGATCGACTGGTCGCGCGTGCAGGTGGTCTATGGTGGCGCCCAGAAGAACATCGGCCCGGCCGGTGTGACGATCGTCATCGTGCGCGAAGACCTGATCGGTTTCGCGCATCCGCTGTGCCCGTCGGCGTTCAACTGGCGCCTCGTGGCCGAATATGATTCGATGTACAACACGCCGCCCACCTATGCGATCTACATCGCCGGGCTCGTGTTCAAGTGGCTCAAGGCTCAGGGTGGTGTGCCCGCGATCGAGCAGCGCAATATCGCCAAGGCGCGCGCGCTGTACGACTTCCTGGACCAGAGCGACTTCTACCGTAACGAAATCGACCCCAGCTGCCGCTCGCGCATGAACGTACCGTTCTTCCTGCGCGACGAATCGCGCAACGAAGCGTTCCTGACCCAGGCGCGCGCGAACGGCCTGGTACAGCTCAAGGGCCACAAGTCCGTGGGCGGAATGCGTGCAAGCATCTACAACGCGATGCCGCTCGAGGGTGTTACCGCGCTGATCGAATTCATGCGCGAATTCGAGCGTACCGCCGCCTGACGGCGGTCAAAGCGTCGCGCCGCGCACAGCCATGCGCGCGGCGTGGCTTCGCCCCAGACTTTCCGAGGCCGCCTTTTCGCGCGGCCCGCCAGGCCTTGATATGACAGAGCAAGACAAGTCCCCCGCCGCCGATGCCCCCGCACAGGAAGCCGGGCGCCAGGACGCTCCTGGACCCAGCGCGCAGGAGCAGGCGTTGTCGGCCGATCTGGCGCCGTTGCGCACCCAGATCGATACCGTCGACCGCGAACTGCTGGCGCTGCTCAATCGTCGCGCCCAGCTCGCCCTCGACGTGGGCGAGGTCAAGAAGAAGTACGGCGCCCCGGTATTTCGTCCCGAACGCGAGTTGCAGGTGATCCGCAAGGTGCAGGGCGCCAATCCCGGACCGCTGCTCGACGAAAGCGTGGCATCGATTTGGCGCGAGGTGATGTCCGCGTGCCGCGGCCTGGAAAAGCCGCTCGAGATCGCCTTCCTGGGCCCGGCCGGAACGTTCTCCGAGCAGGCGCTCTACGCGCACTTCGGCCACGAGGTGACGGGCGTGCCGTGCCCCAGCATTGACGAGGTGTTCCGTGCCGTGGAGGCTGGTACCGTCGAGTACGGCGTGGTGCCGGTAGAGAACTCGACCGAGGGCGCGGTGTCGCGCACGCTCGATCTGTTCCTGCAGACGTCGCTCAAGATCAGCGGCGAGATCGCGCTGAAGGTCCACCACAATCTCATGGCTTCCACGCCGGACATGAAGGGTGTGACCGTCGTGCGTGCCCATGCGCAGGCGCTGGCGCAGTGCCAGAACTGGCTGTCCGCGAACTATCCGCATCTGGAGCGCCAGGCCGTGTCCAGCAATGCCGAAGCCGCACGCATGGCCAGTGAGGACCCTACCGTTGCGGCGATTGCCGGTGAAACGGCGGCCAATCGCTATCACCTGCACATTATCCGTTCGCACATCCAGGACGATCCGCACAATCGCACCCGTTTCGCGGTGATTGGCCGCTATGAGACGGAGCCTTCTGGCAGCGATCAGACCTCGTTGATCCTGTCGGTGCCGAACAAGGCGGGCGCCGTGTATCAACTGCTGGCACCACTGGCCGAGAACGGCGTATCGATGTGCAGGTTTGAATCGCGCCCGGCGCGCAGTGGCGCGTGGGAATACTACTTCTACGTGGATGTGGAAGGCCATCAGCATGAACCGGCCGTGACGCGCGCGATCGAGATGCTGCGTCGCAATGCCGCGTACCTGAAGGTCCTGGGTTCGTATCCATCCAGCAAATAACGGCAGCGAGGAGACAGACATGGCAGGGCAGGACAACGCGGCTGACTACTTTGGTCCGTCCTATGTGCGCAAGATCTCGCCGTATATCGCGGGCAAGCCGATCTCGGAAGTGGCTCGCGAGTTCGGACTCGACGAGGCAAGAATCGTCAAGCTGGCGTCGAACGAGAACCCGCTCGGCATGCCCGCCTCGGCAAAAGCGGCTATCGCCGCCGCGACGGAGGATCTGGGGCGCTATCCGGACAGCAACGGCTTCGAACTGAAGGCGAAACTATCGGAAAAATACGATGTGCCGGCCGAGTGGCTGACGCTTGGCAACGGTAGCAACGACATTCTGGAACTGGCCGCGCATGCATTGGTGCGCAATGGCGAGTCGATCGTCTACGCCGAGTACTCGTTTGCGGTCTACGCGCTGGCTACGCAGGAAGTTGGCGCGCGCGCCATTGAGGTCAAGTCGCGCGCGTATGGTCATGATCTCGATGCGATGGCTGCGGCGATTGCGCCCGACACCAAGCTCGTCTTCATCGCCAACCCGAACAATCCGACTGGCACATTCGTGTCCGCCGCCGAGATCGAGGCTTTCTTGGCCAAGGTGCCGCCGCATGTGGTGGTTGTGCTGGACGAGGCCTACAACGAGTATCTCGATGCGGGCCAGCAGTACGAATCGGTTGCCTGGGTGCGCAAGTATCCGAACCTGATGGTGTCGCGGACGTTCTCGAAGGCCTATGGGCTGGCGGGGCTGCGGGTCGGCTATGGCGTGGCACAGCCCCAGCTTACCGATTTGCTGAATCGCGTGCGCCAGCCGTTCAACGTCAACAGCCTGGCGCAGGCTGCAGCCGTGGCAGCGCTCGACGATACGGCATTCCTGCAACGCAGCGCCGAACTGAATCGTCAGGGCAAGGCGCGGCTGGTGGAAGCGTTCGAGCGAAGTGGGCTCGAATACGTGAAGTCGTCCGGCAACTTTGTCATGGTTCGCGTGGGTGGCGACGATGGCGCTGGCGCGCGGGTCAATCTGGCGCTGCTGAAGCAAGGTGTGATCGTACGCCCCGTGGCCAACTACGGCCTGCCGCAGTGGCTGCGCGTGACGATCGGCCTGCCAGAAGAGAACGACGCGTTCATCGCGGCGCTGGAACAGGCCCTGAAGTGAAACTCAAGCATGTCTGAAACCGTGAGCGCATTGCATTTTTCGAAAGTCGTGATTGTCGGCGTCGGCCTGATTGGCGGATCGCTGGCGCTGTCGCTCAAGCGCGCGGGCGTGGTGGGGACGGTCGTGGGCGTAGGCCGTTCTGCGGCGTCGCTGGACAAGGCCAAGGCGCTTGGCGTCATCGACGAGGCCGCCTCGCTCGAGGTCGCGATGCAAGGCGCAAGTCTGGTGGTGCTGTGCGCGCCCGTGGCGCAGAATTTCGCGCTGCTCCATGCGCTGGAACCACATCTGCAGCCGGGCACGATCGTGACCGACGCAGGCAGCACCAAGTCCGACGTCATCATGGCGGCCAAGACCGCGCTCGGCGACAAGGCAGCCCAGTTCGTTCCCGCCCATCCGATCGCGGGCCGTGAGTTGAACGGCGTGGAGGCTGCGCTCGACGATCTCTACGTAGGCAAGAAGGTGGTGCTTTGCCCGTTGCAGGAGAACTCGCGGGCGGACGTGGCCGCCGTGCGCGCCATGTGGGAAGCCACCGGCGCTGATTGCCATGTGATGTCGGCCGTGCAGCACGATGCCGTGTTCGCGTCGGTCAGCCATCTACCGCATCTGCTGTCGTACGCGCTCGTGGCCCAGGTGGCCAACGCGGAGGACGCGGCGCTGAAGCTGGACTTTGCGGGCGGTGGTTTCCGCGATTTCACGCGCATCGCGGCGTCGTCGCCAGAGATGTGGCGCGATATCTGCATCGCCAACAAGGATGCGTTGCTGCGCGAGATCAGTATCTACGAGTCCGTGCTGGCGCATCTGAAGACCAAGATCAAGGAAGGCGATGGCGCGGCGCTCGAACGGCTGTTCGCGCGTGCCAGCGACACACGCCTGAAATGGGGCGCCGCACGGACGGCTGCCAACAACGTCGAACCCTGATGCCGCCAGCGCGCGCGGCGCGCAACGGCCATGCTGCAGAAAACATGGAACAACTGACCCTCGGCCCCCTGACCCGTGCTTCCGGCACGGTGCGCCTGCCCGGCTCCAAGAGCATCTCCAACCGCGTGCTGCTGCTGTCCGCGCTCGCCACCGGCGAAACGCGCGTCCGCGACCTGCTCGATTCCGACGACACGCGTGTCATGCTCGAAGCGCTCAAGGTGCTCGGCGTGGCATGGCGGCGCGAGGGCAACGACTGCATCGTGTCCGGCGTGGGCGGAAATTTCCCGAGCAAGGCGGCAGACCTGTTCATGGGTAATGCCGGCACGGCAATCCGGCCATTGACCGCGGCACTGGCGCTGCAAGGCGGTACGTACAAGCTGAGCGGCGTGCAGCGGATGCATGAACGGCCGATCGGCGATCTGGTCGATGGCCTGCGGCAGGTCGGCGCATCGGTGGATTACCTGGGCACGCCCGGCTACCCGCCTTTGCAGATCAACCCAGCGCAGATTCGCATTGATGCACCGATCCGTGTGCGCGGCGATGTATCGAGCCAGTTCCTGACCGCGCTGTTGATGACGTTGCCAATGGCCCAGGCACAATCGGGTCGCATTGAGATCGAAGTGGTCGGCGAATTGATTTCGAAGCCGTATATCGAGATCACGCTGAACTTGCTGTCGCGCTTCGGTATTGCCGTCGAGAGACAGGGCTGGGAGCGCTTTATCCTGCCGGCCGGCGCGCGGTACCGTTCGCCGGGCGAGATCTACGTCGAAGGCGATGCGTCCACGGCATCGTACTTCCTGGCGGCGGGCGCCATCGGTGGTGGCCCGGTACGCGTGGAGGGTGTGGGCATGGCGAGTATCCAGGGCGATGTTCGGTTTGCCGATGCGCTGAACCGGATGGGCGCCAACGTGATGGCTGGTGACAACTGGATTGAAGTGCGCGGCACAGAGCGTGACGACGGCCGACTCAACGGCATCGAGCTCGACTGCAATCACATTCCTGATGCGGCGATGACGCTGGCCGTGGCCGCGCTGTTCGCGGAGGGCACCACCACGCTGACCAACATCGCCAGCTGGCGGGTCAAGGAAACGGACCGCATCTCGGCGATGGCGACGGAGCTGCGCAAGCTCGGCGCGGAGGTGGAGGAGGGGGCTGATTACCTGAAAGTGACGCCGCCGACCTCCCCGGCAACGTGGCAGACCCCGGATGCTGGAATTGGCACCTATGATGACCATCGGATGGCCATGTGTTTCTCGTTGGCCGCATTCGGCCCGTTGCCCGTGAAGATCAACGACCCCGGCTGCGTGGCAAAGACGTTCCCCGAGTACTTCGAGGTATTTGCCGGAGTGGCGCGGTAAACGGTCACTCAGCCCGGGAGGCCATGATCAGGCGGCGGCGTAACGGGCCGCCGTCGTTGCTTCGGGGGTTGCAGCAAGGGTTTTGGCCTGGCGTTCGCGGCGCTCCCAGAATTTGTCGAAGAAGTAGTGAGCCACCGTGTTCACGGCGGGCTCGATGAATGTGATCGCGCCGCTGATGGCCAGGCTGCCCGTCAGGGCGTAGGTCACGCTGAAAGCGATGCCCAGATGCATGATGCCGAAGGTCAGGGTCTTGGCCATGGTAGATTGCCTCGCGTTTGGGAATTCAGGGCGGTTGCGCGACCGCTTTTGTGGGGGGGGCCGGGAGAGGGAAGGCCGGTGGCCGCGCAACCATGGATCAAATGATAATGAGTATCAATTGATTCTAGAAATTAATAGTTTTTACGTTGGTAATAATCAATGACTATCGTTGATGTCATCACCATTGATGGCCCTACGGCATCCGGCAAGGGTACCGTAGCGCACAAAGTGGCGGATGCTCTCGGCTTTCATCTGCTCGACAGCGGCGCGCTCTACCGTCTCGTGGCGCTGGCGAGCGACCGTGCCGGCGTTGGCGTGCAGGACGTCGACACCCTTGCAAAAATGGCCGCGCGTCTCGATGTCAAGTTCGGCCCGGACCGGGTATGGCTGTCCGGCGAGGAAGTCAGCCAGACGATCCGCCTGGAAGCCATCGGTAACCGCGCGTCCGCGATCGCCGTGCACCAGCCCGTGCGTGATGCGTTGACCGCACTCCAGCGTGGCTTCCGCAAGCTCCCGGGCCTGGTAGCCGACGGCCGCGACATGGGCACGGTGATCTTCCCGGATGCCCCGCTCAAGGTGTTCCTGACCGCGAGTGTGGAGGCCCGCGCTCGCAGGCGCTATAAACAATTGATTGATAAGGGAATTTCTGCTAATATCGAAGACCTTTTGCGTGACCTTGAGGAACGCGACGCGCGGGATCGCACCCGTGCCGCCGCACCGCTGCGTCCCGCGGAAGGCGCTTATCGTCTCGATACGTCCGAAATGACGGTGGAAGAGGCGGTGGCGCAGGTGCTGGAGTGGTTCGCCGCAGTGCGGTGATTAAAACCACTAGGCACCAACCTGGACCTGTATCGGAACCCAACCCGTCCGGTACCGGTTGTTCAACTTGACCCCGCTGCGCAAGGCAGACTGAGCGCGATAGTCGCGCCGGCCCGCGTACTGCGGATTGCTAAATTACGTTTATGTCCGACCTGCAAACTAACGAATCCTTTGCCGCACTGTTCGAGGAATCGATCGCCCGCTCCAATATGAAGGCTGGCGAAGTGATTTCCGCTGAAGTCGTGCGCATCGACCACAACTTCGTGGTCGTCAACGCCGGCCTCAAGTCCGAGGCATTTGTGCCGGTGGAGGAGTTCCTGAACGACCAGGGCGAACTCGAAGTGCAGGCCGGCGACTACGTGTCCGTGGCCATCGACGCGCTCGAGAACGGCTATGGCGACACCATCCTTTCCCGCGACAAGGCCAAGCGCCTGGCATCGTGGCTGAACCTCGAGAAGGCGCTGGAAGACGGCGAGATCATCTCGGGTACCGTGACCGGCAAGGTCAAGGGCGGCCTGACCGTCATGGTCAATGGCATCCGTGCCTTCCTGCCGGGTTCGCTCGTCGACGTGCGTCCGATCAAGGACACCACGCCGTACGAAGGCAAGACCCTGGAATTCAAGGTCATCAAGCTCGACCGCAAGCGTAACAACGTCGTGCTGTCGCGCCGCGCCGTGGTGGAAGCCACGCTGGGCGAAGAGCGTCAGAAGCTGATGGAAACGCTGAAGGAAGGCGCGATCGTCAACGGTATCGTCAAGAACATCACCGACTACGGCGCGTTCGTGGACCTCGGCGGTATCGACGGCCTGCTGCACATCACCGACCTGGCATGGCGTCGTGTGCGTCACCCGAGCGAAGTGCTGTCGGTTGGCCAGGAAATCACCGCCAAGATCCTCAAGTTCGACCAGGAAAAGAACCGCGTCTCGCTGGGCGTGAAGCAACTGGGCGAAGATCCGTGGGTGGGCATCTCGCGCCGCTACCCGCAAGGTACCCGCCTGTTCGGCAAGGTGACCAACCTGACCGACTACGGCGCGTTCGTCGAGATCGAAGCCGGTATCGAAGGTCTGGTGCACGTGTCCGAAATGGACTGGACCAACAAGAACGTGGCTCCGTCGAAGGTTGTCCAACTGGGCGACGAAGTGGAAGTCATGGTTCTGGATATCGACGAAGACAAGCGTCGTATCAGCCTGGGCATGAAGCAGTGCAAGGCCAATCCGTGGGACGATTTCAGCCGCAACCACAAGAAGGGCGACAAGCTGACGGGCCAGATCAAGTCGATCACCGACTTCGGCGTGTTCATCGGTCTGCCTGGTGGTATCGACGGCCTGGTGCACCTGTCCGACCTGTCGTGGCAAGAGTCGGGCGAAGAAGCCGTGCGCAAGTACAAGAAGGGCGACGAAGTGGAAGCTGTCGTTCTGGGCATCGACGTCGACAAGGAACGCATCTCGCTGGGCATCAAGCAACTGTCGGGCGATCCGTTCAACAACTTCATCTCGGCCAACGACAAGGGCTCGCTCGTGAATGGCACGATCAAGGCCGTTGACGCGAAGGGCGCCGTGGTGCAGCTGGCTGACGACGTCGAAGGCTACCTGCGCGCTTCGGAAATCTCCGCTGATCGCGTGGAAGACGCCCGCAACGTGCTGAAGGAAGGCGAGCAGATCACCGCCCTGGTGGTGAACGTCGACCGCAAGTCGCGCAACATCAACCTGTCGATCAAGGCCAAGGATTCCGCAGAGCAGCAAGAAGCGATGCAGAAGTTCCAGGCTGACACCGGCACGGCTGGCACGACCAACCTCGGCGCACTGCTGAAGGCCAAGCTCGGCCAGGACAACCAGTAATATCGAGCCGCGCCGCGCGCAGCGAGACCGCCCATGACCAAGTCAGAGCTCGTCGAAAAACTGGCTGCCCGCTTTCCGCAGTTGCTGCTGCGGGATGCGGACATCTCGGTGAAAACGATTCTCGACGCGATGTCCGAGGCGCTGGCCGATGGCCATCGCATCGAAATCCGAGGTTTCGGCAGTTTTGGTTTGAACAAGCGGCCGCCCCGCGTGGGCCGCAACCCCAAGTCCGGCGAACGAGTGCTGGTGCCCGAGAAACGGGTGCCGCACTTCAAGGCTGGCAAGGAGTTGCGCGAACGCGTCGATCGTACGGTGACGCAGGGCGGAGGCATGAACGGCAACGGTCATGCCCCGCACGGCAAAACCGGGCAATCGCAGCTTGGCTCGCAATCGCCGGCGTCGTTGCACGATGATGGTCAGCTCAATCTGGTCCGGTCCTGATCGGACTGGAAGGCTTGCTGGCCTGACTGGAAGTCTGTTGGAAAGCGCTCCCTCGGGGGCGCTTTTTTGTTGCGCATCTGTTGATCCCGTCTAGTCGCGATGCGACCAATGGTTACCGTTTGTCATAAGTGATTCCGTTACAATGCCGGGAATCCGTCGCCGGAGATGTCCGGATGCGTTTCCTGCATATCCTGACGATTCCGATCCAATTTCGATGGCTCTGACCGCATGAAACTCGTCGCCTGGATTTTCCGCATTGTCCTGTTCGTCCTGTTGTTCGTGCTGGCCCTGCGAAACACTGGCGATGCATCCCTGCAACTGTTCTTCGGTGCGGTCTGGCATGCGCCGCTGATCCTGATCCTGCTGGCAGCGTTCGCCCTGGGCATCGTTGCGGCATTGGCTGCCGTGGCGCCGGGACTGATGCGACAGCGCATGGAGGCAGGGCGCTTGCGACGGGCGCTTGGCGAAGCGCGGGCCACGTCGCCCGCCGAGGCAGTGCCGCCCGAGGCCAAGCCCGGCGTTCCTTATAACGTAGTCGGTCCGAAAGTCTGACCCATGATGTTTGAAACCTGGTGGCTGCTGGCGTTGCCACTTGTCTTTGGCCTTGGCTGGATGGCGGCGCGCTTTGATCTGCGCCAGCTCATCAGCGAGCAGGGCGCCTTGCCTCGCTCGTACTTCAAGGGCCTCAATTTCCTGCTGAACGAACAACCTGATCAGGCAATCGACGCTTTTGTTGAAGTGGCGCGCCTCGATCCGGAAACCACCGAGCTTCACTTCGCGCTCGGCGCGCTGTTTCGCCGCCGTGGCGAAACCGAACGCGCGATTCGCGTGCACCAGAACCTTGCCACGCGTCCCGATTTGCCAGAGCCCGAACGCGAGCACGCGCTATATGAGTTGGGGCAGGACTTCCTGCGCGCCGGCCTGCTAGACCGTGCGGAAGAGTCGCTGCGCCGGCTGATGTCCGGTCCCTACGCGGCCTCGGCCAAGCGCGTGCTGCTCGAACTGTATGAAGTCGAGAAGGAGTGGCAGAAAGCCATCGAAGCGGCGCGCGAACTGCAAGCACTCGACCAGCAGGACTATCGTGTGCAGATCGCCCAGTTCTGCTGCGAACTGGCCCAAGACGCGCTGCTGAAGAAGCGTCCCGAGGATGCGGTGGAATGGTTGCGCCGTGCCACGCAGGAGAATCCCGCCAACGTGCGCGCGCCGATCCTGCTTGGCGACGTCTCCGCCGCAGGCGGTGACACTGAGGGCGCGCTCAAGCAATGGCTGGCGATCGAAGCGCAGGATGCCGCCTATGTGCCGCTCGTTGCCGACAAGGTCGTGAAGGCGTATGCGGCGCTCGGTGAACAGGGCAAGGCACTGGAGTGGTTGCACGGCCTGCTGAAGGGCAACCTGGCCCCCGAACTGCTCGATACGGCGTATCGCACCGAACTTGAAGTGAACGGCCCCGTCGCCGCGGCTACTTTGATGCGCGAGCAACTGCGTCGTCAGCCGACGCTGCTCGCCTTGACCAAGTATTTCGAGGCGCAGGCCGCCGAGAACCAGGCGGCGCAGAAGCAGTCGGCCGAATCCGCCGAACCCGCCGAAGGCGGTGGGGATGCCGTGATTGACCCGCAGGCGCAGGAAACGGCCGCCATCCGCGATCTGCTGCAACTGCGCACTCGCAATCTGGCGCGTTATACCTGCCGCGAATGTGGCTTCCGCGCCCGCCTTTTCTACTGGCAATGCCCCGGCTGCAACCGCTGGGAAACGTATGCGCCACGCCGCTCCGAAGCGCTGGGCTAAGCCGCTACACGCAACGCCCCGGGCGATCAAGATCATTACTATTCTGGAGCTTCCGCAATGAAAGTCACGATTATCGGTAGCGGCTATGTCGGTCTGGTGACCGGCGCCTGTCTGGCCGAACTCGGCAACTCCGTGTTCTGCCTCGATGTCGACGAAAAGAAGATCGCGCTGCTGAATGCCGGCGGCGTGCCGATCTACGAACCAGGCCTGAAAGAGCTGATTGACCGCAACCGTGCGGCCGGCCGCCTGACGTTCTCGACCGATGTTGCCGCCAGCGTCGAACATGCCGACGTACAGTTCATCGCCGTGGGCACCCCGCCGGACGAAGACGGCTCGGCGGATCTGAAGTACGTGCTGGCAGCGGCCCGCAATATCGGCCGGCATATGACCGGCTTCAAGGTGGTGGTGGACAAGTCGACTGTGCCGGTTGGCACAGGCGATCGCGTCAGCGCCGTGATTCGCGAGGAACTGGCTGCACGCGGTCTGGAAGACCTGCAGTTCTCGGTGGTATCGAACCCCGAGTTCCTGAAGGAAGGCGCGGCCGTGGAAGACTTCATGCGTCCGGACCGTATCGTGCTGGGCTGCGCGCCCGACGTTGCGGGCCGCCATGCGCAGGCGATCATGCGTCAGCTCTACTCGCCGTTCAATCGTAACCACGAGCGCACGTTCTATATGGATGTCCGTTCGGCCGAGTTCACCAAGTACGCCGCGAACTCGATGCTGGCCACGCGTATCTCCTTTATGAACGAGCTGGCCAATCTGGCCGACGAGGTCGGTGCGGACATCGAACTCGTGCGCCTCGGCATCGGTTCGGATCCGCGTATTGGCTATAGCTTCCTGTACGCAGGCGCGGGCTATGGCGGTTCGTGCTTCCCGAAGGACGTGCAGGCGCTGATGCGCACGGCTAGCGCCCACGGCAAGCCGATGCGCGTGCTGGAGGCCGTGGAGGCCGTCAACGATTCCCAGAAGCAGGTGCTTGGCGACAAGATCATCAAGCGATTTGGCGAGGATCTGACAGGCAAGACGTTTGGCGTCTGGGGTCTGGCATTCAAGCCGAATACCGACGATATGCGCGAGGCGCCGTCCCGTGTGCTGGCGCGTGAGATGATTTCGCGCGGCGCGTCGTTGCGCGTACACGATCCGGTGGCGATGGAAGAGGCGCGTCGCGTGCTCGAGCTCGATCTGGCCGACATTCCGGATGGCATGGCGCGCATCCAGTTCTGCAATGCCCAGATGGACGTGCTCAAGGATGCCGACGCACTCGTGATCGTGACCGAATGGAAGGTGTTCCGCAGCCCGGATTTCTCGCAAATTCGTAACATGCTCAAAACGCCTGTCATTATTGATGGTCGTAATCTCTACGAACCCGATGCCATGGCCGAGGCCGGCATCGAGTACCACGCGATCGGGCGCTCGAGCTCGGCGCACTGACCCGTTCAATCCGCGTATCCGTGAGAGCCCGATCGAGCCGCGTCCCAGTTGAGCGCGGCCAGGGCGCAAAGGGAAGTTCATGAGCAAGAACCCGATTTCGCTGGATCAGATCCGACAAGCGCAAGTGCTGGTAGTGGGCGACATGATGTTGGACCGCTACTGGTTCGGCGATGTCGAACGCATTTCTCCCGAAGCCCCCGTGCCGGTGGTGCAGATCAAGCGCAGCGACGAGCGCCTGGGTGGCGCCGCCAACGTGGCGCGCAACGCCGCCGCGCTGGGCGCGAAGGTTGGCATGTTGGGGGTGGTCGGTGACGACGAACCCGGCCGCACGCTTGAGGCGCTGCTCAATGCCAGCCACGTGCAGCCGTACCTGCATCGCGATGCCAGCCTGAACACGACGATCAAGCTGCGAGTGGTGGCCCACCAGCAGCAACTGCTGCGTGTCGATTTCGAAAATGCGCCGGCCAGCGAAGTGCTGGCGTCGGTGCAGGACCGCTTCGGCACGCTGATCAGCGACTACAAGGTGCTGGTGCTGTCCGACTACGGCAAGGGCGGCCTGACGCATGTCGGCCGCATGGTCGAGGCAGGCCGCGCCGCAGGCCGGGCCGTGCTGGTCGATCCCAAGGGTGATGACTACTCGCGCTATCGCGGCGCCACGCTGATCACGCCGAACCGCGCGGAAATGCGGGCCGTGGTGGGTGCCTGGAAGACCGAGGCGGACCTGACGATCCGCGCCCAGAACCTGCGGCGCGAACTGCAACTCGAGGCGCTGCTGCTGACACGCTCGGAAGAGGGCATGACGCTCTATACCGAGGCCGAAGTCCTGCATGTCTCGGCGCAGGCGCGCGAGGTCTATGATGTATCGGGGGCCGGCGACACGGTCATCGCCACGCTGGCCACCATGCTCGGCGCGGGCGTGCCGCTCAAGGAAGCGGTTCAGCACGCCAATCGGGCCGGCGCCATTGTTGTTGGCAAGCTGGGTACCGCCGTTGTTACTTATTCCGAATTGTTCGGCGCTGCCTGAGCGGCGCCACCGAGCCTGAATCCGCCATGACCATCATCGTGACCGGCGCTGCCGGCTTTATCGGCAGCAACATCGTCAAGGGCCTGAACGAGCGCGGCGAGACGAACATCATCGCCGTGGACAACCTGACCCGCGCCGAGAAGTTCAACAATCTCGTCGACTGCGAGATTGCCGACTACCTGGACAAGACCGACTTCGTCGCCCGCTTCGCGCGCGGCGATTTCGGCAATGTCCGCGCGGTATTCCATGAGGGCGCCTGCTCCGACACGATGGAGACCGACGGTCGCTACATGATGGAGAACAACTACCGCTACACGCTTGCCTTGCTGGAGGCGTGCCTGGAGCAGGGTGCCCAGTTCCTGTACGCGTCGTCGGCGGCCACTTATGGCGCTTCGACGATGTTTCGCGAGGACCGTGACTACGAAAAGCCGCTGAACGTCTACGGCTACTCCAAGTTCCTGTTTGACCAGGTGGTGCGCCGTCGCCTGCCTTCCGCCCATTCGCAGATCGTGGGCTTCCGCTACTTCAACGTCTACGGGCCGCGCGAATTCCACAAGGGCCGCATGGCGTCGGTGGCGTTCCATCACTTCAACCAGTTCCGCGCCGAAGGTACGGTCAAGCTGTTTGGCGAGTACAACGGCTATGCGCCGGGCACGCAGAGCCGGGACTTCGTGTCCGTGGAGGACGTGGTCAAGGTTAATCTGTACTTCCTGGACCATCCCGAGAAGTCCGGCATCTTCAACCTCGGTACTGGGCGGTCGCAGCCGTTCAACGACATCGCCGTCTCGGTGGTCAATGCGCTGCGCGAGTCGGAAGGCAAGCCGGCGCTCTCGCTCGATGAAATGGTGCAGGAAGGGCTGGTCGAGTACGTCAAGTTCCCTGATGCCCTGCGTGGCAAGTATCAATGCTTCACGCAGTCGGATGTATCGCGCCTGCGTGGGGCTGGCTACAGCGACCAGTTCCTGACCGTGCAGGAAGGCGTCAGCCGGTACTGCAAGTGGCTGCTGGAGCGAAGCGCCTAAGGTTCGTTTGCAGGGTGCGTTCATCGTCCCCTGTTGCGTGAAAGCCGCGGTCTGCAACGCGGTTATTTCGATTCGACACACAATGGCGCGAAGGTTGTGAACCTTCGTGTCCAGACGCTTCCGACGCCTGCTCGGACTCCTATCCTGCGTTTGCCCGTCGCCACCCGGCGGCCGGGCATCAACCAGACCAATGAACAGGAGTCTTTCTGATGCGCAGGACGTTCGATCTTTCCCTCCCTGAAATCTCGCTGCATCGCTGCATGCGCGCCGCGCGCCGCGTGGGTGCCGCAATCGGGCTTTCGATGTCGATCCTGGCCATGAGCCCGGCTTATGCTGATGTCGATGTCAACAGTGCCGACGAAGTGGCGCTTGCCACGGTCAAGGGCATCGGGCCGGCCACCGCCAAGCGTATTGCCGATGAGCGCGGCAAGAACGGTGCATTCAAGGATGCCAACGACCTGGTGGATCGGGTCCCCGGCATCGGGCCGAAATCGGTGGCCAACTTGCAGGCAGCGGGGCTGAGCTTCGGCAAGACGCCGGACGTCGCGCGCAAGGATGCCCGGCCAGCGCCCAAGGCCGCCACCCGCTGACGCCAGCGGATCCGCACCCGGGTCAACAATCGCAGGCTGGTACGCGTTGTGCTTGCGGCACGAGGTGCCGTTTGCACGGCCCGGGGTGCGGAGTATCATGCGCAACGCCACTGCCGACAGCGGTCGCCGGGCCGTGCAATCCGACAAAACCATCGAACAAGACCAACCAACTGGCGTGCCTGGTGTGAACCGGGCCGCCGCTGAAAAGGGAGAGAACAACATGGCGAATGGCCAGGGCAATGCGGGGGGGGAAGGTTTTTTTCCGAAGTGGCGGCTCAAGACCGAGGGCGTGATCGGCCCCGACGAGCGCCTGCCCGCTGGACAGACGCTGCTGGCGGGTATCCAGCACGTGGTGGCGATGTTCGGGTCGACCGCAATCGCGCCGATCCTGATGGGTTTCCATCCTAATATCGCCATCCTGTTCTCGGGCATCGGCACCCTGCTGTTCTTCCTTTTCGTTCGCGGTCGCGTGCCGAGCTATCTCGGCTCGAGCTTTGCGTTCATCGCCGTTGTCATCGCGGCCACTGGCTATGCGGGCAGTGGTCCCAATCCCAATATTCCCCTGGCGCTGGGCGGCATCATCGCGGCGGGCGCGTTATATACGGTCATCGGCCTCATCGTGCAGGCAGTTGGCTACGGTTGGGTGGAAAAGCTGATGCCGCCGGTCGTGACTGGCGCGATCGTCGCGGCAATCGGCCTGAACCTGGCGCCGGTGGCGGTCAAGGCGGTCAGCGCCGCGCCGCTCGATACCTGGGTGGGTTTGCTGACGGTGCTGGCTGTTGGCCTGATCGCCGTGCGCGCGCCAGGTATGCTTGGCCGCTTGCCGGTGCTGCTGGGCGGACTGGCCGGCTATCTCGCCTACTACATTGCCACCAACCTGATGGGGCTGGGCAAGGCCATCGACTTTTCGGGAGTGGCGGCGGCGAACTGGTTCGGCATGCCGGAGTTCACGGCGCCGGTATTCCAGGCCAATGCCATGCTGCTGATCGCGCCTGTGGCCATCGTGCTCGTGGCGGAGAATCTCGGGCATATCAAGGCGATCGGCGTTATGACCGGCCGCAACCTCGATCCGTACATCGGCCGCGCCTTCATCGGTGACGGCGTGGCAACGATGTTGTCGGCGGCGGGTGGTGGCACCGGCGTGACCACCTACGCCGAGAACATGGGCGTGATGGCGGTGACCAAGATCTATTCGACGCTGATCTTTGTGGTGGCGGCCGCCGTGGCTATCCTGCTCGGCTTCTCACCGAAATTCGGTGCACTGATCCTGACGATCCCGGGGCCGGTGATCGGGGGTCTGACCATCGTCGTGTTCGGCCTGATTTCGGCGACGGCCGGCCGTATCTGGGTGCAGAACCACGTCGATTTCTCCAGCTCGCGCAATCTGATTACCGTGGGCGCCACTCTGACGGTAGCTGCCGGCGATTTGACCCTGAAGCTGGGCGGCCTGACGCTTGGCGGCATCGGTACCGCCACGTTTGGCGCCATCCTGCTGTACCACCTGCTCGGCAAGGGCCGGACGCAGGAGCAGGGCCTGACGCATTGATCCACCAAAGGGAATCCCGCCGGCTGGCCGCCTGGAAATGGCCCGGCCGCCGGTGCGGATAAGTTGGGTGCATTACAATGGCCTGCGAAAAACCGACCGACTCCGCACCCATGGCTTATAAAACGATTGAAGACACCATTGGCAACACGCCGTTGGTCCGACTCCAACGCATTCCCGGCGCCGCGATCGAGGCACGCGGCAATGTGATTCTCGGCAAGCTCGAAGGCAATAACCCGGCAGGTTCGGTCAAGGACCGTCCGGCGGTGTCGATGATCCGCCATGCCGAGGCCCGTGGCCGCATCAAGCCCGGCGATACGCTGATCGAAGCAACTTCTGGCAATACCGGCATCGCGCTGGCCATGGCCGCGGCTATCCGCGGCTATCGCATGGTCCTGATCATGCCCGAGGATCTGAGTCTCGAGCGTCGCCAGAGCATGGCGGCGTATGGCGCCGAGATCATCCTGACGCCGGTCAAGGGTGGCATGGAATACGCCCGCGATCTGGCCGATGCCATGGAGCGTGACGGCAAGGGCGTGATCCTCGACCAGTTCGCCAATCCGGACAATCCGCTGGCGCACTACGAGACGACTGGCCCGGAGATCTGGAAGGACACCGACGGTCGCGTGACCCACTTCGTTTCGGCGATGGGCACCACGGGCACGATCACCGGCGTGTCACGCTATCTGAAGGAAAAGAATCCGCTGATCCAGATCATTGGCGCGCAGCCGGCGGAAGGTTCGCGTATCCCGGGTATCCGCAAATGGCCGGAAGCGTATCTGCCGAAGATCTACGATCCGAAGTTCATTGATCGCCAGGAGCCCGTAACGCAGGCCGATGCGGAGCATATGGCTCGCCGCATGGCGCGTGAGGAAGGCATCTTTGCAGGTATCTCTGCCGCAGGCGCCCTGTGCGTGGCGCTGAGGATTGCCGAAGAAGTCGAGAATGCGACGATCGTGTTCGTCGTGTGCGATCGCGGCGACCGCTATCTGTCGACGGGCGTGTTCCCGGCCTGATCGCCCGGACTTGCCCTGAAAGAAAGGCCCCGCAGGCTTGCGCCGCGGGGCCTTTTTCTTTGCTCTTGCCGCTTGGCGTTCAGGCCATGGCGGCCTTCACGGCTTCCCCAAGCTGATACACCGTCAGCGCATAGAAGAAGCTTCGGTTGTACCGCGTCAGCACGTAGAAATTGCGCAGGCCGATCACGTACTCGGTCGGCTGGTCGGGCGTCGGGAGATCGGCAATCAACACGCCTGTTTCGCCTTCGCGGGTGACGTCGATCGGTTCGTCTACGCGAAGTCCGGCGCGCGTGAGCTGGTTGAGTGTGCGTGTCGGCCACGGTTCGCCGTCGGCCGCAGCCGCGGCAACGCCTCGGCTGCCATCGTCGTTGGCGATCTGCCAGACCACCGGACGTCCCTGTTCCCAGCCATGCAGTTGCAGGAATCGGCCGACGCTGCCAATGGCATCGGTCGGGCTGTTGCGCAGGTCGATATGCCCGTCGCCGTCGTAGTCGACCGCGTACTCGCG
Organism: Cupriavidus sp. Met-2; assembly: GCF_049843575.1. Classification (NCBI taxonomy): domain Bacteria; kingdom Pseudomonadati; phylum Pseudomonadota; class Betaproteobacteria; order Burkholderiales; family Burkholderiaceae; genus Cupriavidus; species Cupriavidus sp. Met-2. The sequence goes on from NZ_JBBHZL010000001.1 coordinate 715,883, forward strand.
CAGGCTCGTGGGCATGAACTGCGGAATGCCGATTGCGCCGGCATAGGAGCCCAGCACCGAAAATACGTCGGTCTTGGTGTCGCGGCACCAGAGCAGGTAGTCGGCGAGCTGATTCCGGAAGAGCTTGGTGCGCGCCTCACGGTTCGGGGTGTCGGGGTAGTCGAACGCCAGCGTCGAGAGCGAGTCCAGGACGCGGAAGTTGCCCATGTCGCGCCCGTAGATCGTCTCCACCCCGATGATGCCGACGATGACCGATGCCGGCACGCCGAACTCGGCCTCGGCGCGACGCAGCGTCTCGCGGTTCTGCTGCCAGAAGCGCACGCCGGCGTTGATGCGGATCGGTTCGATGAAGCGTGACCGATACGCCCGCCAGCTTTTCTTGCCCGGGGTGGTCGGCGGCATGATCAGTCGTGCGACCGTCGTGGAATAGACCGCCTGGCTGAACCATCCCTCGAGTTCGGCCCGCTGGAAGCCGTTGTTGGCCACCATCTCGTCAATGAATGCGCGGGTTTGCGGATGATTCTGATAGCGGCCCGGTTCGATCTCTTCTTCCCGGACGCTCACGCGGCGCTTGCCGGCGGCGAGAAGCCGAGGAGAAATGCCGCACAGGCCCAATGCGGCAGCGGTGAGTGCGGCGCCCAGCAGCGGGCGGCGCAGGGTGCGCTGGTGGTCGGTCATGTTGTCCTTTGCAAGTCGCACCGAGTATAGCGGATGCGATGTACGCGACGCCTCGTCGAGGGCGTACTTCGGTGCGCCGTACACGACAGCCAACAGGCGTAGAAGCGCGGGGCACGTCATGTGCTAACGTAGCGTCTGGAGACGAACTTGACCCATAACGAATAATGTCAACGGGCTACTACACGCATCCGTCGTTCCTGATGCATGAGATGGGGCATTTCCATCCTGAATGCCCGGAACGCCTGCAGGCTATCGAGGACCATCTGATTTCGCACGGGATGGATGGCCTGCTGGACCGGCGGGAGGCGCCGGCTGCCACCGACGCGCAGATCGAGCGCGTGCATCGGCCCGAATATGTGGCCAGCCTTGTCGCGATGAGTCCCGCCACCGGCTACCACCCGATCGATCCCGATACCCTGATGAACCCGCACACGCTCACCGCTGCCAGGCATGCGGCTGGTGCGGCGGTGGCTGCCACGGACGCCGTCATTTCCGGCGAACTGGAGAACGCGTTCTGCTGCGTGCGTCCGCCGGGCCATCATGCCGAGCCCGATCGCGCGATGGGATTCTGTTTCTTCGATAACGTGGCGATTGCGGCACGACATGCGCTCACGGCGCACGGCCTGTCGCGCGTGGCGATCGTCGATTTCGATGTGCACCACGGCAACGGCACCGAGGCGGCCTTCCGCGACGACCCGCAGGTGCTGATGTGCAGCTTTTTCCAGCACCCGTTCTACCCGTACAGCGGCACGGAGCACTTTGCGCCGAACATGTCGAACATCCCGCTGCCCGCGTACTCCAACGGCCTGGCTGTGCGCGAGGTCGTGGAAACGATCTGGCTGCCGCGGCTCAACGAATTCAAGCCCGAGATGCTGTTTATCTCCGCCGGCTTCGATGCGCATCGCGAGGATGACCTCGGACAGATGGGACTGGTCGAGCAGGACTATGCGTGGATCACGCAGCAGCTCGTCGATGTGGCGCGGGCTCATGCGAAGGGCCGCATCGTGAGTTGTCTGGAGGGGGGGTACAACCTTAGTGCCCTGGCGCGAAGCGTATTTGCCCACCTGAAGGTGCTGGTCGAGACCTAAAAGTGGCAAAAACGCCGCTTATAAGGGCGTCTATATGACGCCAGTGCATAAAGCCATCGAAAAAATCTCGTTTGAGGTATGAAGCGGATCGCATAAAATGCTCGCTTCACAAAAATAAAGTGCGGCAACAACGCAGGAGACCCCGCGATGTTGCCGTTTTCTTTTTACTTTCCATGATTAAACTGCAAGGACTCTCGCAGCGGTTCCCCGGCGGGTCGGGGGAAGTCCATGCGCTGCGAGACGTCAGCCTCTCCATCGCCTCCGGTGAGATCTTCGGCATCATCGGCCGAAGCGGTGCCGGCAAGAGCACGCTGGTGCGCGCCATCAACCTGCTGAACCGGCCCACCAGCGGCCGCGTGATCGTCGCCGGCCAGGATCTGACCGCGCTCGACAAGGGCGCGCTGCGCGAGGCCCGCCGCGAGATCGGCATGATCTTCCAGCACTTCAACCTGCTGTCGTCGCGCACGGTCTATGACAACGTGGCGCTGCCGCTCGAGCTGGCCGGCAAGTCGAAGCAGGAGATCGCATCGACCGTGGAACCGCTGCTCGAACTGGTCGGACTGTCGAAGCTGCGTGACCGCTATCCCGCCCAGATCAGTGGCGGGCAGAAGCAGCGCGTCGGCATTGCGCGGGCCCTGGCCAGCAAGCCGAAGGTGCTGCTGTCGGACGAGGCAACCTCGGCGCTGGATCCTGAAACGACGCGCGCGATTCTCGACCTGCTCAAGCAGATCAATCGCGAGCTCGGCCTGACCATCGTGATGATCACGCACCAGATGGAAGTGATCAAACAGGTTTGCGACCGCGTGGCCGTGCTCGAGGCCGGTCAGGTGGTGGAATCGGGCCGCGTGATCGACGTGTTCCTGCGTCCGCAGCACGAAGTCACGCGCGCCATGATCGGCGACGTCATTGCCCAGGAACTGCCGGTGAGCGTGCTCAAGCGCGTGGAAAGCCGTCTTGGCAATGGGCGCGATCACGTCTATCGCCTTGCTTTCACGGGCGAGAACGTCGATCAGCCGGTGCTGGCCCAGGCAATCCGCCAGCACGGGCTCGATTTCAACATCCTGCATGGCCATATCGATGAGATCCAGGGCCAGGCATTTGGCTCGCTGGCAATCATGGCCACGGGCGAACTGGCCGACGTGCGCGCGGCCATGGACTATCTGCAGTCGCAAGGCGTAGTGGTGGAGGAGATCGAACATGTGGTCTGAGATGTTTGACCTGTTCCTGTCGTCGTTCGGCGAGACCCTGCTGATGGTGGCGATTTCCGGCGTGGTTGGCGCGCTGCTGGGCGTGCCGCTGGGCGTGCTGCTGCATCTGACGAATCGTGGTGGTGTGCTGTCGCACCCGCTGTTCAACCGCACGATCGGCGTGGTCGTCAACGCCGTGCGTTCGATCCCGTTCATCATCCTGCTCGTGGTGGTGATCCCGTTCACGCGTTTCATCGTCGGTTCCTCGATCGGCACCACGGCTGCGGTCGTGCCGCTGACGATCGCGGCCATCCCGTTTATCGCCCGTCTGGTGGAAGCCTCGCTGCGCGAGGTCGACAAGGGGCTGGTGGAGGCCGCGCAGTCGATGGGTGCCACCACGGGCCAGATCGTCTGGAAGGTGCTGCTGCCAGAAGCCATGCCCGGTATCGTGGCCGGTCTGACCATCACGTTTGTCAGCCTGGTTGGCTATTCCGCCATGGCCGGCGCGATCGGCGGTGGTGGTCTGGGTGACCTCGGCATCCGCTACGGCTACCAGCGCTACATCACGGAAGTCATGGTTGCCGTGGTGGTGATCCTGATCGTGTTCGTGCAAGCCGTGCAGAGTTTCGGCGACTGGCTGGTCCGCCGCATCAGCCATCGCTGATACAACGGCCGCTCAAATCAATCAAAGCAACGCAAAGCAATTCACAGGGAAACCTTGGGGTAAAACATGCAACGTCGTAACGTGCTGAAGGGCGCCATCGTCGCGCTGGGTGTGGTGGTGTCGGCTGGCGCATTCGCGCAGGAAAAGCCGATCAAGGTCGGCGTGACGGGTGGCCCGCACGCCCAGATCATGGAGCAGGTGAAGAAGGTGGCAGCCAAGGATGGCCTGACCATCCAGGTGGTGGAGTTCAGTGACTACATCCAGCCGAATGCCGCGCTGGCTGCCGGCGATCTGGATGCCAACAGCTACCAGCACCTGCCGTACCTCGAGGCACAGATCAAGGACCGTGGCTACAAGTTCACGAACGTGGCCTTCACGGTGACGTTCCCGATGGGGGTCTACTCGAAGAAGATCAAGTCGCTTGACCAGCTCAAGCAGGGTGCCCGCGTCGGCGTGCCGAACGATCCGACGAATGGTGGCCGTGGCTTGCTGCTGCTGCAAAGCAAGGGCCTGATCAAGCTGCGTCCCGACGCCGGCCTGAAGGCGACGCCGCTCGACGTGGTCGAGAATCCGAAGAAGATCAAGCTCGTGGAGCTCGACGCCGCCCAGTTGCCGCGCTCGCTCGACGACCTCGACGCTGCCGCGATCAATGGCAACTACGCGGAATCGGCTGGCCTGTCGCCCACCCGCGACGCGATTGCGATGGAAGGTCCGAAGGGCCCGTACGCCAACCTGATCGCGATCCGCGAGGCGGACAAGAACAAGCCGTGGGTGGCCAAGCTCGTGAAGGCGTACCACTCGCCGGAAATCAAGCAGTACATCCAGGCCACGTTCAAGGATTCTGTGATCACTGCTTGGTGATCTTTTCGAGGTTTTCATCCAAACTCTGTGCGCGCAGGGCATCCTGCGGCACAATGGCGTGAAAATTTTCTGAGTTGCCGGCTATGCCCGGCAATTCTTTGCCTATAAAATAGTACGATCGTTCGAAAATCAAAAGCGCCGCCACCCCGGTGGTTATAATGGCGAGCGATTCAAAAAAATTTTGGACTATCAGCTATCAGTGGAGTGAGCGCATGAAAGTACTCGTCGCAGTCAAGCGGGTGGTGGACTACAACGTCAAGGTCCGCGTGAAGTCGGATGGCACGGGCGTCGACCTGGCCAACGTGAAGATGAGCATGAACCCGTTCGACGAAATCGCCGTGGAAGAGGCCGTGCGCCTGAAGGAAGCCGGCGTCGTCACCGAGGTGATTGCCGTGTCGTGCGGCGTGGCGCAATGCCAGGAGACCCTGCGTACCGCGATGGCCATCGGCGCCGATCGTGGCATCCTGGTCGAGTCGAACGAAGACCTGCAGCCGCTGGCCGTGGCCAAGCTGCTCAAGGCCCTGATCGACAAGGAGCAGCCGCAACTGGTGATCCTGGGCAAGCAGGCCATCGACGATGACTCGAACCAGACCGGCCAGATGGTGGCCGCGCTGGCCGGCATGCCGCAAGCTACCTTCGCCTCGAAGGTCGTGCTGGCTGACGGCAAGGCATCGGTGACCCGTGAAGTGGATGGCGGTCTGGAGACCGTGTCGATCAAGCTGCCGGCCGTGGTGACCACCGACCTGCGCCTGAACGAGCCGCGCTACGTCACGCTGCCGAACATCATGAAGGCCAAGAAGAAGCCGCTGGAAACCGTCAAGCCGGAAGATCTCGGCGTCGACGTGAAGCCGCGTCTGTCGACCGTGAAGGTCGTCGAGCCCGCGAAGCGCAGTGCTGGCGTGATGGTCCCGGATGTGGCCACGCTGGTGCAGAAGCTGAAGACGGAAGCCAAGGTTATCTGAGCGCGGGGGAGATAGAACATGACTGCACTCGTCATTGCTGAACACGACAATCAATCGATCAAGGCCGCCACGCTGAACACCGTGACGGCAGCTGCCCAATGCGGCGGCGATGTCCACGTGCTGGTGGCTGGCTCGAACGCCAAGGCTGCCGCCGATGCCGCCGCGAAGATCGCCGGCGTGTCGAAGGTCCTGCTGGCCGACGCACCGTACTTTGGTGACGGCCTGGCCGAGAACCTCGCCGAGCAGATTCTGGCCGTGGCCAGCGACTACTCGCACATCCTGGCTCCGGCTACCGCCTCGGGCAAGAACGTCCTGCCGCGCGTTGCCGCCAAGCTGGATGTGGCACAACTGTCGGACATCACCAAGGTCGACTCGCCCGACACGTTCGAGCGCCCGATCTACGCTGGCAACGCCATCGCCATCGTGAAGTCGTCGGACAAGATCAAGGTCATCACCGTGCGCGGTACCGGCTTCGACGCCGCCGCAGCCGAAGGTGGCTCGGCTTCCGTGGACACGATCCCGGTCGTAGCCGACGCTGGCATCTCGCAATTCGTGTCGCGTGAAGTGACCAAGAGCGATCGTCCGGAACTGACCGCCGCCAAGATCATCGTCTCGGGTGGCCGTGGCGTGGGTTCGGGCGAGAACTACACCAAGGTGCTGACGCCGCTGGCCGACAAGCTGGGCGCCGCGCTGGGCGCATCGCGCGCGGCAGTCGATGCCGGCTTCGTGCCGAACGACTACCAGGTTGGTCAGACCGGCAAGATCGTTGCCCCGCAGCTGTACATCGCCGTCGGTATCTCCGGCGCGATCCAGCATCTGGCCGGCATGAAGGACTCCAAGGTGATCGTCGCGATCAACAAGGATGCCGAAGCCCCGATCTTCTCGGTGGCCGACTATGGTCTGGTGGGCGACCTGAACACCGTGGTGCCGGAGCTGGTGGCCGCACTGGGCTGATAGGTAACACTGGGCTTATGGCCTGATCGGCCGGCGGAAAGCCGGTCGATCGAACAAGAAGAATGAAGCCGTTCCGGGTATCGCCCGCGAGCGGCTTTTTTGCAAACGCTGGAGACATTAATGACCTATCGTGCACCGCTCAAGGACATGCAGTTCGTCATGAACGAGCTGGCGGGCCTGGAAAGCATCAGCCAGTTGCCTGGCTACGAAGACGCCACGCCCGATACGGCACAGGCCGTGCTGGAAGAGGCCGCGAAGTTCAACGAACAGGTCGTGGCACCGCTGAACCGCGCGGGCGATCTGAACCCGAGCAGCTGGAAGGACGGCGTGGTGACCACGACGCCGGGTTTCAGCGACGCATTTCGCCAGTTTGGTGAAGGCGGCTGGCAGGGCGTGCTGCATCCGTCCGATTTCGGCGGCCAGGGTCTGCCGAAGCTGGTGGCCACGCCGTGCAACGAGATGCTGAATGCGGCGAACCTGTCGTTCGCGCTCTGCCCGTTGCTGACCGACGGCGCGATCGAGGCGCTGCTGACCGCCGGATCGGATGCCCAGAAGGAAACCTTCCTGCCGAAGCTGATCTCGGGAGAGTGGACCGGCACGATGAACCTGACTGAGCCGCAGGCCGGTTCGGATCTGGCCGCCGTGCGGACCCGCGCGGAGCCGCAGGGCGATGGCACGTTCAAGGTCTTCGGCACCAAGATCTTCATCACGTATGGCGAGCACGACATGGCGGAGAACATCGTCCATCTCGTGCTGGCACGCACCCCGAACGCGCCCGAAGGCGTCAAGGGCATTTCGCTGTTCATCGTGCCGAAGTTCCTGCTCAATGCGGACGGTTCGCTGGGCGAGCGCAACGATGTGCATTGCGTGTCGATCGAACACAAGCTCGGTATCAAGGCCAGCCCCACCGCCGTGCTGCAGTTCGGCGATCACGGTGGCGCCATTGGCACGCTGGTTGGCGAGGAGAACCGCGGGCTTGAGTACATGTTCATCATGATGAACTCGGCACGCTTCTCGGTGGGCATGCAAGGCATCGCCGTGTCCGAGCGTGCTTACCAGCAGGCCGTGGCGTTCGCGAAGGAGCGCGTGCAAAGCCGTCCGGTCGATGGCTCGGCCCGCGAGGCCGTGACGATCATCCATCATCCGGACGTCAAGCGGATGCTGATGACGATGCGCGCGCTGATCGAAGGCGCACGCTCGGTGGCCTATGTGGCCGCCGCCGCGAGCGACATCGCGCACCAGCATCCGGATGAGGGCGTGCGTCGTCAGAACATGGCGCTGTACGAGTTCCTGGTGCCGGTGGTGAAGGGGTGGAGCACCGAGCTGTCGATCGACGTGACCAGCCTGGGCGTGCAAGTTCACGGTGGCATGGGATTCATCGAGGAAACCGGCGCGGCACAACATTATCGCGACGCGCGCATCCTGCCGATCTATGAAGGCACGACCGCGATCCAGGCGAACGATCTGATTGGCCGCAAGACCGTGCGCGATGGCGGTGCCATGGCACGCGCGATCTGTGCACAGATCGCCGAGACCGAAGCGGCGCTGGGCAAACACGGCGGTGACGCGTTCACGGCGGTGCAGGCGCAACTGAAGCAGGGCCGTGAAGCGCTGGAGGCCGTGGTGGAGTTCGTCATCGGCAGCGCGAAGGCGGACCCGAATGCCGTGTTCGCCGGTAGCGTGCCGTACCTGAAGCTGTGCGGCATCGTGTTCTCGGGCTGGCAGTTCGGCCGTGCCATGCTGGTTGCCGATGCGAAGCGCGCGGAAGATCCAGCCTTCTACGACGCAAAGATCGCGACGGCGCATTTCTTCGGCCAGCACATCCTGTCCCAGGCATCCGCATTCCGTGCCGCGATTGTGGGTGGTGGCGCTCCGGCCAACGCGCTGACGGCGGATCAGTTCTGATCCGGCGTACCGGGCATCAAGGCAATGAAAAGGGCGACCCCTCGGGGTCGCCCTTTTTTTCGTCACGGTGCCGAAGGATCAGGCCGGTAGCGGCCGTGGCAAGTGGTGCGTGCGCGGCTGCTTGCGGTAGCGATCCACCGAGAGGTCGTCGGCACGGATTGCCGGGCGCGTGCCCGAGACCAGGTCGGACAGCAACTGGCCCGAGCCGCAGGCCATCGTCCACCCAAGCGTGCCGTGACCCGTGTTGAGCCAGAGGCCGCGGATGCCAGCGGGGCCGACCACCGGAGTGCTATCGGGTGTCATCGGGCGCAGGCCGGTCCAGAACGTGGCGCGGCTCACATCGCCCGCGCCCGGGAACAGATCGTTCACCACGTGTTCCAGCGTGCGGCGCTTATTCGGATCGAGCGAGCGGTCATAGCCGACGATCTGCGCCATGCCGCCCACGCGGATGCGGTCGTCGAAGCGCGTGATCGCCACCTTGTATGTCTCGTCGAGCACCGTCGACACCGGGCTCTTCGATGCATCGGTGAGCGGCACCGTGATCGAGAAGCCCTTGAGCGGATAGACGGGCAGGTTCGACAGGCCCGGCAGCACGTGCTTCACGAACGGCGTGGACCAGCTGCCCAGCGCCACTACGACGGCATCGGCCATCATCGGTTGCCCTTCGACGATTGCGCCGGTCACAGCGTCGCCCTGCGTCAGCAGGCCGTCGATCGAGCGGTTGTAGATGAACTGCACGCCGATCGATTCAGCCATGGCTGCCAGCCGTTCCGTAAACAGCTGGCAGTCCCCGGTTTCATCGTTCGGCAGGCGCAGGCCACCGGCCAGCTTGTGGCCGACGGCGGCGAGCGCCGGTTCGCTCGCGGCGAGTTCTTCGCGCGAAAGCAATTCGTATGGCACGCCGGCTTCCTCGAGCACGGCGATGTCGCGCGACGCGGCTTCCAATTGCGCGTCGGTGCGGAATACCTGGAGCGTGCCTTGCTGGCGGCCTTCATAGCTGATGCCGGTATCCGCGCGCAGCGCGCGGATGCAGTCCCGGCTGTACTCGGCCAGACGCACCATGCGCTCCTTGTTCACCGCGTAGCGGTCGGCTGTGCAGTTCTGCAGCATCTGCCACATCCACTGAAGCTGGAACAGCGTGCCGTCGGGTTTGATCGTGAGCGGCGCGTGCTCCTGGAACATCCACTTGATCGCCTTGAGCGGAACGCCGGGTGCTGCCCACGGCGACGCATAGCCCGGAGAGATCTGGCCGGCGTTGGCAAAGCTGGTGCCAAGAGCGGGGCCGCCTTCGCGGTCTACCACGATCACTTCGTGACCGGCGCGGGCCAGATACCACGCACTGGTGACGCCAATAACGCCACTGCCAAGAATTAGAACGCGCATGTTGGGGGCTCTCTACTGCGGAATGGGTGTGTGGGAGAATTCGCTTCTATACTATTGACTTCAAGGCAGTCATAGTTACCGAATTTCTCTGCAAAACAGGAAAAAATCATGAGAACGAGTCGTCAGCCGGTACGTGCGCTGGATCGGCTGGACCGGAAGATTCTGGGGGTCCTGCAGGCCGATGGCCGGATTTCGATGAAGGAGCTGGCGGAGGCCGTCGGGCTGACCATCACGCCGTGCATCGAGCGCGTGAAGCGGCTCGAACGCGACGGGGTCATCATGGGGTACTACGCGCGGCTGAACCCGACGCTGCTTGGCAGCGCGCTGCTGGTCTTCGTCGAGATCTCTCTTGGGAATAAGTCGGGCAACATGTTCGAGCAGTTCCGGCGCGAGGTGCTGCGGATCCCCGAGGTGCTCGAGTGCCACCTGGTATCGGGCGATTTCGATTACCTGATCAAGGCGCGCATCCGCGAGATCGGCGAGTATCGCCGGCTGCTCGGCGACATCCTGCTGCAACTGCCGGGCGCGGCGCAGTCGAAAAGCTACGTGGTAATGGAAGAGATCAAGGAGACGCTGGCGATCGCGGTGGACGAGAAGGAGCGCAGCCAACCAGGCTGACGGCTCCTGGCCTGCTGGCTCAGAAAAGGCTGCCCTGCGGCGAATCCTCGGGCGGCACGCGGAACAGATCGGTGCGCAGCGGGTGGCGCTCTTGATTGAGCCCAAGCCTCCGGCATGCGATCTCGAAACGCTTGCGGACCAGCTCGGCAAAAATGCCCGTCCCGCGCATCCGGCTCGTGAATGTCGCGTCGTTGTGCTTCCCGTTGCGCATGTTCTCGATGATGCTCAGCACATGCTGCTTGCGGCCGGGGAAATGCTCCTCCAGCCATTCGATGAAGATGCCGTGAACCTCTAGCGGCAGGCGCAGCATGACGAAGCCGGCCGACGTTGCCCCAACTTCGCTGCAGGCCTTCAGCACGTTTTCCAGGTCGTAGTCGGTCAGCGCCGGTATCACCGGGGCAAAGAGCACCCCGGCCGGCACGCCCGCCTCGGCCAGCAACCGAATGCCTTCGATCCGTTTTGATGGTGTGCTGGCGCGCGGCTCCATCTTTCTGGCGATATCGGCATCGAGCGTCGTGACGGACATGAATACGCGCGCCAGCCCATTCCGGGCCATACGGGCAAGGATGTCGATATCTCGCGTCACCAGAAACGATTTGGTCGTGATGGCCACCGGGTGCTGGAAGCGTTCCAGCACCTCCAGAATGCCGCGAGTGAGCTGGAATTTCCGCTCGATCGGCTGGTACGGATCGGTGTTGGTGCCGAGCGCGATGACGCTCGGCTTGTAGTGTTTCTTGCGGAGTTCCTGCTCGAGCAGCGTAGCGGCATTTGGCTTGGCGAACAGCTTTGTCTCGAAGTCGAGACCGGGCGACAGGCCCAGGTAGGCATGATTCGGTCGCGCAAAACAGTACGAGCACCCGTGCTCGCAACCCCGGTACATGTTGATCGACTGGTCGAACGGAACATCGGGCGACTGGTTGCGCGAGATGATCGTCCTTGCCGGCTCGATCGCGGTCGTCGTCCGTGGCGCGGGAGACTCGCCGTGCAAGGCCTCCAGATCGGCAAGCATGGCCGCATCCGCCTCTCGGGACAGGCTGTCGAAACGCGATTCCGTGTTCGACAGCGCGCCTCTTCCCTTGCGGAAGCCATCGGGTAGTGACGTCATGGGGGCTCTTGACTCGTACAATCTCCAATACTGTATAAATATACAGTATTGCTGGCGAGATACCAGTGCCCTGATCAGCGCCCTGATGGAATGCGCGCCCTGGGGATTGAACCTCCGGTGGGCTTCAGATCTGGTCAGACGGTACGTGTGGCCAAGGGAGGCGCGTCGTCGCGATCCCAGTAGGGCGGGGAGCCGAACCAGTTGGCAAAGAAGTCGACAAAGGCGTGTGTCTTGGCGGGAACCAGATGCCGGCTCGGATAGACCGCCCAGATCGAGACGACCGGCAATACCGGGTATTCATCGAGCACGGTGACCAACTCGCCGCGGCGCAGGTATGGCGCCACATCCCAGGTCGACTTCAGCGCGATGCCCACGCCCGCGACGATCGCGTCGCGAATCACCTCGCCGTTATCGGCGCGTAGCGTGCCCCGCACGCTCACCGCGCTTTCGCCGACCGGGGTATCAAAACGCCAGGTCGATTGATCGCCAAGGACCAGGCAGTTGTGATTGCGCAGGTCTTCCGGGTGCCGTGGGGAGCCGTGCCGCGCGAGGTATTCCGGCGATGCGCAGATCACACGATGACTGGGCGCGAGTGGCCTGGCGACCAGCGAGGAATCGGGGAGCGCGCCCATGCGGAGCGCGACATCAATGCCACTATCGACGAGGCCGACGATCTGGTCGCTCAGGCGCAGATCCAGTGTGATGCCGGGGTAGGTGGCGAGGAAGGCGGGGATTGCCGGTGAGACATGCTGGCGTCCGAACGAGGCCGGCGCCGTGACACGCAACGGACCGTGCGGAACCTCCGCGCCTCGGCCCACGGATTGCGCGGCCACCTCCGATGCGGCCAGCAATGGCTCGGCGTGGGTCAGGAAGCGCTCGCCATCGCCGGTGAGCGAAAGGCGGCGCGTTGTGCGATGTAGCAGGCGGGTGCCTAGCCGATCCTCCAGTCGCTGGAGCCGGGCGCTGGCGGTCGATGTCGACAGTCCCAGATCGCGTGCGGCCGCCGACAGATTGCCGAGCGCCGCCGCGCGCACGAAGACCGCGATATCGGTCAGGTCGAAAGGCATCGTCGGCGCGTGAAGTGGGGCCAGGCCTTCGGCTATTCCTGCGAGAGTGCCTTGGCTGCCTCGACTTGCGATTCGAAGAACGTCTGGAAGCTGATGGCAAGTCCTGCCATCAGCAGGCCGGTGCCGATCATCAGCGAAAAGATAATCAGGATGACCACGGGCCAGCCCGAGCGCGTGGGCTGGCCATGAGGGTTGTATTGCGCATCCCACTTGTCGTCGGGGCGCAGCCCGAACACGATGGCCGTCAGGAAGGCGCTGATAAGGGACGCGCCGCCGGCCACCGCGAAGACCCAGTTCAGTGCGGTATTGCCGGTGCCGAGGGTCAGCGAGGCGATGCCGAGCACGCCGGCTACGGTGCAAAGCAGGTGGACCCAGCCGAACTTGTCGCCCAGTCCTTTCAGATAGAAACGATGCGCCCCAAGGCTGCCGAGCAGGAAGGCCAGCGCAACGGTGGCCAGTTTCGATTTGCCGCGTGTGTTGCGGGCTTCAGTGGCAATGGCGGAGGCTTGGCTGGCTGCTGGCATCGGTATGGGGACGAAGACGGTATGGGCGCCATGGCGGGCAGTGGTCGCACATTGTACGCCGGGCCCGGACCGATACCCTGGCGGTCAGAACGGCCAGACGGAGGCCAGGGCGCCGGATACCAGCACGGAGATATGTGTTTCGCTGTACAACACGAGCGTCAGCAGCAGCATGAACAGCACTGACAATGACAAATGGCCCGCGTGCCGGGCCAGGCCCGAAAAAAGCGGGGACATGATGAACCTCGACAAGGATGTCTTGTGGAGGCTGCGCCCGACCTTGGTGTCGATCAGTGGGTACCGGGCAGAGGCAGGTCAGGTCGGTTGCCGTCTGCGCAACGACGGCACGCTGTGCGACTCCGGACAGCGCCGGGCGGCAGCCTGTGCGGCGTCAATCAGCACGCACAAATGTAGAGACAAAGGGGGGCGCGTGGAAGTTCCGGCTACGTGACAATCCGTCGGCGTGCCTAGCGTCCGCCGTCGCGCCCGCGCGCCTGCCATCCCGGGCCAACATTGCCGGGGTGTGCTTCGGAATTTCGGAGCGTGGCTTCGCCGGGGCTGTTGCGATCGCCGCCACCGGGCTGGCGTGCGCGTTGTTCGTCGTCGCGCCCGCCAGGGCTGGCGGGGCGTCCGCTCAGACGGTCGTCGTTACGGGCCCTTGCTTCCATGCGATCAATCTGTGCCTGCACATGATCGCGGTTTTCCGCCCGCACGCTGGCGATTTCCCATCCGTTGGCAGCATGCACCGCCTGCACCGTGCGATCGGTGCGGCTGTGATGCCAGAAGGCGACTTGCGCGTGGCTGACTGCAATGCTGCCGCCAAGGCCGGCAACAGCCACGCTACCAGCCACCATAAGGCGCAGGAGGGGGCGGGTAAACATGCGGAATCCCAAGGTCCTGTTGCTGAGAGAAGTCAGGAGTTGGGTTCATGGTACGCAGGGGCCGTGTGACCGCCTATGCCAATCCCGTTACCGGTGTAACGGATTGTTTCGTCAAATTTGTCAGCTTTGGAGCGTCTGCTGCGATGCCGCGCCAGGCCAGCATTGGCGCGGTATCGAAGCGGTTTCAGGGCGCGTAGCGGATGCGATAAATCGCATTGGCTTTGTCGTCGCTAACCAACAGCGAACCGTCGCTTGCCACCTGGACGTCGACCGGGCGACCCCACGCCTTGCCGTCGCACAGCCATCCTTCGGCAAAGATCTCCTGACGAATCACGCGCCCATCGTCATCGAGCACGATCCGTGCAATCCGGTAGCCGATGGCAGTGGAGCGGTTCCAGCTACCGTGCTCGGCGATGAAGATGTTGTTCTTGCGATATTCCGGTGGAAACTGCGTGCCAGTGTAGAAGCGCATCCCGAGCGCGGCCACATGTGGCCCCAGCTTGGCGACAGGCGGCGTGAACGCTGAACACGGGCGCTGTTTCCCGAACTCCGGGTCGGCAATCGTGCCGGCGTGGCAATACGGAAAGCCGAAGTGCTCGCCTTCACGCGTCAATCGGTTCAGTTCATCGTCGGGCTGGTCGTCGCCTAGCCAGTCGCGCCCATTGTCCGTGAACCACAGTTCGTGCGTGGCGGGGTGCCAGTCGAAGCCAACCGTGTTGCGCACGCCCCGGGCCACTACGCGCAGGTCGGAACCGTCAGGCTTCATTTTCATGATGTTCGCGTAACGGTTCTCGTCCGGCGCGCAGATATTGCATGGCGCGCCGACAGGCACGTAGAGATAGCCGTCAGGTCCAAACGCAATGAATTTCCAGCCGTGATGGGTTTCGGTCGGAAATCTGTCGCTGATAGTGACCGGGCGCGGCGGATCGTCGAGGCGGCCCTCGATGTTGTCGAGCCGCACGATGCGCGACGTCGATGACGCATACAATGCGCCATCGCGAAAGGCGACGCCCACGGGCATCGTGAGTCCGGATGCGATAACGCGCATCTTCGGATGCGGGCCGAGCGGCGACTCCAGCGCATATACCTTGCCCTCCGCGCGGCTGCCCACGAACAGCGTGCCCTTCGGCGACAGCGTCATGGCCCGCGCGCCGGGCACGTCGTCGCTGAGCACTTCGATCTTGAAGCCTGGCGGCAGCCGGATCTGGTCGATCGGCAGGGCGGCCTGCGCCGTCGCTGCAGACCAGGCGGCACCCAGCAGTGCCAGCCTGCAGAGGGATTTCGCGAGGTATTGCGCAGTGTGCCGATTTGGCCGCATGTCATGCCTCCAGTTCGCGGTTTTCGCCACGGTTCGGCTGGCCGCGTGTTGCGTCAGAAGCGCACCGATGGGGCCGAACAGCGCGGGAAAGTCCTAAGTGTTTGTTTGGGCTCGGGAAGTGGGCTATACTCTTGCGTTTCGTGTTCGCACGCTCCCGTTTTTTCGAGGAATTAACATGGTCGTAATCCGTCTGGCTCGCGGCGGCAGCAAGAAGCGCCCGTTCTTCAATATCGTTGCTACCGATTCGCGCAACCGTCGCGATGGCCGTTTCATCGAACGTATTGGCTTCTACAACCCGCTGGCTTCCGAAAAGGAAGAGGGCCTGCGCGTTGTGCAGGACCGTCTGGCCTACTGGCAAGGCGTTGGCGCTCAACTGTCGCCGACCGTTGCCCGCCTGGTCAAGCAAGCCGGCAAGGCTGCAGCCTGATAGGTCTTGCGCGGCGTGCCTGTATGGCGCGCCGATGCAGAACTGACGCACCGCTGAAGTGACTGGCAATGCCTCCGGCCGCAAGCCGTTGAATCTGGCCGCTACGCAAGGCGGTGCCTCCGGCCGGCAGGAAAAACTGCCCGCCGCGCTGTTGTTCACGGACACCCTGCCCGACGATCTGGTCGAGGTTGGCTACGTGGGCGCGGCATATGGTATCCGGGGCTGGATCAAAGTCCAGCCACATGCGGACGACGCCTCCGCATTGCTCCACGCCCGCCGTTGGTGGCTGCTTCGCGCGCCGCCGGCCGGCGTGGTGTCGGCGCCGGCGCAGTCGGCCGAGGCTGTCAGCATCAAGATCTCCCAGTCGCGTGAACACAGCGGTACCGTGGTTGCGCAGCCGGCCGGCGTTTCGGACCGCAGTGTGGCCGAAATGCTCAAGGGGCGTCGTGTCTGGGTCCGGCGCGCGGATTTTCCCGCGGCGGAAGAGGGTGAGTTTTACTGGGTCGACCTGATCGGTTGTGCCGTGGTCAACGAGCAGGGCGAAGCGCTCGGCGAGGTGACCGGCCTGATCGACAATGGCGCCCATCAGATCCTTCAGGTGGCCTACGAGCTGCCGGACGGTAAGGCCGCTGAGCGGCTGATCCCGTTTGTCGACGCGTTCCTGCGGACGGTGGATACACCGGCCAGGCGGATCGTGGTGGACTGGGGGCTCGACTACTGAAGTGTCAGGGGAGGCGCGGATGCAGTTCGATGTAATCACGCTGTTTCCCGAGATGTTTCGCGCGCTGACCGATTGGGGTATCACCAGCCGGGCAGCCAAGCAGCAGCGCTACGCGTTGCGTACTTGGAATCCGCGGGATTTCACCGTGGACAACTACCGGACGATTGACGATCGGCCCTATGGTGGCGGCCCCGGCATGGTGATGCTGGCCAAGCCGCTCGAGGATGCGATCGACGCCGCCACAGCGGCGCAGTCGGATGCAGGTGTTGGCAGGCCGCACGTGGTGCTGATGTCGCCGCAAGGCGCGACGCTGACGCACGAGAAGGTCATGGCGTTGTCGCAACGGCCCGGCCTGGTGCTGTTGTGCGGCCGGTATGAAGCGATCGACCAGCGTCTGATCGATCGTCGCGTGGACGAGGAAATCAGCCTCGGCGATTTTGTACTGTCGGGCGGCGAACTGCCGGCGATGGCGCTGATCGACGCGGTGGTGCGGCATCTGCCCGGCGTGCTGGGCGATGCGCAGTCGGCGGTCCAGGACAGTTTCGTCAATGGCCTGCTTGATTGTCCGCATTACACGCGGCCGGAAGAATATGAAGGTGTGCGGGTGCCCGATGTATTGCTCGGGGGTCATCATGCCGAGATCGAGAAGTGGCGGCGCCGGCAGGCGCTGGCCAATACCGCACGCAAGCGTCCCGACCTGATCGTGGCCGCGCGCGAGCAAGGATTGTTGTCCAAGGCCGACGAGAAGTTCTTGTCGGAACTGGCGGCGAAAGCAGGGCAGGAGTTCGCTCCCGCCAAGTGAAAACCCCATCCTCTGCCGGGGCCCAGCAAGTGTCTGGGGCATCCAACGCTGGCACGATGGTTATGGAGAAAACGATGAACATCATCGAGCAAATCGAGAAGGAAGAGATCGCGCGTCTGACCGCGAATAAGACCATCCCCGCATTCGCGCCTGGCGATACCGTTATCGTCAACGTGAACGTGGTTGAAGGTAATCGCAAGCGCGTGCAGGCTTACGAAGGCGTGGTGATCGCCAAGCGTAACCGTGGTCTGAACTCGTCCTTCATCGTGCGCAAGATCTCGTCGGGTGAAGGCGTGGAACGTACGTTCCAGCTGTACTCGCCGCTGATCGCCGGCATCGAAGTGAAGCGTCGCGGTGACGTACGTCGCGCGAAGCTGTACTACCTGCGCGAGCGCTCGGGCAAGTCGGCACGTATCAAGGAAAAGCTGGTGATGAAGGCCAAGCCGGCCGCCGTTGCCGCGGAATAAGCTTTCCCTGTCAGGCGCCGGGTAACTGGCGCTGTGCCGGATTGCGAAGGACACCCTCGGGTGTCCTTTTTGTTTGGCGGCGGCGCAACGCAATGCGTTCTTGCTGCCATGCAACATTACGCGCTTCTGTCATACTTGAAAGCGCTATGCGTCCAACATTCGATCCTGAAACGCTACCGATCATCGAGACCGATAGCCGCCACGCCCCCCTCTCCACGCCGCGCATGAGACCGGATTTCATCCGGCATCGTCTGCTTGCGCCACCGGCGTGGGAACCCGAACTGACCGATGAATCCCGTGTGTACGACCGGACCCGCGGCTTGCGTGAGGCGGCGGTACTGGTGCCCCTGGTTGAGCGTTCGGATGGTCTGACGGTGCTGCTTACTCAGCGCAATGCGAATCTGAATGCCCATGCCGGGCAGATCAGTTTTCCGGGAGGCGGGCAGGAAACCGACGATGCCAATCGCATCGCCACGGCGTTGCGCGAAACCGAGGAAGAGATCGGGCTGACCCGTAATTACGTCGAAGTGCTGGGATCGCTACCGGACTACATCACCGGTACCGGCTATCACGTCAGCCCCGTTGTCGGACTGGTGCATTCAGGGTTCACGCTCCGTGCCGATGAACGCGAAGTGGCCGATATCTTTGAGGTGCCGCTGGCATTCCTGATGGACCCCGCGCGGCATGAGCGCCGGTTATTCCGCTGGGAAGGCGGCGAGCGCATGTTCTACGCCATGCCTTATCCGCGCGAAGGCGGCGGTCAGCGCTTTATCTGGGGCGCGACGGCGGGCATGCTGCGCAATCTCTACCACCTGCTCGCGGCCTGAGCCGCGCCGCCGCCCGCGACGCCGGTCTTCGTCAGGCTGCGGCCTGAGTAGCGGTGTCGACGCAGTGGGGGCAGCTCTTGCCCACCACGTACCTCGGGTGCTGCTGCTCCTCGGGCGTCACCACTGCGCGGCACGCGAAGCACTGAACCGGGCCTGCGGGTTCCAGGTTCGGATTCAGCGCGGTCCGGTAGTCGAACACGAAGCAGTCGCCGTTGTAGTGGCTCCCACCGACTTCCTCGAAGTACTTCAGAATGCCGCCCTCGAGCTGGTAGACGTGGTCGATCCCCACTTCCTGCATGTGGATGGCGGCCTTCTCGCAGCGGATGCCGCCGGTGCAGAACGACACGATGGTCTTGCCTTCGAACTCGGCCTTGTTCTCCGCCACGGCCGGCGGGAATTCGCTGAACTTGTCGATACCGTACTCCACCGCCTTGTCGAAGGTGCCAACCGCCACCTCGAACGCGTTACGCGTATCGAGCATCACTACCGGGCGTCCGTCGTCGTCATGGCCCTGGTCGAGCCAGCGCTTCAGATCCACGGGGCGCACCGAAGGCGCGCGTCCGGCCTCGGGGCGGATCAGCGGCATCTTCATCGTGATGATTTCCTTCTTGGCGCGCACCAGCATGCGCTTGAAGGGCTGATTTTCTGACAGGCTTTCCTTCGGCGCGATGTCCGCGAACCGGGCATCGGCGTGGAGCCATGCCATGAACTCGTCGATTTGCTCACGCGTGCCGGCCAGGAACATGTTGATGCCTTCTGGCGCGAGCAGGATCGTGCCCTTCAGGCCAGCCTTGTCACAGCGATCGCGCATGACGGGGCGCAGGGTCTCGATGTCTTCGAGCGTGACGAACTTGTAAGCGGAAATATTGACGATCTGCATGGGTGACGCTGCCAGGGCCGGGCACCCGAAACGAGGGTGCTCGATAACTGCCTGATTGGAAAGGCGAAATTATAGCCCCTCAGGCCGCATCCCGACACCTCTTCGGGGGCGCCTCGCATTGCGCCTGCGCAAAAACCCCCAAGTGCGGCGATGGGGGAGCCGGTACAATGGCGCCCTATGTCCGCACCCCGCTTCGTACACCTCCGCCTGCACTCCGAGTATTCGATCGTGGACGGCATCGTCCGCCTCGACGACGCCGTCAAGGCCGCCGCCCGCGATGGGATGGGCGCGCTTGCACTGACCGACCTCGCCAACGCCTTCGGCCTGATCCGCTTCTACAAGGAGGCCCGTGGTGGGGGCGTCAAGCCGGTAGTGGGCGCTGACGTCTGGCTGACTAATGCCGAAGATCGCGACAAGCCCGCGCGCATGTTGCTGCTCGTGCAGGACCGCATCGGCTATCTGAACCTGTGCACGCTGCTGTCGCGTGCATGGCTTGGCAACCAGCATCGTGGCCGTGCCGAGTTCGAGCCCGGCTGGCTCGAGGAGCCGGGTGAGGAGGGCTTGCCGCTGGCCACCGGCTTGATCGCGCTGTCAGGCGCGATGGGTGGTGATGTCGGCCAGGCGTTGGCCAATGGGAATGTCGAGGCGGCACGCCGTGCTGCCGAGCATTGGGCCCGGGTGTTCCCGCAACGCTATTACATCGAACTGCAACGTGCCGGTCAGCCTGGCACCGACGCCTACGTGCCGCAGGCTGTGCAACTGGCCGCGTCGATGCAGCTTCCGGTGGTCGCCACGCATCCGGTGCAATTCATGACGCCGGACGATTTCACGGCGCACGAGGCGCGCGTCTGTATCGCGGAGGGCGAACTGCTCGCCAATCCGCGCCGCACGCGCAAGTTCACCACCGACCAGTACTTCAAGACCCAGGACGAGATGACCGCGCTGTTCGCGGATATCCCGTCGGCGCTGCAGAACTCCGTCGAGATCGCCAAGCGCTGCAACCTGACGCTGGAGCTGGGCAAGCCACGCCTGCCGCTGTTCCCGACGCCTGATGGCATGTCGCTCGACGACTACCTTGTGTTCATGGCCAAGGAAGGTCTCGAGAAGCGGATGCTGGTGCTGTTCCCGGACGAAGCCGAGCGCGAGAGCAAGCGTGCCGAGTACTACGCGCGTCTGGAGTTTGAAACCGGCACCATCATCAAGATGGGGTTCCCGGGCTACTTCCTGATCGTGGCGGACTTTATCAACTGGGCCAAGAACAATGGCGTGCCGGTGGGGCCGGGCCGGGGTTCCGGCGCGGGTTCGCTGGTGGCCTACGCACTTGGCATTACCGATCTCGATCCGCTCAAGTACGCGTTGCTGTTCGAGCGATTCCTGAATCCGGAGCGGGTCTCGATGCCCGACTTCGACATCGACTTCTGCCAGCACGGCCGCGATCGTGTGATCACGTACGTGAAGGAGAAATACGGCAAGGACGCCGTGTCGCAGATCGCCACGTTCGGCACTATGGCCGCCAAGGCGGCCGTGCGCGATGTGGGCCGGGTGCTGGATCTCGGTTACGGCTTTGTCGATGGCGTGGCCAAGCTGATTCCGTTCAAGCCCGGCAAGCTGGTCACGCTGGAGGAAGCGAAGAAGGAAGAACCGGCGCTGGCCGAACGCGAGCGCACGGAAGAGGAAGTGCGCCAGTTGCTGGAACTGGCGCAGCGCGTGGAAGGCATGACGCGTAACGTCGGCATGCACGCTGGTGGCGTGCTGATCGCCCCCGGCCGCCTGACCGATTTCTGCCCGCTCTACACGCAGGGCACGGACGGCATGAGCGGCGTGGTCAGCCAGTACGACAAGGACGACGTGGAAGCGGCCGGACTGGTCAAGTTCGACTTCTTGGGCCTGACCACGCTGACGATCCTCGACTGGGCCGAGCGGTACATCCGCCGGCTCGACCCGAGCAAGGCCGACTGGAACTGCCGCCAGATTCCGCTCGACGACAGTCCCGCATTCGACATCCTCAAGAGCGCCAACACGGTGGCGGTGTTCCAGCTGGAAAGCCGCGGCATGCAGGGGATGCTCAAGGACGCGAAGCCTGACCGCTTCGAGGACATCATCGCGCTCGTGGCGCTGTATCGTCCCGGCCCGATGGACCTGATACCGAGCTTCTGTGCCCGAAAGCACGGCCGCGAGAAGGTCGAGTATCCCGATCCGCGCGTCGAACCCGTGCTCAAGGAGACCTACGGCATCATGGTCTACCAGGAGCAGGTGATGCAGATGGCGCAGATCATCGGCGGCTACTCGCTGGGTGGCGCCGACTTGCTGCGCCGTGCCATGGGCAAGAAGAAGCCCGAGGAAATGGCCAAGCACCGTGACATGTTCCGCGAGGGCGCTGACAAGAACGGGCTGACCGCCCAGCAGGCCGACGACATCTTCGACCTGATGGAGAAGTTCGCGGGCTACGGCTTCAACAAGTCGCACGCGGCTGCGTACGCGCTGCTAGCCTACTACACGGCCTGGCTCAAGGCGCATCATCCGGCCGAATTCATGGCAGCCAACATGTCGCTGGCCATGGACGACACCGATAAGGTCAAGATCCTCTACGAGGACTGCCGCCTGAACAAGATCGAAGTGCTGCCGCCGGACGTCAACGCCAGCGAGTACCGTTTCGCGCCGACCGATGCGAAGACCATCCGCTACGGCCTGGGTGGCATCAAGGGTTCGGGCCAGGGGGCGATCGAGGACATCCTGCGTGCGCGGGAAGAGCGGCCATTCGACGACCTGTTTGATTTCTGCGAGCGCGTGGACCGCCGCCAGGTCAATCGCCGCACGATCGAGGCGCTGATTCGCGCCGGCGCGTTCGACAGTCTCAACGACAATCGTGCCCAGTTGCTGGCCTCGGTATCGATCGCGATGGAGGCGGCCGACCAGAAGGCCGAGTCGGCCAACCAGGTGTCGCTGTTCGACCTGATGGATGACGCCGGCGCGTCGCATCGCCCCGAACTGGTGGATGAGCCGCGCTGGACGCCCAAGCGCACGCTGCAGGAAGAGAAGCAGGCGCTCGGCTACTACTTCTCGGGTCACCTGTTCGATGCGTCGCGCGACGAGGTGCGCCGGTTCGTCAAGGGCACGCTTGCCGCGCTCGAAAAGGAAGTGCAGGGCAATGGCGGTGGCTACGGCCGCGACGTGCGTGGCAAGGTGATTGCCGGTGTGATCACCGGCATCCGTACCCAGATGACCCAGCGCGGCAAGCTGATCATCGTGCTGCTTGACGATGGCACCGCGCAGATCGAAATGACGGTGTTCAACGAGTTGTACGACGCCAATCGTCACATGTTCCGCGAGGACGAACTGCTGATCGCGCAGGGCAATGCGCGCCACGACACCTTCACGGGCGGCGTGCGCTTTACGGCGGATTCGGTGCAGGACCTGGTTGCCGCGCGCGCCCGCTACGCCGATGCCGTCTGCCTCGGCTTCAATGGCAACGCCTCGACGGAGCGCCTGCGCGAGCTGCTGACGCCGTACCTGGCCCACGTGTCGCAGACCCCCGGCGTGCCGGTTCGCATCAGCTATGTCAACAAGACCGCGCAGTGCGAGGCGATGCTGGGTGACCAATGGCAGATCACTCCTTCGGAGGAAGCGTTGACGAGCCTGCGTACCGCCCTGGGCGATACCGTGCGCGTGTTGTATGGCTGACCCGACGAAGGCGCTGGCCGCGCAGGGCGAGCGCAAGCCGCGCGTCCTGTTTCACGTCACGCACTTCCTGCACGGCGGGATCGAAACGTCGCTGGTGTCGCTGATCACCGCGCTGGATCGGGAAGGGTTCGAGATCGGCCTGACGGTGACGTATCCGTCCGAGGCGCTCGAGACCCATTTCCGCGCGCGGCTGCCGGCCGGCGTGAAGCTTCAGGTGCTGGCGCCCGAACGCTGGCTCTCGCATTGCCGCCAGCTCAAGAAGGCGCGCAAGCTCGGGCCGCTTGGCAAGATCTACGAGGAAGTGCTGCTGCCGCCCGTACGCAAGCCGCTGATGAATCGCCGCTTCCGGCAGGTGCTGGCGCAGGGCTACGACGTGGTGGTCGACTACGACATGTCGCTGTCGCGCATCACCGGTCCGCTGCCGGTCCCGATGATGGGATACCAGCACTTCAGCGTGGCGCACCTCGAGCGGGGTCATCGGCGCAAGCTGCGCAAGCTTCGGCACCAGTGCCGAACCGACTACGCAGCCGTGGTGATGCTGACCGACAGCATGTTGAACGATGCGCGGGCGCTGATTCCCGATGTGGCGGACAAGCTCGTGCGGCTCTACAACACCATCGATCTCGACAGCATCCGCGCAAGGGCGAACGCGCCGCTCGATCCTTCCGCGCAGCCGGCGGGACCGTACATCGTGTCCGTCGGTCGGCTCGAGGAAAGTCAAAAGGATTTCACGACGCTGCTGCACGCTTATGCGCAGCTTGCGAAGGAAGGTATCGACGAGGATCTGGTGCTGGTCGGCGATGGTGCATCGCGGCCGCAACTCGAGGCGCTGGCCGCATCGCTCGGTATCGCCGATCGCGTGACCTTTGCTGGCTTCCAGTCGAACCCCCATGCCTGGATTCGCAAGTCGCGGCTCCTGGCGTTCAGTTCGAAGATGGAAGGTTTGCCCAATGTGCTGCTCGAAGGGCTGGCAGTCGGGCAAGTGGTGGTCAGCACCGATTGTCCGACGGGGCCGCGCGAGATCCTCGACGATGGCCGCGCCGGGCTGTTGGTGCCGGTGGGCGATGCCGCGCAGCTTGCGGCGGCGATCAGGCGTGGCCTGCAGGACGCCGCGCTGCGCGAGTCACTGCTGGCCCACGCAGCGACCCATATCGAGCAGATGGGCTTCAGGCCGACGGCCGAGGCGTTCAGTGTGCTTGCGGATCGCCTGATGCGGCGGGCTGGCGTGCCGACTGTTGCAGCAGCCACAGCTTGATGTACTTGTAGTAGCTGGCCTGACCGTTCATCAGCGCGATGGCCAAGCCCTGCGGGCCGTCCAGAAATCCGCGGCGCAGCAGGTAGGTGCGCAGGAATGCCCAGCTGCCATGCAGCCACGCGCTGGCCGGCGTGGCGGTCTTGCCACGCTGGAATGCCTGCGTGGCGCCCAGCGTCGAATACTGGTCGACCTTGCGCAGCACCTGCGAGAAGTCGTCGTAGGTGTAGTGCAGCAGCGGATTCCGGAGGTGCGCGATCGGGCCGTCGGTGACGACGTTCTCGTGCACGAGGTCGTCGGTGAACCTGGCCTTTCCCACGCGGAACAGGCGGGTCAGGCGGTCGGGGTACCAGCCGCTGTGCCGGATGAAGCGGCCGCAGAAGCGTGACAGGCGGGGCATGTCGTAGGCGTCGGCCTGACCCGATGCGATGGCTGCCAGGATCTCGTCGCGCAGTTCTGGCGTTACGCGCTCATCGGCGTCGATGGAGAGTACCCACTCGCTTTGTGCCTTGGACAGGGCGAGGTTTTTTTGTGGACCGAAGCCGGGCCACGTCGCGGTCTGGTGGACCTCCGCGCCCATG
The DNA here is from genome assembly GCF_049843575.1 of Cupriavidus sp. Met-2. Taxonomy (NCBI): domain Bacteria; kingdom Pseudomonadati; phylum Pseudomonadota; class Betaproteobacteria; order Burkholderiales; family Burkholderiaceae; genus Cupriavidus; species Cupriavidus sp. Met-2. Next base: position 740,713 of record NZ_JBBHZL010000001.1, read on the forward strand.
GCGCGGGCAGTTTCCACCGTGCCGTCCGTGCTGCCGGAGTCCACTATAATCGCGCGGTCGCACCAGGAGACGCTCTCGAGGCACTCCCGGATATTGTGTGCCTCGTTTTTAGTGATCAGTACGACAGAGATTTTCATAGAGATGCTTGCAATGGGATTCCGCACGCCGACGCTGCCCGCCATTCTAGCGGCAGTCGCCCCGGCGTCCCTTTCCCGTTGGCAAGTGGAGCGAACGTGACCGACAACAAACAACAAACGCCCCAGGAATCCGATACCCTCAAGCGCGTCTGGGCCTATCTGAAGCCCGAGAAGCGCAACTTCGTGCTCGCCATCATCGCCATGGGCCTGGTGGCGGCCAGCGAAGGGATTATTCCGAAGGTCGTCAACGACCTGCTCGACAAGGGCTTCGGCGGCAGCTACGCGGGCAAGCTCTGGCATGTGCCCGCGCTGCTGGTGGGCGTGGCGCTGGTGCGCGGCCTGGCGCAGTTTGCCTCGGGCTACCTGCTTTCGCAGATATCGAACGGCGTGTTGCTGAAGATGCGTATGCAGATGTTCGACCGGATGCTGCACGCGCCGGCGCTGTTCTTCCACCGCAATACCGCTGCCTCGCTGATCAATGCCGTGATCTTCGAGGTGAACCAGGTGATGCAGATCCTCACTGGCGTGCTGATCACACTGGTGCGTGACTCGCTGACCGTGGTGGCGCTGCTGATCTACCTGTTCTACACGAACTGGAAGCTGACCCTGGTGGTGGCAGTGCTGCTGCCGGCGATCGGCTTCGTGATGTCGAAGGTCAACCGCCGCCTGCGTCGCCTGAACCGTGAGCATCAGGCGCTGACCAACACCGCCGCCTATGTGGTGGAGGAATCCGTGGGCGGGTTCAAGGTGGTCAAGCTGCACGGTGGCGAAGCGTACGAAATGTCGCGTTTCGAGGCGATGGCCGAGCGGCTGCGCGGCTACTCGATGCGCATGGCTGTGGCCGGTGGCCTGAATCAGCCCGTGACGGCGTTCCTGGCATCGCTGGCGCTGTCCGTGATCCTGACGATCGCGATGATTCAGGCGCAGGGCAACCAGACCACGATCGGTGGCTTCACCGGCTTCGTGATGGCGATGCTGCTGCTGATCTCGCCGCTCAAGCATCTGGCCGACCTGAACCAGCCGCTGCAACGCGGCCTGACCGCGGCCGAGATGATCTTCGGCCTGATCGACGAGCCGATCGAGCCGCAGAACGGTGGCCTGCCGCTGGAGCGGGCCCGTGGCGATCTGGTGTTCGACAACGTCGGCTTCCGCTATGGCGATGCCGCGCGCGCGGCGCTGAACCATGTCAGCCTGCGTGCCGCACCGGGCGAGGTCGTGGCGCTGGTGGGGCCGTCGGGTAGCGGCAAGACCACGCTTGTGAACCTGGTGCCGCGCTTTTTCGATCCGACCGAGGGTCACATCTTGCTCGACGGTCAGCCGATCGACCGTTTCGCGCTGGCCGACCTGCGTCGCCAGATCGCCTTCGTCAGCCAGGATGTGGTGCTGTTCAACGACACCGTGGCCGCCAATGTGGCCTATGGCGTGCATCCGCGCGAGAAAATCGATATGGCCCGCGTGGAACGCGCGCTGGCGGCTGCCTACCTGACCGACGTGGTCAAGGGGCTGCCGGAAGGGCTCGAAACGAACATCGGCGACAACGGCATGAAGCTGTCTGGCGGCCAGCGCCAGCGTCTGGCCATCGCCCGCGCGATCTACAAGGATGCGCCGATCCTGATCCTCGATGAGGCGACTTCGGCGCTTGACTCAGAGTCGGAGCGTCAGGTGCAGGCCGCGCTGGAATCGCTGATGGTCGGTCGCACCACGCTGGTGATCGCGCACCGCCTGTCGACGATCGAGAACGCCGACAGGATCGTGGTGCTGGAGCAGGGTCGTGTAGCCGAACAGGGCAGCCACGCCGAGCTGATCGGCAAGAACGGCCTGTACGCGGGCCTGCATCGCATCCAGTTCGCGTCACAGGCATAAGCTGTTCGTGATTCGACGGCCGTGACGAGGGGTCACGGCCGGGCATGTACCAACAGGGGAACATACCCCGCTGAGGAGACAGACATGACCCAACCCATCAGCCGTTATCCGGTTCCCGCCATCGAGAACCTGCCGGACGACATCCGCCAGCGCGTGCTCGAAGTCCAGGAGAAGGCAGGCTTCGTTCCCAACGTTTTCCTGGCACTGGCCCATCGTCCCGACGAGTGCCGCGCGTTCTTCGCCTATCACGACGCGCTGATGCTCAAGGAGACCGGCAGCCTGACCAAGGGCGACCGCGAGATGATCGTGGTGGCCACGTCGGGCGTGAACCAGTGTCTCTACTGCGTGGTGGCCCACGGTGCCATCCTGCGCATCTACGAGAAAAAGCCGCTTGTGGCCGATCAGGTCGCGGTGAACTACCTCAAGGCAGATATCACGCCGCGCCAGCGTGCCATGCTCGACTTCGCGATGAAGGTCTGCACGGACTCGCATACGATCGGCGAAGCCGATTTCGAGGCACTGCGCGCCCATGGGTTTGACGACGAGGACGCGTGGGACATCGCCGGCATCACGGCGTTCTTCGGGCTCTCCAACCGCATGGCCAACACGATCGGGATGCGTCCGAACGAGCAGTTCTTCCTGATGGGGCGCGTGCCGAAGGCCAAGTAGGGCGATTCGGCGGCTCAGCGGCTCAGCGGCTCAGCGGATCTGCGCGCAGCCGCCGTTCTTCGGGTCGAACAGCACGGGCCACGCCTGGTCGTAGATGCCCGGCGTGCAGTGCTTCTCGCATCGGGCATGGGCCAGCGTGATACGGCGCGGGTCCTGCCACACCATCAGCGTGCAGCCGCTGCCATCTATCGCATGCAGTTCGATGTGTGGCGTCTGCTGTACCTGCTTGAATTCCGACAGGTCGAAGTGGCACCAGCCACGGCGCGATACCCACAGCTTCCAGGTCAGCGTTTCCACGGCATTGTGCGAGACACGCACTGTCGCGTCCTCGCGGAAACCATCTTCCTCGGTGCGTCGGCAGATGCCAGAGATGTCGATCTCGTGCGCCGCGATCGGTGTGGCGCGCACGGCGATTTCGGGGGTCTTCGAGGGGTAGGGTGCGGGCAGCTGGCCGGTGTAGGTGGGCGGCCCTTTCGGAGCGAACGGTTCGACGCAGGCGGCGCACAAAAAAACAGCCAGCATGGCTGGCATTGCATTTCTTAACGTCATATCGGCCCCCTTCACGCGACCCGTTCATCTACTGTAGGGGATGCCGCTGCAAAGACCAGCAGGATATGTTCCGTGGAAGTCCTAGCGCATGGGCGGTGGAGCGGAACCTATACTCAACAGATGTGCCCGCGTCGGGGGCACCCGCCATCGCCCCCGGCCTCTCTCCCGCCTGCGGGAGCGAGGCCGGAGGAGAGGTCGGGAGAGAGGGCGAGGCCTCGCATTGGCCGATCACATTTCAAGCCACCGCTCGCATCTCGGCGGCACGCGGCGCAGCAGGCTGCACCATCGGATATCCCGCCGCGAACACCAGACGCCCGGCCGACCACGTATGGGTGACCAGCGGCTGCCCGGCAACGCTGCCCACGGCGATGACGTCGGCACGCTTGCCCGGCGCCAGCCGGCCGCGATCGTCCAGCAGGCAGGCATCTGCCGGATTGGACGTGACCAGTGCCAGCGCCCGGTCGAGCGGAAGGTCGGCGAGGCGTGAGGCGGCGAATGCCGCCGCGATCAGTGTGGACGGCTGGTAGTCCGAGCAGAGGATGTGGCCGACGCCGGCGTGAATCGCATCGATCGCACGCATCGAACCGCTCTGGCTCTTGCCGCGCAGCACGTTCGGCGCGCCGAGGATCGTCGGGAGCGCGTGGGCCGAGGCGGCCTGCGCCGTCTCCACATTGATCGGAAACTCGCTCATGCGAACCCCCAGCGCGTGCATTGCGGCGATGCGTTGCGGAGAGTCGTCGTCGTGGCTGGCGGTGGGGATGCCGAGTTCGTGCGCCTTCGAGACCAGACGGTTGACGCGCTCGGTTGCGCCGGCCAACTCAGCCGATTTCTTCGCAGCCGCGTCGGCGGCTTCCTCGCGGCTCATGCCGTGATTGCCCATCATGTACGACAGGTAAGCATCGAGCGTTTTGAACTGACCCTGGCCCGGCGAGTGGTCCATGACCGACAGCAGGTCGACCACGCCTTCGGCCATCAGCATCTCGAGCACTGGCACGGCGGCGTTATCGGTGACTTCATAGCGGCAGTGGATGCGATTGTCGACGAGGCTGTGCGCGCGATACGCGGCCACGGTACGCACCAGCGTCGCGGCGGTCTCATTGTTGCGCACGCCGAACTGGTTGCTGGCGAACGACAACGCGTGGTACGGCGTGGTGATGCCAGCTGCGGCATTGCGGCGGTCGACCTGCGCCACCGCGAAGTCGAGCGGAAACAGCACATTGGCGCGGGGCTCGGCTTCCTTTTCGATCGCGTCGCAGTGGACGTCGATAAGCCCGGGCATCACGGTGTGGCCGCGCAGGTTGATGACCTCGGTGTCGGCTGGGGCGGAGGCTGGCTCGATGGCGGCGATCTGGCCGTCGGCGATCAGCATCGCGCTGTCGTGCAGGACGCGATCCGGCAGTACCAGCGTCGCGTGCGTGAGGTAGGTGGTAGACATGTCCGGTTCCAGTTCAGGTTCAGGCAAGCGCCGTGGCCGGCTGCAGCGGCAGCATGCGCGTGGCCACCGCATCGCGCACAGCCTCGTCGTGGAAGATGCCGATCAGCGAGCGGCCTTCGGCCAGCGCTTCGCGGATCAGTTCGATCACCACCGCCCGGTTGTCGGCGTCGAGCGATGCGGTGGGCTCGTCGAGCAACAGGATCGGGTGGCCACCGATCAGGCCGCGCGCGATATTCACGCGTTGCTGCTCGCCGCCGGAGAACGTGGCGGGTGGCAAGTCCCAAAGTCGGCGTGGCAGGTTCAGCCGTTCGAGCAGCGTCGCGGCGCGGGCGCGGGCTTCTTCGTGGCTGGCGCCGCGTTGCTGCAGCGGATCGGCCACCACGTCGAGCGCGGAGACGCGCGGGATGGCACGCAGGAACTGCGAGACATAGCCGATCACATCGCGGCGCAATTTGAGCACGCGTTGTTCCGGGGCGTTGGTCAGTTCCACCCATGGCTCGCTGGCCTCGCTCGTGTCGCGCAGGCGGATCGTGCCTTCGGTTGCGAGGTAGTTGCCATAGAGGCAGCGCAGAAGCGTGCTCTTGCCGGTGCCGGAACGGCCGGACAGCACGAGGCATTCGCCACGCGAGGCGTCAAAGTCGATAGCGCGCAGCACGGGCAGGCGAATGCCGCCCTGGTTGTGCAACGTGAACATCTTGCCGAGGCCGCGGACCTCAATCAGTTTCTGGTTGTTGGCTTGCATCATGATCATCCCTGCAGGATGGAGGAGACCAGCAACTGCGTGTACGGATGCTGCGGGTCATCGAGGATCTGATCGGTCAGGCCCTGTTCGACCATGCGGCCGCCCTGCATGACCAGCGTGCGGTGCGCGAGCAGGCGCGCCACGGCCAGGTCGTGCGTGACAAGGATCGCGGCCAGGCCCAGGTCGGTGACCAGGCGGCGCATCAGGTCGAGCAGCCGGGCCTGCACGGAGACATCGAGCGATGCGGTCGGCTCGTCCATGAACACCAGGCGTGGATGGGTGACCAGGTTGCGTGCGATCTGCAGACGCTGCTGCATCCCGCCCGAGAACGTGGTCGGCACATCGTCCAGCCGGGAGAGGTCGATCTCCATTTTCTCGAGCCAGGCGCCCGCGATCTCGCGCAGGTCACCGTAGTGGCGATTGCCGACGGCCATCAGGCGCTCGGCGATATTGGCGCCGGCGCTCACCTGCATCCGCAGACCATCGCGGGCGTGCTGCCGCACGAAGCCCCAGTCCGTGCGGGCCAGCAGACGCATCCGCGCGCTCGACAGTCCGGCCAGATCGGTCAGCCCCGATTCGCGCATGTCGTAGCTGACGCTGCCGCGCTGCGCCTTGACCTGCATCGACAGGGCTTGCAGCAGCGTGCTCTTGCCCGAGCCCGATTCACCGACCACGCAGAGCACTTCGCCCGGATAGAGATCGAAGTTGACATCGTGGCAACCATGCACGCCGTCCCAGGTGTGCGTCAGGTTGCGTACGGAGAGCAGAGGCGTCGCGTTCATTGGGCACCTCCTGCGGCCTGCTTCACAGCTTGCGCGGCCTGGCGGTCGGCGCAGTACTCGGTGTCCGAGCACACGAACATGCGCGTGCCGGCATCGTCGGTGATGATCTCGTCGAGATAGCTGTCGGTGGCGCCGCATTGCGCACAGCAGCTCGACCACTTTTCCACGGTGAACGGATGATCGACGAAGTCGAGGCTCTTGACCGTGGTGTACGGTGGCACGGCATAGACGCGCTTCTCGCGCCCGGCGCCAAACAGCATCAACGCGGGGCTACGGTCGAGCTTCGGGTTGTCGAACTTGGGGATCGGCGAAGGCCGCATCATGTACCGCTGGTTGACGATCACGGGGTAGTCGTAAGTGGTGGCGATATGGCCGTGATGGGCGATGTCTTCGTAGAGCTTCACGTGCATCGAGCCATATTCGGCCAGCGCGTGCATCGTGCGCGTTTCGGTTTCGCTCGGCTCCAGCCAGCGCAGCGGCTCGGGAATAGGTACCTGGTAGACCATCGTCTGGCCCGCGCTCAGCTTCGTTTCCGGAATACGGTGACGGGTCTGGATGATGGTGGCGTCGGTGGTGCGCTCGGTCGTCTGCACGCCGGTCACGCGGCCAAAGAAGCGGCGGATGTTGATCGCGTTCGTGGTGTCGTCCGATCCCTGGTCGATGACCTTGAGCACGTCCTGGCGGCCGATGATCGCGGCGGTCACCTGGATGCCGCCCGTGCCCCAGCCATACGGCAGTGGCATTTCACGGCTGCCGAACGGCACCTGGTAGCCGGGTATCGCAACGGCCTTGAGCAGCGCCCGGCGCAGCATCCGCTTGGTCGATTCGTCCAGATAGGCGAAGTTGTAGTGTTCGTCGCGTGCGACGGTAGCGGTGGCGTTCATGCCAGCGACTCCTCCTGGGGTTGGTCTTCGGCCGGCGCATCGGTGGCCGCGCCCTGTTGCTCGGCGCGCAGCCGCCGCAGCAGTTCGAGGTTGGCCTGGAAGTCCACGTAGTGCGGCAGCTTCAGGTGCTGCACGAAGCCGGACGCTTCGACGTTGTCGCTGTGGTACAGCATGAATTCGATATTGTTGGCCGGTGCGTCACCTGCCTCGCCGAGTTCTTCCGCGCGCATCGCGCGATCGGCCAGCGCCATCGACATCGCCTTGCGCTCGTTGTAGCCGAACACGAGACCGTAGCCACGCGTGAGTCGCGGCGCTTCGTCGGCGTTGCCCGCAAACTGGCTCACCATCTGGCATTCAGTCACTTCCACTTCACCGATGGTGATGGCGAAGCCGAGTTCCTCGATGAACATCTCGACTTCGGTGCTGCCATAGCGGATCTCGCCGGCGAACGGGTGCGAATTGCCATAGCCGCGCTGCGTGGAGTAGCCCATCGACAGCAGAAAGCCTTCATCGGCGCGCGCCAGGTTCTGCAGGCGTGCGGGACGCTCGGCGGGGAACGTCAGCGGTTCGCGTGTCAGGTCCGGCGGGGCGGGGTCGCCCGGAGGAATCGCGTCGGCTTCCACCAGCGATTCGGCTTCCAGCAGGCTGGTGACGCGCGGCATGTTCGGAGCAAGCGGTTCTGGCGAGGGCGGTAGCGGCGCGGGGTCGCGGCCCGCTTCGAGCGTGAAGTCGAGCAGCCGCTGCGTGTAGTCGTAGGTCGGTCCGAGGACTTGTCCGCCGGGCACGTCCTTGAACGTCGACGAGATTCGGCGCTGCAGGCACATCTTGCCGGTATCCAGCGCCTGGGTATAACCGAAGCGCGCGAGCGTGGTGCGATAGGCACGCAGCAGGAAGATCGCTTCGATTTGATCGCCGGCAGCCTGCTTGAGCGCGAGCGCGGCCAGGTGTGGGTCATAGAGCGAACCCTCGGCCATCACGCGCGATACCGCCAGCGGCATCTGTTCGCGGATTTGTTCGAGTGTGATCTCCGGTACCGACGTGTCCCCTCGACGATAGGCGTCGAGCATCTGGTAGGAGTTCAGGATGGCGCGTTCGCCCCCTTTGACGGCTACGTACATCTCAGTCCTCCACGTGCGTGGTGCGCGTCATCGCGCAGAATTCGTCGCCGCTGGCCAGCAGCAGGTCCACGCCGAGCGGAAAGCCCGCGTTGTTGGCGCGCCAGCTTGCGCGGAAGTCCGCGGGCAGGCCGGTCACACACAGCGATTGCGTGGTTTCGATGCCGGGGCCGCGCAGCGTGAGCGTGTCGCCCGCGTGCAGCGAGGCGACTTCCACGAGCAGCGTGGCGGAGCGGTCCGGGTAGGCGGGCAAGCCCTGCGCGCAATCGGCGAGCGCGGGCATCGCATGGCCGGCGGGGACGCAGACGAAGGTGGCTTCGCCCAGGTTATCCACGAGCGGGCAGCCGCAATGGAAGCGCAGGAACGCGCGCGCGGCCGCGGGCACATCGGCGGGCAGCCAGACCGGGGTGTCGGGGTCCGCCAGCGTCAGCAGCAGGGCGGTCAGCGCGGGGGACAGGCCCTCGGGCTGGCCGCTCGTCACAGGCAGCGTTTCCAGGCGGCCCGGATGGGCGAATGCTTCGAGCGCCGCTCGGAACACCTGTTGCGCGTCGTCCACGGGATTATCGAAACCCGGCAGCAGCGATGTGGCGGGGGCGGTGGTCATTGACTGGGTGGATGGCATCTCAATCCTCTCCGCGGGCCATCGTGAAGAATTCGACGCGCGTTTGCGCGGCGGTGGCGGCCTGGTGGGCCGCGCGCTCGGTCAGGGTCTGTGCAAGTGGCGCGATGACCACGTCATGCACGCGCTGGTGCCAGGCCGGGCGCTGCAGCAGTGCGTCGAGCACGGCGGCCTGTTCGGCGTGGCGCGTGCCGCGTCCCTGTATGTAGGCCACGCCAGCCGTGGCGGCTTGGCCTTCGGTCTCGTCGAGCACCACGGCGCAGCGCGTGACGGACATCTCACCCAGATTGAACTGGGCACCGGTGCCACCCGCGCGGGCCCGGACCATCGCCATGCCCGATTCGGGCTTGCGCAGCAGTCGGTAGCCGGGCAGTGCCGCCACGTCGCCGAGCCGCGAGTAGGCCGCATCGAGCGCATCCGTTTGGGCCAGCGCCAGAATCCTCAGCCACGCGGCCCGTGCCGCGTTGGCCTGGTTGGCGGTTTCGCTTTGCATGATCACCCCTATACGTCTATACGTTTAGATGTACACTAACACAACACGGCGATACTAGAACACAGGCACATGAACGTTTCGTGACGGGTCGGGCCTTTCCTCGGACACGCAACATCGGCGCCAAGGCATGAGGCACAATCGCACGCTATTGGTGAATGCTTGATGACAACAGGGCAAGGCAAGATGTCTGATCGGGAAGTCGAACGGGGTTCCGGCGTCGCCGTATGGCGGCAGATTGGCGAGGCGCTTGCGGAGGACATCCGCAACAAACTCTATGGGCCGGGCGAGCAGTTGCCGCCGGAACCGGAACTGGCCTCGCGCTTCGCTGTGAACCGCCATACGATCCGGCGCGCGATGGGTGAGCTCGAACTGAGCGGCCTGGTGCGGATCGAGCAGGGCCGAGGCACCTTCGTGCAGGAGCACGCCATTGATTACGCCATCGGGCGTCGCACGCGCTTCTCGCAGAACCTGGCCGCGCAGGGGATGCGCGGGCACGCGGAACTCGTCAATAGCCAGATCCTGCGCGCGCCGGAAATCGCCAAACATCTTGGTCTGTCCCGTACGGCGGAGATTCTGCATGTGCAGATGCTCGGCAAGGCCGAAGGGCGCACGGTCGACGTGGCCGAGCATTACTTCGATCCTAAGCGTTTTCCCGGTTTTGAAGACAAGGTGAACGAGACACAATCGATCTCGCGCACGCTGGCGAAGTACGGCATTGCCGATTACACCCGCAAGTGGTCGCGCATCACGGCGGCCATGCCGAGCGCCCCGGTGGCGCGATTGCTGAATCAGCCGAAGACGCGGCCTATCCTGCAAGTGGAGGCACTGAACATCGATATTGACGGCGCCCCCGTCCAATACAGCATGACGCGCTTTGCCGGCGACTGGGTGCAACTCACGGTCTCCGATCAGGATTGAAATGACGCATCACCCCGCGGTTGCACGCGGGGTGATGCGTACGTATTGGTCTAGACATCCGTCTGTCATCTACCAAAGCTAACGTATTGCCCATGCATACGATCTCTCAAGCATCATCGACCCCGCTCGCGGGGATCACCGGCCGCCGCGTGATGGGCGCCGACGGCATCGGCCTGGCAACGTTGGGCATTCATAACGGCAGCGTGATGGCGCAGCCACCCGCAAGTGGCCCCTGCATCGACGCGGGCGACCTGCTGGTGCTGCCGGGCATTGTCGACATTCATGGTGATGCGTTCGAGCGTTCCGTGATGCCGCGTCCCGGCGTGAGCTTCCCGTACGGAGCCGCGCTGCTCGACGTCGACCGCCAGTTGCTCGCGCACGGCATCACGACCGAGTTTCATGGCGTGACCCTGTCGTGGGAGGGCGGCTTGCGTGGCGAGGCCTACGCGCTGCGCATGTTCGATGCGCTGGCCCAGTTGCGGCCCGTGCTGGGCGCGGAGCACAAGGTGCATCTGCGCTTCGAGGCCTATCACCTCGCTGGCGTGGAGACGGCCTTGTCGTGGATGGCGGATGGCCGTGTGGCCCTGCTGGCGATCAACGATCACCTGCCGACCATGGCTCGCCGCATGAGTGACGAACGCAAGCTCGTGCAGTACGCGGAACGCGCCGAGTGCGATACCGAGACATTCCGCAACCGTCTGCGCGCAGCCAGCCGAAATGCGCAGGAAGTGCCTGCCGCGATGTCGTGCCTGATCGCCGCGGCGCTGGCCGCGAACCTGCCGGTTGCATCGCATGATGATCCCGACGTGGCGACGCGCCAGCACTATCATGCCCAGGGCTGCCGGATCGCGGAGTTCCCGCTGACGGTGGAGGCCGCGACGCTGGCACGCCAGATCGGCGACGAGACCGTTTTCGGCGCACCCAATGTGCTGCGCGGCAAGAGCCATACGGGCGCGCCTAACGCCACGGAAATGGTGGCCGCCGGCCTGTGTTCGGTTCTGGCTTCCGATTACTACTATCCCGCGCTGCTGCAGGCCGCATTCAAGCTCGCGCAGCTTGGCGTGTGCTCGCTGCCCGAGGCGTGGCACCTGGTGTCGCGTAATCCGGCACGTGCGACGGGTCTGCGCGACCGTGGCGTGCTCGCGCCGGGAATGCGCGCCGATGCGATTCTCGTCGATGACAGCCAGCTGGGATTGCCGCGTGTCTGCGCCACCATCGTGAATGGTGAGGTGCGCCATGCGTCCGGCGCGCTGTCGATGACTGACCTGGCGGATCTCGCCGACGTAGCCGGCGCTCGCGGCAGCCTGGCGGCATGACGATGCAGGCGCACCGCTACGCGATCTATCTCGCGCCCGCCGAGCCATTTCGCACGTTCGGCGCGCAATGGCTCGGCCGCGATGCCGACACCGGAAATCCAACGCCGTTGCCGGCGGGCATCGCATCGCGTCCCGCCGAGTGGGTCAAGGCCCCGGCGCACTATGCGCTGCACGCCACGCTGAAGCCGCCATTCCGGCTGGCCGATGGTACCGATGCGCCCATGCTCGACGCCGCCGCCCGCGCGTTCGCACGGGAGCGCGCCGCGTTTGACGCGCCGCTGACACTGTGTGCCTTGCGCGGGTTCCTGGCTTGGTGCCTTGACGATGCGCGGGCGCAGGGCGGCAAGCGGATGCATGAGCTTGCCGACGACTGCATGCGTGCCTTCGACCATTTCCGCGCGCCGGCCACGCCGGAGGAAGTGAGCCGGCGACGGCCCGACCAACTCACGGCCGCGCAGCGCGAGATGCTCGACGCCTGGGGCTATCCGTACGCGTTCGATACGTTCACGTTCCATATCACGCTGAGCGGCATGCTAGATGCCGACAACGAGGCCGCCGCGTTCGCGCAGCTATCGGCCAGCAGCGGCAGGTTGCTTGAGGGCCCGCTGCATGTCGATGCCATCAGTCTCTTCGTCCAACCCGAGCCCGGCGCGGATTTCATCGTCGCACGTCACTACGGCTTCGATGGCACCACTGTCGACGGCGCGGGTGTCGGCTATCTTTCGGCATGACCACACGATTCCACTCCGGCTCCGCGCCTGATGGCAGCGGGCTGTTCTATGTGATGGGCCCGTCCGGCAGCGGCAAGGATTCGCTGCTGCGGACCTTGCGCGAACGGCTGCAGCGCGATGATCGTATCGTGGTGGCGCATCGCTATATCACGCGTGCCGCCGACGAAAACGAGGCATCGGTCGCGCTGTCGGCGGACGAGTTTCACCGCCGCGCGGATCTTGGCTGCCTGGCGCTGCACTGGAATAGCCACGGCTTGCACTATGGCATTGGCGTGGAGATCGAGCAGTGGCTGGCGCAGGGCATCAAGGTTGTCGTCAATGGCTCCCGAGAGTACCTGCCGCAGGCCGTGGCACGCTATCCGCATCTATGCGCGGTGCATGTGCGCGTGACACCCGAAGTGCTGGCCGCGCGTTTGCGCCAGCGCGGGCGTGAGTCGGCAGAGGGAATTGCCCGGAGGCTGGCACGCGCGGCGCAGCCGTTCGATGTGCCGCCTGGCTGCCGGGTGGTCGAGATCGACAATAGTGGCGAACTGGCCGATTCGGCCGATGCATTCGCGCGGTTGGTTGGCGCTGTGGGGGATTGAGCACAGCCTGTGTCCCCCGGCTTCTCGCCACTACGCGGGAGAGGGGGAACATCAACGGTGCTTCGAATCCTGGTGGCTTGCACCCTTTCCGCACATGTGGGAGCGTGCCCGGAGGAGAGGGCACGCGTTTGAGCGATGCCCCCGGGTACGACTCAAAGCGCCGTACTGAAACTGATCCCGTGCTCGGTGAACCCGAGCTGCCGATAGAACTGATGCGCCTGCAGGCGCCGCGCATTCGATGACAGCATGAGTTTGGCCGCGCCGGCTTCACGCGCCAGTCGCATGGCTTCCTGCATCATCTGCCTGCCGATTCCACGGCCTCGCGCAGCCGGTGCGACGACCACGGCTTCGAGTATCGCCTCGGGCCGTCCGTCGTGCACCATCACCGGAAACACCAGCAGGCTGAACGTGCCGAGCGGCACCCCGTCCGCATCGAACATCAGATAGACGCGGTAGTCCGGGTAGCGACGCATCGCGGCAAAGCGCTCGCGCATGGTCGCGAGCGGCAGCGGTGTCTCGTTATCCATCGTCGCCAGCAGGGCGGACAGGTGCAGCAGCTCTGCGTCGACGCCTTGCACTTCGCGGAGCTTCAGCGCTGTGGAGAAATCGGCTTCGCTCATGCAACGCGGACACAGCGTGCCGCCATGTCGAGATAGTGGGACAGGGTAGGGGTCTGCAGATCCACCACCTTGGCCAGGTCGTCGTAGCGGCGCAGACGCACAGCGGCGTCGGCGTGCGCCTGCGCGGCGAACACGCTGGCCTGTTCGCCGTCGTACGGCCCGCCCTGCAGCGAGAGGCTGTGCACGGATACCGGCGAGAGCGTGTCGAAGTACGCGGGATCGACTGCGCACAGATAGCGCTTGGCCGCCACGTGCATTCGCACCGGCTCGGTGACGTCTTCGCCGAACAGGCTGGCCAGCGCGTCGGCACCGGTTTCCTGGTGGCGCATGTCGGTGGTCAGGCTTTCGGCCAGCATCAGGTGGCCGATGTCGTGCAGTAGCGCCGCGACGATCAGCGGTTCCGGATCGCCAGCCTGCTCGGCAAGCAGCGCACACTGCAGCGCGTGGGCGGTCTGGCTGATGGCCTCGCCGCCGTAGTACGCGGTGCCATGGTTTTCAAACAGCGCGGCGATGCTGGACAGGGTCAGCGTGGTCATACGAGCACCTTGCGGATCTGGGCGGAGACGATGTCGAGGCCGGTCACGAACACGATGATGATGATCATCACCGCACAGGTTTGCGCATATTGGAAGCTGCGGATGATCTCCCACAGCACGGTGCCGATGCCGCCTGCGCCGACAATGCCGACCACCGAAGCGGAGCGCACGTTCGACTCGAAGCGATACAGTGCGAACGACAGCCACAGCGGCAACACTTGCGGAATCACGCCGTAGACGATTTCTTCGATCGGGCCGGCGCCCGTGGCGCGCACGCCTTCGACGGGGCGCGGATCGATCGCTTCCACGGCTTCGGCGAACAGCTTGGCCAGCACGCCCATGGTGTGGATCCAGAGTGCCAGCACGCCGGCGAACGGTCCCAGACCCACGGCGACGATGAACAGCATCGCGAAGACCATTTCATTGATCGCGCGGCAGGCATCCATCAGACGGCGGGCGGGTTGATAGATCCAGGGCGGCACGATGTTGGCCGAGCAAAGCAGGCCGAACGGCACGGCCATGACGACGGCCAGCGCGGTGCCCCACAGCGCGATTTGCACGGTGACGAGCATCTCGTCGAGATAGGTGTGCCAGTCGCGGAAGTCAGGCGGAAAGAAGTCGGCGGCGAACTTGGCCATGTTGCCGGAGTCGCGAAACAGGTCCATCGGACGCATGTCGGCACCTTGCCAGGACATGGCGAGCGTGGCCAGTACGATTGCCCAGATCAGCATCACGGAAAGGGAATTGCGCGGCGGCCGGACGGTACTCTGGGGTGTGGGCGGCAGGCCGGGCTTGGCGGTGGCGGTCATGGGCAGTCGGAAGAGGTAAAGCTGAAGCGGAAAATGCAAAGCCGATGGCGACCCGAGTGGCGCCATCGGCTTCAGGCGAGGCTTACTGCGTGCTGCTGGCGCGGTCGAGTTCGGCCAGACGGCGCGAGACGTCGGCCAGCTTCTTTTCCTTGTCGGCAGCGGCCAGCGTGCTGTCGGATTCGATCTTGGCCTTTTCCTTGGCCAGTTCGATCTGACGGATCGGCACGAGCTGGGCATCGGTCGAGACGCGGAAGCCCTGGTAGGTCAGCGTAGCCAGCGCCTGCTTTTCGCGCGCGGCGTCGGCGCCCTTGCCGTAGTTGACGAAGAAGTCCTGGATCTTCTTCTTCAGCTCGGGGGGCAGGTCCTTGCGGTAGACCAGCGGATCGGCCGGGATCAGCGGCGACTTCCACAGCACGCGCACGTCGTCATAGGCGTTCTTGCCCGTGTTGATGCGATAGCGCTCGAAGTTCTCGGTGTTGTTCACGGCCACGTCCACCTGTTTGTTCAGCACCGACAGCAGGTTGGTTTCGTGGTTGCTGATGCGCACGGCCTTGAACAGCGTCTTCGGATCGACCTTGTTGGCGGCCCACAGGTAGTAGCCCGGCACGGCGGTGCCCGAGGTGGAGTTCGGATCGCCGGCGCCGTAGGTCAGGTCCTTGCCGCGCTTGATGACGTCCTCGACCGACTTCAGGTCGCTATCCTTGCGAGCGATCAGCAGCGACCAGTAGCCCGGGTTGCCGTCCTTGTCGATCACCGATGCGAATACTTCGCCGTTGGCGCGGTCCACGGCTTCCATGGCCGACTTGTTGCCGTACCAGGCGATCTGCACTTTGTTGAAGCGCATCCCTTCGATGATGCCGGCGTAGTCCGAGGCGAAGAACGGCTTGACCTGCACGCCGAGTGCGCGGCTCAGGTCGTCGATCACGGGCTGCCAGGCGGACTTCAGGTTCGACGACGTTTCCGTCGAGATGATGCCCATGTTCAGGGTCTTGACGTCCTGGGCGAAGGCGGGCAGCGCGACGACACCCGAAGCGACCACGGCGAGGAAAGTTCTGCGAAGCATCGATGACTCCGTTTGGAAAGGCTGAAGGTAAATGCGGGTTGGGTGAATCGGGTATTCGGGTCTGACAGTGCGAGGCCGGCGATGCGATGCGATGGGCTGGCGTGGTGAGGCGTGCGAGGCAAGCCTCAGGCCGCGGCCAGATCCATCCTGACCATCACCGGCGCGGGCACGCCTTCGGCGCAAGAGGGGGCCTCTGGCACGCTGTCGTGCAGTAGCTCGTCGGCCTCGCTGCCGTACAGGTCGCGCAGCATCTGCTGCGTCAGCGCGGCGGAGGGCCCGTCATAGACCACCTTGCCGTGACGCAATGCCACTACGCGCGGGCAATAGCGCATCGCCACGTCCACCTGATGCAGCGACACCACCACGGCGACTTTGCGCGTGCGGTTAATCTGCGCCAGTTGCGACATCACGCGACGCGACGATTCCGGATCGAGCGAGGCGATCGGCTCGTCGGCCAGGATCACTTGCGCGTTCTGCACCAGCGTGCGGGCGATCGCGGCACGTTGCTGCTGCCCGCCCGACAGGGTCGAGGCACGCTGAAACGCATAGTCGTCTATACCAACCTGAGCAAGCGCATCGAGTCCGGCTTGTACTTCGCTGGCCTTGAAGATGCGGAGCAGGCTGCGCCATTTCGGCACGCGCGTCAGCATTCCCACGAGCACATTGGTGATCACAGGCAGGCGGCCGACCAGGTTGAACTGCTGGAATACGAATCCGATGTCCGCACGTACACGGCGCACATCGCGGGCCAGACGTCCGTTACGCTGCACCGTGCGGCCGTTGACGAGGATCTCGCCCGAACCGGCATCGCCCGTGACGAAACCGGCCACATGGCGCAGTAGCGTCGATTTGCCCGAGCCCGATGCGCCCAGCAGCGCAACCATTTCACCCGGGGCGATTTGCAGCGTGACATCGTCAAGCGCCTTGCGGTCCGCGCGGAACGACTTGCTCAGTCCGCGGACTTCAATTGCATGCGTCATGTCGACTCCTTCCTTGAATGACAGGCGCATTCTGGGGGCCGACAGTGACAGAACGATGACGCCGGTCGGCGTCATTCCCAATGGCCGATCACGGATAGAACATTCCCTTAGTGTCCCGGCATGTCAAATTGATGTCCCGAGCAGTCAAATCGACATTCGGTGAGCCCCCATACTGCTTGACGCACCGCCGGATTCTGGAGGGAAAAACGGCGGGCTTCCGATAGAAAACCAGGCAGTTGTGACAGGGCCCGACAGCCGGCCTGCACAGGAGACACCGCTCATGCACCATCTTTCCGCCGACACGCAGCAGGCCAACAACAACGACTATCTGGTCAGCAAATCCCGCGCATGGTTTGCGTTTGCCATGACCTTCGCGCTGATGCTCTTCGACTACATCGATCGTCAGGTGATCGTGTCCTTGTTTCCGCACCTGAAGGCCGAGTGGAACCTTTCCGACAAGCAACTGGGCGCGCTGGTGTCGATCATCTCGGTGGTGGTCGCGCTGGGCGGCATCCCCGTTGCGCTGTTGGCCGACCGCGTCAGCCGCGTCAAGAGCGTGGTGGTCATGGGCGTGGTCTGGAGCCTGGCCACGATTTCCTGCATGTTTACCCGCAACTACTCGCAGTTGTTTATGGCGCGCGCGATGGTGGGTGTGGGTGAGTCCGGCTACGGCTCCGTCGGTGCGGCGCTGATCGCCAGCCTGTTCCCGGCAAGGTTGCGTTCGATGCTGCTCGGCGCGTTCTTTGCGGCCGGATCGATTGGCGCGGTGCTCGGCGTGGTGCTGGGTGGCGTGATTACCGCACGCTGGGGCTGGCAGGCCGCGTTCGGCGTGGTGGGTGTGCCCGGCCTGCTGCTGGCGCTGCTCTACATGTTCGTGCCGGACTACAAGACTGCGGCGCTGGACACGCGTCCGGCCCATGAGCAAGGGCAAGCAAAGGGCCTGCTCGCGCACATGGTGTCGGCGCTGACCAGCTCGCGCACGCTGTGGTGGACCTGCCTGGGTGCGGCGCTGCAGCTTGTCGTGGTATCGACGATCTGGGCCTGGCTGCCGAGCTACTTCAATCGCCTCCACGGCACGCCGGTGGATCAGGCTGCCATGCAGTCGGCGTTGATCGTGCTGTGCGGCGCGGTGGGTTGCTTCGTCTGGGGCATTGTTGCGGATGTCGCCGGCACCAAGCAGCCGCGCAACAAGCTTAAGACGGTGTCGTTCCTGTGCATGGTGACCGCGCCGATCCTGGTGGTTGCATTCAGCGCCGCGGAGTCCATGAACCAGCAGTTCCTGCTGATCGCGCTGGGTGGCTTCCTGATGACATGCACGGTTGGGCCGGCTTCGAGCGTGGTGCTCGACGTGGTGCATCCGGGGCTGCGCTCCACCGGCGCTGCGCTGCTGTCGCTGTTCCAGAACCTGTTCGGACTCGCCATCGGTCCGTTCGTAGGCGGCGCGCTCTCCGACGCATTCGGCCTGCAAGCGGCATTGACGGCAATGCCGGTCTTTGGCCTGCTCGCGGCGCTGTGCCTGCTGCGCGCATCGCGCACCTATGAGCGCGATCTGCAGGAGGTGGCGCAGATCCAGTCCGCCATCGCCGAACAACCCGCCGGGGCCGCGGCTTCGATGACAGCGTGATGAGTGAAGTGGATGTGCCTGGGGCAGTCGTAGCAGCGGGCGCGGAAGCGGGCCCCAGGCGCCCCAGCGTCGGCAGCATGGCGGCACTGACCGCTGGCTTGTCGATGCTGGGGCAGTTTGCCATTGCGACGTACCTGCCAGCGTTCGCGGCAATTGCGAACGCGCTTCATGCGAGCACTGCCGAGGTCCAGCAATCGCTGACGGCCTACCTGTTGCCGTTTGCATTGCTGCTGCCCTGGCACGGTGCGATTTCGGACGCGATTGGCCGCCGCCGCATGATTCTTGCGGGCTGCGTGTTCTTTGTAGCCGGATCGTTGGTCTGCGCCGGAGCGACCGGCATCGACATGTTCTACGTCGGGCGGGCACTGCAAGGCGTGGGGGCAGGGATCGGCGTCATCGTCGGGCGCGCGATGGTGCGCGATACGTTCGACGGCATGCAGGCCCAGAAAGTCATGGCCCTGATCGCGATGATCTTCGCGCTGGCGCCGGCCCTGGCGCCGATCTGCGGCGGCTGGCTGCTGGTCTGGATGGGCTGGCGCAGCATCTTCGTGTTCCTTGCGCTGATCTCGGGGAGCCTGCTGGTTTCCTGCTGGATCTGGGTGCCGGAGACATTGCCGCCAGCGTGTCGGCATCCGATGCACCCAAAGGTGCTCGCGCGGGGCTACTTCGCCATGCTGTCGAGCCGAAGATTCATGTCGCTCGCGCTGGCCAATGCCGGTGTCAACCTGGCGATCTACATCTACGTCTTCGCGGCGCCACGCTTCGTCTATCAGCATCTGGGGCTCGGCGCGCAGTCGTTTGGCTGGCTGTTCATTCCGATCGTGGCGGGCATCATCGCGGGTGCGCTGGTGGCGCATCGCATTGCCGGCCGCACGAGTCCGGAGTCCAGCGTGAATCGGGGCCATGTCGTGATGATGGCGGCCGGCGTCTTCAATCTCGCGGTGGCCGCGCTGCACCTGCCGCCGATGCCTTGGGCGCTGGTCGCATTGCCGGTCTTCGCGGCGGGAATGATGATGACGCAGCCCAGCCTGCAACTGCTGGCGCTGGATTGCTTTCCGGAGCGGAGGGGTCTGGCCTCCAGCGGCTACGTCACGGCGCAGCAGATCGGCAATTTGCTGTCTTCCGCGTTGCTGGTGCCGCTGCTGCTGGACTCCACGATGAAGATGGCGCTCGGCATGGCCGGCTTGCAGATCGCAGGGCTCGTGGCGTTCCACGTGGCCCTGCGTGGCCGGCGGGTGGGGGTTACATCAGAATGATGTCGTACTGCTCCTGGTGGAACGTCGATTCCACCTGGAGAGAGATCGGCTTGCCGATGAAGTCCCCGAGCATCGCCAGATGCTGGCTTTCTTCCTCGAGGAACAGGTCGATGACTTCCTGCGAGGCCAGGATCCGGAACTCGCGCGGATTGAACTGGCGCGACTCGCGCATGATTTCGCGGAAGATGTCGTAGCAGACCGTTCGCGGCGTCTTGACCTGGCCCTTGCCGGTGCAGACCGGGCACTGCTCGCACAGCACATGCGCGAGCGATTCGCGCGTGCGCTTGCGCGTCATCTCCACCAGACCGAGTTGCGAGAAGCCGTTGACCGTGATGCGCGTGCGGTCGCGTGACAGCGCGCGCTTCAGTTCGGAGAGCACCGCGTCGCGATGCTCCACGTTCTCCATGTCAATGAAGTCGATGATGATGATGCCGCCCAGGTTGCGCAGCCGGAGCTGGCGCGCGATGGTGTGCGCGGCTTCGAGATTCGTCTTGAAGATCGTATCGTCGAAGTTGCGCGCACCGACATAGCCGCCCGTGTTGACGTCGATCGTTGTCATCGCTTCGGTCTGATCGATCATCAGGTAGCCGCCGGACTTCAGGTCCACCCGGCGCGACAGCGCCTTTTCGATTTCCGCGTCGATGTTGAACAGGTCGAAGATTGGGCGCTCGCCGGTGTAGTGCGACAGACGCGGCAGCACGGCGGGCGTGTATTCCTGCGCGAACTCCACCAGTTTCTGGTAGTTCTCGCGCGAATCGATCTGGATCACGCCAGTGGCATCGTTGATGAAGTCGCGCAGCACGCGCTGGGCCAGGTTCAGGTCCTGATAGAGCAGGCTCGGCGCGGGCAGCGTGGTGGCGTTGGAGCGGATCGTCGCCCAGATCTTGCGCAGGTAGGCGATGTCGTTGCCCAGTTCCTCGTCGCTGGCTTCCTCGGCGATCGTGCGCACGATGAAGCCGCCGCGCTCGTCGGTGGGCACCAGGCCCTGCACGCGGGCACGGAGCGCCTCGCGGTCGATTTCACCCTCGATACGCTGCGAGATGCCGATATGCGGATCCTGCGGCAGATAGACGAGTGTGCGGCCTGCGATGCTGACCTGTGTGGACAACCGCGCGCCCTTGGTGCCGATCGGGTCCTTGATGACCTGAACCATCAGTGCCTGGCCCTCGAACAGCGTTTTCTCGATGGCGAGGTGGCCGTTCTTGTCGCCGTCACGCGGATGCCAGATGTCGGCCACGTGCAGGAACGCGGCGCGCTCCAGGCCGACGTCGATGAATGCCGATTGCATGCCCGGCAGCACGCGCACGACCTTGCCCAGATAGATGTTGCCGACCAGCCCGCGCGTTAGCGTGCGTTCGACATGGAGTTCCTGAACGGCCGCCTGCTGCACGATGGCGACGCGTGTTTCCTGCGGCGTGATGTTGACGAGGATGTCTTCGGTCATAGCGATGGATACGCTTAATCTCGCGTCGCCGATCCGTTGGCGCTTGTTGTTGTGGCCCGGCTCGTGGCCGGGCATTTGACCCCAGTGGCCTTGTCGGAGAGGTTGGGTCGGAAGGCCGGGCTGGAAGCGCCGGTCAGAAGTGCAAACCGGCCTCGCGCAGCAGTGCCGCCGTCTCGAACAAGGGCAGGCCCATGATACCCGAATAGCTACCGTCGATCCGCTCGACAAACTCCGCCGCGCGGCCCTGGATGCCGTATGCGCCTGCCTTGCCGAGCGGCTCGCCGCTGGCCACGTAGCGCTCGATCTCGGGGGCGAGTATCGGGCGGAAAGTGACGTGGGAGATCGACAGCGCATGGCGCTGACCGGCGGACGTCGCGACCGTCACGGCAGTCAATACGCGATGGGTGGTGCCGGAAAGCGACGCCAGCATGGCAGCGGCGTCGCGCGCGTCGGCGGGCTTGCCGAGAATGTCGCCGCCACGGCAGACCGTGGTGTCGGAAGTCAGGATCGGCGCGTCGGGTAACCCGCGACGCGCGCGGCGTTGAAGTGCCGCGTCGGCCTTCAGCGCGCAGACTCGCTGGACGTAGTCATCGGGGGACTCGCCGGGCCGGACGGCCTCGAGCGCTTCGGCATCCTCGCCGGCATCGGCCAGCAGCAGTTCATAGGTCACGCCGAGCTGCGTCAGCAACTCGCGGCGGCGCGGGCTCTGGGAAGCCAGATAGAGGATGGAGGTCATGGGAAATCGAGGCGAGAGAAACGGTTGCCCCGATTGTACTGGCTTGCCTTTTCGCTATCACGGAGAGCGGGCCAACCGCCGCCGGTGTTCAGGCCCGATGATCCAGGCCCAATGACTCAGGCGCGATGATACGGATGATTCTGCGTGACCGACCAGGCACGATAAAGCTGCTCGGCCAGCAGCACGCGCACCATGCCGTGTGGCAGCGTCAGGCTCGATATACGCAACAGTGTGTGCGCGCGTGCCTTGAGCGCCGGATCGAGGCCGTCCGCACCGCCGATCAGGAAGGCGACGTCGCCGCCTTCGCGCTGCCAGCCGGTCAGTTGCTCGGCCAGTTGCACGGTGGTCCAGTCCTTGCCGCGTTCGTCGAGCGCCACGATCCGGCACTGCTTCGACAGCGAGCCGAGCACGGCCTCGATGCGCGCGGCTTCGCGTTGCATCACCGTGGCGGCATTATTGCTCGATGAACGGGTTTCCGGCTTGACCTCGCGAAGCTCGATGCGCAACTCGGGCGGCATCCGCTTGGTGTACTCGTTGAAACCGGTTTCGATCCACGCGGGCATCTTGTTGCCGACAGCCACGATGGCAAGTTGCATGAGAGATGCCCGGTGGTCGGTACGTCTGGAAGGGTCAGGCCGAACGCGTTGCGCGCTTGCGCGGTGCGGCGGTCTTGGCAGCAGCCGTCTTGGTCGCAGTGGTCTTGCGAGCCGTCGTCTTCGTGGCGGTGCCTGTTGCCGACTTGCGGGCCGGCGTCTTGGCGGCCGTGCCGGTCGTCGTCTTGCGAGCCGTTGTGGTCTTGCGTGCCGGTGCCTTGGCTGCGGTGCCCGTGCTGCTGGTCTTGCGCGCCGGCTTGCGGATCGTGGCGATCGCGTCCGGATCGGTGTCCTCGTGACCCATCGGCGGCGACGGCTCCTTCATGCCTTCCGGCAAACGGGCCAGCGCCGGGCGCAGGTTCGATGCGCGACGCACGCGCGGGGCCGGCTCGGCATCCTCGTCGTCCATCGGCTCGCTGGCCTTGGCCAGGCCCTTGCCAGCAGCCAGCTTCACGCGCACCGGCTTGTCGCCCCAGATCTCTTCCAGGTTGTAGTACAGGCGCAGTTGCGGCTGCAGGATGTGCACCACGGCATCGCCGCAGTCCACCAGCACCCACTCGCCGGTCTCCAGGCCCTCGACCGCCACGATGTGGCCGCCGGCATCCTTGACCGTATCCCGTACCGACGCCGCCAGCGCCTTGGTCTGACGGTTCGAATTACCGCTGGCGATCACCACCCGGTCGAACAGTTCGGTCAGGTGAGTGGTGTCGAACACCTTGATGTCCTGCGCCTTCACATCCTCGAGCCCGTCGACGATCGCGCGCTGCAGTTTACGAATATCCATGGTGTCTTTCTTGTTCAGCTTCATTCGGTAGGGGGGCGCGTCGGCTCAGGCCTGCTGGTACAGGCCGTGACGCGCGATGTAGTGTGCCACGCCGGCGGGCAACTGGTCATCCGCCGGATCATTCGCGATCGGGCCATCGGCCAGGCGCTGGCGCAGGCCGGTGGAGGACAGGTCGACGGCAAGCGTCTGGTCGATCCACATATGGCCGGAGGGCGTGCATTGTATCAGGTGCGTGTCCGCGAGCCGTTGCTGCATCGCGTCGAGCACCGGGCCGTCCAGTGCCGCGAGGTCGAAACCCGGGCGGGTGGCGATGCATAGGTGCACCTGCTCGAACAGGGCCTCCCAGCCGTGCCAGGTGTGCAGGCGCAGCAATTGGTCGGCGCCCATCAGCCAGGACATCGACGTGTCGGCGCCGTATTCGGCACGCAGCTGCCGCACCGTGTCGATCGTGTAGCTCGGGCCCTCGCGCTCCACCTCCATGCGGCTCACACGGACCTTGGCGCGGCCCGGATCCAGCGTGCCGGCGGCCAGTTCCGTCATGGCCAGGCGGTCGGCGGCGGGGGTGACGTGGTCGCCCTTCTGCCACGAGTGGCCGGTGGGAATCCAGACCAGTTCGTCCAGATCCAGGTGATCGATGCACAACTGGGCCAGCGCAACGTGGCCGCGGTGCGGAGGGTCGAAGGTGCCGCCGAGGATACCCAGGCGGTAGGGACGCTGCTGTCGGTTGGCGGTGGCCGGCTTCTTATCGGTCATCGATTCAGGCCCAGTCCCGCGCCGGCAGGAAATCGGTATAGAGCGCGGCTTCCGGGGTGCCCGGCTCGGGCTGCCAGTCGTAGCGCCACGATACCTGCGGTGGCATCGACATCAGGATCGACTCCGTGCGACCGCCCGACTGCAGGCCGAACAGCGTGCCACGGTCGAACACCAGATTGAATTCGACGTAGCGGCCGCGGCGATAGGCCTGGAAATCGCGCTCGCGCTCGCCATAGGCGGCGTCCTTGCGTGCGGTGAGGATCGGCAGGTAGGCGGCGAGGAACGCATCGCCGACCGAGCGCAGCATCTCGAAGCTGCGGTCGAAGCCGAGCGCCGAGAAATCATCGAAGAAGATGCCGCCGATGCCGCGTGCCTCGCCACGATGGCGGAGGAAAAAATACTCGTCGCACCACTGCTTGAAGCGCGGATACAGGTCGTCGCCGAACGGGGCCAGCGAATCCTTGCAGGTGCGGTGGAAGTGCGCGCAGTCGTCGGCGTTGCCGTAGTACGGCGTCAGATCCATGCCACCCCCGAACCACCAGACCGGTTCCGCGTCGGGCTTCACGGCGATGAAGCAGCGCACGTTCATGTGCACGGTGGGCACGTACGGGTTGCGCGGATGGAATACCAGCGAGACGCCCATCGCCTCGAAGCTGCGGCCGGCCAGTTCAGGCCGGTTGGCGCTGGCCGACGGCGGCAGCGTGTCACCGCGCACGTGCGAGAACCCCACGCCAGCCCGCTCCATCACGGCGCCGCCCTCCAGGATGCGCGTGCGGCCACTGCCGCGCAGGCGCTCGGTGGGGGGCTTCTCCCAGTTATCGGTCAGGAACGCCTGGCCGTCGACAGCGGCGATGGCGTCGGTGATGCGGTCTTGCAGGCCGAGCAGATAGTCACGGACTGCCTGGGAATCGATCATGATGGGTGGGTCTGAATAGGCCGGTAGCAGGACAGCCGGGCGGCGGGCGCTCCGGCTGTCATTGCGGTGTCATGATTGTACCGGCTGGCTTCGCCCCACGTGTCGTGGGGCGAATGGTCGGATACCTGGGGTCATCAACGCTTGATGGCGCGGTATCCGATGTCGGTGCGGAATTGCATCCCGTCGAAGCGGATCTGTTCCACTGCGGCGTAGGCGTTCTTCTGTGCTGCCTTGACCGTATCGGCCAGGCCCACCACGCAGAGCACGCGGCCGCCGGAGGTCAGCAGCGTGCCATCCTTGAGCGTGGTGCCGGCGTGGAACGTCACGGCGTCGGCGGTTTCCGCGGGGATGCCGGTGATCGCATCGCCCTTGCGCGGGTTTTCCGGGTAGTCGTAGGCGGCCATGACCACGCCCAGCGCGGTGCGGCGATCCCAGTCCAGCTCGATCTGATCCAGCTTGCCGTCCACGGCCGCTTCCATCACATCCACCAGGTCGGTCTTCAGGCGCGCCATGATCGGCTGCGTTTCCGGATCGCCCATGCGGCAGTTGAATTCCAGCGTCTTCGGGTTGCCGTTGGCGTCGATCATCAGGCCGGCATACAGGAAGCCCGTGAACGGGATGCCGTCCTTTTCCATGCCACGCACGGTCGGCAGGATAATTTCGCGCAGCGCGCGCGCATGGAGCGCGGGCGTGACCACGGGGGCAGGCGAGTACGCGCCCATGCCGCCGGTGTTGGGGCCCGCGTCGCCATCCAGCAGACGCTTGTGGTCCTGACTAGTGGCCAGCGCCAGCACGTTCTTGCCGTCGACCATCACGATGAAGCTGGCTTCCTCGCCTTCGAGGAATTCCTCGATCACGACCCGGGCGCCGGCATCGCCGAGCTTGTTGTCGGCCAGCATCATGTCGACCGCAGCGTGCGCTTCTTCCAGCGTCATCGCCACCACCACGCCCTTGCCCGCGGCCAGGCCGTCGGCCTTGATCACGATTGGCGCGCCTTGGGCGTCGATATAGGCGTGGGCGCCGGCAGCGTCGGAGAACGTCTGGTAATAGGCCGTGGGAATGCCATGGCGGTGCATGAAGGCCTTGGCGAAGTCCTTCGACGATTCCAGCTGGGCGGCGGCCTTGGTCGGGCCGAAGATACGCAGGCCGCGGGCGCGGAACACGTCGACGATCCCGCCAGCCAGTGGCGCCTCGGGGCCAACCACGGTGAACGCCACACCTTCACGCTCGACGAAGGCGGCCAGCACCTCCGGGTCGGTCAGCGGCACGTTCTGCAGACGCTTGTCCAGCGCCGTCCCGCCGTTGCCCGGTGCCACGTACACGACTTGCACCTTGGGGGACTGGGCCAACTTCCACGCCAGCGCGTGTTCACGTCCACCCGAGCCGACAACCAAAACTTTCATGATCCACTGCCAGAAAAGAAACGCATGCGAAAAGCGGCAGCTGGCTGGTGCCGGGCTGCCGCCATGGGGCGCGGCGCGAGAGGCTTATTCCTCGACCACCGCGTTGGTGAAGACTTCCTGTACGTCGTCCAGGTTTTCCAGCGCGTCCAGCAGCTTCTGCATCTTGACGGCGTCGTCGCCGACGAAGCTCACTTCGTTCTGCGGCTTCATTACCACGTCGGCCACTTCGGCCTTGAAGCCGGCGGCTTCCAGCGCGGCCTTGACCGCGCCGAAGTCATTGGGCGGGCAAGTCACTTCGATCGATTCGTCGTCGTTGGTGACCACGTCGTCCGCGCCGGCTTCCAGCGCGGCGTCCATCAGCTTGTCTTCCGGGGTGCCCGGGGCAAACAGGAACTGGCCGCAGTGCGTGAACATGAAGGCCACCGAACCTTCGGTGCCCATGTTGCCGCCGTGCTTCGAGAACGCGTGGCGGACTTCGGCCACGGTACGGGTGCGGTTATCGGTCAGGCAGTCGACGATGATGGCGGCACCGGCCAGGCCGTAGCCTTCGTAACGGATTTCTTCGTAGTTTGCGCCTTCCAGGCCACCCACGCCGCGCTGGATCGCGCGCTGGATGTTGTCCTTGGGCATGTTCGCGTCCATGGCCTTTTCCATGGCCAGGCGCAGACGCGGGTTGGAGTCGAATTCGCCGCCGCCGAGCTTGGCGGCAACGGTGATTTCCTTGATCAGGCGCGTCCAGACCTTGCCGCGCTTGGCGTCAGCGGCGGCTTTCTTGTGTTTGATGTTGGCCCATTTGGAATGACCGGCCATGTTTCTCTCCGTGGCGCAAAAACGAATCGTGCGGCGTGCGGCCGCTGTTGGCGCGGCGCGGGCGTGGATCAGGCTTCCTTGACAGTTGCTGACAATCCGGCGGCCGCGCCATGTGATTGATGTGCCAATCTGCTGGCTATAATCAGCGCAGGATTTTATCACGCGCCCCCGCCGCTCCGAAGCGCCATGCATCGTGCTTCCGCCGATGGCTGCGGGTGCATTTCCACCTCGTTCATTCCCGCTTCCCGAGATCACATGGCCGATCCCATCCTCATCGCCAAGAATGCCGACCAAGAACTCGTGCTGTTGCCCGAAATGGGCAACCGCCACGGCCTGATCACCGGGGCGACCGGCACGGGCAAGACCGTCACGCTGCAGACGCTGGCCCAGGGCTTCTCGCGGCTGGGCGTGCCGGTGTTCATGGCCGACGTAAAAGGTGATTTGACCGGCATTTCCCAGGCCGGCCAGCCCACGGACAAGCTCAAGGCCCGCCTGGCCGAGCATGGCCTGCCCGAGCCGGTCTGGGGCGCATGCCCGACCACGCTCTGGGACGTCTTCGGCGAAAAAGGCCACCCGGTGCGCGCGACGGTTTCCCATATGGGGCCGCTGCTGCTGTCGCGGATGCTCGAACTCAACGATACCCAGGAAGGCGTGCTGAACCTGGTATTCCGCATCGCGGACGCTAACGGCCTGCTGCTGCTCGATTCCAAGGATCTGCGGGCGATGCTCCAGTACGTGGGCGACAACGCGGGCCAGTTCACGACCGAGTACGGCAATATTTCGGCGGCGTCGATCGGCGCGATCCAACGTGGTCTGGTGGCGCTCGAATCGCAGGGAGCGGACAAGTTTTTCGGCGAGCCGATGCTCAATCTCGAGGACTTCATCCAGACCGAGAAGGGGCAGGGCGTGGTCAACATCCTGGCCGCCGACAAGTTGATGAACGCGCCGCGGCTCTACGCGACCTTCCTGCTGTGGATGCTGTCCGAGCTGTTCGAGAAGCTGCCCGAGGCCGGCGATCTGGAAAAGCCCAAGCTGGTGTTCTTCTTCGACGAGGCGCATCTGCTGTTCAACGATGCGCCCAAGGCGCTGCTCGACAAGATCGAGCAGGTCGTGCGGCTGGTGCGCTCGAAGGGCGTGGGTGTGTATTTCGTGACGCAGAATCCGGTCGATATCCCGGACACTGTGCTCGGTCAGCTTGGCAACCGCGTGCAGCACGCGCTGCGCGCATTCACGCCGCGTGACCAGAAGGCGGTCAAGGTGGCGGCCACGACGATGCGCGCGAACCCGAAGCTCAATCTGGAGCAGGTTATCGGCGAACTCGGCGTGGGGGAGGCGCTGGTGTCGTGCCTCGACGCCAAGGGCACGCCCTGCGTCACCGAGCGTGCCTGGGTGCTTGCGCCCGGCAGCCGTATCGGCCCGATCACGGACGACGAGCGTCGGGCGTTGATCGCGGGGTCACTGGTGGCGGGTACCTATGAGAAAACGATTGACAGGGAATCGGCGTACGAGAAGTTGCGCGGCAACGCGGCGGCGTCGGGAACGGGAACGCCGGGGCCGGCCAGTGGCGGCGCGGCAGGCGGGACAAGTGGTAGCGCGGAGCAGGGCGGCTGGCTCGATCAGGCTGGCGAGATCTTCGGCACGCTGACGAAAGGCACCGGCAAGAGCGGGCGCGGCGATTCGATCCTTGAGTCGATGGCCAAGTCGGCGGCGCGGACGGTGGGTTCCCAGGTGGGACGGGAACTGATTCGCGGCGTGCTGGGCAGTCTGCTCGGCGGCGGCAAGCGCAAGTAGCTTGCGAAGCTGGACCAACGCCGATGCATCAAAATAGAACGCCCGCGCGATGCGGGCGTTTTTCATGGGGATCGTCAGGGGCCAGCGCCGGCGCCGCTGGCCAGGGGCTCAGTTGCCGCCGCGCCGCGCAGCCTCTGCGTCCTCGCGCATCTTGCGCGCGAACATGCGCGCAAAGAACGCGCCCATCCCGATGATGAAGGCAATGACGGCCAGACTGCCGAGCCCGGTGGGCGTTGTGAACAGGATCTTGATGGCTTCCATGTGGGACTCCCTTCGCTTTTATATTGATTCACCGTGTATCGCGGACAGTGTAGTCAGTACAAGGCACGGGGAAAGGTCATCCCACAAAAACCTTGAGGCGCATCAAGCGCCTCAATTTCATTCAGACGAATCCAGTTCAGTTCGAGCTTAGTTCTTGGTGCCGAAGAGACGGTCGCCGGCGTCGCCGAGGCCCGGCACGATATAGGCATGGTCGTCCAGATGGTTGTCCAGCGAGGCGACGTAGAGCTTCACGCCGGGGTGGGCCTTCTGGAACACCTCGACGCCCTCGGGCGCAGCCACCAGCGCCACGAAGGTGATGGATTCGTCCTTGACACCACGGCGCTTGAGCACATCCACCGCATGGGCAGCCGAATAACCGGTGGCGACCATCGGGTCACACAGGATGAACGAGCGATCTTCCACGTCCGGCAGGCGCACCAGATACTCCACCGGGCGGTGCTGATCGTCGCGATATACGCCGATATGGCCGATACGCGCCGACGGAATCAGTTCCACCAGGCCGTCGCTCATGCCGACGCCGGCGCGCAGCACGGGCACGATCGTCAGCTTCTTGCCGGCGATGACCGGGGCGTCCAGCGGCACCAGCGGCGTGTCGATGCGGCGCGTGGTCAGCGGCAGGTTGCGCGTGATCTCGTAGCCCATCAGCAGCGTGATCTCGCGCAGCAACTCGCGGAACGTGCGTGTCGACGTTTCCTTGTCGCGCATGTGCGAGAGCTTGTGCTGGATCAGCGGGTGATCGAGGATGAAGAGATTGGGAAAGCGCGGATCTTGTTTCATGGCGGCAGGCTCGGAAATCGGGAAGGCCCCCCCTGGAGCGGGAGGGCCCTGTGCAGCGCGATTGTAATGGATGCGCGGGCCTGCCCGGTGGTCAGTCCACCGTGATCCCGGCCGACTTTGCGACCTTTCCGAAACGTTCGTATTCAGTCTGAGTCAGTGTCTGCAATTCGGCTGCACTCGAACCCTTCGGATTGAAGCCGGCCTGGGCCAGCTTGTCGCGCACGTCCGGACGCGCCAGCGCCTCGACGAACGCCGTATTGAGCGCCTGCACCACCGGCGCTGGCAGGTTGGCCGGGCCGTAGACGCCGAACCATGGTTCTACCGCGTAGCCCGGCAGTCCGGCTTCGGCCAGCGTCGGCACATTCGGCAGCGACGGCGAGCGTGTCTTGCCAGCCACCGCCAGCGCGCGCAGCTTGCCAGCCTGGATGTGCGGCAACGAGGCCGGCAGGTTGTCGAACATCACCTGGATGTGGCCGCCGAGCATGTCGTTGATGGCCGGGCTGCTTCCCTTGTACGGCACGTGAGTCAGATTCGTCTGCGTCACCTGCGAGAACATCGCGCCGGCCAGGTGCATCGAGGTACCCGTGCCAGCCGTGGCATAGGTCAGCCCCGGATGAGCCTTCGCATAGGCAATCAGTTCCGGAACGGTTTTCACCGGCAGGCTCTCGCTCACCTCCAGCACGATGGTCGAGGTGCCGAGCAGGCTGATCGCCGTGAAGTCGCGCCGCGGATCGAACGGCACGTGCTTGTAGATATGCGGGTTGAGGGCGTTGGTCGAGATCGCGCCGAAGCCGATCGTGTAGCCGTCGGCTGGTGCCTTGGTCACGGCATCCATGCCGATGTTGCCACCGGCGCCCGGCCGGTTCTCGATGACGACCGGCTGACCGAGCTTTTCGGCCACGCGCTGGCCCACGGTGCGGGCCACGAGGTCGGTGGTGCCGCCTGCGGCATAGGGCACGATGAAGCGAATCGGCTTGCTCGGGAAGCTGTCGGCGGCAAAGGCGGCTGACGGCACGGCGAACGCGAGCAGGGTGGCGGAAAGGATGGCACGGCGGCGCGCCGTGAAGCGGTAGGACGGCATGACTCGGGTATCTCCAGTTTCTTGTTGTTCCTGCGCGGCGCGCGGCTCTGGCGCGCCGCGCAGGCGCCGGCCATTGTATGGGAAAGCAGGCATTGGCGCGGCCCCGGCGAGCATTGCGTCTTTTGGCATACAATCGCCGGGTTCCCGCCGCGCGCCGCACGAATCGAACGTGCCGGCCCGGCGTATGCCCGAACTGCGTCCCCCGTGCCTGCCTCCCAGAAGTCTTTGTCTCCGCCCGTCGAAGTGCCTGCCGCACAGCGCGTCGGGCTTGCCGTCGCGGCCATCGGCGCCGTGCTTTTCTCGGCCAAGGCCATCGTCGCCAAGCTGATGTACCGCTACAACGTCGACGCCGTGATGGTGATCACGTTGCGCATGATGTTCGCGGTGCCGTTGTTCATGGCAATCGGCTGGTGGCAGGCGCGCAAGCTGCCCGCGTTGTCCTGGGCCGATCGTGGCCGCGTGGTGTTCCTGGGCTTCATCGGCTACTACCTGTCGAGCTTCCTCGATTTCATCGGGCTGCAATACATCACCGCGAGCCTCGAGCGGCTGATTCTGTTCCTGACTCCCTCCTTCGTGCTGCTGACGACCGCGCTGGTCTTCCGCCGGCCTATCGCGGCCCGCCAGTGGATATCGCTGCTGCTGGCCTATGTGGGCATCGTGCTGGTGTTCGCGCACGACCTCGACGTGAGCGGCCCGCAGGTCTGGCTGGGCGGCGCGCTGGTGCTTGGCAGCGCCATGTCGTATGGTGTGTATCTGATCCTGAGCGGTGAACTGGTGCAGCGCGTGGGATCGCTGCGGCTCGTGGCCTATGCGATGTGCGTGTCCACGTTCTGCTGCGTGGTGCAATATCTGGCGTTGGGCCGGCCGATCGCGGAACTCGCGCAGCCGGCGCCGGTAATGTGGCTGTCCGTGGTGAACGCGGTGTTCTGTACCGTGTTGCCGGTGTCGCTGACGATGATCGCGGTGGCGCGGATTGGTGCGCCGATGGCGTCGCAGGCTGGCATGATCGGTCCGGTCTCGACGTTGCTGCTGGCGTTCTGGCTGCTGGGTGAGCCCATCAGCGGTGTGCAGATGATCGGTAGCGCCCTGGTGCTCGGCGGCATGTATCTGCTTTCGACGAAGAAAGCCTGAATTCGAAAATTCGAGAAGAATCAACCAAGGAAGGAGAGCAAGAAATGGATCTCGGACTGCGCGGTAAGCATGCGCTGGTGTGTGGCGCCAGCAAGGGGCTCGGGTTTGCGTGTGCCGATGCGCTCGCGGCGGAAGGCGTGGATGTGGTGATCGTGGCGCGTGGCGCCGAGGCGCTGGAGAAGGCTGCAGCCGATCTGCGCGCCCGTCACGGCCGCCGCGTGCTGGCGGTGGCTACCGACATCACCACGGCGGAAGGCCGCAAGCTTGCCCTCGACGCAGCCACGAAGCTGGGCGATCTCGACATCCTGGTCAACAATGCCGGCGGCCCGCCTCCGGGCAACTTCCGCGACTGGGGCCGCGACGAATGGCTCAAGGCGCTCGACGCCAACATGCTGACCCCGATCGAGCTGATCAAGGCCACGGTCGATGGCATGATCGCGCGCCGCTGGGGTCGCATCATCAACATCACGAGTGGCGCGGTGAAGGCGCCGATCGACGTGCTGGGCCTGTCCAACGGCGCCCGCTCGGGGCTGACCGGTTTCGTCGCCGGCCTGGCGCGCGAAGTGGCGCAGCATGGCGTGACCGTCAACAACCTGCTGCCCGGACCGTTCAACACCGATCGTCTCTACAAGACGATGGAAGGCGGCGCGCAGAAGGCCGGCATCAGCGTCGATGAAATGGCGCAGCGCCGCGCGGCGTCCAACCCGACGCGCCGCTTTGGCGACCCGGCTGAGTTCGGCGCTACCTGCGCGTTCCTGTGCAGCCGCCAGGCCGCATACATGACCGGCCAGAATGTGCTGCTCGACGGCGGTGCGTATCCGGGGACGTTCTGACATGCGCAGCAAGCCACGCATCGCGCTGATCGCGCACGATCACAAGAAGGATGACATCGTCGCGTTCGCGGGTCGCCATCGGGACTTCCTGGCTCAATGCGACCTGTTGGCCACCGGCACCACCGGCGGCCGGATCGCTGCCGAAACGGGGCTGCCTGTCGCGCGGATGCTGTCCGGCCCGTGGGGCGGTGACCTGCAGATCGGCGCGCAACTCGCGGAAGGCCGCGTCACCGCGGTGGTCTTCCTGCGCGATCCGATGACGCCGCAGCCGCACGAACCGGATATCAACGCGCTGGTGCGCGCGTGTGACGTGCACAACGTGCCATGCGCGACGAACCTTGCCACGGCGGAACTGGTGGTCGTGGAACTTGCGCGGATCTGTTTTGAGGAAGATCAGGCAGCCGCCGACGACGCGGCACCCTGAGGAAGTACGGTAGAAGTACGGCAGTCAGCGCGACCGCACGGTGGTCGCGCTGGCGCGCATTTCAGCCTGGCGCAGGATATGCGGCGGCAGGCGTTTCAGAATCAGATGGATGGCGAGTGGAATCAGCACGACGTCGTCCACGATGCCGAGTCCGGCGATGAAGTCGGGAATCAGGTCGATCGGCGAGATCGCGTAGAGCAGCAGCCCGGCTGCGGCGGGTTTCAGCCACGGCGGCGAGTCCGGGTGGCGCAGGGCAAACCAGAATAGCCGGCCGTCACGTCGTACCAGCGTCCACAGGGCTGAGAATCGTTTCCACATGGTGGGCCTCCTCGATCACATGTCACGCATGTGCGTGAACCGGTAGGTTGGGCTGCCCGGAGCCGATTCAAGTTCCTTCGGTTTTCTCCCCACTCCCGCAAGACGGGAGTGGGGAGCCAGTCACCGGGTCAGTCAGCCCGGAACGTTCCCTTCCACACCGTCCACGTAGAACTTGATGTTGTGGAGGAAGTTGTCGTCGGCCACCTGATCCTTGGTCAGCTGTTCCTTGCCGGCGTTGTCCTTGAGCGGACCCTTCCAGATCGGCGCGGTGCCGTCGATCACACCCTTCTTGCGCTCTTCCACCAGTGCCTTGACGTCATCCGGCACCACGGCGTTGAAGCCCTTCAGGTCGATCATGCCTTCCTTCAGGCCCCACCACGTGGTGTTGGGCTTCCACTGGTTGTTGAGCACGTCCTCGACCACCTTGTTGTCGTAGACGCCCCACGAGATCACGGACGCGGCCAGGTGAGCCTTCTCGCCGAACTTGCTCATGTCGCTGTCCCAGCCGAATGCGTACACACCCTTTTCCTGGGCGGTCTGCACCACGGCGGCCGAGTCGGTGTTCTGCATCAGCATGTCCACGCCCTGGCCGATCAGCGTCGTGGCGGCTTCACGTTCCTTGCCCGGATCGAACCACTTGTTGACCCAGACCACCTTGACCGTGGCCTTCGGGTTCACGCTGCGCGCGCCCAGCGTGAACGAGTCGATGTTGCGGATCACTTCAGGGATCGGCACCGACGCCACCACGCCCATCTTGCCGGTCTTGCTCATCTTGCCGGCCACCACGCCAGCCAGGTACGCGCCCTCATAGGTGCGCACGTCGTACTGCGCCAGGTTCTCGGCGGTCTTGAAGCCGGTGGCGTGCTCGAACTTGACGTCCGGGAACTCCTTGGCCACCTTCAGCATGGATTCCATGTAGCCGAACGTGGTGCCGAAGATCAGCTTGTTGCCCTGGCTGGCCAGGTCCCGGAACACACGCTCGGCGTCAGCGGCGGACTCGGGCACGTTCTCGACGAAGGTGGTCTTTACCTTGTCGCCGAACTTGGCTTCGACGGCCTTGCGGCCCGCGTCGTGGGCATAGGTCCAGCCGGCGTCGCCGACCGGTCCGATGTAGACGAACGCCACCTTCAGCGGCTCGGCAGCCGCAGCGGCCGGCGCAGATGCCGGGGCGGCGGTTTCGGCCGGCTTCTCGGCTTCCTTCTTGCCGCAGCCGGCCAGCGCCAGTACTGCGGTGGCGGCCAGGGCCGCGAGGGTGGTCCTGCGTGTGACGATCATCGATCTCTCCTAGTAGAACGTCTTGTGATGCGTTTGTGATTCGAGTTGTGGTTCGACTTCGTTTGACTGCTGAAAACGGGTCACGCGTTGCCGGGGCGGAACGGCTTGCCGAGCGAGGCCGGCATGTTCAGGCGGATCCAGGCCGGATTACGCGAAATCAATGCCAGCACGACGATCGTCGCCGCGTACGGCAGCATCGACAGGAACTGCGACGGCACCGATACGCCGATACCCTGCAGGTAGAACTGCAGGATCGTCACGCCGCCGAACAGCCATGCGCCGATCAGCACGCGGCCAGGACGCCAGGTTGCGAACGTGGTCAGTGCAAGTGCGATCCAGCCACGGCCGGCCACGAGGTTTTCCACCCACATCGGCGTGTAGACCAGCGACAGGTACGCGCCGGCAAGGCCGCAGCACGCACCGCCGAACAGCAGCGCGCAGAAGCGGATCCAGCGCACCGAATAGCCGAGCGCGTGGGCCGATTCGGGCGATTCGCCGATCGCGCGCAGTGTCAGGCCGGCGCGCGTGCGGAACAGGAACCACATGATGGCGAAACACAGGGCCAGGCTGAAATAGACCATCCAGTGATGCTGGAAGAACGCCGGGCCGACGAATGGCAGATCGGCCAGATATGGGACCGACTTGGCCTGCGCGGGCATGGCGTAACCGACAAAGCGCTGGGCGATGAATGCCGACAGGCCCGTGCCGAAGATCGACAACGCCAGGCCGGTGGCCACCTGATTGGTGGCTAGTACCAGCGCGAGCCACGAGAACAGCGTGGCCATCAGCATGCCGGCCACGGCGCCCGCGACAAAGCCGAGCATCGGCGATTGGGTCTGGTAGCCGACCATGAAGCCGAATGCGGCGGCCACCAGCATCATGCCTTCGGCACCAAGGTTGAGCACGCCGGCGCGTTCGTTGATGAGCAGACCGAGCGCGGCCAGCAGCAGCGGAGTGCCGGCGTTGATCGCTGTGGCGATCAGGGGAGCGAGTTGTTCCATGTTCTTGTGGGCTCCGGATCAGGCGGCGCGGGCGCGCCAGCGCAGGCGGTTATCGATCAGCGTGTCGCAGGCCAGCAGGAAAAACAGCAACATGCCCTGGAACACCCAGCCGATTGCCGACGGCAAGCCCAGTCGGGACTGCGCCATCTCACCACCGATATAGAACAGCGACATCACGATGCCGCCAAACACGGCGCCCACCGGATGCAGCCGACCCACGAACGCGACGATGATCGCGGTAAAGCCGTAGCCCGGCGAGATCGACGGCAGCAATTGACCGATCGGGCCGGTGACCTCGAATGCGCCAGCGAGCCCGGCTGTGCCGCCTGAGACCATCAGCGCGCTCCACAGCGCATTGCGCGACGAGAACCCCGCGTAGCGCGCGGCCAGCGGCGCGGTGCCGCCCACCTGCAGGCGGTATCCGGCAAAGCTGCGGAACACGAACACGGTCATGATGACCACAAGCACCAGCATCACCGCGAAGCCCACGTGCAGGCGCGAGCCGGGCAGCAGGTTCGGCAGCAGGAATGCCGAGGAGAACACCTTCGACTGCGGGAAGTTCATGCCATTCGGGTCCTTGAGCGGCCCGTTGACAACCCACAGCAGCAATTGCTGCGCGATATACGTCAGCATCAGCGAGACCAGGATCTCGTTGGCATTGAAGCGATCCTTCAGCAGCGCGGTGACGGATGCCCATACCATGCCGCCGACGACACCCGCCAGCGAAGCCAGCACCAGCACGACGAAGCCGCTGGTGGTGTTGCCCGGCGTGTCGAACCAGAGCACGGTGGCCCCGGCGAAGATGCCGCCGAGAATGAGCTGGCCGTCCGCGCCGATATTCCACACATTGGCGCGATAGCAGACGGAGAGGCCAAGCGCGCACAGCACGAGCGGCACGGTCTTGAGCAGGACTTCGCCGATCGCCCGCTTGTCCTTGAGCGGATCGACCAGAAAGACTTTGAGCGCGGCCATCGGATCCTTGCCGATCAACAGAAACAGCATGGCGCCGAACAACAGCGTCAGCACGATCGCGAACAGCGGCGACGCATAGGCCATGCGGCGCGAGGGGACACCGCGCGGCGCGAGCACGACGGGGGAGAGGAGCTTAGCCATGGGCGGTCACCTCCGCGGCAACGCCGTCATGCTCGCTGGCTGGCCCACCTTCCCATAGCCCGCTCATCCATAGGCCCACTTGCTCGCGCGTGGCCGATTCCACCGGAATCGACGGCGACAGGTGGCCCTTGGCGACGACGTGTAGCCGGTCGCAGATCGCGAACAGTTCGTCGAGTTCTTCGGAGACGACGAGGATTGCGCAGCCGGTGGCCTTGAGCGCCAGGATCTCGTTGTGGATCTGGGCGGCGGCGCCGACGTCGACGCCCCAGGTTGGCTGGGCAACGATCAGCACCTTCGGGCCGGTCTCGATCTCGCGGCCGACAATGAACTTCTGCAGGTTCCCGCCCGAAAGGCTGCGCGCCAGCGCGGCGGGGCCGCTTGCCTTGACGCGGAAGCGGTTGATGATGCCGGCCGCCAGGCCATCGGCGGCCTTCGGCGACACCATGCCATGGCGGACGAACGGCGGCGTCTGGTGAGAGAGCAGCGTGTTCGCCGACAGGCTCATGCCCGGCACCGCGCCACGGCCCAGGCGCTCCTCGGGAACGAAGGCCAGGCCGGCGCGGCGACGGCCACGCGCGTCAAGCTTGCCGACCGCCTTGCCGTCGAGATGCACAGCTGTACCTGCCGTGCGTGCGTCTTCGCCGGACAGCGCGGCCAGCAGCTCCTGCTGGCCATTGCCGGAAACGCCGGCGATGCCGACGATCTCGCCCGCATGGACATCCAGCGAGATACGTTGCAGCTCCGTGGCGAACTGGTGCGTGGGCGGCAGCGACAGATCGCGCACGGCAAGCCGGACCGGGCCGCGTTCGGCAGTCACGCGGGCTTCGCGCGGCGGCTCGCCGCCAATCATCATGCGCGACAGCGACGCGGCGCTTTGCTCGCGCGGATCGCACACACCCGTGACCTTGCCCATTCGCATCACCGTCGCGTGATGGCACAGCGCGCGGATCTCGTCGAGCTTGTGGCTGATATAGAGAATGCTTGTGCCCTCGGCGGCCAACTGGCGCAGCGTGACGAAGAGCGTTTCCACGGCCTGCGGAGTCAGGACCGAAGTGGGCTCGTCGAGAATCAGCAACTGGGGATTGGCCAGCAGCGCGCGCACGATCTCTACGCGCTGGCGTTCGCCCACGGAGAGCGTGTGCACGTGCCGGTGCGGCTCCAGCGGCAGGCCGTAGCGTTCGGCCGTGGCGCGAATTCGCTCGGCGAGCTGCTTCATGCTGCCGATGTCCTTGGGGGGCAGCCCAAGCGCGATGTTCTCGGTCACGGTCAGCGTGTCGAACAGCGAGAAATGCTGGAAGACCATCGCGATGCCCAGGTTGCGGGCGTCATGCGGGCTGTTGATCGATACCGGCGCCCCATTGAAGTGCACCTCGCCGGCGTCGGGGCGAACCGCGCCGAAGATGATCTTCATGAGGGTGGATTTGCCGGCGCCGTTTTCGCCAAGGACGGCATGGATTTCGCCGGGTGCGACGCTAAGGCTGACGTCGTCATTGGCGGTCACGCCGGGATAGCGCTTGGTGATATGCGCAAGCGCCAGCCTGGAGGGAGTTTGTAATGTCACTGAGGCGGCTCGAATTGTTGTGGCAGCAACGTTGAGATCAGGCACGTGACAGCGGCTGTGCGTGGCGCAGCATCGCTGCGCGGCAGGTCGTCATCATCATGGTTGCGTGATGCCCGGAATTTGCGGTGAATTATATAAGTGCGTGGGGGTTCGGCGGGTCACTTTGACCCCTTTCCCATGCCCCACAACGGTTCCAGGAAGGTTGCAAGTCGCGTGCCGACCACAGTGGCAAAGAAAAACCGCCGCTGGGCCGGGGAAACCCCGACCCAGCGGCGGCTGGGTGCACGTCGGGCGCGTCGGGCGACGCGCTCAGACGGTCAGGTCAACTGGCCTGATTCGCCGGAATCGTGGCGAAACGGCCATCGCGGAAGTCTGCCAGGGTCTGGTAGATCTGATCCTGCGTATTCATCACGAACGGGCCGTACTGCGCGATCGGCTCGTTCAGCGGCTGACCTGCGATCAGCAGGAAGCGCGCGTCCTCATTGGCCTTGATCACGACCCCGTCGGCACGGGTGGCGTTGTCGAGCACCCCCATGCGCTGGGCCTCGACCACAGCGCCATCGGCGTCGCCCACGGTGACCGCGCCACGATAGACGTAGAGGAACGCGTTATGGCCAGCCGTCAGCGTCTGCGCGAACGTCTGGCCCGCGGGCAGGTGCACGTCAAGGTACAGCGGCTGAGTAACCGGTCGCGTCACCGCGCCTGCCACCCCATGCGAGGCGCCCGCCAGGACGCGCACGGTGCCGCCCGATGGCAGCGCCACGGTCGGGATGGCCGACGCCGGCATGTCGCGATACCACGGCGTCGTCATCTTGTCCGCGGCCGGCAGGTTCAGCCAGAGCTGGAAGCCTTCCATGCGGCCGTCCTCCTGCTCGGGCAGTTCCGAGTGCACCACGCCGGCGCCCGCCACCATCCATTGCGCGCCGCCGTTTTCCAGCAGGCCTTCATGGCCGGCGCTGTCGCGGTGACGCATACGGCCGGCCAGCATGTAGGTGATGGTCTCGAAGCCGCGGTGCGGGTGATCGGGGAAGCCGCCGATGTAGTCGTCCTTGTTGTCGGTGCCAAAGGCATCGAGCATCAGGAACGGATCGAGCCTGCGCTGCAGGTTCTGCGTCAGCACGCGGGTCAGCTTGACGCCGGCGCCGTCGGATGTGGCGATGCCGCGAACCACGCGGTCCACGCTGCGCGAGCGCTGCACGGTTTCCGTGGCGGTTGCCGGAACGGTCTGGATGCGGGTGGTGTCCATGAATTTCTCTCCATTGAGACGGCGCTCTGGCCGTCGGATCTACCCACTCAATGTAAGGCTTTGGCGCCAAAGCGGTAGTGGGGCAGGAGGCAACAGATTGTTCTGTGCATGGGACGAAAATGGGTGTGTCCTGCGCATTTTTGCAACGCCGCAGCGGCCGAAAAATGCCGGTGAAATCGGGTCGTTGAGGCGTCAGAATTCGCGAAGATGACGAAATCGCAGAAGATGTGTATAATAGCGCTCTCTTTGTCATCCGTTGACGTGAATTTCGATGGGCTCGGACCTTTCCTGAACCCCGCGAAGCGTTATCCGCCAACGGCCGATTGACCTGGCGGCGCTCCACCGAAGCGCGTTTGACACGACATCAGTCGCCGCCACTGGCCAGCCCTCCGGGTTGCGCCGCAATCTGCGGGTTCTGGCTTCTTGCTCGAACCCCATCAACAGGGTGATTCGCCACTGCCATCGGTGGTGTGACACCCGAAAGTCCGTCCGCCGGCAATCGTGCCGGTCATGGCGGCAAGGCAATCTGAAACGGGCCCCGGCGGGCACCCCCAATCAACTCCGCCGGCCCCTTTGTTTTCCGCATTTCGGAAGTGGCGGCGAAATCTCTTTCGCTTTTCGTTCCGGAAGAGGAGAGAGGGAATATGTCAAAGCAAACCATCCGGGCATTTGCCTGGAGTGGCGTCGTTGCCGTCGCACTGGCGGGACTCGTCGCCTGGATTGGCGTCGATGTGATCAGCCAGTACCAGGAACGCCTGTTCTACGATGTGGCGGATCACCTGCGCCTCGTGGCCATTTCGATGGCGCTCGCGCTGGCCACCGGCATCCCCGCCGGAATCGGACTGAGCCGCCCCTGCATGCACCGCTGGGCCGACCGGCTGATGCAGATCTTCAACGTCGGCAACACCGTGCCTTCGCTGGCGGTGCTGGCGCTGGCGCTGGCGGTGCTCGGCATTGGCGAACGGCCCGCCATCCTGGCGCTGTGGCTGGCATCGCTGCTGCCGATCGTGCGCAATACCTACGAGGGCCTGCGCAATGTGTCGCCTGCCTTGCTCGAAGCCGCGCGCGGCATCGGCATGACGCCGTGCCAGCAACTGATCCGCGTGGAACTGCCCAATGCGCTGCCCGTGATCCTGGCCGGCGTGCGTATCAGCCTGGTGATCAATGTTGGCACCGTGCCGCTGTCATTCCTGATCGGTGCCAACAGCCTTGGCGAACTGATCTTCCCGGGCATCTACCTGAACAACCAGTCGCTCCTGCTGCTGGGTGCCGGCGCCACCGCGCTGCTGGCCCTCACGCTGGACGCGCTGTTCGCCACCGCTGGCCATGTCTACCTGCGCCGCCGCGGGCTGGCACGCTGAGGAATCATCCATGAGATCCAACAAGAACCGACACCGTGCGCCGTTCTCCGAGAGCCGGCTCTACTGGCTGGTCGTCGCGCTGGGCGCGGCGTTCGCCGCGATCCTGCTGACCACCGCCCCGGCACGCGCGCAAAGCGCCAGCGATCCGGTGCGCATCGGTGGCAAGAACTTCACCGAACAGCTGATCCTGTCGTCGATGACATCGCAGTACCTGCGTGCCCACGGTGTCGACACCACGTTGACCGCAGGGCTGGGCAGCACGCTGATGCGCCAGGCCATGGAGTCCGGTCAGCTCGATGTCGTGTGGGACTACACGGGCACGGCGTTGATCGTCTTCAACAAGGTCGAGGAAAAGCTGGACGGCCCGCAGAGCTACGCGCGTGTGAAGGCGCTCGACGCGGCCAAGGGGCTGGTCTGGCTCGATCCGTCGGCCATCAACAATACGTACGCGCTGGCGATGCCGAAG
The DNA here is from genome assembly GCF_049843575.1 of Cupriavidus sp. Met-2. Lineage (NCBI taxonomy): Bacteria > Pseudomonadati > Pseudomonadota > Betaproteobacteria > Burkholderiales > Burkholderiaceae > Cupriavidus > Cupriavidus sp. Met-2. The sequence goes on from NZ_JBBHZL010000001.1 coordinate 782,537, forward strand.
GAGCGCGCCGGCACCGCCACCACGCTATCCGCGTATGCCGAGAAAATGCGTGCCGATGGCGAGGACAAGCGGCACCCGCTGGCGGTGGATATGGAATTCGCCGCGCGCCCTGACGGACTCGAGCCACTGAAGGCCGCCTACGGCTTGCCATTCACGCGCAAGGACGTCATCCAGCTCGATCCGGGCCTGGTCTATACGGCGCTGAAGAATAACCAGGTGGACCTGGGTCTGGTCTATACGACCGATGGCCGAGTGAAGGGCTTCGATCTGGTCCTGCTCGAAGACGATCTGCATTTCTTCCCGCCGTACAACGCGGTGCCCGTGGTGCGCAAGGCCGCGCTCGACGCGCATCCCGAACTTGCCGACCTGCTCAACGCGCTCGCCGCCAAGCTCGACAACGCGGCGATGACCGATATGAACTATCAGGTCGACATCGACCAGCAGCCGGTGGACAAGGTGGCGGGAGACTTCCTGCGCAGCCATGGCCTGATCTGAGGAGCCCATCATGGATCTGCTGACCTACCTTCACCATAGCTGGCCGACGCTGCTACGGCTGACTGGCGAGCACCTCGCGCTGGTCGGCTCCGCAGTCGGGTTGGCCATCGTCATCGGTGTGCCACTCGGCATCCTGATCACGCGACACCGCTTTCTGGCCGGGCCGATGCTGGCGTTGGCGACCGTGGTGCTGACGCTGCCGTCGATCGCGCTGTTCGGCCTGATGATCCCGATCTTCGCGCGCTTCGGCCACGCGTTGGGCTACCTGCCGGCCGTGACCGCCGTGTTCCTGTACTCGCTGCTGCCGATCATGCGCAACACGTACACCGCGCTGGCCAATATCGATCCCGGCATCCAGGAAGCCGGCCGCGGCATCGGCATGACCACATGGCAGCGTATGCGGCTGGTGGATCTTCCGCTCGCCGTGCCCGTGATCCTGGGCGGCGTGCGTACCGCCGTCGTGATGAACATCGGTGTGGCCACGATCGCGGCGGTTATCGGCGCCGGTGGCCTGGGCGTGCTGATCCTGCAAGCGATCAGCCAGAGCAACATGAGCAAGCTGGCCGTGGGCGCGGTTCTCGTCAGCCTGCTCGCCATTGTGGCGGACGCGTGCCTGCAGGCACTGCAGCGCGCGCTGACGCCGAAAGGAATCCGTCAATGATAGAACTCGACAAACTTGCCAAGACCTTCCACCAAAAGGATGGCACTGAAGTGCGTGCCGTCGATGCCGTCAGCCTGGCGGTGCCGCGTGGCGAAATCTGCGTGTTCCTGGGGCCGTCTGGTTGCGGCAAGACCACCACGCTGAAGATGATCAACCGCCTGATCGAACCGACCTCCGGTACCGTTCGCATCGATGGCGAGGACACGGCCGGACTCGACGGCGTGACCCTGCGGCGCAAGATTGGCTATGTGATCCAGCAGATCGGCCTGTTTCCGAACATGACGATCGAAGAGAACATCATGGTCGTGCCGCGCCTGTTGGGATGGAATAGGAAGCAGTGCCGTGAACGGGCGCGCGAACTGATCCGGATGGTGCAGTTGGACCCAGACAAGATGCTCAAGCGCTATCCGCGCGAACTCTCCGGCGGCCAGCAGCAGCGCATCGGCGTGATCCGGGCACTGGCGGCCGACGCGCCGGTGCTGTTGATGGACGAGCCGTTCGGCGCGGTCGATCCGATCAACCGCGAAAGCATCCAGAACGAGTTCTTCCAGATGCAACGCCAGCTCGGCAAGACCGTGATCATGGTGTCGCACGATATCGATGAAGCGATCAAGCTCGGCGACAAGGTTGCCGTGTTCCGTGGCGGCAAGCTCGTGCAGTTCGATCATCCCGATGCGTTGCTGGCTCACCCCGCCAACGATTTCGTGCAGGCCTTCTTCGGCCACGACAACACGCTCAAGCGCCTGCTGCTGGTGCGTGCCGGCGACGCCGCCACGATGCCGCCGATCAGCCGGCCCGACATGCCGCTGGCCGAAGCATTCGGTGTGATGGACGATGCCGACGTGCGCCACCTTCCCGTTGTCGACGACGCGCAGCACCCGCTTGGCTATGTCACGCGCCGCGATGTGCGGGGCGCGATGGCGTCTGGCGGGCACTGTGCCGATGTCATGCGCCCGCTTACCGTCACGGCGACGTGCGACGAACACCTGCGCATCGTGCTGTCGCGCATGTATCAGCACAACACGAGCTGGCTGCCCGTGCTCGATGCCGATGGGGGATACCTGGGGGACGTGACGCAGGAATCGATCGCGGACTATCTCAGCTCGGGCCGGTCGCGCGGTATGGCGGGCGGCCTTTCCTCGGCGTTATCTCAGCGCACAGCACCCGCGGAATCGGCAGCGCACGCCGCGTAGGGAGCCTCCTGACCGCGGCCGTGTGGCACGGTCAGGATTCGCATCACCTTCAAGCTGCCGCATGCTTCAGATAGATGCCCCAGGCAACCCACGACGCGTAGACGACGAGATACCCTTTGAAGACCCTGGTCATCACCTTGCGCTGAAGTTCGTTGTCTTCCAGGAATCTGATGATGGCTTTCTGCATGTTGATGCTCCTTGGCTGATGATTCGCGATGTTTTCAAAGGCCGCTGGGCCGAACCAGTTCGGCGTAGATCCCGAAGTAGGCTCCTGCACTGACGATCATCAGGCAGACTGAAATCCTCAAGACCCAGTTGGGTCGATCGCGTGGACGCGTGACTGCGGCGCTGGCTTCCATCGCGCCCAGCAGTACCAGCACGGCTGCGAAGACGATCAGGAACACATGCATCGCAATGCCAATCCACATGGTCTGGCGGTTCCAGTGGGACTCATCCAGCGCGGAAGCCAGCAGGTAGCAGGCGCTGGCGCTCATCGGGATTGCAGCCCAGAGTAGCTGTCCGCCTTCGATCGCACGCCGGACGATGCCGTGACTTTCTTCCCGGAAGAAGTGGGGCAGCTTGGCTAGCGGCAGCAGTGCTAACGGCGCGAGCAATGGAATCGCGACGTTGAACACAAACCAGCCGAACAGCTCGATTGTCCTTGCCATGGTGCCCTTGAAATGAGTGGAGGAAACCGTCAGCAAAGGTGCAGACGGCGAGGCCGATGCTAGGCCTCGATCCGGCTCATGCCAATAGGGAAGTTGTGAACGATTGTGGCGTCCAGCGCAAACTCTTGAGGCCAATCAATCGCATCAAAATGTGCTATTTCGACCCTCCGCCGGCAAGTGCCGACAGCACGCCCATTGGCAACGGGAAGACGATGGTCGAACTCTTGTCGCCAGCGATCTGGGTGAGCGTTTGCAGGTAGCGGAGTTGCATCGCCTCCGGTTGACGCGCCAGCATCTGCGCGGCTTCTAGCAGCTTTTCCGATGCCTGCAATTCGCCTTCGGCATGAATGATCTTGGCGCGCCGCTCGCGTTCGGCCTCGGCCTGCCGTGCGATCGCGCGGACCATCGTCTCGTTGAGGTCGACATGCTTGATCTCGACGTTCGATACCTTGATGCCCCATGCGTCCGTCTGGGCGTCGAGCACCTTCTGGATGTCGAGGTTCAGCTTCTCCCTTTCCGCCAGCATTTCATCGAGCTCGTGCTTGCCCAGCACCGAGCGGAGCGTGGTCTGCGCGAGCTGGCTCGTGGCCTCCAGGAAGTTGGCCACCTGGATGATCGCGCGTTCCGGGTCGACCACCCGGAAGTAGATCACCGCGTTGACCTTGACGGATACGTTGTCGTGCGAGATCACGTCCTGAGGGGGCACGTCCAGTACCACGGTGCGCAGGTCCACGCGCACCATCTGCTGGATGGCGGGGATGATCAGCACCAGTCCAGGTCCCTTGACGCGCCAGAAGCGCCCAAGCATGAAGACCACACCGCGCTCGTACTCGCGCAGCACGCGAAATGCGGAGATCACCAGCAGAACCAGCAGGAAGATCAAGCCGCCGAAGCTGAATCCGAAAGCCATATCAGACTCCTTCCGTTCTTGTTTCAGTGGGAATGCTCATGACGGGTCGCCCGCGGTTGTCACGTCGAGCACCAGCCCACGCCGCGCCGTCACGCGCACGCGTTGACCACGTACCAGCGGGGCAGCGCTGTGGATACGCCATTGTTCGCCATGGACCGTTGCCCATCCGTCTGCCGGGGCATCGTCGATTACCACGCCGATGCTGCCAACCAGCGCGTCCGCACCGCTGACAACCGGCCGCCGGCGCGCGCGCAACAGCACCATCGACATGCCGAACAGGAAGACCGCCGACACCGTGGACAGGGTGGCAATCAGCGATAGCGGCACGCCGAAGCCGGGCACGTCGGTGTCGATCAGCATCACGGCGCCGAATGCAAAGGCGATGATGCCGCCAACGCCCAGCGCGCCGAACGTCGGCAGGAACAGCTCTGCGGTCATGCAGCCGACGCCAAGCGCTATCAGCGCCAACCCAGCGTAGTTGACGGGCAGCATCTGCAGCGCGAACAGGCCCAACAGCAGGCAGATCGCGCCGGCAATGCCCGGCACGACCATGCCCGGCGTGGAGAACTCGAAGATCAGACCGTAGATGCCGATCATCATCAGGATCAGCGCGACGCTCGGGTCCGTGATGACGGCGAGCAGGCGGCTGCGCCAGTCGGGTTCCAGCGTGACCACGGGCGCGCCCGCCGTGTGCAGGGTGCGCATGGCGCCCGCGGCCTCGATGCGTTTGCCGTCCACTTGCCTGAGCAGTACCGGAAGGTCGGCGGCGATCAAGTCCGCCACATGCTGCGCCACGGCTTCGTCGGCGGAGAGGCTCACCGCTTCTCTTACCGCGCGCTCGCCCCAGTTGGCATTGCGGTGTCGCAACTGCGCCAGCCCTCGGATGTAGGCGGACGCATCATGCATCTGCTTGCGTGTCATCGTGTCCTCGGCCGCCGGAGCGCTGGAAGGTGCCGATGCGGGTGCCGGACCTGCTTCCGGTTTCGGGCCGCCAATACCGATCGCGACGGGGCTGGCCGCGCCCAGGTTGGTGCCGGGCGCCATTGCGGCGATATGGCTGGCGTAGAGGATGTAGGTGCCCGCGCTGGCCGCCCGCGCGCCGCCGGGATAGACGTATGTTGCAACCGGCACGGGCGACGCGATGATGGATTGGATGATGTCGCGCATCGATTTGTCCAGGCCGCCTGGCGTATCCATCTCAATCACGATGAGTTGCGCCCCATGCTTGCTGGCGTGCTCGATGCCGTGCACGGCAAAGCTGGCGCTGGCCGGACTGATGGCGCCCCGGATGGGGATGACGTAGACCGGTGGCACGGCAGGCGCGGTGGATGCGGATGACGCGGACTGCGCGTGCGCGCCTGTAATCGCCAGCAAGGTGAGCCCGAGGGCGTGCCCCAGTGCGAGCCAGCGCACCCGGGCCAGCCAGTCTCGGATCGGTGCGAGTGTCATGGCGGGGAGCGGCCCGCAGTGAATGCCGTGGCCGCGCCACTTCCAGTGTAGGCGACCGGCCACATTCCGCCATCGCGCATTGGTGCCGGCGCGTTCCGGCGCGGGCTTGCCGGCTGCCGGCAGGTATGACGATTCAGGCGTAGCATTGGCGACATTGTCAAATCCGCCGAATGCGGCACCAGCCCGGATTCCGTCACATGCCTTCCGCAAATGCCGATATTTCCTCCGGATTGCTGACCCGGCAAACCGCTGGCGCGTGGGCCGTGGCGCTGGCCGGGCTTGTCTCGCTGGCGCTGGCCATGGGTATCGGGCGCTTCGCCTTCACGCCGCTGCTGCCGATGATGCTGCACGACGGCACCGTGTCCCTGGCCGAGGGCAGCGCGCTGGCGACGCTGAACTACATCGGCTACCTGCTGGGTGCATTGTTATGCCTGTTCATCCGGCCCGACCCGGTGCGCATGGTGCGCGGCGCGCTGGTGCTGACCGTGGTGCTGACGCTGGCCATGGCGCTCCCGGGCGGCATGGTGGCGTGGCTCGCCTGGCGCACGCTGGCCGGTATCGCCAGCGCGGTGGTGATGGTCTACGCGACCGCGTGGTGCATGCAGCGACTCGCCGAACTCGACCATCCGACCCTTGGTGGCCTGATGTTCTGCGGGCCGGGGGTCGGCATCGTGATCACGGGGGTGTCGGCGTTCGGCATGGTGGCGGGGCACTGGCTGGCCAATTGGGGATGGATGACGTTCGCGGTGCTTGGCGCCGTCATGCTGGCGCTGGTGTGGCGTGTGTTCGGTTCGCCGCCTCCTGCGTTACACACGCCGTGCGGTGGCAGCGCGCCAACTCTCGCGCCGGCGCCCACGCCAAAACTCGACCTTGAAACCTGGGCGCTGACGCTGGCTTACGGCCTGGCCGGATTCGGCTACATCATCACCGCGACATTCCTGCCCGTGATCGCACGCCAGGCCATGCCGGGCAGTGTCTGGGCAGACCTGTTCTGGCCGATCCTGGGAGCAGGGGTGATGGTGGGCGCGTATCTGGTCACGCGCGTGGGCATGCACCACGACAACCGCCGCATGATGATGATGCTGTACACAATGCAGGCCATCGGCGTGGGCGTGGCGGCGGTCTGGCCGACCGTGGCCGGATTCGCGCTCAGCAGCCTCCTGGTGGGCCTGCCGTTCACGGCGCTGGTGTCGTTTGCGATGCGTGAAGCGCGGCGCCTGTGGGGCCAGCGTGCCTCGAAGCTGATCGGCCTGATGACGGCGGCATACGCGCTCGGCCAGATCGCGGGGCCGCCGCTGGCCACCGCGCTGGTGGCCCGCACGGGCGGATTTTCGGCGTCGCTGGCGGTGGCGGCCGGAGCGTTGCTGCTGGGCGCGCTGATCTACGTCTGGATGTGGCGCGCGCTGCCGGTGGGTGGCAAACCGGCCCATGCCGGCGCCTGAGGACTGCGCTACAGTATCGGCTCCGCCGCTCACTCGACCGGACGCACCCGCGCAGGCGTTGCAGGGCGGCGCGGAGCCTTTGCCCCATGTCTTTTGCCTTGCAGCCCGGCCGTGCCGCGGGCCCGGCTTTCCCGATCAGCGACGAAGAAGCGCGCGTGCGCGTGGACCTTGCCGCCGCCTACCGGCTGGTCGCGCTGGAACGTTGGGATGACCTGATCTACACCCATATTTCGGCCACCGTGCCCGGCGAACCCGATCACTTCCTGATCAATCCGTTTGGCTTTGCCTTCGAGGAGATTCGCGCGTCCGATCTCGTCAAGATCAACAGCCGGGGCGAAGTGGTCGGCGAAACCGTCCATCCCGTCAACGTGACAGGCTTTGCGCTGCACGGCGCAGTCCATGCGGCCCGCCCCGATGCACACTGTGTGATGCACCTCCATAACACCGCTGGTATCGCGGTGTCGGCCCAGGCCGAGGGATTGCTGCCGCTTTCGCAGCATGCGATGCGTTTCCACGGGCGGATTGCCTATCACGATTACGAAGGGCTGGCGTTCTCGCCGGCCGAGGGCGGGCGGCTTACCGGGTCGCTGGGCGGGCACCCGGCCATGCTGCTGCGCAACCACGGCACGCTGACCGTGGGCCGCACGGTAGCGGAGGCCTACGTGTTGATGGCCACGCTGATCAAGGCGTGCGAGATCCAGCTCGGCGCGCAGCTCGGCAGCGCTACCGTCCAGCCGTCAGCGGCCATTGCGGACAAGACCTCTCTGCAGCTTTATGACGGTGGCGCCGTCGAGGGCGCGATGGAATGGCCCGCACTGCTGCGCAAACTCGATAAAATCGATCCCTCTTACAAGAACTGACATTCCAAAGGAGTCACGAATGCCCACTTTCCACGTAGAAATGTTTGAAGGCCGCACCGTCGAGCAGAAGCGCAAGTTTGTCGAGGAAGTTACCCGTGTCACGTGCGAGACGCTTGGCTGCTCCTCGGGCGCGGTCGACATCATCATCACCGACGTCAAGCGCGAGAACTGGGCTACCGGTGGCGAACTCTGGGCCGACAAGAAGTAACTTCTAGCAAGGCTGAACGATGACCTCCGCAGTCTCCACCATGCAGCAGTTCGCCTCGGACAATTACGCGGGTTTCTGCCCGGAATCGCTTAAGTATTTTCTCGAGGCCAACGCCAGCGGCCATGAGAAGGCCTACGGCGACGACAGCTGGACGCAAAAGGTCTGCGATCGCATCCGCGATCTGTTCCAGACCGATTGCGAGGTCTTCTTCGTCTTCAACGGCACGGCGGCCAATTCGCTTGCGCTGTCGTCGCTGTGCCAGTCTTACCACTCGGTGATCTGTCATGAACTCGCCCATATCGAAACGGACGAGTGCGGCGGCCCCGAGTTCTTCTCGAATGGGTCGAAGCTGCTCACCGCGCCCGGCGAGAACGGCAAGCTGACGCCCGATGCGGTGGAGGCGCTGGTCACTCGCCGCGCCGATATCCACTATCCGAAGCCGCGTGTCGTCTCGCTGACGCAGGCCACTGAGGTGGGCACCGTCTACACGGTGGAGGAAGTGCGTGCCATTGCGGCCATCGCCAAGCGGCGCCAGTTGCGCGTGCATATGGATGGCGCGCGATTCGCCAATGCGGTGGCATCGCTCGGTGTGCACCCGTCAGAAATCACCTGGCGTGCGGGCGTCGATGTGATCTGCTTTGGCGGCACCAAGAATGGCTTGCCCGTGGGGGAGGCCGTGGTTTTCTTCGACCGCAAGCTGGCGGAGGACTTTGCCTACCGCGTGAAGCAGGCGGGGCAACTGGCGTCGAAGATGCGTTTTATTTCGGCGCCATGGCTCGGCATGCTCGAAAACGACGTGTGGCTGAATAACGCGCGCCACGCCAACGCCATGGCGACGCTGCTTCACCAGCGCATCGCCGATATTCCTGGCGTGCGCATCATGTTCCCGACCGAGGCGAACGCCGTCTTTGCCGAGCTGCCGTTGCCGGCCATCGAGGCGCTGCGCGCCCGGGGCTGGCTGTTCTACACCTTCATCGGCGCAGGCGGGTGCCGGCTGATGTGCGCGTGGGACCTGCAGCCAGACACCGTGGAAGCGTTTGCCGCCGATATCCGCACGGCCTGCTCGGGTTGAAGGGCAGTTACGCATCCAGCATTCACCAACGATAACGAGACACGAGACAGAAGACAGGAGACCCCCGATGCATAACTATCGTTTTTGCCCGCAATGCGGTTCGGAACTTGAGCATTTGCCAATGTCTGGACGCTATCGCCATGTTTGCCTGCGGGATGGCTGCGGATTCGTGCATTGGGACAATCCGTTGCCGGTGCTGGCGGCTGTGGTCGAGTACGAGGGCAAGCTGCTGCTGGCACGCAATGCCGTGTGGCCCGAGAAGATGTTCGCGCTGGTGACCGGCTTTATGGAACGTGACGAAACGCCGGAACTGGGCGTGGCACGCGAGCTCAAGGAAGAGACCAATCTCGATACCGTGTCGGCATCGCTGATTGGTGTCTACGACTTCATGCGCAAGAACGAGTTGATCATTGCCTACCACGTTCAGGCGACCGGGAGTATCCGGCTGTCGGAGGAGTTGGCGGAGTACAAGCTCGTGGCACCGGAGAAGATGCGGATCTGGAATGCAGGTACCGGCTTTGCCGTGGCCGATTTCCTGGAGCGCCGCGGAATGCCGGTGCGATTCTATGATCGCGCCACCGGTGACGACATTCCCGATCCGCGTCGCCCGACCGACTTCAGCCTGCTCGGCGCTTCGCTACAATACGGCATCTATCAGAAATAGAAGGTGTGAGGAATGGATTTCCAGAAAGAAGTGGACGCCCGCGGCCTGAATTGCCCGCTGCCGATCCTGCGGACCAAGAAGGCGTTGGCTGACATGGCCAGTGGCGAAGTGCTCAAGGTGCTGGCCACTGATCCGGGTGCCACGCGCGATTTCCAGGCATTCGCGAAGCAGACGGGCAATGAGTTGCTGTCGCACGCCGAGGTCGACAAGGTTTTTGTGTTCTACATGAAGCGCCGTTGATTCCCGGTTGTGCTTCATGCGCAATAAAAAACGGACGCCAAGGCGTCCGTTTTTTATTGGCGGGTTCTGCCTCAGACCGCGAGCAGTTCCACTTCGAACAGCAGCGTGGCGTTCGGAGGAATCACACCACCGGCGCCACGGGCACCGTAGCCCAGGTCGGCGGGAATGACCAGGCGGCGCGTGCCACCAACCTTCATGCCCTGCACGCCTTCGTCCCAACCGCGAATGACGTGGCCGGCGCCCAGCGGGAACACGAACGGGTCGTTACGATCCTTGCTCGAATCGAACTTGCGGCCAGCCTGGCCGTTCTCGAAGAGCCAGCCGGTGTAGTGCACGGTCACATGCTTGCCTGCCTTGGCTTCGTCGCCCGAACCGACGACGGTGTCTTCGAATTGCAGGCCGGAGGGAGTGGTTTGCATCGCAGTCTTCCTTTTGAGTGTGGCTGGGAATCAATCGTCCGCGCGCTGGAGTACTTCGCGCGTAATCTGCACATTGTGGTCGTCGTCACTGACCCAGATGTCGCCATCCTGGATGGTCACGGACAGGCGCATGGCACGCTGGGCCATACGTGCCAGCGCTTCCACGGCATCCGAAGGCACATTGTAGATGGTCACGTTGCGCAGCTTGCTGGCCTTGCCCGACATGCCTTTCCACCACTCACGCGCGCTGGCGCTCTGGTACGTATAGACAGTGACGTGATCGGCACGCGCGGCGGCACGCTTCAGCCGGGTTTCGTCGGGCTGGCCGAGGTCGATCCAGTGGGAAATGTCGCCGGTCAGCGTCTTGTCCCAAAGATCGGGTTCGTCGGGTTCGTCCAGGCCGCGAGTGAAGGTCAGCGTCTCGGTGGCTTCGCAGGCAAAGGCCAACAGGCGGACCATCATGCGTGCGTCGTTCTCGGACGGGTGTTGGGCAATGGTCAGCGTGTGGCTGCCGTAGTACGGCCGATCCATGTCGGACACGGACAGGTCGGCTTTGAAAATGGTGGACTTGAGCGCCATGGGATCAGGTAAGCGGCACGCGCCAGCAATCGTGCTCTGTGCGCGAAAGGCCGAATCATACGTGATCCGGACGTCGACACGATGGAAATGGGGTAGCCGGGGCGGTAATTGTCCCGGCTGGCCCGCGCCGGGTCAGCGCTTGCGATAGTCGGCGAGCCAGAAGCGCAGCAGGGCGGAAGCCAGTATCAAGCCCAGGAACGAGGCGGCCGCCACCAATGCAATACCGCCATCACTGTTGATGTCGCCTTCAACGGCTACACCAGCGATCAACGTCCCGACCATGACGGCGAGCAGCGGCAGCAACAGCGCGCCACGGCCATAGGTCTTGTAGGCCCAGAGTGGAAATCGGCGAAGAAAATCGGCGGGAATGCTGCACGCCAGGCAGGCGCCGGCAGCAGCTAGCGACGCCGCAACGACGTCGTTCAGGTGAATCATGCTCATCTTGGCTCGCGCATCGCCGTTCGCAGTGAGGCTACGCGGCTGGATGGTCTTGGCAAAGGGCTGATTTTACTGAACTTCTTCCAGCTAAAGGTGACGCCGGGGCGCCTTCGACAGGCTGTGCCGCTGGCTATTTTCCCGCAGGTTCCGCCGCGCCGGCGGGGGATGCTTCGACCGACACCTGAAGTGTGACCAGATCGCCGACCTCGGGCAGGAAGCGTGTTACCCCGAAGGCGCTGCGCGGAAAACTGGCATGGAAGTCGCCGCCGCACACGTTCCGCCTGACACCGAACAGGACCGTCTCGCCGCAACTGAAACGATCGGCCTCGAGGCGCAAGGGTTGGCTGATGCCATGGAGCGATAGTGAACCTTCCACGGCGACAAGCTTGCCGTTCTCGACAATAAAGCGGTTCGCCTGTAGCCGGGCAACGGGGAAGTTCTGGGCGTCGAGGAACTGCGCGGAACGCAGCACTCCATCGAGACTGCGGTTTCCCGTGTCGATGGAGTCGGTGTCAACGGTGAAGTCGATGGACCCGGTGCCGCTGTCGGGGTCGTAAAGAATGCGCCCATCCATCTTGCCGAAGCGGCCACGAACCGTGGTGCGTTCAAAGTGACTCGCGCCGAAGTACACGGCGGTGTGTGTCGGGTCCACGGTGTAGGTGGCCGGCGCGGCCAAGGCAGGGGAGGCCAGCAGTGCTGCGGCAATCGGAAGGACGACGCGCATTTGGGGCCTCCGCTTCATGGACACAATCCGTGGACAGACTCAGTGAACGAAGACGGGCAGCAGGAATATGCCGATCACTGTCAGTTGCCCAACCGTCCAGAACAACGTGCGTAGCGTGGCGCGATCGGTCAGGTAGCAAATGGTGTACAGAACCCGGATGACGATGAAAGCAATCGCCAGTTCGTCGATTCGTGCTTGCGGTGCGGCCAGATGCGAGGCGATCAGCACGGCGGCCGCGAAGAATGGGAATGCCTCGAAATGATTGCGGTGAGCCATGTCGGCACGCCGCGCGCGGCCGCTCTGTCGTTCCAGCCAGGCACGTGGGTCATGGTTGTCGTAACCACGGCTACCGGCCTTGGCAACGGCGACGGTCAGGACTGGCATCAGGCCAGCCACGAGTACACACCAGAACGCGATTGGCATTGATGCTCCTTGGAAGCCGCTTCGCCTTCGATTTGAAACGGCTAATCTGTGACAAGTTAGCGAGGCGACGGCATTGCGCCGCCGCCTCGTGATCGCACTGCCTGGCGTTCAGGCTGCCACCACCTTGATGCGCACACCACCGGTGCCGCCGACGCCGACCACCTGGCCAGCGCGGATCTTCGCGGTCTTGCGCGACTCGGGCGCACCGTCCACCGATACCTCGCCCGCCGCGACCAGCGCCTTGCCGGCACCGCCACTGTCGCAGACGCCGGCAAGCTTCAGCAGGTCATTCAGCGCGATGAACTCGCGATCAAGCGGAAAAGTAATGGTTTGCGCCATGCTCACTTGCCCCAGCTGTCCTTGAGTCCAACCGTGCGGTTGAACACCGGCTTGCCCGGCTGCGAATCCACTCGGTCCGCCACGAAGTAACCGTGCCGCTCGAACTGGAAACGGTCCTCTGGTTTGGCATCGCGCAGGCCCGGCTCCAGATAGGCGGTCACGACCTTCTTCGATTCCGGATTCAGCGCGTCCAAGAAGTTCTTGCCACCGGTATCCGGGTTCGGGTCGTTGAACAGACGGTCGTACAGGCGGACTTCGGCTTCACACGCGTGAGGCGCGCTGACCCAGTGGATGTTGCCCTTGACCTTTACGCTGTCCGCGCCAGGCGTGCCGCTCTTGGTTTCCGGCAGGTAGTTCGCGTGCACGGCAATCACGTTGCCGTCGGCATCCTTGTCGACGCCGGTGCATTCGATCACATAGCCGTAGCGCAGGCGCACCTTGTTGCCTGGGAACAGACGGAAGTAGCCCTTCGGCGGGTTCTCGTTGAAGTCCTCGCGCTCGATCCACAGCTCACGCGACAGCGGGAATACGCGGCGGCCCATTTCAGGCTGCTTCGGGTGCACCGGCGCCGAGCATTCCTCGCTCTGGCCTTCCGGGTAGTTGTCCAGGATCAGCTTGAGCGGGTCCAGCACGGCAACGCTGCGCGGTGCCCGCGCGTCGAGGTCATCACGGACCGCGCCTTCGAGCGTGCTCATGTCGATCCAGCTATCGGCCTTCGACACACCCACGCGATCGCAGAAGAGCTGGATCGACTCGGGCGTGTAGCCGCGGCGGCGGATACCGACGATGGTGGGCATCCGCGGATCGTCCCAGCCGGTCACGCGCTGCTCGTCCACGAGCTGCTTCAGGCGTCGCTTGCTGGTGATCGCGTAGGTCAGGTTCAGGCGCGCGAATTCGTATTGGTGCGGCAGCGGATTGGCGAACACGCCGGCGTCGCGCAGGTGCTCGAGCACCCAGTCATAGAGCGGGCGGTTGTTTTCGAACTCGAGCGTGCACAGCGAATGCGTGATGTTCTCGATCGCGTCCGAAATGCAATGCGTGAAGTCGTACATCGGATAGATGCACCACTTGTCGCCGGTACGGTGATGATGGGCGTGGCGGATGCGGTAGAGCACCGGATCGCGCATCACGATGTTCGGGGCGGTCATGTCGATTTTCGCGCGCAGCACGTGCTCGCCGTCGGCGTACTTGCCGTCGCGCATCTCGCGGAACAGCTTCAGGTTCTCCTCGACCGAGCGGTCGCGGAACGGCGACGGCTTGCCCGGTTCGGAAAAGTTGCCGCGCATGGCGGCGATCTGCTCGGCGCTCTGGCTGTCCACATAGGCCACGCCGCGCTCGATCAGCGTCTCGGCAAACTTGTAGAGCTGGTCGAAGTAGTCGCTCGCGAAGTACAGGTGCGGCGTGCTGCCCGCCTGGGCGCTATCCCAGGAGAAGCCGAGCCAGTGCACGGCATCGATGATCGAGTCGACGTACTCGGTGTCTTCCTTCACCGGGTTCGTGTCATCGAAGCGCAGATGGCAGCGGCCGGCGTAGTCGCGGGCCAGCCCGAAGTTCACGCAGATGCTCTTGGCGTGACCAATGTGCAGGTAGCCGTTCGGCTCCGGCGGGAAGCGCGTGATGACCGTCGGCAGCGGGTCGCCTTGCTTGTCCGCGCGGCCGGCGTAGGTGCCGGTGGCGAGGTCCTGGTCGATGATGCTCCGCAGGAAGTTGGAGGCGGCGGGCGTGTCGTTGGGTTTGGTGTCGTGGCTCATGTTGTCGCCGCAACGGGGGCGGCTCGATTGCTTGGGCGGACGGTCCGGGCCTGGATTGACCCGGTTTGCGGTCCTGATGTTCCGTGGAATGGGGCGATTTTACCGTGCCTGCGGGGTAACCCGGCACCTGCGGGGCTTTTTCCGAATCGTCTCACGGCGCGATGGGCTGAAGTGGTGCAGAATCCACCAGATATCAGGGTCGTCATCGTGCGGTAGACCTCGGGCCGTGGTGCGCAATCGTCGCACAGTCCGGGGCTTGCCGCTGCTGGAATACAAGCCATGAACTCCGCTTCCTTCGCCACCGTTCCCCCCCAAACTGCCCCCGATGCCTTGGCCGCGCTCTGGCGCGAGGCCGGGATGCCCCCGGAAGCACTTGGGCATCTGACGCTGACCGGCGCCGATCCGGTTCTCCCATCCAGCTTCGCCATTGGCACTGCGGCCCAGACCAGCCTGGGCGCGTCGGCGCTGGCTGCCGCCGCGTTGTGGGCGCAGCGGACCGGCAACTGGCAGGGCGTCGCGGTCGATATGCGCCATGCCATGGCCGAGTTTCGCAGCGAGCGCTATCTGCGCGTCAAAGGTGGCGCCGCGCCCGAGCTATGGGACAAGATCGCGGGGCTGTACCCGTGCGGCGATGGCCGCTGGGTCAGGCTGCATACGAATTTTCCGCATCATCGGGATGGCGTGCTGAAGCTTCTGCATTGCGCGCACGACAAGGATGCCGTGCGCGCTGCGCTGTCCAAGTGGAAGGCCGAGGACTTCGAAGCGGCGGCCTCGGACACCGGCATGGTCGTGGCGGCGATGCGGACCTATGACGAATGGCAGGCGCACCCGCAGGCTCAGGCGTTGCGGGGGCTCCCGCCGGTCATCATCGAACGGATCGGCGATGCGCCGCCGATGCCGTTGCCGGCATTCGCCCCCCAGGCTGAAATCAATGTCGATGCCAGGCCGCTGTCCGGCGTGCGCGTGCTCGACTTCACTCGCATCATCGCCGGCCCGGTGGCGGGGCGGACCTTGGCCGCCCACGGCGCCGATGTGTTGCTGGTCACGGCTGCGCACCTTCCGTCGATTCCGCCGCTCGTTATCGATACCGGGCGTGGCAAACGCTCCTGCCAGCTCGATCTGCGTGACGCGGATGACAAGCGCGCGCTGCACAAGCTGCTGCACGGCGCCGATGTCGTGGTGCAGGGGTATCGCCCGAACGGGCTGGCGGAGCTTGGGGTCGGTGCCGAAGCCGCAGCGCGCGCGCGTCCAGGCATCGTCTATGTGTCGCTATCTGCTTATGGCCATGTCGGGCCGTGGGCGGGCAAGCGGGGTTTCGATTCGCTCGTGCAAACGGCCACCGGTTTCAATGACGACGAAGCCCGTGCAGCGGGCTCCACCGAGCCGAAGCCGCTCCCGGCGCAGGTGCTGGATCATGCCGCGGGGTATCTGCTGGCCTTTGGCGCGATGGCGGCGCTGCACCGCCGTGCGGTGGAAGGCGGAAGCTGGCATGTGCGCGTGTCGCTGGCCCAGGTCGGGCAATGGTTGCGCGGGCTAGGTCGCCTGCCGGATGGCTTCAGCGTGCCCGACCAGCACATCGACGAGATTTCGGACCTGCTCGAAGTGCAGGAGTCGGGCTTCGGCGAGTTGACCGTGGTGCGTCACGCGGCCCGGTTATCGGCAACGCCGGCATATTGGGCGTTGCCTTCCGAACCACTCGGTACCCACGCGGCCGAGTGGCTGCCGCGCTAGTAGAGGTTATTGCGCAGGCGGTCCGGGAGTTCGCGATCGTAGGTGGCGGCGTCGATCGCATTCTGGCTCAGCGTTGCGACGATCGTGCCATTGCTCGGCAGCGCCTCGCGTGAAATCTGCGCGTCGGCGGACCACAGGTGCGATCGCATCAGCGCGCGGGCGCACTGGAAGAATACCGAGTGGATTGCGATGACGAGCACCGAGGTCGGCGCTTTGTCCTGCACCACGCAGCGGGCGATCAGGTCCGGATCCGTGGAGATCTTTGCGGTCCCGCTGACACGCAGTGTTTCGTTGACGCCCGGAATCAGGAACAGCAGTCCCACGCGCGGGTCGGCAATGATATTGCGCAGGCTGTCGATGCGATTGTTCCCGCGACGGTCCGGCAGCAACAACGTGCGATCGTCGAGCACATGCACGAATCCAGGCGCGTCGCCGCGTGGGGAGCAGTCGCCTCCCTTGCCGCTGGCCGTCGAGAGTAGGCAGAACGGTGACGCCTCCACAAAGGCTCGGTAATGCGGGTGGAGGTAGTCCACCTCCTTGGCAAGCGATGCCCCTGACGGTTCGGCGTACAACGATTCGAGATCGGCAAGTGTGGCAATGTCGTGCGATGGCATGGCAGAGTCCTTGTCAGAGTGTCACGGTGCCGCGACCGAGTTCGATTACGCGGCCGCCCACGCGAATCGCGCCCTCGGTGGTCACGTTCAGGTCCAGCCGGCAGCGGCGATCGACGAACTCGCCCTGGTCCACCTCGTAGCTGGCGGGCAACTGGTGGCCCGTTGCCACCAGCCATCCGCCCAGGTTGGCGCAAGCGGAGCCGGTGCCTGGGTCTTCCGCTACTCCGCCGCCTTGCTTGGTGAAGAAATACCGCACGAGTGCCTTGCCTGGCTGTTCCGGGTCGAATGCAAAGACATAGGCGGTCTTGCGGCCCAGGCTGCTTTGCGGCCAGCGATCGAGCCGGCTGCTGTCCGGTTGTGCGCGACGTACTGCGTCGGGCGTCTTCACGGGGACCAGCAATTGGTCGGCGCCGGTGTCGACCCACATCGGTGATCCGGCAAGATCGTCCATGGTCAGGCCCAGCAACGATGCCATCTCGGCATCCGGCAGGCCCGCTGGGGCGGTCTTCGGCGCGCCCGCGTGCGGCGCGGTCAGTGTCCAGCGGTCACCCTTGGCCGTGACCGGGACCACGCCGGCCTTGAATTCGAGCGAAAGCGCGTCGCCCGTTTTCATCAGGTCCCGCACGACGTGCGCCGTGCCAAGCGTCGGATGGCCTGCGAAGCGCATCTCGTATCCCGGCGTGAATATGCGTACGGCGGCGTTGGCGTTGTCGGATGGGAGCACGAAGGTGGTCTCCGACAGGTTGAACTGCAGGGCCAGCGCCTGCATGGTCGCGTCATCGAGTCCGCGCGCGTCCTCGAACACACACAGGGGATTGCCGCCGAAGGTGGACTCGGCGAATACGTTGACGATTCGGTAGGCAAAAGTAGGCATGGGGGCGGCTTTCCAGAAATCAGCGACTCGGCAAGTGTACGGGAGCCTCCACGCCATGCCATGCACAGTTTCACGCGAATGCAGCGGAACAGTTGCAGCCCGGGACCTGATGCAAGCAGCGTGCGCATTCAAGCAAATTGCGATTGGCGCGTTCTGCATCGATATCGCCCATGCCGTCGCGATCGAGCGCTTCCTGAGCCTGCCGGTGTATTGAGTACTAAGCGTGGCAATCCCGGAATGAAAATAGGCGCCATGGGTTTCCCCATGGCGCCTCGCAGGACTTCTACTACGTACTACCTACAGCGGTACAACTAAACCTCTGCCTCAGAAGCCCACGGCCTGACCGTCGCGGCGGCTGTCGCTGGCGGCCACATAGCCTTGCTCGGCATCGTCCGACAAACGCCAGATGAACTGGCCGGAGCCGAAGTCCATATACGGGTCTTCCACGGATTTGAGCTTGTGGCCGCGCTCCTTGAGCCCGGCCACGGTGTTCGGGTCCATGGTGCCTTCAACGTCCAGCGTGAAGTCGCGGTTGACCTTCCAGCGCGGTGCGCAGCAGGCAGCCTGCGGTTGCTGGTTGTAATCGAGCATGCGCACAACGGTTTGCAGATGACCTTGCGGTTGCATATCACCGCCCATGACGCCGAAGCTCATCACCGGCTTGCCTTGCTTGGTCAGGAAGGCCGGGATAATCGTGTGGAACGGGCGCTTGCCGCCTTCCACCACGTTGGCCGACTTCGGATCCATCGAGAATCCAACGCCACGGTTCTGCAGGCTGATGCCGGTGCCCGGCACCACGACGCCGGAACCGAAGCCCATGTAGTTCGACTGGATGAACGAGATCATCATGCCGTTCTCGTCTGCCGCGGTCAGGTAGATCGTGCCGCCCGTGCGGGGCATGCCGAAGTTGAAATGCGTCGCGCGTTGCATGTCGATCAGCTTGGCGCGGGACTTCAGGTAGGCCTCGTCCAACATCTGCTCGGGCGTGACCTCCATGCTGCGCGGATCGGCCACGTAGCGGTACAGGTCCGCGAAGGCAAGCTTCATCGCCTCGATCTGCAGGTGCTGCGAGTCGACCGAATCCACCGGCAGCGAGCCGACGTCGAACTGATCGAGGATACCCAGCGCCATCAGCGCGGCAATGCCCTGGCCGTTCGGCGGAATCTCGTGCACTTCGTAGCCACGGTAGGACTTGCTGATCGGCGTGACCCACTCGGGGCGGTAGTTGCGCAGATCGTCGAGCGTCATCGCGCCACCGCATGCCTTGCTGAACGCGGCGATCTTCTCGGCGATTTCGCCTTCATAGTACGCACGGCCGCCAGTGGCGCCGATCTTGCGCAGCGTGTCTGCGGCATCCTTGAACAAGAACTTCTCGCCGACAGCCGGCGCGCGGCCATTCGGCATGAACGTGTCGGCAAAGCCGGGCTGGCTCTTGAGGTCCGGCACGGCGGCGGCCCACTTGTGCGCAACCACCGGCGGCACTGCATAGCCACGTTCCGCGATCTCGATCGCGGGTTCCATCAGGTCTTCGAACGGCAGCTTGCCGAAGCGTTCGTGCAGCGCGGCCCAGCCGGCGATGACACCAGGCACGGTGACCGAATCCCAGCCACGGATCGGCCGGTTCGCAAGGCCGTTGCCATCGGCGCCGTACTTGTTCTTGAAGTAGTCCGGATTCCACGCGGCCGGTGCCACGCCCGACGAATTCAGGCCGTGCAGTTGCTTGCCGTCCCACAGGATCGCGAAGGCATCGCTGCCCAGGCCGCACGACACCGGTTCCACCAGCGTGATCGCCGCGGCGGCGGCAATCGCGGCGTCCACTGCGTTGCCACCCTTGAGCAGCATCCGCAGGCCGGCCTGGGCCGCCAGCGGATGCGAGGTCGACACAACGTTGCGCGCGAACAGCGGAATGCGCACGGTGGGGTAGGGGTTGGTCCAGTTGAAGTTCTGCATGGTGTCTCTCGCTATGCCTAGTGTTTTCTCTGCGCTCCCATCGCGCAGGAGAGCAGAGCAAAATTGGGGATCAAAGAATCAATCCACCTGGATCTTCCGATCCTTGATCAGCTTGCCCCAGCGGGCGCTGTCCTTCTTCACCATCGCGGCGAACTGCGCCGGCGTGCCGCCAACGGGCTCGGCGCCGAGCTTGGCCAGGCGATCCTTGACGTCCTGCGACTGGATGGCCTTGTTGAACTCGCTGTTCAGGCGGTTGACGATATCAGCCGGCAGGCCCTTGGGGCCATAGATGCCGAACCATGTGTCCGATTCGAATCCGGGCAGCCCCGATTCGTTGACCGTCGGCAGGTCCGGAGCCAGCGGCGAGCGCTTCATGCTGGTCACGGCCAGCCCTTTCAGCTTGCCGTCCTTCACGTGCGGCATGCCGGACACGATGCTGTCGAACAGGATCTGCACCTTGTTCGAGATCAGGTCAGGCACCGCCAGCGCCGTGCCACGGTATGGAATATGCGTGATGAACACGCCGGCCTGGGCCTTGAATGCTTCGGCGGTCAGATGCACGACCGTGCCGTTGCCACTCGATGCGTAGTTCAATTCGCCCGGATGCTTTTTCGCGTAGTCGATCAGTTCCTTGACGTTCTTCACCGGCAGCGAGTTCGGCACCACCAGCACGTTGGTGGCCGTGGCCACCTGGCCGATCGGCGTGAAGTCCGTCTCGGTGTTGTAGGGCAGATGGGTGTTGATGTACGGGCCGATCGAGTGCGTGCTGGTCGTGGCGATCAGCAGTGTGTAGCCGTCGGCGGGCGCCTTGGCCGCCATGTCCGAGCCGATCGCGCCGCCGGCGCCGGGCCGGTTGTCCACAACGATCTGCTGGCCCATGCTCGTGCCCACTTTCTGGGCAATGGCGCGCGCCAGCAGGTCAGTGGCACCGCTGGCCGGGAAGGGCACGATCAGCCGGATCGGCTTGCTGGGATAGTTCTCTGCGTGCGACGGGGCAGCAGCCAGGGTCAGGCTTGTGGCAAGGCCGACGCCAAACAGGCGAAGCCAGGTTTTCATTTCTCTTCTCCGGTGCGGATGGGTACGGCACATCTCTTCTGGCCAGCAACCCAAAATTATTCCGCGCTAGTCGACATAATGAAAGTTAATATTCCTTGCCTGATCCACAAGAAAAACTTGTGAATCGATCAAGGAGGCCAGCGACCCATATGCATTCAATGAGCACCCCATGAGCACAATTCGCTTTCTAAGGACCTTCGTAGCCGTGGCCGAGCATGGCTCGTTCGCTGCCGCCGCCGGTCAGGTGGCGCTGACCCAGGCGGCAGTGAGCCTGCAGATGCGCTCCCTGGAGGAGGAATTGCGGCGCGAACTGTTCGACCGCAGCGGACGCGTGGCCGTGCTCAATGCCGATGGCCGGGAATTGCTGCCCATGGCGCGGCGGCTGCTGGATCTCTATGAGGAGATGCGGCTGCCACTTTCAGGGTCCGATGCGATGGCGGGGGCCGTGGCGGTCGGCGCGGTGGTGTCGGTGATGGGTGGGCTGTCACATGTCGTGGCGCGGCTCAAGCGCACGCACGCGGCGCTTGATGTCCGGCTCATCGGCGCGAAGTCGATCGAACTGGCGACGATGGTGGAGGGCGGCGAGCTCGATGCGGCGTTTCTGGTCGAAGGCATGGCGCGCCCATCCGGGGTGCTGCGCTGGACACCCCTCTATGACGAGCCGCTGGTGGCCATCGCGTCGCGGGGCAGCGACGGCGATACGGCGCGTCAGGCGCTGGCGGCCAACCCGTTCCTGCGGTTCGATCGCACCCAGCGTACTGGCGTGCTGGTGGAGCGCGCGCTCCGCCGCGCGCATCTGCGCACCAACGAGTTTCTCGAACTGAATTCGATCGAGGCCTTGGTGGAACTCGTGCGTCAGGAGGTGGGGGTGACCGTGGTGCCGCTGCTAAAACGTGCCCGCTGGCAGGAAGACGAGGCGCTGCGCATCCTGCCGTTGCAGGCCGATGGCGAGCCAATGGTCCGCACCATCGGCATGCTGGAGCGGCGCGATCACGGCCGCGCGCACGTGACCGAGGCGATCCGCGCTGCGTGTGCCGAGTTGTTCGCGGCCTGAACGTCGCCTGAATTCCCCCTGAACGCCGCATTGCTGCGGTGCCGGAATGAAAAAAGGGCGCCGCAATGGGCGCCCTTCCTTTACAGCGGAAGCTGAGACCGGAGGCCTTACTCTTCCTGGAATGCTTCTTCGCGCTTGGCCTTGATCGACGGCATGGCCACGATCAGCACCAGCACTGCCGC
Organism: Cupriavidus sp. Met-2; assembly: GCF_049843575.1. Classification (NCBI taxonomy): domain Bacteria; kingdom Pseudomonadati; phylum Pseudomonadota; class Betaproteobacteria; order Burkholderiales; family Burkholderiaceae; genus Cupriavidus; species Cupriavidus sp. Met-2. The sequence goes on from NZ_JBBHZL010000001.1 coordinate 804,533, forward strand.
GCCGATCAGCAGACCCAGCGACAGCGGGCGCGTCACGAACACGCTGAAGTCACCACGCGACAGCAGCAGCGAGCGGCGGAAGTTCTCTTCCATCATCGGTCCGAGCACGAAGCCCAGCAGCAGCGGTGCGGGTTCGCACTTCAGCTTGATGAACAGGTAGCCGATCACGCCGAAGGCCGCGGTCTGGAACACGTCGAACGTGGTGTTCTGGACCGAGTACACGCCGATGCAGCAGAACGTCAGGATCGCCGGGAACAGGAAGCGGTACGGCACCTTGAGCAGCTTCACCCACACGCCGATCATCGGCAGGTTCAGGATGATCAGCATGAAGTTGCCAATCCACATCGAGGCGATCAGGCCCCAGAACAGCGCGGGGTTGCTGCTCATCACCTGCGGACCAGGCTGGATGTTGTGGATCGTCATCGCACCGACCATCAGCGCCATCACGGCGTTGGGCGGAATGCCCAGCGTCAGCAGCGGGATGAACGAGGTCTGGGCAGCGGCGTTGTTGGCCGATTCCGGACCCGCCACGCCTTCGATCGCACCCTTGCCGAACTCGTGCGAGAACTTCGACGTCTTCTTTTCCAGCGAGTAGGCCGCGAACGAAGCCAGCGCGGCACCGCCACCCGGCAGGATACCCAGTGCCGAACCCAGCGCCGTGCCACGCAGCACCGCCGGAATCATGCGCTTGAAGTCTTCCTTGGTCGGGAACAGGTTCGTCACGCTGTCCGTGAAGGTTTCGCGGGCTTCCTTTTGCTCCAGGTTCGCAATGATTTCCGCGAAGCCGAACACACCCATTGCCACCGACACGAAGTTCAGGCCGTCGGTCAGTTCAGGCACGTCGAACGAGAAGCGCGCAGCGCCCGAGTTCACGTCGGTACCGACCAGACCCAGCAACAGGCCCAGCACGATCATCGCCACGGCCTTCGACAGCGAGCCCGAAGCCAGCACCACGGCGCCGATCAGACCCAGCACCATCAGCGAGAAGTACTCGGCGGGACCGAACTTGAACGCCAGTTCCGACAGCGGCGCGGCAAACGCGGCCAGGATCAGGGTAGCCACGCAGCCAGCGAAGAACGAGCCGAGACCGGCGGTAGCCAGTGCCACACCGGCACGGCCACGACGCGCCATCTGGTAGCCGTCGATCGTGGTCACCACTGATGATGATTCACCAGGCAGGTTCACCAGAATGGCGGTGGTCGACCCACCGTACTGCGCGCCGTAGTAGATACCGGCCAGCATGATCAGCGCAGCCACCGGCGGCAGCGTGTACGTCACCGGCAGCAGCATGGCGATGGTGGCCAGAGGCCCGAGGCCCGGCAGCACACCAATCAGCGTCCCGAGCACGCAGCCCAGGAATGCGTAGGCGAGGTTTTGCAGTGACAGGGCGGTTGCAAAGCCCAGTCCGAGGTTGTCTAACAGTTCCATGAGGCCCGTCTCCTTAGCTTGCCAGGAAAGCCGGCCACACCGGCATCTGCAGGTTGATGCCGTACACGAAGGCGCCCATGCTGATCAGCACGAGGATGATCGCGTTCAGAACGGCACCCTTCCAGCTGAATTCATGGCTGGCCATCGAGGAAACCAGCACCAGCACCACGACCGACAGCACCATGCCGAGCGGCTTGAGCAGCAGGCCGAACAGCACGACCGCACCCAGGATCCACAGCAGGATCTTGATATCCCAGCGTTCCAGGCTGTCTTGCGCCGCCTTGGACGACAGCGAACCCCACAGTACCAGCGCGCCCAGCAGGGCGAGCACGATGCCGAGCCAGAACGGGAAGTACCCCGGTCCCATCTTGGCGGCTGTTCCCATGGAATAGCCACGGGCGACGAAGGAAAAGCCCAGACCGACCAGAATGAACATCAGGCCGGAGGCAAAGTCCTTTTGGCTGCGTATGCGCAAAATGATTCTCCTCGATTGACTTGCTTGAACTTGACGCGACGTGCCGGAAAACCGGCCTGTCAACTGGGTCGCGGGTGCACGTCACCCACGGCCCTGCGACACTCCCCGTCGCGGGCAGGGTGGAAGTTAAAAGTGCATCCTTTCAGCTACCTTTCATATGTCTGCATTTGGGTGCATCCTCAGGGTATGTCCCTAGGCATACGTCCGAAAGCTGTTCGAAAGGCGGACGTAAGTCGTTGACGATGCAAGGGAAATCACGAGGAGAACGGGAGATTGGACGTCTGGCAGCGGGGCGTGGAGCCGGCCTCGGCGTGCACTATCATCGACAGAACCGGTCGGTATATCGACGGTAAGACGGTACGGGGAGCCACGGGATGGAAAGCATTGACCACGCCATTCTGCTCGGTGCCGTCGTGATGACGGCGGGCATCCTGCTTGGGGTTTTCTCGTCGCGCTTCGGTGTCCCGTTCCTGCTGGTCTTCCTGGGCGTCGGCATGGCGGCCGGGGTCGACGGCCCCGGTGGCATCCGCTTCTCCAACACCTGGCTCAGCTTCCTGGTGGGCAATATCGCGCTGGCCGTGATCCTGCTCGATGGGGGGTTGCGCACGCGCCTTGCCACCTTCCGCGTGGCGCTGCGGCCGTCCTTGTCCCTGGCCACGCTGGGGGTGGTCATCACGGCGGTGCTGGTCGGCGCGTTTGCTTCCTGGTTGCTCGGGATCGACTGGAAGCTCGGGCTGTTGCTAGGCGCCATCGTAGGCTCTACCGATGCCGCCGCCGTCTTCTCCCTGCTCAACGGTAGCGGTGTGCGGCTCACGGAGCGCGTGGCCAGCGTGCTCGAGATCGAGTCGGGTATCAACGATCCCATGGCGATCTTCCTGACCCTGACGTTGATCGAGTGGATCACCTCGCCGCAGGGGCTGTCGCCCGGCGCGCTTGTGACGCGGCTGGTCGTGCAGTTCGGGGTGGGCGGGATACTTGGCGCGGCGCTGGGCTACTGCCTGGCCAACGTGATGGAGCGCGTCAACGTGGCCGAGGGCCTGCAGGCCATTCTGGTCTGTTCGGGCGGCTGCATGGTCTGGGCGATCGTGCAGACTGCCGGCGGCAGTGGCTTCCTGGCGGTCTACCTGACCGGGATGATCGTCGGCAACCGGGAACACGCGGTCGGCGGCGACACGATGCGGGCGATGGATGGCATGGCCTGGTTGGCGCAGTCGGCGATGTTCCTGCTGCTTGGGCTGCTGGTGTCTCCGCACCGGATCTGGGACATCGCGCTGCCCGCCGCGGCCGTGGCGTTGTTTCTGATGTGCGTGGCGCGGCCCGTAGCCGTCTGGATCTCGTTGCTGCCGTTCCGGTTCAACGCGCGCGAGAAGGGTTTCGTGGCGTGGATGGGGTTGCGCGGCGCGGTGCCGATCGTGCTGTCGTTGTTCCCGATGCTGCAGGGCATGAAGGATTCGGGGTTGCTGTTTCGCGTGGCGTTCGCGGTGGTGCTGGCCAGCCTGCTGTGCCAGGGCACCACGGTCGCCCTGGCTGCACGGCTGGCGCGCGTGCTGCGGCCGCTCTACAACGAACCGCTATCGCGTGAGCGGATGCGCGGCACCCAGGCGCCAGCACTGGAGTTGATGCAGTTCGAGGTGGCCGCTAATTCACCGGTGGACAGCTTGCGCGCGGACCAACTCGAATTGCCAATGCGCAGCCGCCTGATGACCGTGGCGCGTGACGGGGCGCTGGTGCCGCTCGACCGCGCCATCCTGCGTGCTGGCGATACCGTCTCGGTGCTGGCGCCTGGCGGTGTTCTGCCGGTGCTTTCTCGCCTGTTCCTGACGTCAGGACCCCCGCCTGCCTGGGACCAGGTGACCTACGATTTTCTGCTTGCCGGACAGGCGAGTCTGGCCGATGTCGCCGCGCTCTATGGCACCCGGGCGCTGCTGCCGCACGAGCAGTTGAGCACGCTCGAACAGGCGATGCTGGCAGTGTTCCGGTCGCCGCCGGTAGAGGGGGATGCGCTGGAGATTGCCGGCTTGCGGCTGACGGTGACCCGCATGGACGGGCCCCGCATCGTGCAGGTGGGATTGCTGCTGCCGCGCCCGGTGGCGGCGGGCGCTGGCGATGGCACTAACCATCGCAGGCGCCGGCGTCACCGGGCACGGCCGGGGCTGGACCGGGTCAGTCGACCTTCGCGCCGGAAACCTTGACGATCTGGCTGTACTTCTTCAGTTCGCGCTGGATCAGGGTGGCGAACTGGTCAGGCGTGGTCGGCGCCGGCTGCGCGCCAATGCGTGCCAGCTTCGCCTTCATGTCGTCGGTCTTCAGGATCGCCACGATGTCGCGATTGAGCCGATCGACAATGTCGCGCGGGGTGCCGGCCGGTGCGAGCACGCCGAACCACGTGGAGATATCGAAGTTCTCCAGGCCCAGTCCCTTGCCGGCTTCGGCAATCGTCGGCAGTTCCGGGAATGCAGCCGCACGGCTGGCCGTGGTGACCGCGAACGCCTTGAGCTTGCCCGCCTTGATGTTGGCCGACGCCGACGCGAGGTTGTCGAAGATCAGGTCGGTTTGGCCCGACAGCACCGACATTTGCGCGGGCGCCGCGCCGTTGTACGGGATATGGACCATGCTGACATGCGCCATGCTCTTGAACAGCTCGCCCGACAGGTGTCCGGCGCTGCCGTTGCCACCCGACGCGTAGTCGAGCTTGCCCGGATGCTTACGCGCGTATTCGACCAGATCGCGCACGGTATTGATGTGCAGTTCGGCGGCCTTGCCAGGGTGCATCACGAGCACGTTCGGCACGTCGGCCACGAGCGTGATCGGCGTGAAATCCTTGACCGGGTCATACGGCATCTTGGCGAACAGCGTCGGATTGATCGCATGGGTGGCCACTGCGCCCATCACGATCGTGTAGCCGTCGGCGGGCTGCTTGGCCACGAAGTCCGCGCCAAGATTTCCGCCCGCGCCGGGCCGGTTCTCCACCACCACGGGCTGACCGAGGCTATCGCGCAGCTTTTCGCCGATGGCGCGCGCTACGGTGTCGAGCGGGCCGCCGGCCGGGTAGGGCACGACGAAGCGGATCGGCTTGGTGGGCCAGTTGCTGGCGGCGCTGGCCGGTGCGGCAAAGGCCAGCGTGGCGGCCATTGCGGCGCCCATCGCGGCGGAGAGCAGGGTCTTCAACATAAGTCAGTGGATGAATGGAGGAAAGCGGGAGGAAAGCGGATGGCCAGCGCGGGTGCGACTGGCCGGAGGCCGCGGCAGGACGCGGCCCGTCGAGGTGTCAGTGGATGCCGATGCCGCGCGCCATCATCACCGCGCAAAGCGGTAGCAGGATGAACGCGTGCGCTTCGATCATGACCCAGCGGCGCACCTTCTTGATTTCGGCCGGGGTCGGCACGAACTCGGGCAGCTTCAGCGACTGCTTGCGCCACCGCGCAAAGGCAAACGTCGGTGGCAGCGTGGCCAGCGCGATCAGCACGAACACGGTGATCTTGGCGTGGAACCACGGGTTGTGCAGATAGAAGTCCACACCCTTGGCGCCATAGAACAGGCGCAACAGCCCGGTGGCCAGCACCACCATCGCCGACAGGAAATAGAAGAAGTCGTATTGGGACAGGCGGCGCACGGCGGAAGGCGGCATGTCCGGGCGCAGCACGACGGCCTCGGCGGCCATCAGCGTGACAAGGACGAAAATCGCCGTGAAGTGCAGGAACGCGAGCAAGGCGTCGGTCAGCATGCATTCTCCTCAGGGTTGGGGAAACGTCATGATCACCGGCTGCGCGCACCCGCCGGAGCGGGTGCGGTCAAGTCAATGGCGAAAAGCGTGGGCGGGGCAGGTCAGACCACGCCCTTGTTGCGCAGGGCGGCGATGTGTTCGGCACTGTAGCCGAGTGTCTCGCCAAGCACCACATCCGTGTGCTCCCCAAGCAACGGCGGATGGCGCAGCGCCTCGGTCGGCGTGGCGCTCATCTTCATCGGGCTGCCCACCAGCTTGACCGTGCCGGCCGAGGGGTGGGGCAGGTCCACGCGCAGGCCACGCGCCACCACCTGCTCGTTCTCGAAGACCTCGTCGAGCGTGTTGATCGGCCCGCATGGCACGCTGGCACGCTCGAGGTCCAGAATCCACTGTTCACGCGTGCGCGGCGCCACCATCTCGGCCAGGATCGGTACCAGCACGTCTCGGTGCGCCACGCGCTGCGGATTGGTGGCGAAGCGCGGGTCGTCGGCCAACTCGGGGCGGCCGCCGGCGGTGACGAACTTGCGGAACTGGCCGTCGTTGCCCACCGCGACGATGAGCCATCCATCGGCGGCCTGGAACGTCTGATAAGGGACGATGTTCGGGTGCGCGTTGCCCCAGCGCTTCGGCGGGACGCCGCTGGCCAGGTAGTTGGTGTTCATGTTCGCCAGCATCGACACCTGCACGTCCAGCAGCGCCATGTCGATGTACTGGCCTTCGCCGGTACGGTCGCGGTGGGCCAGCGCGGCCAGCACGGCGATGGTGGCGTACTGGCCCGTCATGAGGTCGGAGATCGCCACGCCGGCTTTCTGCGGGCCGCCTCCGGGCAGGTCATCGCGCTCGCCCGTGATGCTCATGAAGCCACCCATGCCCTGGATGATGAAATCGTAGCCCGGGCGCTGGGCGTAGGGGCCGGTCTGTCCGAAGCCGGTGACCGAGCAGTAGATCAGGTCCGGCTTGATCGCTTTGAGCGATTCATAATCGAGGCCATACTTCTTGAGTTGTCCGACCTTGTAGTTTTCGAGCACCACATCGCTCTGCGCGGCCAGGTCGCGCACGAGTTGCTGCCCTTCCGGCGTGCTGATGTCGCACGTCACCGAACGCTTGTTGCGGTTGGCCGCCAGGTAGTAGGCGGCCTCGGCCGTGTCTTCACCCTCGGGGGTCTTGAGCCAGGGCGGGCCCCAGATGCGCGTGTCGTCACCGGCGCCTGGGCGCTCGATCTTGATCACGTCGGCGCCGAAATCGGCAAGATTCTGGGCGCACCACGGGCCCGCGAGCACGCGGGTCAGGTCGAGGACGCGAAGATGGCTTAAAGCTCCCATGGCGATGGCGGCAGGCAGGTTCGAAAGAGCCAGCACTCTATCACCGGGGCAGTCGGGCGATGTCCCTGCGCGGAATCCCGAGGGACGATCCTTGGGCGATAATCGGACAGCCGTCTGCCTGCCAGGGCGCTTGCCGACGGACACCTGCCCACCACTGCCCCGGGACGGGCCTTCCCCGTATAATCAACGGTTTGCAAATCCAACCTGACTGACTGCGCCGTGCCTCGACGCCGGCTGCGCCCGCACAACATGAAAGTCTCCGACATTCGCAGCAAGTTCCTTCAGTTCTTCGAGTCGAAGGGCCACACGGTGGTCCGCTCGTCCAGCCTGGTGCCGGCGAACGACCCGACGCTGCTGTTTACCAATTCGGGCATGGTGCAGTTCAAGGACGTGTTCCTCGGCACTGACAAGCGTCCCTACGTGCGAGCCACGTCATCGCAGCGCTCGGTGCGCGCCGGCGGCAAGCACAACGACCTCGAGAATGTGGGTTACACGGCACGTCACCACACGTTCTTCGAAATGCTGGGCAATTTCTCGTTCGGCGACTACTTCAAGCGCGAGGCCATCCAGTACGCGTGGGAACTGCTGACCAAGGTCTACCAGCTCCCCGCCGATAAGCTCTGGGTCACGGTCTACGCCGAGGACGACGAGGCTTACGACATCTGGGCCAAGGAAGTGGGCGTGCCGGCCGACCGCATCGTGCGCATCGGCGACAACAAGGGCGCGCGCTACGCGTCGGACAACTTCTGGCAGATGGCCGACACCGGCCCGTGCGGCCCGTGCTCGGAAATCTTCTACGACCACGGCCCGGATGTGTGGGGCGGCCCCCCGGGATCGCCGGAAGAAGACGGCGACCGCTACATCGAGATCTGGAACCTGGTGTTCATGCAGTTCAACCGCGACGAGCAGGGCACCATGACGCCGCTGCCCAAGCCGTGCGTGGACACCGGCATGGGCCTGGAGCGTATTGCCGCCGTGCTGCAGCACGTGCACAGCAATTACGAGATCGATCTGTTCCAGGCACTGATCAAGGGTGCCGGCCGTGAAACGCATATCGCGGACCTGAACCAGAATTCGCTGAAGGTCATCGCCGACCACATCCGCGCCTGCTCGTTCCTGATCGTCGACGGCGTGATTCCGGGCAACGAAGGCCGTGGCTATGTGCTGCGCCGTATCGTGCGCCGCGCGATTCGTCATGGCTACAAGCTCGGTCAGAAGACGCCGTTCTTCCACAAGCTCGTGGGCGACCTCGTCGCGCAGATGGGCGAAGCCTATCCGGAACTGGCCGAAGCCCAGTCGCGCGTGGTGGAAGTGCTGAAGGCCGAGGAAGAGCGCTTCTTCGAAACCATCGAAAACGGCATGTCGATCCTCGACGCCGCCGTGGCGGACCTGAAGGCCAAGGGCGGCAAGGTGCTCGACGGCGAACTGGCGTTCAAGCTGCACGATACGTTCGGCTTCCCGCTCGACCTGACGCAGGACGTGGCGCGCGAGCAGGAGATCACGGTGGACGAAGCGGCGTTCGACGCCGCGATGACCCGCCAGCGCGAACAGGCCCGTGCGGCCGGCAAGTTCAAGATGGCCGCAGGCCTCGAATACTCGGGCGAGAAGACCGTGTTCCACGGCTACGACGCGCTCTCGATGGATGGCGTGCGTGTGACCGCGTTGTACGTTGATGGCGCATCGGTCGACACGATGCAGCCGGGCCAGAGCGGTGTAGTTGTGCTGGACAACACGCCGTTCTATGCCGAGTCGGGCGGTCAGGTGGGCGATCAGGGCACGCTGGTGTCGGGCCCGGCCGTGTTCGCCGTGGCGGATACCACCAAGATCCAGTCCGACGTGTTCGGTCATCAGGGCACGCTGGCCAATGGCGCGCTCAAGGTGGGCGATACCGTAGCGGCACAGGTTGACGCGGTCCGCCGCGCCCGCACCGTGCGCAACCACTCGGCTACCCACCTGATGCACAAGGCGCTGCGCGAAGTGCTGGGCACCCATGTGCAGCAGAAGGGCTCGCTGGTCGATCCGGACAAGACCCGCTTCGACTTCTCGCACAACGCGCCGCTGACCGACGCACAGATCCGTCAGATCGAAGAGATCGTCAACGCCGAGATCCTGAGCAATGCGCCGACCGTGGCGCAGGTCATGCCGTTCGACGACGCGGTCAAGAGCGGCGCGATGGCACTGTTCGGCGAGAAGTACGCTGACGATGTGCGTGTGCTGTCAATCGGTACCTCGAAGGAACTGTGCGGCGGCACGCACGTGACCCGCACCGGCGATATCGGCCTGTTCAAGATCGTCGTGGAAGCTGGCGTGGCCGCTGGCATCCGCCGCGTGGAGGCGATCACCGGCGACAACGCGCTGCACTACCTGCAATCGCTCGACGCCCGTCTCAACGAAGCCGCCGCCGCGCTGCGCGCGCAGCCTTCGGAGCTGGTGCCGCGCATCGGCCAGGTGCAGGACCAGGTTCGCGCGCTCGAGAAGGAACTGGAAAAGCTCAAGAGCAAGCTGGCTTCGTCGCAAGGCGATGAACTCGCCGCGCAGGCCGTGGACGTCAAGGGCCTGAAGGTGCTGGCTGCCCAGCTCGACGGCGCCGACGTGAAGACGCTGCGCGAAACGATGGACAAGCTCAAGGACAAGCTGCAGAGCGCGGCCATCGTGCTGGCGGCTGTGGCTGACGGCAAGGTGAGCCTGATCGCGGGTGTGACTGCCGACGCCACGTCGAAGGTCAAGGCCGGCGAACTGGTCAACTTCGTTGCCCAGCAAGTAGGCGGCAAGGGCGGTGGCCGTCCGGACATGGCCCAGGCAGGCGGCACCGATCCGGCAAATCTGCCGAAGGCGCTGGCTGGCGTGACGGAGTGGGTGTCGGCGAAGGTCTGATCCCCGTCGGCATCAATGAGAAAGGCCTCCCGTAACGGAAGGCCTTTCTCGAGAAATAAAAAACGGCTGCGTGAGCAGCCGTTTTTTATTGCGAAGTCGACAGATCAGGCGCGGCCGAGTTCGCCGTCCTTCAGTCGCCACAGGTTTAGCGGGTTGCTGTCCCGCACCGCTTGCGGCAGCAGGTCCGCCGGCACGTTCTGGTAGCACACCGGACGCAGGAACCGGTCGATCGCGCTAGCGCCTACCGAGGTTGTGCGCGTGTCCGACGTGGCCGGGAACGGGCCACCGTGGACCATCGCGAACGACACTTCCACGCCGGTCGGGAAGCCATTGAACAGCACACGACCGACCTTGCGCTCCAGCGCGGGGAGCAAGCGGGCCGCCAGTGCGTGGTCGCCGGCATCCGCCTGCACCGTGGCGGTGAGCTGGCCTTCCAGGATGCGCGTCACGGCTAGCAGCGTCTCGGCATCCTTGCAGGTGACCAGTACCGTGGACGGGCCGAAGACTTCGACGTGCATGCGGTGGTCGGCAATGAACTGCTCCGCCGAGGTCTCGAAGAATACCGGGCGCGCCTGGTTCGGGCCCGTCGCATCCAGTCCGCAGGCCGCACGCGAGAGCCCGGCGATATCGGAGAGTTGCGTGACGCCACGTTCGAACGCCTGGTGGATGCCAGGCGTCAGCATGGTGGCGGCGGGTTTGCCGGTCAGCGCGGCCAGAGCAGTCGCGCGGAATGCCTCGAGGGCCGGACCTTCGATGGCCAGCAGCAAGCCGGGGTTCGTGCAGAACTGGCCGACGCCGAGCACCAGCGAGTCGATCAGGTCGCGGGCAATCTGTTCGCCGCGCGCGGCCAAGGCTTCGGGCAGCAGGTATACGGGGTTGATGCTGCTCATCTCGGCATAGACCGGGATCGGCTGCGGGCGCGTGTTAGCCACGTTCATCAGGGCCAGCCCGCCGGTGCGCGATCCGGTGAACCCGACCGCCTGGATGGCAGGGTGGGCAACCAGCGCCGTGCCGATCGCATTACCTACACCCATTACGAGCGAGAACACGCCTTCAGGCAGACCGCTGTCGGCCACGGCCTTCTGGATGGCGCGGCCAACCAGTTCGGACGTGCCGGGGTGAGCGGGGTGGGCCTTGGCAACCACCGGACAACCGGCGGCCAGCGCGGACGCCGTGTCGCCGCCAGCCACCGAGAACGCCAGCGGGAAGTTGCTGGCGCCGAACACGGCCACGGGACCGACCGCGATCTTCTGCATCCGCAGGTCGGGGCGCGGCGGGGTGCGCTCGGGCAGGGCGCTGTCGAGCGTGGCATCCTGCCAGCGGCCGTCGCGCAGCACCCGGGCGAACAGGCGCAATTGGCCGGTGGTTCGGCCGCGCTCGCCCTGGAGGCGGGCGAGCGGCAGCGCCGTTTCGGCGTGCGCGCGCTGGATCAGTTCGTCGCCAATGGCTTCGATGGCGTCGGCAATCGACTCCAGGAACTGGGCACGTTGTTCGGGCGTGGTGGCGCGATAGGCATCGAACGCCGCCTCCGCCAGCACGCAGGCGCGCTCGACGTCGTTGGCATTGCCGCTGTGGAATGCCGGTTCGAGTTGCTCGCCGGTGGCCGGGTTGATTCCGTAAAACGTCTCTTCTGTGCCGCGCACGGCGCTCGCGCCGATCAGCATTTCGCCGGTAATCGTCATGATCTTGGGTCCTGCGGGTGAGGAGGGATTGGCATGGCGGCCAGCGTGGCCGTCACATCAGATTGGAAGTGATTTTGTCGTAAGACATCATATGACATGGCGCGGCATGCCGCAACCGCGTCGCCCGTAGGGATTCCCCCGCGGGCAACATATAGCGGGCGTGCCTTAGGCCGCCGATCCCGCCATTGCAGATGCCTTGCGCAAACGCTCCCGGCTATTGGTCAGGTGCATCCGCATGGCAGCCTTGGCGGCTTCCGGGTCGCGTCGCTCGATGGCGTCGTAGATGCTTTCGTGCTCGAAATTCACGCGTTCCAGATACTGCTCGCGCTCGGGCTGACTGACTTGCAGGCGGCTGCGCGGGATCACCATCGTGCCGAGGTGGCCCATGATGTCCGTGAAGTATCGGTTGCCCGTGGCGCGTGCGATAGACAGATGAAACTCGAAATCGGCACCTACCGCATCGCTGCCCTCCAGCGCGCTGTGCTTGATGTCGTCGAGTGCCCGGCGAATTGCCCGTAGTTGGTCGTCACTGCGGCGCGTGGCAGCCAGGCTGGCTGCTTCGGCTTCCAGGCTGACGCGGAATTCCAGCATTGCCAGCACATCCATCGCCGTGACAATGGCCGAAGGGTCGATGCGGAACGGCGATTGCGTTTCCGCGGGGCGATTCAGGACAAAAGTGCCGATGCCGTGGCGCGTTTCCACCATGCCGCTGGCCTGCAGCCGTGATAGCGCCTCGCGCACCACCGTGCGGCTCACGCCGAGCCTGGCCATGATTTCGGATTCGGTCGGGAGTTTGTCGCCCGGTTTGAGCTGGCCCTGCTGGATATTCTCGGTCAGGCTGCCGACCACCTCTTCGGCGAGCGTGCGGCCACGGCGGCGCAGGGGAGCGGGCGAAGTCAGCGGGGCATTGGACATGGCGGGCAGATATCTTGGATCTTGGCCAGTGGCGATCACTGGTTGTTGACCGTGTAGTGATGCGCTCATTATACTTCGTCATAAGTCATACGACGACCGATAACACACAGGTGCTTGCAGCTACCCTCACGTTGTGGCAGCGCCGGCCCGGAGACAACCGACATGAATGCCGCTTCCCTTCAAGGCGCCGCTGGTGCCACGCCTGTCGTCACTGAACTGACCGTTGTCCCCGTCGCCGGCCACGACAGCATGCTGATGAACTTGTCGGGGGCGCACGGCCCGTACTTCACCCGCAACATCGTGATCCTGCGCGACAGCGCAGGCAATACCGGCGTTGGCGAAGTGCCGGGCGGCGAGGGCATTCGCAAGACGCTCGAGGACGCGCGCCCGCTCGTGGTTGGTCAACCGATCGGCCAGTACCAGGCGATGCTGAACAAGGTTCGAGCCACGTTCGCGAGCCGCGATGCCGGGGGACGTGGTCTGCAGACCTTCGACCTGCGCATCACGATCCATGCCGTGACGGCGCTTGAAGCCGCGCTGCTCGATCTGCTCGGCAAGCACCTCCAGGTGCCCGTGGCGGCCCTGCTCGGCGAAGGCCAGCAGCGCGACGCGGTGGAGATGCTGGGCTACCTGTTCTACGTCGGTGATCGCCAGCGTACGACGCTTGACTATCGCACCGAGCCCGATGCGGACAACGAATGGTTCCGCCTGCGCAATGAAGTGGCGATGGATGCGAAAGGCGTGGTGCGACTGGCCGAGGCCGCGTACGAGCGCTACGGCTTCAACGATTTCAAGCTCAAGGGTGGCGTGCTGAGCGGTGACGAGGAAATGGAGGCGATCCTCGCGCTGCATGAGCGTTTTCCGAAAGCACGCGTCACGCTCGACCCGAACGGCGGCTGGCTGCTGGCCGATGCGATCCGCCTCTGCCGCGACAAGCATGGCGTGCTGGCCTATGCGGAGGACCCCTGTGGCGCCGAGGACGGCTACTCGGGCCGCGAGATCATGGCCGAGTTCCGCACTGCCACCGGACTACCTACGGCCACCAACATGATCGCCACCGACTGGCGTCAGATGGGTCATGCGGTGCGCCTGCATTCGGTCGACATTCCGCTGGCCGATCCGCACTTCTGGACCATGCAGGGCTCGGTCCGCGTGGCGCAGATGTGCGCGGAGTGGGGGCTGACCTGGGGCTCGCACTCGAACAATCACTTCGATATTTCGTTGGCCATGTTCACGCATGTGGCCGCCGCCGCGCCGGGCCGCGTGACGGCAATCGACACGCACTGGATCTGGCAGGACGGTGAGCACCTGACACGCAACCCGCTCAGGATCGAAGGTGGCCTGGTGCAGGTACCGAAGACTCCTGGTCTGGGCGTGGAGCTGGATATGGATGCGCTCGCGCGCGCCAACCGCCTCTATCAGGAAAAGGGACTCGGCGCGCGCGACGATGCGATCGCGATGCAGTTCCTGATCCCGGGCTGGAAGTTCAACAACAAGATGCCCTGCATGGTGCGCTGACGGGCCATGCCGCGTGGCGGGGGCAGTGGGTGTTTCGCCACGACAGACAGATAACAACAAGCCAAACGCTTTTCGTCAAAGCAGGAGACAAACGATGTTCCAGACACTCTCGCCCATTGCGGCGCAAGGGGGCACGCGGCGCGTGTCCCACCTCTCCACGTTGCTGCGCCGCTGCCTTGGTGTGGCCATCGCATTGGCCGCCGGGGCGACCGTAAGCACCACCGCGCTGGCTAACACCACCGGGACCACCGCGTGGCCGCAGAAGGCCGTTACGGTGGTCGTGCCGTTCCCGGCTGGCGGTTCCACCGACACCATCGCGCGGATGCTGGCGGCCCCGCTCAACGAGAAGCTTGGTCAGCCGTTCGTGATCGACAACCGGCCGGGGGCTACCGGCGCGATCGGCGCGACGTTCGTCAAGCGCGCACCCGCTGATGGCTACACGATGATGGTGGCGTCGATCGGTGTCTATGCCGTCAATCCGTTCCTGCAGAAGAACCTGCAGTACGACCCGGCCAAGGACTTCGACCTGCTCACCGTGGCCGTGCGCGCGCCCAATGTGCTGGTCGCCAATCCGAACTTCCCGGCCAAGACGCTGCAAGAACTGGTGGCCTACATGAAGAAGAACCCGGGCAAGGTCAGCTTCGCCACGTCGGGGGCCGGTTCGTCCGACCATCTGACCGCGGCGCTGTTCTGGCAGAAGAGCGGCACGGATGGCTTGCATGTGCCGTACAAGGGCGGCGCGCCCGCGATCTCGGATCTGCTGGCCGGCCAGGTGGACGTGTCCTTCCAGAACATCAACGCGGTGCTTCAGCACATCCGCTCGGGCAAACTGCGCGCGCTGGCCGTAACGTCAGACAAGCGGTCGGCTGTGCTGCCGAACGTGCCGACCATGGCCGAGGGCGGCGTGAAGGACGTGGAGGTGTATTCGTGGCAGGGCGTGGCGGCGCCGAAGGGCCTGCCTGCCGATGTGAAATCGCGCCTGCATGGGGCCATCGTGACGGCACTCAAGGACGCGAAGATGCAGCAGAAGCTCAATGAGCAGGGCTTCGAGGTCGTGGGGAACTCTCCCGAGCAATTCGCGGAGTTCGAGACGCAGGAGCTCAAGCGGTGGAAGACCGTGATCGAGCAGGGCAAGATCACGGCCGAGTGATCGCCGTGTGCTTGCCGCACACGCCCGGCTCCGCAATTTGGGGGGGTCAATTCAGGTAGCTCCATGGAAGTGCTTGCCCCGCCTTGATGGCGGGGCTTTTTGCTTTCAGGCTTCGGTGTGCGGCCTGACATCGATGCAACCGTTTGTAAGTCTGTCATCGTGGTTTTGGCGCCTCCCGTTATGGGCACATAACTCTGGAGGATCGCCCCGATGTCTTCTCGTCTTTCACTTCCCGGCACTGTTCTGCTCTCGGCCGTTTGCGTTGCGGCCGCCGGCCTGAGCGGTTGTGTCGTCGAGCCGCAGCGTCATGTCGAGCGCGTCGAAGTGCAACACATTACCCAGGCACCGCCGGCGCCGATCGTCGAGGAGATTCCTCCGGCCCCATATGTCGACGCCTACTGGATTCCCGGACACTGGGCCTGGAAGGGCGGCCGCTATGCATGGAACGGCGGGCATTGGGAGCAGGCGCGCGTGAACATGGTGTACCAGCGCGCGCACTGGAGTGACGAGCATGGAGAATGGGTGTTCCATCCCGGGCGCTGGGTGGAGCTGGTGCAGCAGGCCCGTGTGGCGCCGATCGTCGTGAACGTGCCGCCGCCAATGCCACGCGTGGAAGTCATGCCGCCACCGCCCGGTCCAGGGCATGTCTGGATTGGCGGGTACTGGCGGTGGTCAGGCGGCCGGCATGAATGGGTCGCCGGCCAATGGGAAGCGCGGCGCGACAGCGCTTTCTGGGTGCCCGGGCACTGGTATCGCAACGGCGGCGGCTGGGCCTTCGCCGGGGGCGTCTGGCAACAGTATTGATTTGATGTAGCTTGAACCGCCCGGACCACGACGAGGTCCGGACGGGGACGCAGGAAGCCGTTCGGTGAAGGGCGCTGCGCGGCGTTGGATCTAGGCTCCAAATGTCTGCATATAAGGTCAACCAGAGTGCTTTATAGTTGACAATGTAAATGCGAATAATTTACATTTACAAGCCTGTGCTTCCTGCCGTCACTTGATTCAATCGCAAATGCGAACACCCGCCTGACAAGGGCCAAGGCCAGCGCCAGTTGTTCCGGTTGGCCGTGACCCGCCATTCCACGAGAGTGAAAACGTTCTCGCGTCCCACCCGGACGCGAGTGGGTATCCCTTTGCCTTGCAACACCGCATTCCCGCAATGAGGTGGCCGCGATCGAAGCTGGATCGCGGCCTGACTTCGACTGGCGCGGCAGCACTGAACGTCATTTCAAGTCATTCATGCTGGAGTCTTCCGTGCAGCAAAAAATCCTATCGAGTGCCATCCGCGTGCTGGTTTCTGGCGCGGCCTCAGCCGGTCTGGCAATCTCCGTGTCAGCTGTTCCGCTGGTCGTACATGCGCAAACCGCGCCTGAAGGTCAGAGTTCGGCTGGATCGGCCGACGACAGAAATGTGCTGCCGTCTGTCACGGTAACGGGCAAGGGTGTTCCAAACACCAATGACGCACCGACGGGGATCTCTCGTCTGCCGGAGACCATCAAGGAAACGCCCAAGACGATCAACGTCGTGCCCAAGGAGGTTATCGAGCAGCAGCAGGCCACTTCGCTCGAACAGATCCTGAAGAACGTGCCGGGCATTACGATTTCCACGGGTGAGGGCAACGGCGGGCAGAACGGCGACCAGTTCCGCATTCGCGGCCTTTCCGCCAAGGGCGACATCTATGTCGATGGTCTGCGAGACTTCGGCGCATACAAGCGCGACAGCTTCAACACCGAAAGCGTGGAAGTGATCAAGGGACCGTCGGGTGAGGCGTTCGGCGTGGGCAATATCGGTGGTCTGATCAACCAGTCGACCAAGCGGGCGAACCTGAACACGAGCACCAGCATCGACCAGGGCGTCGGGTCGGCGTCGACGTACCGCACGACGGTCGACAGCAATATCCGCCTGAATGATACGTCCGCCGTACGTATCAACGGCGTGTTCCAGAATGGCCGTGTCGCGGATCGCGACCATGTCGACGACGACCGCCGCGGTATCGCCATCGATTTCGGCACCGGCCTCGGCACCAGCACGGAATGGCACCTGAATTACTCCTACCTGCACCGTAGCGGCGCGCCGGATTTCGGTGTGCCGCTGGCGCAGGGTGCGGATGGCATCTTCCGTCCGCTGCCTGAGTACAACGTACCGGGTTACGCGTCGTCGACGTCCTACGTCCGCAATACCGACCGCGACATCACCGACGCCCATATCGTCTCGTCGTCGTTCATGAAACGACTCGACAACGGCATCACCATCAACAACGACACGCGTTTCAGCTTCTACGAGCGCGATTTCTCGTCAACCAACCCGGCGTCGCTCAACTACGCGAGCCTGCAGCGGTTGCTGGCGGGCGGCAACGTGAGTTTGTCGTACGGCGCGGGCGGCGGCTCCACCTATCTGCAGCGCGGCTGGGGCATTCAGAACGTGCTGAGCGCCAAGGGCGAGTTCCATACCGGTAGCTTCCGTCACAAGGCCATGGTCGGCCTGGATACGATCTACCAGCGTGACCATCGCGACATGGGCACGTGGACGGGCCGCATGAACAACCAGACCGTCATGAACCCGATTTTCTACAACAGCCCGGGGGCGACGGTCAGTTATGGTGGCACCACGCGCGATGCGAACTCGATCGACGTTGGCGTATTCGCCAACGACCGCGTCTGGTTCAACGACCAGTTCTCGTTGATGGGCAGCCTGCGCTGGGACTACTTCCGCAGCGAGTACTCGACCAACGCGTCCTCGGTCGGTGGCGTATCCGATTCGAAGAAGCTGAGCCCGGCTATCAGCGCGATCTGGGAGCCGACCAAGGACTACATGTTCTACACGTCGTTCTCGCGCACCTATCGTCCGGTCGGGACCGATATCGCGGTGGCGGTCGGCGGCGTGCAGTCCGAGGTGCCGCAGAACGGCGTCAACACCGAGCCAGAGCGTGCCGACACGATCGAAGTGGGCGCCAAGCTGGATTTCCTCGAAAAGCGCCTGGGCGTGACCGGTGCGATCTTCCAGACGAAGAAGTACAACGCGTACACGGTTGACCCGATCACCGGAGACATCACCAACGGTTTCTCGGATTCGGGTGAAGGCCGACGCATCCGCGGCGCGGAAATTGGCCTGAGCGGGCGGATTACGAACAACTGGTCGGCCACGATGGCATATGCCTACCTGGACGGCATCGTCACCTCGGCCACGGCGCCTACCTCGATTGGCAATGTCGCCCCAGGCGTCTCGCGCCACAATGTGACGCTCTGGACCAGCTATGACATTCCGCACACGATCCTGCCACTGCCGGGCCGGCTCACGGTGGGTGGTGGTCTCCAGTACGCCTCGGCCTATTGGGCGGACACGGCGAACACCGCGCGTATGCCCGATAACTTCTCGCTCGATGCGATGATCGGTTACAAGCAGGGCAAGTTTCGCGCGTCGCTCAATGCCTACAACCTGACGAATCGCCTGAACTATCAGTCGTCGTTCAACGTGGCGCGTGCCGTACCCACATCTGGGCGGACGTTCCTGTTTAACGTCGGCATGACGTTCTAACGCAAGTAGCGGGCTTTACGGAGCGGCTACCATACGCTTTCCGGCGTACGTGCGCCGCTCCGCCAAACCTTGAAGTGCCATGCTCATTCAGATACCCAATGTCCTCACGCCGGAGGAAGTCCGGTACTGCAGGCAACGGCTGGAAAGTTCGAACTGGGTCGACGGTCGCGTTACTGCGGGCGATCTCGCGGCCCAGTCCAAGCTCAATCTGCAGATTCCCGTCGATAGCGAGGTAGCACAGGAACTCGGCGAGTTCATCCTGACCGCGCTGGGTCGCAATGCCTCGTATCACTCCGCCGCGCTGCCTCTGCGCGTCTTGCCGCCGATGTTCAATCGCTATGAAGGCGGCATGACATTCGGCACGCACGTGGACAATGCCATCCGTACCGTGCCGGGCACCGGCGGGATGCGTATCCGCGCCGATGTCTCTAGCACGCTCTTCCTGACCGATCCCGACGAGTACGACGGCGGAGAACTCGTGATCAAGGACCTGTACGGTAGCCATACGGTGAAGCTGCCGGCCGGGCACATGGTGGTCTATCCTGCGTCGTCGCTGCACGCCGTGACTCCGGTCACGCGCGGCGCTCGCTGGGCTTCGTTCTTCTGGGCGCAATCGATGGTCAAGGACGACGGCCAGCGGACGATGCTCTACGAACTCGATCTGACGATCATGGAAGTCCGCAGGCAACTCGGCGACGACAAAGACGCCGTGCTCGCGCTGGTCAACCACTATCACAACCTGCTCAGGCGCTGGGCAGAGCTTTGACTCTCATGCAGATCCCCACCGACACTGTTTCGCTGCGTGACTACGAATATCGCTTTCACGAAAGGGCGGACCCGGCGATTCGCGCCTACATCGCGGGCGCGGCGGCCGATGCAGTAACGCAGCGCGAGAACGGTGCCGCATTCGAGCGCATCAGGCTGATGCCTCGCGCGCTTGTCGACATGTCGCAGGCATCGGCCCGGTCCGAACTGTTCGGCGAGACGCTCGACTATCCGATCCTGATTGCCCCAACCGCGTATCACAAGCTCGTCCATCCCGACGGTGAGCTGGCGACGGTTCAGGGGGCGTCCCTCACCCGCACCTGGATGACTGTCAGCACCCAGGCCAGCGTCACGCTGGAAGAGGTCGCGCGCGCATCCACTGCGCCACTCTGGTTTCAGCTCTACATGCAGCCACGTCGCGAGGATTCGCTGGCGCTGGTCCGCAGGGCGGAGCAGGCGGGCTACAAGGCGTTGGTGGTGACGATCGACGCTGCTGTCAGCGGCATCCGCAATGTCGAGCAGCGCGCGGGGTTTCGATTGCCCGATGGCGTCAGCGCGGTCAATCTTGCTGGGTTTGCCGCGAACGAGCCGATTCGCGCAAGCGTCGGGAGTCCGATCTTTCGCGGTATGTTGGCCCATGCACCTACCTGGTCTGACATCGAGTGGCTATGCGGACAGACCACGTTGCCGGTACTCGTCAAGGGCTTGCTCAATCCGGCCGACGTGCCTGCCGCGCTGAATGCGGGGGTGTCGGGCATCATCGTGTCGAATCACGGTGGCCGCGTGCTCGACACGCTTCCCGCCACGATCGACGTGCTGCCCGCTGTTGCCGCCGCCGTGGCTGGTGCCGTGCCGATCCTGCTCGACGGCGGCGTGCGGCGCGGTACGGATATCGTCAAGGCGATCGCGCTGGGTGCCTCCGCGGTACTGCTTGGCCAGCCAGTGTTGCACGCGCTGGCGGTCGGCGGGATGCCGGGCGTGGTCCATATGCTGACGCTGCTGCAAACCGAACTGGAAGCCGCGATGGCATTGCTCGGCAGGCCGACACTGCGCGATATTGATGCGTCGACGTTGATGGGCCGGACGGCGTAGCGCTATCCAGCCGGGTTCATCGTCGATAGCTCCCGGACCATCAACGCGCCGAGTTCGTCTCGGCGGCTTGCGTTCATGCGGCTGCTGATCGCGCCGAAGCTGATGGCCGCCGACGCGCCAAACGGCAACTGGAACGCGCATCCCACGCCGGAGACGCCTTCGGTGATGGTATCCACGATCTCCGCATAGCCCTTGCGTCGGCTTCTGGCTGCCGCCGCCAGTAGTCGCGAGATCGGCATTCCGGCTTCGGCATAAAGTGTGTGCTTGCGCTTGTGAACCTCGCGGATCGCGTCGTCCGACATTGCCGACATCAGCGCGAGGCCGCCAGCGCCGATGCCCAGTAGCCGGCGTTGGCCCGGCACCGTCGTGAACACGCGCACGGGGAACGGCCCTTCCTCGCGGTGCAGGCAGACCGTGAAGTCTCCTTGTGGCACCACCAGGAAGACCGTGTCGCCCGACACGCGAGCCAGCTTTTTCATCAGAGGCGCGACCAGATCGACGATTGGCGCCTTCTCCGCGGCGGCGGCGCCAAGCTGCATAGCGTCGATGCCGAGCCGGTAGCGCTTGCTGTGGATGTTGCGCTCGACGAAGCGTTCCTCCTCGAGCGAGCAGAGCAGCCGATATGCCGTCGGCCGCTCCAGGCCGCTTTCCGTGACGATATCCGCCAGCGTCGCGCCTTCTTCCTGATGGCGGGCCAGCAGCCTCAGGATTTCCAGCCCCCGGCGCAATGTTTGCGCGCCCGCGGTCTTCCTTCCCACCGCCTCATCGCGCATTTCTGTCTCTCCCTCGCTCGTACTCCGGGTTTTCTTGGTGTCCATATAGTGGTCAAAACAGTTGCTTGTGTTTGTATTGTGAAAATACCTGCTTTTACACTCGATTGGAATCACTCGACACAGCCAAGACGTCAAACCACATCGAACAGAGGAGCCGGGATGCCTTACACCACCATCGAAATCGAACAGCGCGACGCCGTGCGTCGCGTCTGGCTGGCGCGCGAAAGCGCCCGTAATGCGCAAAGCCAGCTGATGCTGGACGAACTGGATCACGCGATGTCCGAAGCAGCCACCGACGACTCGGTGCGCGTGGTGGTGATCGGCGGTCGCGGTGCGCACTTTTCCGCCGGGCACGATCTCAAGGAAGCGCAGGAGAAACGCGCCAACTTCACGGTGGAGGAGCGCTGGGCGTACGAAAGCGAGCGGTATTTCAACTACTGCATGCGCATCTGGGATTTCCCAAAGCCGACCATCGCGCAAGTGCAGGGCGCCTGCGTCTCCGGCGGCTTCATGATCGCCAATATGTGCGATCTGGTGGTGGCTTCCGAGTCGGCGTACTTCTCCGATCCGGTCGGCCATTCGCTCGGCGCGGCGGCCACCGAGGTGCTGATTCATCCGTGGGTCATGGGACTCAGGAAAGCCAAGGAAATGCTCTTCACCGGGGATCGGATCGATGCGGCTGAAGCGTTGCGCATCGGCATGGTGAATCGGGTGGTCGCGGAAGGGGAACTGGAAGCGCAAACCGATGCGCTGGCCGCCCGTATCGCCAAGGCGCCGCCGTTCGGCCTGCATCTGATCAAGCGCTCCCTGAACCGCACGCTGGACGCGCAGGGTCTTCGCTCGGCGCTGTCGGCGCACTTCGACACCCATCAGCTCTCTCATCTCGGGGAGGGGTTCCTGCGCGCGCGGGATGCCGGCCTTGCCAAGGCCATCGTCAAGAATGTCGCCGTGGACGCCGACAAGCAAGGAACCCGCTGACATGGCGCACATGCTCGAACCCCTGTTGAATCCCGCCTCCATCGCGATCATCGGCGCCAGCGACAATCCGGGCCGCATCGGCGGTATGCCGATAGACCTGCTGGTTCGATTCGGCTATGCGGGTGCCGTCTACCCGGTCAATCCCAAGTACGAGAACGTGTTCGGCCTGCGTTGCTATCGGCAGGTGGAAGACCTGCCCGAAGGCATCGACCTGGCGGTGCTCGCGATCGCGGCCGAGGATGTGACCGCGATGCTCAAGCGCTGCCACGCGCGCGGCATCCGCGCGGCGATCGTCTATGCGGCAGGCTTCGCAGAAGCCGGAGAAAGCGGCGCGGCCCTGCAGGACATCATGGAAGCCTATGTGAAGGAAAGCGGCATGTTGGTGGCCGGCCCGAACTGCATGGGCTTCGCCAACCTCAACACGCACGCCTATACGGCCTTTGCATCGGTATTCAAGACCGCGCCAGCGCAGACGGAGCGGGGGCGCGTGAGCCTGCTGACGCAAAGCGGCAACGTCTGCGCGGCGGTGTTCGCCATCGCCCGCGAACTGGGTGTGCCCTTCAGCCAATTCATCAACACGGGCAACGAAGCGTGCATCGACTACTCGGCGTACCTTGAGTACCTGGCTCAGGACCCGCAAACAGATGTCGTGATCGGCTATATCGAGGAACTGCGCGACGGCGCGAGGTTCATCGAGGCGGCGTCGGCGTGCGCGGAGGCGGACAAGCCGCTGATCATCTACAAGGCCGGCGAAACAGACAAAGGGCGCGAAGCCGTGCGCTCGCACACGTCTGCGTTGGCCGGCAACCAGGCGATCTATCGCGCCGCATTCTCCCAGCTCAATGTGATCGAGTGCCAGGACTTCGCACAGATGGCGCATATCGCCGAACTGGCGCGCTATCGCCAGCGGTCCGCTGGCCGGCGCGTTGCGATCGTCAGCATTTCGGGCGCGGTGGGGGCAATTCTGGCGGACAAGTGCATCGGCGCCGGGCTCGAGGTGCCGACGCTGCCGTCGGCGCTTCAGGATACGTTGCGGGCGGGCATTCCCGACTACGGCATGGTGTCGAATCCGATCGACGTCACTGGCAACGTCGTCAATGATCCCGGGTTCGTTCGCACCGCGCTCGGGGCGCTGGCAAGCTCCGATGCCGTCGATACCATCATTGTGTACGCGCCGGGCTACCTGCTGGACCGGATGGCCGACGATCTCGCCACCGTCGTGGCGGAGCACGGCAGGCTCATCGTCGCCGTCGACACTGGCCGTTCGACGCGGCGTGAATTTCTGCGCGATGCGGGCATTCCGGTCATGACCGATATCGGCATGACGATGCAGACGCTCGCGCCGTTCCTCCACTGGCACGAGCGTCGCGCCCGCAAGGCATGGCGCGTGCTGGCGCAGCCCGGCGCGTCACGCGCCGGTTCGACGCCAGCCGCGGCATCGCTTCCCGGGAATGAGTACGACGCGCGCGCGTGGTTCGCATCGCATGGCGTGCCGACGATCGACGAGCGCATTGCGACGAGCGCGGACGACGCAGCCGCAGCCGGTGCGGAACTCGGATTCCCGGTGGCGCTGAAGGTCCTGAGCGCCGATGTGCCGCATAAGACCGAGGCGGGCGGCGTTCAGTTACGGCTCACCAACGCCGGTGCGGTACGCGAGGCGTTTCATGTCGTGATGGATAACGTGCAGCGTCATGTGCCAACCGCGCGCATCGACGGCGTGATCGTGCAACGGATGGCCGCGCAGGGCGTGGAGCTGATCGTCGGCGCGGTACGAGACCCCGTGTTCGGACCGGCCCTGACCGTGGGGTTGGGCGGCACGCTTACCGAGCTCTACCGGGACGTGACACATCGGCTGTTACCGGTGGATGCCACGGGCGCACGCGAGATGCTGCAAGAGTTGAAGGCATTCCCGCTGCTTGATGGCTATCGCAACGCGCCACTTCGGGATATCGACGGCGCTTGCGAAGCGATCGCTGCGTTCGGGCGTGCGTTCGTGGCGCTCGGGGAGACCGCCGGGGAAGCGGAGATCAATCCGCTGACGGTGCGCGAGCGTGGTCAGGGTGTGGCGATGCTTGACGCGCTGGTGCTTCCTGCGGCGCGCTAGTCCGTTCCAGCGATTCGAAACGTTCATCGAGAACTACGAAACTACAAGAGGAGACTGTCATGATCAAACGCATGATTGCAGCGTCGATGGTGATGCTTGCTGCCGTTGCCGCGACGCCCGTGACGGCGGCGGATGCCTATCCAAGTAAGCCGGTTCGCATCATCGTTCCATTTCCCCCCGGCGGTGCCGCTGACATCATGACGCGCGCGCTGGGCGAGCGCATGCGCAAGCAGCTTGGCCAGCCAATCGTGATCGAGAACAAGCCTGGCGCTGGTACCGTCATTGCGTCAGACTACGTCGCAAAGCAGGCGCCGGACGGCTACACGTTGCTGATGGCTGCGTCGTCGCTGGGCATCGCGCCAAGCATCTACAAGAACGTCAACTACGATCCGGTTCGGGACTTCGCGCCGATCACGCTGGTGGCTTCGGTCGTCCACGTGCTGGAAGTCAACGCCGCGGTGCCCGTGCATAGCGTGAAGGACTTGATCGCCTACATGAAGACGAGCGGCAAGGCACTCAGCTACAGCTCCGCCGGCACCGGAACGTCCACACACCTGGAGGCCGAACTGTTCAAGTCGATGGCTGGGGTGGACATGACGCATATCCCGTACAAGGGCAGCGCCCCGGCGCTGACGGACCTGGTAGGCGGGAACGTCCAGGTCATGGTGGATGCCTATGCGTCATCGGCGCCGTTCATCAAGGCCGGCAGCGTGCGTGCGCTGGCGGTGACCACGGCGAAGCGATCGGCCACGTTGCCGAACGTTCCCACTGTGGCTGAATCGGGCCTGCCCGGCTACGAAGCCATGCCGTGGCTGGGGCTGCTGGCGCCGGCGGGTACGTCGCCCGAGGCGGTGCAACGGGTCTACGTGGCCGTCCAGGAATCGCTCAAGGACCCGGCGCTGATCCAGCAATTCCGTGATCTCGGTCTTGACATCATCGGCAACACGCCCACGCAGTTCGCAGGTTTCGTCAAGCAGGATGCCGTGAAGTGGGCGAAGGTCGCAAAGGCTTCCGGCGCGCAGGCGGATTGAGTCATGCAGCTGACACTCACGGAAACGCAGACGTTGCTCGAGAGCAGTGCGCTGCATTGGCTGGCGGGCAATGCCGACGACATCCGGCAGGCCAGGGATGCGCGCGCGTACTGGCCAGCGTTCGCGGAAATGGGCTGGCTCGCCCTGCCATTTGCCGACGCCGATGGCGGCTTCGGCGGTGGCCCGATCGAGGTGGGGTTGCTCATGCGGGCGTTCGGCCGGTATCGCGTGGCAGCGCCCGGTTATCGGAGTGGCGTGCTGATGGCCGGCAAGCTCATCGCGGCACTGGGAAGCATGCAGCAGCGCGATACCTGGCTGGCGCCGCTGATCACAGGCGAGCGCTGTCTTGCGATGGCTCATACGGAGCCGGGGCGTGAAGACCCATGGGCGATGCCGGCGACCACGGCGACATGGGATCCGCGCGGCGAGCGATGGACGCTGCGCGGGAAGAAGTCGCTGGTTACGGGTGGGGCGGATGCCGATGCTCTGGTGATCAGCGCCTCGATTCATGCTGAGGGCGAACATCCTCGAATCGGCTTGTTCATCGTTCCGTCGGCTGTGGACGGCATGACGTCGCGCGCATGCCTGGTCGCGGACGGCGGCCGCGCGGCAGACCTCGTGCTCGACGAGGTTTATCTGTCGGATGACGCCCGCTTGGGTCAAAACGCTCCCGAGCAGGAGATCGCCGAGGGCTTCATGACGATCGTTGCGGAGGCGTTGGTCGCTTCCTGCTGGGAAGCTGCTGGCGCGATGCGAGCGGCGCTGGAAGCAACCGTGTCTCACGTCACGCAGCGTGAACAGTTCGGTCGGCCGCTCTCCGCCCTGCAATCGGTACAGCACGGGCTTGCCGAAATGGCGGTCTGCTGCGAGGAAGCGGGTGCCGCTTGCGAACTGGCCGCGCTTCGCATCGCTGCGGACCGGCGGCTGGCACGCGATGCGGCATCGCTAGCCCAGTCCTGTACGGGCCGTGCCGCACGCTATGTTGCCGCCCAGGCCGTGCAGTTGCATGGGGGGATGGGCGTTTCGGAGGAGCTTCACGTAGCAGCGTTGTTCCGGCTGCTGACGCGCTTCCGGTTGCAGGATGGCCATGCCGACTGGCATTCGATGCAATTGGGGAATGACATGTACACCGGCGACTGGCGCATGAGCCAGACCTTGCTTGATCCGGCGACATCTGGCCAGGCTGTGGCGGCATATGCGGAGGCACACTGATGGATCTGCTGTTGACACCCGAACTTGTCGAGTTTCGGGACACCGTACGCGCTTTTCTGCGCGAGCATCTGCCTGCGGAACTGCGTCGGGGGCAGCAACTCACGACGGCGATGTATCCGGAGCCGGAAATCTCGGGCCCGTGGCAGGCACGTCTGCGTGAGCGTGGATGGCTCGTCCCACTGTGGCCCAGGGAGTGGGGCGGCACGGGATGGAGCAGTATCGAACGATTCATCTTCGAAACGGAATGCGCACTCGCTGGCGCGCCGCTTGTCCATCCGATGGGGGTGAGGCTGGTCGGGCCGGTGATACTGCGATACGGCACCGAGGCGCAAAAGCAGACATATCTGTCGCGCATCCTTTCCGGGCAGGACTACTGGTGCCAGGGATTCTCGGAGCCCGGCGCCGGTTCTGATCTGGCATCGCTGCGAACCCGTGCCGTACGCGATGGTGACCACTACGTCATCAACGGCAGCAAGTTGTGGACGACCCACGCCCACCACGCGAATCGCATGTTCGCACTCGTGCGCACCAGCACCGAAGGGCGGCGGCAGGAGGGCATCAGCTTCATTCTTATCGACATGGAAACGCCCGGGATCTCGGTTCGCCCGATTCCAACCATAGGTGGCGACCATGACGTCAACGAAGTGTTCTTCGACAACGTGCGCGTGCCCGTCGCCAACCGCATCGGCGCGGAGAACGAAGGCTGGCAGTGCGCGCGCTATCTGCTGGAGTTCGAGCGCGGGGCCGGCATCTTCAGTCCTCGCCTGCGCTCGCAACTCAAGCGGATCGGCGACGTGCTGGCGAGAGAGGCACAGTGTGATGGCGATACCACTGTCACGGCCTTGCGGCGGCTCCGGTTCGGAGAGGTGCGCGCCGATCTCGACGCCTTCGAGATGCTCGAATTGAAGACGATGTGTTCGGTGGCGCCGGGTGAGAGCCCCGGTCCGGTGGCGTCGGTCCTGAAGCTCCGCGCCAGCAGGCTGCGGCAGGCAATCAGCGAAATGGGGACGACGGTTGTTGGCGCCGAGAGCTTGCGATGGCGCGCGGACGACGCCCACGATGAGGAGCCTTCCGAAGACGAGGTGTTGCGCGCGTGTTTGCTGCCTGACTTCCTCAATGCGCGGGCCTACACGATCTTCGGCGGCGCGGCCGAGGTCCAGCTGGGCATTATCGCGAAGTCCTGTCTGGGGGCCTGATTCGGTGGAGCCGCCCGGGAGGCGGGCATATGCCGAGGGCAGTCCGACCGTCCGACTGTTTGCGAACGGAGGAATCTGGCGGAAGCGGTGAGATTCGAACTCACGGATGGGTCACCCCATCGGCAGTTTTCAAGACTGCTGCCTTAAACCACTCGGCCACGCTTCCGGTGTCTGGAAGATTTGCGGGCATTGTAGCGTGACAGCGCGTATGCCCGGCCGCGCATTATACAGGGATGCGCGGGCTGGCAGTATCATGATGGAGTGGATTCGCTGTTTTGGAGTCGTTCTTCGAGTTGTCCGACTCAGCGGAACCTTGTCAGCCCATCGCGCCTCCTAAGAGAGGCGCGAATGCAGTCTCATACTGCAGGTTCGCTGTTTGTACAGGCGATTTGAGGAGAATACTTCATGCAAGAACAACGTAAACCGTGGCAGGTCCTTGGTGCTGCCGGTGCTCTGGCGCTGGTGGCCGGACTGGCCGGTTGTGCGCAGCCGGGCTATGGCGGTTACGGCAACTACAGCACGGCGCCGCCGCCGACTGGTTATCAACAGCCGGGAACCAACACCTATCAGGCGCCTGCCGGTTCGGTGTTCGTGGGTCGCGTGGAATCGATCGAGCCGGTCCAGACCACGCAGGGCAGCTCGGGCATTCTGGGCACCGTGATTGGTGGTGCAGCCGGCGGTTTGCTTGGACACCAGATCGGTGGCGGTTCTGGCCAGACCGTGGCAACGATCGTCGGCGCGGTGGGTGGCGCGGTGGCGGGTAATCAGATCGAGAAGCGGGCCGGGTCGAACACCAGCACTGCGTATCGCGTCAATGTCCGACTGGACGATGGCCGCGTGGCGACGGTGACGCAAAGCAATATCGGCAACCTGCGCGTCGGCGATCGCGCGCGAGTGGCCAACGATATGGCGACGGCGTACTAAGCCGATCGGATATCTCGATACATCGGCAAAAGAAAACGCCACGCGGCAATCGCGTGGCGTTTTTCATTCTGGCTCGACGCTCTCGTTGCGTCGTCCGTGTGGGCAACCTCAATCCTTCAGGAACATCTCCTGCAGGTCGTTGAGGAAGCGTCGGCCGAGTTCAGTCGGCTTGATCACGGTAGGGTCGGCGTCGAGCAGTCCCTTCTTCTCGGCTGCGGCAAGCTGCTTGCCGATCATGTGCAATGGCAGGCCGGTGTAGTCGTGGAAACTCGATGCCGGCACGCCGTCCGTCAGACGCAGCGCGTTGAGCATGAATTCGAACGGGAGTTCGTCAGCGCCGACTTCGCGCGCTTCCTGCACGGCGTTGCCAGCCAGGGCCTGCTCCATATAAGTGGCTGGGTGCTTGTGTCGCATCTGCCGCAGGATCCGGTTTGGAAACGAAAGCTTGCCGTGGGCGCCGGCGCCGATGCCGAGGTAGTCGCCGAAGCGCCAGTAGTTGAGGTTGTGGCGCGCCTCGCGATGCGGCTTCGCATAGGCCGATGTCTCGTAGTGGCGATACCCAGCCTGGGCCGTACGGGCCTCGACGATGTCCTGCATCTCGTAGGCGGTGTCCTCGTCCGGCAGCGCGGGCGGAAACTTTGCAAACAGCGTGTTCGGTTCCAGCGTCAGGTGATAGAGCGACAGGTGCGTGGTGCCGTACGACAACGCTGCGTCCAGGTCGCGCGCGCATTCGTCCAGGGTCTGCCCCGGCAGCGCATACATCAAGTCCAGATTGACGTTGTCGAAGTGCTTCAGCGCGATGTCGATGGCCGCGCGTGCCTCGCGCTCGCCGTGGATCCGGCCAAGCGCTTTCAGGTGGGCGTCGTTGAAACTCTGGATGCCGATCGACAGCCGGTTGATGCCGCTGGCGCGATAGCTTGCGAACCGTTCGGCTTCGAAGGTGCCGGGGTTGGCTTCCATCGTAATCTCGGCATCGGCATCGAGCGGTAGCAGCGCGCGGATGTCCGATAGCAGGCGGTCCATGCCAGCGGCCGACAGCAGGCTCGGTGTGCCGCCGCCGATGAACACCGTATGCACGGGACGTCCCCATACCAGTGGCAGCGATTGCTCAAGATCTGCGCGTAGCGCGTCGAGGTAGGCGTCCTCGGGAATCTCGTGGCTATCCGGCTTTCCCGGTGCCGCGTGCGAGTTGAAATCACAGTACGGGCATTTGCGCACGCACCATGGGATGTGCACGTAGAGAGAAAGCGGCGGCGAGCCGGGCAGGGCGATCTGGCCCGGCTTGAGCCAAAGCTTCTGGTTATCGGCCGGGGATAGCGGCGAGGATGTGGCCGGCGTGCCACCGCCGACGGGGACGATCGGGATCATGCGCAGCTCTTGATGCCGGCGGTCTGCAAGCGGGCCACCAGTTCCTGCAGTGCCAGGGCACGATGGCTGATTGCGTTCTTCTCTTCAGCGCTCAGTTCGGCGGCCGTCTTGCCGACGCTGGGCAGCAGGAAGTGCGGATCATAGCCAAAGCCACCATTGCCGCGCGGGGCGTCAACCACCTCGCCGGCCCAGATGCCTTCGGCGATGATGGGGCGCGGATCATCGGCGTGCCGCACCATCACCAGCACGCAGTAGTAGTGCGCGCGGCGGTTCAGCTTGCCTGCCAGTTGCGAGATCAAGTGGGCGTTGTTGGCAGCGTCCGACTTTGGCTTGCCGACGGTCTGGGCATAACGCGCCGAGTACACGCCAGGTGCACCGTCGAGCGCTTCGACGCAGATACCCGAGTCATCCGCCAGCGCGGGCATTCCCGTCAGCCGTGCAGCGTGGCGGGCCTTGGTCAGCGCGTTCTCGACGAATGTGGCGAACGGTTCCTCGGCTTCGGGCACGCCCAGTTCGCCTTGCGGCACGACATCAAAGCCGAGCGGAGAGAGCAGCGCGCTGAACTCGCGCAGCTTGCCGGGATTGTTGGAGGCCAGAACCAGACGTTGCATCGACATATTCCCCTGCGCTTACAGCCCGAGCGCCTGCTTCTGATGGCGCACGAGTTCGGCGATGCCGGCCTCGGCCAGGCGCGTCATGGCGTCGAGGTCGGCGCGGCTGAAGGGCGTGCCTTCGGCCGTGCCCTGGACTTCCACGAAGCCGCCACTGCCGGTCATGACCACGTTCATGTCGGTATCGCAGTTGCTGTCTTCGGCGTAGTCGAGGTCGAGCACCGGCACGCCATTCACCATGCCGACGGAGACGGCCGCCACGAAGTCGCGGATCGGGCTCGCCTTGATCTGGCCATCGCGCAGCATCGCGGATACGGCGTCGTGCGCCGCCACGAAGGCACCCGTGATGGCGGCGGTGCGCGTGCCGCCGTCGGCCTGCAGCACGTCGCAATCGAGGTGGATCGTGTATTCGCCCAGCGCTGCCAGTTCGAACACCGAACGCATGGCGCGCCCGATAAGGCGCTGGATTTCCTGGGTGCGGCCGGTTTGCTTGCCTCGGGCGGCTTCGCGGTCCGAGCGGGTGTGCGTGGCGCGCGGCAACATGCCGTACTCGGCTGTGACCCAGCCTTCACCGCTGCCTTTCTTGTGCGGAGGCACCTTTGCCAGCACGCTGGCGGTGCACAGCACCTTGGTATCGCCAAAGGCACTCAGCACCGAGCCTTCGGCGTGGCGGGTGTACTGGCGGGTCAGGGTGATGGGTCGCAGCGCATCGGCCGCGCGTCCGCTGGGTCGCATGTGGAGTCTTTCGTTAGAATCGTGTGAGACCGCGATTCTAACGCCGGCGAGCCTTGCGTGCCTGCGGGACCCCCGGCGCCTCAGCGCATCAGGTTGCTGGTCTTGTCGATCGCAGCGCGAATTTCGGCAATCGAGCGTTCGATTTCTTCCTCCGACAGCAAATCGGTCTCGCTGCCCGTACGCTCGAGGATGGAGGTGGTGAACGCATTGAGCGGCAAGGTGTCGGTCAGCACCGCGTCGTCGTTCGGCACATTGGCGTCAGCTTCCCACATCATTGCGATGGCGGTGGTGTTATCGGCACCTTCGCCGGCGTTCGCAAGCGCCCGTTCGATCAGGTCAGGTATCGCATGGACCACCGAAAGATGGGTGACCTTGTCGACGATGATGTCTTCCTCAAGGCTGCCCCAGAGGCCGTCGGAGCACAGCAGCGCCACGTCGCCCGGGTTCAGCCGCACCGGGCCGCCGATGTCGATCAGCGGCAGGTTCGGTGAGCCGAGGCAGTTGTAGAGCTTGTTGCGTTCCGGGTGGTTGGCAACGTCCATCGGCAGCACGCGTTCCTGCTGCAACAGATTCTCGATCTTCGAGTGGTCGCGCGTGCGGGTCAGCAGGGCGCCCTTGCGCATCAGGTAGAAGCGCGAGTCGCCGGCGTGCGCCCAGTGGATCTGGCCATGCTGGATCAGGCAGCACACCACAGTGGTACGCGGGATATCGGCCAGCCGGTTGGCTTCGGCATAGCGGTGGATCTCGCGATGCGCCAGCATGATCGTGTCCTGCAGAAAGTCGGCAGGATTCCGGATCGCCGGACGGGCCTGGGTTTGGAACTGGCGCGCCAGCGTCTGCAAGGCTTGCTGCGCGGCAACTTCGCCGAGCGCGTGGCCGCCAAGGCCATCGGCCAGCACCATCAGCAGGGCGTCGCGCGTGAAGCAGTAGCCCATGCGGTCCTGGTTGATACGGCGGCCGCCCTTGCGGCTTTCCTGATAGACGGAGAATCGCATGTTGGCTTAGCGGAATGCGTTATGTTCGTGCCGGTTTGGCATCAGTTGCCGCCGTGGCCTGCCTCGGTGGCGGGCAGGGCCTTCTCTTCGCGGCGGCGCAGCAAGGTCATGAAACGGCTGGTGGCGTTCAGGCGCTCGGTGACGGGGCCTGCGGGATTGGCGGCCATGGCCGCGGCCGACTGCTCGCCCAGCGCGTTCGATTGGTCGCGCAGCTCCTTCTGCAGCCGGAACACGCTTTGCGGGCGCTCGGCGGGTGTCAGGCGCAGGCACCACTCAACCAGATCGACCAGTCCGTTCGTGTAGGTGGCGCGCAGCCGACCGAACGACTCGGTCATGCGGTCTTCCTTCTCACGCTGGTTGGCCTCCTGCGGCGGCATTCCGGCCATGCAGGCATAGAGCGTGGCGCCCAGGCTGTAGATGTCGGTCCACGGGCCGAGGTCCGTATGCTTGCCGTAGAGCTCGGGTGCCGCGAACCCCGGGGTGTACATCGGCTGGAAACGTGATGCTTCCATGGTCAGGATCTGGCGGGCCGCGCCGAAATCAAGCAGGATCGGCGATTCGTCCTCGCGCAGGTAAATATTTCCCGGCTTGATGTCCAGATGCAGCAGCTTGTGGATATGCACTTCCCGCAGGCCGCTCATCAGGTCGTGGAATACCTTGCGGATGAACCGTTCGCGGAGGACTTTGGCCTTGCCCTGCTGCCGGGCCTGCAGGATATGCTCCTGCAGCGTCTTGCCCAGCTCGTAGTTCATGACCATGTAGACCGTGGAATTCTCGCGGAAGAAATTCACCACGCGGACCACGCTGGGGTGCGAAATACGGGCCAGCGACCGTCCTTCCTCAAAGAAATACTTCAGGCCGAGGCGAAATGAGGCCACGTTCTCGTCCGGAACGACCGGGATCAGCTCGCCGGGACTGCGGCGGGCCAGTGACGACGGCAGGTATTCCTTGATGGCCACCGGGGCGCCCGTTTCGTCCGTGGCGAGGTAGACGAAACTGAACCCCCCACTGGCCAACTTCTTTACAATACGGTAGTTGGCCAGCAGCGTGCCGATTGGCAGCGGCGCGCTCTTGGACTGGTTAGCGCCCTTGGACTCTGTCATAGGATTCGGGACCTTATTTGCTCCCGGATTCTCCGGGCTAATCGGTCACTTGTAAAGAATTCATTGGCGGGGACTGTTGCCAAATATCCGCGCTTTTCTGCCTCTGTTTTCAGTTGATTTTTCAGGCGATCCGCCTGCCCCCGATCTTTTCGGGGAGCCGGTCGCCGCGCCTTACCCGGCGTTTTTCGATTATTCGATTTTTTCGCGAGATTACCGACGATGATCCACAGCATGACAGGCTATGGCCTGGCCACGGGCCAGGCACCGCTCACCAACGCCCAGGGCGAACCGAGTGGCCGTACCGCGTCGGTTTCGGTGGAGTTCCGCACTGTCAACTCGCGCTTCCTCGACCTGCTGTTCCGCGCGCCGGAAGAGTGTCGCGCCTTCGAGCCGGCCCTGCGCGAGATGCTGATGGGCGAGCTGTCGCGTGGCAAGCTGGAGTGCCGGATCAACCTCCAGCGCACCGACACCGGCGGCGCCACGCTGGCGCTGAACCAGACACTGCTCGACCAGATCCGTGCGCTCGAAGCCACCGTCGGGGCAACGTTTGCTTCGGCCGGCACGATGCGCATGGGCGAAATCCTGCGCTGGCCGGGCGTGCTGGTGGAGCCCGAACTGTCGCAGGAAGCCCTGCGCGATGCCGTGATGGGCGCCGCCCGGGAAGCGCTGAACCAGCTTCTGGAAGCCCGCCGCCGTGAAGGCGCGGCGCTCAAGGCCACGCTGGAGGAGCGGATCGACGCCATGCTGGCGATCGTCGAGCGCCTGACGCCGATGATTCCGCAGTTGATCGCCCACCACCAGGAAAAGCTGACCGAACGCCTGAAGGAGGCTTTCAACCTGGTCGCGCCGAACGGCATGCCGTCAATGAGCCGCGACGAGATTGCCGAGCGCATCCGCCAGGAAGCCACGGTCTACGGCATCCGCATCGACATCGCCGAAGAACTGGCGCGCCTGCAGACCCATCTCAACGAAACCCGGCATATCCTGAAGAAGGGTGGCCAGGTCGGTAAGCGGCTGGACTTCATGATGCAGGAGCTCAACCGCGAAGCGAACACGCTCGGCTCGAAAGCCGCCGCGAAGGAACTCGCCGATGCCTCGATGGAGCTCAAGCTCCTGATCGAGCAGATGCGCGAGCAGATTCAAAACCTCGAATAAGATCATGAGCGAAACGACCCACACCGCCATCGATACCGCCTATCCGGGCAACCTGTTCATGGTGGTGGCCCCGTCCGGGGCCGGCAAATCCACGCTGGTCAACGCGCTGCTGGCGCAGGACAAGGCAATCCGCCTGTCGATCTCGCACACCACGCGCAGTCCGCGTCCCGGTGAGCAGAACGGCCGCGAGTACCACTTCATCTCCGTGGACGAGTTCCGCGCCGCGCGCGATCGGGGCGAATTCCTGGAGTGGGCGGAAGTGCACGGCAATTACTACGCCACGTCCCGCGTCTGGATCGAGGAGCAGATGGCCCAGGGTACCGACGTGCTGCTGGAGATCGACTGGCAGGGTGCGCAGCAGGTGCACAAGCGGTTTTCGAACGCCGTCGAGATCTTCATCCTGCCGCCGTCGCTGACGGCGCTGGAAGAGCGCCTCAAGAAGCGGGGCCAGGACGAGCCCAATGTGATCGTCCGCCGCTTGCTTGCTGCGGGTAGCGAGATGTCGCATGCATCGGAGTCCGATTACGTGATCATCAACGAGGTATTCGATGACGCGTTGAAGCAGCTGCAGAACGTCGTTCACGCGACCCGTTTGCGCTTTTCGTCGCAGAAAGCACGGCACGCCGAGTTGTTCATCGAGCTCGGAATTCACTAAAGCAGGCGCGCGGCCGGAAGGTTCCGGCCGCGTGCTGTAAAATACCGGCCTGTCGAACAGGTTTCATCCCAAGGTGGATTTGATATGGCGCGTATTACCGTCGAAGATTGTCTGAAACACATCCCGAACCGCTTCGAGCTCGCTCTCGCCGCGACGTACCGTGCACGTCAGCTCGTGCAGGGCCACACGCCCAAGGTCGAGGCAAAGGACAAGCCCACCGTGGTGGCGCTCCGCGAGATTGCATCGGGCCAGGTTGGCATCGAGATGCTGAAGAAGGTACCGACCTGATTGCCGGGACGGCCTGTGGTTCATCGTCGCTTCGCATATATGCGCTTTCAGCCGCGCGTTCCGCTGAATGACAGGGGCCGTCCCCATGACTTTCCCGCCGCCCGATCCTGCCGTTGCTCCGCCCGCCGAACCGGCGTCGCGGGCTCCGCATGGCCGGCCGGCGACCAGCGGGCAGTCCGCCTCCGCCACGACAGTGGGTTCCGGAGCGCCGCTGCCGGCTTCCTCCGCACTGGCGTCCACACCATCGCAAGCCGGACCGACCGGACGTAAGCGTCCAGGACAATCCACTGTGACTGCCCGTACCGGTGCTCCCAATCTTCCCGATCCGCTCGGCGACAACGTCGTCGGCGAGCGTGCCGTCGTACCGCCGATCCAGCAGGGCAAGTCACGCACCGCGTTGACCAACGAGCTCAATGCCGAGCCCGTGGCTGGCACGGTGCCCGCGGCTCCCGGTGGCGATCTGTTCATCGACGCCGTGCTGGCGCAGTCTTATCGGCACTTTTTCGGGCCGACCTCGCAGCCGGCGGTGCCGCCGCGCCAACAGGTCATCTCGATCACGCGGCTGATGGAGAAGCTCGCTTACCTGAAGCCTGCCGATCAGGCCCTGGTGCGCGAGGCATTCCAGTTTTCCGACGAGGCCCACCTGGGCCAGTACCGGCAAAGTGGGGAACCGTACATCACGCACCCGGTGGCGGTGGCCGAGCTTTGTGCCGACTGGAAGCTCGATGTGCAATCCATCATGGCGGCGCTGCTGCACGACGTGATGGAGGACCAGGGCATCACGAAGAGCGAACTGGCCGAGAAATTCGGTCCGAAGGTCTCCGAACTCGTAGATGGTCTGACCAAGCTGGACAAGCTCGAATTCCAGAGCCGGGAGCAGGCACAGGCGGAGAGCTTCCGCAAGATGCTGCTGGCGATGGCGCGTGACGTGCGGGTGATTCTGGTCAAGCTGGCCGATCGCACGCACAACATGCGCACGCTCGATTTCGTGCCGCCCGAGAAGCGGCGACGGATCGCGCTGGAGACCATGGAGATCTACGCGCCGATCGCGCATCGGTTGGGTCTCAATACGATTTATCGCGAGCTGCAGGAACTGTCGTTCAAGGTCGGCTCGCCATTCCGCTACGCCACGCTCGAGAAAGCCGTGAAGGCCGCGCGCGGCAACCGGCGCGAAGTGGTCAAGCGGATTCTGGAAGCCGCCCAGTCCGCGCTGGCCGGGGCCGGCATCGTGGCGGAATTATCGGGCCGCGAGAAGACGCTCTACAGCATCTACCGCAAGATGCACGACAAGCAGTTGTCGTTCTCGCAGGTACTCGATGTCTATGGTTTCCGCGTGGTTGTGGAAACGCAGATGCACTGCTACATGGCGATGGGCGCGCTGCACGGCCTTTACAAGCCGATGCCGGGCAAGTTCAAGGATTACATCGCCATTCCGAAGATCAACGGCTACCAGTCGCTGCACACGACTTTGGTTGGCCCGTTCGGCACGCCGGTGGAGTTCCAGATCCGCACCCGTGGGATGCATCAGATCGCCGAGGCCGGCGTGGCTGCGCACTGGATGTACAAGCACCAGGCAGACCATGCCAACGATATCCAGCAGCAGGCGCACCAGTGGCTGCAGTCGCTGCTCGATATCCAGAGCCAGACCGGCGATTCGCAGGAATTCCTCGAACACGTCAAGATCGATCTGTTCCCGGACGCCGTGTACGTGTTCACGCCGAAGGGGCATATTCGGGCGCTGCCCCGCGGCGCGACGGCACTCGATTTTGCCTACGCGGTCCACAGCGACCTGGGCAACCAGTGTGTGGCGGTCAAGATCAACAACGAGCTTCTGCCGTTGCGCACGGAGCTCAAGAGTGGCGACATCGTCGAGGTCGTGACGGCGCCGTACTCGAAGCCGAATCCGTCATGGCTGGCGTTCGTGCGCACGGGCAAGGCGCGCGCGGCGATTCGCCACTACCTGAAGACCACCAAGCTCGACGAGGCGATCCAGCTCGGCGAGCGCCTGCTGGAACAATCAACGCGCCAGCTCGGCATCGAGCTCAAGGCGGTGCCACAGTCGGTCTGGGATCGCATGATCCAGTGGACAGGCAACAAGCTCAAGGAAGACATCTTCGCCGACCTCGCGCTGGGACGCCGTGTGCCCGCAGTGGTCGCGCGCCGGATGGAAATCCTGCTGCAGGAACTGTCGGGAGATGTCGATAGCGCGTTGCTGGCGGCCGTCCAGACGTTCGCGGGGGAAGATGCGCCGGCCGTGCCGATTACCGGCGACGAAGGCATGTCGATGATCTTCTCGGCTTGCTGCCGTCCGATCCCCGGCGATTCGATCGTCGGCTACCTCGGCAAGGGCGAAGGGCTGCAGATCCACGTGCAGGATTGCAAGGTGGCCAAGCGGCTGCACAGCAAGGACCCGGAGCACTGGATCGAGGTGATGTGGGCCAAGAAGACGACGCGCGCGTTCGACGTTTCGATCAAGATCATGGTCCGCAACGTCAAGGGTATCGTGGCCCGCGTCGCTGCGGACCTGACCTCCGCGGATGCCAACGTCGCGCACGTGGCGATGGAACCGCAGCAGGGCGGCCATCAGGAGGCTACCTACATGCAGTTCGTGATCCAGGTACAGAACCGCCTGCACCTGGCCAACGTCATGCGGGCGCTGCGCCGCAACCCTGATGTGATCCGAATCTTCCGCGACCGCAACGACGGCTAAGACTTCTGCGGGTAGCGGACTTCCAGAATATCGATCTGTTCGATGCCGGCCGGTGTGCGAAGCGGCACCGTGTCGCCCTCGCGCGCCTTGATCAGTGCCTTGGCGATCGGCGAAATCCAGCTTACGTGATTGCTGTCGAGATCGACCTCGTCCATGCCTACGATCGTGATCGTCGTTTCCTCGCCTGACTGATTGGCATAGGTGACCGTGGCCCCGAAGAAGATCTGATCGTTGTCGCCCTGCATCGAAGGATCGACGACTTCGGCCTTGTCCAGGCGACGGGTGAGGAAGCGAATGCGGCGGTCGATTTCGCGCAGGCGCTTCTTGCCGTAAAGATAGTCGCCATTCTCGGAGCGGTCGCCGTTCGAGGCAGCCCACGACACGATCTGCACGATGTCCGGACGCTCTACGTCGATCAGGTGCATCAATTCGTCGCGCAAGCGCTTGTAGCCCGCGGCGGTGATGTAGTTCTTGGTGCCGGCGGGCAGTGGCGTGGCGCCTTCGGGAAGATCTTCGTCGTCATCGTTCGACGACTCTTTGACAAAAGCCTTGTTCATGGTCCGGATCACTTCATCGGGCTCTCATTATAGGAAGTTGCGACTGCCGAACCCTTCACATGAAAAAAATGCACGAAGGGGGTTCACAAAACTGAAAACTTCTATATAATCTCTTTTCTCGGTTGCGGCTGTAGCTCAGTTGGATAGAGTACTTGGCTACGAACCAAGGGGTCGTGGGTTCGAATCCTGCCAGCCGCGCCAACCTATACGAGAAAAGGGCTTCCAGAAATGGAGGCCCTTTTCTCATTTGCGCATTCGACGCAATCTTCATCTTCTCCTCCAGTATTTCCCAGGCTCTCGCGCCTATCCTTTCTCCAGTGGTGGATCTTCGAATCGGAATGCGTCGCGGCGGACCGGTTCCAGTTTCATATCGTCAGGACCTTCGAGGGAGGCGGCATATGCAGCAGCAAGCAGAAGAGTGGCGAGTGGAGGGTTATCGCGGCATGGATGCGTATGTGCTGGTGACGGAAGGCGCCGGTGCTGCAGGCAAGCGCTGCTGGGGCTATGAGGCACGCGTAGGTCAGGAAGGGATGGATCCCTCAGATGCCGGCGATACCGAACTCCTGTCAAGTGCTCCATCCTTCGTCACGCGCCATGCGGCGGAGGTTGCCGCATTCAGCGCGGCATATGCCCTGATCGACAAGTTGATTGGGCCGGTGCGCTGAGTCCGGCAGCAGCGGGTCAGCCATTGCGATACACGCAATGGCGCATATCAAGCCGAATCCGGCATCGTTTGATCGCGATCATTTTTGCTTCCGGGGATGACTCCTAGCCTGAATGTGAGGCGCGCCAGTACGTGCGCGTCAGCAGCAGAGAAGGGAGTTCACCATGCCCGAGTACGATGGGTTCAAGATCATCTACGAGGTCGTTGCCTTGCCGAAGGGCAAGTGGGCCATCATGATCGAGATCATTCGCCGTGAGGATGGCGAAGTGCTGATGGCATTGCACAACCCGTTCCCGCGCCAGCCGTTCGATACCAGGCTGGAAGCGCTGGATAACGTGAATCGCTATGTCGGTGCCACGATCGATGAATTCGAGGCCGCATCGCGTGCGAGCCGCGCCGCATAGGTGCATCTGGGAGGTGATGCTGGTGCAGTTCGCGCGGCCATTCTTAAAATTGGTGCAAGAAAGGCTTGCGATGCTCGCGCAACTGCGTCATAATCTCTTTCTTCAGACGCGGGGTGGAGCAGTCTGGCAGCTCGTCGGGCTCATAACCCGAAGGTCGCAGGTTCAAATCCTGCCCCCGCAACCAAGACCTTTATGTCTTGGGTCTAAGTCCTCAAGTTGTTCATCGGCCGTCCGGCCAACGTTTCCCAGTTATACGAATTGAAGTTGAGTGCGCGTAAGCGCGGCACTTTTTCATGCGCCGTGTTCGCATGTGCTGCGTAGAAGCTTGTGTCGTGCCTGTGTGTCGGAGGAGAGCTGGTGGCCTAGCCCTGAATCAGCGAAACAGCCATGGCGAAGGTATCGCGTACTTGAGGTTGATCCTCGCGATCAGCGGCGTCGATGCGATCTCTCAATCGCGACGTCAGCACGTCAAGGTTGCCGCCGGAGCAATGTCGCTTTGCCTCGCGCATGAGCTGCGTGAGTTCCTGGCCAACATCCGCTCCATCGAACGCACTGACGGACAGCGCCGAGATGCGCTCGAGGTAGTTGTTGACCAGCGCTTCGTCATGCTTCGGTTCAGGCATGGCCACTCCTTGTCGAGCGATTGAGAAACGTCTGGGCGCCGGTCAACGTGTTACCGGTCGCGCAGCAGATGCTCCGGTATCGTGGCGCGTCGGCGCACGGGTCTCAGCGCACGGTTCGGCCACAGTACATAGTTGGTGTGCGGGTCCATGGGCTTGCCGAAGTAGGAGACCCATACCTGCACACCTTGTTCGGTTTCGGCAACGATCGCAGCAACCGCGCGGGCCGCAGCGGAGGGGGACTTAAGCAGGTCCGACAGCGCTTCGACGCCTTGGACCACATGATGCTTGACCCCTTTGAACCACACGTATTGACGCATGGCAGCAAGAAAACTTTTGGTCATGAAATTCTGATGTTCTCGTTGGCAATGCGAAACTCAGACCACAGCTTACACGGATAGTTGTGACAGATTTGTAGGGCCCCGTCTGATTTTCTGCGGGTGGTCAAGGGAATGTGACGCCAGGGCACTTTCACGCAGGCTGTACCCGGAGTGCGGCGCCAAATTGACAAGCTGTCGGCGTTCGCTTAGCGTGGTTGCATATGCTGCACAAATCAGAAATGTCGTAACGCTCAGACATGGAGGATGTGTGGAAAACGTGGCAGAAGTCGAAGAACGCCGCGCGCGCGGCAAGGCCCTGCGGCAGAAAGTGCAGCGACGTGATCACGCAGTGATTGGCAACGTCGACCGCGATCCGATTTCGCTGCTGGAAGAGAGTAGCGCCGGTCGCGTCTCTCGCCTCATCCCGCTGCGTTACGGGCGAATGATCGCTTCGCCATTCACGTTCTATCGCGGTAGCGCAATCATCCAGGCACACGATCTGGCCGGAACGCCGAACTCATCGCTCACGATGCAGATCTGCGGCGACTGCCACCTGATGAATTTTGGCGGCTTCGCCACGCCCGAGCGCGCGTTACTGTTCGACGTCAATGACTTTGACGAAACCAGCCCGGGACCATGGGAGTGGGACCTGAAGCGCCTGGCCGCAAGTTTTGTCGTTGCCGCACGCCATCTTCGCCACGGCGCCACTGCCGCCGACAACATGGTCTACCAGGTCGCCAACAGCTACCGTGACCGTATGGCCGAGTATGCGGAGATGGCCATTCTCGATACCTGGTACGACCGCATTACCTTCGAGCGCCTGCTCGAATCCGCAGTCAACCCGGAAGTGCAGAAGCGCATCCGGCGCGCGATGGAGAGGGCCGCGGCGCGAACCCATGAATCGCTGTTGCCAAAGCTTACCGAACACGATGGGGACCGCTGGCGCATTCTCGATGCGCCGCCTGCGGTGTTCCATGTCCATGGCGCGCAAACGCTGTTCGAGACCGACGATGACTGGCTCAGTATCGACGATCCGTCCAAGCTGATCGACCAATCCTTCAGCGACTACAAGTCGACGCTTGCGGCCGACCGTCGCCGGCTGCTCGATCATTTCACGCTGCAGGACATGGCTTTCAAGGTGGTCGGCGTTGGCAGCGTCGGCACGCGCTGCCTGATCCTGTTGCTGATCGATGGCCACGGCAAGCCGTTGTTCCTGCAGGTCAAGGAGGCTACCAAGTCGGTGGTCGCGCGCTACTTCAAGTCGGCGGCTGTGTCGCACGAAGGCCGCCGCGTCGTGGACGGGCAGCGTCTGATGCAGGCGGCCAGTGACCTGTTTCTCGGTTGGTCGAAGGGGCCGTTCGGGCGCCATTTCTACATCCGCCAGTTGCGCGACATGAAGTTCTCGGTCGATATCGAACTCATGGACGCCGATCTGCTGGCGACCTACGGCCAGGTGTGCGGCTGGGTGCTGGCGCGCGCCCATGCCAAGGCCAGCGGACACGCCGCCGAGATCAGCGGGTATCTCGGTGCCAGCGACCGCATGGCCGAGTCCCTGATCGCCTATTCGAACGCTTACGCCGATCAGGTGGAACGGGATTACGATCTGTTCGTGAAGGCCTGTCGCTCCGGGCGCCTTGAAGCACGTACGGATGTTGATATGGCTGCAGATTTCCGCGTGTGACGATCGCTTGCCAGAGGAGGTTGCCGATGACCGAACAGATGCTGCTG
This sequence comes from Cupriavidus sp. Met-2, assembly GCF_049843575.1. Lineage (NCBI taxonomy): Bacteria > Pseudomonadati > Pseudomonadota > Betaproteobacteria > Burkholderiales > Burkholderiaceae > Cupriavidus > Cupriavidus sp. Met-2. The sequence goes on from NZ_JBBHZL010000001.1 coordinate 847,143, forward strand.
CAACTGATGGTGGAGGTGGAGAAGGCCGATCCCATCGACTACGCAAACCTGCCGTTCGACGATGAAGCCCTGCGGGCGATGGCCTGCAAACTGATCGCCGAGCGTTCCACCGAACTCGAGACTTCCGGCATGTCGCATGAGGCGCTGCTGGCCACGCTTTGGGCGTCCACCGCCAAGCTCGTGCTCGAGAACATCGTGCTCAATGCCAGGCTGCTTACCCTGCAGGGCAAGTCGGATGACGCGCGAGTGCTGATCGACAGGATCTCCCGCCAGTCGCGAGGCAAGTCCTGAGTGCCGTGCGCAGACAAAATGCCGCCTGAATCACACGAGTGCGCCGGGATCGCCGATTCGCTAAAATAGCGCGTTTCCCGCCCGGCACTCGGGCGGCGTCTGTCCTGGAGGATTTCGGGTGATCAAGTGGATTATCGTCGCGGCCTATCTGGGTGCCATCCTGTATGTGCACTTCCGCGGCAAGGTACGTCTGCCTTTTATGCGCCAGTTGCTGGATCATTCAGCGCTTGTCGCGCCTTTTAACTGCTTCATGTACATCTTCTCCGGAGTGCCGCGCACGCCGTACATTCCGGTCGAGCGGTTTCCCGATCTGGAGAAGATCCGTTCGGCCTGGCCGCAGATTCGTGACGAAGGCCTGGCGCTGATCGCGATGCGAAAGATCAAGGCCGCCGACAAGAACGATGACGCCGGATTCAATTCGTTCTTCAAGTACGGCTGGAAGCGCTTCTACCTGAAGTGGTACGAAGCGCAGCACCCGTCGGCGGAAGTGCTTTGCCCCAACACGGTCGCACTGCTGCGCGATATGCCATCGGTCAAGGCCGCGATGTTTGCCGAACTGCCGCCCGGCGGCAAGCTCAATCCGCACCGTGATCCGTTCGCTGGATCGCTGCGTTATCACCTGGGCCTGGCCACGCCGAATGACGATCGCTGCTTCATCGAGGTAGATGGCGAGCGGCATAGCTGGCGTGACGGGCAGGGTGTGGTGTTCGACGAAACGTACCTGCACTGGGCCGAGAACAAGAGCGAGACCGATCGCCTGATCCTGTTCTGCGATATCGAGCGGCCGATGCGCTACCGCTGGGCTGCCGCGGTCAATCATTGGTTGGGGCGCAAGGTGATGACCGCCGCCAGTTCGCCGAATGACGAAAACGACCAGACCGGCATGATCAACAAGCTGTTCCGCTTTGTCTGGCTCGGCGGTCAGTACCGTCGCCGCTTCAAGGCCTGGAACAAGAACCTGTACTACGTGACCAAGTTTGGCCTGATCATCGGTGGCGTGGCGTTGATCGTGTTTATCTGAGTGACGTGCGTCGCCGCAAACGAAAATGAAAAAGCCGGCTTAGCCGGCTTTTTTCGTACTCAGTCGTTCTGCGTCGCGCGTTCGTTGCCCAGCGCCTCGTAGTAGGCGCGCTTGGCGTCGTACATCCGTCTGTCCGCAGTTTTCACGGCATCGGTCAGGCGGTCTCCCTGCATGCAGGTGGCCGACCCGATCGAGAATGAAAGCCGCGCCCCGGGATAGAACTGGTTGTTGAGGACGACCACCTCTTCGATCTGCTCCACCACCGTCGCTGCACCCCGTTCGTCGCGTCCGGGAAGCAGCACCATGAACTCGTCGCCACCGGTGCGCGCAATGCATGCCTGTTCGCCCACGGCTTTCTTCAGCACTTCGCCAGTGCGGCGTAGCAGGCCATCGCCGTCCCCGTGGCCGAACTGATCGTTCACGGCCTTCAGTCCATTCAGGTCCACCGCGATCACGCTGACCGGCCACGGCCCCTTGCGGCCCAGCCGCGCCAGTTCATCCTCGTAGTACGCGCGGTTGTAGAGTTTGGTCAGCACATCGTGCTTGCCGAGGAACTCGACGTAGGCTTCGGCCTTCTTGCGTGCCGTGATGTCGGTCAGCGACACCAGCACCTGGTCCCAGTCAGCCTCTCGCCCCGGAAATACCGACCACTGCATGAACACGTCCACCGGGCGGCCGTCCAGCGCGTAGTTGATGACTTCGCGTTGCTGCCACAGCTTTTCATGCCAGAGGTCGACCAGTTGCTCGGCAAAGTGGATGCGCATGTCGTCGCGAAACACGTCGCCGAGTCGCGAAAGCAGGATTTCCTTGCTGGGTGCGCCGAACATCGCCAGCGTCTGCTGGTTGACGTCGAGCACGCGGATCTCCTGCATGCAGCGCGAGACGAAATCGGGGTGCACGTTCAGGAACGTGCGGAAATCCGTGATCCCTGCCGCGCGGACTTCGTCGAGCAGCATCTTGACCACGCTGAAATCTTCTACCCAGAGCGATACTGGCGAATGCTCGAACAGGCCCACGGCGTACTGCTGGGCCCGGCGCAGGTCACGTTCATTGCGCACGCGGGCCGTGATGTCCTCGATCGACAGCAGCACACGCGACCAGTCGTCCTCGTGCCCAGGCATGACGCGGGCCTCCAGACGGATGTCGAGCCGTTCGCCGTCGAGCGTGTAGTTGACGGTCTGGCTCGAGAAACGATTGTCGCCGTCCCACAGTTGTCCGAGTTCCTCGACGTGTTGATCGAACATGTCGTCGCGAAACACGGTGTGGAGGTTGGCAACCAGCGTATCCAGATCGGCGGCGCGGAAGAGGTCCAGCGTCCGGCGGTTGACGTCGAGCACGCGAATCAGAGAAGAGCACCGTGCCACTTCCGAGGGGTTGTCGCGCAGGTGGCGGCGCAGATTGGTGACGCCATCGGCCCGCAACTGCGTGAAGGCCTGCCGCACCGCGCTGAAATCCTCCAGCCACAGCGAAACGGGCGCTAGCTGGAACAGCGTTCGATAGTCATCGTCGAGCCGCGAAGCGGCGGGTCCTTGCGCCAATTTTTTCTCCCCATTTTTTGTGTTCGGCGTATCGCGCAATAGGATAGGCGAGCGTGCCCGAATCGGGGAAGAAATCTCGCAAGAACGATGCCGGCGTCGGCATCGGCGCCACGTTCAGGTGGCTATGCGCCGAACCACACCCGCCACGGTATCGAGCGCGCGCTCGATTTCCGGAGATCGAGGAATGCCGCAGTTCAGCCGCAGGTAGTGATTGAAGCGATTCGAGTTCGAGAACATGGCGCCCGGCATCACCCGGATGCCCTCGGCCAGCGCCTGTTCGAAGACCGCTTCCGACGAGATCGACTGGGGCATTTCCACCCAGAGATGCAGCCCACCGCGCGGCAGCGTCAGGCGGGTGCCTGACGGGAAGGTGGTCGCGATTCTCTGGGCCATCCATTCGCGCTGGGTTCGCAACTGGGTGCGCAGGCGACGCAGGTGACGCTCGAATGCCCCCGTGCCCATGAACTCGGCCACGGCGATCTGCGTCAGCATCTCGTTCGGGCGCGACAGGCCGAACTTGAGCATCTCCACGCGCGCCTGCCACTTGCCCGCCGTGATCCAGCCGAGCCGCATTCCGGGCGCCAGGATCTTATGGAGCGACCCGCAGTAGATCACGGAGCCCGTGGTGTCCCATGCCTTGGCGGCCGTCAGCGGCACTTCGTCGTCGAAGGTGGCCGAGCAGCAGTCGTCTTCGATCAGCGTGAGACCGCGTGTGGCGCACCAGTTCACCAGGCGCTGTTTGTGTGTGTCCGGCATGACGCAGCCGAGCGGATTCTGCAGGTTCGGCACCACGCAGACGGCCTTGATGTTGTCGTAGGTCTGGGCGGCCAGATCCAGCGCTTCGAGCGACATGCCGGTCTGCGGGCTGCAAGGAATCTCGAGCGCGCGCATTCCCAGGCTTTCGAGAATCTGCAGCAGGCCGTAGTACGTCGGTGATTCCACGGCGATGACATCGCCCGGGTTCGCCACGGCCCGCAGGGCCAGCGTCAGGGCTTCGGTGCAGCCGTGTGTGACCACAATGTCCTCGGGCGCGACGTTGATCCGCGCGCGCAACGCGTGCCTGGCCAATGCCGCGCGAAACGCGGGGTGGCCGTCGAAGTCGACCGAACTGCCAAAGAGCATTGGGTATCGCCGCAGTGCCCGCGTGGCGGCATTGCGCAACGCGGCCGCCGGATACAGCTCCGGCGCCCCGCAGGCACCGCCGAAGTTGATCCGGTAATGCTGGCCGCGCGCCAGGATTGCGGAGATGCGCTGGTGGATGCCGACGTACTGCGCGGGATCCGGCAATCCGGTGGCCGGTTCTTCGATTGGGGCCAGCGAGGGCCGCGCAGGAGCACGCACGAAATAGCCCGAGCGCGGCCGCGCTTCGAGCAGGCCGGCCGCCTCAAGCTCGCGGCAGGCCTGGAGCGCCGTGGACAGGCTCACGTCGTGCAGCCCCATCAGCGAACGCACGGACGGCATCCGGTCACCCGGCGCCAGCGTGCCCACCGAAATCGCCTGCCGATAATGGCCAGCCACCTGCTGGTAGAGCGGGGCGGAGGATTGAGGCGATGCGGCGGGGGCAGGGCTGGCGGCGAGGTTGGCGGCGAGGTTGGCGGTCATGGGGGCATCTTCGCGCGATGGGGCGAAGTGGAACAGATACAGATGCGGTGTCTCTGTATCGTAACAGGGCGCAAGTTTGACATCTGTTCTGGTTGCGCTTGCGATGGCTTGTGCCTGTTGGCAAGGCTGGCGGCTCGGTAGCCTTGTTTGCATGATTTTGCGACCCAGGAGCCACGCCATGTCATTCATCAAGCCCGCCGAACCGACCGAACCGACCGAATTTCCCGGACCCGTTTCCCGCACCATCCGGCTGGCTGCCGGCCAGTGCTTTTTCGAGCACCTGCCAGCCGGCACGATCGTGCACGTCGAGGGCGGGTGCATTGTCGTGACCACCGCGCCGTGCTGGCTGGCCAGCGATATCAGCCAGGCCGCGTACACGCTGCATTCCGGGGGCGTGCTAGTGATCCAAGTCACAGGTTGGACCTGCCTGGCCGCGAAGGGGCCCGCGCACTGTCGAATCATGGTGCCGGCGCCGCGCCCAGGATGGTGGCGGCTGATAAAATCCCGCTTCGGCCGTTCTGGCTTCCTGCTGGGTAACTCCCGGCCACCAGACATCAAGGCCACAGAACCATCGGTACCCCATGCTACGTCTCAGTGAAGTCAAACTCCCGCTCGACCATACCGAAAGCGACCTGGATGCCGCCGTGCGCAGCCATCTCCCGCAGATCGGCGTCAAGGGCGACGGGCTCATCGGTTTTACCGTCTTTCGCCGCGCGCATGACGCGCGTAAGCGCGACGATATCAAGCTGACCTACATCATCGATATCGAGGTAAAGGACGAGGCCGCCGCCCTGAAGCGGATGGCTCGCAAACCGAACTGGAGCGTGACGCCGGACATGGCCTACCACTTCGTTGCCCGCGCACCCGAGGGCGGGCCGAAGTCGCGACCGGTGGTGATTGGCCTGGGCCCATGCGGCCTGCTTGCCGGCCTGATCCTGGCGCAGATGGGCTTCCGCCCGATCATTCTCGAGCGCGGCAAGGAAGTACGCGAGCGAACCAAGGACACGTTCGGACTCTGGCGCAAGAGCGTGCTGAACCCCGAGTCGAACGTGCAGTTCGGCGAAGGCGGCGCGGGCACGTTCTCCGACGGCAAGCTCTACAGCCAGATCAAGGATCCGAAGCACTACGGCCGCAAGGTGCTCAACGAGTTCGTGCGCGCCGGCGCGCCCGAGGACATCCTGTACAAGGCGCGGCCGCACATCGGCACGTTCCGGCTGGTGAGCATGGTCGAGAAGATGCGCGCGGAGATGCTGTCGCTGGGCGCGGAGATCCGCTTCGAGACGCGCGTGGACGATGTCGATATTGAGAACGGCCAGGTGCGCGGGCTGAAACTGTCCACTGGCGACTATCTGCCTTGTGACCACGTCATCCTGGCTGTGGGCCACAGCGCGCGCGACACGTTCGAGATGCTGCATGAGCGTGGCGTCTTCATGGAGGCCAAGCCGTTCTCGCTGGGCTTCCGCATCGAGCATCCGCAAGGCTTGATCAACCGCAGCCGCTTCGGCAAGTTCGCCGGTAACAAGCTGCTGGGCGCTGCCGACTACAAGGTGGTTCACCACGCCAGCAATGGCCGCGCGGTGTACAGCTTCTGCATGTGCCCGGGCGGCACCGTGGTGGCCGCCGCGTCCGAGCCGGGCCGGCTCGTGACCAACGGGATGAGCCAGTACTATCGCGCCGAGCGCAATGCCAATGCCGGTATCGTCGTAGGGATCACGCCCGACGAGGACTTCCCGGGTGGCCCGCTGGCCGGGATCGCATTCCAGCGCAAGTGGGAAGAGCGCGCGTTCGCGCTGGGCGGCAGCGACTATCGCGCGCCGGGGCAACTGGTTGGCGACTTCATCGCCGGGCGTGCCTCGACGGCGCTCGGCTCGGTGGAGCCGTCGTACAAACCGGGTGTGACCCCGACCGACCTGAGCACGGCGCTGCCAGACTATGTCATCGACGCGATCCGCGAGGCGCTGCCCGAGATCGACAAGAAGATCGCAGGGTTTGCGATGCACGATGCGGTGCTGACCGGCGTGGAGACGCGCACGTCTTCTCCGCTGCGGATTCGCCGTGATCGGGAGAACTATCAGAGCATCAACGTGAAGGGGCTCTATCCCGCCGGCGAAGGTGCCGGTTATGCCGGGGGAATCTACTCGGCGGCGATCGACGGCATCGAAGTCGCCGAGGCCGTGGCTTTGAGCATCGCGAACGCATGAGCGTGAACACGACCGATCAGGCCAGGCCGGCGAATCCTGCCGATAACGATGGCATCATCGAGAACGTGCGCCACTGGTTGGCGCGCGCGGTGATCGGCCTGAACCTCTGCCCGTTTGCCAAGAGCGTGTACGTCAAGGATCAGGTCCGCTACGTGATCAGCGACGCGACGCGCGACGAGGACGTGCTGGACGATCTCGAGCGCGAGCTACGCCTGCTGGAAACGTCCGATCCGGAACAGATCGACACGATTCTGCTGATCATGCCGCACGCGCTGGGCGACTTCCTGGCCTACAACGACTTCCTGTATTTCGCCGATCGCCTGCTGCGTAGCCTGAAGCTCGAGGGTACGTTGCAGATTGCGAGTTTCCATCCGCACTACCAGTTCGAAGGCACCGAGCCCGACGACATCGAGAACTTCACGAATCGCGCGCCATATCCGATCCTGCATCTGCTCCGTGAAGACAGCATCGCGCGTGCTGCCGAAGCGTTCCCGGAGGCGGAGGACATCTACGAGCGCAATATGGAAACGATGCGCCGGCTCGGCCATGCAGGCTGGCTCGAATGGATGGCTGGCAAAAGCGATCTCTGACTTGATCTCGGGCGCGGTCTCCGATGCGTCCTCCGGCCGTGGTCCGGATCAGGGCGTGGTGAAGAATCGCTCGTTCAGTTCTTCCAGGCCGAGCGATTCCAGCACATTGTGCAAGCGCTCCGCGGGACGGCGGCGCGGCAAATCCTTGTACTGGGCGATGATCAGTTCGTTCTTCATCGAGTGTTCCCAGCCCACCAGCTCCGTCACGCTGACCTGGTAGCCGTGCGCTTCAAGCTGCAGGCAGCGCAGCACGTTGGTGACCTGGCTGCCGAACTCTCGCGTGTGCAGTGGGTGGCGCCAGATTTCCGTCAGCGGATTGCCGGCCAGCAACTTGCCTTTGTGCTTGCGCAGCACGCTCGCGACCTCGGCCTGGCAGCAGGGCACCAGCACGATGTGCCGCGCCTGCTTGGCCAGCGCGAAGTGGATCGCATCGTCAGTGGCCGTATTGCACGCGTGCAGGGCCGTCACGACGTCGATGGTCTGCGGCAATGCGGGCGACGTGATCGAATCGGCCACGGAGAGGTTCAGGAACGACATCCCACCGAAGCCCAGGCGGCTGGCCAGCGCCTTCGAGCTGGTCACCAGTTCTTCGCGGGTCTCGATGCCGTAGATGTGTGAGCTGTCCTTCAGGTCCTTGAAAAAGAGATCGAAGAGGATGAACCCGAGATACGACTTGCCCGCGCCGTGGTCCACCAACGAGACCGTGCCTTTTTCGTCCTTTACCTCGCGCAGCAGTGGCTCGATGAACTGGTACAGGTGATAGACCTGCTTGAGCTTGCGGCGGCTGTCCTGATTCATCTTGCCGTCACGCGTCAGGATGTGGAGTTCCTTGAGCAGTTCGATTGACTGGCCGGGACGGACTTCGTAGGTGCTGGACATCGGGGTGGTGCCTTGGGGCGGGGACATCGGAGGGCGCTAGTTTACCGAAATTGCGCACCCCCTACTTTTGTGGGCTCAAGTTCACACCGCCGGCGCCGTTGAACATGGATCGACGACAAGCACAGTTGGCGACGGATTCGGTGGGTCTTTGCGGAAAGTCCCCGGGCGATGGGCCCAGGCCGGCTGTTGCGACATGCAGCATAGAGGCGGGGACACATGACAGCCGACGCGGGGTTGCGCCTGGAACTCAGCCAGCCTGGGAGCCAGGTCAGGGCTTGCTTTACACCGGACGCGGGCCACTTGCCGCCCGATCGCGCCAGTCTGGACGCTTCCCTGGAAGCTTGCCTGGCGGAGCACGGCTGGCAGGGCGCGCGGCTGGACGCCGCTGCCGTGAGGGGCTTCCTGACGCAATGCCAACTGACCGATCGCGAGATTGACGCAGTGATCGGCAGCGTTCTGGATGGCGAATTCGAACTCGAAATCACGGCCGACAAGCTGCGGCTGTTGCTGACGCTGGTGAGCCCGGAAGGCGGCCGGCCAATCACGGCCGAAGAGATTGCCGCCGCCGCGGCTTCGATGGGGGTGGTGGCCTTGCTCGACAGCGCGGCGATCGGCGTTGCGCTGGAGGCCGGTAGCTGCGAGGGGCGCGAGATTGCGCGCGGCGTGGCGCCCCTGCAGGGCGAGACAGCACGCTTCGAGAGCCTCGTCCAGCCCCGCAGGCCTGTCCTGGCGGAGAACGAGGACGAGCGTGTCGACCTGCGCGATCTCGGTAGTCTCCTGCTCGTCAACCCGGGTACCGCGCTGATGCGCCGCACGCCGGCCAGATCGGGCAAGGACGGCATGGATGTGCTTGGCAAGCCGATTCCGGCCGACCCTGTGGTGGATACGCCCTACGCGTCCGATCTGACCGGCGTGGCAACCGATCCGAATGATCCACTGCTGTTGATCGCCGTGATCGCAGGCTCGCCCCGGGTGTTGCCACATGGTGTGATCGTCAGTCCGGTGGTCGACGTCGATGCCGTCGACCTGCATTCCGGCAACGTCAATTTCGATGGCTCGCTCCGCGTGTCGGGCGATATCCGCACCGGCATGTCGGTACGTGTCACCGGTGATGTGGTTGTGCAGGGGACGATCGAAGCCGCCAGCGTGCAGGCCGGCGGCGATGTGATCGTCAAGGGCGGCATCATCGGCAAGGCAGAAACCGCGAGCGGTGGCGCCCCGAGTGAGATTGCCAGCGTGCGCAGCAAGGGCTCCGTTCATGCGCGCTTCATCCAGAATGCGATCGTCGAGGCGGTGGCCGAGGTAATCGTGGAGAGCGGGATTCGGCAGAGCGACGTCTCCGCGGGCGAACGGGGGGTGGTTGGCGCGCCGACCGCGCCAGGCAGCATCAGCGGCGGGCGTACGCGGGCGATGCAGAGTGTCAGCACTGGGACCCTGGGCGCGCCGGCGGGTACCGCCACGACGGTGCAGGTCGGACTCAACCCGCTTGCCGACGAGCAGAAGGCGGAGCTGGAAGTCCGGCGCGGCAAGATCGTCGAGGAGCAGTGCAAACTCCAGCAACTTGTGGCGTTCTTTGCCAAGCACCCCGAACGCGCCACGGGGGACATTCGCGAGAAGGCGCGTGCCACGATGTACAGGATCAATCGCGACCTGTTCGAACTCGACGCGGAGATCGCCCACCTGGCCGAGCAGATGAAGCCGTCCGAGCAGGCGGAGATCGCGGTGGGCCGGCATATCCACGGCGGCGTGACGCTGCAGGTCGGCCACAAGGTGCTCAAAGTCATGGAAGACAAGCCGGGCGGCCAGATACGCGTGGTGGACGACCGCATCGCCGTGAACTGACGCGGATGGCGCACCTCCCGTTCTTGTTTCCAAACGGACGCAGCGCGTTACGGGGAACGTGACACGTTACGCGAGTCGTAACGTCGCCGACCTTGGCCGCTCTGGCGTGATCGCCCGCCATCCCGCCTCCGGTAACGCATTGCCGCCACGCCGTACTGTCGTCCGGTGCGCACCACCGCTGGCACGACGTTTGCGCCATGTGTCTCCGCAGACAAACAGCGGAGCACAGGAGCACACCATGGGCGCGATCGTGATTGAGAGCCATCCACTGACCAGGCTGGGTATGCAACGCCTGCTTGAACGTATGCCAGGCATCGGCCCGGTGGAGAGTATTGATCCTGAGGGGATCCTGCTGTTCGCGCATAGTCTGGAAGACGTGCTGGTCATCTACGGCATGACAGTGGACGCCTTCGACAACTGGTATCTGCTGCGGCGCCTGCACCAGGCACTGCCTAATGCGCGCATCCTGCTGCTGTCGGACAACATATGGATGCATGTGCCGTCGTCGCTGCGAGCGTGTGGTGTGCAGGAGCATCTGCCGAAGTCGGCCTCGATCGAACGGATGGAAGCGGTGCTCATGCGTATGCTCGGAGACCCCGATGTCGCGGTCAATGCTCTGATGGATGACTCCATGTTCGGATCGCATCGATAGTCGGCAGGCTTGCGGACTGTGAGGTCTCGCGTATCTATGCAGATTTCGATGGCGGTGACGATGCAGTGCTGCTCGTCGTGCGCGAGGCCTGTTGCCTTCGGCCCAGCTCGGCGTTGTTTTTCAGGCATGAGTGTCGATGCGCGGGAGATGCTCCATTTCGCCGCCGACATTGCCGGGGCGGCGATGGGGGAGGCGGCCTACCGCTCGGCGATCATCTGGGGATGACGCGACTGCTATTGCACGTAGGTCGTTCCAGTCAGGCTGGGGTAGTTCAGCGCAGATCGGGGGACAAATAGAGGGGGGGGCGATGTGGCAGCTAGGGACTATATGGGCGTCGTCGTGCCCAAGTTATCTGTCGACTGCAAAGCAAAAAGGGCAACCCGTGAGGGTTGCCCTTTCTACTTTCAAGTGGTGCCGGAGATAGGAGTCGAACCTACGACCTTCGCATTACGAATGCGCTGCTCTACCAACTGAGCTACACCGGCGAAACCTTAAACTTGCGAAACCTGTTCTACCGCTTGGTCTCGATTTGCGCTGTTGCTTGCGAATCGATCGAATCGGATAGAGCCCGCAATAATATCAGCGACTTTTTATTTTGTGAAGCCCCCGGTGCGACTTTTTTCAACGTTCCGCCGTGGCAGTCCCTGTTCGGTGGGTGTTGCCAGCCGCGGCCGTGGGCGACCGATGGCAATCATCGCACGAGTGGCGCTCTCGTCGCGGGTGAAAAAACGGGCAAAGCCTGCCGCTTTTTTACGGATTGCCGTGCGGCTGTTGGCTTCAGCAAAGCAGACAGGGCGCCGAGGCGCCCTGTGCTTGTCGAAACCGGATCTACCCGTTACGCCTTGGCGGCGTCTTCCTGGTGATACCGCGTGACGCGCTCGACTTCATTCTTCGAACCGAGGATGACCGATACGCGCTGGTGGAGCTTGGTCGGCTCCACGTCCAGAATGCGCTGCTGGCCATTGGTAGCCGCGCCGCCCGCCTGCTCGACCAGGAACGCCATCGGATTGGCTTCATACATCAGGCGCAGCTTGCCCGGTTTCTCGGGCTCGCGCTTGTCCCACGGATACATGAAGACGCCGCCGCGTGTCAGGATGCGGTGCACGTCGGCCACCATCGAGGCGATCCAGCGCATGTTGAAGTTCTTGCCGCGCGGACCTTCGTCGCCGGCCAGGCACTCGTCGATGTAGCGGCGCACGGGCGGAGCCCAGTGGCGCATGTTGGACATGTTGATCGCGAATTCCTTGGTGTCTTCCGGGATCATCACATCGGACTGGGTTAGCACGAAGCTGCCTGCCTCGCGGTCCAGCGTGAACATGTGCACGCCATTGCCGACGGTCAGCACCAGCGTGGTCTGCGGGCCATACACGGCATAGCCGGCTGCCACCTGCTGGGTGCCCGGCTGCATGAAGTCATGCTCGGTTACGGTCTGACCGGGCTTGTGCATGTGCAGGACCGAGAAGATCGTGCCGATCGACACGTTCACGTCGATGTTCGACGAGCCGTCGAGCGGATCGAACAGCAGCAGGTATTCGCCCTTCGGGTAGCGGTTCGGGATCTCGTAGAACGAGTCCATTTCCTCGGACGCCATGGCAGCCAGATGGCCACCCCATTCATTGGCGTCGAGCAGCACCTCATTGGCGATCACATCGAGCTTCTGCTGCGTTTCGCCCTGAACGTTGCCGGTGCCGGCCGAGCCGAGCACACCCGCGAGGGCGCCCTTGCTGACGGCGTTGGAAATGGCCTTGCAGGCGCGCGCGACCACTTCGATCAGCAGCCGGAGTTCCGGCTCGATCGTGTTGTGCTTGCGCTGCTCCTCGACCAGATAGCGGGTGAGGCTGATGCGTGTCATGGTGGGGTTCTCCTTGGATGGCCGCAATTCTACATGTGTGCCGCTGCGGACATGCCACTTTCCGGGTCAGGCCGACAGGGCCTTGCTGACGATCTCGCGCACATCGCGCGACAGCGTCGACGAGGCGGCCACGCGTTCCAGCGCCGCGCGCATCCGTTCGCGCAGCGGCATCTCGTACTTCTGCCAGCGGTCCATGACGCGTGCCAGGCGCGCGGCCACCTGCGGGTTGATCGCATCCAGCGCCAGTACCTGGTCGGCCCAGAATGCGTAGCCCGAGCCGTCCTCGGCGTGGAACTGCGCTGGGTTGCCCGAGCAGAAGCTGAAGATCAGCGAACGGGCGCGATTCGGGTTGCGCAGATTGAAGGCCGGATGCTGCATCAGCGCGCGCACGGTATCAATGGTGCGCTTGCCCGCGTGCGGGCCAACTTCGCCGCGCTGCATTCCCTGCAGCGAGAACCACTTGTCGATGACCAGCGCGTCGTCCTCGAAGCGCTCGTAGAAATCGGCCAGCGCGTGTTCGCGGCCCGGTGCGAAGCTGTTGACCAGCGCAGACAGCGCGGCGAAGCGGTCTGTCATGTTGTCGCTCTGCTGGTAGTGGCGGTCCGCAAGTGCCTGCATGTCGGCGTCTCCGCTGTCGGCCAGATAGCCGAGCGCGAGATTGCGCAGCGCGCGACGGGCCATCGAGTCGGCATCGGGGCTGTATTCGCCCGGTGTCGCGTTGGCCTCGTATGCGGCCAGCCATTCGGCCTTGAGCGTGCGCGCCAGGCCTTCGCGCAGGAACAGACGTGCGCGGTGAATCGCCGTCGGGTCGGCCACGCCCATGCGTTCGGCCAGATAGGCCTCCGCGGGGAGCATCAGTGCCTGTTCGCGGAAGGCGGGATTCAGCGCGCCATCGGTGAGCACGCTGCGGAACGCCGACACCAGCGCCGGGTCGAGCTTCAGTTCACGATTGGCCTGGACGTCGGCCACCAGATGCAGTAGCGCGCGCGTGGCCAGGCGTTGGCCGGCTTCCCAGCGGTTGAATGCGTCGGTGTCGTGCGAGAGAAGAAATGTCAGTTCCGCATCGCTGTATTCGTAATCGACAACGACTGGTGCCGAGAAATTACGCAGCAGCGAGGGCAATGGCGCCTTGCCACCGCGAGGCAGGTTGATGAAGCGGAAGGTCTGCTCGGCCTGCGTGAAATCGAGCACGCGCGTGCTCGCGCCTGCCTTGGGTTCCCCTTCGCGTTGCAGCGGCAGGTCATTGCCTTCCGCGTCGATCAGGCCGAGCGCGAACGGGATGTGGAACGGTTGCTTGTCCGGCATGCCAGCGCGCGTTTCGATGCCGACCTTCGGGCAGCGCTGCGACAACGTCAGCGTCAGCGTGCCGGAGGCGCCGTCCCACGCGGTCTTGACCGTGACCACGGGCGTGCCAGCCTGGCTGTACCAGAGGCCGAACTGCTTCAGGTCGCGGCCGTTCGCGTCAGCCATCGCCGCGCGGAAGTCGTCGCATGTCACCGCCTGGCCGTCATGACGCTGGAAGTACAGGTCCATCCCCTTGCGGAAGCCGTCACGGCCAAGCAGAGTCTGGTACATCCGCACGACTTCGGCGCCTTTCTCGTAGACCGTGACCGTGTAGAAGTTGTTGATTTCCTCGTAGCTGTCCGGGCGCACCGGGTGGGCCATCGGACCCGCATCCTCGGGGAACTGCACCTGGCGCAGCACGCGCACATCCTCGATGCGCTTGACCGCGCGGCCCGATTCCGAGCCCATCATGTCGGCCGAGAATTCCTGGTCGCGGAACACGGTCAGGCCTTCCTTGAGCGACAACTGGAACCAGTCGCGGCAGGTCACGCGGTTGCCGGTCCAGTTATGGAAGTACTCGTGGGCCACCACCGATTCGATATTGGCGAAGTCGACATCCGTCGCGGTCTGGGCGTTGGCCAGCACATACTTGGTGTTGAAGATGTTCAGGCCCTTGTTTTCCATCGCCCCCATGTTGAAGTCGCCCACGGCGACGATCATGAAACGGTCGAGGTCAAGTTCCAGGCCGAAGCGCTGCTCGTCCCAGCGGATCGCGTGAACCAGCGAGTCCATCGCGTGACGCGTCTTGTCCAGGTCCTGCGGCTCGACCCAGACTTGCAGCAGCTTTTGCTTGCCCGATGCCGAAACGATGGTTTGCTCGATGCGCTCGAGCTTGCCGGCCACGAGCGCGAACAGGTATGACGGCTTGCGGAACGGGTCTTCCCAGACGGCTTCGTGTTTGCCATCCGGCAGATCGCGTTGCGAGAGCAGGTTGCCGTTCGAAAGCAGTACCGGGCTAGCGGCGCGATCGGCGCGCAGCGTAACGCGGTAGGTCGTCATCACATCCGGGCGATCCAGGAAATACGTGATGCGGCGAAAGCCCTCGGCTTCGCACTGGGTGAAGAAGTTGCCGTTGGAGACGTACAGGCCGGACAGCGTGGTATTGGCGGCGGGATTGCAGGCCGTGGTGATTTCCAGCGTGCCAGCTCCCGGCAGGCCAGTCAGGGTCAGCGAGTCGCCGTCCTGCCTGACGCCGGAGAACGGCTGGCCATCGAGGCGCACGCCAACCAGTTCCAGCTCCTCGCCGGCCAGAACCAGCGGCGCGTCGGCCGTGCCGGTGCGCTGGATCTTCAGCGTGCTGGTGACGACGGTACGCTGCGGATCGAGGTCGAGCACGAGATCCACGTGGTCGATGGCGAAAGCGGGCGGAGTATAGTCCTTGCGATAGACGGTGACGGGCGTATCGGTGCGCAGCATGGGGAATCCTGTCTTCGGAGTGACCGGGGGGCGGGCGGCGTGCTGAAGATTGCGACGGCCCTCGAAGCCCTCATTGTAGCCAAGGGGTTCGGGCAATGCGGGATGCCAGATGCGGCGTGGGAATTCAAAAGGGCTGTTCCTGTCTGAGGAAATGCAACCAAATCAGGAAGAACGAGGTATCAGGGAATGCGTGCATCAGGGAAAGCAGTGACGAAGTGGGGAAGACGAGGCGCCTTTTGGGCGCTGATGGCGCTGGGCTCGCTCTGGCTGGCGGGATGCGCCACCACGGTGACCACCGAGGTCACCGCGTTCCGGCAGGCCGGATGGCAGAACGATGCGCCGCGTACCTACGCGTTCGAACACACGTCGCAGCAGGAAGAGCAACTTGAGCGCCAGACCTTCGAGCAGTGGCTGGCAGACACCTTGTCCGGACTTGGCTTCGAGCAGCGCCCGGCGGGCCAGGCACGCTATCTGGTGACGATGGACTACGACGCCGCGCCCGGGATTGCCCAGGTGGCGGAGACCGTCTACCCCGACCCCTGGTACGGACCTTGGGGGCCGTACTGGGGCCCTTATGGCGGGTATCGACCCTATGGCCCCTGGGGATGGGGCCCCGGCTACTGGCCGCCCCAGACCGTGATACGCGACGTGCCCGTGACCTATTCGAACGTGCGCGTCTATTTCAAGGATGCAGCCAGCGGCAAGCGCGTCTACCAGGTCACTGCCACCAATACGACCGAGAGTGGTAATCCGGCGGCGGTGATGCCCTACATGATCCGCAGCGCGTTTGCGGACTTCCCGGCCGAGAGCGGGCGGCCGCGTCGCGTGACGCTGGAGGTCGACAAGGACAAGAAGTAGCACGGCGCCGCGCAATATCCTTTCGCCGGCGGGGGCGAAAGGTATTGGCTACCGTACGGTAAAAGGAGTTTTGCGTCCGGTGGCGGCAAAATCTTCCAATCGGGCGTGCCAAAGCCCTGCCGCCGCGTGGCGGCTGGGCTAGAATGGCTCCTCGATTTTTTCCCGCCTTTACCCGGACGAGCAGAGAATGAGCAGCAAGACCACCGGTGATGCACCGCAACATGCCCCCAATAGTCCCGAAGCGCAACTGCGCCTGGCTGCGCTGGAATACCACCGCAGCCCGACCAAGGGCAAGATCCAGGTAACGGCCACCAAGGCCCTGTCCAATCAGCGTGACCTGTCGCTGGCCTACTCCCCGGGCGTGGCCTACGCCTGCGAAGAAATCCACAAGGACCCCGCGATGGCCGCCGAGTACACCTCGCGCGCCAACCTCGTGGCCGTGGTGACCAACGGTACCGCCGTGTTGGGCCTGGGCGACATCGGTCCGCTGGCCGGCAAGCCCGTGATGGAAGGCAAGGGCTGCCTGTTCAAGAAATTCGCCGGCATCGACGTGTTCGACATCGAACTCGATGCACGCGACCCGGACAAGATCGTCGAGATCGTAGCGGCGCTGGAGCCGACGCTTGGTGGCGTGAACCTCGAGGACATCAAGGCTCCCGAGTGCTTCTACATCGAGCAGAAGCTGCGCGAGCGCATGAACATCCCCGTCTTCCACGACGATCAGCACGGCACGGCGATCATCTCGACCGCGGCGCTGCTGAACGGCCTGAAGGTGGTAGGCAAGGACATCGCGAAGGTCAAGCTGGCCGTCTCGGGCGCGGGCGCCGCCGCAATCGCGTGCCTGGATACGATGGTCAGCCTGGGCGTGAACCGCGAGAACATCTACGTGGTCGACTCGAAGGGCGTGATCTTCCAGGGCCGCGACGCGAACATGGAGGCCAACAAGGCTCGCTACGCGCAGGACACGTCGGCCCGCACGCTGGCCGACATCGTCAAGGATGCGGACGTGTTCCTGGGTTGCTCGACCGCGGGCGTGCTGACCGGTGACATGGTCAAGACCATGGCCGACCGTCCGATCATCCTGGCGCTGGCCAACCCGGAGCCGGAAATCCGCCCGGAAGTGGCCAAGGCCGCGCGTCCGGACTGCATCATCGCCACGGGCCGTTCGGACTATCCGAACCAGGTCAACAACGTGCTCTGCTTCCCGTACATCTTCCGCGGCGCGCTCGATTGCGGCGCCACGAAGATCACCGAAGCGATGAAGCTGGCCTGCGTGAAGGCGATCGCCGAGCTGGCCGAAGCCGAACTGAACGATGCCGTGGCCGCAGCCTACGGTGGTCGTGAACTGAAGTTCGGCCCGGACTACATCATCCCGACGCCGTTCGACCAGCGCCTGATCGAGAAGATTGCACCGGCCGTTGCCAAGGCCGCCGAGGAATCCGGCGTGGCCACGCGCCCGATCAAGGACCTTGAAGCCTACCGCCAGCAACTGACCAGCTACGTGTACCACACCGGCATGATCATGAAGCCGGTGTTCACGGCCGCCAAGGCCGCGCCGAAACGCGTCGCCTACGCAGAGGGCGAAGAAGAGCGTGTGCTGCGTGCGGTGCAGGGTGTGGTGGACGAAGGTCTGGCCCGCCCGATCCTGATCGGTCGCCCGCACGTGATCCAGATGCGTATCGACAAGGCGGGCCTGCGTCTGCGCCCGGGCGTCGATTTCGAACTGATCAACCCCGAGGATGATCCGCGTTATCGCGCCTATCACGAGGAGTACCACGCGCTGCGCGGTCGCGACGGCGTGACGCCGGACATGGCCAAGGTGGCGCTGCGTCGTTCGAATACGCTGATCGGCACGATGCTGATGCACATGGGTGATGCCGATGCACTGTTGTGCGGCACGGTGGGCCGGTTCGAGGCGCATCTGGAACACGTGCGCGACGTGATCGGCCTGGCGCCGGGCGCCAAGGTGTTCGCGGCCATGAACGCGCTGATGCTCGAAAAGTACACGCTGTTTATCACGGACACGTTCGTCAATGATGATCCGAGCGCCGAGGAACTGGCTGCCATTACGCAGCTTGCGGCCGAGGAAATCGCACGCTTCGGCCTGCACCCGAAGGTGGCGATGATGTCGCACTCGATGTTCGGTTCGTCGAACCGCCCGTCGGCGCGCAAGATGCGCGACGCGGCCGAGATCCTGGCCCGCGTGGCACCGCAGCTCGAAGTGGAAGGCGAGATGCAGGGCGATGCGGCACTGGTCGAAGACGTGCGCCGTCATTTCCTGCCGGGCACCAAGCTGGCCGGCAGCGCCAATCTGCTGGTGATGCCGACGCTGGACGCCGCCAACATCGCGTTCAATCTGCTCAAGATCACGGGCGGCCAGGGCGTGACGGTGGGTCCGATCCTGCTGGGCGCAGCCAAGCCGGTGCACATCCTGAATCCGCAGGCGACCACGCGCCGTATCGTCAACATGACGGCCGTGGCCGTGGCGGAGTGCAACGCCACCCGCTGATGTTCACGATCTGAATATCTGCCGGAAGCAAAAAGAAACAGGGCCGCGAAAGCGGCCCTGTTTCATTGTCGGTGCGCTGGCACGTCTGCCGGAGTGTCAGCGCGTCGGCGGGTCAGTACGCACGGGTCGTGCCCTGTCTTGCCTACTACTCTCTACTGCAGCACGTTGTACTGCTCCCGCATCACCACGATGATCGAACGGGCCGCGGCCATCTGCTGTGCCAGATCGGTGAAGGTCTCCTGGCGAAAATCCACCTCGGCGCTCCAGTTGCAACCCGTATGGTCCGGCTGATGCACGCGCATTGCGTGCAACTCAACCTCGCCGCACTCCGGATTGTTGTCCAGGCACTGGCTCAGGATGGCCATCAGTTCCGACCGGGATTTCACATAGCGCCGCATGCGTCACCTCATTCGTTCCTGTTTACGTGGCCCAGCACAGAGGCCGGGAAACTAATCTAGGCAGCGGACGAAGGGCTTGCCAATTGAATCCGCCTATGGAGCAGTGGCTTCCCATCCTGCTTTGATTGCGCCTTGTTGCAATGCGGCGCAGCATTGTGACGCCTGTGTCATGGGGGCACGCAACAAAAAAGCCCGCCGGAGGCGGGCTTTACAACCATTGATCCGGCGGAATTTTCCGGGATCAGAAGCGGTGGCGAACGCCGACACCGAAGGTGTCGCCGTGCTCGACGCCCGACACCTTGTCGTAGTAGTAGGCACCGTAGACGTCGGTGCGCTTCGACAGGTTGTAGTCGTAGGCGACGGCGAACGTATTGCGCTTGATGCCAGCAACTTCGTTCAGCACGCGGCCGTAGGTGTACGACGCCAGGATATTGCCTGCGCCAACCGGCACCGCGACGCCGGCCTGGCCGTCGATGTGCTTGATGTCGCCGCCATTGGTGCTCGTGTTGAAGTTGGTCTTGATGTACTGGCCTTGCAGGAAGGCCTTGACGATCTTGAAGTCGTACGTCACGCCAGCCTGGACGGCGGACTGCTTGTCGAGGCCCGCGAGATTGGCATTCTGCGGGTCAAACGGAGCAACGTCGAACTTGACCTGCTGGAATGCCAGCGTCGCCGCGAAGTTGCCGGAGAAGTAGGTCAGGTTGCCGCCCCACTTGTTCTTGCCGTTGTTACCGGGCGATTCGCCAAAGCCGTAGATGAAGTTCGCGGTCAGGCCACCGAAGTTCGGCGTCGAGTACAGCAGCGAGTTGTTCCAGCCCGAATCGCCCAGGATGCCCGGATCGGACACGCCGCCAACGTTTTGAGGCGTCGGGAAGTACGTGTGGAAGATCATCGGGCTGAACGTGTACGAGTCGACCAGCGGGTTGAACAGGATCGTCGACACGAAGTACGGCGTCGTGTTGCGGCCGATCTTCAGCGTGCCGTAGGTTTCGTTCGTCAGGCCGACGAAGGCATTGCGGCTGAACATCGAGTCGCCGGTGAAGCGGCCCATGCTACCGGTGTCGGGGCGGAAGAAGCCGTTCAGGTCGAAGATGGCCTTCGTGCCCATGCCCAGGTCCTCGGTACCCTTGATGCCCCAGTACGAGGTTTGCATGCCACCCGAGTTGACTACGTAGGCGCGGTCGCCCGAGCCCGGATTCTTGACGCCTCCGATGAAAGCATCGGCCATGCCGTACAGCGTCACGCTGGACTGGGCCATGGCCGCGCCGGAGAAAAGGGTGGCTGCGATCGCCGCCAGCTTGAGAGCCGGCTTGTACTGCTTCTTCATGTTTAAGACCTCCGTGGTTGTAATGCTGCTCAGAACGCTTGCCTGTGTGCTGGAACCTGCTGGGTTCTCTCTAGTTCCGTGCCTGGGCGGCGCGCTGGAATCGGCGCCGCCTGGCACGTTCTTGTCTCACAGTGATGCTCGATCTGCTGCTGAACGCTCCTGATTTCTCTCTCTTTTTTCGATGTGCTTTTTTTGGTCAGGCGGATACTAAGTCGTTCAGACGGAACTGCGCAATCCGATGAATCTGGTTGATGCAAGTTTGCAACTCGACCTCCGGGGCGTTTTCCAGGCGCCTTGCAAAAGCGTCGATGATGCCGTGCCGGTCATAGCCGCGGACCGCGAGGATGAACGGGAAGCCGAACTTCCGGTTGTAGGCTTCGTTCAGTCCCTGCAGGCGCTGGAATTCCTCGGGCGTGCACTGATCGAGTCCGGCGCCAGCCTGCTCGCGCGTGGATTCCGCCGTCAGTTCGCCGCGCACCGCGGCCTTGCCCGCCAGTTCCGGGTGAGCGCGCACGAGCTTGAGTTGCGCTTCCTGGCCCGCGGCATCCACGGCGCCGCGCAGGGCCGACGCCAGTTCCGCCGTATTGGCGAAGGGGCGCTTGCGCGCCGCCGTTTCGGCGAACCAGGGGGAGTGTTCGTAGATGCCGCCGAGGACCGCGATGAATTCGGCCTCGGGCATCGTGTTGAGTTGGGCGATCGTGTAGGTGGTCTGGCTCATGCGTGGCTCCGATAGGGGTGGGTTTCAATCCAGTGGCGGGCGATATCGACACGCCTGCAGATCCACACCTTGTCGTGAGACTGCACGTAATCCAGGAATCGCTGCAGCGCGCGGAAACGTCCCGGGCGGCCCAGCAAGCGGCAATGCATGCCGATCGACAGCATCTTCGGGCGGTCCTGGCCCTGCGGATCGCCTTCGGCGTAGAGCACGTCGAAGGCATCCTTCAGATACTGGAAGAACTGCTCGCCCGTGTTGAAGCCCTGGGGCGTGGCGAAGCGCATGTCGTTGGTGTCGAGTGTGTACGGCACCACCAGATGGGGCTTCTTCTGGCCACCCGTGATTTCCACATCGGTCCAGAAGGGCAGGTCGTCGCCGTAGTAGTCGGCGTCATAGAGCAGCCCGCCGTGCTCGACCACCAGCCGGCGCGTGTTGGGGCTGTCGCGGCCGGTGTACCAGCCCAGCGGCATCTCGCCGGTCAGCTCCTTGATGATCTCCATGCCGATGCGCATGTGCTCGCGCTCGATGGCTTCGTCGATGCCCTGGTAGTGAATCCAGCGGTAGCCGTGGCAGGCGATCTCGTGACCGAGTTCGACGAACGCGCGGGTCAGTTCCGGATGGCGCTGCAGCGCCATCGACACGCCGAAGACCGTCAGCGGCAGCTTGCGTTGCTCGAACTCGCGCAGCAGGCGCCAGACGCCGGCGCGCGAGCCGTATTCGTAGATGCCCTCCATGCTCATGTGTCGCGCCGGATAGGCGGCGGCACCAACGATCTCGGACAGGAACTGCTCGGATGCCGCGTCGCCGTGCAGCACGCAGTTCTCACCGCCTTCCTCGTAATTGAGCACGAACTGCAGCGCGATGCGCGCGCCGCCCGGCCAGCGGGCGTGCGGTGGCTGCGCGCCGTAGCCAATGAGATCGCGTGGATAGTTATCGTGTGTCATCTCTTTATTTCTGCTTCAGGAGAAACTGCCCGTCCTGCGGGAGCCATGCATCGAAGCGACCGGACTTACGCAAGGCGTATGCCAGAAACGCTCCCGTAGGGCTTGGCAATCTGACGTCGACCGGTATCGATTGTCGGCGTCGGATTGTCGCTATTGATTGTTGTAGTTGAATTGTTCGGAATCACTCCGTGCCGTGCGAGTTCGCGGCGGCATTGCGCATGGCTTCCTCGGCCGACTGGATACCGTTGAAGAACAGGTTCAGCGCTACGGCGACGATGGTGCCCAGCACGATGCCGCTGTGGGTGAATGGGTCGGTCCACTTGGGCAGGTACTGGAACAGCGTCGGCGACAGCGTCGGGATCATGCCGAAGCCGATCGAGATCGCAACGATGAAGAGGTTGTGGCGGTTGCGATTGAAATCACACGAACCGAGGATGCGGATGCCGGTGGCGGCCACCATGCCGAACATCACGATACCTGCGCCACCCAGCACGAACTGCGGCACCGAGGCCACCACGTGGGCCATCTTCGGGAACAGGCCGAACGCGATCAGGATCAAGCCACCCGCCGCGGCGACGTAGCGCGAGCGCACGCCGGTCACCGTGACCAGGCCAACGTTCTGCGAGAACGACGTGTACGGGAAGGTGTTGAAGATACCGCCGATCACGGTGCCCAGGCCGTCTGCGCGCAGGCCGGCGGTCAGGTCGTCACGGCTGAGCTTGCGGCCGGTGATGTCGGACAGGGCCAGGAACATGCCAGTCGACTCTACCAGCGTGATCAGCATCACGATGCACATCGAGAGGATGGCGGTGAGTTCGAACTTCGGGATGCCGAAATGCAGTGGGGTGATCACGGCGACGTAGCTGGCTTCGTTGAGGCCTTCGAACGAGACCTTGCCCAATGCCATCGCCACCAGCGTGCCGATGATGATGCCGAGCAGCACCGCGCAGTTGGCCACCAGGCCACGACCGTATTTGCTCAGCAGCAGGATGACGGCGAGCACCAGGCCCGCGATGGCCAGGTTGCTGAGGTCACCGTAAGCGAGGTTGGGCACTTCCTTTGCCACGCCGTCGATCACGGCGCGCGTGGTCGGCTGCCCGCCACCGGCCCAGTTGATACCCACCCGCATCAGCGACACGCCAATCAGCGTGATCACCGTGCCGGTTACCACGGGCGGGAACAGTCCCAGCATCCGGCCCATCATCGGCGCGATCAATATGCCGAAGATACCGGACGCGATTACCGCGCCGTAGATGCCGAGCAGCCCGACGTTGGGATCGTTGCCGATGGCGATCATCGGCGCCACCGACGCGAACGTGACACCCATCATCACCGGCATGCGGATGCCGAATTTCCAGAAGCCGAAGGCCTGGATCAGCGTGGCCAGGCCAGCCGCGAACAGGTCGGCGTTGATCAGGAACGCGAGTTGATCCTTGGGAAGCTTGAGCGCACCGCCGACGATCAGCGGAACCGCAACCGTGCCGGCATACATCACCAGCACGTGCTGCAGGCCCAGGGCAAGCAATCGCCCGGAGGGCAACCGCTCGTTTGTGAGATCCGTGGGGACCGTGGTGCTTGCGGAATTCATGGGTGTGTCTCCTCTCCTTTGGATTTGGATGGGAACGCGCGCCGGGTTTTTGTCCTGGCCATTCGCCGGTGTCTCTTTTTGGTGGACTTCCGTCGATGACTCTTGTCCGGTCTCGTGCCTGGCCTCTAGTTGGGCGTCTTTCGGCAGATGAGACCGCTGGTTCTAGATCGGCAACAGGGGGTGGCTGTTGCCCGGCGGCGGGAACATTGCGCTAGGTGGAGCGGCCCAGCACACTGCGAAGATCGAAGTTGCCGGGCTCATCCGGCTGAACGCGTTCCGCGCAGGCGCCAAGGTGGTGCGCCATGCGCGTCTGGGCCAGGGCGGCGTCGCCCTGTTCCAGTGCATCGAGGATTTCGTCGTGCTCGTCGAACGAGCAGGCGTTGTGGCCCGGCGACTCCACGCTGGCAATCATCAGCGTGGTGCGCGACACCAGTCGGCGCATCATCGTCACGAGCAACTGGTTGCCGGACAGTTCGGCCAGCGCGGTGTGGAACTCGGCCGAGAGGCGGATCCAGCGTGGGCGCTCGTGCGTCAGGAAGGCCTGGCGCTCGTCATTGACCATCTTGCGCAGCGGGGCGATCACGGTGCGCACGTTGGGCAGGGAGGCGAGCTTATCGAGCACGGCGCGCTCCAGCATCTGGCGCAGTTCGAACATGTCGTGCGCCTCGTCCGTGGACGGGCTGGCGATGAACGCGCCGCGATTCGGCTCCAGATCGACCATGCCGTCGGCGGCCAGGCGCGACAGCACCTTGCGTACCGTATGACGGGCCGTGGCATAGATCTCGCAAAGCGAATGCTCGGTCAGCTTGGTCCGGGGAGGCAGCCGGTGCTCCATGATCGCGTCATAGATCTCGTGATACATGCGCTCCTCGACGGAGCCCTTGCGGGCCGGTTTGTTGTCGGTGAGCGCCGGCAGGGCGTCGGCCGCGGCAATAAGCTTGAGATTCTTGGACATCCTGGTCACTCGCAATGCAAGGTGGCGATGGTCGGCGATCGTAGCGAGTGGTTATCAAACCGACATCACGCGCCTTGATACCGATCATGCGGCCGTGCAGATCTAAAAATTGTTGACAATTATTTGGATATGCAAGCACCATTGTCAACAAAACCGCCTCAGGTTTTCGACAACTACGGGTATATACCGAGTTGTCATCAGGATGGCGCGGGCGCATTGTCGCCTCGCACCAATCCAGCGCCGGGATGCGTTGAAACACGTACCGAGCGGGCACCATTCCTCAAAATGGTGCTAGTGAAGGCAGCGGCGCCCCTCACAACCCACACCCCAAAGGAAGAACAGGATGGGACGCTTGACCACTCACGTTCTCGACACGGCAGCCGGGACGCCTGGCGCCGCAATGTCGATCACTCTCCATAAAATTGTCGACAATCGTCGTGAGACCCTGAAGAAGGTCACGACGAATCACGATGGCCGTTGCGACCAGCCGCTGCTGGAAGGCGCCGACCTCGTAGCGGGCGTCTACGAACTCGAGTTCGGCGCCGGCGACTATTTCCGTGCCCAGGGCGTCAAACTGCCCGAACCGGCATTCCTGGATGTGGTGACGCTGCGCTTCGGCATTGCCGATACCGCCGCGCACTACCACGTGCCGCTGCTGGTGTCGCCGTGGTCGTACTCGACCTACCGCGGCAGCTGATCAAGGCGGACGGGAATAAAGGAGACAAGTCATGGAAGGCTATATTCTCGACTGGGCCAATTTGCTCTTGCGTTGGCTCCACGTGATCACAGCGATTGCCTGGATCGGTTCGTCGTTCTACTTCGTCTGGCTGGACAACAGCCTGACGCGCCCCACGGCCAGCGACCTCAAGGACAAGGGTGTCGACGGTGAACTCTGGGCCGTGCACGGCGGTGGCTTCTACAACCCGCAGAAGTACCTGACCGCGCCGAAGAGCCTGCCGGAGAACCTGCACTGGTTCTACTGGGAGTCGTATTCGACGTGGATGAGCGGCTTTGCGCTGCTGGTGGTGCTGTATCTGTTCAACGCGAGCACGTTCCTGATCGACAAGAATGTGTACGACATGTCGCCCGGCGCCGCCGTTGGCTTTGCCGTGTCATACCTCGTGCTTGGCTGGGTGGTCTACGACTCGATCTGCCGTATCTTCGGCAAGAGCGACCGTACCGTAGGCATTCTGGTGGCGGTCTATGTGGCAGTCGCCGCGTTCGTGGCGTGCCATATCTTCTCGGGCCGCGCGGCATTCCTGCTGACCGGTGCGATGATCGCGACGATCATGAGTGCCAACGTGCTGTTCTGGATCATCCCGGGCCAGCGCAAGGTGGTGGCGTCGCTGAAGGCCGGCCAGCCGGTGGATCCGATCCACGGCAAGCGCGGCAAGCAGCGTAGCGTGCACAACACGTACTTCACGTTGCCGGTGCTGTTCGCAATGCTGTCGAACCACTACAGCATGACGTACGCGGCCAAGAACAACTGGCTCGTGCTGATCATGGTGATGCTGGCCGGCGTGCTGATTCGCCAGTTCTTCATCCTGAAGCACAAGGGCAAGATCAACTTCGCATGGCCGACCGCCGGCGTGGCCTGCCTGGGCGTAGTGGCATTCATGATCGCGCCGCAGCCGCGTCCGCAAGTTGCCAGCAATGCTGCCGGTGACGCCGCCAATGCCGTGAGCTTTGTGAAGGTTCAGGAAATCATCAACACGCGTTGCGTGCAGTGCCACGCCGAGCAGCCGAAGATGATGCCGACCGCTGCCAAGGGGATCAAGCTGGACTCCGCCGATGGCATCAAGGCGCACGCTCAGCTGATCTATCAACAGGCCGTGCAGCAGAAGGCAATGCCGCTGGGCAACGTCACGCAGATCACGGACGATGAGCGCGCGCTGCTTGGCCAATGGTTCGAAGGCGGCGCGAAAACCACCAACTGATTTTTTGACCGAGCATCGGTGATCGACGGTCCGGAGGCTGTGCAGTCTGCAGCTGGCTGTTCCGGACCGGCGAGGGTTTGAGCGGGGCTTAGGCCCCGTTTTTTTATTTCTGGATCTGAATTGCTGCTCCCCACTCCCGCTGAGCGGACGAAGGGAGTCAGGATTCTCAGCCGCCGACGTTGAACAGCGCCAACAGACCCAGCACCAGGAAGATCGCAGCGGCGATCTTGTGCACCAGGGCGATTGGCATCTTATTGGCGAAACGGTCGCCCAGCAGGACGGCCGGGGCATTGGCGAGCATCATGCCGAACGTCGTGCCGGCCACCACTGCAATCACTTCGCCATGGAAGCGTGCGGCTAGCGCCACGGTGGCGATCTGCGTCTTGTCGCCCATCTCGGCGAAGAAGAACGCGATGATCGTGGTGCCCAGGATGCCGAGCGCACCCTTGACGGGTTTGGCTTCCTCGGCGTCGTCGAGCTTGTCCGGAATCAGCATCCAGCCGGCCATCGCAATGAACCCGAGGCCAAGAATCCAGCGCAGCAGGTCTACGCCGACCATGCCCGTGATCCAGCCGCCGAGCGCGCCGGCAAAGCCGTGATTGACCAGCGTTGCGATCAGGATGCCCAGAATGATGGGAATTGGCTTGCGGTAGCGCGCAGCCAGGACGAGCGACAGCAACTGCGTCTTGTCGCCCATTTCAGCGAGCGCGACGATGCCTGTGGAGACGAGGAACGATTCCATTTTTTGTCGTTTGAATAACCGGGCCGCAAATGCATCGCGAGATGCCAATGACGCACACCTTTCCCGGCCCGGCCAGAAGGGTGAGGTCATCGGTCTCGCCAGGCACTGGACACAAGGTCCTGGGCTGCGCACGCCATAACCGCCTGCCATGTCGGCATTTGGTCAAGTCTGTTGACGTACGCCCCTGTCTTCCGGGTGCCGCATTGCGCGGCGCGGTGAGATCAGGGCGGCTACTCCCCAATGGAAGGTCGCATTTTAGCGAGACTGGCGACCGAAGTCCACCCGTCTCGCTGTTTCTGTCAATTCAAGGGAATGTCGCTAACGCCGCCATTCCCGATGTGCTCAGACCGGAGTCGGAGCGTTTTCGCTGGTTTGGCGACCGCGAAAATCCGTCCAGCACAGCGCCTTGAAGTCGTAGAGCTTGCAGCGGTGGGCTGTATGGAAATACCAGCGCCACGAGAACTTCTCGATGATGATGCGACCCGGCAGTGCGTGCTCGAGCAGCGCCTGGGCGCGCTTGAGCTGGTACAGCGGGATGCTCATGTCCACGTGGTGGGCCGTGTGCTCCATGATGTGATGCAGGGCCGCGCCGATGCCGAAGTTAAAGCGCAGATGCACGGTCGTCGACACGAAAGGCTGGGCCTTCGCCCACATGGCCTTGGTGTCGTACCACGCCACGCTGGTATGCGTATGGTGGACGTACAGCACGAAGCCAACGGTGGCGTTCCAGATCAGGAAGGGCAGCACGAAGCCGGTGCCGACCAGCAGCAGCGGGGATTGCCCGGTGGCCACGGCCAGCCATACCAGCGCGCCGATCCAGACTGCGCCGAAAGCTCCCACGAGCGCGCAGTCCCACATGAAGATCGGGCGACGCGTCGCCATCTGGCGCTTGCTGGGGAAGAACAGCTTGAACCACCAGATCTCGATCAGGTAGTAAAGGCCGGCGCCAAGGCCGTTGCGGTAGATGCGCTCCAGAATCCGGCGGCTGCGCGGCAGCGCGCGGAATTCCTCGAGCGAGTAGGGCGCCCAGACGAAGTCGAAGCCCTTCAGGTTCGTGTAACCATGATGGACGACGTTATGGCCGACTTCCCAGAGGCTGTAAGGCGTGAGCGACGGCAGGAACGTGAGCCGGCCCAGCCACTTGTTCAGGCCACGACGGTCGGTCAGGCTCTGGTGGCAGGCATCGTGCCCAATGATGAACAGGCGCGCGATGATCAGTCCGGCCAGCACGCCGAGCCCAACCTTGGCCCACCAGGGTGATGCCAGGACCACACCGGCCAGTACGGCAGCGAACAGCGCGTAATCGAACGCGAACAGAAGCAGCGCGCGCGCGGTGCTGCGGCCGCCGAGGGGAATCAGCCAGCTGCGGATCGTCTTGCGATTCGGAAATGGGGCCTCGAAGGCGATTGGCTCCGGCAGGGGAGTGTTCTTGGCCGGGCGTTTGGGGCGGTTCGTGCCGTGATTCGGCGCTTGCGAGATCGCGTCGGCGTCGGCCGGCGAGAGGGTGTCAGATGGGGCAGTCATCAAAGGTCTGGCGAGTCGGTATGCATGTGCGTCTGCCCGGATGGGCGGACTTTATATGCGTGACAGGCTAGAAGGCTTTGATGACCGTTGTGTTGATTATGGTCAATGCTCCGCGAGGGCGGATTCGCATTGAGACCAAAAAAGCACATCGACGGACCATGTTTGGGTGGAATCGGCCGATCCACACAAACATGCCCCGCCTAAGTCCGATCAGGCGGCGACCGGGCTAGTGGCTTCGCCCATGATGTAGACGTTCTCGATGACCCGGTCGTCGCCAAGCATCGCGAACGCGAACAACTGCTCTTCAAGCGTTTCCGAGCGGCTGCTGCGGCGGGAAATCAGCGGGGTGGCGTCCGGGTCCAGCACGACGAAGTCGGCCTCGCAGCCCACTTCGAAGCTGCCGATCCGGTCCTGCCAGCCGAGCGCCTCCGCAGCGGCGCGCGTGGCCAGGTAGAACATGCGTAGTGCCGTCAGGTGGTAGCCGCCCATCCGCGCCACCTTGTGCGCCGCGTTCATGGTGCGGAACATCGAGAACGACGTGCCGCCGCCAACGTCCGTCGCCAGCGTGACGTTCAGGCGATTCGCATCCGACTGGTGGAAGTCGTAGAAGCCGCTGCCCAGGAACAGGTTCGACGTGGGGCAGTGAGCCACGGCCGCGCCGCTGTCGGCCAGACGGCGGCGGTCATCCTCGTCGAGGTAGATCGCGTGGCCGTAGAACGCGCCCGGGCGCAGGAGCTTGTAGCGGTCGTACACGTCCAGGTAGCTGCGCGCATCGGGGAACAGCTCGGCCACCCATTTCACCTCGTCGCGGTTTTCCGCCACGTGGGTCTGGATGAAGACGTCGCTGTGGGCCTTCGCCAACTCGCCGCAGGCTTCCAATTGAGCCTCGGTGGAAGTCGGTGCGAAACGCGGCGTGATCGCGTAGGCCAGGCGATCGACGTTGTGCCATTTCGAGATCAGGTCGGCCGATTCACGCGCGCCGCTCTCGGCTGTATCGCGCAGGAAGTCCGGGCAGTTGCGATCCATCAGCACCTTGCCGGTGATCATCCGCATGTGGCGTTGCTGGCTGGCGGCGAACAGTGCGTCGGCCGATGCCGCGTGCACGGTGCTCCAGACCATTGCGGTGGTCGTGCCGTTGCGCAGCAGTTCGTCGGTGAAGAAATCGGCGACGGCCCGTGCATAGGCGGGGTCGCTGAAGCGGCGCTCCTCGGGGAACGTGTAGGTGTCCAGCCAGTGCAGCAGGCCCGGCGACGGCGACGCGATGATGTCGGTCTGCGGGTAGTGGATGTGCGTGTCGATGAACCCGGGCACGATCAGCTTGCCGCGATGGTCGACGACTTCGGCGCCTTGCGGGATATCGCGTGACAGGTCCGCGTAATTGCCGACTGCGGCGATGCGGCCGGCCTTCACGATCATGAGGCCGTCTTCCCAATACTGATAGGCGTCGTCGTGAAACTGCGGGTCACGCAGGAAGTGCAGGATACGGCCGCGGATTGCGCGGGTCACGGCGTTGTCGGCGCCAGATGCAGGGGAAGTCGTCGTCATCTTCATGTCTTCGGGGCGGCCGGTGCCTCGCCCGTTCGGTATTGCAACGGGCGAAGCATCCAGCGTTCTTGGAATGCGCCCGGTCAGGTCGTGGTTGTCACGTTGGCCGTCGCGGGCGGGGATGCGGGCGTGGCCGACCAGAAGTGGTCGACTTCAGCCAGGAATTCGGCCTTCTGCACGTCCGGCAGGAAGGCCGCTTCAAAACTGTTGCGCGCGAGCTTGTGGGCATCGGCCGCATCGAGCGGGAGTGCGTCGAACGATGCCTCCCAGTTCGCATTCATATAGCCGCCAAAATAGGCGGGGTCGTCCGAATGGAGCGTCACGGCCACACCGGCGTCGAGCAGACGCTTCATCGGGTGATCGCGCAGGTCGGGGTGGACCATCAGCTTCTGGTTCGACAGCGGGCAAACAGTCAGCGCCACGCGTTCACGTGCCAGGCGCTGCACCAGCGCCTCGTCCTCGATCGCGCGCACGCCGTGGTCGATCCGCTCGACCTTGAGGATGTCCAGTGCATCGGTCACGTACTGTGGCGGGCCTTCCTCGCCAGCGTGCGCCACCAGATGCAGGCCGAGTTCCTTCGCGCGGGCAAACACGCGCGCGAACTTCTCGGGCGGGTTGCCGCGTTCCGAAGAATCCAGTCCCACGCCGACAAAGCGGTCGCGATAGGGCAGTGCCGCCTCCAGCGTGGCCAGCGCATCCTCCTCAGACAGGTGGCGCAGGAAGCAGAGGATCATGCTGCTCGAAAAATCGTACTCGGTGCGTGCCTGAGCCAGTGCGTCGGCGATGCCGTCGATCACCGTGCCCATCGGCACACCACGCGCGGTGTGGGTCTGCGGGTCGAAGAAGATCTCGGCATGGCGGACGTTGTCGGCGGCGGCGCGCTTGACGTAGTCCATCGTCATGTCGAAGAAATCTTCTTCGGTCAGCAGCACGCTGGCGCCGGCGTAGTAGATGTCCAGAAACGATTGCAGGTCCGTGAAGGCGTACGCGGCGCGTAGCGCTTCCACGTCCGGATAGGCCAGCTTGACGTTGTTGCGCTGGGCCAGCCTGAAGATGCGCTCGGGTTCGAGCGTGCCTTCGATATGCACGTGCAGTTCGGCCTTGGGGGTACGGCGGATCTTGTCCGCCAGCGCGGCATCGATGGTCATGGGGCCTCTTGTCTTATGGCGGCAGCCGGATCACGGCTGCCCAGTTACGGATGCACCGCCTCCCGCCGGCTGGCGGCCAGCGCGGCTGCGCGCTGGTCGCGGACCTGGAGCAGTTGGGCGACGATGGCTACCGCAATCATAGCCGGTGCCTTGTCCGTGATGCCGGAGACCCCCATGGGACATGTCATTTCCGGAAAGCGCGCGGCGTCGATGCCGTGCTCGGCCATCCGGTGTTCGAACTTCGCGCGCTTGGTCTTCGAGCCGATCAGGCCGAAGTAAGCGAAATCGGTGCGGCGGAAGATCCGCTCGCAGAGGGTCTGGTCGAGCGCATGGCTGTGCGTCATGACCAGGAAATAGCTGCCTGCCGGGGCCTGGTCGACCACGGCTTCTGCCGTATCGGTCGCTTCGGCCTCGACGTTCTCGGGCAGGCCGGCTGGGAAGAGTGTGTCGCGTTCGTCGACCCAGTGCACGCGGCAGGGCAGCGTGGCCAGCACTTTGACCAGCGCGTGGCCGACATGCCCTGCGCCAAACAGCACGACGTGCATGTCGTTCGGCACCAGCGTGTCGATCCAGCTGTCGTCGGCAAGCTGCACCGACGGCAACAGGTCGCGGCTGGCTTCCGTGCGAACCGCTCCGGTCACCGGTACATGCCGCGCGAGTGCCTTGCCGGTCGCGAAGGCCGATTCCACCGCGTCGAGCCAGGCCAGATCGTCATGGGTCAGTACTTCAAACGCCAGGCGCACGACGCCGCCGCAGCATTGACCCAATGCGGGCCCAAGCGGAATACGCTCGATGCGGCGCTGCTCCCCGTTTTCGCCCTTTGCGATCATCTCTCGGGCGATGTCCATGCCGCGCCACTCCAGGTGGCCGCCGCCGATCGTGCCAACAAGGTCGTCGGCCGTCACCAGCATGCGGATGCCCGCCTCGCGCGGCGCGGAACCCTTGACTTCGACGATGGTGACCATCGCCACGGGCACGCCGGCGCGCACCCAGCGGGTGGCGTCGGCGAAGCGGAACGGTTTGAGGGGGGCGTCCTGCATGATCGGTCCTGGTATTGCGTCAGGCGGAAACCACGGCGGCCTGCACGGCCTCCACGGCGTCGAGGATCGCTTCGCTGGTGGCGGGCGCGCGCAGCGGCGGGTTGACCTTGTAGTCGCCCACCGCAGCAATCGCATCGCGGATCGCGAAGAACACCGAGAACGGCAGCAGTAGCGGTGGCTCGCCAACGGCCTTCGAGCGATGGATGCTGTCCTCGACGTTTCGGTTCTGGAACAGCCGCACGTTGAACTCTTCAGGGCAGTCGTTGATCGTCGGAATCTTGTAGGTCGAGGGCGCGTGCGTCATCAGCTTGCCGTTCTGGTTCCACCACAGTTCCTCTGTGGTCAGCCAGCCCATGCCCTGGATGAACGCGCCTTCCACCTGGCCGATATCGATGGCCGGGTTCAGCGACTTGCCGGCGTCGTGCAATGCATCGGCACGCAGCAGCTTCCATTCGCCGGTGAGCGTATCGACCAGCACTTCCGAGCACGCTGCGCCGTAGGCGTAGTAATAGAACGGGCGGCCCTGCAGCGCCTTCTGGTCCCAGTGCAGCTTGGGCGTGGTGTAAAAACCATCGGACCACAGCTGCACGCGGGCCACGTAGGCTTCGCGGGCCAGATCACCGAACGACTGGCGCAGCTCGCCAGCCACCACGAGGTCGTCGCCGAAGCGCACGTCTTCGACGGGCACGCCGGCCTTGCGGGCGGCGAACGCGGCCAGCCGCTCGCGGATCTGGCGGGCGGCGTCCTGCGCGGCCTTGCCGTTCAGGTCGGCGCCGGTCGATGCGGCGGTTGCGGACGTGTTGGCTACCTTGCTGGTGTCCGTAGCGGTCACGCGCACACGTTCCATGCGGATGCCGAGTTCGTGCGCCACGACCATCGCCACCTTGGTGTTCAGGCCCTGGCCCATTTCCGTGCCACCGTGGTTCACGAGCACCGAACCGTCGTTGTAGACGTGCACGAGCGCGCCGGCCTGGTTGTAGTGGGCCACGTTGAACGAGATGCCGAACTTGACCGGCGTGATGGCGATCCCTTTCTTGAGGATCGGGCTGGTCTCGTTGAACGCGCGCGTGGCGGCGCGGCGGGCCTTGTATTCGCTCGACGCCACGAGTTCGTCGATCAGCTCGTGGATGACGTTGTCTTCGACGGTCTGGCCATACGGCGTGACGTTGTTGTCCGTCTTGCCGTAGAAGTTGGCGCGGCGCACGTCGAGCGAATCCTTGCCCACGTTGCGCGCGATGTTGTCGAGGATGTACTCCACGGCGAACGCGCCTTGCGGGCCACCGAAGCCGCGGAACGCGGTGTTGCTCTGCGTGTTGGTCTTGCCGCAGTAGCCGTCGATCTGCACGTTCGGCAGCCAGTAGGCATTGTCGAAGTGACAGATCGCGCGCGTCATGACCGGACCCGACAGGTCGGCCGAGAAGCCCGCGCGAGACACCATCTCCACGCGCACGCCTTCGATGCGGCCGGCGTCATCGTGGCCGACATCGAAGTCGAACACGAAGTCGTGACGCTTGCCTGTGATCATCATGTCGTCGTCGCGGTCCGGGCGCAGCTTGACCGGACACAGCAGCTTCCACGCGGCCAGCGACGCGCAGCAGGCGAACATGGCTGATTGCGATTCCTTGCCGCCGAAGCCACCGCCCATGCGGCGGCACTCCACCAGCACCTGATGCGCGTGCCAGCCGAGCATGTGGGCCACGTGATGCTGCATTTCGGTCGGGTGTTGCGTCGAACACCAGACGTGCATGCCGTCATTCTCGCGCGGCACGGCGTAGGCGATCTGGCCTTCCAGATAGAACTGCTCCTGACCGCCCAGGTGGATCTTGCCGGCGTCGCGGTGGATGGCCGCGTCGATGTGGCGGGCAGGTTCGCCGCGCTTCAGGTGCATCGGCGGCAGCACATAGCTGCCTGCGGCGTGCGCGGCCTCGGGCGACAGCACGGGGGGCAGGTCTTCGTACTCGATGTCGGCCAGACGGGCGGCGCGGCGTGCCGCGTCATGCGACGTCGCTACCACGATGAAGATCGGCTGACCGATGAACTGAACGACGTCTTTCACCAGGATCGGGTCGTCATGGATGATCGGGCCGCATTCGTTGGCGCCAGGAATGTCGTCGACGGTCAGCACCGACACTACGCCGGGCGCCTTGCGCACGCGTTCGAGACCGACCGACTTCAGGCGCGCATGGGCGCGCGCGCTCATGCCGAGCGCGGCGTGCAGCGTGCCGGCCAGCTCGGGAATGTCGTCGGTATAGGTGGCGGTGCCTGCCACGTGCAGGTGGGCCGATTCATGCGGGCGCGAGATGCCCACTTGCGGCGCCGATTCGGCGGCGACGCTGGCGTCGAGCAGGAAAGGTTCGGTTTGCTTGTTCATGCAGGCTCTCCTCAGGCGCTCACGGTTTCACCGGCGCCGATGGCGCGGACGTTGACCATGGCGGCGGGCAACGCGCTGTCGCGTGTCTCCAGCCAGAAGCGATAGAGCAGGTTGGCGGCGCCCCGGCTGCGATAGTCGGCAGTGGCGCGCATATCGGTCAGTGGCGTGTAGTCCTGGCCCAGCGCCGCCATGCCGGCGCGCGCGGTGGCCTCGTTCCAGGGCTTGCCGGTCAGCGCATCCTCTGCCAGCACGGCCCGCTTCGGGGTGGCGGCCATGCCGCCGAAGGCGATGCATGCCGCCGTGACTATGCCGTTCTCGACCGTGATGCCAAACGCGGCGCACACGGCGGAGATATCCTCGTCAAAGCGCTTGGACAGCTTGTACGTGCGGAAATGCTGCGGCCCTTGCACCGGCACGCGCAGTCCGGCGACGAATTCGCCTTCGACCATGGCCGTCTTCTGGTAGGCCAGGTACAGGTCCTCGAGCGGCATCACGCGGCGGACGTCGCCACGTTGCAGCACGACTTGCGTGCCCAGGGCAATCAGCGCCGGCATCGAGTCACCGATCGGCGAGCCGTTGGCAATGTTGCCGCCCAGCGTGCCGGCATTGCGGATCGGCAGGGAAGCAAAGCGCTTCCACAGTTCCTCGAGCTCCGGATGGGCGGTGTTCAGCGCGGCATAGGCTTTTTCCAGCGTCACGGCGGCGCCGATTTCGATGAAGCCGTCGCGCTCGGCGATCTGGTTCAGATCTCCCACCTGGCCGACGTAGAGCAGGTTGCCCAGTTCGCGGAACTGCTTGGTTACCCACAGGCCGACGTCCGTGCTGCCGGCCAGGATGCGGATGTTCGGCTCGGCGGCCTTGATCGCGCCGAATTCGGCGGCCGTGCGCGGGGCGTAGAAATGCTGGCCGCGCGCGTTGTAGTGGAACGTCTCGCCGCGCTTCAGGCTGCGCAGCGTGTCGGCGATCTGGCGGGGGTCGATGCGGTCGGCCTGCGGCGCGGGCAGGGCCATCATGCGCTGGCCGGCGTCGACGATCGGGCGATAGCCGGTGCAGCGGCAAAGGTTGCCGGTCAGGGCGTCGCAGATGGTCTGGCGCGGGGGCGGCTCGCCACCCGGGGCGTGCTGCTGGTACAGCGCCCACAGCGACATCACGAAGCCGGGGGTGCAGAAACCGCATTGCGAACCGTGGCACTCGACCATGGCTTCCTGCACGGGGTGCAGCGCACCATCTGCCTGACGCAGGTCTTCGACCGTGATCAGGGCCTTGCCGTCGAGCGTGGGCAGGAACTGGATGCAGGCGTTGACGGCCTTGAACTCGACGTCGCCGCTGTCCTGCAACTCGCCGATCACGACGGTGCAGGCACCGCAGTCGCCTTCGGCGCAGCCTTCCTTGGTGCCGGTGCAGCGGACATCTTCGCGCAGGTACTGCAGCAGGGTGCGCGTCACGGGGGCGTCGGATACTTCCTGGACCTGGCCGCGGTGGTAGAAGCGGATGGTTTGCGTCTCCATGATCTTCTCTCTTTCGGGGATGGCGGAAACATAGCACTGGCCCTTTGACGCAATATTCGGCCCATGTGATATGCCCCATCAACGCGCGCATCCGGCGGCGGCCCGGCCGGAGCCGCGCCAGTCCACGGGCCGTCTGGCGGCGATCTACGGGTCTTCCCGTAGATCGTCCGGACGGTGTGCCGGATTTGACCGTTTCGGGGGTGGCTGTCTTACACTATGCGCCGTTCCCATCCCCCACGCCACCCACGCCAAGCCATATGGCGGGCTGGCACCTGCCATGCACGGACGCGACCATCTCGATACATATCTACTGCGGGTGCTTCACACACTGCTGACTGAGCAGAGCGTGACACGTACCGCCGTGCGCCTCGGCCAGTCGCAGCCCGCCATCAGCAACACGCTCAAGCGGCTGCGCGAGATCACCGGGGACGCCATTCTGGTGCGCGGCAAGAGCGGCATGGTGCCCACCGAGCGCGGCCGCGAACTGCTGCTGCTGGCCGAGCAGAGTCTGGCCGCGATGGATCGCATCGCCCGCCCCCCGCAGCAGTTCGATCCCGCCACCACCACGCGGACGTTCCACCTTGGGGCGCCCGACTATCTTGACGCGTTCTTCCTGCCGAATATCGTCGAGCGCGTGCGGCGGCTTGCGCCGGGCGCGAAGCTGTTCGTCCACCCGATGACGCAGTCGACCGACTTTCTGGATGCGCTGGAGCAGGGCCATCTCGATATCGTGGTCGGCAACTGGCTGTCGCCGCCCGAGCATCTGCATATCTCGCCGCTGTTCGATGACGAGGTCGTCTGTATGCTCGGCGCGCAGCACCCGCTGGCGCGTCACGGGCTGACGCTGCGCCACTACCTGGAAATGCCGCATCTGGCGCCGGCGCCGTATGCGTCGATGCAGCGCAGCATGATCGACCAGGCGCTGGCGGAGCAGGGCTACAAGCGGAATATCCAGGTCACGCTGCCGTACTTCGGGCTGGTGCCCTACGTGCTGATGAAGACGGACATGGTGTTCACCACGGGCCGGCAGTTTGCCGCGCATTACGCGCAGTACCTGCCGATCCGCATGGTGCCGTCACCGGTGCAGTTCCCGCGCATGCGTTTCTACCAGCTCTGGCACGAGCGTTGCCATGCGGCGCCGGACGTGATGTGGATGCGGCGGATGATTGCCGAGGTCGCGACGGATCTGCCACAGCTTCCACGGCTGGAGGCCACCGGGGCGGGCTGAGTCCGGCGCCCCCGTGGTTATGCCGGGACTTCCGCGCCGTCCCGGCTTCGGTTGCGTCGCCTGGTTACTTTGCCTTGTAGTCGGGGAAGAAGAGTTGTTCGCCCTCGACCTTGTAGCTGGCAATCGCGTCCTGGCCTTCCTTCGACGTGACCCATTCGACGAACTTCATCGCGTCGGCGTAGTTGATGCCGGGGTGCTTGGCCGGATTCACGGCGATCACGCCGTACGGATTGAACATCTGCGGGTCGCCCTGTAGCACGATGGCCAGGCCGGTCTTCGCTCGATAGGCGCCGTAGGTGGCCCGGTCGGACAGCGTGTAGCCCGGGAGCTGGGCGGCCATCGTCAGCACTTCGCCCATGCCGAGCCCGGCGCTGACGTACCACGGCTGGCCCTTGGGCTCGATGCCAGCCTTCTTCCAGTAGTCCTTCTCCATCACGTCGGTGCCGGAATTGTCGCCGCGCGAGATGAACTTGCTGCCGCTACCAGCCAGCCTCTTGAATCCGGCGATGACGTCCTTCCCGCCCTTCAGGTTGGCCGGATCGTTCGCGGGGCCGACGACGATGAAGTCGTTGTACATCACGTCCCGACGGTTGACGCCATAGCCGGCCGCGACGAATTCGTCTTCCATCTTGCGTGCGTGCACCAGCAGCACGTCCACGTCGCCCATCTCGCCCATCTTCATGGCCTTGCCCGAGCCGACGGCGATCACCTTCATGTTGATGCCGGTTTTCTGCTCGAACTTCGGCAGCAGGTACTTGAGCAGCCCGGAATTCTCGGTGCTCGTGGTCGTGGCCATTTTCAGGTCGGCGGCATTCGCTGTGCCATATGCTGTGGAGAGCACAACGAATGCCAGCGCGGCCGTGATGGCGGGTGAGGTGCGAAGCCGGCGGATCGGGTGGGGAAGACGGCGATCAGACATGTGCAATTCCTTCTCTTATGTTTTTGGAAACACAATTGCCATAGCGACGATGCTTCATGGAGAATGCGCGAATCGTCGTGGAAACCGAGGCACACGATTGTCGATGAGCCTGTAGACCTCGTAAATATGCAAGGCGAAACATATGACCTTCCGCTTTGACCTGTTCCCGGTCATTGCCGCCGATGACAACCCCCGCGCCAACGGCAAGGTGTTCCAGCTACTCAAGGCCGTGCGTGAAACGGGGTCGCTCCATCGGGCGGCGCAGGAAATCGGACTTTCCTATCGTCATGCCTGGGGTGTGATGCGCACTTGGGAGGAGATGCTCGGCCGCTCGATGCTCGACATGGAGCGCGGGCGTGGCGCATCGCTGACGCGCTTCGGCGAACGGTTGCTACGGGCCGAACTGCGACTGCGCGAGACGATCGATCCGGCCGTGCAGAAGGCCATGGCGGATTTCCTGACCGATCTCGATGAGGCCGCGCGGCCTCAGACCGTGCTGCATTTCTCCGGCAGCCACGACCCGGCCGTGGAAACGCTGGCCGCCGCGCTCAGGGAAACGCCGGCGCCACTGCAACTCGATACCGTGTTCTGCGGCAGCGTGGAAGGGCTGGTCTGCCTGCAGGAGCGGCAGTCGGAACTGGCTGGTTTTTATGTCTCGCCGATCCAGATCGCTGGTTCGGTGGCGCATGTGACACTGCGCAAGTGGCTGCGGCCGGCCACGGTGCGGCTGGTGCGGCTGGCGTGGCGCGAGCAGGGCCTGATCGTGGCGCCGGACATGGCGCGCGAGATCCGCGACCTGCGCGATCTGGCTCGCACCGG
The DNA here is from genome assembly GCF_049843575.1 of Cupriavidus sp. Met-2. NCBI lineage: Bacteria > Pseudomonadati > Pseudomonadota > Betaproteobacteria > Burkholderiales > Burkholderiaceae > Cupriavidus > Cupriavidus sp. Met-2. Next base: position 886,446 of record NZ_JBBHZL010000001.1, read on the forward strand.
CGCGCGCTTTATCAACCGCCAGCGGAGTTCGGGCACGCGGATGCTGTTTGATCAATTGCTGGCCACGCAGGGGTTGTATCCAGACCAGATTTCCGGGTACGACGATCCCGAGTTCAGCAATGAGAAGGTCGCCGAAGCAGTGCATTCGGGCCGCGCGCAGGTCGCCTTCGGCCTGCGCATGAACGCTGAAGCGCACGGCCTGGCATTCGTCCCGCTAACCCGCGAGGCCTACTATCTGGCGCTGCGCAAGAACGACCAGACCGCGCCGTGGGTGACCGCGCTGCTGTCGCTGCTTGCCGACCCGGCCTTCGCGCGGCGCATCGAGCAACTTCCGGGATACACGGCGGCGGAACCGGCTGGCATCCTGACGCCGCAGCAGGCGTTGCCCTGGTACGGTCCCGACGGCAAGGAAGGGGCTTGAGCCGGGCCTGAGAGGCGCCTGGGCGCAGGCGTATTACACTCTTCGCAAGTCCGCAGCGACAAATAGCGATAAACCGCGACAAACGCGAGGAGTGCAATGCTGGAAACCGCCGCGCTGGCCGCAGGCATGTCCTGGGCCAGCGGCATTCGTCTCTATCTGGCCGTGCTGACGGCAGGTGTACTGGCCCGTCTGGGCTGGCTCGACCTGCCGCCAGGCCTGCACGTGCTCGAGTCCTGGTGGGTGATCGGCATTGCCGGCGCGATGGCTGCGGCCGAGTTCGTCGCGGACAAGGTGCCGGGCTTCGACACGGTCTGGGATGGCATCCAGACCTTCATCCGCATTCCCGCCGGGGCGATCCTGGCCGCCGCCGCATTCGGCCAGCTCGATCCCCAATGGATGGTGGCGGCCGGCCTGATCGGCGGCACGCTTGCCGGCACCGCCCACGCGACGAAAGCGGGCACGCGGGCATTGATCAATGTGTCGCCCGAACCATTTTCGAACTGGGTGGCCTCATTCACCGAAGACATCACCACGGCCGGCGGGCTGCTGCTGGCGTTCTTCCTGCCCGTGGTATTCCTGATCCTGCTGGTCCTGTTCCTGATCACTGCCGCATGGCTGCTGCCGAAGCTGTGGCGTGGCGTGCGGCGTCTGCACGCCGGGCTGCGCGGCAACGCTGACAACCAGCGCCCCTAGCGCCCCTAGCGTCCCTAGCGCACCGATACACCGATAGATAACCTGAACCGATCGCCGATGTCTGCCGAAACGACCGTCAAAGCTTCTCAGCCGCGTTTTTCCGCCTGGCGGCAAGCCTTGCGCATGGCCCGCCGGGACTGGCTGGCCGGGGAACTGACCCTGCTGTTGTTCGCGCTAGTGCTGGCCGTGGCGGCGCTGACCAGCGTGGGCTTTCTGGCGGACCGGATGCGTCTGGGCCTGGAGCGCGACGCGCGGCAGATGATCGCGGCCGATGTGCTGTTGATTTCCGACCAGCCATTCGACGCGGCCTTCGCCGAGCGGGCGCAGCGTGACGGACTCCGGGTGGCGCAGACCGTCACGTTCCCGAGCATGGCAACGGCGCGCGTGAGAGGCGCGCCCGAGCATGCCGAAGCACCGAGCCAGCTGGCGGCGCTGAAGGCGGTGACCGACGACTATCCGCTGCGCGGCCGGCTCAAGGTGGCCAGTGCCCCGGGCGGCGCCGAGACGGTGGCGGAGGGCATTCCCGCCCCGGGCAAGGTGTGGGTCGACGAAGCGCTGCTGATCGCGCTCGGCCTCCATGTTGGTGACAGCCTGCAACTCGGCAGCAAGACGTTTTATATCGACCGGATTCTCACGCAGGAACTCGATCGTGGCGCGGGCTTCATGAACTTCGCGCCGCGTGTGTTGTTGCCGCTGTCCGACCTTGATGCGACGAAGCTGATCGGCTGGGGCAGCCGTGTGACATACCGCTTGCTCGTCGCGGGCTCCGATGCGGCAGGCGAGGGGTATCGGAAGTGGGCAACCGACGAAATTCAGCGCCGGCATCTGCGCAATACGCGCGTGGAGTCTCTGGAATCGGGACAGCCGCAGATGCGCGCCACGCTCGATCGCGCCGAGCGCTTCCTGTCGCTGGTGGCGGTGCTGTCGGCGATGATCGCGGCGGTGGCCATCGCGATGTCCGCCCGCCGCTACATGCAGCGTCACACCGATGCCTGCGCGGTCTACAAGTGCCTGGGCCTGTCACGCCAGGAGATCCTGACCGCTTTCGCGATCGAATTCGCGCTGCTCGGCCTCGGTGGCGCGGTGGTGGGCGTGGTGCTGGGCTATCTGGCGCACTATGGATTGCTGATGTCGCTCGGTGGGCTGCTGCAGGTGTCGTTGCCGCATCCGTCGGCGGTGCCCGCGCTGATCGGCGTGGCCGCGGGGCTGGTACTGCTGGTGGGCTTTGCATTGCCGCCGCTGCTGGCGCTGACGCGTGTGGCGCCACTGCGTGTGCTGCGACGCGATATCGGCGTGCCTCCCGTGTCCGTCTGGGTGGCCTATGCGCTCGGGCTCGGTGCTTTCGTGGCGCTGCTGCTGGTGGCGGCGCGTGACCTGAAGCTCGGGGTGACCACGGCTGGTGGGTTTGTTGGCGCGGGTATCGCGTTTGCGGTGCTGGCGCTGGGTCTGTTGCTCCTGCTATCTCGTGTGATGCGTGGCCGCGCGCGTGGCAATGTCGGCTGGCGCTTCGCGCTGGCCGTGCTCGAACGCCGCCGTGGCGTCACTGTGCTGCAGACCGTCGCGCTTGCCGTCGGGCTGATGGCGCTGTTGTTGCTGGGTATGACGCGCAACGACCTGATCGATTCCTGGCGCAACGCCACGCCGGCCAATGCGCCGAATCGCTTCATCATCAATATCCAGCCGGATCAGCGCGATCCGCTGCAGGCGATGCTGGCAAAGGATGGCGTGGAAGATCTGCTCTATCCGATGGTGCGCGGCCGCCTGACGCAGATCGGCAGCCGGCCGGTCCAGGCCGAGAGCTACCCGGAGGGACGCGCGCGCAATCTGGTGGAGCGCGAGTTCAACCTGTCGTACATGGACCAGCTTCCCGAAGGCAATCAAGTCACCTCGGGCCGCTGGGACGAAGGTGGCGCGTCGGTGGAAGAGGGCATCGCCAAGACGCTACATATCCAGCTTGGCGACACGTTGCGGTTCGACGTGGCCGGACAGACCGTCGAGGCACCCGTCACGTCGCTGCGTAAGCTCGACTGGGGCTCGATGCGCGTGAATTTCTTCGTGATTCTGCCGACGGCCAAGATGCAGGGTCTGCCCGAGACCTACATCACCGCGTTCCATCTGCCGCCCGCCAAGGCCGCGCTTGGCAATCAGCTTGCCGCTGCATTCCCGAACATCACAGTGGTGAATACCGACTTGATCCTGCGGCAGATCCAGCAGGTCCTGGACCAGGTAATCGCCGCCGTGGAGTTTCTGTTCGTCTTCACGCTGCTGGCCGGCGTGACCGTGCTCTATGCGGCGTTATCCGGCGCGCGTGACGAGCGCAAGCGCGATGCCGGGCTGCTCAAGGCGCTGGGTGCGTCGGCGGCGCTGGTACGACAGACCCAGTACGCGGAATTCCTCGTGGTCGGCGGACTGGCGGGGCTGCTGGCCAGCGTCGGCGCTATCGGGGTGGGTTGGGGCCTGTCGCAGTACGTGTTCGATTTCCCGTACCGATTCAACATCTGGATCGTACCGGTCGGCGTGGTTTCTGGCATGATCTGCGCTTTTGCGGGCGGCTGGCTCGGATTGCGCGAGGTATTGCGGCAACCGGCGCTGGCGACGCTGCGCGACGTCTGATTTCCCTGTATCGCCATGAGCACCGAATCCACCAACCCGCCCGACGGGCAGTCCAACCAGCCCGAGGAGCAGCGGGAACAGATTACCGCGTACGAACTGATCGGCGGCGAGGCGCGCGTGCGCGAACTGGTTGATCGTTTCTACGACCTGATGGACCTGGAGACGGAGTTCGCCGGCCTGCGCGCGCTGCATCCGCCCTCGCTGGAGGGTTCGCGCGACAAGCTGTTCTGGTTCCTGTGTGGTTGGCTGGGCGGGCCGAACTACTTTATCGAGCGCTTCGGCCATCCCCGCCTGCGCGCGCGCCATTTGCCGTTCGAGATTGGCACCAGCGAGCGTGACCAGTGGATGCGTTGCATGGCACTGGCGATGCAGGACGTGGGGCTGTCGGAAGATCTGCAGATGCGGCTGATGCAGGCGCTTTTCCAGACTGCGGACTGGATGCGCAATGTCCAGCGATAACCGGATGCCGGCGGCCGCGCAGGCCGTGCTCGATTTCTGGTTCGGCTTGCCAGGTGCGCCGGAATGGAACATTTCGCGGCGCGAATGGTTCACCAAGTGCGTGAGCTTCGATACCACGGTCCGGGCGCGCTTCCTGTCGTACTGGCAGGCCGCGCATGACGGAGCCGAGGACGACTGGTTCGTGACGCCGGAGGGCGCTTGCGCCCGGATCGTGCTACTCGACCAGTTCCCGCGCAATATGTTTCGCGGCGATCCACGCAGCTTCGCCACCGATGGCAAGGCACTCGCGGCGGCCCGCCGGATGCTGGACCTTGGTTGGGGCCGCCAGTTGCCCACGCCGTGGCACCGCATGTTCTGCTACTTGCCGTTCGAGCATGCGGAATCGCTGGATGCGCAGGACATCGCGGTGCGGGAAATGATGGCCCTGCGCGACGACAGTGGCGGGAAAGTCGATGTGGTGGAGTGGGCCGAGAAGCATCGCGACGTCATCGCGCGCTTCGGCCGCTTCCCGCACCGCAACGCCGTGCTGGGCCGGGTGAATTCGGATGCGGAAGCCGCGTATCTGAAACAGCCGGGCTCGTCATTCTGAGCATCGACGCGTAGGTGCGGTTCTCGCCGCACGCCCGGGGGAGGCCTCGGACGCTATGCTTATAATCGCAACTCTGCCGATACAAAGTCGTTCCAACGCCCATGGAAGCCAAACCGCAAGCCGGTCCCCGTCGTACCCGGGATCGCATTCTCGACGTCTCGCTGCGCCTGTTCAATGAACTTGGCGAGCCCAACGTCACCACGACGACGATTGCGGAAGCCATGGAAATCAGTCCTGGCAATCTCTACTACCACTTCCGCAACAAGGACGACATCATCAATTCCATCTTCGTGCGCTTCGAGCAGGAGATGGAGCGTCGCCTCAAAATGCCGGAAGACCACAAGGCCACATTGGGGGAGAGCTGGGGCTATCTGCAGTACATGTCCGAGTTTCTGTGGAACTACCGTTTCCTGTATCGCGACATCAACGACCTGCTGGCGCGCAACCGGATGCTGGAGACCAACTTCAAGCGCATCGTCGATCAGAAGAAGCGCTTCGCGCTCGAGATCTGCCGCCAGTTCCAGGAAGATGGCGACATGGACGCCACGCCGGAACAGGTGGACGCGATCTGCACCAACATTGTCGTGATCGCCACGTACTGGCTGTCGTTCCAGTTCGTGCAGCACCCGCGCCAGTACAACGACCCCGAACAGATTCGCGGCTATCTGCATGGGTCGAGCTATCACATCTTCTCGATTCTCGCGCCGTACCTGCGTGGCAAGGCGCGCGAGGCATTCGACCAGCTTGCGCGCGAGTACGCGGCGGAGAAGGCCGCAGCGGATGCCGCAAAGCTTGAAAAGGACAGAAAGTGAAGTCGGTTTGTGTTTATTGCGGGTCGAGCCCAGGTTTTCGACCCGAGTACGCGGAAGCAGCGCGAGCGCTTGGGCAAGCCATGGCGGAGCGGGGTCTGGCCCTGGTCTATGGCGGGGGCAATGTGGGCCTGATGGGCATCGTGGCCGATAGCGTTATGGCGCACGGCGGTGCCGCCATCGGCATCATTCCAGAAGCGCTGATGCAGAAGGAGGTCGGCCATCGAGGCCTGACCGAGCTTCACATCGTGCGCAACATGCACGAGCGCAAGCAGATGATGGCGGATCGCGCCGATGCGTTCATCGCCATGCCCGGCGGCGTGGGCACGTTCGAAGAGCTGTTTGAAACGTTCACGTGGGCGCAGCTCGGCTACCACGACAAGCCTGTTGGCCTGCTCAACGTGGCGGGGTTCTACGACGGCATGCTCGGGTTTCTGAATCACGCCGTAAGCGAGGGCTTCCTGAAGCAGGTTCATGCGGACATGCTGCACGTGTCCACCGAGCCGGAGGATATGCTCGCCCGCCTGGCGGCGGCGCCGCGTGTGCACGTCGACAAGTGGCAGGAAGGCCGCGAGAAGGCCTGACCCTCCGCTCCCGGGATGCTGGGCGACTGGGCGACTGGGCGGTTGGCCGATCTGGCTGATCAGTTGAACAGCATCCCCACCCACCGCACCACGTGCGGTCCCGCGATGGCGGCCCACGTGCCGCCACAGAGGATCAACGCCAGCATCACCGCCGCGCTGCCGAAGTCCTTGGCGCGTTTGGACAGGCTGTGCCGTTCCAGCGAGATCCGGTCGATCGCGGCTTCCACGCTCGAGTTGAGCAGTTCCACGATCAGCACCAGCAGCAGCGTGCCCAGCAGCATCACGCGTTCGACGACCGTTGCCGGAATGATGAACGCGCACGGCGTGAGGATCACCACCAGCGTCAGTTCCTGACGGAACGCGCTTTCTTCCAGAATCGCATAGCGCAACCCCGATGCCGAGTTGATTGCCGCGTGCCAGGCGCGCGTCAGCCCCCGATTTCCTTTGTGTGGATTGCTGGCGATCGAATACTCGGACTCGACTTCAGCCGCCATGTGAGCGGCCGTCGGCCGGTGCAGCGACGGATCGGGCGGTAGCGTGTGATGAGGCTTGGCCATGATCTGGGGCGACTGGGGGCGCTGAATTGTCGGTTCCGCCCGTGCCTGTTGGCAGCGGACGCAAATGGGTGAGGAACTGCTCGGATGCGGCGCGCCACGAGAACTTCTCCGCGTGGGCACGTGCCGTTGCGCGGTCGATGCGCAGGGCTTCCAGGCAGGCCTCTCTCAGGTCTTCGTGCATCACGCCGGCCGGGCTGTTGCCGAGCACGTCGATCGGCCCGGTGACAGGGTAGGCCGCCACCGGCAGCCCGCTTGCCAATGCTTCGAGCAGGACCAGTCCGAACGTATCGGTGCGGCTCGGAAACACGAAGACATCTGCTGAAGCATACACCTTTGCCAACTCGGGCTGCTTGAGTACGCCGAGGTAGTTCGCTGACGGATAGCGCGCCTTAAGGCCGGCCAGCGCGGGGCCGTCGCCCACCACCCACTTCGAACCCGGCAGGTCGAGCTGCAGGAATGCCTCGACGTTCTTTTCCACCGCCACGCGGCCCACGTAGAGGAAGATCGGATGCGCGGTGTTCAGGACGTTCGCCCGTTGCGCGGTGAAAACATCGAGATCGACGCCGCGCGTCCACAGTACGCCGTTCGTGATGCCGTAATCCTGCAGATCCTTGAGCACCACGGGCGTCGGCGCCATCACTGCGCGCGCGGAGCCATGGAACCAGCGCAGAAAGCGGTAGGTCCACGCCAGCGGAATGCCGAAGCGCGCCTGCACATACTCCGGAAAGCGCGTGTGATAGGCCGTGGTGAACGGCAGGTCGTGCTGCATCGCGTAGCGGCGCGCGGCCAGGCCAAGTGGCCCTTCGGTGGCGATATGGAGTGCGTCGGGACGGAACGTGTCGATGCGCCGGCGCACCTTGCCCGAGGGCAGCAGCGACAGCCGGATCTCGGGATAGGTCGGGCAGGGGATCGTCTGGAATTCGAGCGGCGTGATCAGGTCCACGGTGTGACCCATGGCTTCGAGCTCGCGGCGGGTGGATTTCAGCGTGCGCACCACGCCGTTGACCTGTGGTTCCCAGGCGTCGGTGACAATCAGGACTCTCATCGAATCTCCTTGCTCAGGTGCGTTGTTGTTGTGACGAGCGGGCATCGCGCGCCATCCATGCAAAGGCGCGACTGCCGGGGGCGGGTGGTAAGGCAAGGATCAGGCAGCCAATTCGGCCGTGCGACGACGGCGGCGGCCTGCGGGGATCGGTGAATCGAGCAGCGTGGTCCAGTAGACGATCTTCAGTTCGCCTTCCATGGTCTCCACGAGGGCGGACAGGCTTTCCACCCAATCACCGTCGTTGCAGTAGAGCTGGCCATCGACATCGCGGATCTCGGCCTTGTGGATGTGGCCGCAGACCACGCCGTCGCAACCGCGCCGGCGGGCTTCGTCGACCATCGCGTGCTCGAACGAGTTGATGTAGCTCACCGCGTTCTTGACCTGATGCTTCAGGTATTGCGAGATCGACCAGTAATCGAACCCGAGCCGCGCACGCACGCGGTTGAAGTGGCGGTTCAGCGCGAGGATCATCGTGTACGCCGAATCGCCCAGGTAGGCCAGCCACTTCGCGTGTTGCACCACGCCGTCGAACAGGTCGCCATGCACGACCCACAGGCGTTTGCCGGTGGCGGTCACGTGGACCGCGTCTTCGCGCACCGTGATATCGCCGAATGCCATGCCGTCGAACTGGCGCGCCACTTCGTCGTGATTGCCCGGCACGTAGATGACGTCGGTGCCCTTGCGTGCCTTGCGCAGCAGCTTCTGCACGACATCGTTGTGGCTCCGAGGCCAGTACCAGCCACGACGAAGCTGCCAGCCGTCGATGATGTCGCCGACGAGATAGAGCACGTCAGATTCGTTGTGTTTGAGGAAGTCGAGCAGGTATGTAGCCTGGCAACCCGGCGTGCCCAAATGGATGTCGGACAGCCAGATCGCGCGGTAGCGGTGCGTGGGATGTTCCACGGGCGGCGTGGGTGTGGAACTGGGTTCGTTGGGGGCGCGTTGGGTGTCTCGGGACGGATCGCTGATGTCGCCGGTGTTGCTAGTGTTGCGGGAAGACGCGGCGGTCAGGTCGGCCGGTGTCGGCATGAATGCCGCGAGCGCGGCTGACAGCGGTAGCGTGGCGTCAGGCTTGCCGCGCAGTCGCAGCGCGACATTCGTCAGACGTCCGCGGGCGAATCGGATGGATGGAATCATGGCGGCCCCGGTATCGGCGATGGCTGCATTGAGCCAGTGCGCCATGACGGAGCCGTGACGGAAACATGAATGTCACATGAACCTTGCCGAGGCGTTTCCGTGGGGCAACGATAGGGCTGAGTCCGATGTCGCAGCGGGTTGTTTTCGCAGTGTCGCGAGGCCATCCAGCGTGGCCTGCACCGCGCGTGGATCGCGCAGCAGCGAGACGTGCCCGATCCCGCTCAATGGGATATGGCGCGCGCCCTCGAGCCAGGCCGTGTCGGCGGGGCCCGCGATCGAGTCGTGCCAGCTGAAGACCGAGATCATGCGACCGCGCATCGCGGGGCTCTCCGCCTCGGCCAGGTTCGTCAGCCATGGGCTGGCCCAACGCATCTGACGGGCGTTCGTTCCAGCGCCGAAGGTGGCCAGCGGGCAGCCGCGATGCGGGCTGCCAAGCGTCACGATGCCGGCGCATGGCACGGATTCTCCTGCTGCATCGGCCATTACCTGTGCCGCGCGGGCTGCCAGCCCGCCCATGCTGTGGCAGACCAACAGCGGGGGGTGGCCGGTGCGCGCACGGAGGTCGCGCATTCGTGCGAGCAGGGCGGCGGCGTAGTCGTCGATATCGCCGAGCACCGGCGTCAGGTCGATGCCCTCGCAACGGTAGCCGGCGCCGGCGAGCGCAGGAGCCAGGTCGAGCCAGACCGCGTGATTGCAGCCATAGCCGTGGACCAGTAACACAGTGGGGGTATCAGGTAGCGGATCGGTTGGCTGCGCGAATGTCAGCCGCGAACGGAATGGCTGCAACCAGTCGAACATCCGCAGGATCGCGCGGCACTCGGCCAGGTAGCACGACATCGCGTGGCGCCAGCTCAGCGGCCCTGGGGCAGGAATGTCGTCAGGCCGCTGCGGCCGGGCCGAATCGGGAATGGCGAGCCCGGCCCGGGTCACTAGAAAGGCGATCGCGACGCCGATGCCGAAGGCGACCAATGCGCCCGCGATGCTGGCCAGAAGCGCTGCAGGCCAGGACCAGTCCGCCCCGGCGGCTAGTGCCGCCGCGAGCCCGCCGACTGCTGCCGCCTGCACGACGACAGCGATGCGGCGCAGCGCGGCGGCCGTCAGGCTCATGGTTTCGATGCGGGCCGCAGGTCGACTAGCCGGGTGCCGGCCAGACGGTCATGAAGAAACTGCCGGCGCGGGTCGAGCCAGGCCAACGAGATCCAGATCAGCAGGCCAATCGCCAGTACGCCAATGAACGGACCCTTGGTCAGCCCGAGCGCATGGCCGACCGTGGCGGCCGGAGGCAGCCACAGCCATGCCAGTGCGAAGCGAAACAGGCTTTGCGGCCACCGGGGCGGGGTACCGGCCGCTGTTTCGAGCCGGATGCGCCAGGTCTGCATGGCCAGGGTCTGGCCGTTCCGCTGCCAGAACCAGGAGAAATAGAAGGCCAGGACGAGGAACATCCAGGCCTGATCGACGTATGGGCGGTCGAGCCCGACCTGTTGCAACAACGGCCGTGCAAGGATGTACACCGCGCTGGCGGCCATTAGCACGCCGAACAGCAATACGCCTTCGTAGAGCATGCAAAGCAGGCGGCGGCGCAGCGGCGGTGTGCGCGGCATCGAATTGGAAGCGGGCTGGGGAGAAATGGCAGGCGTGGCAGCTGGCATGGCGCAAGGCGTGAGCGATAAGCGGCCATTATGCCAAACACGTCGAGCGCGACGGCTCAGGCGCGGTCTGGCGGTCAGCGCGAGACGGCTGGCCGTTACTGGCGCGGGGTGTCGGTGGTGTCGAAGGTGGTGGCCGCTTCGCCGGTCACGGGAGGCGAAAGCGCGGGCGGGGTCGCCGGCGCGGGTGTCGTGGCGGCGGGCGCGGTGGGGGCGGAAGCCGCGGCGACCGCCGCAGCCGATGCCGACGACGGCGCCGGGGTAGCCTGGGCCGCGGATGCCGGGCCGGCTACGGCTGCCGCGCCGCTGGCGGCCTTTTTCTCAGGTCGGAGCTGTCGGCTGGTATCGGCCGGCGGGCGCTTGCCCGATGGCAGCGCGCTCACGGTCCCGGGCCGGCGCGGCACCTTCTCGGCTGCGGCCAGCTTCTTTTTCTGTTCTTCCGGAAGCTGCTGGTACCGATCCCACGCCTCTGCCTTCGTCTCAGGCGGCAGCGTGCGCGTGATCTGGTAATTTTCGCGAGCCAGGCGGCGTTGCTGCGGGGTCAGCTTGACCCATTCGGTCATCCGCTCCTGCAGGCGTTTCTGTTCCTCGGGCTTGAGCTTCGGATAGCGTTCGGCGATGCGTTCCCACTTGTGCCGATTCAGTTCCGGTAGTGTTTCCCAGATCGGCTGGAGTGGAGCGAGCGCCTGCTGGTGCGCGGGCGACAGCTCGAGCCAGGTCGGGTGTGCATTGGTGATCGGATGCGGCGCGGCCGGCTGGCTGGCGGCAGGGTTCTGCGCTTGCACCGCCGATGTGGCAAAGCCGCCGCAGAGCGCAGCGACAAGTGCAGCGACGGCGGGGCCGGCAGCCCATAGTCTGGCAACCCGGCGGTGAAAGGCGTCGGCGAGGTGTCTTGCGCGGGCCATGTCTTATTGCCCGCGCTTCAGGTACACGTGGAAGCCCTGATCCGCGTATGCCGTCGGAGGCAGGTCGTCGAGCAGCATCGCCGTATCCACGTCGGCGAGTTCCTCGACGCGCTTCTGCTGCTGCCAGTGGTAGATGCCGATGAGTCCGGCGCCGAGCGCCACCAGCGTCCAGACGAGCGCGAGCTTGCGCAGCCATGCACCGGCACGGTGCAGTGGCGTGTCGTCTTCTTCCTCGAAGGCGTAGCCGTGATGGCCGCCCGGCAGGGCAAGTTGCGGCACATGTACCCGCACTTCGGCTTTCTTCGCGGCAAGCGCCATGCGCCGCGCGGCGGCGAGCCGTTCGGCAACGTCCGGCGACAGTGCATCCGCCGAGGCATCAAGTGCCAGGCGAATCTCGTGGGCGAAGCGCCGTTCCTGGATATCTCGTTCGTTTCTGCTCATAGTCGGACCCCCCGCGCGCGCAAGGCTTGCGCCAGAGTATGCGTTGCACGGGAACAGTGCGTCTTGACGCTGCCCTCGGAACAGCCCATCACGGCTGCTGTTTCGGCTACGTCCATATCCTCCCAGTAACGCATCAGGAAAGCCTCGCGTTGACGCGTGGGCAGACGCTGGATTTCCTGCTCGATGATATGCATGACCTGCGCGCGTTCGACCTTGTCGGCGCTGCTTTCTGCCATCTCGGTGCCGGCTTGGGCCTCCAATGTGTCGAGCAGGTCGCTATCGTCGCCCTCGCGCTCGTCGCGCAGGTTCGAAAAAAGCGTCACCCAAGTGTTGCGCACCTTCTGGCGACGGAACCAGTCGTGGATTGTGTTCTGGAGGATGCGCTGGAACAGAGGCGGGAGTTCTGCGGCAGATTTGTCGCCGTATTTCTCCGCCAGCTTGATCATGGCGTCCTGCACGATGTCCAGCGCGGCTTCGTCGTCCCGCACGGCGAACACGGCCTGCTTGAAGGCGCGTCGTTCCACGCTGGCGAGAAAGTCGGAGAGTTCCTGATCGGTGGCCATGCAGGCAAATACAGCAGTTGGGCGCGGGGGCCGGGCCGAATGTGCCGCCTAAGTCCTGCGACACTTCTAAAATGTCTGCGATGCTAGCAAAAAACACATGGACTCTGCCACTGCTGTATGCAAGTGCAGACATCATCGCAATCAACCAGTCACCGGCCGTTGTGCCGCCGCCGCATGGTTCCTGCAATTTGATGTGAATTGCCCATAGACCGCCGTGGTGCATTGCAGTATCATCGATGGTTCACGACATCAGTGGTTGTCTCATCGGACCGCTTATGAGGCGGTCTTCTCATGCAGACGCGCACCGCTTGAACCCGAGCCAAAAGCCCGGCAGAGAGCATCCAAACAATTTTTTGCCGAAAATTGCAAAGGACTGAAATGAACATGCCCAGCGCGGAATTTTCCCACGCCGATAGCAATTCATCCTCCGCTCGCGAAATGATCGGAGCGGAAATCCTCGTCAACGCACTTGCCGAAGAAGGCGTCGAATACGTCTGGGGTTATCCCGGCGGCGCAGTGCTCTATATCTACGACGAGCTCCACAAGCAAACCAAATTCGAACATATCCTGGTGCGCCACGAGCAGGCCGCCGTCCATGCCGCTGACGGGTACGCCCGTGCGACCGGCAAGGTGGGCGTTGCGCTGGTGACCTCGGGTCCGGGCGTGACCAATGCCGTGACCGGCATCGCTACGGCCTATCTGGATTCGATTCCGATGGTGGTGATCACCGGCAACGTGCCGACTCACGCGATCGGTCAGGATGCATTCCAGGAATGCGACACCGTTGGCATTACGCGCCCGATCGTCAAGCACAACTTCCTCGTGAAGGACGTGCGTGACCTGGCCGCCACGATCAAGAAGGCGTTCTTCATTGCCGCCACCGGCCGTCCCGGCCCTGTGGTGGTCGATATCCCGAAGGACGTGTCGCGCAACAGCTGCAAGTACGAGTATCCGAAGTCGATTGACATGCGCTCGTACAGCCCGGTGAACAAGGGCCATTCGGGTCAGATCCGCAAGGCCGTGGCGTTGCTGCAATCGGCCGAGCGCCCGTACATCTATTCGGGCGGTGGCGTGGTGCTGGCCAACGCAAGCGAAGAGCTGCGCGAGCTGGCCGCGCTCACCGGTCATCCGGTCACCAATACGCTGATGGGCCTGGGCGCGTTCCCCGGCACGAGCAAGCAGTTCGTTGGCATGCTCGGCATGCACGGCACGTACGAGGCCAACATGGCCATGCAGAACTGCGACGTGCTGATTGCCATCGGCGCCCGATTCGATGACCGCGTGATCGGCAACCCGTCGCACTTCACTGCGCAGGCCCGCAAGATCATCCACATCGACATCGACCCGTCGTCGATCTCGAAGCGCGTCAAGGTGGACATTCCCATCGTTGGCAACGTCAAGGACGTGCTGCAGGAACTGATTTCCCAGATCAAGACGAGCGATATCAAGCCCAAGCGCGAGGCTCTGGCCAAGTGGTGGGAACAGATCGAGAAGTGGCGCTCGGTGGACTGCCTCAAGTACGACCGCAGTTCCGAGATCATCAAGCCGCAGTACGTGGTGGAAAAGATCTGGGAACTGACGCACGGCGACGCATTCATCTGCTCCGACGTGGGCCAGCACCAGATGTGGGCCGCGCAGTTCTACAAGTTCAACGAGCCGCGTCGCTGGATCAATTCCGGTGGCCTCGGCACGATGGGCGTGGGTCTGCCGTACGCAATGGGCATCAAGAAGGCATTCCCGGACAAGGAAGTCGTCACCATCACTGGTGAAGGCTCGATCCAGATGTGTATCCAGGAACTGTCGACCTGCCTGCAGTACGACACCCCGGTCAAGATCTGCTCGCTGAACAACGGATATCTGGGCATGGTGCGCCAGTGGCAGGAAATCGAGTACGACAATCGTTACTCGCATTCCTACATGCAGGCATTGCCCGACTTCGTCAAACTCGCCGAAGCCTATGGCCACGTGGGGATGCGCATCGAGAAGAGCTCCGATGTGGAACCCGCGTTGCGCGAGGCTTTCCGACTCAAGGACCGTACCGTGTTCCTGGACTTCCAGACCGACCCCACTGAAAACGTGTGGCCAATGGTTCAGGCTGGCAAGGGTATCTCCGAAATGCTGCTTGGCGCGGAGGACCTGTAATGCGACACATCATCTCGGTCCTGCTGGAGAATGAACCCGGCGCGCTGTCGCGCGTGGTGGGCCTGTTTTCGGCACGTGGATACAACATCGAGACGCTGACGGTGGCACCCACCGAAGACGCGTCGCTGTCGCGGATGACCATCGTCACCACCGGTTCGGACGACGTGATCGAGCAGATCACCAAGCACCTGAACCGTCTGGTGGAAGTGGTCAAAGTGGTGGACCTGACCGAAGGCGCGCACATCGAGCGCGAGCTGATGCTCGTGAAGGTGCGTGCCGTAGGCAAGGAGCGCGAGGAAATGAAGCGCACCGCCGACATTTTCCGTGGCCGCATCATCGACGTGACCGAAAAGACGTACACCATCGAGCTGACCGGCAACGGCGGCAAGCTGGATGCGTTCCTCGATGCCATCGACCGCACCGCGATCCTGGAAACCGTCCGTACCGGCGGTTCGGGAATCGGCCGCGGCGAGCGCATCCTGAAGGTCTGACCGGCGCCCCCGGCAGCTACCGGCCAAAAGCCGACACGCAGTATCCCGAAGCAGCGCAGCGCGCTCAGTCCAGAATTGGCAAACGCGCGCTTCGCCGCCACCCAATAAGCAGATTTTGAGAAATTGAAGGAACCATCATGAAAGTGTTTTACGACAAGGACGCCGACCTCTCCCTCATCAAGGGCAAGAACGTCACCATCATCGGCTACGGCTCGCAAGGCCACGCCCACGCGCTGAACCTGAAGGATTCGGGCGTGAACGTGACCGTTGGTCTGCGCAAGAGCGGCGCGTCGTGGAACAAGGCCGTGAACGCCGGCCTGCAGGTCAAGGAAGTGGCCGAGGCAGTGAAGGGCGCTGACGTGGTCATGATCCTGCTGCCGGACGAGCAGATCGCCGACGTGTACAAGAACGAAGTGCACGCCAACATCAAGGAAGGCGCCGCGCTGGCCTTCGCCCACGGCTTCAACGTGCACTACGGCGCCGTGATCCCGCGTGCCGACCTGGACGTGATCATGATCGCCCCGAAGGCCCCGGGCCACACCGTGCGTTCGACGTACGCGCAAGGTGGCGGCGTGCCGCACCTGATCGCCGTGCATCAGAACAAGTCCGGCGCTGCCCGTGACATCGCTCTGTCGTACGCTACCGCCAACGGCGGCGGCCGCGCCGGCATCATCGAGACCAACTTCCGCGAAGAAACCGAAACCGACCTGTTCGGCGAGCAAGCCGTGCTGTGCGGCGGTACCGTCGAGCTGATCAAGGCTGGCTTCGAAACGCTGGTGGAAGCCGGCTACGCTCCGGAAATGGCCTACTTCGAGTGCCTGCACGAGCTGAAGCTGATCGTCGACCTGATCTACGAAGGCGGCATCGCCAACATGAACTACTCGATCTCGAACAACGCCGAGTATGGTGAGTACGTCACCGGCCCGCGCGTGGTGACCGAAGAGACCAAGAAGGCCATGAAGCAGTGCCTGAAGGACATCCAGACCGGCGAATACGCCAAGAGCTTCCTGCTCGAGAACAAGGCTGGCGCCCCGACGCTGATCTCGCGCCGTCGCCTGACCGCCGAGCACCAGATCGAGGAAGTGGGCGGCAAGCTGCGCGCGATGATGCCGTGGATCGCCAAGAACAAGCTGGTTGACCAGTCGAAGAACTAAGCAGTACCGGGCGAAGCAGGGCGCCGTGGCGTCCTGCGCACCCTGGAAGCCGCCGGGCTTTCCGCCAGATCCTGTGTTGCAGGAGACATTCTGGCGGGGGCCGGGCGGCTTTTTGCTATCCTTGTCGGGCTTTTCAGGCCCAGGCCTGATCTTTTTTCTTATCTTTCCTTCGCGGCGCTTCCTGCCCACGGAAATCACCGAACATCTTCTGCATGAATTATCCTCATCCGCTGATCGCCCGTGAAGGCTGGCCATTCCTGGCCGGCGCATTCATTGTCTCGGTGCTGGTGCATATCAGCGCGGGCTTCTGGGGCGCTCTGCCGCTGTGGATCGTCACGCTGTTCGTGCTTCAGTTCTTTCGCGATCCGCCTCGGCCGATTCCGTCTGCGCCAAACGCAATCCTGGCGCCTGCCGATGGCCGCATTGTCGTGGTTGAGAAAACGCAAGACCCGTACGCGGGCCGCGAGGCACTGAAGATCAGCGTGTTCATGAATGTGTTCAACGTGCACTCGAACCGCTCGTCGCTCGATGGCAAGGTGGAGAAGCTCGAGTATTTTCCCGGCAAGTTCGTCAATGCCGATCTCGACAAGGCATCGATGGAGAACGAGCGCAATGCCGTCGTGATCCGCCGTGCGTCGGATGGCCAGGTGGTGACGCTGGTACAGGTGGCTGGCCTGGTGGCGCGCCGTATCCTGTGCTACATCAATGTGGGCGACATGCTGTCGCGTGGTCAGCGCTACGGCTTTATCCGTTTCGGTTCGCGGGTGGATGTGTACCTGCCCACGGATGCCCGTCCGCGCGTGACGATTGGCGAGAAAGTTTCGGCGTCGGCGACCGTGCTGGCTGATCTGGATGTGCGGGCGTAAGCGCGCCTGCTACAGGGGACACTGAATGGGTGCCTTCAATCGACGCAACAAGCGCGTCAACAACGGTAACGTGACGCACCTGCGTCCGTTTCGCCGTAACCAATTGCGCAACGACAATGCGTATGACCCGGACGAGCACGATCTGGAGTACGTGCGTCCGCGCCGTCGTGGCATTTATCTGCTGCCCAACGCCTTTACCACCGCTGCATTGTTCGCAGGCTTCTTTGCGATCGTGCAGGCGATGAACATGCGCTTCGACGTGGCGGCCATCGCAATCTTTGCGGCGATGGTGCTCGATGGCATGGATGGCCGCGTGGCCCGCATCACGAACACGCAGAGCGCGTTTGGCGAACAGTACGATTCGCTGTCGGACATGACGTCGTTCGGCGTGGCGCCGGCTCTGGTCATGTATGAGTGGATCCTGCATGACCTGGGCAAGTGGGGCTGGATTGCCGCCTTTGTCTACTGCACTTGCGCGGCGCTACGACTGGCGCGCTTCAATGCCAATATTGGCGTGGTCGACAAGCGCTTCTTCCAGGGGCTGCCGAGCCCGGCTGCCGCGGCGTTGGTGGCGGGCTTTGTCTGGCTGGCGATCGACAACAAGCTGCCCGTCAAGGAGCTCTGGATGCCGTGGGTCGCATTCGGCATCACGCTCTATGCCGGCTTGTCGATGGTGTCCAATGCGCCGTTCTACAGCGGTAAGGCACTGGATGTGCGCTATCGCGTGCCGTTCGGCATGATGGTGCTGGTACTCGTGCTGTTCGTGGTCGTTTCTTCCGATCCACCCGTGGCACTGTTTGGCCTGTTCGTCGCCTATGCGATTTCAGGTTACCTGCTTTGGGCATGGCGAACGCTGCACGGTCAGCGTGGCGGCGTCGACAAGTCGCGCGCGCCGGGCAACGGCTCAGGCGGCAACTGATCCAACGTAGGAATAAAGGCGCTTTCGGGCGCCTTTGCTTTTCTGTAGTCTGTGCGTTGTACGTTTCACCCACCCTCAGGAGCACATCATGGGCATGTTTGACTTCATCAAGGAAGCGGGAGAGAAGCTGTTCGGCAAGGGAGAGGCCAAGGCGGCCCAGGATGCGGCTGTGGCCGATCCGTCGACGGACAAGGTCGATGCCGCCAACCGTGCGGCTGGCGATGCCATCGAGGCTTATATCGCGCAGATGGGACTGTCCGCGACGGGGCTGACAGTCACGGTTGACGGCTCGCAGGGCAAGGTCACGGTCTTTGGCGTGGCGCCTGACCAGGCAACGCGCGAGAAGATCATTCTGTGCTGCGGCAACGTGGAAGGCGTGGATTCGGTCGAGGACAAGATGTCTGTCAACGTCGAATCGGACGAGTCACAATGGCACACCGTCGTGAAGGGCGACACGCTCTGGGCGATCTCCCAGGCCGCCTATGGCAACGGCGCCGAATACAACAAGATCTTCGAGGCCAACAAGCCGATGTTGTCGAACCCGGACAAGATCTACCCTGGTCAGAAACTGCGGATTCCGCCGAAGTGAGTCGCTGGCAGATATCGGGAATGATGCGGTTGCACACACGCGCCAAACCGGATATAGTCGCCGACATGATTTCGCGCCAGACCCTAATCGCTCGCACCATTCTAGGTGGCCTACTAGGCCATCAGGTCGGGTTGCGCGCGCGCTAAGGGTCACCAATCGCCTTAACGCGGAATCACCAGGATTCTTTCGAACGCCCCGGCCTGCATCGTTGCACGCCGGGGCGTTTTGCATTCTGACGCGATTGTCCGGCAGCAAGATTGAGATCGGGACAGCACGGCACAACAGGGTACAGCCCAGGAGCTCCACAAAATGTCTGACAAACTCATCATTTTCGACACCACCTTGCGTGACGGCGAGCAGTCGCCCGGCGCGTCCATGACCCGCGAAGAGAAGATTCGCATTGCGCGTCAGCTTGAACGCCTGAAGGTCGACGTGATCGAGGCCGGTTTTGCGGCAAGCTCCAATGGTGACTTCGAGGCCATCCGCTCGATCGCCCAGGTGGTCAAGGATTCGACGATCTGCTCGTTGGCCCGTGCCAATGACAAGGACATCGCTCGTGCCGCCGAGGCGCTCAAGCCGGCAAACTCGTTCCGTATCCACACGTTCATCGCCACCTCGGCGCTGCACATGGAAAAGAAGCTGCGCATGACGCCGGACCAGGTTTATGAGCAGGCACGTCTGGCCGTGCGCTTCGCGCGCCAGTTCACGGACGACATCGAGTTCTCGCCGGAGGATGGCAGCCGCTCGGACATGGACTTCCTGTGCCGCGTGCTCGAAGGCGTGATCGCCGAGGGCGCCACCACGATCAACCTGCCCGACACCGTGGGCTATGCCGTGCCAGAAGGCTATGCCGAGTTGATCCGCTCGGTGCGCGAGCGCATTCCGAACTCGGACAAGGCCGTATGGTCGGTGCATTGCCACAATGACCTCGGCATGGCCGTGGCGAACTCCCTGGCTGCCGTGAAGCTCGGCGGCGCGCGCCAGATCGAGTGCACGATCAACGGCCTTGGCGAACGCGCGGGTAACACCAGCCTGGAAGAAGTAGTGATGGCCGTGAAGACGCGCCGTGACTATTTCAACATGGATGTGGACATCGACACGACCCAGATCGTGCCGGCCTCAAAGCTTGTGTCGCAGATTACCGGCTTCGTCGTGCAGCCGAACAAGGCCGTGGTGGGCGCTAACGCGTTTGCCCATGCATCCGGCATTCACCAGGATGGCGTGCTCAAGGCGCGCGATACCTACGAGATCATGCGCGCCGAGGATGTGGGCTGGACGGCCAACAAGATCGTGCTTGGCAAGCTCTCGGGCCGCAATGCGTTCAAGCAGCGTCTGCAGGAGCTTGGCGTCCAACTCGAAAGCGAAGCGGAGATCAATGCGGCATTTGCTCGCTTCAAGGAGCTCGCCGACCAGAAGGCCGAGATCTTCGACGAAGACATCATGGCGATCGTCTCCGATGAAGAGCAAGAGCACGCCAATGAGCACTATCGCTTCATCTCGCTGTCGCAGCGTTCGGAAACGGGTGAGCGCCCCCATGCTCGCGTGGTGTTCAACATTGATGGCAGCGAGCAGACCGGCGAAGCCGAAGGCAATGGTCCGGTGGACGCCACGCTGCACGCGATCGAAGGCAAGGTCAACAGCGGTGCCGAACTGGTGCTGTACTCGGTGAACGCGATCACCGCCGGCACGCAGGCCCAGGGTGAAGTCACGGTACGTCTGTCGAAGGCGGGCCGTATCGTCAATGGCGTGGGTACCGACCCGGATATCGTCGCCGCATCGGCCAAGGCCTACCTGGCCGCGCTGAACAAGTTGCACGACAAGGCTGTGCAGAAGATCAACCCGCAGATCTGATCCCGAATCCTGCGATGCCGCTGGCGGGGCTCACAAGGCCCCGCCATCATGAAACGCCCGCCAGTCGCGTATCCCGCGATGGCGGGCGTTTTGTCGTCAGCGCTCAGGGCGGTCGCGCAAGGGGTCGGGTGTCACCAGTGTCTGGCGCAGCACGCCCGTATCGTCGAACATGAAGTTGAACATCGAGTACCACTGGTCCTCGTGGAGGAAGCGGTAGCTCCAGGCCTCCTGCTTCAGGCGCGGGTAGTACTCGATCGGCTCGCGCGGCGCGCCGAAGTGTTCGAGCACGTCCTTCTTGGTCCAGACATTGACCTTGGCCTTGTACAGTTCGGTCGTCGTCAGCATCTGGCGGAAGTTCGTCAGCTTGTCATCCCGATCGAAATCGGCCGCGTAAGAATACTCGCCGAGCGGCTGCTTCGAATAGAACCAGCGGGTTGTCCCGTCATCGAGCTTGTAGACATCGGTGGGTTTGCCGAATGCGGCCTGTATGGCGCTCTGCGGTTGGCCGATGAGCTTGAGTCCGGAGTCGATCGGGGCAAGGACGGTGCAGGCGCCCAAGGCGAGGGTGGCCAGGACGGCCCACAGAATTTGAAGCAGATGGCGGCTGCCACGCTGGTAACGGGAGGTCATGGCTTCAGGCTTGGCACATGGTGGATGCGAGTGGCGGCAGTTTAGCCGCACCGGTCGCTTCGTGTGAATGCCACGTTGCTTCTTTCAGATTCGTCTGCCTAGTCGCAACAAACTTCGCCGATCTAGTGGCATCTGGCGACGATCGATGAAGATTGCCGGTCCGGGCGCATCTGCCTTAACATCGCTCGCTTTGCTGGGTAACTGAGGAAGGCGATGGCCTGGATTCGAGGGAACAGATTGCGCGTCTGGATGGCTGCTGCGCTGTTTTGCGCGGCGGCAGCAGCGCAGGCGCAGACTGGCGCGCCAATCCGCCTGGGCATGATCGATGGCCTGTCCGGCCCCTTCGCCAACGCTGGCGAGGCCGTAGTGCGCAACCTGCGTATCGCCATCGAGCGCGTCAACGCTAGCGGCGGCGTCAAGCTCCCCGACGGGCCGCATCTGTTCGAACTGGTTACGTTCGATAGCAAGGGCAATGTCGATGAAAGCCTGATCCAGTTCCGCAGTCTGGTCGACAAGCGCATTCCGTTTGTGCTGCAGGGGAACAGCTCGGCCGTGGCCAGCGCGCTCGTAGGGGCAATCAACCGTCAGAACGCACGCCAGCCCGATGCCCGCGTGCTGTTCCTGAACTATTCGGCCGTTGATCCATCGCTGACCAACGAGAACTGCAGCTTCTGGCATTTCCGTTTTGACGCCAGCGCGGATATGCGAATGCAAGCGTTGACCGAGGCCATCCGAAGCGAGCGTTCGGTGCGCAAGGTCTACCTGATCGACCAGGACTACAGCTTCGGCCATCAGGTGGCGCGTTCGGCGCGTGAAATGCTGGCGACAAAGCGTCCGGATATCCAGATCGTCGGCGACGAGTTCCATCCGATCGGCAAGATCAAGGATTTCGCGCCGTATATCGCCAAGATCAAGGCGAGCGGCGCCGACGCGGTGATCACCGGCAACTGGGGCAATGATCTGACGCTGATGGTGAAGGCCGCGCGCGAGGGTGGCCTGAATGCGCGCTTCTACACGTTTTATGGCAACGGGCTCGGTGCGCCGGCAGCGATGGGTGACGCGGGTGTGGGCCGGGTGCTGGCCGTGGCGGAATGGCACCCGAACGTAGGCGGGGCGGCATCCGATGCGTTCTACCAGTCGTTCCGGGCGCGCTATCCGGATCCCAGGGATGACTATGTGCATCTACGCATGCAGATGATGGTGGAGATGCTGGCGCGGGCTATCGAGCGCGCTGGTTCTACCGACGCCGTAGCCGTGGGCTACGCACTCGAGGACATGCGTTTCACCAACGCGTTTCACGAGGCTACCGTGCGGGCGGAAGACCACCAGGTCCTCCAGCCGCTTTATGTCTCGGTCATGGCGAAGCAGGGTGGCGATGTCCGCTTCGACAATGAAGGCTCCGGCTACGGATTCCGCACGATAAAGAAGCTCAAGACCGCCCAGACCACACTGCCGACCACGTGCCGTATGGAGCGCCCGCCGCGCAATTGAAGCGGGCCCCGCCACGGACTTCGCCACAGGCGGGAATTCGGCTATAATGCGCGGCTGTCGTCCTCAAGCCACCCGGCTGGATGGCGACAGATGCCTCAAGTCATTCAGGCACGACGCAGGTGGCGCATCCCGCGCTGCAGCGTTCGCAAGT
Organism: Cupriavidus sp. Met-2; assembly: GCF_049843575.1. NCBI lineage: Bacteria > Pseudomonadati > Pseudomonadota > Betaproteobacteria > Burkholderiales > Burkholderiaceae > Cupriavidus > Cupriavidus sp. Met-2. The sequence goes on from NZ_JBBHZL010000001.1 coordinate 909,192, forward strand.
GAAAGGAAATCATCATGGCAACTGCCAATATCAACAAGTCCGAGATCATCGCGAAGTTCGCTCGTGGCACCAACGACACGGGTAGCCCCGAAGTTCAGGTCGCTCTGTTGACGACCCGTATCAACGAACTGACCCCGCACTTCAAGGCCAACATGAAGGATCACCACAGCCGCCGCGGTCTGCTGCGCATGGTGAGCCGTCGCCGTCGCCTGCTGGACTACCTCAAGGCCAGCGATGCCGATCGTTACCGCGCCCTGATCGAAGCCCTGGGCCTGCGTAAGTAAGGTCTGCGGATGGCAGCACGAATCCTGCGGAAGTTGCACGCGCACGATTTCACGTGAGGCCGCAATGCCTGCGTCAGCACTGCTGAGGCAGGCATTTTGCTTTTCTGGTCCAGTGATTGATGCGCTGGGCCAAGGTTGATAGTGATGTTTGCTTCACTCGAAAGTCGGGCGTTGATGCCCGGCGCCGTTGCGCCAAGTCGCGCGACGGAGTAAGTTACCTCGCTCTTTATCGCGCATTTTTGCGCATTGACACTGGAGTCGGCACCAAGGAAACGGGGTTTTGTGTCATTCCATCGCGGGTTGCATCGTCCACGTGCCTTCACGGACGGTGGCGCGATGGAATGGCATAGCACTTCCCTGGGACTGCGGACCGGATTACCTCCGGCAGTTCGCCTGCCGCTGCGAGCGCAGGCGTCGCCGATCGTGCATGTGTGCGGCCGGCAAGCATGAAATCAAGGAACGCTCATGACCATGTTCAACAAGATCGTCAAGGAATTCCAGTGGGGCCAGCACATGGTCCGCATGGAAACCGGCGAAATCGCGCGCCAGGCATCTGGCGCCGTGATCGTCGACGTGGAAGACACCGTGGTGCTGGCCACCGTGGTGGCAGCCAAGAGCCCGAAGGCGGGTCAGGACTTCTTCCCGCTGACCGTCGACTACATCGAGAAGACCTACGCTGCTGGCAAGATCCCCGGTGGCTTCTTCAAGCGTGAAGGCCGTCCGTCGGAAAACGAGACGCTGACCTCGCGCCTGATCGACCGTCCGCTGCGTCCGCTGTTCCCGGAAGGTTTCTACAACGACGTGCAGGTGGTGATCCACGTGCTGTCGATCAACCCGGAAATCCCGGCTGACATCCCTGCGCTGATCGCTTCGTCGGCCGCGCTGGCTGTTTCGGGTATCCCGTTCAACGGTCCGGTGGGTGCTGCCCGCGTCGGCTACAAGGACGGCCAGTACCTGCTGAACCCGACCCGCGCGCAAATCGCCACGTCGGATCTGGACCTGGTGGTTGCCGGTACCGAACGTGCAGTGCTGATGGTGGAATCGGAAGCCCACCAACTGTCGGAAGACGTGATGCTGGGCGCCGTGGTGTACGGCCACGAGCAAATGCAGATTGCGATCAACGCAATCCATGACCTGGTGCGCGAAGGTGGCAAGCCTGAGTGGGATTGGGCTCCGGCTCCGAAGAATGAAGCGCTGATCGCCAAGGTTAGCGAGATTGGCCTGCCGCTGCTGCAGCAAGCCTACCAACTGCGTCAGAAGTCGGCGCGCAGCACCAAGCTCAAGGAAATCTACGCAACGGTGCAGGCCCAACTGGCCGAGGCCGGCGTGGAAGCCGACAAGGTGGAAGTGGGCAACGTCCTGTTCGACCTCGAGGCGAAGATCGTGCGCGGCCAGATCCTGGCTGGCGAGCCGCGTATCGACGGCCGCGACACGCGCACCGTGCGCCCGATCGAAATCCGTTCGTCGGTGCTGCCGCGCGCGCACGGCTCGGCGCTGTTCACCCGTGGTGAAACGCAGGCACTCGTGGTGGCCACGCTCGGCACCAAGAGCGATGAGCAGATCATCGACGCACTGGCCGGCGAGTACCGCGATCGCTTCATGCTCCACTACAACATGCCTCCGTTCGCCACCGGCGAAACGGGTCGCGTTGGTAGCCCGAAGCGTCGTGAAATCGGTCACGGCCGTCTGGCCAAGCGCGCGCTGATCCCGGTGCTGCCGAAGGACGACGAGTTCGCGTACACGATCCGTCTGGTGTCGGAAATCACCGAATCGAACGGTTCGTCGTCGATGGCTTCGGTCTGCGGCGGCTGCCTGGCGCTGATGGATGCTGGCGTTCCGGTGAAGGCGCACGTGGCCGGCGTGGCCATGGGCCTGATCCTGGAGGGCAACAAGTTTGCCGTGCTGACCGACATCCTCGGTGACGAGGATCACCTCGGCGACATGGACTTCAAGGTGGCCGGTACCGACGCGGGCATTACCGCGCTGCAGATGGACATCAAGGTCCAGGGCATCACCAAGGAAATCATGCAGGTGGCGCTGGCCCAGGCCCGCGAAGGCCGCATGCACATCCTCGGCGCGATGCAAGGCGCAATGGGTCACGCTCGCACCGAACTGTCGGCGCACGCTCCGCGCATGATCACGATGAAGATCCATCCGGACAAGATCCGCGAAGTGATCGGCAAGGGCGGCTCGACGATCCAGGCACTGACCAAGGAAACCGGCACGACCATCGACATCCAGGAAGACGGCACGATCACGATCGCGTCGACGTCGACCGACGGCATGGCCGAAGCCAAGCGCCGCATCGAAGGCATCACCGCGGAAGCCGAAGTGGGCAAGATCTACGCCGGTACCGTGCTGAAGCTGCTGGACTTTGGCGCCATCGTCAACATCCTGCCGGGCAAGGACGGTCTGCTGCATATCTCCGAGATCGTCAACGAGCGCGTCAAGGACATCAAGGACTGGCTCAAGGAAGGCCAACAGGTTCGCGTCAAGCTGATCCAGGCCGATGAAAAGGGTCGTCTGCGTCTGTCCCTGAAGGCAGCGCTGGCCGAAGAGGGCGGCAGCATCAGCCCGATCGCGCAAGGCGATGCACCGGCCGCGGCACCTGCCGCCCCGGCATCGCCCGATCAGCAGCAGTAAGCTGACGGCGAACGCGGTCACCGCGTAGCACCCATGAAAGCGGCTGGCGATGTCCAGCCGCTTTTTTGTTTACACTGCCGGTCAGTTCGCTATCCGGTTCGCCTGCGACACGTGCGTCAGCAACGCCATCGCGCGCGATGCAATCCAAGACATTAATGAGGAGTCATCATGAAAGCCATCGAGATCCGTGAATACGGCGCCCCCGAAGTCCTGCAGGAAACGCAGCGTCCCGATCCGGAGCCGAAGGCCGGTGAAATCCTGATTCGTGTGGCGGCTGCTGGCATCAACCGTCCCGATGTGTTCCAGCGCACCGGCAACTATCCGGTGCCGCCCGGTGCGTCGGATCTTCCTGGTCTCGAGGTCGCAGGTGTGGTCGTTGGGGGAGACCTTTCGCATCCCGCCAATCGCTTCGGCCTGAAAGCTGGCGACCGTGTCTGCGCGTTGGTGCAGGGCGGTGGTTACGCCGAGCTGTGCACGGCGCCGATCGAGCAATGCCTGCCGGTACCCGAGGGCCTCACCGATATCGAAGCGGCTGCGCTACCCGAGACGTTCTTCACGGTGTGGAGCAACGTGTTCGATCGTGGTCAGCTTGGCAAGGGTCCGCGTGGCGCGGCCGAAACGCTGCTGATCCAGGGTGGGTCTAGCGGCATCGGTACCACGGCAATCCAGATCGCCAAGGCACTTGGCTTCGAGGTCTTCGTGACGGCCGGCAGCGATGACAAGTGCAAGGCGTGCGAGTCGCTCGGCGCGGATCGCGCGATCAACTACAAGACGCAGGATTTCGTGGCCGAAGTGAAGGCGCTGACCGAAGGGAAGGGCGTCGACGTGATCCTCGATATGGTGGCGGGGTCCTATCTCGCGCGTGAACTGTCGTGCATCGCCGATGACGGCCGCATCGTGATCATCGCGCTGCTTGGTGGCGGCAAGGCGGAAATTCCCCTTGGCGACATCCTGCGTCGACGCATTACCATCACCGGTTCCACGCTGCGCCCGCGTCCGGCTTCATTCAAGGGCGCCATTGCGCAGGCGCTGCATCAGAACGTCTGGCCGCTGCTGGCATCGGGCAAGATCAAGCCCGTGATCCACAAGGTGTTTCCCGCAGCACAGGCCGCGGATGCGCATCGCCTCATGGAGTCGAGCGAGCATATCGGCAAGATCGTACTGACCTGGTAAGCCATGCTTCTTGCTGTGGGCCCGTGATCGCTGGCGGGTCCGGGATTACCTGCAATTGCCCGCACATGCTGGCGGGCCCCTCCTGACCACGCTACAATAGCCGGTTTGATTTAAAGAGGGGACCCTTGTGAGACAAAAGCTGGTCATCGGCAATTGGAAGATGCATGGCAGCCTGGCCGCCAACGCGGCGCTGCTTGAGGGTATCAAGGCTGCGCCTGCGCGCGCGAAGCTGGCGGTCTGCGCGCCGTTCCCCTATCTTGCCCAGTGCCAGACGCTGTTGTCCGGTTCCCAGGTTGCGTGGGGCGCTCAGGATGTGTCGTCCGAGGCCCGTGGTGCCTTCACCGGTGAAGTAGCTGCCTCGATGCTGGGTGAGTTTGGTTGCGGCTATGCGCTCGTCGGCCATTCAGAGCGTCGTACCTACCATGGTGAAACCGACGCGGTAGTGGCTGCCAAGGCACTGCGCGCGCTGGAATTCGACATTGTTCCGGTGGTCTGTGTTGGAGAGACGCTGGCCGAGCGCGAAGCCGGTCAGACCGAAGCCGTGGTTGGTCGTCAGTTGCAGGCTGTACTCGATGCGTTGTCTATCGAGCAACTGGGTCGCATTGTTCTGGCCTATGAGCCCGTCTGGGCGATCGGTACGGGCAAGACGGCCACGAGCGCGCAGGCCCAGGAAGTTCATGCGGCGCTACGTGCGCGGGTCGCGGCGAAGGATGCCGGTGTTGCAGCACGCATGGCCATTCTGTATGGCGGTAGCGTCAAGCCCGACAATGCGGCTGAATTGTTTTCCATGTCCGATATTGACGGGGGGCTTATTGGTGGCGCCTCCCTGAAGGCGGATGATTTCCTCGCGATCGGCAACGCCTGAATGCCGGACGCGACTGTCTGATCAGGCAAGTTCGAAACGACTTTAACCAAATGGCAATCTTCAAGACTTTGTTGGTAATCGTGCAGGTCCTGTCCGCGCTCGGCGTGATTGGTCTTGTTCTGCTGCAGCACGGCAAGGGTGCCGATGTCGGTGCGGCGTTCGGATCGGGCGCCTCTGGCAGTCTGTTCGGCGCTACCGGATCGGCGAACTTCCTGTCACGTACCACGGCCGTTCTGGCGGCACTGTTCTTCTGCTGCACCCTGGGTCTGACGCTGCTGGGCAACTACAAGCCCTCGGCATCCCTGGGCGTGATGGGCGCGGCGCAGCAGTCGGCGCCGGCCGCTGCGGCACCTGCTTCCGCGCCTGCAGCAGCTGCAGCATCGGCCTCCGCGCCGGCGGCTCCCGCCGTGCCGAAGTAATTGCAATAATTGAACAGTGTGTCCACGGATTCCTGATTTTATTTGCAGTTGTGCATTGAACAAATCGGGAATCCTAGTTAGAATGCAGGGCTTGAAACGATTCCCCAGCGACGGGGCGAAAGCCGAAGGACAAACTCCTCGGCAGACGTTCCAGAGGGTATAAAAACCCAGCGCAAGGCAACATTGTTTCTCCCCCAGCCGACGTGGTGAAATTGGTAGACACGCTATCTTGAGGGGGTAGTGGCGAAAGCTGTGCGAGTTCGAGTCTCGCCGTCGGCACCAAACAACTTGATCGGAGTTCGTGTTGCGTATCTTCAAGATGCGTCGACATGTCCTCCGGCAGTCCGCAGGGCGGCGCCGTAGCTATGACGGGATGGCGCTTGGGGTGGGCAACAGGACGCCGCTATAGCTGGTGCTGTTGACAACATTCCAGATAAGGCTGGCCGCATCTTGACTCTCGAAGCCTACTTCCCCGTCCTCATCTTCATCGTCTTTGGCGTCGTGCTCGGTGTGGCACTGATGGCCATCGGTCGAATTCTCGGTCCCTACAAGCCTGACGCAGCGAAGCTGTCGCCGTACGAGTGCGGCTTCGAAGCGTTCGAGGATGCGCGCATGAAGTTCGACGTGCGCTACTACCTCATCGCCATCCTGTTTATCCTGTTCGATCTCGAAACTGCCTTCCTGTTTCCGTGGGGCGTCGCCCTCAAGGACATCGGTTGGCCGGGATTCATCGCCATGGGCGTGTTTCTGCTGGAATTCATCGTGGGCTTCGTCTACATCTGGAAAAAGGGCGCGCTCGATTGGGAGTGATGTGAAATGGCAATCGAAGGCGTTCTCAACGAAGGCTTTGTCACGACGACCGCTGACAAGCTGATCAATTGGACCCGTACGGGTTCCCTGTGGCCCATGACGTTCGGTCTGGCCTGCTGTGCAGTGGAAATGATGCACGCCGGCGCCGCACGTTACGACATGGACCGTTTCGGTGTGATTTTCCGCCCGTCGCCGCGTCAGTCCGACGTGATGATCGTGGCAGGCACGCTGTGCAACAAGATGGCCCCCGCGCTGCGCAAGGTGTACGACCAGATGGCCGAACCGCGCTGGGTGATCTCGATGGGATCGTGCGCCAACGGCGGCGGCTACTATCACTACTCATATTCGGTGGTGCGTGGCTGCGACCGCATCGTGCCGGTCGACATCTATGTTCCGGGCTGCCCGCCGACGGCGGAAGCGCTGATCTACGGCGTGATCCAGCTCCAGAACAAGATCAAGCGTACCAATACTATCGCGCGCAAGGGCTGATATGGCGAACCTGGATACCCTCAAGGCTGCGCTCGAAAAGGTCCTCGGCAAGCGCGTGCAGAACCTGATCGAGGCCACCGGCGAACTGACGCTGATCGTCAAGGCCGCCGACTATCTCGAAGTCGCGCGTCTGCTGCGTGACGATCCCTCGCTGCGTTTCGAACAGCTACTCGACCTGTGCGGCGTGGACTATTCCGACTACGCCGAAGGCGCCTGGGACGGCCTGCGCTTTGCCGCTGTCTCGCAGCTGCTGTCGGTAACGCACAACTGGCGTCTGCGTCTGCGCGTGTTCGCGCCGGACGATGATTTCCCGGTGCTGCCGTCGGTCATCAACGTCTGGAACTCGGTGAACTGGTTCGAGCGCGAAGCGTTCGATTTCTACGGCATCGTGTTCGAAGGCCATCCGGATCTGCGCCGTATCCTGACCGACTACGGTTTCGTCGGCCACCCGTTCCGCAAGGATTTCCCAGTCTCGGGCTACGTCGAAATGCGCTACGACCCGGAACAGAAGCGGGTCATCTACCAGCCGGTGACGATCGAGCCGCGCGAAGTCACGCCGCGCGTGATTCGCGAGGAAAACTACGGCGGCACGCAGCACTGAGATCGCGTCATGGCAGATATCAAGAACTACACCCTCAACTTCGGCCCCCAACACCCTGCAGCGCACGGCGTGCTGCGTCTGGTGCTTGAACTGGACGGCGAAGTCATCCAGCGCGCCGACCCCCATATCGGCCTGCTGCATCGAGCCACCGAAAAGCTGGCCGAGCAGAAGACCTGGATTCAAAGCGTCCCCTACATGGATCGTCTCGACTACGTGTCGATGATGGTCAACGAACACGCGTACGTGATGGCGATCGAGCGCCTGCTGGGCCTCGAGGTGCCGATTCGCGCCCAGTACATCCGCGTAATGTTCGACGAAATCACCCGTCTGCTGAACCACCTGATGTGGATCGGCTCGCACGCGCTGGACGTGGGTGCGATGGCGGTGTTCCTCTACGCGTTCCGCGAGCGTGAGGACATGTTCGACATGTACGAGGCGGTGTCGGGCGCGCGTATGCACGCGGCCTACTACCGTCCGGGCGGCGTCTACCGCGACCTGCCTGACACGATGCCGCAATATCGTGCGTCGAAAGTCCACAACGAGAAGGCCATCAAGGTCATGAACGAAGCCCGTTCGGGCTCGCTGCTGGACTTCATCGAGGACTTCACGAACCGTTTCCCGACCTATGTCGATGAATACGAGACGCTGCTGACCGATAACCGTATCTGGAAGCAACGTCTGGTCGATATCGGTGTGGTCACGCCGGAGCGTGCGCTGCAGATGGGTTTCACCGGTCCGATGCTGCGTGGCTCGGGTATCGAGTGGGATCTGCGCAAGAAGCAGCCGTACGAGGTCTACGACAAGATGGACTTCGATATCCCCGTGGGTACGGCGGGCGACTGCTATTCGCGTTACCTGGTGCGTGTTGAAGAAATGCGCCAGTCGAACCGCATCATCAAGCAGTGCATTGACTGGCTGCGTCGCAACCCGGGTCCGGTGATTACCGAGAACCACAAGGTGGCGCCGCCGTCGCGTGTGGACATGAAGTCGAACATGGAAGAGCTGATTCACCACTTCAAGCTCTTCACCGAAGGTATCCACGTGCCGGCAGGCGAGGCCTACGCAGCGGTGGAGCACCCGAAGGGCGAGTTCGGCATCTATGCGATTTCGGATGGCGCGAACAAGCCGTACCGTCTGAAGATCCGTGCCCCGGGCTTTGTCCACCTGGCCGCGCTCGACGAAATGGCCAGGGGACACATGATTGCGGATGCGGTCACGATCATCGGTACACAGGACATCGTGTTCGGCGAGATCGATCGCTAAGGGATACCGGAAGACGAGTATCCCGTCACAGGCCGTTGCCCGGACGACGTTCCGGGCGTGTTCGGCCGGCCCCGGCTGTAACGGTGGCGGCAGGCGATGCCTGCAACGGATCGGCAGGGACGCGAAAGGGCGTCCGGGCCGGCAGAACATGGCAGCGACGGCTGCAAACTAGCGGAGCCCCGCGCGGCTTCGCCGTATTACTGCAATGACCATGCTATCAGCAGAAGCTCTCAAGGAAATCGATCGCGCGATCGCGAAGTATCCGGCCGACCAGAAGCAGTCGGCCGTGATGGCGGCACTCGCCGTGGCACAGGGCGAGGTGGGCTGGGTTTCCCCCGAAGTCATGCAGTTCGTCGCCAGCTACCTCGAAATGCCGCCTGTGTGGGTGGAAGAGGTGGCCACGTTCTACAACATGTATGACACCAAGCCGGTGGGCAAGCACAAGCTCGCCGTCTGTACCAACCTGCCGTGCGCGCTGTCGGGCGGCGAGCGGGCTGGCGAATACCTGAAGCGCAAGCTCGGGATCGACTATAACGAGACCACCGCCGACGGCTGTTTCACCCTGAAAGAGGGCGAGTGCATGGGCGCGTGCGGCGACGCACCGGTGATGATCGTCAACAACACCCGCATGTGCAGCTTCATGAGCGAGCAGAAGATCGACGCACTGGTCGAAGAGCTCAAGTCCGAAGCCGCCGCCAAGGGGGACAAGTAACATGACCTCTCTGCATGACCGTCATATCAAGCCGCTGATTCTGGCTGGCCTGGACGGCAAGAACTGGCACCTCGAAGACTACGTGAAGCGTGGCGGCTACAAGCAGCTCCGCCGCATTCTCGAGGAAAAGGTAACGCCCGAGCAGGTGATCGCCGACGTCAAGGCGTCGGGTCTGCGCGGCCGTGGCGGTGCGGGCTTCCCCACCGGCCTGAAGTGGAGCTTCATGCCGCGTGCGTTCCCGGGTCAGAAGTACCTCGTCTGCAATACCGATGAAGGCGAACCGGGCACGTTCAAGGATCGCGACATCATTCGCTACAACCCGCACGCGCTGATCGAAGGCATGGCCATCGGCGCGTACGCGATGGGCATCACCGTGGGTTACAACTACATCCACGGCGAAATCTGGAATGAATACAAGATCTTCGAGGAAGCACTCGAAGAAGCGCGCCGCGCCGGCTTCCTCGGCGACAACATCCTGGGTTCGGGCTTCAACTTCCAGTTGCACGCCCACCATGGCTACGGCGCATACATCTGCGGCGAGGAAACCGCGCTACTGGAGTCGCTCGAAGGCAAGAAGGGCCAACCGCGCTTCAAGCCGCCTTTCCCGGCCAGCTTCGGCCTGTACGGCAAGCCGACCACCATCAACAATACGGAAACGTTCGCCGCGGTGCCGTTCCTGCTGGAAGTCGGCCCCGAGAACTACCTGAAGATGGGCAAGCCGAACAACGGCGGCAGCAAGATCTTCTCGGTGTCGGGCGATGTCGAGCGTCCGGGCAACTACGAGATCCCGCTGGGCACGCCGTTCGCAACGCTGCTGGAACTCGCGGGCGGCATGCGCGGTGGCAAGAAGATCAAGGCGGTCATTCCGGGCGGTTCCTCCGCCCCGGTGGTGCCGGGCGACCTGATGATGGCATCGGACATGGATTACGACTCGATCGCCAAGGCCGGCTCGATGCTGGGCTCGGGCGCCGTGATCGTGATGGACGAAACACGCTGCATGGTGCGTTCGCTCCTGCGCCTGTCGTATTTCTACTTTGAAGAATCGTGCGGCCAGTGCACGCCGTGCCGTGAAGGCACCGGCTGGCTCTATCGCATGGTGAATCGCATTGAACACGGAGAAGGCCGCCAGGAAGATCTGGACCTGCTCAACAACGTCGCGGAAAACATCATGGGTCGCACTATCTGCGCACTCGGCGATGCAGCGGCGATGCCGGTACGCGGCATGCTCAAGCACTACTGGAAGGAGTTCGAGTATCACGTCGAACACAAGCAGTGCATGGTCCCGGCCTATTCCTGAAGCGTGGCAGAACATGGTTGAACTCGAGATCGACGGCAAGAAGGTAGAGGTTGCGGAAGGCAGCCTCGTGATGGAAGCGGCCCAGAAGCTGGGCACGTACATCCCGCACTTCTGCTACCACCGCAAACTGTCCATCGCGGCGAACTGCCGCATGTGCCTGGTTGAAGTGGAGAAAGCGCCCAAGGCGCTGCCCGCCTGCGCCACCCCGGTGACGCCAGGCATGAAGGTTTTCACCAATTCTGAGAAGGCTGTGAAGGCTCAGAAATCGGTGATGGAATTCCTGCTGATCAACCACCCGCTCGACTGCCCGATCTGCGATCAGGGCGGCGAATGCCAACTCCAGGATCTGGCGGTGGGCTACGGTGGTTCGGAGTCGCGCTACAAGGAAGAGAAGCGTGTGGTGTTCCACAAGAATGTGGGCCCGCTGATCTCCATGGAAGAGATGACCCGCTGCATCCACTGCACTCGCTGCGTGCGCTTCGGCCAGGAAGTGGCCGGCGTGATGGAGCTGGGCATGCTGGGCCGCGGCGAGCACTCGGAAATCACGACGTTCGTCGGCCAGACCGTGGATTCGGAACTGTCCGGCAACATGATCGACCTGTGCCCGGTCGGCGCGCTGACCAGCAAGCCGTTCCGCTACTCGGCCCGTACGTGGGAACTGGCACGCCGCAAGTCGGTGTCGCCGCACGACGGCCTGGGTGCCAACCTCGTGGTCCAGACCAAGAACCAGCGCGTGATGCGTGTGGTGCCGCTGGAGAACGAGGACATCAACGAATGCTGGATCTCCGATAAGGACCGCTTCGCCTACGAAGGCCTGAACAGCGCCGACCGTCTGACCCGCCCGATGCTCAAGCAGGGTGGCGAATGGATGGAAACGGACTGGCAGACCGCGCTCGAATACGTGGCCAATGGTCTGGCAAGCATCAAGCGCGATCACGGCGCCGACCAGATTGCTGCGCTGGCCAGCCCGCACAGCACGCTGGAAGAGCTGTTCCTGCTGGGCAAGCTCGTCCGTGGTCTGGGCAGCGACAACGTCGACTTCCGCCTGCGTCAATCCGATTTCTCGGCCGCACTGAAGGGCGCGCCGTGGCTCGGCATGCCGGTGGCCGACGTCAGCACGCTGCAACGCGCGCTGGTGATCGGTTCGTCGCTGCGCAAGGATCATCCGCTGCTGGCGTCGCGTCTGCGTCAAGCCGTGAAAAAGGGCACACGTGTGGCCGTGATCGGCGCGGGCGGTGAAGACCTGCTGATGCCGGTCGCCGCGCGTATCAATGCTGCCCCGTCGGGCTGGACCGCCGCACTGGCCGGCGTGGCCCGTGCCGTGGCCGCCGCCAAGGGCGTGACCGCTCCGGCCGGTACCGAAGGATTCGACGGTGGCGATGCTGCGAAGGCCGTGGCCGATATGCTGCTGTCGGGCGAACGCCGTGCGGTGTTCCTCGGCAACGAAGCCGTCCGTCACCCGCAGTTCTCGTCGCTGCACGCTCTGGCGCAGTGGATCGCCTCGGAAACGGGCGCGACGCTGGGCTTCCTGACCGAGGCCGCCAACACGGTCGGTGGTTATGTTGCTGGCGCCCTGCCGCAGCAAGGCGGTGCCAACGCACAGGCCATGCTCGATGCGCCGCGCCGCGCGTACATTGTGCTGAACGCCGAGCCCGAGTTCGACGCCGCCGATGGCCGCAAGGCACTGGCCGCGCTGAACCAGGCCGGCACGGTCGTGGTGCTGTCGCCGTTCCGTTCGGAAGCCGCGTTGCAATACGCAGACGTGATCCTGCCGGTCGCGCCGTTCACCGAAACCGCAGGTACGTTCGTCAATGCCGAAGGCAAGGCGCAGAGCTTCAACGGCGTGGTACGCGCGCTGGGTGAGTCGCGTCCGGGCTGGAAGGTGCTGCGCGTGCTGGGCAACCTGCTGGAAGTACCGGGCTTCGACTTCGACACGGCTGAAGCCGTGCGCGACGCCGCGCTGGCTCGTCCGGTCGCCGAGCAACTGAACAACTCGACCGATGCCCCGATCCGCGTGACGGCTGCTGCCGCCAACGGTGTCGAGCGTATCGCCGATGTGCCGATTTACCACGCCGACCCGATCGTGCGCCGTGCCGACTCGCTGCAGCTTACCGCCGCCGCGCGCCGTGCGATGCAGGTGTCGCTGTCGTCGGATCTGTTCGCCAAGCTGGGCGTGCAGGCTGGCGATCCGGTGCGTGTGATGCAGGATGGTGCCAGCGTGGTGCTGCCGGCCGCTCTCGAAGCGACGCTGCCGGCAAACACAGTGCGCGTGCCGGCCGCCACCGAGGCTGCCGTGACGCTGGGTGCACTGTTCGGCAATGTCACCGTTGAGAAAGCCATCGACCTGCCGGCCGGCAACAACGCGGCCGCGACGGCCACCGCATAAGAAGAGCGAGAAAGCAACATGATCGACTGGATTACCTCGCAAGGTCACGACATCTTCGGCATGTACTGGACGCCGCTGTGGATTCTTATCCGCGCGGTGCTCATCGTGGTGCCGGTGCTGCTGTGCGTGGCCTACCTGATTCTGTGGGAGCGCAAGCTGATCGGCTGGATGCACGTGCGTATCGGCCCGAACCGCGTGGGTCCGCTGGGCTTGCTGCAGCCGATCGCCGACGTGCTGAAGCTGCTGCTCAAGGAAGTCATGTTCCCGTCGCAGATCAACCGGGGCATGTACCTGGTGGCTCCGCTGATGGTGCTGATGCCCGCAGTCGCTGTCTGGGCGGTGATTCCGTTCCAGGCCGAAGTGGTGATGGCCGATATCAACGCTGGTCTGCTGTACGTGATGGCCATCAGCTCGGTGGGCGTCTATGGCGTGATTCTGGCTGGATGGGCCTCGAACTCGAAGTATGCGTTCATCGGTGCGATGCGTGCCGCGGCGCAGATGGTGTCGTACGAAATCGCCATGGGCTTCGCCCTGGTGACCGTGCTGATGGTGTCGGGCAGCCTGAACCTGTCGCACATCGTGAACGCCCAGAACACCGGCTACTTCGCCAACATGGGCCTGAACCTGCTGTCGTGGAACTGGCTGCCGCTGCTGCCGATGTTCGGCGTGTACTTCATCTCGGGCGTGGCTGAAACCAACCGTCACCCGTTCGACGTGGTGGAAGGCGAATCGGAAATCGTGGCCGGCCACATGATCGAATATTCGGGCATGACGTTCGCGCTGTTCTTCCTGGCCGAGTACATCAACATGATCATCATCTCGACGATGACCTCGCTGATGTTCCTTGGTGGCTGGGCACCGCCGTTCTCGAGCGCGCTGACCAATGCGATCCCGGGCTTCTTCTGGCTGGTGATCAAGGTATTCCTGCTGCTGTCGGTTTTCATCTGGATTCGCGCTTCGTTCCCGCGTTACCGCTATGACCAGATCATGCGTCTGGGCTGGAAGATCTTCATTCCGCTGACCGTGGCTTGGCTGATCATTGTGGCGATCTGGATCAAGTCGCCGTGGAACATCTGGCACTAAGAGGCCAGGCGATGGTGCGTCACTGCCAGAGGCAGGGCGCGCCGCGCGGAAATACTTAGGAAGCAATCGTCATGCTGCTCGCCATCAAGGACTTCTTCAACAGCCTGCTCCTGAAGGAACTCTTCAAGGGTATGGCTTTGACCGGCCGCTATCTCTTCGCGCGCAAGATCACAGTCCAGTTCCCGGAAGAGAAGACGCCGATGTCGCCGCGTTTCCGCGGCCTGCACGCACTGCGCCGCTATCCCAATGGGGAAGAGCGTTGCATCGCCTGCAAGCTGTGTGAAGCGGTGTGCCCGGCATTGGCTATCTCGATCGAATCGGACGTGCGTAACGACGGCACCCGCCGCACCACGCGCTACGACATCGACCTGACCAAGTGCATTTTCTGCGGCTTCTGCGAAGAAGCTTGCCCGGTTGACGCGATCGTCGAGACGCACATTCTCGAGTATCACGGCGAAAAGCGCGGTGACCTGTACTTCACCAAGGACATGCTGCTGGCCGTTGGCGACCGCTACGAGCCGCAGATCGCCGCAGCCAAGGCTGCGGACGCGAAGTACCGTTAAGCGTATCGACGCAGGGCGGGAGCAGGGCGCTTGAGGCGCCGGCTCCCGAAAGCGAAATTGAATCGGTCCCGCAAGGGGCCAACAGAAGGATGCCGCGAGCACGCGTGGTCACCCCGAAAGGGGGGCTGTGTGCAAGCGGCCCAAAGAGGATCCGATAGGGACCATGGAACTCACGACCACCATCTTCTATGTCTTTGCCTTGGTGCTGGTGCTGTCCGCACTGAAAGTCATCACGGCAAAGAACCCGGTGCATTCCGCACTGTTCCTCGTCCTGGCGTTCTTCACCGCCGCAGCGATCTGGATGATCCTGAAGGCGGAATTCCTCGCCATCCTGCTCCTGCTCGTGTACGTCGGCGCCGTGATGGTGCTGTTCCTGTTCGTCGTGATGATGATCGACATCGACATCGAGCATCTGCGGCGCGACTTCTGGACCTATGTGCCGATGGCCTCGATCATTGGCGCGCTGATCATCGCCGAAATGGCGATCGTGCTCGTGCGCAACTTCATCGGCACGACCAACGCGGTGCTGCCCCCGGGCGCGCAGGATCCGAACTATTCGAATACCGCCGCGCTGGGCAAGCTGATCTACACCGACTACATCTACGCGTTTGAAGTGGCCGGCATCATCCTGCTGGTGGCCATCATCGCTGCCGTTGCACTGACGCTGCGCCGTCGCAAGGATGTGAAGGCACAGGACGTTGGCGCCCAGCTCCGTGTGCGCCGCGACGAGCGCGTGCGTCTGGTGAAACTGCCGGCCGAGGGCCGGGCCGAAGCGGATGCTGCGGCAGCCGCCAACAAGAACTAAAGCCCGGAGAAACCGCTGTGCTCTCTCTCGCCCACTTCCTCGTCCTCGGTGCGATCCTGTTTGCGATCAGCATCGTTGGCATCTTCCTGAACCGCAAGAACGTGATCGTGCTGCTGATGGCGCTCGAACTGCTGCTGCTTGCGGTGAACATGAACTTCGTCGCCTTCTCGCACTACATGGGCGACTTGGCTGGTCAGGTTTTCGTTTTCTTCATCCTCACGGTGGCCGCCGCCGAGTCGGCAATTGGTCTGGCAATCCTGGTTGTGCTGTTCCGTAACCTGGACACGATCAACGTGGACGACATGGATACCCTCAAGGGCTGATTCATGACCGCATCCACATTGAACCAAGACTGCTCCCCGATCGCACACCAATAAGCGTCCTATGGCAACCACGCTCAACCCCAACCTGCTGCTGGCGATTCCGCTGGCGCCGCTCGCCGGCGCCGCGATAGCTGGTCTGTTCGGTACCAAGTTCTTCGGCACGTTTTCCTCGGAGTCGCGCGGCGGCCGGATCGTGGCGCATTCGGCAACGATTCTCGGCGTTGCCATCGCTTTTGTCCTGTCGGTGATGGTGCTGCTCGACGTGCTCAACGGCGCGGGCTACAACGCCACCGTGTACGAGTGGATGACGATCGGCAGCCTGAAGATGGAGGTCGGCTTCCTGGTCGACTCCCTGACCGCGATGATGATGGTGGTCGTGACCTTCGTCTCGCTGATGGTGCACATCTACACCGTCGGTTACATGGAAGGGGACCCCGGCTACAACCGATTCTTCGCCTACATCTCGCTCTTCACCTTCTCGATGCTGATGCTGGTGATGAGCAACAACTTCCTGCAGCTGTTCTTCGGCTGGGAAGCGGTGGGCCTGGTGTCGTACCTGCTGATCGGTTTCTGGTACACCCGCCCGACGGCGATCTTCGCGAACCTGAAGGCGTTCCTGGTCAACCGTGTGGGTGACTTCGGCTTCATCCTCGGTATCGGCCTGCTGCTGGCATACAGCGGCAGCATGAACTACACGGATGTCTTCGCTACCCGCGAGCAGCTGGCTACCGTGATCTTCCCAGGTACCGACTGGATGATGATCACCGTGGCCTGCATCTGCCTGTTTATCGGCGCGATGGGCAAGTCGGCGCAGTTCCCGCTGCACGTCTGGCTGCCTGACTCGATGGAAGGCCCGACCCCGATCTCGGCACTGATTCACGCTGCAACCATGGTGACCGCCGGTATCTTCATGGTGGCGCGTATGTCGCCGCTGTTCGAACTGTCGGATACCGCGCTGTCGTTTGTGCTGGTCATCGGCGCGATCACCGCGCTGTTTATGGGCTTCCTGGGCATCATCCAGAACGACATCAAGCGCGTGGTGGCGTACTCCACGCTGTCGCAGCTCGGTTACATGACCGTCGCGCTTGGCGCTTCGGCCTACTCGGTGGCCGTGTTCCACCTGATGACCCACGCGTTCTTCAAGGCACTGCTGTTCCTTGCCGCGGGTTCGGTGATCATCGGCATGCACCATGACCAGGACATCCGCAACATGGGCGGCCTGCGCAAGTACATGCCGATCACGTGGATCACGTCGTTGGTCGGTTCGCTGGCCCTGATCGGCACGCCGTTCTTCGCGGGCTTCTATTCGAAGGACTCGATCATCGAGGCCGTGGCCGAATCGCATATCGCTGGCTCGGGCTTCGCGTACTTCGCGGTGCTGGCCGGTGTGTTCGTGACCGCCTTCTATTCGTTCCGCATGTACTTCCTGGTGTTCCACGGTGAAGAGCGCTTCGGCAAGGCCGATGACCACCATGGCAACCACCATGACGAGGAAGTCTCGCACGACCATCACCACGGCCTGGCTCCGGGCCAGAAGCCGCATGAGTCCCCGTGGGTCGTGACGCTGCCGCTGGTGCTGCTGGCCATCCCGTCGGTGATCGTTGGCGCCATCGCCATCGAGCCGATGCTGTTCGGCGAGTTCTTCAAGCATGGCGTGGCCTTCAAGGACGTGATCTTCGTCGGCGAGAACCATCATGCGATGGAAGAGCTGAAGGAAGCGTTCCATGGCTGGGTGCCGATGGCGATTCACTCGCTGACGACGCCGGTGCTGTGGCTGGCTATCGCAGGCGTGGTGCTGTCGTGGTTCTTCTACATGAAGCGCCCGGACATCCCCGCGGCGATCAAGCAACGTTTCTCCGGTCTCTACAAGCTGCTGGACAACAAGTACTACATGGACGCGATCAACGAAGCGGTTTTCGCTCGCGGCGCGCGCCTGCTGGGTACCGGCCTGTGGAAGGGTGGTGACCAGAGCTTCATCGACGGCCTGTTCGTCAATGGTTCGGCCCGCGTGGTGGCGTCGTTTGCTGCGGCCAGCCGCTACCTGCAGTCCGGTTATATCTACCATTACGCTTTCGCGATGATCATCGGCATGTTGGTGCTCCTGACGCTGACGATCACTGGCGTGATAGGCACCAAGTGATAGGCACCAAAGCAAGGAAAACATAGAAATGGTTCTGTCTTTCGCAATCTGGCTGCCTATCTTCTTCGGGCTGGTGGTATTGATGTTCGGCTCCGACCGAAGCAAATGCTTCGTGCGCTGGATGGCGCTGTTCGGTGCTATCGTCAGCTTTGCCGTCACGCTGCCGCTGATCTTCCACTTCGACACCGCTTCCGCTGCGATGCAGTTCGTCGAGCAGGCGACGTGGATCGAACGCTTCAACATCCAGTACCACCTGGGTGTGGATGGCATCTCGATGTGGTTCGTGGTGCTGACCGCATTCATCACCGTGATCGTCGTGATCTCGGCCTGGGAAGTGATCACCGAACGCGTGGCCGAGTACATGGCCTCGTTCCTGATCCTGTCAGGCTTGATGGTCGGTGTCTTCTCGTCGCTGGACGGCCTGCTGTTCTACGTGTTCTTCGAAGCCACGCTGATCCCGATGTACATCATCATCGGTGTCTGGGGCGGCCCGAACCGCGTGTATGCGGCGTTCAAGTTCTTCCTCTACACGCTGCTCGGCTCGCTGCTGACCCTGGTCGCGCTGCTGTACCTGTACAACAAGACGGGCTCGTTCGACATCCTCACCTGGCATCAGGCCAAGTTGACGATGAACGAGCAGATCGCGATCTTCCTCGCGTTCTTCATGGCCTTCGCGGTGAAGGTGCCGATGTGGCCGGTGCACACCTGGCTGCCGGACGCCCACGTGGAAGCGCCGACCGGCGGTTCCGTGGTGCTGGCGGCGATCATGCTGAAGCTGGGCGCCTACGGTTTCCTGCGGTTCTCGCTGCCGATCGCCCCGGACGCCAGCCACTACCTGGCCCCGTTCATCATCACGATCTCGCTGATCGCCGTGATCTACATCGGCCTCGTGGCACTGGTCCAGGCCGACATGAAGAAGCTGGTGGCGTACTCGTCGATCGCTCACATGGGTTTCGTGACGCTCGGTTTCTTCATCTTCAATGAAATCGGCATCGAGGGCGGCATCATCCAGATGATCTCGCATGGTTTCGTGTCGGGCGCGATGTTCCTGTGTATCGGTGTGCTCTATGACCGCGTGCACTCGCGCCAGATCGCCGACTACGGCGGTGTGGTGAACGTGATGCCGAAGTTCGCGGCGCTGTCGGTGTTCTTCGCGATGGCCAACTGTGGCCTGCCGGCTACCTCGGGTTTCGTGGGCGAGTTCATGGTGATCCTGGGTGCTGTCAAGTTCAACTTCTGGATTGGCCTGCTGGCCGCCACGGCCCTGATCTTCGGCGCGGCTTACTCGCTGTGGATGGTCAAGCGCGTGATCTTCGGCGATATCGTGCACGAGCACGTGCGTGAACTGGTGGACCTGAACAAGCGTGAATTCTTCATGCTCGGTCTGCTGGCGATCATGACGCTGTACATGGGTCTGTACCCGAAACCCTTCACCGACGTGATGCACGCATCGGTGGTGAACCTGCTGTCCCACGTGGCACAGTCCAAGCTGTAAGCGGGGGAGAGAAATCAACATGCAATCGTCCTCTAGCCTGGCCCCGGTGGCGCCAATCATTTTCCTGGCGATCGCCATTGCGGCGATCAACTGGATCGACCTAGCCCGCGGCAAGAACCGCACCAGCGTGGCGTACCCGCTGTCGCTGCTGACTACACTGGTGCTGACCGCTTGGTTCGGCATCGACGCGGCAGGCGGCGAAACGCACTACGCGTTCGCCAACCTGGTCGTGATCGACCCGATGGCGAACGTGCTGGCTGCGTTCTGCTCGCTGGGTATGCTGCTGACGCTGATCTACACGCGTAGCTATCTGGCCGAACGGGACATGTTCGCAGGCGAGTTCTACATGCTCGCGCTGTTCACGCTCGGCGGTCAGATCGTGATGATCACCGGCAACAACTTCCTGACGCTGTACCTGGGTCTGGAGCTGCTGTCTCTGTCGTCGTATGCGCTGGTTGCCCTGCGCCGCGACTCGCGCGTGACGTCCGAATCGGCGATCAAGTACTTTGTACTGGGCGCGCTCGCATCGGGCTTCCTGCTCTACGGCATGTCGATGATGTACGGGGCCACCGGTTCGCTGAACCTGGGTGAAGTGTTCCGCGTGGTCGAGTCGGGCCGCGTCAACACGACGATGCTGGCCTTCGGCGTGGTGTTTATCGTGGCCGGTGTGGCCTTCAAGCTGGGTGCCGCACCGTTCCATATGTGGATCCCGGACATCTACCAGGGTTCGCCGACCGCTGTGACGCTGCTGATCGCTGCTGGTCCGAAGGTTGCCGCATTCGCGCTGATCATCCGCCTGCTGGTGGAGGGCCTGCTGCCGCTGGCGACCGACTGGCAGGTCATGCTGGTGATCCTGTCGATTGCTTCGCTGGTCATCGGTAACCTGACGGCTATCGTTCAGACAAACCTGAAGCGGATGCTGGCGTACTCGACGATCTCCCACATGGGCTTCGTGCTGCTGGGCATGCTTTCGGGCGTGGTGGCCAACAAGGCCGACGGCGCAGTGAACGCCTACAGCTCGTCGATGTTCTACTCGATCACGTACATGCTGACCACGCTGGGCACGTTCGGCCTGATCCTGGTTCGCACGCGCAAGGGCTTCGAGGCAGAAACGCTCGACGATCTGAAGGGCATGTCGCGCCGTCATCCGTGGTTCGCGTTCCTGATGCTGGTGATGATGTTCTCGATGGCCGGCATTCCGCCGACCGTTGGCTTCTATGCCAAGCTGTCGGTGCTGCAGGCGGTCGTGTCGGCAGGTATGAGCTGGCTGGCCGTGGTGGCAGTGGTGTTCTCGCTGATCGGCGCGTTCTACTACCTGCGCATTGTGAAGCTGATGTACTTCGATGCACCGGTTGGCGAAGAGCCGCTGGAAGCTTCGACTGGCCTGCGTTCGGTGCTGAGCCTGAACGGCTTGGCCGTGATCCTGCTGGGTCTGTTCCCGGCTGGCCTGATGGACCTGTGCTTCCAGGCCATCCGTGCTACGCTGGCGTCCTGATTTTTCAGGCAAGGTGACGCAATGAGTTCCTCGGCAGGTGGTTGGTTTGTCATCCTTTTGGCACTGGTGTGTGCCAACCTGCCGTTCGTCAACCAGCGCCTGTTCGCCGCGGTGGGCCTGAAGTGGGCCCGCAAGCCGTTGTGGCTGCGCCTGGTGGAACTATTCATGTGGTACGTGGTGGCTGGCCTTGCCGGCTTCGCAGTGGAAGCGAGCCTCGGCAACGCCTTCCCGCAAGGCTGGCAGTTCTACGCCATCACCGCCTGCATGATGCTGGTGTTTGCCTTCCCCGGCTTCACCTGGCAATACCTGGTCAAACATCGCACGGCCTGATTGCGGCCAGACCCTCGCGCCGGGGCCCGTGCCACACCCGGAGCGTTCATGATCGACAAGACCCCAGCCGTATCGTCCGAAGAGCGTGACGATCACCTCAGGGAAACTGCCGTCGCTTCCGCGACCATCCATCGCGGCAAATTCCTCACCCTCAAGCAAGACATCGTGCGCCTGCCCAATGGCAAGCAAGCCGGGCGCGAGTACGTGCTGCATCCGGGCGCAGTCATGATGATCCCGCTGTTCGACGACGGCACGGTGCTGATGGAGCGCCAGTTCCGCTACCCGATCGGTGAAGTGATGCTCGAATTTCCGGCGGGCAAGCTCGATCCGGAAGAGGGCGCGCAACGATGTGGCGAGCGCGAGTTGCTCGAGGAAACTGGCTACACCGCGCGTCGCTGGGATTACCTGACGCGGATCCACCCTGTGATCTCCTACTCGACCGAGTTCATCGATCTGTTCCTGGCGCGTGATCTGATCGCCGGCGAGGCGAAACTCGACGATGGCGAGTTCCTGGAAACCTTTATCACGCCGGTGGGTCAGGTGATCGATTGGGTACGTCAGGGCCGCATTACTGACGTCAAGACGATCATCGGCGCGCTCTGGCTGGAGAAGATCGTCTCTGGCACCTGGCAGCCGGGCGAGCAAAGCAAGCCTCCGTTTCCTGACAATCGCAGCATCGGCTGAAACGGCGCATAACTGCTAAGCTACTGCGCCGCCTTGCAGGCTTGAGTCTGCCTCAGCGCCAGTCTCCGCATGGGGTTTTCCCTTGCTCCGGCGTAATTGTGTTTAGGACGCATCCTGCCAGGCAAAAACGGTCAGCGAAAAAATTAGCACGACCGTTCACAAAATTTCGATTCACGGCTAATATTGCCCGACGGGCTGGAAAGATCATGAAGGTGCTCGACCTGCGCTGTGCGCAAGACCATCGTTTCGAGGGTTGGTTTGCCTCGGAGGAAGATGCGCAATCGCAGATTTCGCGTGACCTCGTCCAATGCCCGGTCTGTGGTGACCATGCCGTCTCCCGCCTGCCCAGCGCGCCGCGCCTGAATCTTTCGGGTGCCACCGCCAAGCCGGCGCAGACGCAGGTCCGGAACGCCGAGGAAGGCAAGGCCGACGCGCAGCAGATGATGCAAGCGCTGCAGGCCCGCTATCTGAAGGCAGTTCGGCAGGTACTGGCGCAGACCGAGGACGTGGGAGAACGTTTCGCCGAGGAAGCGCGGCGCATGCACTACGAGGAAGCGCCGGAGCGCGGTATCCGCGGTTCGGCAACGCCGGAAGACGTGCAGGCGCTGGCCGACGAAGGCATCGAGACCTTTCCGCTCATCGTGCCGGATGCGCTAAAGCAGACGGCCCACTGAACAAGCATCCTGTGCCCGGTTTACCTCGCGCAGTGATGCGCGAGGTAAAACAAACGGCCGGCGCCCGCCGGCACCACCAATGGAGACGGGCATGGATCTCAATTACTCGGCGGCCGACATCGCCTTCCGTCAGGAAGTGCGTAGCTGGCTCGAAGCCAACCTGCCGGCGGAAATCCGCGAAAAGGTACTCAACCACCGCCGCCCCAACCGCGACGATCTGGTGCGCTGGCACAAGATCCTGGCTGGCAAGGGCTGGTCCGCGCCGCACTGGCCGGTCGAGTTCGGTGGCACGGGCTGGAACGCCACGCAACGCCACATCTGGGACGAGGAAAATGCCCGCGTCGGCGCGCCTGGCGTGCTGCCGTTCGGCGTGGCGATGGTCGCGCCCGTGATCATGAAGTACGGCAATGCAGAGCAGAAGTCGTACTACCTGCCGCGTATCCTCGACTGCACCGACTGGTGGTGCCAGGGCTATTCGGAGCCGGGTTCGGGTTCGGATCTGGCTTCGCTGAAGACCCGTGCCGAGCTGACGTCGGATGGCAAGCACTACATCGTCAACGGCCAGAAGACCTGGACCACGCTCGGCCAGCACGCCGACATGATCTTCTGCCTGGTGCGCACCGACCCCGAGGCCAAGAAGCAAGAGGGCATTTCGTTCCTGCTGATCGACATGAAGACGCCGGGCATTACCGTGCGCCCGATCATCATGCTCGACGAAGAGCATGAAGTGAACGAAGTCTTCTTCGACAACGTCAAGGTGCCGGTCGAAAACCGCGTCGGCGAGGAAAACCGTGGCTGGACCTATGCCAAGTACCTGCTTGGCCATGAGCGTACCGGCATTGCGCGCGTGGGTAACTCCAAGCGCGAACTGGGCTTCCTGAAGCGCGTTGCCCGCCAGCAGCAGAAGAACGGCAAGCCGCTGCTCGAGGATCCGGTGTTTGGCGCCAAGGTTGCCGCGCTGGAAATCGAACTGATGGCGCTGGAGATCACCGTGCTGCGCGTGGTGTCGAGCGAAGCCGCTGGCAAGGGCCCCGGCCCCGAGGCATCGATGCTCAAGATCAAGGGCACCGAGATCCAGCAGATGCTGACCGAACTGATGGTCGAAGCGGTCGGCCCGTACGCCCAGCCGTTCGATCCGGCGTACCTGGAGTGCGAACACGAGCACGCCGTGACCGGCTATGACGACGCCGCCCCGCTGGCCGCGTACTACTTCAACTATCGCAAGACCTCCATCTACGGCGGTTCGAACGAAATCCAAAAGAACATCATCAGCCAGATGATTCTGGGGCTGTGAGGAGACACGCAACATGAACTTCAATCTCAGCGACGAACAGAAGCAACTGGCCGACGCGATTCGCCGTTTTGTCGAGAAGAGCTACGACTTCGAATCGCGCAAGAAGAACATCAAGGGCGCGAATGGCTACGGCGAGCAGGCCTGGGGCGGACTGGTCGAACTCGGCCTGACCGCGCTGCCGGTGCCCGAAGCGCAAGGTGGCTTCTCCGGTACGGCTGTCGACATGATGGTGGTGCAGCAGGAACTGGGCCGCGGCCTGGTGGTGGAGCCGTACTTCGCGACGGTGGTGGCCGCGCAGGCGCTCAAGCTGGCCGGTGGCCAGGAAGCGCTGCTCGAGCAGGTGGCTGGTGGCGAACTGAAGCTGGCCACGGCATTCAACGAGCAGCAGGCACGCCATGAACTGAACAACGTGACCTTGACGGCCAAGGGCGGCAAGCTCAACGGTCGCAAGGTCGTGGTGACCCACGGCGCCCAGGCCGACAAGCTCGTGGTGTCGGCACGCACCAGTGGCGCCCAGTCGGACCGTGACGGCATCTCGCTGTTCCTGGTCGACACCAAGGGTGCTGGCGTCAGCGTCAAGGACTACCGCACGATCGACAACCTCCACGCAGCCGACGTGACGTTCCAGGATGCACCGGCCACGCTGATCGGCACGGAAGGCAAGGGCTGGGATGTGCTCGAGGCCACCGCCGACTACGCCGCGGTGCTGCTGTGCGCCGAAGCCGTTGGTGTCATGGATACGCTCAACGCCGCCACGCTCGAGTACGCGAAGACCCGCCAGCAGTTCGGCGTGGCCATCGCGCGCTTCCAGGCGCTGCAGCACCGCATGGTCGAAATGATGATCCATGCGGAGCAGTCGCGTTCGATCACGCTGCTGGCCGCGGCGCGCTTCGACGAGGCCAGCCCCGAGGAGCGCCGCCGCTACGTGTCCGCCGCCAAGGCGCGCGTCGGCGTGGCAGCCCGCTCGGTGGGCCAGGAAGCCGTGCAGATTCACGGCGGCATGGGTGTGACCGACGAACTGCCGGCCGCGCACATGTTCAAGCGCCTCACGCTGATCAATACGACCTTCGGCGATGTGGACCACCATCTGGGCCGCTTCGCCAGCCAGCCTGGCTTCCAGGAAGCTGCCTGAGTATTGCGTAAGTGTTCAAACCGCGCCGGTGACCCCGAGCGCGGTTTTTTCATTGGAGGACTTGATGTCCAAGATGTATTTCGAGGATTACGTCGTCGGCAGCGAGCACCCGCTCGGGAGCTATACGGTGACCGAAGAGGAGATCATCAGCTTCGCGCGCCAGTACGACCCGCAACCGTTTCACGTCGACAAGGCCGCTGCAGAGCAGAGCATCTACGGTGGGCTGATTTCCAGTGGCTGGATGACCTGCGGCATCATCATGCGTCTGCTGGTGCTGTCGATGGGGGATCGCTCCACCAGCATGGGGTCGCCCGGCGTGGATGAAGTCCGCTGGATCAAGCCGGTCTATGCCGGTGACACCCTGACTGCCGTGCTGAGAGTTCTGGACGTGCGTCCGTCGAGCTCCAAGCCTGATCGCGGTGTGGTGATGACCCAGTGGGTGGCCACCAACCAGAAGGGCGAGGTTGTGTGCACGGTCAAGGGCATGGGGATGTACAAGCGCCGCCCGGCCTGACGCACGCCGTTTGTTCACTTCCCTCTGCCGCACGCGGGAGAAGGAAGGGCTACCCAACCAGAAAAGAACGACAAGGAGACAAGCACCATGCGTACTATCGCATCGTTGGAAGAACTGGAGTCGCTGCAGGGCGAGGAAGTGGCTGTCAGCGACTGGATCGAAATCACGCAGCAGCAGGTGAACCTGTTTGCCGAGGCCACGGGCGATCACCAGTGGATCCATATTGACGTCGAGCGTGCCAAGCGTGAGTCGCCGTTCGGCGCGCCGATCGCCCACGGCTTCCTGACCCTTTCGCTGCTGCCCCAGCTCATGCAGAACGCGATCCACATGGAAGGCGTCAAGATGGGCGTCAACTATGGTCTGAATCGCGTTCGTTTCACGTCGCCGGTGCCGGTGGGCAGCCGTCTGCGAGGACGCGTGAAGCTGCTCAACGTCGAGCGGCTGGACCCGCTGCCGAATGGCCTGGTCGGTGCGCAGTCCACCTGGGAGGTCACGATCGAGCGGGAAGGCGCGGATCGACCGGTCTGCGTGGCGGAATCGATCAGTCGACGCTACTCCTGACGTATCCGATTCGTCAGCACTGTCGCTCGACAATGAGGGCCGCGAGATCGCGGCCCTTGTCATTTGTCCAGCGAAATCGTGGAAAAACAAGCAACCACGAGATGACTGTTACCCCGTTGCGACAGGTCAAGGAATTGTCCGATTAAAAGAACAGTGTTTCTGTTGTGTCTGGGTTTACCCGTAATGTTGCGTTGCGGTACAGTCCCGCCCACGATGTTTTATGTAATGCGATATCCGCTCGGAGACCGTTCTCACTGCGCTGGTGAGGCGGTTGAAGCAAGAGGATGTGGCGTGAACATCGTGACACAACGCTCGTTCCGGTGGCAGTTCCGAACCGGGACAGACGCAGTTCAGGCAGTCGGTCACCTCAGCGCACGCACCCGCCCCCTCAGGCGCGCGCACGCAGTCGTCAGTTGCTGTCCAAGCCGCGTTCATGGCGTTGCCCGGCCGCATGGTCCGCAGGCGTTTGCATCGCCCATTTCGCAGCGCCAGCTTTGGACACGTCCTCCGGTTTTCCCCAGCCCAGCCCGCCAGTTGCCCCGTGCAGCAGGTAGGCGGTGCCACGCTTGTGCACAGGCGTGGCGCAACCAGACCGTCGTGACATGAAGAAACCAAAAATGCCGCCCCTGATGCGGTACCTGCCTTGCCTTGGCCTGCTCCTGTTGGCCGGCTGCGACTTCGCGCTGATGAACCCGAAAGGGCAAGTCGGCGTCGACATCAAGGGCATCATCCTGATCGCCACCTGGCTGATGCTGCTGGTCGTCGTACCGGTCATCATCCTGACGCTCGTGTTTGCGTGGAAGTATCGCGCCAGCAACAAGTCTGCTGAATACGATCCGAACTGGTCGCACTCCACCCGCATCGAAGTGGTGGTTTGGCTGATCCCCTGCCTGATCATCATCGCGCTGGGCATCATCACTTGGAAGTCGTCGCACGATCTCGACCCGTACAAGCCGCTCGAGTCGAACGTCAAGCCGGTGACCGTGGAAGCCGTGGCGATGAACTGGAAATGGCTGTTCATCTATCCGGAACTGAAGATCGCGACGGTGAACCAGCTCGCGCTGCCGGTGAACACGCCGGTGAACTTCAAGATCACGTCGGATTCGATCATGAACTCGTTCTTCATCCCGCAACTGGGTAGCCAGGTTTACGCCATGGCTGGGATGGAGACCAAGCTGCACCTCATCGCCAATGAAGCCGGCACGTTTGACGGCATGTCCGCCAACTACAGTGGCGGCGGCTTCTCGGGTATGAAGTTCAAGGCCATCGCCATGTCGAATTTCGAGTTCGACAAGTGGGTGGAAAAGGTGCGCGCGTCCGAAAAGCAGCTCGCGTCCGAGGACTACAAGGTCCTGGCCAAGCCGAGCGAAGCGGAACCGGTGACGTACTTCGGCAAGGTCGAAGACGGTCTGTACACCGGCATCCTGCATCAGTACATGGGCGGCGACGGCCATGCAATGGCCCGCGAAGGTTTTGATGGCGGTCCGGTCTGCACGTCGCGTAACACGCTCGGTGAAGAGCGGGTGTCCATGGCCACGCCGGCCAAGCCGGCGCTGGGCGCGCAAATCTAGGAGCAATGATGTTTGGCAAATTGAGTTTGTCGGCGATTCCGTTTCATGAGCCGATCATCATGATCACGCTGAGCTGCGTGGCCCTTGGCGGGCTGGCGCTGCTCGGTGCGATCACGTACTTCAAGAAGTGGGACTACCTGTGGACCGAGTGGATTACCTCGGTCGATCACAAGCGCATTGGCGTGATGTATTCGCTGGTGGCGCTGATCATGCTGCTGCGCGGCTTTGCCGACGCCGTCATGATGCGTACCCAGCTGGCGGTTGCCACCAACGGCTCCACCGGCTTCCTGCCGCCCGAGCACTATGACCAGGTGTTCACGGCCCACGGCGTGATCATGATCTTCTTCGTGGCCATGCCGCTGATGACGGGTCTGATGAACCTCGTGGTGCCCCTGCAGATCGGCGCGCGCGACGTGGCGTTCCCGTTCCTGAACACGCTGAGCTTCTGGCTGTTCGTGGCCGGCGCGATGCTCGTGAACGTCTCGCTGGGCGTTGGCGAATTCGCGCGTACCGGCTGGCTGGCCTATCCGCCGCTGTCGGGTCTGGACTACAGCCCGGGCGTGGGGGTGGACTACTACCTTTGGTCGCTGCAGATATCAGGGCTGGGGACATTGCTGACCGGCGTGAACTTCCTGGTGACCATCCTGAAGATGCGCGCCCCGGGCATGACGCTGATGCGCATGCCGGTGTTCACCTGGACGGTCCTGTGCACCAACGTGCTGATCGTGGCTGCCTTCCCGGTGCTGACGGTGTCGCTGGCACTGCTGGGCCTGGACCGCTACTTCGACATGCACTTCTTCACGAACAATGGCGGCGGTAACGCCATGATGTACGTGAACCTGATCTGGATCTGGGGCCACCCCGAGGTGTACATCCTGATCCTGCCGGCGTTCGGTATCTTCTCGGAAATCATCTCTACGTTCTCGGGCAAGAAGCTGTTCGGCTACAAGGGGATGGTGTATGCCACCAGCGCGATCATGGTGCTGTCGTTCATCGTGTGGCTGCACCACTTCTTCACGATGGGCTCTGGCGCCAACGTGAACGCGTTCTTCGGCATCACGACGATGATCATCTCGATCCCGACGGGCGTGAAGATCTTCAACTGGCTGTTCACGATGTACCGTGGCCGCGTGCAATTCACGTCGCCGGTGCTGTGGACGCTGGGCTTCATGATCACGTTCGTGATCGGTGGCATGACCGGCGTGCTGATGGCCGTGCCGGCTGCTGACTTCGTGCTGCACAACAGCCTGTTCCTGATTGCTCACTTCCACAACGTGATCATCGGCGGCGTGCTGTTTGGCTACCTGGCCGGCGTGACCTACTGGTGGCCGAAGGCCTTCGGCTTCAAGCTGAACGAGCGTCTGGGCAAGTGCGCCTTCTGGTGCTGGCTGGTGGGCTTCTACTTCGCCTTCATGCCGCTGTACGTGCTGGGCCTGATGGGCATGACCCGTCGTCTGAACCACACCGACAACCCGGCCTGGACGCCGTGGCTGCATCTGGCCGTGGTGGGCGTGGTGTTCGTGGCGCTGGGCATCTTCTTCCAGGTGCTGCAGATCGTCGTGTCGATCCGCGACCGCAAGAAGCTGGCAGACGTGACGGGCGACCCGTGGGGTGGCCGCACGCTGGAATGGGCAACCTCGTCGCCGCCGGCGTTCTACAACTTCGCGCACACCCCGGTGGTGCGTGACCTGGACGCGTTTGCCGACATGAAGGCACGTGGCGAGACGATCCGCACGGATGGCTTCGAGCAGATTCACATGCCGAAGAACACCGCGGCTGGTTTCTACATGGGTGCATTCAGCCTGGTGCTGGGCTTCGCGCTGACGTGGCACATCTGGTGGCTTGCCGCCGTGGGCCTGATCGGCATGGTCGTGGCGTTCATCCGCCGCGCCAACGATGACCACATCGATTACTACGTGCCGGCCTCCGAGGTCGAGCAGATCGAAACGCGCTACCAGCAGCGCATTGCTGCCCAGGGCTGATAACCATGTCGACAGAAGTTCTTGACCGCTTCGGGGCGAAAGCCCCCGCGCATGCGCACTCGCACGACGAGGCGCACGACCACGCGCATCACGACACCAGCGAGAACACCGTCTTCGGTTTCTGGCTGTACCTGATGAGCGACTGCATCTTGTTCGCGTGCCTGTTCGCCGCCTTCGCCGTCCTGCGCGGCGAAGTGGCGGGTGGCCCGTCGGGCAAGGAGATCTTCGAGCTCAACTACGTGCTCGTGGAAACCGCCATCCTGCTGTTCTCGTCGATCACCTACGGCTTTGCCATGGTGTCGATGCAGAACCATCAGAAGGGCCGCGTGATGTTCTGGCTGGGCGTGACGTTCCTGCTGGGCGCCGCGTTCATGGGCATGGAAATCAACGAGTTCGCGCACCTGATTCACGAGGGTGCCGGCCCGAGCCGCAGCGCGTTCCTGTCGTCGTTCTTCACGCTCGTGGGTACCCACGGTCTGCACGTTGCCAGCGGCATGCTGTGGATGCTCGTGCTGATGTGGCAACTGTCGAAGAAGGGCCTGACCCCGGTCGTGGCCAAGCGCCTGAACTGCCTCAGCCTGTTCTGGCACTTCCTGGACGTGGTCTGGATCGGTGTGTTCACCGTGGTCTACCTGATGGGAGCAATGTAAATGGCACAGCAACACGCTTCGACCGCCGCTCACGGCGCGTCGCATGGCCACAGCAGCGTCAAGTCGTATGTGATCGGCTTCGTGCTGGCGGTGATCCTGACCGTGATTCCGTTCAAGATCGTCATGGACGGCACGATGGAACGCGGCACCATGCTGTGGATCATCCTGGGCATGGCGGCCGTGCAGATCGTCGTGCACCTGAAGTACTTCCTGCATCTGGATGGTTCGAACGGTCAGCGCTGGAACGTGATGGCGCTGCTGTTCACGGTACTGATCCTGTTCATTGTGCTGGCCGGTTCGCTCTGGATCATGCACAACATGAACGCCAACATGATGCCGTGGATGAAGTAACGGTTCATACGGTCGTTTGAAAAACGGGGCCTTTGGGCCCCGTTTTTTATTGGCCACGGTGCGCAACGCACCGGCATCGGCCACGGCTGCACCGGTTCACGCCGGACCGCACCCGAACGGCGCTGCACATTCGCGGTGCGCCGGCGGATTTCCCTCTGGCCCCGCCGGCGGCACCAGCGTGGTGCGGCACGGTCCCCCTCTCGTCGATTTGTCACGTAATGGTGACCCGGTCACGCGTGTTTCCCTTGGCACGCTAGTTGCAGATGTGCTCTCCGGGGTGCGTAGTCCCTAATCACATACGACAAACTGGGAGCTGCAATGAAACGACGTGACATGCTGAAGCTGTCGGCGGTGGCCGCCGCGGCGATGATCGGTACCAGCCCGCTGATGGCGCAGACCAAGGAGCCGATCAAGGTCGGCATCCTGCATTCGCTATCGGGCACGATGGCCATCTCCGAAACGTCGCTCAAGGACGTGGCGCTGATGACGATCGACGAGATCAACAAGAGCGGCGGCGTGCTGGGCCGCAAGCTCGAGCCCGTGGTGGTGGACCCCGCTTCCAACTGGCCGCTCTTCGCGGAGAAGGCGCGTCAGCTCATCACCAAGGACAAGGTGGCGGTCACGTTCGGATGCTGGACGTCGGTATCGCGCAAGTCGGTGCTCCCGGTCTATGAGGAAACCAACGCGCTGCTGTTCTACCCGGTGCAGTACGAAGGTGAGGAGATGTCGAAGAACGTGTTCTACACGGGCGCGGCACCCAACCAGCAGGCGATCCCGGCGGTGGAATACCTGATGAGCAAGGAGGGCGGCGGTGCGAAGCGCTTCTTCCTGCTGGGTACCGACTACGTCTATCCGCGCACTACCAACAAGATCCTGCGTGCGTTCCTGAAGAGCAAGGGCGTGGAGGACAAGGACATCGAAGAGGTCTACACCCCGTTCGGTCATAGCGACTACCAGACCATCGTCGCCAACATCAAGAAGTTCTCGCAGGGTGGCAAGACCGCCGTGATCTCCACGATCAATGGCGACTCGAACGTGCCGTTCTACAAGGAACTCGGCAACGCCGGCCTGAAGGCCAAGGACGTGCCGGTGGTGGCCTTCTCGGTGGGCGAGGAAGAACTGCGCGGCATCGACACCAAGCCGCTGGTGGGCCATCTGGCTGCATGGAACTACTTCATGTCGGTCAAGAACCCCGAGAACGAAGCGTTCAAGAAGCAGTGGGCCGCGTGGGTCAAGGCCAACAACCTGCCGGGCGGCGACAAGCGCGTGACCAACGACCCGATGGAAGCTACCTACGTGGGCATCCATATGTGGGCGCAGGCCGTGAAGAAGGCAGGCAGCACCGATCCGGACAAGGTGCGTGCCGCGATGTACGGCCAGACCTTCAAGGCGCCGGATGGCTTCACGCTGACGATGGGTGACAACCACCATCTCTACAAGCCCGTGATGATTGGCGAGGTCAAGGGCGACGGCCAGTTCTCGGTGGTGTGGAAGACGCCGAAGCCGGTCCGCGCGCAACCGTGGAGCCCGTTCATCGCCGGCAATGAAGGCAAGGCGGACAAGGTGGCGGGGAACTGACGGTCTGTTGCTCCCACTCCCGTGCTCGGGAGTGGGAGCAAACCACAGGTGAATGCCAACAACCCCAAGATGCGATCCATCGCGCGAACCAGGCTCCTGAATGCACCGACCCAATATCCGTACATGGCTGCGTGTCATGCTCGCCGCGCTGCTGCTGGCCGCGGCACCGTTGTGGGCCGCCACGCCGCTGACGCAGGCCGACCTCAAGCCATTGGCCGAGGATGACTACGATGCCAAGACCGCGGCGCTGAACAAGCTCACTCAGGCGCCGGCGGAGCAGGCCGGCCCGATCCTGAAGGCCTTGCAGGATGACGCGCTGCAGTACGCGCCCTCAGTCGGCATGGTGCGCCAGGATGGCGACAAGACCGTCGACGCGGTCACCGGCAAGCCGGTCACCGTGAAGGCGGACGAGCTCGAATCGCTGACGCTGAATAACAGCCTGCGCGCCATCGTCGATAGTGCCGCGAGCAGCCTGGAGCTGCAGTCACCGGACATCGCGGTGCGCACGCAGGCCATCAGTACGCTGTTCGATCAACCGGAGAACGCTTCGCGTGCGGCGGTGGAGGCCGCGCGCAAGGCCGAGGCCGATGCCGGACTGCGGGCGAGGCTCGACGTGATCTGGGCCAACACGGTTCTCGCGCAAGGTGCCGAAGCGGGCCGGGACGCGCGTATCGAGGCGATTCGCATCCTCGGCCACGACAGCAATCCGCAATCGCGCCAGAAGCTGATGCCGCTGGTCGAGCGCGACGCGGCCGGCAAGTACAAGGAGGCCGACGAAGGCGTGCGCGTGGCCGCGCAAGTGGCCATTGACCAGTTGCGGACCGAACAGCGCCGCGCCGAACTGCTCGGCAACCTGTTCGCGGGTCTGAGCCTTGGCAGCGTGCTGCTGCTGGCGGCGCTGGGTCTGGCGATCACGTACGGGCTGATCGGCGTCATC
This sequence comes from Cupriavidus sp. Met-2, assembly GCF_049843575.1. Lineage (NCBI taxonomy): Bacteria > Pseudomonadati > Pseudomonadota > Betaproteobacteria > Burkholderiales > Burkholderiaceae > Cupriavidus > Cupriavidus sp. Met-2. The sequence goes on from NZ_JBBHZL010000001.1 coordinate 942,296, forward strand.
AACATGGCGCACGGCGAGTTTCTGATGATCGGCGCCTATGCCACCTACGTGGTGCAGACGCTGTTTCGTGCCTACGCGCCCAATGCGTTCGACTGGTACCTCGTGGCGGCCGTGCCTGCGTCCTTTCTGGCTGCCGGAGCCGTCGGTTTCGCGCTCGAGCGAATCGTGCTGCGCCATCTCTATGGCCGCCCGCTGGAGACGCTGCTGGCCACGTTCGGTGTCAGCCTGCTGATGATGCAGGCCGTGCGTACGATCTTCGGCGCGCAGAACGTCGAGGTGGCCAATCCCGCGTGGATGAGCGGCGGCATCGAGGCACTCGCCGGGCTCGTGATTCCGTACAACCGCATCATCATCATCCTGTTCGCGCTGGGCGTGGTGACGGTGGCATGGGCCGTACTGAATCGCACGCGCCTGGGTCTGTTCGTGCGCGCCACGACGCAGAACCGCACGATGGCGGCCTGCGTGGGCGTGCGGACGTGGAAGGTGGACAGCTACGCGTTCGCATTTGGCGCCGGCATCGCGGGGCTCGGCGGTTGCGCGCTCTCGCAGATCGGTAACGTGGGCCCGGACCTGGGGCAGGCCTACATCATCGACTCGTTCATGGTGGTGGTGCTGGGTGGCGTCGGGCAACTGGCGGGCACGATCGTGGGCGCGTTCGGCCTCGGCATCATCAACAAATTCATCGAGCCGTTCTATGGCGCGGTGCTGGCCAAGATCTTCGTCCTCGTGCTGATCGTGCTGTTCATCCAGAAGCGGCCACAAGGACTTTTCGCGCTCAAGGGGCGCAGCGCGGAGGCCTGACATGAGCAGCTTTTCTTCGAAATCCGGCAAGTCATTCACGCTATCCGTGCCGGAACGCCAGCCGTTGTTCTCCACGCGCATGTGGATGGCGATGGCGGTACTGACCGTGGTCGTGGCGATCGGCGTGCCCGTCTGCGCGCTGGTCGTGCCGGAAGGCCACGCGCTGCATCTGTCGGCCTATGCGTTGACGTTGATCGGCAAGATCATGTGCTTCGCGCTGGCGGCCATTGCGCTCGATCTGGTGTGGGGCTATTGCGGCATCCTGAGCCTCGGCCATGGTCTGTTCTTCGCGCTGGGCGGGTATGCGATGGGCATGTACCTGATGCGGTCGATCGGTCGCGAAGGTGTCTACAAGAGCGATCTGCCCGATTTCATGGTGTTCCTGGACTGGAAGGAATTGCCGTGGTTCTGGCATGGCACCGAGCACTTTCCCTACGCATTGCTGCTGGTGGTACTGGTGCCGGGCGTGCTGGCGTGGCTGTTTGGCTTCTTCGCGTTCCGGTCCCGCATCAAGGGCGTGTACCTGTCGATCATCACGCAGGCTATGACGTACGCCGCGATGCTGCTGTTCTTCCGCAATGAAACGGGCTTCGGCGGCAATAACGGCTTTACCGACTTCAAGCGCATCGCCGGCTTTGCCGTGGCTGCGCCGCAGACGCGTGCCGCGCTGTTCGTGCTGACGTTCCTTGCACTGCTGGCCGGATTCGTGGCCTGCCGCTATATCGTCACGTCCAAGCTCGGCCGGGTGGTGACCGCCGTGCGCGACGCGGAGATGCGCGTGATGTTTTCGGGCTACAACCCGCTCGGGTACAAGCTGTTCGTGTGGACGTTCTCGGCTGTGCTTTGCGGCATTGCCGGAGCGTTGTACGTGCCGCAGGTCGGCATCATCAACCCGAGCGAAATGTCGCCCGCGAACTCGATCGAAATGGCGGTGTGGGTCGCCGTCGGCGGGCGCGGCACGCTGATCGGGCCGGTAGTGGGGGCATTCCTGGTCAACGGCGCGAAGACAATGTTCACGGCCTACTTCGCGGAGTACTGGCTATTCCTGCTCGGCGCGATGTTCGTGCTGGTGACGCTGTACCTGCCCGATGGCGTGGTGGGCCTCTGGCGACGCCTGCGTGATCGTCGCACTTCGAAGGTGGAAACCGGAGCCGCCGATGAAGCGGAAGCGGTGGTGGCGCCTCGGCAAGCACAGCAAGGGAGCAAGGCATGAATTCGGTACTGGGTGAAGGCAAGGCGGAAAGCGGGGATGCCACCGGGCTGGGCCGGATCGTCGAACCCGGCGTCATCGACACCACGCACGGTCCGATCCTCTACATCGAGGACCTGACCGTGCAGTTCGACGGCTTTCGCGCGCTGAACAAGCTGTCGTTGTCGATCGATCACGGTGAACTGCGCTGCGTGATCGGCCCGAATGGCGCCGGCAAGACCACGATGATGGATGTCATCACCGGCAAGACCGGGCCGCGCAACGCCAACGTGACCGGGCGTGTGTTTCTGGGGCAGACCATCGACCTGATGCGGCTGACCGAACCGCGCATCGCGCAGACCGGCATTGGCCGCAAATTCCAGAAGCCGACCGTGTTCGAGCAGCACGCGGTCTGGGAGAACCTGGAACTGGCGATGAAGGCCGACAAGCGCTGGTGGGCGTCGCTGCGCGCCCGGCTGACGCTGGAGGGGCATCGTCGCATCGAGGAAACGCTGGCGCTGACCGGGCTCGAGGACGAAGCCTATCGCCCTGCGGGCTTGCTGTCACATGGCCAGAAGCAGCGGCTCGAGATCGGCATGTTGCTGACGCAGCAGCCTCAGCTCCTGCTGCTCGACGAACCGGTGGCCGGCATGACCGACGAGGAAACCATGCAACTGGCCGCGCTGCTCAACAGTCTGCGCGGTAGCTGCTCGATGATGGTGGTCGAGCACGACATGGAATTCGTCGCCGCGCTGGCCGGTGACGCTGGCACGGTGACCGTGCTGGCGGAAGGCAGCCTGCTGGCCGAAGGCACGCTCGACGCCGTGAAGCGCGACGAACGCGTGATCGAATCCTACCTGGGAAGATAACGATGCTGCAGGTCAACGCAATCAATCAGTTCTACGGCGGCAGCCATATCCTGCGCGACGTATCGTTCGAGGTGCCACATGGCAAGCTGACGACGCTGCTGGGCCGCAATGGGGTGGGCAAGAGCACGCTGCTCAAGTGCCTGATGGGCGTGGTGCCCACGCGCAGTGGCAGCATCAGCTGGGACGGCAAGGCGCTGGAAAAGAAGGCGCCTTACGAACGTGTCTCGGCGGGGCTGGCCTACGTGCCGCAGGGCCGCGAGATCTTTCCCCGGCTGACCGTCGAGGAGAACCTGCTGATTGGCGCCGCCAGCCGGGCGAGGCCATCGGGCGTGCCCGACCGCATCTATCAGCTGTTTCCTGTGCTGCGCACGATGCGCCAGCGCCGTGGCGGCGATCTGTCGGGTGGTCAGCAGCAGCAACTGGCCATCGGCCGGGCGCTGATGAGCGAGCCGCAGTTGCTGATTCTCGACGAGCCGACCGAGGGCATCCAGCCGTCGATCATCCAGGATATTGGCCGTGCCTTGCGGCTGCTGGTGGACGAGTTCGGCATGACCGTGCTGCTGGTGGAGCAGTACTACGAGTTCGCGCGGCACCTGGCCGACCACTACGTGGTGATGAGTCGTGGAGAGGTCGTGGCCAAGGGCGATGGGGCAACGATGGAGCAGGACGGCGTGCGCGCGCTGATCGCGGTTTGAGCGTGCATTCAAACGACCCTGATGGCTCTCCGGGCACCTTTCTGTGACGGCTGCCTCGCGCTATGATCTGGCGCACCGGCCCCCGCCTGAACCGTCTTGCCATCTTCGATGCGCCATCCGGATTTTCCATCGCAACTCGCCATGACATCAGCCTGGCATGCCAGCCTGCGCCTGCGCTTTGCCGCGCGCGCCGGCCGGACCGCCATGGTCGAGCGGCGCCACGAGGGGCCGCTGCGGGTGCAGAAGCCGCTCTATCCCGAAGGGGAAATTTGCCACGGGGTGGTGCTGCATCCGCCCGCCGGCGTGGCGGGCGGCGATCGTCTCGACATCGACATTGCCGTGGCATCGGGCGCCCATGCCGTGCTGGCCACACCGGGTGCTACCAAATGGTACAAGTCGCTCGGCCGCGATGCAGCGCAGCATGTGCGGATCGAGGTGGCGGCCGGCGGGAAGCTCGACTGGCTGCCGCAGGAGAACATCGTGTTCGACGATGCCCGTGCCCGGATCACGACGGACGTGGTGGTGGCACCCGGAGGCAGCGCGATCGGCTGGGACGCCGTGGTGCTGGGCCGCCAGGCGTCGGGCGAGCGATGGGCCAGCGGCGCGTTATGGCTCGACACTCGCGTGGGTGACCCGGACCGCGCGCTGTGGATCGAACAATCGCATTTCGATGGCGCGTCACCGTTGCGTGGTGCCGTGGCCGGCATGGATGGACTGCATATCCTCGGCACACTCTGGGCGATCGGGCCGGGCGCCACGCAGGAGCTGGCAGAAGCGCTGGCCGAACATCTGCCATATCGTGCCGATCTACGCGCCGGCGTGACCTGCCTGGCCGGATATGGCACGGCCACGGCGCAGTCGATGCTGCTGCTGCGCGTGCTTGGCAGCGATATGGAAGCGGTGCGCCACCTGATGATCGATGCGTGGACCGTGCTGCGCCAGCCGATGCATGGCGTGCCGGCCAGGCCGCTGCGCCTGTGGTCGACCTGAGAACCCAATACCTCGAACAACAAGGAATCCGATCATGGAACTGACGCCGCGCGAGAAAGACAAGCTGCTGATCTTCACCGCCGCGCTACTGGCCGAACGCCGTCGCGCGCGCGGTCTCAAGTTGAACTACCCGGAAGCGGTGGCGCTGATCACCGCCGCCATCATGGAAGGCGCGCGCGATGGCCGCACCGTGGCGGAACTGATGCACGAAGGAACCACCGTGCTCGCACGCGAGGACGTGATGGATGGCGTGGCCGAAATGATCCCCGAGATTCAGGTGGAAGCCACGTTCCCGGACGGCACCAAACTGGTCACCGTGCACCACCCGATCGTCTGAATCCGCGTCACCGTCGCAGCCATTCACAAGAAGAGGAAAACCCTATGCACCGCATGCTCCGTTCCCGCCTGACTGCAGGCGTAGCGATGTCGCTGGCCTCCGTCTCTGCCTTCGCGCACCCCGGCCACGACGCCGCCACCGTTGGTGCCAGCCTCTGGGCCGGCCTGGCCCACCCGTTCACGGGCGCCGACCACCTGCTGGCGATGGCCGCCGTGGGCGTGTGGAGCGCGCTGGCAAGTTCGCCGCGCAGCGCCTTCGGTCAGACATCGAAGATGGATCTGATGCGCTTGCCGCTCGCGTTCGTGGCAATGATGCTGGTGGGTGCCGCGCTCGGTCTGGCTGGCGTGACGCTGCCGGCCGTCGAGCCGATGATCGCCGTCTCGCTGCTCGTGATCGGACTGCTGGTAGCCGCACGCGCGCGTCTGTCGGCATGGGCAGGCATGGCGATTGTCGGCGGCTTCGCGCTGTTTCACGGCTATGCGCACGGTGCTGAGTTGCCGGCCACTGCTGCGGCACTGCCCTCGGTGCTGGCGTATGTGGGCGGTTTTGCCGTGGCCACGATGACACTGCACGTGCTCGGCATCGGCGCGGGGGCGTTCCTTCGTCGTCACGCCGGCTGGCTGGCGCGCGTGGCTGGCGCTGGGGTGGCGCTGTACGGCGTCGGCCTGCTGGTCGCCTGATCTTCCCCCCAGGAGCTTTCGCGATGATTCCCGGTGAACTGATGCCGCTCGACGGCGAGATCGAACTGAATGCGGGGCGTCCCACGGTCACCGTGACCGTGGCCAACACTGGCGACCGGCCGGTGCAGGTCGGCTCGCACTTCCATTTCTACGAAACCAACGCCGCGTTGTCGTTCGACCGCGAGGCCGCGCGCGGCTATCGCCTCGACATCGCCGCCGGCACGGCAGTGCGCTTCGAGCCGGGGCAGTCGCGCACGGTACAACTCGTGGCGCTGGACGGTGACCGCATCGTCTATGGTTTCAACGGCAGAATCATGGGAGCACTCTGATGAGCGTGAAGATCTCCAGGCAGGCCTATGCCGAGATGTTCGGCCCGACCACGGGCGACAGGTTGCGTCTTGCCGACACGGACCTTGTGATCGAAGTCGAGCGCGATTTCACGATCTACGGCGAGGAAGTGAAGTTCGGCGGCGGCAAGGTGATTCGCGATGGCATGGGCCAGAGCCAGCGCATGTCGAAGGACTGCGTCGACACGGTGGTCACCAACGCACTGATCATCGACCACTGGGGCATCGTGAAGGCCGATATCGGGCTGAAGCACGGGCGCATCGCGGCAATCGGCAAGGCGGGTAATCCGGATATCCAGCCGGGGGTGACGATCATCGTCGGGCCGGGTACCGAGGTCATCGCGGGCGAGGGGATGATTGTCACCGCTGGCGGCATCGACACGCACATCCACTTCATCTGCCCGCAGCAGATCGAAGAAGCGCTGATGAGCGGCGTGACGACGATGATCGGCGGCGGCACCGGGCCGGCGACGGGCACCTATGCGACGACCGTGACGCCGGGCCCGTGGTACATGGAGCGGATGCTGCAGGCGGCCGATGCGTATCCGATGAACATCGGCTTTCTCGGCAAGGGCAACGCCAGCCTGGCGGCGCCGCTGACCGAGCAGGTGGAGGCGGGCGCCATCGGCTTGAAGCTGCACGAGGACTGGGGCACCACGCCGCAGGCGATCGACACCTGCCTGTCCGTGGCCGATGCCACCGATACCCAAGTGGCGATCCACACCGATACGCTCAACGAAGGCGGTTTTGTCGAGGCGACGATTGCCGCGTTCAAGGGCCGCACGATCCATACGTATCACACCGAGGGCGCGGGTGGCGGCCACGCGCCGGACATCATCAAGGTTTGCGGCGAGGCTAATGTGCTGCCGTCGTCGACCAATCCGACGCGCCCGTACACCGTGAACACGCTGGACGAGCACCTGGACATGTTGATGGTCTGCCATCACCTGGATCCGGCCATTGCGGAGGACATTGCGTTCGCCGAGTCGCGCATCCGTCGCGAGACCATCGCGGCCGAGGACATCCTGCATGACCTGGGCGCGTTCTCGATGATCTCGAGCGATTCGCAGGCCATGGGCCGCGTGGGCGAGGTGATCATTCGCACGTGGCAGACCGCGCACAAGATGGCCGCGCAGCGCGGCAAGTTGCCCGGCGATCCACACGATGCGCGTGGCGGGCACGACAACTTCCGCGTCAAGCGCTATATCGCCAAGTACACGATCAATCCAGCGCTCACGCACGGTATCGCGCACGAGGTGGGGTCGATCGAAGTCGGCAAGTGGGCGGATCTGGTGTTCTGGAAGCCGGCCTTCTTCGGCGTGAAGCCGAGCCTGATTCTCAAGGGCGGCATGATCGCGGCGGCGGCGATGGGCGATCCGAATGCCTCGATCCCGACACCGCAGCCGGTGCACTATCGTCCGATGTTCGCTTCGGCCGGCGGGGCGCTGCCGAGATCGTCGCTCACCTTCGTCTCGCAGGCGGCGCTGGCGGCGAATGTCGGCGAGCGCTATGGCCTGGCCAAGACGCTCACCGCAGTGCGCGGCACGCGTACCGTCAGCAAACGCGACATGGTGCACAATGACTGGCAGCCGCACGTCACCGTGGATCCGGAGACTTACCAGGTGGTAGCCGATGGTCAGCTGCTGACGTGCGAACCTGCCACTGTGCTGCCGATGGCGCAGCGCTATTTCCTGTTCTGACCCGTGATCAAGATCGACAAACACCTGCCCGCTCCGCACGGCATCGCGCCGGTACTCGTGCGCCGCGCGCCGAAGCTCGTCCTGCCGTTCGGCGAACGCAGCAAGAGCCGCCTGCGAGCCATCCTCGACAACGGCGCCGAGGCTGCGTTGTTCCTGCCGCGCGGCACCGTGCTGCGTGGCGGCGATCTTCTGGTGGCAGAGGATGGTACCTTCGTGGAAGTGCAGGCCGCGGCGGAGTCGGTGCTGCAGGTCACTGCGCCCGACCCGCTGGCGCTGATGCGCGCAGCCTATCACCTGGGCAATCGCCACACGCCGGTGGAGGTCGGGCGCGATTACCTGCGGCTGGAGTATGACTCTGTGCTGGCCGACATGCTTGCCCGACTGGGCGTGCAAGCCGAGCGCGCGGACCTGCCGTTCGAGCCCGAGGCTGGCGCCTATGGCGGCGGCCACAAGCACGGGCATGATGCGACGTTCGCGGAGGACTACGCGGCGGCGCAGGCAGTGTTCCACGAGCATCATGGGCACTCGCACTCGCACTCGCACTCGCACTCGCACTCACATGACCATGACCATGACCATGACCATGACCATGACCATGACCATGACCATGACCATGATCACGTGCATGACGAGCATTGCGGTCACAAACATTGAGTTGCGCCTGACAGCGTCAGCAGAGCCATCCCCATGACCGCGCTCCCCCAGCTCATCTCCCTGCTGCACCTTGCCTCGCCGGCGCTCCCCATCGGCGGCTTCAGCTATTCGCAGGGACTGGAGGCGGCCATCGATTGCGAGTTGGTGCGGGATGCGACGACTGCCGAACGCTGGATTCGCGACAACCTCCTGCATGTGCAGGCCCAATGCGAGGCGCCTGTCTGGCTACTGCTGCATCGCGCGTGGCAGACGCAGGACCACGCCTCCGTGCGGCAATGGAACGACTGGTTTCATGCCACCCGGGAAACATCCGAACTGCGGCTCGAGACCGAGCAGATGGGCTGGTCGCTGGCGAAACTGATCGCGCAGATGGGTTGGGGCGACGATGCGTCCCGCGACCTGCTGCGCGACATGCGACCGGTCTGCCTGCCCACGGCGTTTTCCTCGGCCTGCGTGGCGCTAGGTATCGCTGCGCGTGAAGGCTTGGCCGCGTATCTCTTCAACTGGGCCGAAAACCAGGTGGCAGCCGCCATCAAGGCGGTGCCGCTCGGCCAGGTGGCGGGCCAGCAGATGCTGCTTGGCTTGCATCGGGCGGTGCTCGGCGCCGTCGATGAAGCAGTGTGCCGCGCCGATGCGGTGCCACCATTGCTTTCCACGTTCTCCCCGATGCTAGGCGTACTGTCGGCGCGTCACGAGACGCAGTACTCCCGGCTGTTCCGATCCTGAGATCCGATCATGACTCGTACCAAGAAAAACCCTCCGTTGCGCGTTGGCGTGGGCGGCCCCGTCGGCTCCGGCAAGACCACGCTGCTCGAGATGCTGTGCAAGGCCATGCGCGATCGCTATGACCTGGTGGCGATCACCAACGATATCTATACGAAGGAAGACCAGCGCCTGCTGACGATCTCGGGCGCGCTGCCGGCCGAGCGGATCATGGGTGTGGAAACGGGCGGGTGTCCTCACACCGCGATCCGCGAGGACGCCTCGATCAACCTCGAGGCCGTCGATCGGATGCTGGCGAAGTTTCCCGATGCCGATGTGGTGTTCATCGAATCGGGTGGAGACAATCTGGCTGCGACGTTTAGCCCGGAGCTTTCCGACCTGACGATCTATGTGATCGACGTGGCGGGCGGCGAGAAAATCCCGCGCAAGGGCGGGCCGGGCATCACGAAGTCCGATCTGCTGGTTATCAACAAGACCGATCTTGCGCCCTATGTTGGTGCATCACTGGAGATCATGGAGAGCGACGCCCGCAAGATGCGCGGCGAGCGGCCCTTTGTGATGGGCAGTGTGAAGTCGGGGCAGGGACTTGACCAGGTGATTGCGTTCATCGAGCGGCAGGGCATGCTCGACGTGTAGCCGTGTAGCCGTGTAGCTACGCGGGCTCCTCCCCTCATCCCTTCGCGCTGCTGGCTAGGCGATCTTGCGCAATTGTTTTCGCGCGAGCGCTCTTGCCACGCCGGCCACCACATCGCGGTCAGTGTCGCTGAGTTCCGTCATATAGCGCAGCGTGGCCTGTACCGCTGGTGATATCTCCGGGTTGAATGGCGCGCGTGCCGGCTCGACCGGCGCGTCCGCGCAATGACTGGAGAAATCCAGCATCACACTCGGCGCGACACCCAGCGTGTCGGCAAGCGTGCAGATGTTGTACAGCGCAACATTGCGCGTGCCGCGTTCGATTCCGCTGAGGTACGATCGCGCGAGTCCGCTTTCGAGCGACAGCGCTTCCTGAGACCAGCCGCGCTGCTTGCGCAACCAGGTCAGATGCCGCCCGAACAGCTTGAGTGGATCCCCGGTCATAAGGTGCATTGTGGATATTAGGTCGCTACGTCGCCCGAGGCTAAAGGGTTTGACCTGTCGATCACGACAACTTATAGTTCGTCGTTCTATCGGTGCCAGATCTGCATTTCAAGGGATGCGCCCACTCAAGGGTGCGGCGCCGATCGCATGGACCGGACGGTTTCACGCCGTGCCGAAACGGGGCAGTAGCGCATTGGCGATCGGGCGGAAAGCCGCGTCGTATCGCCGTTGCGCATTCAGGGACCACTCGCGTCCCAGACTCCGTTCAGAGGGAATGTCATGCGGATTTACACGTTCTTCCATGCTCACCATCGCGGCGATCTGCCGCACCTCAAGACTACCACGACAAACGGTTTCGGTCACTGCTTATGTGTCATTCCGACAACGGCAGGGCTCGGTCACTCTTGCGATTACATCCATCTGCGTGCCGGTGATTGCTATCCGGTCACGGTAGCCGGGCACCCGGAATGGTGGGCTTGCCTGCAAGGCGGCCTGCGCGTGCTCGATGGCGATGCGGAGCGCGCGGTGCTGGCCTGCGGTGATATTCATACCCCCGAAGTGCACCAGGCGGTCGAGTTAAAGGCCGTGGTCGACAGCCTGCTGGTTCGCGCCATCCCACAAGCCGGCGAGGCCGGGCACTGCAATGCCGGTGCCGCCGAATTCATTGCGATCGATGCGGGCGAGGCCGAGTGGGCGCAGCATCTTCACGCGCGCGGGCTGGTCTGGGGTGTCTGCCATCGGGGCGTGCTCAACCTGCAATGGCGGGGCGTGGCGAGCGGCGGCGAAGTTCAATCGACCTACCTTCAACCGGGTATGGCCTTCGCGCCAGAGCCTGATGACGACTACTGTATCGATGCGATGCTGCCCGGTGCCGGGCTGCTCTGCTGCATGCAGCCGGCACCGGCACCGTCAGGCGCATACGCCCCGCAGGGCGAACGACAGGCCGCCTGACGCCAGCGTTAGCGACGCTGGTATTGCGTGGCGCCGAACAGGACCTCGCGCTCCTTGTCGCCCTGCAGCGGCTTGCGTGCGCTGGCCAGGACCTCGACGCCGCGCTTGACCGCCGGACGTTCCGCGATGTCGTTGAACCAGCGCTTCAGGTGCGGATAGTCGTCCAATTCCACGCCCTGGTTCTGCCAGCTACGCAGCCACGGGAACGTCGCGATATCGGCCACGGTGTAGGTGTCGCCTGCCAGATACTTGTGCGTCGACAACTGCTTGTCGATCACGCCGTAGAGGCGCTTGGCCTCGTTGGTGTAGCGATTGACGGCGTACTCGATCTTCTCCGGCGCGTAGATGCGGAAGTGGTGCGCCTGACCCAGCATCGGGCCGACTCCGCCCATCTGGAACATCAGCCACTGCAGCGCCTCGTACTTGCCGCGCACGTCCTCGGGCAGGAACTTGCCAGTCTTGCCCGCCAGGTACAGCAGGATCGCACCCGATTCGAACAGCGAGATCGGCTGGCCGTCCGGGCCGTCGGTGTCGACGATCGCCGGGATCTTGTTGTTCGGGCTGATCTTGAGAAAGTCCTCGCCGAACTGGTCGCCGGCGCCGATGTTGATCGGATGGACCCTGTACTCGAGGCCGCACTCCTCGAGCATGATGTGGACTTTATGGCCGTTCGGTGTGGGCCAGGTGTAGGCGTCGATCATCTGCAACTGTCTCCATGGAAGATTCGCCGGGGCATTAGAGCACGAAAGAAATAACCCTGTTGGGCATGGATGATCTGTTCGTGGGATGGTGCTTCGGTGTCCAACCCGGCAAGAAAAAAAGCCCGACAGTGACCTGTCGGGCTTTCCTGTTTCAGCGGCAGCGCATCACGAGCCGCGCGTGATCGGCATCTGGATGCTGTCCGGGTTCAGCTTCATGTGCTTGGCCAGTTCCAGCTTGGCGATCGCATTGCGGTGTACCTCGTCCGGACCATCGGCCAGACGCAGCGTGCGCTGGTGCGCCCACCAGTTGGCCAGCGGGAAGTCGCTCGACACACCCGCGGCGCCGTGCACCTGGATGGCCCAGTCGATCACGCGCAGGGCCACGTTCGGCGCCACCACCTTGATCATCGCAATCTCGGCCTTGGCAATCTTGTTGCCGACCGTGTCCATCATGTACGCGGCCTTCAGCGTCAGCAGGCGCGCCATTTCGATGTCGCAGCGGGCTTCGGCGATGCGTTCCTGCGTCACGCCCTGGCGGGCGATCTGCTTGCCGAATGCCACACGCTCCAGACTGCGCTTGCACATCAGTTCCAGCGCGCGTTCCGCCACGCCGATGCTGCGCATGCAGTGGTGGATACGGCCCGGGCCGAGGCGGCCCTGGGCGATCTCGAAGCCGCGGCCTTCGCCCAACAGGATGTTGCTGACGGGCACGCGCACATTCTTCAGTTCGATTTCCATGTGGCCGTGCGGCGCGTCGTCGTAGCCGAACACCGGCAGGAAGCGCTTGATGGTGATGCCCGGGGTATCGGCCGGCACCACGATCATCGACTGCTGTTCATGACGGCCAGCATTCGGATCGGTCTTGCCCATCACGATGTAGACCTTGCAGCGGGGATCGCCGGCGCCCGACGACCACCACTTGGTGCCGTTGATCACGTAGTGATCGCCATCGCGTTCGATGCGGCACTCGATGTTCGTGGCGTCCGACGAAGCCACGGCCGGCTCGGTCATCAGGAACGCCGAGCGGATCTCGCCGCGCAGCAGGGGTTCGAGCCACTCGTCTTTCAGTTCTTCCGAGGCGTAGCGCTCGAGCGTTTCCATGTTGCCGGTATCGGGCGCGGCGCAGTTAAACACCTCGGCCGACCAGGGCACACGGCCCATGATTTCGCACATCGGCGCGTATTCGAGGTTCGACAGCCCTTCCGGCGCGCGCTTCGAACGCGGCAGGAACAGGTTCCAGAGCCCGGCTTCACGCGCCAGCGGCTTCAGTTCCTCGATCACCTTGGTCGGAATCCACGCGTTGCCGGCCGCGCGATTGGCCTGGATCTCGGCGTAGAAGCGCTTCTCGTTGGGGTAAATGTGCTGGTCGAAGAACGCCAGCAGCCTGGCCTGCATTTCCTTGACCTTGGGCGTGTACTCGAATTGCATGAGGTCTCCTCGGTTACCTTTTGGGTGTGGTACCAGGCACGGTGTGCCGACGTTGGTTACTCTAGCGGAACCTGATCAATAAGAAAAATGAATTTTCTAGATTGGTCAGTATCAATATCCTGCATTCCGTGACAGAATGCATTCACTACAAACTGACGTCGTGTCGATCGGTTGCCGGCTGGCCCCAATGCCCGCTGCGCGATCTGGCGTGCGTCTCGTGCCAGTCAAGCATTCGCGCAGGAAGGTGCCATGCAGCTCAGCCGGATCGATCTCAATCTCTTCGTAGTATTCGACGCCATCTACAGCGAGGGGAGCATCACCGCTGCCGCGCGCCAGTTGAACCTGACGCAGCCGGCCGTGAGCCACGCGCTGGGCCGGCTGCGCACGCTGTTCGACGATCCGCTGTTCGAGCGTCGGGGGCAGGGCATGGCGCCGACGCCGCTGGCCCGTTCGTTGGCCGGGGAGGTGCGTGGGGCGTTGCAGTCCTTCGCCCGGACGCTGCAGGACACGCCGCACTTCGACCCCACCAACACCACGCGCCGGTTCACCATCGGCATGCGCGACGCGCTCGAATCCACGCTGCTGCCGCCGCTGATGGCGCGCGTGACCGCGATGGCGCCGCACGTGGAGATTGCGGCGATTCGCTTCGACCGGCGCGAGATGGAGTCCGAACTGCTGGCCGGCACGCTGGATGCCGCGATCGACATCCTGCTGCCGGTATCGCCGGCGATCCATCACGCCGCGTTCATGTCCGATCCGATGGTGGTGCTGGCGCGGCGCGATCATCCGCTGGTCAAGAAGGAACTGACGCTCGAGCGCTATCTCGCGGCCGAGCACGTGCACGTGTCCTCGCGGCGGCGAGGCGCGGGGCTGGAGGACCAGGCGCTGCATCGCATGGGCCTGACGCGGCGGGTGCGCCTGCGTTGCCAGCACTATGCAGCCGCGTGCCGGGTGGTCAGTTGCACCGATCTGCTGGCCACGCTGCCGCTGCGCTACGCGCGCATCGCCAACGAGCCCTATGCCAACCGCCTGCTGTCGCTGCCGTTCAAGGTGCCGTCGCTCGAACTGCATCTGTACTGGCACGCGGGCGGCGAGAACGACGGCGCGAACCGCTGGCTGCGCGAGCAGCTGATGACGGTGATGGAATCGCTCGGCAGTGGCATGACGGATGTCGCGTCGGCTGCCGAGTAACCCCGGGTTAACGTTGTCAGACAAACGCCGATTTCACCAGCGGGTGTGATCGCCAAGAATCGCCGGATCTTCTCGACAGGAGGGACGGCATGGCTGACACACTCATAGCGACTTCAACAGGATCTTCCGCGCAATCTGTCTCGCAGCGTGCCGCGAACCGGCACTGGCGCGGTGCGCTGGCCGGGGCGATGGTTTCCCTGCTGGCCGCATCGCTGTCAGGCTGCGGCACGGTGGACAACGAGGCGGGGACGCCCGCCGCATCGACCGACCCGGCCACGGGGACGGGGACGGTGCCGGCGTCGACCGGGGCCGTGGCGTCAGCCGGGTTGCCGCCCGCCGCCGAAGTTGCCTCGGGCTACCGCCCGGGGATGACCACGACCTATGCGCAGAAGCATATGGCCGCGGCCGCGAATCCACTGGCCACGGAGGCAGGTCGCGAGATGCTGCGTGCTGGCGGGTCGGCCATCGATGCCGCCGTGGCGATGCAGGCAGTGCTGACGCTGGTCGAGCCACAGGCTTCCGGGATCGGTGGCGGCGCCTTCATCATGTACTGGGACGGCAAGCGCGTGCAGACCTATGACGGCCGCGAAACGGCACCCGCTGGCGCCACCGAGAACCTGTTCATGCGTGCCGATGGCAAGCCGATGGAGTTCTCGGCGGGGCAGATCGGTGGGCGCTCGGTCGGCGTGCCGGGTGTATTGCGCGCGCTGGAGCTCGCGCATCGCCAGCACGGCCGCTTGCCGTGGGCACGCCTGTTCGAGCCAGCCATTGCGCTGGCCGACAAGGGCTTTCCGATCTCGCAGCGCCTCTATACGCAGGTTGCCGCAGACAAGTTTCTGACCGGCTCCCCCGAGATGAAGGCGTATTTCCTCGACGATCAGGGCAAGCCGAAGCCGGTCGGCACGCTGGTCAGGAATCCGCAGCTCGCGCAGACATTGAGGGAGATCGCCAGACACGGGCCGAACGTGTTCTACAACGGCCCCATCGCGCATGACATCGTGGCCAAGGTCAACGCTCATGCGAATCCTGGCAGCCTGTCCGTGGCCGATCTGAAGGGGTACAAGGCCAAGGAGCGCCCGCCGGTCTGCACGAACTACAAGGCCTGGAAGGTCTGCGGGATGCCGCCGCCTTCGTCGGGTGGCATCGCTATCGCGCAGATTCTCGGCAACCTCGAAGCACTCGAAAAGCGCGATCCGCGCTACGCGCTGGCAAAGCTCAAGCCGGCGCAGGTCAATACGCCGGCGGGGTTCGAGGCCAATCCGCTGGCGGTGCACGCCATCTCGGAGGCCGACCGTCTGGCCTACGCGGACCGTGGGCTCTACGTGGCCGACGCCGATTTCGTGCCGGTAGACGTGGGCGCGCTCGTGAATCCGCAATACCTGGCCGAGCGTGCCGAACTGATTGGCGAGAAGAGTATGGGCAAGGCCGAACCGGGCACGCCGCCGGGCGTCAACGTTGCCTTTGCGCCTGACCGCTCGCCACCGCGCATTTCCACGTCGCAAGTGGCGGCGGTGGATGACCGTGGTGGCGCGTTGTCGATGACCACGACGGTCGAGTCGTACTTCGGCTCGCACATCATGGTGCGCGGCTTCATGCTGAACAACCAGCTGACCGACTTCTCGTTCAACCCGACCGAGAACGGCAAGCCTGTGGCCAATCGGGTGCAGGCTGGCAAGCGGCCGCGCTCGTCGATGGCGCCGACGCTGGTGTTTGACCGCAAGAGTGGCAGGCTGGTGGCGGCGCTTGGCTCTCCGGGCGGTTCGCAGATCATCGAGTATGTCTCGAAGACGCTGGTCGGCCTGCTCGACTGGAACATGGACGTGCAGCAGGCCGTGAGCATGGCGAACTTCGGTAGCCGTAACGGCCCGACGGAAGTCGAGCGCGGGCTGGTGACGCCTCAACTGGTGCAGGCGCTCAAGGATCAGGGCCATCAGGTGGCCGAGATCGAGATGACCAGTGGCACGCAGGCGATCATGCGCAAGGCGGGCCCGAATGGTCGGCCAGTCTGGGCTGGCGGCGCTGATCCACGGCGTGAGGGCGTGGCGCTGGGCGATTGAATGCTCGCGGATTGCACCCCTCTCCCGCGCGGGCGAGGGGCCGGCGGAGAACGCTGGCGCTTCAGGTTCCTGTCATGACTGGCCAATGAAGAACGGGCGCGAATATCGCGCCCGTTCTTCATGCATGAGCCTTCGCGGCAATCAGGCGTCCAGCTTCACCCCGGCCGCCTTCACCACCTGCGCCCAGCGCTTCTCCTCCGTCCCGAACCACTTGCCGGTCTCGGCCGGCGACATGGTCACGACTTCGGCGCCTTGCCCGGCCAGTTGGGCGCGGATCTCCGGTGTGCGGATGATGCGGATCAGCTCGGCATTGATCCGCGAGACGATGGCATCCGGCATTCCGGCTGGCGCCATCACGCCTTGCCACGTTCCCGATTCGAAATTTGCCACGCCGCTCTCGGCGATGGTGGGCGTCTGGCTGACCAGGGCCATGCGCGAGCGTTTCGACACCGCCAGCAGCTTGAGTTTGCCGGCCTGCACCTGCGGCCAGGTGGCCAGCATCCCGTTCATCAGCACCTGCGCGGTGCCACCCACGGTATCGGAAATGGCCTGCGATCCGCCCTTGTAGGGTACGTATTGCCACGCCGCCCCGGTGGCCTGCTGCACGGCTACGCCGGCCAAGTGCGGCGCGCTGCCGATCGCCGTGACCGCGAAGTTCAGGGTCTGCTTGTGCGACAGGGCAACCAGTTCCTTGAGATTGCTGACCTGCACGGACGGGTGTACGACCAGAAGGTGCGGGGAGTAGGCCAGCATGGCTACGCCCTTGAGGTCCTTGTTCGGATCGAAGGTGAGTTTCGTGTAGACCGACGGGCTGATCGCCAGCGCGCCGACATCGCACAGCAGCAGCGTGTGGTTGTCCGTGCCAGCCTGCGCGACCATCGCCGCGCCGATATTGCCATTGGCGCCCGGACGGTTGTCGACCACGATCGGCTGGCCCAGTGCCTCGCCGAGCTGCTTGCTGATCAGGCGCGCGATGATGTCCGACGAGCCGCCGGCCGGGTAGGGCACCACCAGCCGGATTGGCCGGCTAGGCCACTTGTCCTCGGCCCAGGCGGAGGTGGGGGCGAGGATGCCAGCGGTACCGAGGGTGCCAAGGGCGGCCAGGCCCGAAGCCTGGCCAAGGAATTGGCGGCGAGAGGTCATGCTGTGTCTCCAGTCAACACTTATCATAAGATGTCGTACAACTAGAGCCAAGTGTAGACAGGAATCTGGCGGGGGTCTATCAGGAAAATACGGAGATGGGCGGGATTTTCGGCGTTGATACGGCTGGGCGGCAGGCTGTGTATTCAGTCGTCGGATGACTTCGGCGCTGCTTCACGCACTTGTTTTTCCCGGGCTGGCCCCTCTGTACGGAAGGAAGAGGGGCCCCGGATGCGCATCGGATCAAGTGTTACCTATGTGCTTGAACACCTGTGGCCGATGCGCAGGCCGCCATCAGGCGCCCGACTTCTGCGCGTAGGCCCAGCCCATCTCGGCCATCGGTCGGGCGCGCTTGCCGGCGTCCGTGGCCTGTGCCGACGATGCGGTGCCATCGACCACGCGCTTCATGATGCCCTGCAGGATGCCGGCGATGCGGAACATGCTGAACGCCAGATAGAAATTCCAGTCGCCCGTGATCTGGCGGCCCGTGCGCTGCTCGTACAGGCGGCGATAGGTGGCCTCGTCAGGGATGCCAAGCGCCTGGTAGTCGAGCCCGGCGATGCCGCGGAACTGGCCCGGCTGGATATGCCAGCTCATGCAGTGGTAGCCGAAGTCGGCCATCGGATGGCCCAGCGTGGACAGTTCCCAGTCCAGCACCGCCAGCACCTTGGGCTCGGTCGGGTGGAACATCAGGTTGTCCAGGCGGTAGTCGCCGTGGACGATGCTGGTCAGGTCCACATCTTCCTGCGGAATATGGTCTGGCAGCCAGGCCATCAATTGGTCCATGGCCGGGATCGACTCGGTTTCCGACAGCTTGTACTGCTTGCTCCAGCGTTCGATCTGGCGCTGGAAGTAGTTGCCCGGCTTGCCGTAGTCGGCCAGCCCGATCGCCTTGTAGTCCACCGTATGCAGCGCGGCGATGACGCGGTTCATTTCGTCATAGATCGCACCGCGTTCGGACTTGGTCATGTCCGGCAGGGACTGGTCCCACAGCACGCGGCCACCGACGAACTCCATGATGTAGAACGCGCGGCCGATCACCTCTTCGTCCTCGCACAGCGCGAACATGCGGGCCACGGGCACGTCGGTGCCGGCCAGCGCCGCCATCACGCGATACTCGCGCTCGATGGCGTGCGCGGAAGGCAGCAGTTTCGCCTTCGGCCCCGGCTTGGCACGCATGACGTAGGTCTGGCCCGGCGTGATCAGCTTGAAAGTCGGGTTCGACTGGCCGCCCTTGAACTGCTCCACGGTCAGCGGGCCCGCGAAGCCGTCGACATGCTCCCGCATCCAGGATTCGAGGGCGCCGACGTCGAAACGCTGCTGGTCGGCCACGGGGCGGGTGCCTTCAAAGTGCGATACGTTGGTGCTCATGCTGTCTCCGGGTGTCCTTATGTGTTGTGTCTTCTCGGGGGCTTAGCGGTAGTTTGGCTTGCGCTTCTCAAGGAACGCGCTGATGCCTTCTCCACCGTCCTTGTGATGCAGTGCGGCCACGAAGCTGTCGCGTTCGGCGGCCAGGTGCTCGGTCAGGGTCGCGGTGCCCGCGTGGTTGATCAGCGACTTGATGCCGCTGACCGCGTTGGGCGATTCCTTGGCCAGGTTTTCGGCGATGCGCAGCGCTTCAGTCAGGGCCTGCCCCGGGGCCGCTACGCGATTGACGATGCCGAAGTGCGCCAAGCGCGCCGGATCCACCGGTTTGCCTTCCATCATGATCTCGCTGGCAAGCTGGCGCGGCAGCATACGCGCGATCTCGTAGGAGCCGCCACCGTCAGGCGTCAGACCGACCTTGACGTAGGCCATCACGAACTTGGCATCGCTGGCGGCCACGACGAAATCGCAGGCCAGCACCAGCGAGAATCCCGCGCCGGCGGCCGGGCCCTCGACCGCCGCGATGATCGGCTTGGGGAAGGCGTGGAACGACTCGATCCACTGGTTGAGGACTTCGATGCTGTCCGCCTGCACCGAGGGTGGCTGCGAACGGTTGCCGAGCAGCCGGTTCAGATTGCCGCCGGCACAGAACACGCCATCGGCACCCGTCAGGATCACGGCGCGGATCGAATCATCGCGGGCGGCGACTTCGAGCGCTTCCGCCGAAGCGGCGTAGATGTCCGGATGCAACGCGTTACGCGCTTCGGGGTTGGAGATGGTCAGTACGAGCGTCGAGTCGACGCGTTCGGAAAGTAGTTGGGCAGTCACGACAGCCTCTTGATCTGGCGGAAATGAAAAAGGCGCCCCGTGTCTCGTCGGGGCGCCTGCGTGGGGTCAGGCTTCTTCGGTCTGCAACGACAGGCCAAGTCCGGCGCGGCGCCACAGCCACGGGCTCGGACGGTAGCGCATGTCGCCGGTCAGGCGGTTCAGGTTGCGCAGGACTTCAAGGATCAGGTCGGCGCCGATCGTATCGCCGAGTGCCAGCGGGCCCTTCGGATAGCCCAGGCCCAGGTGCACGGCCAGGTCGATGTCGGTCGGAGTGGCGATGCGTTGCTGCGCGATGTCGCTGGCGATGTTGACGATGCAGCTGATCACGCGCTGCGCGACGAATCCGGCCGAATCGCGAATCACCGTCACCGGCACGCCGTCGCTGGCGAACAGGCCGTGCGCGGCGTCGCGTGCGGCGGCGCTGGTGGCCGGCGTGGTCATCAGCGTGCGGCGCTTGGTGGCTTCGAACGGCATCAGGGTGTCGATGGCCACCACGCGCGTGGCGTCAAGGCCTTCCTCGAGTGCAGCGGAGGTTGCGTCCAGACCCAGCGGCGTCACCACGATCAGCGCGTCAGCCGGCGGCTGGTTGCCAGCCTCGACCGTGACACCCAGGGCGGTCAGTAGCTTGACGGTCATCGCATGGCCACGCGCGTTGGCGCGGCTCACCCACACGCTGGCAGGGCGCGCATCCGGCACCGGCGCGGCGGCGGGTACCTGCTTCTGGCCGTTGGGGTAGGCGTAGAAGCCCGCGCCGGTCTTGCGGCCGAGCAGGCCACCGACCGAACGCAGCGACGTGATCGGCGACGGACGGTAACGGGGCTCCTGGTAGAACTGGTTGTAGATCGACTCCATCACCGGGTGCGACACGTCAAGACCGGTCAGGTCCATCAGTTCGAACGGGCCCATGCGGAAGCCAGCCTGCTCGCGCATGATGTTGTCGATGTCGACGAACTCGGCCACGCCTTCCTGCGCAACCTTGAGCCCTTCGATGTTCATGCCGCGGCCGGCGTGATTGACGATGAAGCCGGGCATGTCCTTGCAGCGTACCGGCGTATGGCCCATGCGGCGCGACAGTTCCATCAGGCGATCGCCCACGGCCGGGTCGCCCGAGATGCCATCCACGACTTCCACCACCTTCATCAGCGGCACCGGATTGAAGAAGTGATAGCCGACCACGCGACCGGGCTTCTTCGCGCCCACGGCGATGGCCGTGATCGACAGCGACGAAGTGTTCGACGCGATCACGGCATCTTCGCGCACGACGGCTTCGAGCTTGGCCACCAGATCACGCTTGACATCGAGCCTCTCGACGATGGCTTCCAGCACCATGTCGCACGCGGCCAGGTCTTCCAGCGCGGCGCAGGCCTTCACGCGGGCCAGCGCGGCCTCGCCGTCGGCGGCGCTCATCTTGCCTTTCTCGGCCAGCTTGGTGAAGGTATCCTGCAGATACTGACGTGCTGCCGCCACGGCCTGGGCATTCGTGTCGAACAGGTTGACGGTCAGGCCAGCCTGCGCGGCGATCTGGGCGATACCGCGGCCCATGGCGCCAGTGCCGACGATGCCGAGCGTTTGGATGGTGGAATTGCTCATCGTTCGTCCAAAAAAGATGTGGTTAAATTAGCACGATCGTACGTTTTTTGCACTTGCCGCGACAGACGGGGCGCGCACGCCGCGTGCGCTGATCGGACAGAAACGGCAGTGCGGGGAACGATGAGGCGACTCCGGGTCGACTCCGACGATCTCACACTACTACGGAGAGAGACAACATGCTGAAGCTCTGCGGCTTTGCGGCCAGCAACTACTACAACAAGGTCAAGCTGGCGATGCTGGAGAAGAACCAGCCATTCGAGGAAGTGCTGGCCTGGCTGGGGCAGACCGACCTGCAGGCCTCGCCGCTCGGCAAGGTCCCCTACATCATCACCGATGCGGGCCCGTTGTGCGAGTCCGAGGTGATTGACGAGTATATCGAGGCGGCCTATCCGGGGTCGCCGCTGCTGCCGAAAGACCCTTATCAGGCTGCCAAGGTACGCGAGGTCATCACGTTTCTGGAGTTGTACCTGGAACTGACCGCGCGTGAACTCTACCCGGAAGCGTTCTTTGGCGGCAAGGTCAGCGACAGCGTCAAGGAGCGCCAGCGCAAGCTGCTCGAGCGGTACATCCCCGGCTTCGCGAAACTGGCGAAGTTCTCGCCCTACATCGCGGGGGATACCTTCACGCTGGCCGATTGCGCCGCTATCTGCCACCTGCCGCTGATCTCGTCGTGCACGAAGATCATCTACGGCGAAGACCTGCTGGCCGGACTGCCGGCCAAGGACTACCTGAAGGCGATGGCCGAACGTCCGTCCGTGCAGAAGGTCAACGCGGATCGCAAGGCGAATCTGGAACAGATGGCCGCCAGGAACAAGTAAGAAGGGGGATCACCCCACTTCCACGTTGTGGGAGTGGGGCGCGCAAACCTCCGATTCGGATCAGAGCTTTGCCAGACGATCCAGCGCCAGCTTCAGCGTCTCTTCCTTCTTCGCGAAACAGAAGCGCACGACACCCGATTCACGCGGCGTGGAGTAGAACGCCGAGACCGGAATCGCGGCAACGCCGATTTCGCGCGTGAGCCACATCGAGAAATCGGCCTCGCTCATATCGGAGATCGCCGAGTAGTCGACGCACTGGAAGTAGGTGCCGTCCGATGGCAGAAGCTTGAAGCGCGTGCCGGCCAGGCCCGCACGGAAGTAGTCGCGCTTGGCTTGGTAGAACGCGGAGAGGTTCAGGTACGGGGCCGGGTCGGCCATGTAATCCGCCAGCCCGTACTGCACCGGCGTGTTCACCGTGAACACGTTGAACTGGTGGACCTTGCGGAATTCGTTAGACAGCGCGGCCGGGGCGGCCACGAAGCCGACCTTCCAGCCCGTCACGTGATAGGTCTTGCCGAAGCTCGACACGACAAAGCTGCGTCGCGCCAGTTCGGGATGGCGAGCCACCGACTCGTGCTGCTGGCCATCGTAGACCATGTGCTCGTAGACCTCGTCGGACAGCAGCAGGATGTCGGTGCCGGCCAGCAGGTCGGCCAGTTGCTGCATGTCCTCTTCGCGCCAGATCGTGCCCGTCGGGTTGTGTGGGGTGTTGATCATGATCATGCGCGTGCGCGGCGTGATCGCGGCGGCCAGCTTGTCGAACGGAATGCGGAACAGCGGCGCTTCCAGCGTCACGGGCACGGCCGTCGCGCCGGCCAGTTCGATTGCAGGCAGATAGCTGTCGTAGCAAGGTTCCAGCACGATCACTTCGTCACCCGGATGCACGGCGCAGAGGATGGCGGTCAACAGGCCCTGCGTGGCGCCCGCGGTCACCGTGATCTCGGTATTCCAGTCGTAGGTGTGTTCGTACAGCTTCGCGATCTTGGCGGCAATGGCCTGGCGCAGTTGTGGCACACCGGCCATCGGCGGGTACTGGTTGTGACCGGTGCGCATTGCGTGCGTCACGGCGTCGACGATGCGCGGGTCGCAGTCGAAATCCGGGAAGCCCTGGCCGAGATTGACGGCGTTCTTTTCGGCCGCCAGCGCCGACATCACGGTAAAGATCGTGGTGCCCACGTTGGGCAGGCGCGACGGGGGCGGATTCAGCGGGGCGAGGTTGGATTCAGCCATGACGGAGCTTGAAAGAGTAGAAGCGGGGCAATCAGCCAGAGCGACATTCTAGCCGCGATCATCGGGCGGCACCCATGCCGCCAGCCAGCCGCCGAATGCCAGCGGCGGCAGCACTTCCACCCCGCTGGAGCGGCGCAGGCGGCTGCGGAGCTTGAGCACTGCCTTGTCCTTGGACACCAGCAGCGCCGCGCGCGAGAAATGGGCGAGTTCGATGAACTTCTGGTCGTCGGTGTCCTTGCACTTGGGCAGGCGGATCGCGTCAGCGTCTTCCTGGGTGGGCACCGGTTCTAACGTGGTGAAGCGGTCGACCTCCGCGAGCGCCGCGTCGATATCGACGGCAAAGCGGGTGAACTGGGGATAGGCCAGCACCCGGCGCAGCTCCTCGCGGCAGTCGGCGCGGATCACCGGTGCGATGGCGCCGGCCGCCAGCGCGGCCCGGATCGGTTCCACATGCGGGTCGCGGAAGACCAGCAGGTCTACCCAGATATTGGAGTCGAGGACTACCCGGGGTGCGGAAGTGACGGAGAGGGCGCCGGCATCAGGGCCGGCGCTGGAGTTGGCATCGTGGCCGGTGTGGGTGGTGTGCATTCGCTACAATCTGGTCTTTGTTTCTGCCCCCGATTTTGCCATGCTCATCGTCCTGTCTCCCGCCAAGTCCCTGGACTACGAGACACCCCCACGCGTCAAGTCCCATACGCTACCGCGTTTCATCGACCGCTCGGCCACGCTGATCGAGCGCCTGCGCAAGCTCGCCCCGCAGGATGTGGCGTCGCTGATGGATATTTCCGACAAGCTCGCGGTGCTCAATGTCACGCGTTACGCGGACTGGTCGCCCGAGTTCACGGCCGCCAACAGCAAGCAGGCCGTGCTGGCCTTCAATGGCGATGTCTACGACGGCCTCGATGCGAAGACGCTGTCGACCGACGACCTTGCCTTCGCGCAGAAGCACATCCGTATCCTGTCCGGCCTCTACGGCGTGCTCCGGCCAATGGACTGGATGCAGCCGTATCGCCTGGAAATGGGCACGCGGCTCGACAACGCCGCTGGCAAGGACCTCTACGCGTTCTGGGGCGACGACGTCACGGCGTTGATCAACAAGGACATGGCCGAGCTCAAGCACGAGGGCTCGCTGACGCTGGTGAACCTGGCGTCCGAGGAGTATTTCAAGGTAGTGCGCCCGAAGGTGCTGGCCGCGCGCGTGATCACGCCCGTGTTCGAGGACTGGAAGGGTGGCCGCTACAAGATCATCTCGTTCCACGCCAAGCGCGCGCGTGGCACGATGGCCCGCTACGCGGTCACGCATCGCGTGACGGATCCCGCGCAACTGAAGCGCTTCAACGAAGACGGCTACGCCTTCGACAAGGCCGCGTCCGACGATGCCCGTTGGGTATTCCGCCGCCGCCTGGAAGACTGAGAACCAAGGAGCTACTTCATGACCTCAGCGCTGCATATCTCCACGCTGTTCGACTCGGGTGCGATCGAAGTCGAAGCCCTCGATCGTGCCGACGACATCCGCCTGCGTATCCGCGCCGATTCGCACGCCGATTTTCGCCAGTGGTTCCACTTCCGGCTGCAGGGCGCGGCCGGGCAGGACTGCAAACTCCAGTTTCTGAACGCGGGCGAATGCACCTACCCGGACGGCTGGCGCGACTACAGCGTCGTGGCCTCCTATGACCGGGCCCACTGGTTCCGCGTGCCGACGCGCTACGACGGCACCACCATGACCGTCGACTTCAAGCCTGAACACGACAGCGTCTGGTTCGCGTATTTCGAACCGTATCCCGAGGAGCGGCACCTTTCGCTGCTGGCCTCCTGCCAGCGTTCGCCGCTGGCGAAGCTGTCGCACCTTGGCAGCACCGTCGATGGGCGCGACCTGACCTGCGTGACGCTGGGTCAGCCAGGGCCGGGCAAGAAGACGGTCTGGATGATCGCGCGCCAGCATCCGGGCGAAAGCATGGCCGAGTGGTTCTGCGAAGGCGTGCTGCAGCGCCTGACGGGCACCGGCATGTGGGCGGGTGATCCTGTGGCGCGCAAGCTGCTCGATCGCGCCGTGTTCCATATCGTGCCGAACATGAATCCGGATGGTTCGGCGCGCGGCAACCTGCGCACGAATGCCGCGGGCGCCAACCTCAATCGCGAATGGATGCAGCCGAGCCTCGAGACGAGCCCCGAGGTGTACCACGTGCGCCGGGCGATCGAAGCCACTGGTGTCGATCTGTTCTTCGACATTCATGGTGACGAGGCGCTGCCGTACAACTTCGTAGCCGGCAGCGAGATGCTTCCTGGCTTTACCGCAGCCCAGCGCGACCAGCAGTCGCGCTTCATCGAGGCGTTCAAGCGGGCCACGCCCGACTTCCAGGACGTGCACGGCTACGCTGCAAGCAAGTACAACGCGGACGCACTGAAGCTTGCCTCGAAGTACATCGGCCATACCTTCGGCTGCCTGGCCCTGACGCTGGAGATGCCGTTCAAGGACAACGCCGACCTGCCAGACCCGGTGCTGGGCTGGAACGGTGCGAAGAGCGGCCTGCTTGGTACGTCGATGCTGCAGGCGGTGCTGGAGTATCTGGGCTGACGGACGTGATCAGGGTTTGAAGCGCCAAGCGCTCCCTTTCCCGCAAGCGGGAGAGGGAGCCGGACCTGCGTCTCAGTCGCAGTCGGCGCAGGGCCTTACTGCTTCTTCTTGGTTGTCGTCTTGGAAGATGTGCTCTTAGAGGACGATGTCGATTTGGACGTCGAGCTTGCCTTGCTGGACTTCGACGACGTCGACGCCTTGGCGGTGCTCTTGCCTTTCTTCTTTTTCGAGTGCGACGTGGCCACGGCGGGTGCCGCAGCCGGTTCGCTGATCGTTTCGCCGCTGCTGTTGAGCAGTTCGTACGCGAGCATCATGCCGTTGTCGTAGCCGCAGCGGACCTTGACCGGTTGCCATTGCGGTTCCCCCGAGCGTCGGTGCGCGCTGGCAGCGAACGTCACGACAGAGCTGACGACCACGGACTGCTTGCCCGACGAGAACCGGCTTTCCCAGCGCTCCTCGGTGGCCTGATCCTGGGTGAGCGCGCCCGTGGGGATCTTCAGCGCGTCATAAGTCGCCGACCGCGGCACCACCCAGCTGGCGTGCGCGGCGCAATCGGCTACGTCGGCCGATGCATTCTCCGTCTTCATCAACTGATCGCGCATTTGGGCGCGATATTCGGCCAAGCTCACGCGGCCCCTGTCGGGCAGCGTGACCGTCGTCGTGGGCGGGCTCTTGCCGTTGGCGGTCGGGGTCTTGGCGGCCGTCGCCGAGGCTGGGCCGGGGGCTACGGGAGTGGAGGTGCTGGCAGCGGGCGAGCCGGGCTGGCCAGCCACGGCTGTGGTCTCGTCCGTCGGTGCGGTGGCGCAACCGGCGAGTGCGATCGCACCGGCCACTGCGGCAGACAGCATACGCAGCCGGCTGCCGAACAGTTCGGAAATTCGTCGGATCACGGGGTCGTCTTTGCTCGGTGAAGCAAGGAGGGGTTAGTGAAGGATTGCCATGATAGAGGAATCCCCCGCGGCAAAGTTCCTAAATGTTGTTACCCTTCATTCTAATTGCTCGCAACCGTCGCGATCCCCGTGGATTTGGGTGTGTGCGATAGCAGAGAATTGCCGAGTCACGCAACTCTGGCGAACCCCGAGGCACGCGTGCTGCGTGCCTCGGGGCAGGGCACCATTGCGGCAGCCCTTTGATCCGTCGGTCAGATCGTGCGCGCGAAGCGCAGCAGCTCGTCCATCAGCGCGTTGAGGTCGCGCTTGAGCTTGTCGAACCCGGCGCTGTGCGTCAGGCCGACTTCATCCATGTACAGCTTCCGGTTGACTTCCAGCTGCAGGCTATGGCGGTTGGCCTGGGGCTGACCTACCACGCGCACGATTTCCACGCCCTTGTAGGGATGGTTGCGCCACACGTCGTAGCCCATTTCCTTGAGTACGCTCTCCACGCGATCGGTGAAGCGCGTGTCGCAAGTCGTGCCGTCGCGGTCACCCACCACGAAATCCGGATGCTGCAGGCCCGGGTGCTCGGTCGCGTATTGCGCGGCCTCGCTCGGCATCGAGTGGCAGTTGATGTGCCACACGCGGCCGTGGCGGGCTACGGCCTGGTCGGACAGACGCTGCAACTGGGCGTAGTAGGGCAGGTAATAGTTGTCGATGCGCGCCTGCAGTTCGGCCACGCCGAGCTTGCGATCGTAGATCGGCTCGCCGGTGTCCAGCACGCGCCAGACCAGGCCCTTGCCGAGGCGCGTCTTCGAAGTTTCCTGCTTGGCGCCGGGCCACGGCGCGTCGAGCAGGGCTTCGTCGATCTCCTCGAGGCCGCGGTTGGCGTCTAGGTAGCTGCGCGGAAAGCCCGCGCAGAGCAGCGGGATACCGCGCGCGGGCGCGTCGGCGTAGAGCTCGTCCACGAACGTGTCTTCCGCCTGCCGCAGCAGCGGCAGGGGCAGGTTGCCGGCGAAGCGGAAGTCCGCCGGGTACGTGGTGCAGCTATGGGGGGAATCAAGAAAGAGCGGGCCGCACTCGCCTTCCGGCATGTGCAGGAAGTACGGGCTTTCCGCGGTCTTTCGGTCTGCTTCGGTCATGCTGGGTTACCGGTCCGTAATTAGTCCAGGGAGATCTTGGCGGCAGCGGCCACGCGCTTGTTCTTGGCTACTTCGGTGGCGATCTGCTGCGCGAAGTGCTGCGGCGTGTCGCCCACCGGCGTGGCGCCGAGTTTCTCGAGCTTGGCGCGCACTTCCGGCATGGCCAGCACTTTGATGGCGGCGGCGTTCAGCTTGGCCTGGATGTCGGCCGGCAGCTTGGCCGGGGCGATCAGGCCGAACCATGCGGCGTCATTGACTTCGGGCAGGCCCAGTTCGGCGAAGGTCGGCACGTTCGGCAGCGCGGCCACGCGCTTCGGCGCAGCCACGGCCAGCGCGCGCAGCTTGCCGCCTTCGATGAACGGCAGCGACGACGGCAGGTTGTCGAACAGCACCTGCACCTGGCCAGCCAGCGCATCGTTCAGCGCGGGGCCCACGCCCTTGTAGGGCACGTGCAGCAGTTCGGTCTTGCTGCTCATCTTGAACAGCTCGCCCATCATGTGCGACACGCTGCCGTTGCCGGCCGAGCCGTAGGCGATCTTGTTCGGTTCCGATTTGGCCAGCGCGATGAACGACTTCATGTCGGTGGCCTTCACGTTCGGGTTGATGCTCATCACGTTCGGCACGGAGGCCAGGTTCGTGATCGGCGTGAAGTCCTTGGTGGCGTCGTATTGCAGGCGCGGGTACACGGCCGGGTTGATGCCGTGGGTCGATGCGGTGGCGATGCCGAGCGTGTAGCCGTCCGGCGTGGCCTTGGCCAGGTAGCCGGTGCCGATGCTGCCGCCGGCGCCGCCGCGGTTGTCCACCACCACGGCCTGGCCCAGTTGCTGGCCGAGCTTGTCGGCGACGATACGCGCGACGATGTCGGTGGTGCCGCCAGCCGGGAACGGCACGACGAGCGTGATGGGCTTGGTCGGATACGTGCCTTGCGCCAGGGCGGGCAGGGTCAGGCCGGCGGCCGCGAAGGTGGTGGCGGCGGCGAGGATCTTGAGCAGGGGACGGCGTTGCATCGTCGGGATTCCGGTGGGGATTCAGGGAGCGGAACTCAGCAAAAGCTGAATTCTTTGGCTCTCATGATTCTGCTTGCCGATGCAAGATGCGTGCAAACGAAATAAAATCCCCAGGTCATTCCAAATGGTATTGAATTAAAGGTGCTCTATGCGACGCTTATGCCCGTCGCTGACGGAATTGCAGGCATTCGAAGCCGCTGCGCGGCACAACAGCTTCACGCTGGCCGCCCGGGAGCTCCACGTCACGCAGGGGGCGGTCAGCAAGCAGGTGCGCAGTCTCGAGGCGTTTCTGGGTGTCGAACTGTTCGAGCGCGTGCGCCAGCGTCTGATGCTGACCGGCGCGGGGGAGCGCTATCTGGAGCGTATCCGGCCGAGCCTGAACGAGATCGAGGCGGCCAGCGTGGAGCTGATCGCGCGCAAGGGGCGGGGCGGCATCCTGCATATCGCCAGCATGCCGACGCTCGGCGCCAAGTGGCTGATTCCGCGGCTGCCGCAGTTTTTCGCCCGACATCCCGAAGTCACGCTGGAGTTCGTTCCCCATGCGCAGGGCTACGATTTTTCCCAACCTGATCTCGATGCGGCGATCCGCTTCGGCGACGGCGTCTGGCCGGGAAGCCTCGCCGACTATATGACTGGACGCGAAGTGCTGCCGGTGTGCCGGCCGGGATTGCTCGCGCAGGAGCCTGGGGGCGCGGTTGCATCAGCCGAGGGTTTGCTGCGTTATCCGCTGCTGCATCACACCACGGTGCCGGAGGCGTGGCCAGACTGGCTGTCCGAACTGGGGGTGTCCACGCGCCAGGCATGGAGCGGGGCACGTTTCGATCAGTTCTCGTTGCTGACACAGGCGGCGGTGTCGGGGCTAGGCATCGCGCTGATTCCGCGCTGCCTGATCGAAGAGGAGATTGCCACCGGCACGCTGGTGGTGGCGCATGCCGCGCGCGTGCTGGCCAAGAAGGGGTATTACCTCTGCTATCCGGAACAGAAGGCTCACCTGCCGGCGCTGCAGACGTTCCGGGCTTGGTTGATGGAAGGTGTCGACGTGGTGGCGTAGCGGCCCGGCAAGCGCTCATTCCAGGCGCTAACTCCGGGCGCTACGTCATCCACTATTTCGACAGTACTTTCATCGCTGCCTCGAGTCCCGCGATCGTGACCGGGTACATGCGGTTCTTCATGATCTGGTTGATCACGGTGATCGACTGGCGGTACTGCCAGAGGCCTTCCGGCTCGGGGTTCAGCCACACGAAACGCGGGAACTGCTCGATCATGCGATTGAGCCACACGGCGCCGGCCTCGGCATTGTTGTACTCGACCGAGCCGCCCGGCTGCAGGATCTCATAGGGGCTCATCGTCGCATCGCCGACGAAGATCACCTTGTAGTCCGGCGTGTACTTGTGGATGAGATCCCACGTGGCGATCTTCTCCGCGTGGCGGCGGCGGTTGTTCTTCCACACGTAGTCGTAGAGACAGTTGTGGAAGTAGTAGTACTCGAGGTGCTTGAACTCGGTCTTGGTGGCCGAGAACAGTTCCTCCACGCGCTTGATGTGGTCATCCATCGAGCCGCCGACATCCATCAGCATCAGGACCTTGACCTTGTTGTGGCGCTCGGGCCGCAACTTGATGTCGAGCATCCCCGCGTTGGCGGCGGTGGAGTGGATCGTATCGTCGAGATCGAGTTCGGTGTCGGCGCCCTCGCGCGCGAAACGGCGGAGGCGGCGTAGTGCCACCTTGATGTTGCGCGTGCCGAGTTCGACCTGGTCGTCGTAATCCTTGTACGCGCGCGTCTCCCACACCTTGATCGCGGTGCGGTTGCCCTTGGACGGGCCGCCGATGCGGATGCCCTCGGGGTTGTAGCCGCCGTGACCGAACGGCGAGGTGCCGCCCGTACCGATCCACTTGTTGCCGCCCTCGTGCTTTTCCTTCTGCTCCTCGAGCAGTTGCTTCAGGCGTTCCATCAGCTTGTCGAGGCCGCCCATGGCCTCGATCTTGGCCTTTTCCTCGGCCGACAGCTCGCGCTCGAGCGTCTTCTGCAACCAGTCGAGCGGGATGTCGCTCTTCCAGTCGATCAGGCTCTCCACGCCCTTGAAGTAAGCGGCGAAGGTCTGGTCGAACTTGTCGAAGTGCTTCTCGTCCTTTACCAGCGTCATGCGCGACAGGTAATAGAACTCGTCGATCGACGGCGCGATAACCTGCGCGCGCAGGGCTTCCAGCATCGTCAGGTACTCCTTGACCGATACCGGCAGCTTGGCGTGGCGCAGCGAGAAAAAGAAATCGATCAGCATGGGAAACTCTCCCCGGTCAGCGCGGGCGGTCGAGCTGGAACTGCAGGTGCGCACGCACGGTGGGCCATTCGCTGGCGATGATCGAGAACACGACCGTATCGCGGAACGAGCCATCCGGCATGCGTTGATGGTTGCGGAGGACGCCGTCCTGCTTGGCGCCCAGGCGTGCGATGGCGGTGCGGCTCTGGTGGTTCATCCAGTGCGTACGGAATTCCACGGCGATGCAGTCGAGCGTCTCGAACGCATGGCGCAGCAGCATCAGCTTGCATTCGGTGTTGAGCGCGGTGCGTTGCACGCGCCGTGCGTACCACGTCGAGCCGATTTCAACCCGCCGGTTCTTGCCGTCGATGTTCATGTACGTGGTCATGCCGGCCGGGCGGCCGTTGGCATCGAGCACGGTGAACGGTTGCATCGAGTCCTGCGTCTGCAGGTCGAGCCGGCGCTTGATCTCGGCTTCCATGCCTTCGGGCGAGGGCACCGAGGTGTACCAGAGCCGATGGAGTTCGCCATCGGCCGCGGCTTCGCGCAGGCCTTCGGCATGGTCCATCGACAGCGGCGCAAGCGTGGCGTGGCTGCCGGACAGCGTCACGGGTTGAACGAACCTCGACATCGTGCTGTCCTCAGCGGTTGGCGCGGTTCATGAACACGAGACGTTCAAACAGGTGCACGTCCTGTTCATTCTTGAGCAGCGCGCCGTGCAGCGGCGGGATCGCAGCCTTGCGGTCGGGGCTGCGCAGTGCCTCGGCGGGAATGTCCTCGGCCATCAGCAGCTTGAGCCAGTCGATCAGCTCCGACGTGCTCGGCTTCTTCTTCAGGCCCGGCAGGTTGCGCATCTCGTAGAACGATTCCATCGCGGCCGCTACCAGCTCGCGCTTGATGCCGGGGTAGTGGACGTCGACGATCTGCTGCATCGTCTCGGCATCCGGGAACTTGATGTAGTGGAAGAAGCAGCGGCGCAGGAAGGCGTCCGGCAGCTCCTTCTCGTTGTTCGAGGTGATGATCACCAGCGGGCGATGCTTCGCCTGGATCAGTTCGCGCGTCTCGTAGACGTAGAACTCCATGCGATCGAGTTCGCGCAGCAGGTCGTTCGGGAATTCGATGTCGGCCTTGTCGATCTCGTCGATCAGCAGCACCACGGGCTCGTCGGCCTCGAACGCTTGCCAGAGCACGCCCTTGACGATGTAGTTGGCGATGTCGTGCACGCGGTTGTCGCCCAGTTGGGAGTCGCGCAGACGCGACACGGCGTCGTATTCGTACAGGCCCTGCTGGGCCTTGGTGGTCGACTTGATGTGCCATTGCAACAGCGGCATACCCAGTGCAGCGGCCACTTCCTCAGCCAGCATGGTCTTGCCCGTGCCGGGCTCGCCCTTGATCAGCAGGGGGCGCTGCAGCGTGCGTGCGGCATTGACGGCCAGCTTCAGATCGTCGGTGGCAACGTATTGGGCACTACCTTCGAACTTGATCTGCTGGGACGGATTGGCGTTGGCGGTGGTGGACATGGGCGGTCTGATCGTATTGCAAGGGGCGTGGTTGGCAGACAATCGGAAACAATGGCTTAGGGCCAATGATCCGGTCGGGCAACAACCGGCATGAACAATCGGAATTTCGGTCGGAATGGGCCAGTATAAGAGCAGATCGGGATTCGCGTTCAGTGGGGGACACCCCAAGGCCGTTCTGTGGACTGGCGCGTGCACGCTGCGGTACAATGCGCCGGTTTGACGCGCCCCTGGTCACAATATCTCCCCCTCATACCCGGCAGTTCTGTCACTGAGACATGGCAGTTCACCGGGAGGCGGCGACAGCGCGAGATGGTTGCAGAATGGTGTGGAAGCACCCGCGGCACATCAGCACTTACCGCGATTTCAGATCCCCGTTCCCAAAGCCGTTTCGCCCTGCAGGGCAGTCACACGCGGTTTAAACACTTCCCACTCAGCTAAGACAATGAAAAAGCTCCTCACGATGGTGGTGTTGGGCGCGGCCGCAACGGCTGCGCAGGCCCAGGACAAGGGCAACGTGGACGCCGCCAAGGACAAGGTCGCAATGTGCATTGGCTGCCATGGCATTCCTGGCTACCGTGCATCGTTCCCCGAGGTATATCAGGTGCCCATGCTTGGCGGCCAGAGTGCCAAGTACATCGAGAACGCGCTCAAGAGCTACCAGAAGGGTGATCGCAAGCATCCGACCATGCGCGGGATTGCCGACAGCCTGTCCGACAAGGACATCGCCGCCGTGGCTGCGTACTACTCGCAGCAGAAGCGCGACACGCAGAACAATCCGCTCAAGTAAGAGGCCCCTGACCATGAAGATGCTGAAAGCTGTTTCGTTCACGCTGGGTGCTGTCGCGCTTGGCGCCGCTGCCATGTCCGCCTCGGCGGCAGATATTGCCGCTGGCAAGGCGCTGGTGGAAAAGGGTGGATGCGTGGCGTGCCACGGCAAGGATCTGAACGCGCCGATCTCGCCGGACTATCCGAAGCTGGCCGGCCAGCACCAGGACTACATCTATCACGCCCTGTTGTCCTACCAGATCAGTGGCAACCCGCTGGTGGGCCGCAACAATGCGATTATGGCCGGCCAGGTCAAGAGCAACCCGGCCGTCACCGGCAAGGACGGCAAGCCGCGGGAGTTTACGCGCAAGGAGTTGAAGGATATTGCCGCGTATATCGAATCGCTGCCCGGCGATCTGGTGCTGAAGAAGTAAGTCGGAAGACGTCAGCCGCTTCGATTCCGTCGCAAGGGAATCGAAGCAAAAGAAAAAGCCGCTCATTCGAGCGGCTTTTTTCGTTCTGCAGTGCGGTTCAGTTGCCGCTGCCGGTCACCAGACGGCGCTGCTTCACGGCGTTGGCCAGCGTCTCCAGTACGGCCACGGAGTCATCCCAGGCGATGCAGGCGTCGGTCACCGACTGGCCGTAGGTCAGGTTCTCCACCGGAGTGCCCTGCACATGGTCCTGTCGGCCGGCTACCAGGTGCGATTCCACCATGACGCCGACGATGCGCTGCTCGCCGCCGGCGATCTGCTTGCCAATGTCCTCGCAGACCGGGATCTGGTTCTCGTGCTTCTTGCTGCTGTTGGCGTGCGAGGCGTCGATCATCAGGCGTGCGGCCAGGCCGGACTTCGAGATCGCGTCGCAGGCTTCCTGCACGCTGGCCGCGTCGTAGTTCGGTGTCTTGCCGCCGCGCAGGATGATGTGGCAGTCCTCGTTACCCGAGGTCGACACGATGGCCGAGTGGCCGCCCTTGGTTACCGACAGGAAATGGTGGGGCTGCGAGGCGGCCTTGATCGCGTCGACGGCGATCTTCACGTTGCCGTCGGTGCCGTTCTTGAAGCCGACCGGGCACGACAGTCCGGAAGCGAGTTCGCGATGCACCTGCGACTCGGTGGTGCGCGCGCCGATCGCGCCCCAGCTCACCAGATCGGCGATGTACTGGGGGCTGATCATGTCCAGATATTCCGTCCCCGTCGGCACGCCCATTTCGCTGATATTCAGCAGCAGTTCGCGGGCGGTGCGCAGGCCGTCGTTGATCTTGAAGCTGCCATCCATGTGCGGATCGTTGATCAGGCCCTTCCAGCCCACCGTCGTGCGCGGCTTCTCGAAGTAGACGCGCATCACGATCTCGAGCTCGCCCGCGAAGCGGTCGCGCTGCACCTTGAGCAGCTTGGCGTATTCCAGGGCCGCGCGCGTGTCGTGAATCGAGCACGGGCCGATGATGACGATCAGGCGGTCGTCCATGCCGTGCAGAATGCGATGCATGGCCTGGCGGGCGCCATAGATCACGTCGGACGCAGCCTCCGAGCAAGCAAACTCGCGGATCAGGTGCGCGGGCGGCAGCAGTTCCTTGAGTTCTCGAATACGCAGGTCGTCGGTGTTCTTCAGCATGATGGCTCCGGGTTTGTGAGGTCGTGAGTCTGATCTGGAATTGCGTTGCGGCGGTGGCGGGGATAAAAAAAGCCGCCAGGGTCGCTGGCGGCTTTTTTTAGTATTCGGGGCTACTTGCAGCTATCCCTCTCTATCCGCCAGCGGTGTGAGATGCCAAAAAAAGTAAAAGTAAAACTTGGCGGACATGGCGGAAATCGGATCGGCTGTAGTCAGCTTGTGTCGGTTATGCGGCAATGCGTGAAATTTATGCTGCGGTGCGCGATCAAAAGGCATTTTATTGCGCACTCGCGGGAGAAACCACGGGGTGCAATCGCCGCTCGCACGACAACGAAGCATCTTTATATCGCTTTTCAACGAAGATGGCAAGCGGCCAATCGATAGATTTAAGCAATTGCAGAGTACCCATGCTTCCTATAGTGGAATCACAAGAACAAGGTGGAGGGAGGGTACCCATCATGCCAGTCGATGAAGCAAGGCTGAATGCCTTCATGGAGAAATTCGTCCATGACATCGGTGCCGTGATGCACGCGGCGACGGTGGTGTTGGGCGACGAGCTTGGGCTGTACAAGGCGCTGGCGGAAAAACCGATGACCGCCGACGTGCTGGCGGCAAAAACCCGCACGGATGCGCGCTACCTGCGCGAGTGGCTGTCAGCGCAGGCCGCCAGCGGCTACGTCGAATACGACGCGGACACCGACAGTTTCTCGTTGAACGAGGAACAGGCGCTGGCGCTGGCGCAGGAGGGCAGCCCCGCGTTCATTCCCGGCGCATTCCAGATTGCGGTGGCGCAGTTCCGCGCGATTCCGAAGATGGTCGACATCTTCCATAACGGCAGAGGGCTTGGCTGGCACGAACACGACCCGGCGCTGTTCCATGGTACCGAGCGGTTCTTCCGCCCCGGCTACGCGGCACATCTGGTCGGCGAATGGATTCCGTCGCTGGAAGGCATCGACGCCCGGCTCAAGGCGGGGGGCATGGTGGCTGACGTGGGGTGCGGGCATGGTGCCTCGACGATCATCATGGCGCAGGCCTATCCGGCTTCCACGTTTCGCGGCTTCGACTACCACGAGCCGTCGATCCGGTACGCGACCGAGTCTGCCAGACGTGCTGGCGTGAGCAACCGCGTGACGTTCGAAGTGGCGGCGGCCAAGGATTATCCCGGTAGCGGATATGACCTCGCGACGGTCTTCGACTGCCTGCATGACATGGGCGACCCGGTTGGCGCCGCGCGGCACATCCGCGAATCGCTGAAGCCCGACGGGTGCTGGATGATTGTGGAGCCGTTTGCCAATGACCGGCTGCAGGACAACCTCAATCCGATCGGGCGCGTGTTCTATTCGGCGTCGACATTCATTTGCACGCCGGGATCGCGGTCGCAGGAGGGGGCAATGTGCCTGGGAGCGCAGGCCGGTGAGGCCCGCATGCGTGGCGTGACGGAGCAGGGCGGCTTCGGCAGCTTCCGCCGCACGGCGCAGACGCCGTTCAATCTGGTGTATGAGGTGAGGCCGTAGTCTTGACCAGGCGGCACCCCTCTCCCGCAGGCAGGAGAGGGGCGAACTTCGGCCGTCAGGCCGTGCCACCCACCGTCATGTTCTCGATCCGCAGCGTTGGCTGACCCACGCCCACCGGCACGCTCTGGCCTTCCTTGCCGCAGACGCCCACTCCCGAATCCAGACGCATGTCGTTGCCGATCATCGTGACGTCCTTGAGCGACTCGGGGCCGTTGCCGACCAGCGTCGCGCCCTTGACCGGATACGTGATCTTGCCGTCCTCGATCATGTATGCCTCGCTGGCCGAGAACACGAACTTGCCGTTGGTGATGTCGACCTGACCGCCGCCGAAGTTCACGGCATAGAGGCCGCGCTTGACGCTGGCGAGGATTTCCTGCGGATCGCGGTCGCCATTAAGCATGTAGGTGTTGGTCATGCGTGGCATCGGCAGTGCGGCGTAGCTCTCGCGGCGTGCGTTGCCGGTGACCGGCATCTTCATCAGGCGCGCGTTAAGCGTGTCCTGGATATAGCCGCGCAGGATGCCGTCCTCGATCAGCGTGGTGCACTGCGTGGGGTTGCCTTCGTCATCGAGGTTCAGCGATCCGCGGCGATTGGCGATGGTGCCGTCGTCGACCACGGTCACGCCCTTGGCCGCCACGCGCTCTCCCATGCGGCCGGCAAACGCCGAGGAACCCTTGCGGTTGAAGTCGCCCTCCAGGCCGTGGCCCACGGCCTCGTGCAGCAGCACGCCGGGCCAGCCCGGTCCGAGCACCACGGTCATCGCGCCAGCCGGGGCGGGACGCGCCTCCAGGTTGACCAGCGCCGACGACACCGCTTCGTCCACGTACTTGCGCAGCAGGTCGTCGGTAAAGTAGCCGTAGGCATAGCGGCCGCCGCCGCCCGAGGAGCCGATCTCGCGCCGACCGTTCTGTTCGGCGATGACGGTCACGGACACGCGCACCAGCGGACGCACGTCGGCGGCGATCACGCCGTCGCTGCGCGCCACCAGCACCACGTCGTACTCGCCGGCCAGGCCGGCCATGACCTGCACCACGCGCGGATCCTTGGCGCGTGCCAGCTTTTCGATCTTCTCGAGCAGCGCCACTTTCTCGGTGGCGGTCATCGAATCGAGCGGATCGTTCGGCGCGTAGAGGTTGCGGCCCGTGTGCGAGGCGAGCGAGCCCGCCACCTTGACGCGCCCGCCGCCGCTCTTGCCGATCGTGCGGGTAGCCGCGGCGGCCTGGCTCAGGGCCGGCAGGCTGATGTCGTCGGAGTATGCGAAGGCGGTCTTGTCGCCCGAGACGGCGCGCACGCCAACGCCCTGGTCGATGCTGAAGCTGCCCGACTTGACGATGCCTTCCTCGAGGCTCCAGGCCTCGTTGCGGGTGTGCTGGAAATACAGGTCGGCGTAGTCGACCTTGTGCGTGAAGATGTCGGCCAGCACGCGCTGGAGCTTGGCTTCATCGAGCCCGTACGGCGCCAGCAGCAGTTGCTGGGCGGTGGCCAGGTTGCGGATTCCGAGATCGCCAGCGTTCATGATTGTCCTTTTCGATACCCCGTGGCGGTCTGCCACGGTGGCCTGCAATGTGAATTTCCGTCAATCCTACAGCACGCGGTGACGCAGTGCCGGCAGGTTCTGACGCACTTCGGCAAGACGGGTCGGGTCGACCGTACCCGACACTATGCCTTCGCCCTCGGGCAACACGCCCATCAACTCGCCCCACGGATCCACCAGCATCGAGTGACCCCAGGTGCGGCGGCCATTTTCGTGCTTGCCGCCTTGTGCCGCGGCCAGCACATAGCACTGGTTTTCGATCGCGCGGGCGCGCAGCAGGATCTCCCAGTGAGCCTGGCCCGTGGTGTAGGTAAAAGCCGCCGGCATCAGGATCAGGCTGACATCGTTCTTGCCCGCCAGTCCGCGATAGAGCTCCGGAAAGCGCAGGTCGTAGCAGACCGACATCGCCACCCGTCCGCACGGCGCATCGAAGGCCACCGGTGTCTTGCCGGCCAGGATCGTGCGCGATTCGTCGTAGCTCTCGGTGCCCTTCGTGAAGCCGAACAGGTGGATCTTGTCG
This sequence comes from Cupriavidus sp. Met-2, assembly GCF_049843575.1. Taxonomy (NCBI): domain Bacteria; kingdom Pseudomonadati; phylum Pseudomonadota; class Betaproteobacteria; order Burkholderiales; family Burkholderiaceae; genus Cupriavidus; species Cupriavidus sp. Met-2. The sequence continues at coordinate 980,972 of NZ_JBBHZL010000001.1, forward strand.
TAGCGCGCCACGCGGCGGCCATGCGGATCGAAGGCGAGCGACGTGTTGTAGACGCGCGCATCGTCGTTGCACCACATCGGCAGCGTGCCGCCCACGAGCCAGACGCGATGGCGCCGCGCGGCATCGGCCAGGAAGCTCTGCACCGGACCGTCGCCATCCTGTTCGCGGATGGCGACCTTGTCGGTCTCGTGGCGGCCCATCATGCAGAAGTACTCAGGCAGCAGCACCAGTTCGGCGCCGCCGCGCGCGGCCTCGGCGATCAGCGCATCGGCACGCGCGAGGTTGTCGTCGAGCGTGATGCCGGTGACGGTCTGGATGGCGGCAACGCGCATCGGGGCAGTGGCAGTCATCTTGGCTTCCTTCTCTGGAGCAGGGGCTTCAGCGCGGATAGGCGCCGGAACGCTCCTGGATCGGCGGTTGCGTCTTATTGTCTTCCACTTTGGTGACCTTGGGGTCGGCCCACGATCCGGACACGCGGTAGTGCTGCGTGAACACCTTCGAGATCTCGTCGGCGAACATCAACTGGGCGGCCAGCGTGCCGATGCCCAGCACCGGATTGATGAACGCGGCGGCCACTGACGTGGTGGTGGCGTTGATGCGCGGCGTCACGGCCACTTCCAGGTCCTGCGTCTCGTGCAGCAGGTCCGCCGTGCCAGACATCGAGGCCATGGCCTGGCCACTCTTGAACTTGAACTCTTCGATCTTGCCCACGCCGTTTTCGATCGTGCCGGTGCCGTTGAGGCTGTCGAACACCATCCCCCGGCTCGAGAGCGAGCGGAAGTCGAGCGTGGCGAAGCGCAGCAGGCTTTGCAGGCTCAGCACGCCGAGCAGCCGCGCGGCACCCGGGTCGACGCTCAGGATCTGGCCGTTCTCGATATTCAGTTTCAGGCGACCCGAAAGCGTGGGGTAGTCGATCGACATCGGCGAGCCGCGCCAGGCGATGCGACCCTCGAACGTGCCCTTGCCATCGCGCAGCGTGTGGGGCAGGCCCATGCGTTCGAGCACGTCGCCTCCGTTGCGGATGTCGAGCTTGAAGTTCAGCAGCGTGCGGCGGCCTTCGGTCGAGGAAGCATCGCCCTGAGCCGCCGCTTCACGCAAGCGCCTTGGCAGGCGCCAGGAGCCATTGCCGGTGAGCTTGGCGCCCGGCTGTTCGATGGTCAGGCTGTCGAGCGTCCAGACCGGCTGGTTGTCGTCATGGCTCGTATGGGCCTTGACCTCGAGCTTGCCGAATTCACGGCCGTGCAGGACGAACCTGTCGACGCTCAGGTCGAGCGCCGGCATTTCCTCGACGCTGCGCGTGATGGCTTCGGTCATGTGGCCGTCATCGGTGGCGTCGGGGATGTCCAGATGCGCGAGCCGCACGGTGAGCATCCCGGACGGATTGCTCGCGTTGCGGCGCCACTGTCCGGTGCCGGCGATCTGGCGCGAATTGATCTGCATGTTCCAGCCGCCGTCGCCGCGCTCCCGGCCGGCATCGAGCGAAACGTCATCGAGACTGCGGCCGAACGCATCGAGCACCTTGGCGCGCACCGTCATGCGATCGGGCAGGAATGGCGACGAACGCCCTATGTCACCGGCGGGTTTGTCCCCGCCTTTGTTATCCGGGCCGCTGAGCAAGGTGCGCCAGGCATCGACATTGAGCCGGTCCGTGGTCATCGCCACCGTGATGCCGCTGGCAGGCTGGGGCGCCGATTGCCCAAGGCCGATGCCGCCGGACACGACTTCCAGCGCATCGCCGCCACGGCGCAGCACATAGCGCGCGCTGGCCGCATTGCCGAGTTGCACAGTGACTTCGTCCAGGCCCGCGCGGCCGGGCGCGGTCGACGGTCGCAGGTCGAAGCGCAGTGGCATGTCCTGCGCGGCGGTCTTGGCCAGCGGCGCTGGCAGGTCCAGCGCGAGTCCGTTGAGGTTGGATGCCACTTCCACCTGCAGATGCTTGTCGTGAACGCCGACCACGGCGCTATAGGCGGTGGTCCCGTCGATGCGGCTGCCGAGGGCTGACATTTCCGTGCCGAGCGCCTCGCGCAGGCCCTGGGCCGTGGCCGTGCCGCTGACTGTCACGCGTGTGGTGCCGTCTGGCTGCGTGCCGCCGCCGAGGCGAGTCTCGCCACCGACAAATCGGCCACGCACGTTGTCGAGTCGGAAGCCGTGTTCGTCGAAGGCCACCGCGCCGGTGGCGCCGTAGAGCGTCGGCAGTTCCGGGAACAGGGTCACGTCATTGCCGGGGAAACGGAACTCGCCGTTGACCTTAGAACCCGCCGCGTGATTGAGCGGCAGGTCCAACTTGAGCTTGAGCTCGCCATTGCCCGGCGCGTGCGACGTCTCGGTGACGTTGGCCGTCCATTCCTTGACCGGGCTGGTAGCCACGAAGCGCAGGAAGCTCTGCACCGGGCCGCTGGCGCTGCCGTCGACCTGCAGATGGCCGTGGTCACCCATGTCCTCGATGCGCCCGCTGACGTCGCGCAGGGTTACGCCCTGGATACCCGCCACGCCCGCGCGCTTCGCCAGGAACGACATGCTGCCCCGTTCGAACATCACCGTGCCTTCGATGTCCGTGAATTCGGGCCATGCCGTGCCGGCCTTTTGCCCGCTTGCGCCATTGGGGCCGGTTTCGTCTGGTGCGATCTGGTAGTTCACACGGCGCACCGGCACTTCCACGCGGAAGTCGCCAGCCTTGGCCAGCGGCGGATGGAACGGGAAGTGGGTGAGGTCGCCCTTGACCAGAAACTTGACGTCGTGCGCTTCGCCGCCGACCAGCGCGCCCGCCAGATAGTGGCGGGTGGCTGGCAGCGTGAGCGGCATGTAGCGCGGGACACGGTTGGCCTGGGCGCGTTCGAGTTCGCCAGTCAGATCGGCCACGCCGGCGTGGCTGTCGCCTCCTTGGCGCCAGGTGCCGCGCACTGTGCCGGCAGTATCGGCGTTGGCGAACTGGATACCATCGGTACGGACCACGAGCTTGTCGCCCTCGTGCGTCCAGCGCACTTCGCCGCGCAGCGTGTCGAACGGTAGGCGTGGATCCTCGAACACACCCGGGAAGATCAGGGCGCCGCCGGTAGTGTCGACCCTCGCCACGCCCTGCTTGTCGTCGAAGTTGAAGCTGCCCGAGAGCTGGCTGAAGCCGGGCGTGCCGGCGCGCGGGAGGCCGTCCGCATCCACGGCCGGCACGGCGGGTTGGCCATTCACGGAAACGTTGCGCAGCGTGCCCTGCACGTTGTAGTGCTGGGTGCCAGGGGTGCGCGACAGCAGGCCGGCGCGGTCGCGCGACCACGCGACGTCGAGGTTGTCGATATGGCCCGCCGGCTGCAACGCGCGGAGCTGGCGCAGCACGGCGGTGTCCAGCGGCATCGACGTGGCCAGCGCGCGCAACGTATTGAGGTCGAAAGTCGGCGCGCGCAGTGCGAACTTGCGCAACTGGCCGGAGCTGTCACGGTTCCAGTCGATCGTCACCTTGCGCATCCCTTCGCGCCACGACGCGTCCGCGTTGGACGGCGGGCCCGCCTGCGGCTCGGCCTGCCAGAGCAGGGTGTCGATGGTCAGCTGGTGGTTGCCGTTGCGGTCGCTCTTGTGCAGTAGCAGGGCCTGGGCGTTGGCCAGCTTGAGTGGCTCCGGCGCCCCAGCCAGATGCAGGTCGACGCCAGATGCACGCAGCCGCATCTGGCTGCGCTGTACCTGTCCGCCACGGAAGTCGACGGTGCCGTCGGTGCTGAAGACGCCATCCTGCACGCTGTCGAAGATGGCCAGGTAGCGTTGCACGACCGGCAATTCGAGCTGGTTGAAGGCCCAGCTTGCCTGACCGGTCCAGTGCTGCCAGTTGCCCGTGCCGTGCAGGTAGTCGTGGCGCAGGTTGGCCTGGAATACCAGCGGTCGCGGCGCCAGCGCGGCGCTGCGCGCCTCGAGCCGCACAATGTGCTGGGCGCCATCGCGCTCGGTGGTGAAGTGGATGTCCGCCACGTCGAGCTGGGGCAGCCGGGCCTTCTCGTCCAGCCAGCGCAGGTTACCGCTGATAAGGTCGATGCGTCCCTGGGACAGCAGCCAGTGCAGGAAGGGATCGTCCTGCGCGCCGGTCTTTTGTGTTTCCACAGGCACACCGGCTACCAGCAGCTTGCCTTCGGGAGTGCGGCGGATCAGCACGTCGGTACGGTCGGCCGTCAGGCTGACGAACTGCAGCGCCATCGTCGGCACCGATTGCCACGACAGTTTGCCGTCGAGCGACCCGGCGGCCAGCAGCACGCGCTGCTGCGCGTCCACCGCGCGTACGTCGCGGGCACGGAACGCCGGATGCCAGCCATCCCAATAGGTGTCGAGTTCGCCGATAGTGAGGCGCGCGGAGAGCGCGGTCGACCCCTGGTGTTCGAGCCATTCGCGCGCGGTGTGGGCCTGCGGCCAGAGCACGAAGCGGATCAGCAGCACGGCGACGATCGCCAGTGCGAGCAGCGCCGCCACGACGCGCACGATCATCCGCCAGAGTCGCGGCCAGACCGGATGGCGGATGGCTGTCCACAATCCGATCCAGAGCCCGCGCAGCGTGGCGCGGACGAACGCCGCCGCCCGGCGACCAGCGCCAGGTGTGGGCATCGAACTCCGGGGAGCAACGGCAAGCGCGACTTGGTCTTCGCCACCTGCACGCGGAGATGCGGAACCGTCGTGTGGAGCGGTAGGGCGGCTGGACATGGGCAGATTATCCGACAATACTAGCCGCTCTCCAAAGTGGTGCGCACGCGAATGCCGCGTGTTGTCACGGCGCCTGCTGCGAAATTGCAAAAAGTAACTGGAATGACTGTCCCTGATCCGACGAGTTCCGCCGAGGGCAATGCCCCGGCTTCGACTGACCTGCAGCGCACGGCAGATGGCGCAGGAACCACTTCGAATGTGACATTACCCGGCGAGGCCGGTCCGATCGGCAACATGGCCCAGGGGGCCTATGCCACGATCGCGGCTCAGGGGCTTGCCGCCGCGGATTGCGAAGGCCATGTATTGTACTCGGCTGCGTACTCTCATTACGCACGTCGAGTGCTCGCGGCACGCCCGGGCCTGCCGGCAATCGTCGGCGAGGCCGCCGCGACACCGGTGTCCCGCGCATGGATGGAGTCGCGGCTGCAGGCGCTGGTCGCGCCGTCCGCCGATGCGGAGGCCGCCGCGGCTCAGGCACTGCGCCGGTTGCGTGCCGAGGTCATGTGCGTGCTGATCGAGCGCGATCTGCGTGGTCTGGCCACGTTGGCGGAGATCACCGGTGCGATGACGGACCTCGCGGAGCTGGCGATCCAGTTCGGCCTGCGCGTGCTCGGCGCGGACCTTGGTGCGACCTATGGGCGCCCCATCGGCGAGCAGAGCGGCGAGGCGCAGGAACTGGTGGTCGTGGGCATGGGCAAGCTCGGCGGGCGCGAACTGAACGTCTCGTCCGACATCGACCTGATCTTCCTCTATGACGAGGATGGCGAGACGCAGGGCGGACCGCGCAGCCTGTCCAATCACGAGTACTTCATTCGCCTTGGCCGCCGGCTGATCACGCTGCTGTCCGAGGTCACGGCTGATGGCTACGTCTTCCGCGTCGATATGCGCCTGCGCCCCAATGGCGACGCGGGGCCGCTCGTCTGCAGCTTCGGGATGCTCGAGGAATACCTGGTGGTGCAGGGCCGCGAGTGGGAACGCTATGCCTGGATCAAGGGGCGTGTGGTGTCGGCCTGCGATACGCCGCACGCCGAACGCGTCGCGTCCATGCTCTCGCGCCTGACCACGCCGTTCGTATTCCGGCGTTACCTCGACTACGGCGTGATCGCGGCGATCCGATCGCTCCATGCCCAGATTCGCGCCGAAGCCGCCAAGCGCAGCGGTGGTCTGGCCGGGCACGGTGTGAACCAGCGCTCGTTCAATATCAAGCTCGGCCGTGGCGGCATTCGCGAAATCGAGTTCATGGCGCAGGTGTTCCAGTTGATTCGCGGTGGCCAGGACCCCGCGCTGCGCGTGCGGCCGACGCTCGAGGTGCTCGACGTGGCCCTGGAACGCAACCTGTTGCCCGCCGGGCAGGCACTGCAGCTTGCCGATGCCTACCGCTTCCTGCGCCAGCTCGAGCACAGGCTCCAGTATCGCGACGACGCCCAGACGCATCACCTGCCGACGTCGGATGAGGAGCGCGTCGCCGTGGCGCAGATGATGGGCTATGCGGACTGGGAAGCGCTGGTCGCGCAGATGAACGCGCTGATGGACCCCGTGGCGCAGCAGTTCGAAGCAACGTTCACCAATCCGGATACGCCGGAGTGCGAGGCGCTGTGGCCCGCGCTGGTGCGTGAGGAGCAGAGCTCCCGCGCCTCGCAGGACACTCCGGGTGATGGCGAGGAGACCGATCCCGAATCGTCACCATGCCAGCGCCTGCAGGCCGCGGGCTTTAGCGACTGCACGGGCCTGTACGACCGGCTCCGCGCGATCGCCACGTCGATGCGCTATCGCGCGTTGTCCGAAACCAGTCGCTCGCGCTTCGACCAGCTCGTCAACCGGGCGCTCGATCTCGCGGCCAAGCAGGACGATTCGGACAGCACGATCGCGCGCTTTCTCGATTTTCTCGATGCGATCAGCCGGCGGGCGTCTTATCTGTCGCTACTGTCGGAGTATCCGCAGGCAATGGACCGCGTCGCGCAGACGCTGCACGCATCGCGCTGGGCCGCAACCTACCTGACGCGTCACCCGCAACTGCTAGACGAACTGCTCGATGCGGACGCGCTGGCCGGAGCGCCGGACTGGCCCGCTTTCCGCGCGCGGCTGAGCGAGCGGCTGCAGGCGTCGGACGGCCAGATCGAGACGCAGATGGATATCCTGCGTCGCGAGCACCATGCCGAAACGTTCCGCATCCTGTTGCAGGATCTGCAGGGGATGCTCACCGTCGAACAGGTGGCCGACCGTCTTTCCGATCTGGCCGATGCGATGCTCGACGTCACGCTGCAGGCCGTGTGGCGCCAGTTGCCGACGCGCCACTGCGACACCCCGCGTTTCGCGGTGATTGCCTATGGCCGGCTCGGCGGCAAGGAGTTGGGGTACGCGTCCGATCTGGACCTGATCTTCCTCTACGACGACGATCACGAACGTGCGCCCGACGTCTATGCGGCCTACGCGCGCCGCCTGATCACCTGGCTGACCAGCCATACCGCGGCGGGCATGCTGTTCGACGTGGACACGCGTCTGCGGCCCAACGGCGCGGCCGGGTTGCTGGTGACCAGCTTCGACGCGTTCCGACGCTACCAGTTGCGTGAGGGTGACAACGCCGCATGGGTCTGGGAACACCAGGCCCTGACGCGCGCCCGCTTCTGCGCCGGCGCCCCGGAAATCGGCGCCCGTTTCGAGGATCTTCGCGAAGAGATCCTGCGCCAGCCGCGCGATGGTGCCGCGCTGCGCGGCGAGATCGTCGAGATGCGCGCCAAGGTGTCGGAGGGGCATCCGAACCCGACCGACCTGTTCGACCTCAAGCATGATCGCGGCGGCATGGTCGATATCGAGTTCACCGTGCAGTACCTGGTGCTGCTGCACAGCGGCGCGCATCCGGAGCTGACCCGCAATGCCGGCAACATCGCGCTGCTGCGTATGGCGGGCGTGCTGAACCTGATCGACGCCAATCTCGCGCAGGCCGTGGGCGACGCCTACCGGCTGTTCCGCGCGCGCCAGCACAAGCTGCGACTCGATGGGTTCGACCAGGCGCGGGTGCCACCGGAGAGCGTGCGCGAACAGGCCACGCAGGTGCGCACCCTGTGGCGCGCGGTATTTGGTGAAGGCTGAGCGCGCCTTGCCGGGCTGGCCGGCCATGCTCGCCGCAGTGGCGGGTGTGGCGGCGTTGGCCGCGTTGTTCACGTTTGTGCCGTGGATGCACGCGCACGGCCTCTATCTGCGCGATGCCGTGCGGATAGAGGGTCAATGGTGGCGTCTGTTCACCGCGATGTGGGTGCACCTCGACACCAGACACTATCTCTCCGATGTTGCCGCCACCGCCGGGCTCATGCTGCTGGCCGGGCGTGAGGCGCGGGTGCGTGAGTCGCTGACGGTGCTGGTGATCTGCGGACTGGCCGTCCAGTTGGTGTTGCTCGCGATGCCGGCGGTAGGTTGGTATGGCGGGCTGTCCGGGGCGACACACGGGCTTGCGCTATGGACGGCGTTGCGGCTGCTGCAGGCACCCGGCTGGTCGCGCCTGATTGGCGTGGTGACGTGCGTGATCGTGCTGGGCAAGGTCTGGCTCGAACAGTCGTGGCTCGCGGCCGTGGTGTTCGATCCGTCGTGGGGGTTCGGCGTGGTGCGCGGCGCGCACGCGGCGGGCGCCGTGGCGGGATTGGGCTGCTGGTTGCTGCAGGAATGGTGGGTGGCGCGTGGGAAGCGTGAAGGATAGTTGAGCGGTTGTCGCCCTTCCAGCCAGCCGGCGAGCAGCGCAAATTGCCAGCCTTCGATTTTGATACTCCCGCGGTGTTCTGCCGCGACTCTGCTGGCAGGAAAGGGGAAGGGGCAGAGGCAGAGGGCAAGGGCCCGCTACGTGGTCATGTCCGCTTCACTCCCACCCGTCGCCGTATCGCGAACCCCATCACACCGATCACCAGCAACAAGGCAGCGCTCCACGGCACCATCGCGCCGCCACCCCCCCCGCCGCCACCGCTGCCAGTCGACGTCGATGTGGAACTGGCCGGCGTGCCAATTGCCGCCGCCAATGCAGCATCGGCATCCAGCAGCCCGGCGCCACATTTGCCGACATTGCTGCCGGTGGTGCAGAACGTGTTGGCCGGGTGCGGACGTGCCGAACTCTGCAGAGCAGTCGTGACCTGGGCCGGCGTCAGTGCGCCATTCACCGCGAACATCAATGCGACGACGCCCGACACCATCGGTGTCGCGAAACTCGTGCCTTGAGAACTGACGATCGTGTAGTTGCCGATGGTCGTCGCGCCATCGTTCGAGAGCGTCCGGATGTATGACTGGCCGCCCACCGCCGTGCAGACTGGCTGACCCGCGATGGTGCCGACCTTCGAGTTGCCGCAGCCGCCGCCCGGCGCGCTCAGCGTTACCTGCGTCCCGAAGTTGGCGTAGCTCGCGTTCTCGCCATCGTTCGCGTGCGCGGTCACGGCGACCACGCCGGAGCAGTCGGCGGGGGCTTCCACGGGACCGGCCGAGTTGCCGGCGGCGGCTACCACCACCACGCCCGCTGCATTGAGATCGTTGATCGCCTGTTGTTCAATCGTCGAGCACGTGCCACCACCCAGGCTGACATTGATCACCCGCGCCGGGGTCGGGTTGTTCGGCACATTTGGCACGCTCAGGCCGCCGGCCCAGCGCATGCCGTCGACGGTGTCGGACAGTAGCGCGCCGCAGCGCCCCGATACCCGCACTGGCTGAATCCGTGCCGACCAGTCCACGCCGGCGATGCCGAGGCCGTTGTTGGTCAACGCGCCCAGCGTGCCGGCCACGCGTGTGCCGTGCCAGGTGCTGGCCTCTGGGCCGGCCGAGCCGTCAGGGCAGGTGACGCCGGATGGGACGTAGTCACCGGGATCCGTGGCGTCGCTGGTGCGCGTCGCGCCGTTCGTCGACACGAAGTTGTAGCCGGCGATTATCCGGCTGGCCAGATCGGGGTGGGGCAGATACCCGGTATCGACCACCGCGATCACGACGCTGCTACTGCCGCGCGTGCGGTCCCACGCCTTCGGCAGGTTGACGCCGCCAACTACCTGCGATGGCGGGCCAAGATACGTCTGGTTGGTGGCGAATTCGGGGTCGTTCGGAATCGTGTCATGTAACCGCAGCCATCGGTCCGGCACGGCGTCGGCGATGCGCGGATCGTTGCGCAGCCGCTTCGCGACGGTCTCGGGATCGTCGCCACGACTGTCCTTCACTGTCAGCAACTGCATGGCGCCGGACATCGGACGCTTGACGGTCAGGCCGAGCCCCGTGCTGGAGGCCACCTGGCGCATCCGGGTGGTGTCGGCGGGGGTGTCGACGGTCTGGCTGCCGTCGCGCCATCGCACGATGTAGTTGCCGGTGTAGACCGGGGCGCGGCGCGCTGCCGTGCCGGTATCGGCATGGGCGGCAGGGGCGTGAGCAAGGGCCGCGCCGATGACCAACAGCGCGGCTGGCGCGGCGGACGTGAGCCGGGACTTCAGCAACCTGTACGGCATCATCGCTCCTTAAGGGGCTTTGTCGGCTAGAGCTTGGCGAGGCAACCGGCGATGCGAACTGCTGAGGTACTCGGCTCTCAGATTAGGCGATGCTGAACCTTATTGCTGGGGCATGTCGCGGCCAACCGGCATGGACCGGTGCGGCTTCAACATGCGGTCGGGCGTTGCCGATTCCACGCGCGGCGCGGCCTGCAGCGTGGCGACGGCCTGGTCGGCGGTGATGTCGGGGGATTTCGTGATCGCGGTGACCAGCCAGACCCCTCCCGACATCGGGCGCTTGACCACATAGCGCACCGGCCCCTCGACCGCTGCCAGCAGCTTGCCGGCGTCTTCCGACGTTGTCACATCCGGCGGCGTGAACTTGACGAGGATGTCACCGATCGCACGGTCGTCCGTAATGCTGCCGCGCGGCGGCGCGAATGACTTCGATTCCGAGGCGCAGCCCGACACTGCCGTCACAGCCAGCGCGGCAAAGGTGGCCGCGACGACGCGGCGGTGGAGCGATGGCGACTTGCCATGGGTCATCGGTTTGAAACTCCTGTGTGGTTCGGCGTGCCGGAATCAGCCGGCCGCGCGGCGCGGGCGCTTGCCACTGGCTTCGCGCGGCGAGTTGGCCGCTTGGGCTGCCTTGGTGCCTTGCGCCAGCATTTCCTCGGCATGTTGCATGGTCGTGGCAGTGACCGTGGTACCACCAAGCATACGCGCGGTTTCCTGGACGCGGCCATCCGTATCGAGTGTCCGGATGCGCGACCGCGTCACCGGTCCGCCATTGTCGCCTCCGGCCTTTCTGTCGTCCTTGCTGGTTTCCTTGCTGACCAGCAGGTGGGTCCCGGCCTGCGCCGCCACCTGTGGCAGGTGCGTGACGCAGAGTACCTGCCGTGAACGTCCGAGTTCCTGCAGGCGGCGTCCAACCACTTCGGCCACCGCGCCGCCGATCCCCGTATCCACTTCGTCGAAGATCAGCGTTGGCGTGGGCGCCGCCTCGCTCGTGATGACCGAAATCGCCAGGCTGATCCGCGCCAGTTCGCCACCCGATGCCACGCGGGCGAGCGGCCTGGGGCTCACGCCGGCGTGGCCCGCCACCAGGAACTCGATCTGCTCGAGCCCGTGGCTCTGGCCTTCCTCTAGCGGATGCAGTGCCACGGCGAACGTGCCACCGGCCATCGACAGGCCCTGCATCGCATTGGTAACCGCGGCGGACAAGGCTTCGGCTGCCACCTTGCGCGCGCCCGACAGATGCTGGGCGAGGGTCAGGTAGGCAGCGCGCGACGCGGCTTCGCGCGCCAGCACCTTGTTGATGTCCTGGGCGGCCTGGAGGTCGTCAAGTTGCTGGCGGCGGGCCAGCAACTCGTCGGATAGCTGTTCCGGCGGCAGACGATACTTGCGGGCGGTGGCGTGCAGCGCCTGCATGCGCTCTTCCACGGCCTGCAGCCGTTCTGGATCGAGTTCGAGCCGGTCGACATAGCGGTTCAGGGAGTGCGCGGCTTCCTCGACCTGCACCAGCGCCGGCTCGAGCGCGGCCAGCACGTCGCGCAGGCCCGGGTCGACATCGGCCAGTTGCTGGAGGCGGTGCACCACGCCGTTGAGCACGGAGGTCACTGCGCCGTCCGATTCGGATAGTGCGTCGAGCGCGGCGCGGCTGCCGTCGATCAGGCCCGCCGCGTGCGACAGGCGGTTGTATTCGCCCTGGATCTCTTCCCATTCGCCCGGCTGCGGCGCGAGCTTGTCCAGCTCGCCAACCTGCCATTCGAGCCGCTCCCGCTCGAGTTGCATCTCGCGCGACTGGTGCTCGACCGCCTCGCGCTGCTTGACGCAGGCGCGCCACACACGCCAGGCCTCGGCCACGGCGGCGGATTGTTCGGTCAGACCTGCGTGGGCGTCGAACAACTGGCGCTGAGCATCCGGGCGCAGCAGCAACTGGTGCGCGTGCTGGCCGTGGATATCGACGAGTTGGTCGCCCACCTCGCGCAACTGCGCCAGCGTTGCCGCGGCGCCATTGATGAAGGCCTTGCTGCGGCCGCTGGCGTCGACAGTCCGGCGCAGCAGCACGGTGCCGCCGTCGTCGTCTTCCATGTCGCTCGACAGTTCGCGCTCGGCCAGCCACGCATCCAGCGCTGGGTGGGTGTGGAAGGTGGCACTGATGCTGGCACGTGCCGCGCCTTCGCGGACCACGCCTGCGTCGGCCCGTTCACCCAACACCAGGGCGAGCGCGTCGATGAGGATCGACTTGCCCGCGCCGGTTTCACCCGTGAAGACGGTAAAGCCGGCGGAGAAGTCGAGGTCGAGCGTGTCGACGATGACGAAGTCGCGGATCGAGAGGCTGCGCAGCATCGTGGGCGGTGAGCGGTGGCGGGTAAGGGCGGTAAGGTCGGGTAACGAGGATCAGGACGGAACGTTGAGGCGTCTGCGGATCAGAGCCGGTTGTCTTCAGTCGGATACTCGTGCCAGTGCAGCTTCTTGCGCAGTGTGGCGTAGTAGTTATATCCCACTGGGTGCAGCAGGTTGATGGTCTTGGCCGAACGGCGTACCACGATGCGGTCGCCGGGCAGCAGCGAGGCCAGCGCCTGCATGTCGAAGTTGACGCTGACATCGCGCGCGCTGGCCACTTCGATCGTGACCTCGGCGTCGTACGGCAGCACGATGGGCCGGTTCGACAGCGCGTGTGGCGCGATCGGCACCAGCACCAGGCCGGACAGCGTCGGGTGCAGGATCGGACCCCCCGCGGCCAGCGCGTAGGCGGTGGAGCCGGTGGGCGTGGAGACGATCAGGCCGTCCGAGCGCTGGTTGTACATGAAATAGCCGTCGACCGAGACCGCCAGTTCGACCATGCCGGAGATCCCCGAGCGGTTCACCACCACATCGTTGAACGCCAGCGCGGAGAAAATCACCGAGTCGTCGCGGATCACGCGCGACTCCAGCAGCATCCGGGTTTCGGCCTCATACCGGCCGGACAGCATCTCGGGCAGTGCCGTGGAGATGGCATCGAGCGGGATGTCGGTCATAAAGCCCAGCCGGCCGTGGTTGACGCCGATCACCGGCACATCGTGCCCGGCTAGCTGGCGGGCCAGCCCGAGCAGCGTCCCGTCGCCGCCCAGCACCACCGCCACATCAGCTTCGCGGCCGATCTCGTCGGGGGTCAGCACCGGGTAACCTGTCAGCCCGGTAGCCATTGCGGTTTCGCGTTCGAACACCACATCCTGTCCGTTACGGGAGATGCAAGACGCGAGTTCTTCCAGCGGACCTTCGATGCCAGCGGTCGAATGTCGGCCCACCAGGGCTACAGTCTTGAACGGGGGGCGCGCGGCGCCGGTCTTGTGGGGGGCAGACATGCCGGGATTAGACCATACCGGCATGATCGTTGTCAGCACTGGGCCGCCGCCGCTCCAGGTGACGCCTGAACCGCCAAAGTTTGATTAAAATCGGGGCATCATGGACGAACGTTCAAAAAAGCTTCTCAAGACCCTGATCGAGCGATACATCGTCGAGGGGCAGCCCGTGGGCTCGCGCACCCTGTCGAAGTTCTCGGGGCTTGATCTCTCGCCGGCCACCATCCGCAACGTGATGTCGGACCTCGAGGAGATGGGTTTCATCGCCAGCCCACATACCTCGGCTGGCCGAATCCCCACGCCGCGCGGGTACCGGCTGTTTGTCGACACGATGCTGACGGCGCGCCCGCTGGAGCGCGCGCCGGAGTTCAGTGCCGAGTTGGCGGAGCTGACCGGCCAGATCCAGGGGCAACTGGGTGGCCAGCAGTTCGGGCCGCAGCGCATGATCACGGCGGCAGCGCATACGCTTTCGAATCTTTCTCATTTCGCTGGCGTGGTGATGACGCCACGGCGCGCGCAGTCGTTCCGTCAGGTGGAATTCATGCGGTTGTCTGACAAGCGCATCCTGCTGATCATCGTCAGCCCGGAAGGGGATGTGCAGAACCGCATCATCCAGACCGACCTGGCGTACACGCCGGGCCAGCTCATCGAGGCGGCGAACTTCTTCAACTCGCACTATGCGGGCATGAGCTTCGACGCCGTGCGCGACCACCTGCGCGTGGAGTTGCAGGACCTGCGCCGCGACATGTCCGCGCTGATGCAGGCGGCGGTCGAGGCGGGCAGCAGCGCAATGGCCGAGGACAACGAGCAGGTGTTCATTTCAGGCGAGCGCAAGCTGCTGGAAGTGGAAGACCTGTCATCGAGCATGGACAAGCTGCGTCGCCTGTTCGACGTGTTCGAGCACAAGACGAGCCTGCTGCAGCTGCTCGATGTGTCGAGTCACGCGCAAGGCGTGCAGATCTTCATCGGCGGCGAAAGCCAGCTTGTGCCGATCGAGGACATGGCCGTGATCACCGCGCCGTACGGGGTGGATGGCCAGATCGTTGGCACCCTGGGCGTGATCGGCCCCACGCGGATGGCCTACGAACGGGTGATCCCGATCGTCGATATCACCGCGCGGCTCCTGTCCAGCGCGCTCAGCCAGAGCTGAGCCACGAACTATTGACACGGTGGACGTGTCTGTCCTGAGTCGGCCGCCTGCAACGGCTTGCGGCCGGCCCCTGATTCGCCAGCGCCCCCGGCAGTCCCAACGGAAACCCTATGACGTTTTCGCCTGAACCGGCACACCAGCACGGCCAGCCGCCGCGCACCGCGATCCTGCTGATCAACCTCGGCACCCCGGACGCGCCCACGCCTAAGGCGGTGGGGCGCTACCTGAAGGCGTTCCTGTCCGACCCGCGCGTGGTAGAGATCCCGCTCCTGGCCTGGCTGCCGATCCTGCACGGCCTGATCCTGCCGTTCCGCTCGCGGGCGTCGGCCATGAAGTACGAGTCGATCTGGCTGCGCGAGGCGCATATGACCGGGTCGCCGCTACTTGTGTATACAGAGCGCCAGGCTCATGCGCTGCAACTGTTGATGCAGCAGCAGGGTCACGACGTAACGGTGGCCTGTGCGATGCGCTATGGCAATCCGTCGATCGAATCGGTCATGGAAGCGCTGCGCCGGCAGGGTACCGAACAGATCCTGTTGCTGCCGCTGTATCCGCAGTTCTCCGGCACGACCACGGCCACCGCCTTCGACGAGGCATTTCGTGTCCTGTCGACATGGCGCAACCAGCCCGAGTTACGGCTGGTCAAGCATTTCCACGATCACCCGGCATATATCTCTGCGCTGCACAAGCAGGTGGGCGGCTATTGGGCCCAGCATGGCAAGCCGGACTTCGCGCGCGGTGACAAGCTGATTCTGTCGTTCCACGGCCTTCCGCGCCGGTTGCTGGACCTGGGTGATCCCTATCACTGCGAGTGTCTGAAGACCGGTCGTCTGCTCGGCGAGGCGCTGGGCTTGCAGCCCGGCCAGTATCAGGTGACGTTTCAGTCTCGTTTTGGCAAGGCGGAGTGGTTGCAGCCCTATACAGCGCCGACGCTGGCCGAACTGGGCAAGGTCGGGACGCAGCGCGTGGACGTGTTCTGTCCCGGCTTTCCCGCCGACTGCATCGAGACGCTCGAGGAGATCGCGATGGAGGGTCAGTCGGAATTCCGCGTGGCCGGCGGCCAGGATTTCCATTTCATCCCGTGCCTCAACGATGCCGAGGCGTGGATCGCCGGAATGGCGGATATTGCATTGCAGCATTTGCAGGGGTGGCCGCTCAATGTTCCACATCCCCACGAACTGGAAGCGAGACGCTCCCGCGCGCAGGCGCGTGGCGCGGGAGCCTGAGGCCGTAACGGCAGTCACGGGTGGCCACGGCTAGTAACGGACGGTAATCATGCAAGTCGATTTCGAACCCGATGCGCGGCTGCGCATCGACAAATGGCTCTGGTGCGCGCGCTTCTTCAAGACGCGCTCGCTGGCTGCCGAGGCGGTGGAGCGGGGCCGCGTGAGCGTCAACGGGCAGCCCTGCAAGAACTCGCGCGAGGTCAAGCCGGGCGACACCGTGATATTGGAGGCGCATCAACAGCAATGGGAGGTGGTGGTCAAGGGCGTGGCCGCGTCACGCGGGCCGGCGCCGATCGCCCAGACGCTCTATGCGGAGACCGAGGAAAGCCAGGCCAGGCGCCAGACAGACGCGGAACGGCGGCGCTTCCAGCACGAGCCGGCCGCGCAGATGCACGGGCGACCGACCAAGCGCGACCGGCGCAGAATCGACGGCTTCAAGGGGTGATGGTTGCGGCTAACCGGGGCGGGGCGCTCCGGCTGGCCGTAATGTGGCGGGTTAGCGGACGTACTGGACGAGGTAATGCTTGAATACGGCCTTGCCGCTGCCATACTCGGTGTCGCGCGGGGCAACCGTATCGGACAGGCAGATGAAGACCGTCATGGCCGAGAGCGCGGCAATCAGGCAAAGGGTAACGACTGGCAGCTTGTGCATGGCGAACCTTCCGAAGGATGCACCAAAATGATCCACCTCTCTGCTCCCGTTATTTTTGACATTTTTTATTAAGTGAATCTTAGTGTGTGCGATGCAGCAAAGCAATGACGGCTCGATTTCATCGGGCAAGGCTTTGTAACGACGTATTTCTGCGTCTCTGAACCTCCACACTTGAAAAATCGGGGACTGACACCAACTGCGGCTAGACTTGCCGGTTTGACACCCGACTCACCCGATGGCCTGCCGCCAGAGCGGGCCGTGCTTTTGTTTTGATACGAATCGACATGGAAGAACAGAACCAGACGCCAACCCCCAATACGCAGGCAGCCGAGGACGCCGCCCGCACGCCGGAAGCCGGTGCCGACGAGGTGGGCCGCCTGACGCAACAGGTGGCCGAACTGGAAGCCAAGGCGAAGGAACACTACGACATGTTCCTGCGCGCCACGGCGGAGGGCGAGAACATCCGCCGCCGTTCGCAGGACGAAGTGGCCAAGGCCCACAAGTTCGCCATCGAGAGCTTTGCCGATAACCTCGTGCCCGTGATGGACAGCCTGCAGGCCGCGCTGGCCGACGGTACCGGTGACCTCGGCAAGCTGCGCGAAGGTGTGGAACTGACCGCACGCCAGCTGGCCGCCGCGTTCGAACGTGGTCGCATCGTCGAAGTGAACCCGGTGGGCGAGAAGTTCGATCCGCATCGCCACCAGGCCATCTCGATGGTGCCGTCCGAGCAGGAACCGAACACCGTGGTCAACGTGCTGCAACGCGGCTACATGATTGCCGACCGCGTGCTGCGCCCGGCGCTGGTGACCGTCTCGGCGCCGCGCTGAGCGCGAGTCGTCCGCATACGGCAGTACGAAACGCCCGGGCCATTGGCGCCGGGCGTTGTCGTTTCAGGAGCGATCGAAATGTCTGAAGAAAACCAGCCGCACCTCGATCACCGCGCGTTCGAGGCGCTCGACATGGCCGAAGTCGATGGCGAGAACATCGACGCGGCAATCGCCAACGCTGGCGACGATCTGGTCTGCGTGTTCTTCTGGGGTGTGGACTGCTTCAACTGCGAGATGGCCAAGAAGGCGATCCTGGCCAATCCCGAACCGATTCGCGCGCTCGACCTGCGCTGGCTACATGCCAACGTCTATGCCCATCCCGAACTGGGTCGGCGCTTCGGCCTGCATGGGATTCCCGTGTTCATGTTCTTCCACAAGGGCAAGAAGCTCGGCCGCGCCACGGGCTGGCACGGCCATGGGCAGTTCTCGGCGGCCGTGGGCAATGCGCGGCTCAAGGCCAGCGGCAAACCGCTAGCGGGATAGCGCGTAGCCCAGGCGGATCTGCCAGGGCGTCTTCTGGTTGTAGTTGAGCAGGCTTTCGCCATAGCCATAGAAGTAGCCCAGCATCAGGTAGCCAGCCGTGCCCGGAATCAGGCGAGAAAGCGGGTAAGAGGCCTGCGCGTCGACGCTACCGTACATCTGCCGCGTGCCCTTGCGCAGCGTGGCGGCGAATTCCCACGAGTCGGGCTTCCCATAGGCCAGGTTCAGGTCCATGTAGCCACGATAGTGCGCGATGTCCTCGTTCTCGCTTTTCTCCAGGTACGCATAGACTTTGGGCGCCACGCGCCAGTGCCAGTCGTTCTGGTCGCCAAAGTACATCGTCGGCTTGAGGAACAGCGTGTTGATGCTGCGTGAGTCGGCACCGGCCCGGCCATTCGACTCGTGCTCGAAGCCCGAAGCGATCGACAGCCGGCTGATCACGCTGTTCTTCACACCCGTGTCGGACAGGTAGTAATACAGGCTCGGACGATAGTTGGTGTCCTCGAACGGCTTCGAGGCGCTGTGCAGGTCCCATAACGAGAACTGCGTGTAGGCGAAGTAGAGGTTGTCGATGAAGCGCTTCGACGCCGGATCCTTGCCCTCGTAGATCCGGAACTTGAAGCTGAGCTGAAACTTGGCGTTGGCCCCGTCGTGCGCGCCGAACATGATGTACATCGGCTCGTTGAAGGAAAGCCGTTGCGCGTCGCGCAGGTCGGCTGGCGCTGGGGTGGATGCGGGGACATTCTCGGCCGATACGACCGGGGTGACCTGACCAGCGCTGACAGGCGCGACGGCCACTTTCGGTTCGGCCGGCGTGCCGGCGACCACTGGCGCAGTAACTGTGGCCGGGTTTGCGCCCGGCGCCTGGTTCAGCGTGATCAGGACCGGCGCGGCGTCGATCCCTGAGATGTCCAGGCGGACCACTCCACGCAATGTCGTAGGCCATTCCCCGCGGAAGCTGACGGTCTGATGCTCGCCTTGCCGCAGGTTCAGGACGGTTGGCCCCTTGCCGACGCGCTTGAGCGTCATGGGTGCCGGCGCCACAAGGTCTCCAGAGGCCGACACCTCAAGGGAGTCCGGTACGGCATAGCGCCGCATGTCCCGATCCCCAGTGATCAGCAGGGTCAGTGTGAGGGGCTGAGTGGCATCAATGACACGCGGTGGCTGCAACACGGATACTGCGGCATCGGCTGGCGTGGCGTGGAACAGGACGGCCGACGAGGCCAGCGTAGGCAACAGCAGGCGGAAGGCCGTGCGTGGAAGTGCAACACGGCCTGACACGTAACGTGGCATCGGGAGCAATAAGCGCCGCACCGGCGGGATATCGACAGCACTCCGGTGACGTGGACGCGACAAGAGTTGCGATGCCCGCAAGCGTACCATGTGTGGCGCGTGCGGCATGTGACGAATGGTTAGCCACGGGGCGTGGCCAAACCGGGTGGGTGCGGATCAGCCGGCGGCCCGGCGTCGGATATCGTCCACGTAGGCCTGCCCGTCCGGCGGCATGCCGTTGCGCTGCGCGTTCCAGAGCATCTGGCCGAGTGCTTCCATGATCTGGTGCTGGGCCTCGTGCGGTGAATCCAGTCGGCGGCTCAGTGCCTCGTAGGCGGCGCGGATGCCGGGCGGCTGGTCGATCGAGACCTGTTCGGAGATCGACAGATGCATCGCCAGGTGCAGGAACGGGTTGGTCTGGCCGCCTTCCGGCGTGTAGTCGCGCGCAAGCGCGCCTTCAGTGTCGGTCAGCAGGGACTGGTACTCGGGATGCTGGTCGATCCAGTCGACCGCGATCGCTTCAAGCGGCGTGAGGACGTTGCCCGCGACGCGCTTCTGCCAGGCTTCGCAGAAGAACCGGCGGACTTCTTCTCTTGAGGGATTGAACATGATGGCCGCTATTGTAGTGCAGCGGTCGCGGCTCTGCCGACGGGGCCCCGCGCATTAGTAGAATGCGGAAGTTTGTTCGCCGCCGTTCAATACGCTGACAAACTATCGCGAACAAACTTCAGCCCCTGCCATTTTTCAGATCCGCCACCGATGACTGCATCCGCCACCGGCACCATGAGCCACGCCCGCGACAAGCTCGCGGGCGTGTTGCTGATCGCGCTCTCCGCCAGCGCCTTCGGCGCCATGGCCATCTTCGCGCGCTTTGCCTATGCAGCAGGGGCGGACGTCTATGGCCTGCTGGCCGTGCGCTTCCTGCTGGCCGCGATTGCGATGGGCTTCGTGATGCGTGTCAGGGGGATCAGCCTGCCGCCGTGGCGCCGCGTGCTGGCGCTGGCGGCGATGGGCGGCATCGGTTATGTCAGCCAGTCGTACTGCTTTTTCACGGCATTGAACTACGCGCAGGCCAGCCTCGTGGCGCTACTGCTGTATCTCTATCCGCTGTTCGTGACGATCCTGGCCGCCGTCTTCCTGAAGGAGCATCTGACCACTTCCACGGTGATCGCACTGGTGCTCTGCTCGGTGGGCGCGGGTTTGACCGTAGGTGGCGGCGAGGGCAGCTCGCTCGGCATCGCCCTTGGGGTGGCCGCGGCGGTGATCTATTCGATCTATATCGTGGTGGGCGCGCGCGTGACGGCAGGCGTCAATGCCATTGCCACGACCACGGTGATCTGTACGGCGGCGGCACTGGTCTATGTGACGCTTGGGCTCTTGCGCGCGGGGGCTGGCGTGCCGCCGCAATTTCCGGCCAGTGCAGGCGGCTGGCTGGCGTTGGTGGCCATCGCGCTGGTATCGACCGTGCTCGCGATCCTGACGTTCTTCGCCGGACTGCAGCGGCTCGGTGCCTCCAAGGCATCGATGCTGTCGACGCTGGAGCCTGTGGTGACCGTAGTGCTGGCCGCCGTGCTGCTCGGCGAACACATTGGCCCGACGCAGGCCGTCGGGGGCGGATTGATCCTCGCCGGTGTGCTCTGGTTGACACGCCGGGCCAGCGGTACGCCCCCACTGAAGGCCTCCGACGAACGGAATTGAACGGGTTCGTCAAAGCGCTTGTGGGCGCACGGCGGACGCTTGGGTACAATCGCGCTTTCTTTCATCACAAAACCCGGAAAACGCGCAATGAAATCCGTCGATCAGGCAGTCCTTGCACAATTGTTCACTGAAGCCCGCACCCACAACGTGTGGCAAGACAAGCATGTGGATGATGCGCTGCTGAAGCAGATCTACGAAGCGATGAAATTCGGTCCGACCGCCGCAAATGGCTCGCCGGCACGCATCGTGTTCGTGAAGTCAGCGGCCGAGAAGGCCCGTCTGGTCGAGTGCGTATCGGCTGGCAATGCCGACAAGACCCGCTCGGCGCCGGTGACCGCGATCATCGCGTTTGACCGCAACTTCCACGACCAGCTGCCGAAGCTGTTCCCGCACGCCGATGCGCGTTCGTGGTACGCCGGCAACGACGAGAAGATTGCCCGTGACGCGCTGATGAACAGCTCGCTACAAGGTGGCTACTTCATCCTGGCCGCCCGCGCACTGGGTCTGGACTGCGGCCCGATGGCCGGTTTCGATGCCGACAAGCTCAACGCCACGTTCTTCCCCGACGGCAAGTGGGCGGTCAACTTCCTGGTGAACCTGGGCTATGGCGAGGCCGACAAGCTGTTCCCGCGTGGTCCGCGCCTGACGTTCGACGAAGCCTGCCGCATCGTTTGAGACGCCGCTGACCCGAAACAAAAAGCGACCCATCGAGGTCGCTTTTTTGTTGGCGCGTGGACGGCTCAGGGGCTCAAGGGCTCTGGGGCTCAGGGCTCAGGCCGACCATTCCTCCATCGGATTGCAGGCGAGGTATCGCTTTGCTTCCGAGATGCCAAGTCGCTCCCGGGCCGCGTCGATCGGCTCGTTCAGCAGCGCATCGTAGTCTTCGGCCAGCAGCCACTTCGCCCGCTTGCCCAGGCGGTAGCCTTCGAGCACTGCGCGCGCGAACGCGAGGCTGCCGGTCAGCCGCCAGCTCTTCAGGGCAGCGGCGACCGCGATGAAGGCCCAGCCCTTGCCGCCGGTCTGCGCATAGCTGAATGCGACCAGCGCCGCCTCGCCGAGACTTTCATCGGCACGGTAGCCGGTCAACACGTGCCAGATATCGTGGATGTCCCGTGTGCGCCGGCCGAACCACATATACGCGTCCTCGACCACCGGTTCCTGGTTCAGGTTCGAGACCTTCGCCAACCCATCCGCGCTATAGCCAGTCTTTTCGAGAAAACCACGGTACGCCGCGCCGACCGTTCCCGGGGCAAAGCTGGCGATGTATGTGGGATCGCAGAGTCGCTCGGCCAGTTCTTCTCGCAGGTAAGCAAGGCGGCGGCCTTCCGGCGTGCTCAGCAGACGGCTGTAGTTCTTCGGCATGCTCGGGCCGTTGAGCGCCCGCATGATGCGGAAGACCTGCTCCGTGTCGTGGCCGTCCGCCAGCAGTTTGCGGATGGCATCGAAGGCGGTGGGCAAGTCCCGCTTGTAAGGGTTGAAACCGGTCGAAGCGGCCATCGTTGGGCTCCTATTTTCGGGCGGGCGGATCAGGCGGACACTGGCTCGTGCAGTTGCAGTGCCGCGTTTCGGACAAAATCCACGCTGGTATCGATCGCGGTAACTGGCAGCATATGCCCTCCGCTTACCAATGTCAGCCTGGCGCCAGGGACCTTCGCGGCGAATGCCTCGCCGTTCAGCTTGTAGTCGAGGATGCGGTCCTCGCGGCCGTAAAGGACGTGGACCGGCATCCTCAGCGTGCCATAGTGCGGCACGACGGCAGGCAGGCTCGAGGCTGCGCCGATCAGGTCTTCCGAGGCACCAAGGAAATGGCTCGGGCGCATTGCCAGCAGGCCGCCGCCGCGCATGGGGAAGTCGTCGGGCGCGCGGTCGGGGCCGAAGACGATGTCCATGACCTGCTCGCGATTCCTGATCGACATCGGGATCAGTAGTGTCCACGCCAGCAGCTTTCGCTTCCATGCGCTCGGGATCGTCATTGCCTCGAACACGGGCGAGATATGCTCGGGCGGATGCGTCAGCGGGGCGATCAGGGCCAGGCCGCCCACACGCTCGGGGTGGCGACTCGCCAGGGTCAGCGCAATCGCGCCACCCAGCGAGTGGCCGACCACCAGTGGCTTGTCGAGGCCCAACTTGTCGATCAGGGCGGCCAGCGTGTCGGCCTGCGCCGGCAGGTCGGCAGGGGTGCCGGGCGCGCGAGTCGAGTATCCGGCGGCAGGCCGGTCGATGGCCACCACCCGGAAATCGCGCGCGAGCGGTTCGATCATCCCGTAATCGAAGTTGCCAAGCTGGCCGGACAGGCCATGCACCAGCAGTATGGCGGGGCCAGTGCCGCGCTCGACAACATGCAACTGCGCGCCAGGGACGTCAATGAAACGCCCGGTCGGCGGCAAGGCGGCTTCGATCTTCCGGGTGGTGCGCCACGTGTACAGGAACAGCGCGAGGCCGATCAGTACCAGCAGCCCAACGACGGCGACGATGACGGGGAGCAGGGCGTTCACGACTGCACCTCCGCCAGGGCATCTTCCTGCGGCAAGGTCGCGGCGCCTTGTCTATCAAACTGCAGCACGCCATCCGCGATGCGGCCATGGCGAATGGTCATCATATCCATGAAGTAGTTCTGGTAGACGCGCCACGGCCGGCGGTCGCCCTGCCGGGGCAGCACGCTGGCGGCGCGTTGCACGTAGCCCGAAGAGAAGTCGAGGAATGGCATGGTCTGCACGGTTGGATCAACGTGCGGCGCGGCGGAGCGGTAGCAGTGGCGATCCATGTAACGCAGCAGCCGGCAGACGTATTCGGCGGTCAGGTCCGCCTTGAGCGTCCACGATGCATTGGTGTAGCCGAAGGCCAGCACGAGATTGGGCACATCGCTGAGCATCATGCCTTTGTAGGCCATCGCCTCGGCCGGGCGGCGCGGCACGCCATCCACGGTGACGACGATGTCGCCCAGCATGTTCAGCTTCAGGCCGGTGGCCATCACCACGATGTCGGCCGGCAAGGTCTGACCCGAGGCCAGCACGATGCCGTCCTCGGTGAAACGCTCGATGGTGTCGGTCACGATCGAGGCGCGGCCCTCGCGGATCTCGCGGAACAGGTCGCCGTCGGGCACCAGGCAGACGCGCTGGTCCCACGGCTTGTAGCGCGGCGTGAAATGGGTGTCGACGTCATAGCCGGGCGCAAGCTGCTCGGCCGCCATGCCGATCATCCGGGCCTTGACCTTCTCGGGTTTGCGGCGGGCAAGCTGGAAGAAGAACATCCCCAGCAGTACGTTCTTCCAGCGCGTGGCCGCGTAGGCCAGCCCTTCGGGCAGCATCCGGCGCAGCTTGTGAGCGATCGCATCCTGGCCTGGACGCGTGACGATATACGTGGGCGACCGCTGCAGCATCGTCACGTGGGCCGCGGTTTGCGACATGGACGGTACCAGCGTGACGGCCGTAGCGCCGCTGCCGATTACCACCACGCGTTTGCCGGCATAGTCGATCGACGGGTCCCAGAACTGTGGATGCACCATGCGGCCACGGAAGTTCTCCTCGCCCGGAAACGTTGGCCGGTGTCCCTCCGCGTAGCTGTAGTAGCCGGCGCAGACGTAAAGGAAATGCGCGCGCAGGCGGACCCGGCTGCCATCGGCGGTGCGCTCGGCCTCGATCGTCCAGCAGGCAGAGCGGCTATCCCAAGCCGCGCTGACCACCTTGTGCCCGTAGCGGATGTGCTTTGTGATACCCGCCTCGTCGGCGGTCTCGCGAATGTACGACAGGATCGACGGGCCATCGGCAATTGCCTTGGCGCCTCTCCAGGGCTTGAAGCGGTACCCCAGGGTGTACATGTCCGAGTCGGAACGGATGCCCGGGTAGCGGAACAGATCCCAGGTACCGCCCATGGCCTGCCGGGCTTCCAGGATGGCGTAGCGCTTGCCGGGGCAGCGGTCCTGCAATTGTCGGGCGGCGCCGATACCGGACAGGCCGGCGCCGACGATCAGAACATCAAGGACTGCGTCATCAGAAGTGGGGGCGGTCATGACGGGAACCCGGATCAGTGGCGTTTCTGACAACATAGGTTGTCAGAAGCAATCTGACAATAGGGAATGTCATAATGGCGCCCATGACTACCGAGCTCTCTCCCGCGCGCCGCTACCGTGGCGCCGAAGCCGAAGAACGGCGCGCCCAGCGCCGCGGGCAACTTATTGCCGCGGCCGTACAGGTCTATGGCGAGCGCGGCTACCAGAACGCGACAGTCAAGGCCGTTTGTGAGGCCGCCGGTCTTACCGAGCGGTACTTCTACGAGTCATTCGCCAACAGCGAGGCCTTGCTGCTGGCGTCGTTTCAAACAGTCACGGACCTGTTGCTGCAGAAGATCGAACTGGCCGGCGAAGCGGCCGGCGGCGATGGCGAGCACCGCGCATTGGCGATATTGCGTGCCTACTTCGGCACGCTGCAGTGCGAGCCCCGCTCGGCGCGGGTCTTTCTGGTGGAGATCCGGGGTGTCAGCAAACTGGTGGATGAGGCGCTCGGCCTCTCGCTGCGCGATTTCGGCGGGCTGCTGGCGCGTGTCCTGATGCCGGAAGGCAAAGAGCCGGATCCGATGCTGCTGGCCGGTGTGGCTGGCGGCATCATTCATGTGGCGCTGCACTGGATCCGTCACGGCTATGCGCCCGATGTCGATACCGTTGCGGCGACGGCGCTGCAGCTGGCGCTGGTGCTGAAGGATCGTCAGCGTTCCTGACGACCGGCGACTGGATACCGATTACTGCTTGGGCGCGGGCGTTTTTTCCTTGAACTCGCAGAGGGGTTCGATCGCGCAGTGCCAGCACTCGGGCTTGCGCGCCTTGCACACGTAGCGACCATGCAGGATCAGCCAGTGGTGCGCATCGTGCAGGAATTCTTTCGGCACGACCTTCAGCAGCTTCTGCTCCACTGCATCGGGATTCTTGCCGGGCGCCAGGCCAGTACGGTTCGATACGCGGAAAATGTGCGTGTCCACGGCGATCGTCGGCTGGCCGAACGCAACGTTGAGCACCACGTTTGCCGTCTTGCGGCCGACGCCGGGCAGCGACTCCAGCGCCTCGCGCACCGGCGGCACCTTGCCGTCGTACTTCTCCACAAGAATGCGGCACGTTTCCATTACGTGCTTGGCCTTGGTCTTGTAGAGGCCGATCGTCTTGATGTAGTCGATCAGGCCCGCCTCGCCAAGCGCCAGGATCTGCTGCGGCGAATGCGCAACCGGGAACAGCAGGCGCGTGGCCTTGTTGACGCCGACATCGGTGGCCTGCGCGGAGAGCAGCACCGCGATCAGCAATTCGAACGGCGAGCTGTACTCCAGCTCCGTGGTCGGCGTCGGATTGACCTCACGCAGGGTTTCGAAGATGGCGCGGCACTTGGCGGAGTTCATGTCGAAGGGTTGTTGTTGTCCTGCTTGTTTTCCTGTTTGTTGCCCTGCTCGCCGGCCGGTTCGTGCGTGGTCATGCCAAGCTTTGCCCGCCGTGCTTCGGCAGCGTCGATCTGCGCCTGGACGGCCGGCGAAACGTTCTCAGTGTTGAGCGGCCGGGCCGCAGCCTGCTTCTGTCGCGCGCGTTCAATGGCCGCCTGGATGATCGCCTTCTTGCGCGCCTGGGCTTCCTGTTCCGCGGTGTTGGCGACGGGCTCGGCCTGCAGCGCCTCGAGTTTGGCCGCGGCCTTGGCGGCCAGCCTTGCATCGTTTTCCTCGCGCTCCCGCACCAGCCGCACGCCGCGTGCGGCGTAGCGCGCGTGTGCCGCGTCGGCCTGTTCCTGTGACCACGCAGCCCATCCCGTTTGCTCGCCGGTGACCGGAATCATCTCGATGCAGTCGACCGGGCAGGGCGTCACGCACAAGTCGCAGCCCGTGCACCAGTCTGGCAGGACGGTGTGCATCTGCTTGGGCGCACCGACGATGGCATCGACTGGGCAGGCCTGGATACACAGGGTGCAGCCGATACAGAGCGATTCTTCGATCCGGGCGACCGCGCGGGGTTGCTCCACGCCGCGTTCCGGGTCGAGCGGCTGTGGCGCGACGCCGAGCACCGCTGACAGCCGCACGATGCCTTCGGCGCCGCCCGGGGGGCAACGGTTGCTTGCCGCTTCACCGCGCGCCATGGCTTCGGCGTAGGGGCGGCAGCCATCGAACCCGCACTTGGTGCATTGGGTTTGTGGCAGCAGGGCTTCAAGGCGATCCGCCAGGCTGGCGGCGGCTGAGGGGGTGGTAGTCACGACTGCGAAACGTATATCGAGGGACGGCTGGAATTTGGCACGCTTCTGGCGAGCGTGTGCGCGGCAAGGATTATCCCCGATTTCGTCGCGGGCCAGAAAAAGCGATGATGCGCTGCGTCACCTGTTCGGGGAGGAGCAGGGCGACGCGACATTGCTGTGTGCCATAATCCGCGCAACTCACAGACCAGGAATTCATGTCAAACGAGCCAAGAACCAAGCGGGACCCCGAGGGCACGCGCCGGCGCATTCTGGCTGCGGCCACGGAAGAGTTTGCCAAGGGCGGGCTGGCCGGCGCGCGCGTCGACCAGATCGCACGCCGTGCCGAGACCAACGAGCGGATGCTGTATTACTACTACGGCAGCAAGGAGGGCTTGTTCCTGGCGGTGCTCGAAAAGCAGTATGCGGAATTTCGCGCGGACGAGGAGCGTCTCCACATCACCGACGAAGACCCGGTTGCCGCCGTCCGCACGCTGGCCCGCTTCGTCTGGGACTGGTATTACAAGCATCCGGAGTTTATCCGGCTGGTGAACAGCGAGAACCTGCACGAGGCGCGGCACCTGAAGAAGTCCGCGCAATTGCATCAGCTCGTCAACCCGGTGGTCGACGTGCTGGCCGACATCATCAAGCGAGGACAGAAGCGGGGCCTGTTCCGCGATGACATCGACGTGCCGCAGTTCTATCTGACCATCTCGGCGCTCGGCTATTACGTGCTGTCGAATCGTTACACGATCAGTGCCGTGATCGGCCGGGACGTGGCCTCGGAGGAGGAGCACGATCGCTTTGCCGATCTGCATACCGAGATGCTGCTGTCGTACCTGAAGCGCTGAAGCTGTCGCCGGCATCGGCAGATAAAAAAACGCCCGCGAGTCTTCGCGGGCGTTTGACTTTGATGCGACGCGCGACGGTCAGGCGCGGTACTTGCGGATGAAATCGCGCAGTTCCGGATAGACGCTATCGCGCCAGCGGCGGCCCGAGAAAATCCCGTAGTGGCCGCATTTCTCGGCGGTCAGGTGTTGCTTGCGGGTTTTCGCGATACCGGTGCACAAGTCGTGCGCGGCAGCGGTCTGGCCGGCGCCCGAAATATCGTCGAGCTCGCCTTCGATCGTCAGCAGGGCAGTGCTCTTGATGTCCTGCGGACGCACGGGCTCGCCGTCGACGACCCACGTGCCATTGGCCAGGCGGAATTCCTGGAACACCGTGCGAATCGTCTCAAGGTAGTACTCGGCCGCCATGTCGAGCACGGCGTTGTACTCGTCATAGAACTTGACGTGCGCCTCGGCGTCGTCGGACCCGCCCTGGACCAGGCTCAGGTAGTAGTCATAGTGCGATGACACATGGCGGTCCGGGTTCATCGCCACGAAGCCAGCGTGCTGCAGGAAGCCTGGATAGACGCGGCGGCCGTGGCCCGGGTAGTTGGCCGGCACCGTGTAGATGACGTTGTTCTCGAACCACTCGTAGGACTTGTTGGTGGCGAGCGAGTTGACCGCCGTTGCGCTCTTTCGCGCATCGATCGGGCCACCCATCATCGTCATGGTGCGCGGGGTCTTCTCACCTGCCGACGCCATCAGCGAGATCGCGGCGAGCACCGGCACAGTCGGCTGGCACACGGAGATCACATTCAGGTTCTCCGCGCCAATGTGACGGATGAACTCCTGGATGTAACGGATGTAGTCGGACAGATGGAACTCACCATGCTCCACCGGCACCATGCGGGCGTCCACCCAGTCGGTCACATAGACTTTGTGGTCCTGCAGCAAAGTACGCACGGTATCGCGCAGCAGCGTGGAGTGGTGACCGGACAGCGGCGCGCAGACCAGCACGACCGGCTCGTCCTTGAGCAGCTTGATGGTGTCCGGATCGTCCGCATAGCGCTTGAAGCGCACCAGCTTGCAGAACGGCTTGTCCAGGATGGTTTGTTCGACGATCGGAATGTCGCGGCCATTCGAACGGACGGATTTGATGTTGAATTCCGGCTTTTCGTAGGCTTTTCCCAATCGGTACAGCAGTTCGTAGCCTGCTGCCAGCCGAGGGGCGCCGGGGACCAGTGAAAGGGGGCTGAGGGGGTTCGTAAATGTCTTTGCAGTCGCTTGGGCCCACGCGGTAAGCGGGTTCAGCATCGTGCGCTGGAATTCATGCAGTTGATAAAGCATGGGGGTACCTGTCTAGCCTTTCTTGTCGCCAACGGATGTCGTGCAACCGATTATGCACGGAATAGAACGATCGTGCTTTGCAGCATAAACCTCATCGTTGTACCTGCAAGTGGGGAAGACAATAGGGCATTTGCCTATATTCCAGATGACATTTCCGAGCGGCCAAAGAAAAAGGCGACCGGAGTGGCCTCCAGGTCGCCTTTCGCTGCCGGATGCCACATTTTGGTGCGGCACCCGTTCGATGTTGCCGGTTTAGTAGACGGCGGCGATCGCGTTCACCACGGCGTCGATGTTGCGGCTGTTCAACGCTGCCACGCAGATGCGGCCCGTGCCCACGGCGTAGATGCCGTGTTCGGTGCGCAGGCGGTCAACCTGGGCCGAGGTCAGGCCCGAGTACGAGAACATGCCGCGCTGGGCCTTCACGAACGAGAAGTCGCCCGGCACGCCCTTGGCGGCCAGCTTGTCGACCAGCGCATGGCGCATCAGCTTGATGCGGTCGCGCATTTCGGCCAGTTCCTGCTCCCACATGGCGCGCAGTTCCGGGCTGTTCAGCACGGTGGCCACCACAGTGCCGCCGTGGGTCGGCGGGTTCGAGTAGTTCGTGCGGATGACGCGCTTGATCTGCGACATCACGCGCTGGGCTTCTTCCTTGCCCGTGGTCACGATCGACAGGGCGCCAACGCGCTCGCCGTACAACGAGAAGCTCTTCGAGAACGAGCTGGAAACGAAGAACGGCAGGCCCGACTCCGCGAACAGGCGCACAGCGGCGCCGTCCGGCTCGATACCCTCGGCAAAGCCTTGGTAGGCCATGTCCAGGAACGGGATCAGGTTACGTTCCTTGACCAGTTCCACGACCTGCTTCCACTGGGCTTCGTCCAGGTCCACGCCGGTCGGGTTGTGGCAGCAGGCGTGCAGCACGACGATCGTGTTGGCCGGGTACGACTTCAGCGATTCCACCATGCCGGCGAAGTTCAGGCCGTGGCTGGCAGCGTCGTAGTAGGCGTAGTTGACCACGGGGAAGCCGGCAGCTTCGAACAGCGCGCGGTGGTTTTCCCAGCTCGGATCGCTGATCGCGACCGACGCGTTCGGGTACAGGCGCTTCAGGAAGTCGGCGCCGATCTTCAGGGCGCCAGTGCCGCCGAGTGCCTGAGCCGTCACCACGCGGCCTTCGGTGATCAGGGGCGATTCCTTGCCGAACAGCAAGGTTTGCACGGCCTGGTCATAGGCGGCGATGCCTTCGATCGGCAGGTAGCCGCGCGGCGTGGCGGTCGTCAGGCGGGCCTTTTCGGCCTCCTGCACGGCGCGCAGCAGCGGAATTTTCCCTTCGTCGGTGAAGTACACGCCAACGCCCAGGTTCACCTTGGTGGCGCGGGTATCGGCATTGAACGCTTCATTCAGGCCCAGGATCGGGTCGCGCGGGGCCATCTCGACGGCAGAAAACAAACTCATTTGGGATCTCGTGGTCAGCTGTGTAACAAAACGGAGGGCGTAGAATCGCTTCGACTGCGCAGTGGCTGCAGCGGAACCTGGAACACACTCCTGACAGAACCTGACAGCAGCGTCGGGCAGACTGTGCTTGAACCAAGCCGCGCAACCCCAAGATTCTAGCGTATCCGCCAGTTTTCCTCAGGTATTTCCCTACGTTTATGACGAACCTTGCTGAAGCCGCCCCCGCCCTGGATGAAGACAAATTCGTCACGTTTCCGGGGTCTCCATTCCAGCTTTATCAGCCGTATCCGCCGGCGGGCGACCAGCCGGAGGCGATCCGCCAACTGGTGGAGGGCGTGGAGGACGGCCTGTCGTACCAGACGCTGCTGGGCGTGACCGGCTCCGGCAAGACCTTCACGATGGCCAACGTGATCGCCCGGATGGGCCGGCCGGCCATTGTCTTCGCGCCAAACAAGACGCTGGCGGCACAGCTGTATTCCGAGTTCCGGGAGTTCTTCCCGCGCAATGCGGTCGAGTATTTCGTCAGCTACTACGACTACTACCAGCCCGAAGCCTACGTGCCGCAGCGCGACCTGTTCATCGAAAAGGACTCGTCGATCAACGAGCATATCGAGCAGATGCGGCTGTCGGCGACCAAGAGCCTGCTGGAGCGGCGCGACACGATCATCGTCGCCACGGTGTCGGCGATCTACGGTATCGGCAATCCGAGCGAATACCACCAGATGATCCTGACGCTGCGTACTGGCGACAAGATCAGCCAGCGCGATGTCATCGCCCGCCTGATCGCGATGCAGTACACGCGCAACGAGACCGACTTCCAGCGCGGCACGTTCCGCGTGCGCGGCGACACGCTCGACATCTTTCCGGCCGAGCACGCCGAGATGGCGGTGCGCGTCGAACTGTTCGACGACGAGGTGGATTCGCTGCAGTTCTTCGATCCGCTGACCGGCCGCGTGCGCCAGAAGATTCCGCGTTTCACGGTCTATCCCTCGAGCCACTACGTGACGCCGCGCGAAACGGTGCTGCGCGCGATCGAGGACATCAAGGTGGAGCTGCGCGAGCGGCTGGATTTCTTCTACAAGGAGAACCGCCTCGTAGAGGCGCAGCGGCTCGAGCAGCGTACGCGGTTCGATCTGGAAATGCTCACCGAACTGGGCTTCTGCAAGGGCATCGAGAACTATTCGCGCCATCTGTCGGGCGCGAAGCCGGGCGAGCCGCCGCCGACGCTGGTTGACTATCTGCCGCCAGACGCGCTGATGTTCCTGGACGAGTCCCACGTGCTGATCGGCCAGTTAAACGGCATGTACAACGGCGACCGCGCGCGCAAGACCACGCTGGTCGAGTACGGCTTCCGCTTGCCCTCGGCGCTGGACAACCGACCGCTCAAGTTCGACGAGTACGAGCGCAAGATGCGCCAGGCGGTGTTCGTGACAGCCACTCCGGCGAATTACGAGAAGGAGCACGCGGGGCAGGTGGTCGAGCAGGTGGTGCGGCCGACGGGCCTGGTCGATCCGGTGATCGAGGTGCGGCCCGCCACGACGCAGGTGGACGACCTGCTTGGGGAGATTCATCAGCGGGTCAAGGTCAATGAGCGTGTACTGGTAACGACGCTGACCAAGCGCATGGCGGAGCAACTGACCGAATTCCTTTCGGAAAACGGCGTGAAGGTCCGCTACCTGCATTCGGACATCGATACCGTCGAGCGCGTGGAAATCATTCGCGACCTGCGGCTTGGCACGTTCGACGTGCTCGTGGGTATCAACCTGCTGCGCGAGGGGCTCGACATCCCCGAGGTGTCGCTGGTGGCGATCCTCGATGCGGACAAGGAGGGCTTCCTGCGCGCCGAGCGTTCTCTGATCCAGACCATCGGGCGCGCCGCGCGTAACGTCAATGGCACGGCCATCCTGTACGGCGATCGTATGACCGACTCGATGAAGGTGGCGATCCGGGAAACCGAGCGTCGCCGCGAGAAGCAGATGGCCTTCAACGAAGCCAACGGCATCACGCCGCGAGGCGTGGTCAAGCGCATCAAGGACATCATCGACGGGGTCTACAACGCCGACGACGTCAAGGCCGAACTGACGGCCGCCGCCGAGCGGGCCAGGTACGAGGACATGAGCGAAAAGCAGGTGGCCAAGGAGATCAAGCGCCTGGAGAAGCAGATGCTCGACCACGCCAAGAACCTGGAGTTCGAAAAGGCGGCCCAGGTGCGCGATCAACTCGCGAAGCTGCGGTCGCAGGTGTTCGGGGCTGGGGCCGAAGGCGATCATCTCCTGCCGCCGTCCGCGTAAGAGGTCGATCGGGGATCACCCCGAGCCACGGCGTATCGCCGGCATCCTATAGTGGTTGGGGCGGAGACGCCGGATCACGGACAAGGAGCACACCATGGTGAGTCAGTTCGAATATGGTGGTTATGCGGTAGTGGCCCGTGCAGTCCCGCACGCGGGCGGTGGGTTTGCCGGGGTATTGACGATTGCCGACGCGTTCGGCGAGCCCGGCGGCCCGACTTTCGAGACGGAAACCGGCACGGCGCATTCGCCCGAGGCTGCGCTTGCCCTGGCGGAAGCCGAGGCCATGCGTACGATCGACGCCGGTGAAGTGAACTGACGGGCCGGCAAGGCGAAACATCCGGAAGCGCAGGTCGCAGGAGACAGGCAATGGCCTATAGCAGTGAGTGGAAGAAGAGGGTTTTCGAGACGCACGAGATTCAGGTGCTGGTGAAACCCCGTTCACCGATCGCATGGGAATACACGGTGCGGGTGTGCCGCAAGGGCACGAATATCCGCGCTGCCAGCACGATGGTGGAAACAGCGCCACCCTCCGAGCGGTACGGAACGCCCGAAGAAGCCGAGGCGGCCGGATTCGCACGAGGCAAGGCGATCGCCGAGCAACTCTGACCGGGCGAAGTCGTTTCGGCGTCAGTCGGCAGGCGGTAGAATCGCGCCGATGAAAAAGTACGCCATTTTGATGTGTTGCATGGGCAATATCTGCCGTTCCCCGACGGCGGAGGGTGTCCTGCGCGCCAAGCTCGAGGCCGCCGGCCTTGCCGATCTGGTCGAACTCGATTCGGCCGGCACGCATGACTATCACGTGGGCAGGGCGCCCGACGCGCGCAGCCAGCGCCATGCGCTGCGACGCGGCTACGACTTGTCCGCACTGCGTGCCCGGCAGGTGGTCGTGGCGGACTTCAGCCGCTTCGACCTGGTGCTTGCGATGGACCAGGCCAACCTTTCGGCGCTGCACGCGCTCCATGCCGATGCCGGCGCCGACAAGCTGCGCCTGCTGATGAGCTTTGCCACGCAGCACAACGCCGAGGAAGTGCCCGACCCGTACTACGGCGAGGGCGATGGTTTCGAGCGCGTGCTGGACTATATCGAGGATGCCTGTGACGGCGTGATCGAGATGTTGCGGAAGCGGCTGACCTGATGCTGCGTTCCCTGTTTCGAAAGTGGCGCGAGTCACGCAATGCCAGCCTGCAGCTGGATGCCATCCTGGCCGCGGCCGACCCCGATGCGCTGCTCGCCGACCGAAATCAATGGCTGATCGAACTCGCCTACTGGCTGCGCCGGGACGGCAATCTCGATGCCGGCGCGGAGGCGGGCGGGGCCGGCAGCCGCAGTTTCCCGGTCCATGTTCGCCTGCGTTACCTGCTGCAGGTGCTGGCCCGGCATCCCGACTGGGCCGACAGCTTCGCCCGCACGGTCCGCTCGATCGTGCGCGACAACGATCCGACCTCGCTGTTCTGCGATACCGGCGTGGCCTCCCACCCGGGGATCTGGAGCGAGATGGCAGACCGGCTCCAGGCGCGCTTCCTGCCGCCGCCCCCCAATCGCAGCGATATGGCAGGTCTGTTCGCGCTGCTGTTTGTCGATGAGAACGACGCCGACTGGGTAGAGGCACTCGACGACGAACTGGTCGAGCGGTTTGCCCAGGCGCTGCTGGTGGGCGCTGAGGATGGGGCGGATGGTGGCGCGGAAGAAGGCGATGGCGTCAAGCGCCTGCGCAAGGCGCGCGAGGCGACGCTGACGGCCAGCATCCAGGTTCTGGTGAGCCAGGTGAGGGCGACGGGGCTGAGTCAGGCGATCCGCAGCCGCCTGCGCGGGCGCGTGGACGAGACACCGTTCTTCCGCCTGGACCGCGCCGTCGCGGCATTGTGCGAGGACGGACTGGCGCACGATGATGGTGCATTCGTCCATCGGCTCAATTACTTCCGCGGCCTGCTCGATGGTTGCCACGCAGCCGCGCGCCAGGTCTACGAGGATCTCGAGGAAAACGGCGTCTCCGTAGAAGTGGTGTTCCAGATCGAGCGGATGAAGGCTCGCCTGGCACGTATCGATCTGCTCCTCACCGCATGGGTTGATCCCTCGCACCATGGGCGGCACGCGCACCTGATTGCCGAGTTGATCCGGTCGACGCAGGCGCGGCGCAGCGTCGGGCATCTGATGAGTTCGTCGTTCGCGCAACTCGCGCGCAAGGTCGTCGAGCGTTCGGCCGAGAGCGGCGAGCACTACATCACGCGCGATCGCAAGGAGTATGGCGAACTGATGCGCGCCGCGATGGGCGGTGGTCTGGTTACCGTCCTTACCGTCTACCTGAAGTTCCTGATCTACGGGCTTCACCTGGACAAGTTCATCGAAGGCTTCCTGGCCTCGCTGAACTACGCGGGCAGCTTCCTCGCGATCCATTTCGCACATTTCACGCTGGCCACCAAGCAGCCAGCCATGACCGGGCCGGCGCTGGCGCACCGGCTCGACGGCGCGGGGCGGCCGGAAGGGCGCGAGATTTTCGTCGACGACACGATCGCCATGATCCGGTCAAATGCGGCCGCGATCTTCGGCAACCTGTCCGTGGTGTTCCCGGTGGCGCTGGCGATCGAGTGGGGCGTGGGCAAGGCGTTCGGCGCCCACTTGCTGACGCCCGCGAAGGCGATCGCGACGATCGAATCGTTCTCGATCCTGGGTCCCACGCCGCTCTATGCGATCTTCACGGGCGTGCTGCTCTGGCTGTCGAGCCTGATCGCGGGATGGGCCGACAACTGGTTCGCGCTGCATCGCGTGCACGACGTCATGGCCTACAACCGGCGCTTGCGCTATGTGCTCGGTCAACGCGGTGCGATGCGCCTGGCCGATTTCTGGAAACGCAATCTCTCGGGCATCACGGCCAACGTGTCGCTGGGCTTCCTGCTTGGGCTGGGGCCGGAGATCCTGAGCTTCTTCGGTCCGCACATGGAAGTGCGTCATGTGACGCTTTCGACTGGTTCGATCGGCGCGGCCATTGGCGTGCTTGGGCTCGATGCGCTGCGCATGCCGTCCCTGTGGCTAGCGGTGGCGGGGATCGCGCTGATGGGGGTGTTGAACGTGGCGGTGAGCTTCGCGCTGGCTTTCAACATGGCGCTGCGCTCGCGCAACCTGCGTCGGGTCGACCGGCGGGAAGTGGTGCGGGCGGTGCGTCAGCGCATTCTCCGGCATCCGCTTTCATTGCTGATTCCGCCGCGTAAAGCGCCGGATTCGGCACCCGAGGGAAGCCCGTCGTTATAGCGAGTGGAACACTGCATTGCAGCAAGGGGTACTTGACTGATTTAGTCGGAAAATCTTATACTCGACCGAAATCCTCAAGTATTCCTCCCCGAGCATCATGAGACTGACCACCAAAGGCCGTTTCGCGGTAACCGCCATGATCGACTTGGCCATGCGCCAGGATCAGGGTCCTGTCACCCTGGCAGGCATCAGTCAACGTCAGAAGATCTCCCTGTCGTACCTGGAACAGCTGTTCGGCAAGCTGCGTCGCCACGAAATCGTGGAGAGCGTGCGTGGCCCGGGCGGCGGGTACAGTCTCGCCCGCAAGGCCGAGGACGTCACGGTGGCGGACATCATCATCGCTGTGGACGAACCGCTCGATGCGACGCAGTGCGGGGGAAAAGGCAATTGTAACGGAGATGACGGAAGCGGACGCTGCATGACCCACGAACTGTGGGCCACGCTGAACCAGAAGATGGTTGAGTATCTCGACTCCGTCTCCCTGAAGAATCTGGTCGACCAGCAGCGCGCCCGCCAGCCGGCGGTGCTGCACGACATGCGCGAAGACGCCGCGCAGCAGCCGGTCGCCGTGTCCCGTGGCAAGGCGGACAAGCAGGAAAAGCCGGCACGCCCCCGCGTGGTCAATTCGGTATTCAGCCTCGCGCAGTCCTGAGCAGGGATTTCGCGGCTGCAGTAAACTATCGGTAGACATTAAGCGATTAGCTGTACCTATAAGGCAGTCATAACGATGAGCACCACCCCACATTTCCCGATCTACATGGATTACTCGGCAACGACGCCGGTGGACCCGCGCGTGGCCGACAAGATGATTCCGTACCTGCGCGAGCAGTTCGGTAATCCGGCGTCGCGTAGCCACGCGTATGGCTGGGACGCCGAGCGCGCCGTGGAAGAGGCGCGCGAGCAGGTGGCCGCGCTGGTCGACGCCGATCCGCGCGAAATCGTCTGGACGTCGGGCGCGACCGAGTCGGACAACCTCGCCATCAAGGGCGCGGCGAATTTCTACTCGGGCAAGGGCAAGCACATCATCACCGTGAAGACCGAGCACAAGGCCGTGCTCGATACCACGCGCGAACTGGAGCGTCAGGGCTTCGAGGTGACGTACCTCGACGTCAAGGATGACGGCCTGATCGACATGGATGTGTTCAAGCAGGCGATTCGCCCGGACACGATCCTGGTGTCGGTGATGCTCGTGAACAATGAGATTGGTGTGATCCAGGACGTCGAGCAGATCGGTGAGATCTGCCGCGAGAAGGGCATCATCTTCCATTGCGACGCCGCGCAGGCGACCGGCAAGGTGACCATCGACCTGAGCACGCTGAAGTGCGACCTGATGTCGTTCTCGGCCCACAAGACCTATGGTCCGAAGGGCATCGGCGCGCTGTATGTTCGCCGCAAGCCGCGCGTGCGCATCGAAGCGCAAATGCACGGCGGCGGTCACGAGCGTGGCATGCGTTCGGGCACGCTGGCCCCGCACCAGATCGTCGGCATGGGCGAGGCATTCCGTCTGGCCCGCGAGGAAATGGCCACGGAAAACGAACGTATCCGGATGCTGCGCGACCGCCTGTGGAATGGTCTGTCGAGCATGGAAGAGGTGTATCTGAACGGTTCGATGGAACACCGCGTGCCGCACAACCTCAACGTCAGCTTCAACTTCGTCGAGGGTGAGTCGCTGATCATGGCGATCAAGGATGTGGCCGTGTCGTCGGGTTCGGCCTGCACGTCGGCTTCGCTGGAGCCGTCGTACGTGCTGCGCGCCCTTGGGCGCAATGACGAACTGGCGCACAGCTCGATCCGTTTCACCGTGGGCCGCTTCACGACCGAAGCCGAAATCGACTACACCGTCGAACTGCTCAAGAACAAGATCGGCAAGCTGCGCGACCTGTCGCCGCTGTGGGAAATGTTCAAGGACGGCGTCGACCTGAATTCGATCCAGTGGGCCGCGCACTGATTGCGGCACACGTAAAAAGAACAACCCCATTAAAAGATTGATTAGAGGTAGCCAAAATGTCTTACAGCAACAAGGTTCTCGACCACTATGAAAATCCGCGTAACGTCGGTTCGTTCGACAAGAACGACGACGCGGTGGGTACCGGCATGGTCGGCGCCCCGGCCTGCGGCGACGTGATGAAGCTGCAGATCAAGGTGAACGAGGCGGGCGTGATCGAGGACGCCAAGTTCAAGACCTATGGTTGTGGTTCGGCGATCGCCTCGTCGTCGCTGGTGACCGAGTGGGTCAAGGGCAAGACCGTGGACCAGGCGCTGGAGATCAAGAACACCCAGATCGCCGAGGAACTGGCTCTGCCGCCGGTGAAGATCCACTGCTCGATCCTCGCCGAGGACGCCATCAAGGCGGCCGTCGATGATTACAAGAAGAAGCACCCGGGCGCCGAGCAGAAGGCTGCCTGATCCGGCGTAGACGGTTTGCATGACCGCGCGTGGCAAGTGGGTCGCGCGCGGTGTTCGACAGCAAGGCAAAGATGATCTCAATGACCGAAAAGGCGGCCAAGCACGTCGCCCGATACCTGGAACGCCGCGGCAAGGGCGTGGGCCTGCGCGTGGGCGTGAAGACGACTGGCTGTTCGGGTCTGGCGTACAAGCTTGAGTACGTCGATGAAGTGCTGCCCGAAGACCAGGTGTTCGAAACGCACGGCATCAAGGTGATCGTGGACCCGAAGAGCCTGCCGTACATCGACGGCACCGAGCTGGATTTCGCACGCGAAGGGTTGAACGAAGGCTTCAAGTTCAACAACCCCAACGTCAAGGACGAGTGCGGCTGCGGCGAGTCGTTCCGGGTCTGACGGCTTTTGCCGCGAGGCATGCAACAGGGGGCGGCATAGCCGCTCCTTTTTGTTGGGGAAGCTCTTGAAAGACGATTTTTTTG
Organism: Cupriavidus sp. Met-2; assembly: GCF_049843575.1. NCBI lineage: Bacteria > Pseudomonadati > Pseudomonadota > Betaproteobacteria > Burkholderiales > Burkholderiaceae > Cupriavidus > Cupriavidus sp. Met-2. The sequence goes on from NZ_JBBHZL010000001.1 coordinate 1,019,965, forward strand.
CGCTGTTCGGGCTGCCTGCCCGTTATGAAGTGGACGAGGCCGCGCTGGACGCGGCCTATCGCACGGTCCAGTCGCAGGCACACCCGGACCGTTTCGCCAATGCGGGCGATGCCGAGCGGCGCGTGGCCATGCAGTGGGCCGCGCATGCCAACGAGGCATACCGGACGCTGCGCCAGCCGCTCAAGCGCGCGATCTATCTTCTGCATCTGCGGGGCGTCGATATCCAGGCCGAGAGCAATACGGCCATGGCACCCGAATTCCTGATGCAGCAGATGGAATGGCGCGAGGCGCTGCAGGATGCCGTCGACGGCCGCGCGGTGGATCAGCTGGATCGCCTGCTGCGCGATCTGCGTCAGGAAAAGCTCGAACGCCATGCGGCGCTTGGCGCGCTGCTTGATGCAGACGACAACGGCGCCGCTGGCGAGGCGGCACGACAGCTAATGTTTATCGAGAAGATCGAACACGACGCGAGCGAGGCGATCGATCGTCTCGAGGAATAAAGAAATACCATGGCACTGCTCCAGATTTCCGAACCCGGCATGTCGCCGGCGCCCCATCAGCGCCGATTGGCCGTGGGTATCGACCTTGGCACCACCAACTCGCTGGTGGCCGCCGTGCGCAACAGCATTCCCGAAGTCCTGCCCGACGAGCACGGCCGCGCGCTGCTGCCGTCCGTGGTGCGTTATTTGCCGAATGGCAACGCGCATATCGGCTACAAGGCCCAGGACGAGGCCGTGCGCGACCCCAAGAACACGATCATTTCGGTCAAGCGCTTCATGGGCCGTGGCGTGCGCGACGTGGCCAATATCGAGCACAGCCTGTACGACTTTGTCGATGCGCCGGGCATGGTCCAGCTGAAGACCGCCGCCGGCATCAAGAGCCCGGTGGAAGTCTCGGCCGAGATCCTGGCCACGCTGCGCCAACGCGCGGAAGACTCGCTTGGTGATGAACTGGTCGGTGCCGTGATCACTGTGCCGGCGTACTTCGACGATGCGCAGCGTCAAGCCACCAAGGATGCCGCTCAACTGGCGGGCCTCGAGGTGCTGCGCCTGCTCAACGAGCCGACCGCCGCCGCGATTGCCTACGGTCTCGACAACGCCGCGGAAGGCATCTACGCCGTATATGACCTGGGCGGCGGCACCTTTGACATCTCGGTGCTCAAGCTGACCAAGGGTGTGTTCGAAGTGATGTCGACGGGCGGAGATTCGGCGCTCGGTGGCGACGACTTCGACCAGCGCCTGCTGTGCTGGATCGTCGAGCAGGTCGGTCTGCAACCCTTGTCTGCCGAAGACTCGCGTCTGCTGATGGTGCGCGCCCGCGCGGCGAAGGAAGCGCTGTCGTCCAGTGACAGCACGGTGATTGACGCCGTGCTGACGAGCGGCGAGATCGTGCATCTTACGCTGGATGCCGATACCTTCATACAGATCACCGCCAATCTGGTGCAGAAGACGCTGACGCCGGTACGCAAGGCGCTGCGTGACGCCGGTGTCGGTCCCGAGGACGTGAAGGGCGTGGTCCTGGTGGGCGGCGCCACGAGAATGCCGGCCATCCGCAAGGCGGTGGGTGACTACTTCGGTCAGCAGCCGCTGACCAACCTCGATCCGGACCGGGTTGTGGCGCTGGGCGCGGCCATGCAGGCCAACCTGCTGGCCGGCAACCATGCGCCGGGCGAGGATTGGCTGCTGCTCGACGTGATCCCGCTCTCGCTGGGCGTGGAAACGATGGGTGGGCTGGTCGAGAAGATCGTCCCGCGCAACAGCACGATTCCCGTGGCGCGCGCGCAGGAGTTCACCACGTTCAAGGACGGCCAGACCGCAATGGCGATTCACGTGCTGCAAGGCGAGCGCGAGCTGGCCAGCGACTGCCGTTCGCTGGCGCGCTTCGAACTGCGCGGCATTCCGCCGATGGTGGCCGGCGCGGCGCGTATCCGCGTGACCTACCAGGTGGATGCTGACGGCCTGCTGTCAGTGTCGGCCCGCGAGACCGGTTCCGGGGTGGAAGCATCGGTGTCGGTCAAGCCTTCGTATGGCCTGGCCGATGACGATATCGCCCGCATGTTGCAGGAGAGCTTCCAGGAAGCCGAGCACGACATGAAGAACCGCGCGCTGGCCGAGGAACGCGTGGAAGCCGCGCGTCTGGTGGAAGCCACCACGCGTGCGCTCGAAACCGACGGCAACCTGCTGTCCGCCGACGAGCGTGCCGCAGTCGACGAGTTGATGGCCAATGTGAGCGAAATCGCCAAGGGCGAGGACCATCGCGCGATCAAGGCGGCGGTCGAACGCCTCTCGCAAGGCACCGACGAGTTTGCCGCACGCCGCATGGACCGCTCGATCAAGAGCGCGCTGGCCGGCAAGAAGGTTCAGGAAATCGGCTGAAGGCGGCGCTACCCGCGCCGCGGAAAGACAACAGGATAGAAATGCCACAGATCATCGTATTGCCCCACGTCGAGTTGTGTCCCGAAGGGGCTGTCTTCGAAGCCAACACCGGCACGAGCGTCTGCGACGCGTTGCTTGCCAATGGCATTGAGATCGAGCATGCGTGCGAGAAGTCGTGCGCCTGCACCACCTGCCACGTGATCGTGCGCGAGGGTTTCAATTCGCTCGAAGACGCCGAAGAAAAGGAAGAAGACCTGCTCGACAAGGCATGGGGTCTCGAGCCGAATTCACGCCTGTCGTGCCAGGCGCTGGTGGCGGACGACGACCTGACCGTCGAGATTCCGAAGTACACGATCAACCATGCCAAGGAAGGCCACTGAGCCTGACGCCCGGAGTTTCCTCATGAAATGGACTGATACCTACGATATCGCCGCCGCGCTGTACGACAAATTTCCGGAGGTCGATCCGCTGACGGTGCGCTTCACGCAACTGCGCCAGTGGGTGCTCGAACTCGACGACTTTAGCGATCTGCCCGAGCGTTCGGGCGAGAAGATCCTGGAGGCGATTCAGGCAGCGTGGATCGAGGAAGCGCAGTAAGCCTGCGTGACCTTTGAGAAAAAAGCACGGCGATCATGCCGTGCTTTTTTGTTTTCCGCGTCAGAAGCGGTAGCCGATACCGCCCATGATGATGTCCGTGTCCCGGTCATAGCCGGTCACCGTCCGGTTCCACGACAGGCGTGCTGACCATTGCTGGTTGATCCGGTAACTGGCCGACATCGTCATCAGCCCCGACCACCGCGACGGTGTCTCGGGTGCGGCCTGGCCGTGATCGCTCAGGTCGATCGCGTAGTAGGGCCCGGCGCCAACGCCCAGCGTCAGCTTGTCGTTGAAGAATGCGCGCTCCACCCACAACTGCGCGGCCACGCCATTGCGGCGCAATGCGGCGTTCTGGCCTTCATTGATATAGCTCACCGTGCCTGACAGGTAGCGGCTCAGGCCGCGCCGGTATTCGATCGCTTTGGCGAACGACGTTTCCGAATTGAACGTGTTCACGATGGTCCCGCCCAGGAAGACGGTGAATTCATTCTGCGTGACGTTATTCGTGCGAGACGGGGGCGGCACCACGGGTCCGCCGCGATCGCCACGATCGAGCTGGTAGCCCACGCCGAGCAGCAGCGTATTGGTCTTGATGCTCGACCGCGTCTGCGCGCGGTTGTATCGCGCCTGCACCATCCACGGGCCGCCGTTGACATACCAGGTGGCTGACAAGCTGGCCAATGCGCCCCAGCCGTGGTCGTTGTCGGAGCCATTGCCTGAGCTTCGGCTGGTGGTGTCGAAATAGCGATAGGGGCCAATACCGACGGCGACGTTGAAATTCCGGTCAGCAAATGGATAGCGCCACCAGAGCTGAACGCTGTGACCATCGCGATGGTGGTCGGGGATATGGCCTTCGTTCAGGTAGGAGAACGATGCGTACCAGTTCTCGGACAGATTGTGCTGGTAGCTGTAGGTGTAGCCGTAGCTGGATTCACCACCCTGGTCGGAGCGTTGCAAGCCTCCTAGTACAAGCACCTCCTGTCCGTGGACGGGTGTCATCCACGCGGTGGCGCTCAACAACAGGACTGATATGCGTAGACGGTGCGACAGAAAAGACAGAACTTCAGACAACAACATTACAAGTGGCCAGCAAAGAAATCGGGCCATCTTAACAATGAGGGCCGGCAAAAAGCCAGCCCCTGGTTCAAGGTTGCGCCAGATCAGAGTCTTGCTGATTGGCTTGAACGCGCTGCTGTCAGCCCGTCACCAGCACACCACGCTCGAGGTGCACGCGCTGTCCAACTTCCACACCCGGAGGGTTCTGGTAAGTGAACGTGCGGCGCGAGCCGTCGTCCATCTGCACGCTGACGCGGTAGGACTTGTTCGTGTTCAGCTTCTTCTCGGCATAGTTGCCGCCGAAGCCGCCGGCTGCCGCGCCCGCGACAGTCCCCAGTATGCGGCCATTGCCGCTGCCGATCTGGTTGCCGAGCAGGCCGCCCACTACCGCACCACCCACCGCGCCAAGACCGGAGGTCGGCTTTTCAGATTCCACCGCTTGCACGCCGGTTACATGGCCAGCCGTATGGCTGGCCCGTGCGGCGGTATTCGGCTCGGTCTGCGACGGTTGTTGTTGTTGTTGCTGCTGCTGCTGGGCAGGCGCCTGTGGCATTGCGTTTTGGGCGTACTGCCTGTCATAGGCCGGCGGGCGTGTGGTCGAGCCGGGTGCAGGTGTTTGCGTCTCCGCTTGCGTGGCGGGTTGCGCGTTGTACTGTGCCGCGGTGGGCTCGGTGCCACCTTGGTTGGCCTTGCTGATCGGCAGCACACCCGTGATCGCTGCCACGGCCGCGAGGCTGGCAACGACGATCGACACAGCCGCCGCGCCAATCAGCGGATTCAGGCGGCGTTGGGTCGGCAAGGAGGGGAGGGTTTCCGGACCAGACATTTGCTTGTTCTCCAGGTCACCGCATGCGCAGTGGATAGTTTTAAGTTTGGCCGATACCGGGGCGCATTACCGTTCGTTTTTGTAAGCATCTGTAGTCGAAAAAATGCTTGGCAATCAATGGCTTATACCTGTGCTCGATCATCGTTGACGACCACGTTGTAACAATCGGGCACGCGATGTGCAGTGGCCGGGCGCCCCAACAAAGCAAAAGCCCCGCGTGGGCGGGGCTCTCGTTCAAGGTCATATTCTCACCGGCCGGTGGGACCGGCCTTGAGAATCAGTCCTCGCGGCGCAGGTGCGGGAACAGGATTACGTCGCGGATGTTCGGGCTGTCGGTCAGCAGCATCACCAGGCGGTCGATGCCGATACCGCAGCCGCCTGTCGGAGGCATGCCGTACTCGAGCGCGCGGATGTAATCGGCGTCGAAGTACATCGCTTCCTCGTCGCCCGCATCCTTCTGCTCGACCTGCTTGCGGAAACGTTCGGCCTGGTCTTCCGGGTCGTTAAGCTCGGAGAAGCCGTTGGCGATCTCGCGGCCCGTGATGAACAGTTCGAAGCGTTCGGTAATGCCCGGCTGCGTGTCCGAGCCGCGCGCCAGCGGCGATACCTCGACCGGGTAGTCGACGATGTAGGTCGGTTCCCAGAGTTGCGCTTCGGCGGTTTCCTCGAAGAGCACCAGTTGCAGCGTGCCCAGGCCGGCGTTCAGGAACTGCGGCGCGCTGGTGTTGATCTTGAACTTGTTCTTGAGCTCGGCGCGCAGGAAGTCGGCATCGGCAAGCTGCGCGTCGGTGTATTCCGGCGCGTACTTCTGGATCGCCCCGCAGATCGTCAGGCGATGGAACGGCTTGGACAGATCAAGTTCGCGGCCCTGGTACGTCACCGTGGCGCTGCCACGCGCGTCAATTGCGGCCTGGCGGATCAGGTTCTCGGTGAAGTCCATCAGCCAACGGTAATCCGTGTAGGCCGCGTAGAACTCCATCATCGTGAACTCGGGGTTGTGGCGCGGGCTCACCCCTTCGTTACGGAAGTTGCGGTTGATTTCGAACACGCGCTCGAAGCCGCCGACGATCAGGCGCTTCAGATAGAGCTCGGGCGCGATGCGCATGAACATCTGCATGTCCAGTGCGTTATGGTGCGTGATGAACGGCTTGGCCGCCGCGCCACCCGGAATCGGGTGCAGCATCGGCGTTTCCACTTCCATGAAGCCGGCGTCGGCCATATGACGGCGGATCGACGAGATGGCCTGGGTGCGGGCGCGGAACGTGCCGCGCGTTTCCGGCGAGACGATCAGGTCCACATAGCGCTGGCGGTATTTGGTTTCCTGGTCGGCCAGGCCATGGAACTTGTCCGGCAGGGGACGCAGTGCCTTCGACAGCAGGCGCAGTTCGCGCACCTGCACCGACAACTCGCCCTTGTTCGTGCGGAACAGTTCTCCGCGCGCGCTGATGATGTCGCCGAGGTCCCAGTGCTTGAACGCGGCATAGACGTCTTCACCGACCTTGTCGCGCGTGATGTAGAACTGGATCTGGCCGCTGCCGTCCTGGACCGTGGCGAAGCTGGCCTTGCCCATCACGCGCTTGAGCATCATGCGTCCGGCGATGGACACTTCCACGGGGCTGGCTTCCAGCGTGGCCTGGTCCGTTTCGCCATACTGCGCGTGCAGCGCGCCGGCCTGGTGCGTCGGCTGGAAATCGTTGGGGAAGGCCACGCCTTGCTGGCGCAGGGCCTGCAGTTTCTCGCGCCGCTCGGCGATGATCTTGTTCTCATCTACGGCAAGCCCTTCGGTGGTGGGCGTGGCGGCTTGGGCGCGGGTCGGTTCGGTCATGATGTGAGGTTCGATCGCGCGGCGCGGAGCGTCGCGCGGGTTCGGTTCAATGTATCGGTTCAGTATTTGCGGATGTCGTCGAGTTCGGTGGTGCCGAAATCGGGACGGGCCAGATAGGCCACGATGCGCCGGGCGGTATCGTCAGGCGAGGCGAGCTGTTCGTTGTCCTTGAGGTCGCGGAAGCGTTGCACCTGGGCGAAATCCGCGCCGCGGATGGTTTCCTGCATTCCGGTATCCACCACGCCCGGCGCCAGCGCCACGGCGCGCAAGGTGCGCGGCTCGGGCACGCTCGCGTACTCGGTGTTCACCGAGCGGATGAACATGTCCAGGCCAGCCTTGCCGGCGCAGTAGGCAGACCACCCCGGTACGGGGTTGCGCGCGGCGCCCGACGAGATTGCCAGCACCTTGCGCGGGCAATCGAAGCGCACCGTATGTTCGATGAACGCACCGGTCATGGTCATCGGCGTGACCAGGTTGGTCTGCAGATGCGGCACCAGCGTGCTGTCATGCAGTTGCGTGATCGGACCGATCGGCTCGACGACCCCGGCGTTCAGGATCAGGGTGATGCTGGCGGGCGCCTCTTCCACGGCATCGAGCACGCTCGCCAGCCAGCCGGCCGACGGGCCAGGCTGCGACAGATCCTGCAGATGCCAGGCCACGCGCACGCCGCTGGCCGTAGCCTCGGCCTCGAGCTCGGGGTTGCGGCTGCGCGCCACGCCGATTACGCGGTTGCCGGGTACCAGCAGCGCGCGAACCAAGGCGGCCCCCAGGCCGCGCGAGGCGCCGGTGACGATGTAGAGATGGGTGGAGCGGGGCGTTCCGGTGGTCATGTGAGTGGACCTTGTTCAGTGAGATGGCATCGGAATCACCGCGCAGGCCCCGAGTTTGTCCGGGGACATTGCGCGGCGACGTCTATCTGCAATCTTCGGCAGAAATTGCCAGGACCTGAGTATCAGGCGTCTGGATTACAACCCCTGTTTCAGGCTGGCCTCGATGAACGGGTCGAGGTCACCATCCAGCACCTTCTGGGTGTTGGACATTTCCACGTTGGTGCGCAGGTCCTTGATACGGCTCTGGTCCAGCACGTACGAGCGGATCTGGTGGCCCCAGCCCACGTCTGTCTTGCCGGCTTCGAGCTTGTCGGCTTCTGCCTGGCGCTTGCGCATTTCATGCTCGTACAGGCGCGACTTCAGCATCGACATGGCTTCGGCGCGGTTGCGGTGCTGCGAACGGTCGTTCTGGCACTGCACGACGATGCCGGTGGGCATGTGCGTAATCCGCACGGCGGAGTCGGTCTTGTTGATGTGCTGACCACCGGCACCCGACGCGCGGTAGGTATCCACGCGCAGATCGGCCGGGTTGACCTCCACCTCGAACGAATCGTCCACTTCGGGGTAGACGAAGACCGACGAGAACGACGTATGGCGCCCGCCCGACGAATCGAACGGCGACTTCCGCACCAGGCGATGCACACCGGTTTCCGTGCGCAGGTAGCCAAACGCGTATTCGCCCTCGACCTTGATCGTCGCGCTCTTGATGCCGGCTACGTCGCCTTCAGATTCTTCCAGCACTTCGGCCTTGAAACCCTTGCGCTCGCAGTATTTCAGGTACTGGCGCAGCAGCATCGACGCCCAGTCGCAGGCCTCGGTGCCGCCGGCGCCCGCCTGGATGTCGATGAACGCATTGGCCTGGTCCATCTCGCCCGAGAACATGCGGCGGAACTCCATGTCCGCCACCAGGGCCTCGAAGCCAGAGACGTCGGCCTCGATGGATTCGAGTGTCTCGTCGTCGCCTTCCTCGCGGGCAAGCTCGAACAGCTCGTCCGTGCCGTTGAGGTCGTCGGTCAGCTTGCCGAGTACCTGCACGACGCCTTCCAGCGCCTTCTTTTCCTTGCCCAGGTCCTGGGCTCGCTTGGGGTTGTTCCAGACGTCGGGGTCTTCGAGCAACCCGTTGACTTCATCCAGCCGGTTTACTTTGACATCGTAGTCAAAGATACCCCCGTAGATCTTCCGTCCGGGAACGGAGATCGGAGATTGCACCGGAGATAGCGTTCAGGCGTTCTGCTTCCATGTTGTAGTGTTCTTGCGCTTCAAAACCGGGAATTATAGCGGATTGACGGGGCAAATCCGGGGTGGGGCGGACAGTTCTCGCAACGAAAATGCGAACCGTTCGCGCAGCGAACGGTCTATTCGCGGAGCCTTCTCGCCGCTTCGGCGACAATAACGCCCGAACCGCGCCCACCCCGGCGCCATTTTTCAGGAGTGATTCCGGCGCATGAATCGAACGCACCACGCCAATCTGCAGACCCGCCGCCGTGCCTTGGGCGCGCTCGGCAGCCTCGCCGCGATTTCCCTGTCCGCCCTGCTGGCAGCCTGCGGCACCACGCCGACCGAGCCGGCTCCGGACGGTTTCTACCGCGTCGAGCGTGGCGATACGCTGTATTCGATCGCGCGCCGGAACAAGCGCTCGGTGTCCGAACTGGCACGCTGGAACAATATGTCGAACACCAACCAGATCGAGGTTGGGCAACTGATTCGCGTTCGTCCGCCCGGCGGGGCCTCCACATCGGCGGCGGCGACGCCGCAGTCCGACAAGCCCGCGCGTCCGGTCCAGGACATGCCGTCCGCCAAGCCGCCGGCCAGTTCAATCAGCCTGCAATGGCCAGCCGATGGCCGTGTCTCGGGCCGTTTCGCGCCGCCGGCGGAGAAGGGAATGCGCATCGAGGTACCGGCTGGCGGCAAGGTCCGCGCGGCCGCGCCGGGCTGGGCGATTCACGTCGGCACGCTGCGTGGCTACGGCATGTTGGTCATCGTCAAGCACAACGACGACTGGCTGACCGTCTACGGCAACCTGGACAAGCCGCTGGTCAAGGAGGGCGATCGCGTTACCGCTGGTCAGGAGATTGGCAGCATGGCGCAGGCCGCCGAACTGCATTTCGAGGTGCGCGGCAACGGTCGGCCGCTCAATCCGGCGAATTATCTGCCTTCTCGGGGCTAGGGGGTAAGAGCCGCCTGTTAGGCGGTTCTCTTCCCTCTCCCACAGGCGGGAGAGGAGAAAACAAACGGCTTGCCCTTACTGCGCGTGCTCGATCACCAGTTGCACCCGGGTCATTCCGTTGAATGTGTTGTTGTCGAGCCGGTAAGCCACCATCGCGCTGGCGCCATCAAGCGCATCGGCATGGTTGAACCAGATGGCGTCGAAGCGCTGGCTGCCCCGACCGAGCTGGAGTTTCAGGTGCTTGCCCTTGAGCACGGTCTGGCGCAATACGTCGAACTCGCCGCAGAACGTCGGTGCCGGGAAGCCCTGACCCCAGACCTGGCCTTCGAGCAGGGTGACGAATTCCGGGCTGAAGCACGCATCCTCGATATCGCCATCGGTCTCGATCACACGCGCCAATTGGTCGTCGGTCAGCCATTCGCGGCCAACTTCCTCAAATGCGCTGACAAAGGTGTCGAAGTCCTTGGCACGCACGGTCAAGCCGGCCGCCATCGCGTGTCCGCCGAACTTGACCAGCAGTCCCGGGTGGCGCTTCGACACCAGATCCAGCGCGTCGCGCAGGTGAAAACCGGGGATCGATCGCCCTGAACCCTTGATGTGCTCCTCGTCGCCGGGTGCGAACGTGATGGTCGGGCGGTGGAATTTTTCCTTGAGCCGCGATGCGACGATGCCGATCACGCCCTGGTGCCACGTGTCATGGAACACGCTGACGGTGTGACGCGATGTCGGGTCCAGCCCGGCTAGCGGCTGTTCGAGGATTTGAAGTGCTTCCTGCTGCATTCCAGCCTCGATGTCGCGCCGCTCGCGGTTCATGCCATCCAGTTCCTGGGCGATTTCCCAGGCGCGATTGGCGTCGTCGGTCAGCAGGCACTCGATGCCGAGCGACATATCCGCCAGCCGGCCCGCCGCATTCAGACGCGGGCCCAGGCCGAAGCCGAGGTCGAACGTGTTGGCGCGCGAGGCTTCGCGGCCGGCGGCACGGAACAGTGCCGCCACGCCGGGATGCATCCGTCCTGCGCGCATGCGCTTCAGCCCCTGGGCCACCAGAATCCGGTTGTTCGTGTCCAGTTTGACCACGTCGGCCACCGTGCCCAGCGCCACGAGATCCAGCAGGGTTTGCAATGGCGGCTGGGTGGCCTGGGTGTACACGCCGCGGCGGCGCAGTTCAGCGCGCAGGGCCAGCAGCACGTAGAACATCACCCCGACACCCGCCAGGTTCTTGCTCGGGAACTCGCATCCCGGTTGGTTCGGGTTCACGATCACCGCAGCGTCGGGCAACGTCTCGCCGGGCAGGTGGTGGTCGGTCACCACGACGTCGATGCCGCGTGCGTTGGCGGCCGCCACGCCGTCGACGCTGGCGATGCCGTTGTCGACCGTGACGATCACGTCAGGATGTTGCCGGGCCGCCAGTTCGACGATCTCCGGCGTCAGCCCGTAGCCGTACTCGAAGCGGTTCGGCACGATGTAGTCGATGCGCGCGCCCAGCATGCGCAGCCCGCGCACGCCCACCGCGCAGGCCGTGGCGCCATCGCAATCGTAGTCAGCCACGATCAGCAGCTTGCGATTCGCGGCAATCGCGTCGGCCAGGTACTCGGCCGCATGGCCGATGCCTTTCATGCTGGCCGGCGGCGCCAGTTCGGGCAGGTCCGTGGCCAGTTCGGAGGGTCGGGCTACGCCACGCGCGGACAGGATGCGCGCCAGCGTCGGATGCAGACCCGAGGCCGCCAGGGCCTTTGCGTGTTCGTCGGAGAAGGAGCGGATGGCAATCCGGGTCATGTGGCGTTCGCGTTCGAATTCGTCAATGTGATGTCAGGCCGCCGGGTCAGGAGACCATGGCCAGGTCGGACAGCAGGGCGCGCCAGTCTCCGCGCGAGCCCAGCCCGCGCCAGAACTTGCGCAGGTCGGCCCGTGTGACGGTGAACTCGGCAAAGTGGTTTTCGCCGCCGAGCACCAGCGTCACGGCCTGAATCCGGCCCTCGCCGAGCGCGGCCAGCACCGGCGCGAACCATTCGGCGTCGAGCGTGTGCATCCGCTCCAGCCACAGCCCCCAGTCCGCAGCGATATGGGCCTCGGTGGCGCTGTCGAGCAGCGTCATGACCGAGCCATCGGTATCGGCGATGTCGGCGAAGCGGGCCGGCTGCGGCCCCAGGCGGCTGCCACCGGCCAGGCCCAGCCCGGCCAGGAACGGATCGTCGGTCAGCACCGTGTCGGCCAGCTTGCGCGCCGCGTTGGCCCTGCCGCCGCCGTGCAGCCACACGGAATTGACGGTCAACCGTCCTTCGGCTTCGCGCGCCTCGTTCACCGGGTGCCCGTGCCAGGTCATCTGGATTTCGTTCTGCAGGCGGCGCCAGTCGCGCGCTTTCGGGCCAGCCTGCATCCAGATATCGATATTGCGGCCCGTGGCGCGCACCGGCGTGGTCGCGGTCAGGTCCCCGAACATGCCATCGGGGATGTACCAGCGGGCGGGGTGGGGGGTATCGATCGTGATGCCTGCCTCGTCCAGCAGACCGGCGATGGCGGCGTGCAGGGCGGCTGTCTCGTCGGGGCGGATGTCGAGCTGATCCGGGTGCATCAGCACCAGGTGATCCCGCGCGGCATGGATGTGGACCGGCTGCAGGCAGGCCCATCCGCCTTCCCCGGCGACCTGCGTGGGGGGCGGGGCGGCGCCGCGGTGGTCCGCCAGCCGCATGAAGGGCGCAGTCGGCACTCGCGTGGTATCCAGCCCGGCCCGTCCGGCCAGCCAGCGCTCCTGCGGCAGTGTGCGCAGGTAGGGATCGTCGTGCGTCTCGCGAGGGCCGGGGGTGGCGCGCGTCAGCAACTTTCCGAGCGCCGGCAACTCCAACTGCCGCAACAGCGCACCGGGCACGACATCGTCCGAGGCGTCGTCGCCGGCACCGGGCGGGACGGAAAAAGGCACAATCAGGGTCAGGTGCGTCATCATGGTTGGCGAGATTGTAAACTCCCGGCTGTCCGGCGCCAGTTTCCCGTGACCGGATAACCGATAAACTGCCGTCGGCGCTTTTCCTCGAACAACAGGACTCCTCTTGAACTTTCCTTACGAATGGCAGATCGGCTGGCGCTACACCCGCGCGAGCAAGCGCGCCAGCCGCAATACGTTCATTTCATTCATTTCGATGATTTCGATGATGGGCATCGCGCTTGGCGTGGCCGCCCTGATCGTCGTGCTCTCGGTCATGAACGGCTTCCAGAAGGAAGTGCGCGATCGGATGCTGTCGGTGCTGTCGCACATCGAAGTCATCGGCGCCGCGCCGCTGACGGACTGGCAGAAGACGGCCGCCGAGGCCCTGCGCAACAAGGAAGTGGTGGGCGCCGCGCCGTATGTGGCGGCCCAGGCCATGATGACGCGGGAAGACGTGGTGCGCGGCGTGCTGCTGCGCGGCGTGGACCCCGCCGAAGAGCCCAAGGTGTCGGATATCGCCAACCAGTTTCGCGCCGGCAGCATGAACGCGCTGGCGCCGGGTGGGTTCGGCATCGCACTCGGCAGCGAACTGGCCAATGCGCTGGGTGTGCGCGTGGGCGACAAGGTGATGCTGGTGGTGCCGCAAGGCACGATCACGCCGGCCGGAATGCTGCCGCGCCTCAAGCAGTTCACCGTGGCCGGCGTGTTCTCGTCGGGTCACTACGAGTTCGATAGCGCGCTGGCGCTGATCAACATCGGCGATGCGGAAACGCTGTTCCGCCAGAGCGGACCCACGGGCGTGCGCCTGAAACTGCAGGACATGCAGCGCGCGCCGCAGGTGGCCCAGGAGCTGGCGGGCACCATGAGCGGCGACCTCTACCTGCGCGACTGGTCGAAGCAGAACCGCAACTGGTTCGCCGCCGTGCAGACCGAAAAGCGCATGATGTTCATCATCCTGACGCTGATCATCGCCGTGGCCGCGTTCAACCTGGTGTCCACGCTGGTCATGACCGTGACTGACAAGCAGGCCGACATCGCGATCCTGCGCACGATGGGCGCCCAGCCGCGCTCGATCATGAAGATCTTCATCGTTCAAGGCGTGGCCATCGGCTTCATCGGCACCTTGCTCGGCGTATTGGGCGGCACGCTGATCGCCACCAATATCGACGTGATCGTGCCTTTCATCGAGCGGATCCTGCATGTGCAGTTCCTGCCCAAGGACATCTACTTCATTAGCGAATTGCCTTCGGACCCGCGCATGAACGACATCGCTACCATCGGTATCATTTCCTTCGTGCTGGCGTCGCTGGCCACGATCTACCCGAGCTGGCGCGCCTCGCGCGTGAACCCGGCGGAGGCGCTGCGCTATGAGTGATACGACGCTGCTCCCCGAAGCCTCATTCCAGGCCGGCACCCAAGGCCCTGGCACGCCAACCGGCACGCCGGTCCTGCTGGGCGAGGGCCTGACCAAGCGTTTCAAACAGGGCGGCCTGGACGTCGAAGTCCTGCGTGGCGTCGATGTGCGCGTCGACGCAGGCGAGAAGGTGGCCATCGTCGGTGCTTCCGGTTCGGGCAAATCGACACTGCTGCACGTGCTGGGCGGGCTCGACAACCCCGACGCCGGCCGCGTGGCGCTGCTGGGCAAGCCGTTCACGGCGCTGCGCGAGAAGGAGCGCAATATCGTGCGCAACCGCTCGCTGGGCTTCGTCTATCAGTTTCACCATCTGCTGCCGGAGTTCACGGCGCTCGACAACGTGGCGATGCCAATGCGCATCCGCGGCCTGAGCGAGCCCGCCGCGCGCGCCGAGGCGCAGGCCGTTCTTGAGCGCGTGGGGCTTGGCGGCCGCTCGAAGCACCGCCCCGGCGAACTCTCGGGCGGCGAGCGCCAGCGCGTGGCAATTGCCCGCGCGCTGGTCGGAAAGCCGGCCTGCGTGCTGGCCGACGAGCCGACCGGCAACCTTGACGACCACACGGCAGGCGGCGTGTACGACCTGATGCTGGAGCTGTCACGCACGCTGGGCACGAGCTTCGTGATCGTCACCCACGACCTCGACCTGGCTGGGCGTTGCGACCGCGTGCTGCGGCTGCGCGACGGTCATCTGCATCAAGAGCGTTGAGCGCCGGTAGCCAACCCGTAACCTTCCCATAGCCCTCCCTTAGCCTCCCCTTAGCCTCCCCTTAGCCCCCGCCATGTGGATCGACACGCACTGCCACCTCGACGCCAGCGAGTTCGATGCCGACCGGGCTGACGTCACGGACGCGGCTGCGGCTGCCGGTGTGACCGGCATTGTGTTGCCGGCCGTGGCAGTGGCGAACTTCGACGTGGTGCGTGGGCTGGCGCATACCGACCCACGCTGTGTCTATGCGCTCGGCATCCACCCGCTGTACTCGCGGGCCGCCGGGCAGGCCGATCTCGATGAACTGCGCCGCCAGGTGACGGCGTCGATCGACGATCCGCGCCTCGTTGCCATTGGCGAAATCGGGCTCGACTTCTTCGTGCCTGGGCTCGACGCCGCCCATCAAACCTGGCTGTACGCGGAGCAGTTGAAGATCGCGCGCGACTTCGACCTGCCCGTGCTGCTGCACGTGCGCAAGTCGCAGGACCAGATCCTGGCGCAGCTGCGTCGTGCGGGCGTGCGGCAGGGTATCGCCCATGCGTTCAACGGCAGTCACGATCAGGCGCACCATTACGTGACCCACGGCATGAAGCTCGGATTCGGCGGCAACGTGACGTTTTCCCGCGCGCGGCAGATCCGCCGCCTGGCCGCCGAATTGCCGATCGAGTCGATCGTGCTGGAAACGGACGCGCCCGATATCGCGCCCGCCTGGCTCTCCGACGATCAGTTCGGCGAGCAGCACAAGGCCCGCAATACGCCTGCGGAAGTGGTGGGCGTGGCGCGCGTCGTGGCCGAGCTGCGCGGCGTCTCGGAACGAGAGCTCGCCGATACCATGTGGCGCAATTCCGTGGCCGCGCTGCCAAGACTGGCGGCGTTCGCGGATGTCATGGCCCCTCGCTAGGCGGCCCTCAGCGCTCCGCGCGCAGATTTAACCTTCTGACACACCGACGTATCGCTCGGTCACGTTTCCCAGCTGTCAATCGCAGTACAAATAAGCCCTTCAGCAATCAGATGCGGGGGCGTGCCTTGCTATGCGTGCAGTGCTTCTCGCGTTCGTGGTGGGCTGCTGGTGGTTGCAGCAGCAGGCGGCACTGCCGGGGCCATGGGATTGGGTCGTTTGGGGGTGTTTTGCGCTGGTTGGACTGTTTGGGGTTTGGGGGGTGCGCGGGCGTGGGGCGCGGTGGGTAGTCTGGGCTCGATGGTTGGTGAGCCTGTCAATCGCGGCAATCGTGGGGTTGGGTTGGTCGGCGTGGCGGGCGGACATGCGGCTCGGTGCCTGGCTGGACCCGTCACTGGCAGGGCGTGATCAAATCATCGACGGTGTTGTCAGCGGATTGCCGGACGCGGCCCCGCACGGCACGCGGTTCCTGTTCACGGTGGAGAGCGGGGCGTCGGGTGGCGTGGCGATGGGAGATCGCCACGCAGGGGTGGCGCCACTGTCAACAGCGCCATTGCCGCCCAGGGTATTGCTGACGTGGCGAGATCCGCCGGAGGTGCTGCAGCCCGGCCAGCGCCATCGGTTGACGGTCCGTCTGCGCAGACCGCGCGGTCTCGCGAATCCGCATGGTTTCGACTATGGCTACTGGCTGCTTGCCGAAGGCATCGGGGCGACGGGCTATGTACGCCACGGTCAGTTGCTGAATCGTGATGCCGCGATGCCGTTGTCGATCCGGATCACGCAGTGGCGGGCCGGATTGCGTGACCGCTTGTGGGCGGCGTTGCCATCCGATGCGCAATACCGGGCAGTGCTCGTCGCGCTGGTGATCGGTGATCAGCGGGGCATTGGGCAGGCGGACTGGGATGTGTTCCGGCGCACCGGCATCTCCCATCTGGTCAGCATCTCCGGGCTGCACATCACGATGATATCGGGGGCAGTTGCGGAGCTCGCGGGCATGCTTTGGCGCCATTCGTTCGGCATCGGACGCAAGCTCCGGCGGCCGCTGCCGCTGATCTGGCCCGCGCAGAAGGTGGCGATGGTGGTAGCGGTGCAGACGGCGCTCGGCTACGGGCTGATTGCGGGCATGCAGATCCCGGCGCTGCGCACGGTATCGATGCTGATGGTCGCTGCCGTGGCGCTGTGGAGCGGGCGGACGCCACCGCCGACGGTAGTGCTCGCCTGGGCGGCGGGGATCGCGGTGGCCATCGACCCATGGGCGGTGATGTCACCGGGCTTCTGGCTGTCATTTGGCGCGGTGGCGGTGATCTTCCTGGGCGCGCGGGGCGACGGCAGTGGGGATGGAGGGGCGGTGGAGGAGCGGCAGGCGGATCCGAAAAGCTGTGTGAGCCGCTGTGTGAGCCGCTGGGTGAGTCGGATTGGCGGCGTGGCTGCCGAGGCGGCGCGCACGCAATGGTCGGTGACTATCGGGCTCGTACCGTTGACGCTTCTGCTGTTCGGGCAGGTCTCGGTGGTATCCGTGTTCGCCAATGCCGTGGCGATCCCGGTGGTTAGTCTGCTTGTTACGCCGCTGGCGCTTGCTGGCGCGGTGTTGCCGCCTGGCTGGGCTGCGCCGCTGCTGTGGATCGCCCACAAAGCGCTGGAGTGGTTGGTTGGGGGACTCGCGTGGCTGGCCGCGCCCGCGTGGGCAGTATGGGAGGCCGCGCACCCGGGTCCGGTGGCGACCGGGCTGGCATTCGCTGGTGTCTACGTCCTGCTCATCCCCCGTCCGTCGGATGCGAAAGGTGCCAGGCGAGTGCGGATCGTGCCGCGCTGGTTGGGCGTGCTGCTGATGGTGCCGATGCTCTCGGCCGGGCGCGAGCCGGTGGAGGAAGGGGAAATGCGTGTGACAGCGCTCGACGTCGGGCAGGGTGCAGCCGTGCTTGTGGAAACGCGCCGTCACGTGCTGCTCTACGACACTGGGCCTTCGTATGTGTCGGGTGCCAGCGCAGGTGGTCAGGTGATCGTGCCTTATCTCCGCGCGACCGGGGTGCGGCATCTGGACATGCTGATGGTCAGCCATGAGCATGACGACCACGCGGGTGGCGTTGAAGCCGTGCTGCAGGCCGTGCCGGTAGCGCGGGGGCTGACGGCGGAAGGACCTGGGAACAAGCCACTGCCAGGCTTGCCGCAGGGGCGCGCGTGGCAGCCGTGTCTGGATGGCGTTGCGTGGCGTTGGGATGGCGTGGACTTTGAGGTCCTGCACCCGACGGAAGAGGGTCTGGCGCGCCAGCGCTTGTCGGCCAACGCCCGGAGTTGTGTGCTCCGCGTGGCAACGGCGCAGCGCAGCCTGCTGCTGACCGGCGACATTGGTGTATCGGAGGAGCGGCGGCTGATCGATAGCGAACTAGGTGAGCGATTGCGTGCGGATTTCCTGCTGGTGCCGCATCACGGCAGTGGCACGTCTTCACATGCGGCATTCCTGCGGGCTGTACAACCCGAAGTGGCGGTGTTTCAGCTTGGCTTCGCGAACCGGCACAGGCATCCGCGTGAAGATGTCTGGCGGCGGTACGCGCGTGCGGGCGCGGCGCGGTATCGCACCGATGAAACCGGCGCGGTGTCGATCGTCACGGGCGGCGGCGACTACGTGGTGACGTCGTTCCGTCAGCAACAGCGCCGTTATTGGCGAGACGCGCCGCCCGCGCCACGGTGAGCGGCGGGCTTGGTCGTCTTGTTGGCAGGGCTGTCGGACTTAGTCGGGCGACGCGCCGCCCGGCTCGGTTTGGTTGACTGTGATGTCGCCTCGGATGCAGTTGTGGCAGAGGCCGCTGCTGGGGTCTTGCCCAGCGGCGCCGGATCGGCACCCGCAATCCGGCGCTCGCGCAGATGTGCCTTGGCTCGCTGCAGGCCTGCGGCGACCGAGTCGGCACGATCTAGCGCCACGCCTGCGGCCAGCACGTCGCCGAGCACGAGATGGCAGATGCGCGAAGTCATGGGCGTATAGACCTCGCTGTCCTCTTCGACGTCGGAGAAGACGCAGACGTCCGCAAGGCGGGCGAGCGGTGATCCGCTATGGGTCAGCGCCAGCACGCTGGCGCCGCTGCTGCGTGCCAGCGTGGCGGCGGTGAGCATGTCCCATGTGCGGCCGCTGTTGGACACCAGCACGGCGACATCGCCCGGGCGCAGCAGCGCTGCGGACATGCTGAACACGTGCGGGTCCGAGTAAGCCGTGGTGGGAATGCCTAGGCGGAAGAATTTGTGCTGGATGTCGAGCGCAACGATGCCCGAGTTGCCGCAGCCATAAAACTCGATGCGGCGCGCCCCGGCCAGTAGCCGGATACCGTGCTCGATCTGGTCGGCGGACAGTGCGTTTCGCACGGACATCAGCGTGGCGATGGTGCGGTCGAACACCTTGCCGGCGATATCGGCGGGCCGATCGTCGGCTTCCACGTCCTGGTGAACGAAGGGCGTGCCACCCCCCACATTCTGTGCGAACTGAAGCTTGAACTCCTTGAAGCCGTCGTAGCCAAGCGCGGCGCAGAAGCGGGCGATCGTCGGCTGCGAGACGCCGGCCCGGTCCGCCAGTTCCGGCATGGTCAGTCGGATGACGCTCGCACCGTGTCGTGCCACGTAATC
This sequence comes from Cupriavidus sp. Met-2, assembly GCF_049843575.1. Lineage (NCBI taxonomy): Bacteria > Pseudomonadati > Pseudomonadota > Betaproteobacteria > Burkholderiales > Burkholderiaceae > Cupriavidus > Cupriavidus sp. Met-2. The sequence goes on from NZ_JBBHZL010000001.1 coordinate 1,039,188, forward strand.
GGCCAGGCGGCGTTCGGACGGGCGTAGCGAGTCGTAGACGGCAAGGATTCTGTCGCGCATGGTGAGGGAGTGCGGGATCGTGCGTAAGGGTACTGGGGTGGGGCGCCGGTTGTGCCGGTGCCCCTGGGCTGGCTTCAGTGCAGCCTCGGTAATGTAGAGATTCTACACAGATTGCGAGGGTTCCCGGAAGGGTTTGCGCCGGGGGTTGTGCTCGGGATTTACCCGGATTTCCTGTGAAATTGCCGCATTACCCAAGGCACTTGTCTTCCGGTGGCGCGGGTCTCATGGATATAATGTAGAAATTCTACAAGCTAGGCGTCCAATGGATGCCTCGGTTTCCCCACCAGGAAGAACTCCAACATGTCCCAAGCCGTTCTTGCCGAGGTACTGGCCGTCACGCAACGTATCGTCGACCGCAGTCGCGCCAGCCGGGCGGCCTATCTAGCCAGATGCGAGCGCGCCCAGCAGGAACTCGGGCCCTTGCGCGGCATGTCCTGCGCGAACCTTGCCCACGGCTACGCCGCACTGCCTTCGGACGACAAGCTCAAGCTGCGGGTCGAGCATGCCCCGAATCTCGGCATCGTGACCGCCTACAACGACATGCTGTCCGCCCACCAGCCCTATGAGCGTTACCCGACCGTGATTCGCGAAGCCGCGCGCGCCGTGGGTGGCGTGGCGCAGGTGGCAGGTGGCGTGCCGGCCATGTGTGACGGGATTACCCAGGGCAACGCCGGCATGGAGTTGTCGCTGTTCTCGCGCGATGCGATCGCGATGGGCACGGCCGTCGCGCTGTCGCACAACACGTTCGATGCGGCGCTGATGCTGGGCGTGTGCGACAAGATCGTGCCGGGTTTGCTGATGGGGGCGCTGCAGTTTGGCCATTTGCCGATCGTGTTCGTCCCGGCCGGGCCGATGGCAACGGGCCTGTCCAACAAGGAAAAGGCGCGTGTGCGCCAGCTCTATGCCACCGGGCAGGTCGGGCGCGATGCGTTGCTGGAGGCCGAATGCGCCGCCTATCACGGCGCGGGTACCTGCACCTTCTATGGCACCGCCAATAGCAACCAGTTCCTGATGGAGATCATGGGCCTGCACATGCCCGGCTCGGCGTTCGTGCATCCGGACAGCGGCCTGCGTGACCCGCTCACCGCCGCGGCAGCCCAGCGGGCGCTGGCCCTGATCGCTCGCGGTGACGCCTATACCCCGCTGGCGAAGATTGTCGACGAACGGGCGATCGTCAACGCGATGGTTGGTCTGCTGGCCACTGGCGGCTCGACCAACCACACGATTCACCTGGTGGCGATGGCGCGCGCCGCCGGCATCCTGATCGACTGGAACGATTTCGACTGCCTGTCAGCGATCACGCCATTGCTGGCGCGTGTGTATCCGAATGGCTCGGCCGATGTGAACCATTTCCACGCAGCGGGCGGCGTGGCCTATGTGATTGCCCAACTGCTCGACGCCGGTCTGCTGCACGAGGACGTGCAGACCGTGGCGGGCCCCGGCCTGAAGCGCTACACCGAGGAGCCGGTCATGAACGATGGCGTGCTGCGCTGGCGGGCTGGCCCGGCCACGAGCGGGGATGAGTCGGTGCTGGCGCCAGCGTCGGCGCCGTTCTCACCCGAGGGGGGGCTGCGGCTGATGGCGGGCAACCTGGGGCGCGGGGTGATCAAGGTCTCGGCCGTGGCCGACGAGCACCGAGTGGTCGAGGCGCCGGCGCGAGTCTTCGATTCGCAGGAAGCGCTGCAGGCCGCCTTCGAGGCAGGCGAACTTGATCGTGACGTAGTGGCCGTGGTGCGCTTCCAGGGCCCGAATGCCAATGGCATGCCCGAGTTGCACCGGCTTACCCCCGCGCTTGGCGCGCTGCAGGATGCCGGACGCAAGGTCGCGCTGGTAACCGATGGCCGCATGTCGGGCGCGTCGGGCAAGGTGCCCGCCGTGATCCATGTCGGGCCGGAGGCGCTGGCAGGCGGGCCGCTGGCTCGGGTGCGCGACGGCGACGTCATTCGCGTGGACGCATTGGCGGGCACGCTCGATCTGGTGGGTGATGCTGCCACCCAGGCTGACTTTGCCGGGCGAGTGCCGGCAGCGGCGCCAGTCGACGAATTCACCCGTTTCAGCATGGGCCGGGGCCTGTTCGGCCTGTTCCGCCGCCATGCGCGGGCCGCCGAGGAGGGGGGCAGCGCGCTGGACCTGTCCGAAGCCGATGCTCTGGCACCCGCTGTCCAAACGGCGTCCGCCGTCGCACAATAGGCGGGCCGTCAGGCGGCGCTCGCGCCAATCATTCCGTTTCTCTTGCGTACTCTTCCGGGGTGCCCGGCAGCACGCGCTGCACCCCGGAAGCACCTTCGCGCCACATCGACGTGGCCGAAGGCTACCGACAAGGATGGCAACACCATCCGACACATGATCGATGGAGCAGACATGATCTATATCCTGATGGGCGTTTCCGGCAGCGGCAAGAGCACGGTCGGCCAGATGCTGGCGGACCGTCTTCATTGCGGTTTCCACGACGCGGACAGCTTCCACAGCGACGCCAACAAGGCCAAGATGCACGCCGGCATCCCATTGACCGATGACGACCGCTGGCCCTGGCTGGACGCGATGCGGGCCGCCATCGACGCCGCCCGCGCCGAGGGCCGCACCCACGTGTTCACATGTTCGGCGCTGCGCCAGGTCTATCGGGACCGCCTGCTGCCGGCCGACGGCGGCGTGACCTTCGTGTTCATGAAGGGCGACGCCTCGACGATCGGCAGCCGCCTGTCCGCGCGCACCGACCATTTTTTCAATCCCGCGCTGCTCCAGAGCCAGTTCGAGACCCTGGAGGAGCCTTGCGACGCGCTCGTGCTCGATATTCGCCGCACTCCCGAGGCACTGGTCGAGGATATTCTGGAAAAATGCCCGCCGGCATCGGCCGCCTGTTCCGGGAAGGCGCCCTGAATAACTTGTGGCTGGCAAGCATCTTGCTAAATCGTTTCTGTGTACCGGCGCGTGTCACTTGTGTGCAACCCCTTGCGGGTTCAGCCGGTACGGATATGCTGAAGGAGTCGACTCGACAAGGCATCGATAAACGGGCGGCGGCGGTTGGTATCAGGCAGTAACCGGGAGACAACCACCGGAGGACAACCGCGGCAAGGCGCCCAATTTCACGAAGGAGCGGCCATCATGGCGGCGCGGTTTTTCGACGAGATGCTGGAAGGGCGAGAGGACGGAGCAACCGAGGCCATCGAGGCCGGGCGGGCGCTGCCGTCGGGGGCGGTCAGGCCCCACTACCGGAACTTTGCCGAATGGCTGGGACGGCAGTCTGCGGCGACGATGAGCAACAAGCGCGCGGAAGCGGATCTGATCTTCCGGCGCGTGGGTATCACCTTTGCCGTCTACGGCGACAAGGATGAGTCCAACAGCGGGACCGAGCGGACCATTCCGTTCGACGTGATCCCGCGCATTTTCCCTGCCAGCGAGTGGGGCACGCTCGAGCGCGGCCTGCGGCAACGCGTTGCGGCGCTAAACCGCTTCATCCACGACATCTACCACGGGCAGGACATTATCCGTGCCGGCGTGATTCCGCCGGACCAGATCTACAACAATGCGCAGTACCGCCCGGAAATGCTGGGCATCGACGTGCCTCGTGACATCTACGCGCACGTGGCCGGCATCGACGTCGTACGCGCGGGCGAGGGCGAGTTCTACGTTCTCGAAGACAACCTGCGGGTGCCATCGGGCGTGTCGTACATGCTCGAGAACCGCAAGATGATGATGCGGTTGTTCCCCGATCTGTTCGCCCGCAACCGCGTGGCCCCGGTGGCGCACTATCCCGATCTGCTGCTGGACATGCTGCGCAGCGTGTCGCCGCAGAATATCGCCGATCCGACCGTCGTCGTGCTCACGCCGGGCATGTATAACTCAGCCTATTTCGAGCACGCGTTCCTGGCCCAGCAGATGGGCGTCGAACTGGTGGAAGGCAATGACCTGTTCGTCGAGGACGACCACCTCTACATGCGCACCACGCAGGGGCCGCAGCGTATCGACGTGATCTACCGGCGCGTGGACGACGATTTTCTCGATCCACTCGTTTTTCGCCACGATTCCGCGCTGGGTGCGGCCGGGCTGCTCTCGGTCTACCGTGCCGGCAACGTGACGATCAGCAATGCGATCGGGACGGGCGTGGCCGACGACAAGTCGATCTACCCGTACGTGCCGGACATGATCCGCTTCTATCTCGGCGAGGAACCCATCCTGTCGAACGTGCCGACCTACATGTGCCGGCGTCCGGATGATCTGCAGTACGTGCTCGACCATATGCAGGATCTTGTGGTCAAGGAAACGCATGGCGCCGGCGGCTACGGCATGCTCGTGGGACCGGCTGCGACGCGCGCGGAGATTGACCAGTTCCGGGAGGTCGTGAAATCGCGCCCCGAGCAGTACATCGCGCAGCCGACGCTGGCGTTGTCGACTTGTCCGACCTATGTCGATGCGGGCATCGCGCCGCGCCATATCGACCTTCGCCCGTTCGTGCTGTCGGGCAAGGAGGTGCGCATGGTGCCGGGCGGGCTGACGCGGGTGGCGTTGAGAGAGGGCTCGCTCGTGGTCAATTCGTCCCAGGGCGGCGGTACCAAGGACACCTGGGTGCTGGAACGCTAGGAAGCCGTTTCAGAATGATTCTGGCGTCGTTGCGCGGCCTTGCCGCACTGCTTCAACCTAGCCAGAACCGCTTCGCTTCAATCTGCAACGGCTTCTAAGTCCACAGACGCTGTTTGCCGGGAGATTTCACCATGCTGAGCCGTACCGCCGACCACCTGTTCTGGATGGCCCGCTATACCGAACGCGCGGAGAACACCGCGCGCATGCTCGACGTCAACTACCAGACTTCGCTGCTGCCGCAATCGGCGGAGGTGGCCGAACAGGGTTGGTGGGCAATGCTCGATATCTCCGAATTGACCGAGGCCTACGACCACAAGTACGGCCTGCTGCACCGTGACGACGTGATCGACTTCATGGTGCGCGACATGACCAATGTCTCGTCGATCATGAGCTGCCTGCGTGCGGCACGTGAGAATGCGCGCGCGGTGCGTGGATCGCTGACGACCGAGGTCTGGGAGACCATCAACACCACCTGGCTCGACGTCCAGCGCATGATCGCCGATGGCGAGCTGCATGAGGATCCCTCGCGCTTCTTCGAGTGGGTCAAGTTCCGCTCGCATCTGGCCCGTGGCGTCCAGTTCGGCACCATGCTCAAGGACGACGCGTTCCACTTTATGCGGCTTGGCACCTTCCTGGAGCGGGCCGACAACACCGCGCGGATTCTCGACGTCAAGTTCCAGGCCTCGGGCCGCGATGATAGCGATCCGAACCGCGAGCAGAACGATTTCTATCACTGGGCGGCCGTGTTGCGGTCGGTCTCCGGCTTCGAGGTCTATCGCAAGATCTACCGTGCCGTGATCACGCCGCAGCGCGTGGCGGAACTGCTGGTCCTGCGGCCCGACATGCCGCGTTCGCTGGTTTCCAGCATGGACGAAGTGGTCGCGATTCTGGCGCTGGTGTCGAACCAGCAGTCGGCGGAGACCGAAAGGCAGGCTGGTAAACTTCACGCAGACCTAAAGTACGCGCGCATCGACGACATTTTCGCCGTCGGCCTGCATGCCTACCTGACCAGCTTCCTGGAGCGCATCGGCGACCTCGGCAATGGCATCAGCCGGGATTTCCTCGTGCCGCTGCTAGCTGCCTGACCGTTGCAGGAACCCCCGGCGCCACGCGCCGGGTGTGCGGTATCCCCGACTGGGGCCGGCATGCATGTGGCGCGAGATATACCCGTGAAATACAAGATCCACCATAAGACCATCTATCGATACACCGAGCCGGTGCGCCGCAGCGTGCATGAGCTGCGTCTGGCGCCCCGCAGTGGCCCACTGCAGTCCGTGCAGTACTGGACGCTTTCCGCGCCGGGTAACCTTTCCGAAGCGCGTGACGGTTTCGGCAATATCGTCCACAACTTCACCATGGCCGGTCCGGCCCGTACGATTGCGATCGTCGCTACCGGCGAGGTCGAGGTCAGGATCGATCAAGCCCCAACGGGCCAGGCGGGCGCCGAGGCCGGGGAGGGTGGCCATGGCGCTTTCCAGGACCTGCCGGAAGCCGGTGAGTCGCGCGTGTCGCCGCTCTATTTTCTATCGGGCACGCCGCTGACCCAGGCGCCTGCGGACATGCAGGCGTTCGCAGCCCCGTACCTGGCCGCTGGCCACGAGGTGCCGGCCCTGCTGACATTGGCCGACGGCATCGCCGAGCGCGTCCAGTACCGGGCCAATACGACCGATGTCGGCACGTCCGCCGTCGAGGCTTTCCGGCTAGGCAGCGGGGTCTGCCAGGATCAGGCGCAGGTTATGGTGGCGGCATGTCGCGCGCTCGGTATTCCGGCGCGCTATGTCAGTGGCTACTTCTTCGATGCGGCCGCAGCCTCGCTGGCCAGTCATGCCTGGGCCGACATCTGCCTGGATGCGGACCGCGGGCTCTGGTGCAGTATCGATGTCACGCATCGCTGCATCACCGATGGGCGCCACGTCCGCCTTGCTGTGGGGCGTGACTATGCCTCGGCCGCACCAATCCGGGGCATCCTCGAAGGCGGGGCGGGGGAAACAATGGAAGTCGACATCGAGATCACGCCGCTGGCCTGAAATGGCGAAGCCAGGTTGGTTCGAAGTGCGGCGGCAGAGTAATCCTTCGGTATTCATACACCGCCGTTGCGCCTGCCGTGCGGCTAGAATGGGGCGTTGCCGTCGCGCCTCTGTCAACCCGAACCCATGACGTACTGTGTAGCCATGCGGCTGGATGCCGGTCTGGTATTCCTGTCCGATTCCCGTACCAACGCCGGTGTGGATGCCATTTCCACCGCGCGCAAAATGACCGTATTCGAGGAGCCGGGCGACCGCGTCATGGTGCTGCTGACCTCGGGCAATCTCGCGATCAGCCAGTCTGTGCGCCAATGCCTGGCCGAGGCGCGCGACGAGAAACGTTCGCTGTGGACCGCGCGCGACATGTTCGAGGCGGTCACCATCGTCGGCGAGGCGGTGCGCGCCGTGCACAAGCGCGATGCCCATGCGTTGCGCGAGGCTGGCATCGAATTCAGCGTTAACCTGATTTTCGGTGGGCAGATCCGGGGCGAGCGCACGCGCCTGTTCCATGTCTACGCTGCAGGCAACTTCATTGAGGCCACGCCCGAGAACTGCTACTTCCAGATTGGCGAGGCCAAATATGGCAAGCCGATCGTCGACCGTGTCATCACGCCGTCGGTGCCGCTGGGCGAGGCGGCCAAGTGTGCGCTGGTCTCGATGGATTCCACGCTGAAGTCGAATATCTCGGTCGGTTTGCCGCTCGACCTGCTGGTCTACGAGGCCGATTCGCTCCGCGTGACGCGCTTCGTCAGCATCGACGAGAAGAACGCATACTTCCGCATGATCCGCGACACCTGGGGCCAGCGCCTGCGCCAGGTTTTCGGCGAGATCGCCAATCCCGAATGGGATGCGAGCCAGCAGGCCGAATTCCCGCTGGCGCGCGACGAAGCCGATCGCTGGGGCCAGCCGGTACGGGCCCGCCGCGACCGAAGCTGATTCCTTTCATTCCAGGTTTTTCCGACCCATTCCATCGATCTGCCGCCATGCGCGACATCCTGCTCTTTTCCCACGCCAACGGTTTTCCGGTGCCGATCTATCGCAAGCTGTTCGGCGCGCTTGAGGACACCTTCGACATCCGCGCCGTCGAGCGTTACGGCCACAATCCGAAGTTTCCGGTCACGCGCGAGTGGCCGCATCTGGTCGACGAACTGCTTGGCGAGCTGGATCGCCCGGGGCGGAGCGGTGCCGACGCGCCCAAGGTCTGGCTGGTTGGCCATTCGCTGGGCGGTTTCCTGTCGCTGATGGCCGCGCTGCGTCGGCCGCAGCGGGTGCGGGGCGTGGTGATGCTGGATTCGCCGATCATCGCCGGCTGGAAAGCGTCGCTGGTGCGCGCGTCCCAGATGCTGGGGCTCGATGAGAAGCCAGGCCCCGCCGCGGTGACCAAGAACCGGCGCACCCATTGGCCCGATACCGACGCGGTCTGGAGTCATTTCCAGTCCAAGCGCAATTTCAAGGTATGGGACCCCGAGGTTCTACGCGACTACGCCGAGCATGGGACCGAGCCCACTGGTGTGGCCAACGAACGCAAGCTGCGCTTTGATCGTGAGGTCGAATACTGGATCTACCGGACGCTGCCGACCAGCCTCGGCCGCAAGGTCGCGCGTGGTGCGCCGATCCCGGTCAGCTTCGTTGCCGGCACCCGCTCGCGCGAGGTACGGCAGGCGGGGCTCGGCGCAACCCGCAAGCTTGTGGGCGACCGGCTGCGCTATATCGAAGGCGGCCACTTGTATCCAATGGAGCGGCCCCTCGAGACCGCCGGCCTGGTGCGGGACCTGATCGAGGAAATGCGCAAGTCCGGGCGCTGAAGTCTGGGAAGCCGGCGCGCGCGGCGCCGGCTTGGCTTGTGGTACGGCGTGCAGTGCGACGTATGCGCCGCAGACCGCCATTGCGTGCCGGGCCGACACCTCGATTTCACAAATTCGGCGTCGGCGGGGATCGGGCTCTCATGTATAATCCCGATTTCCCCGGCAAGCTCGGTTTATGACCAAATTCGTCTTCGTCACCGGTGGCGTCGTCTCTTCTCTCGGCAAGGGCATCGCTGCTGCTTCGCTCGCGGCTATTCTCGAGTCGCGCGGCCTCAAAGTCACCCTCCTCAAGCTCGATCCCTACATCAACGTCGATCCCGGCACGATGAGCCCCTTCCAGCATGGCGAGGTGTTCGTGACCGAAGATGGCGCGGAAACCGACCTCGACCTGGGTCACTACGAGCGGTTCGTGTCGGCCAAGATGCGGAAGTCGAACAACTTCACGACTGGCCAGATCTACGAATCGGTGATCCGCAAGGAACGCCGCGGTGAGTACCTCGGCAAGACCGTTCAGGTCATTCCCCATATCACGAACGAAATCCAGGCTTTCGTCGAGCGTGGCGCTGCCGCGTCGCACGACGGCAAGGCCGACGTGGCACTGGTGGAGATCGGCGGCACGGTGGGTGACATCGAGTCGCTGCCGTTCCTGGAAGCCGCGCGCCAGATGAGCCTGCGCCTTGGCCGCAATCACTGCGCGTTCGTGCACCTGACGCTGGTGCCGTTCATCGCCAGCGCCGGCGAGCTCAAGACCAAGCCGACCCAGCACTCGGTGCAGAAGCTCCGCGAAATCGGCATTTCGCCGACCGCGCTGCTGTGCCGCGCCGACCGCCCGATTCCGGACGACGAGCGGGCCAAGATTTCGCTGTTCGCCAACATCCCGCAGGAAGCCGTGATCTCGGTCTGGGATGCCGACAGCATCTACAAGATTCCGCAGATGCTCAACGAGCAGGGCCTCGACCGCCTGATCTGCGAGGAACTGCGTCTGGACCCGAAGCCGGCTGACCTGTCGATGTGGCAGAAGCTGGTCAAGGCACAGGAAAACCCCGAGCACGAGATCACGATCGGCATGGTTGGCAAGTACGTCGACCTGACCGAGTCGTACAAGTCACTGATCGAGGCGCTGCGCCACGCCGGCATGCATACCGCCACACGCGTGAACATCGAGTACATCGATTCGGAAGAACTCGAGTCGGGTCACCTCGAAGTGCTGCAGCCGCTGGATGCCATCCTGGTACCGGGCGGTTTCGGCAAGCGCGGTACCGAAGGCAAGATCCGCGCGATCCAGTATGCCCGCGAGAACAAGGTGCCGTACCTGGGCATCTGCCTGGGTATGCAGCTCGCCGTGATCGAATTCGCGCGTCACGTTGCCAACATGGGCGACGCCAATTCGACCGAATTCAACCTCGACACGGAACACCCGGTAGTCGCGCTGATCACCGAGTGGGTCGATCGCGACGGCAAGGTGGAACAGCGTTCGGCAGACTCCGATCTCGGCGGCACGATGCGCCTGGGCGCCCAGCGGGTACCCATCAAGACCGGCACCAAGGCCTCGCAGATCTATGGCGCCGAAGTCAACGAGCGTCATCGTCACCGCTACGAAGTCAACAACCACTACGTGCCGGAGCTGGAAAAGGCTGGCATGGTGATCTCGGCGCGCACGCCGACCGAGAACCTGCCGGAGATGATGGAACTGCCGGAATCGATGCACCCGTGGTTCGTCGGCGTCCAGTTCCACCCGGAATTCACCTCGACGCCGCGTGATGGCCACCCGCTGTTCAAGGCCTACGTGGAAGCCGCGCTCGCCGCGCAACGCCAAGGCGCCTGATGCGCTGGTGGGGAAGGAAACTGCCATGAAACTGTGTGGATTCGACGTCGGCCTCGACAAGCCGTTTTTCCTGATCGCTGGTCCGTGCGTGATCGAGTCCGAGCAGATGGCGCTCGATACGGCCGGCGAGCTGAAGGCGATCACGGGTGAACTGGGCATTCCGTTCATCTACAAGTCGTCGTTCGACAAGGCCAACCGGTCGTCGGGCAAGTCGTTCCGCGGGCTCGGAATGGAAAAGGGTCTCGAGATCCTGGCCACGGTAAAGCGTCAGATCGGCGTGCCGGTGCTTACCGACATCCACGAGATCGACGAGATCAAGCCCGTCGCGGCCGTGGTGGATGTGCTGCAGACGCCGGCCTTCCTGTGCCGCCAGACTGATTTCATCCGTGCCTGCGCCCAGAGCGGCAAGCCGGTGAACATCAAGAAGGGCCAGTTCCTGGCACCGCACGACATGAAAAACGTGATCGACAAGGCGCGTGACGCCGCCCGTGAGGCGGGTCTGCCCGATGACGTGTTCATGGCCTGCGAGCGTGGCGTTTCCTTCGGCTACAACAATCTTGTCTCCGACATGCGCTCCCTGGCGATCATGCGCGAGACGGGCGCCCCCGTGGTGTTCGATGCCACCCATTCGGTGCAGTTGCCGGGTGGCCAGGGCACCAGTTCGGGCGGCCAGCGCGAATTCGTGCCGGTGCTCTCGCGTGCCGCGGTGGCTACGGGCGTGGCGGGTCTGTTCATGGAGACCCACCCCGATCCGAGCAAGGCGATGTCGGACGGCCCCAACGCCGTGCCGCTGTCGCGCATGAAGGAACTGCTGACCGTGCTGCGCGATCTCGACGGCATGGTCAAGCGTGCCGGCTTCCTGGAAGACAACTTCGGCTGGCCGGCCTGCGCCTGAGTCTGCCTTGGCAACTGCCGCCCGCGCCTGACGCGGGCGGTGCCGTTTCTGGTGCCTCTGCCGGACGTCCGGCATCAATGCCGACGAAACGGTATCGAAAGACAATACAAAAGATTCGGAGATAGCGCATGGCCGCCGGTTATATCATCGCGTACGTCGATGTGACAGATCCCCAGCAGTACGAGCAGTACAAGGTGCTTTCCACGAAAGCCATGCAGGCGCACGGCGCGGAAGTGCTGGTGCGTGGCGGCCAGACCGAACGGCTCGAGGGGGATTGGGGCCCCACGCGGGTCGTGGTCCTGAAGTTCCAGAGCTACGAAGCCGCCCGCGCGTTCCACGCCAGCGAGGAATACCTGGCGGCGCGCAAGTCCCGCGAGCATGCGGCGAAGATGAACATGATCGTCGTGGAAGGCATCTGACATATTCGTCGGGCATCCTGCGCGGTAAGAAGATTCACCAGATTCAACAGTCCAGAGAGGAAATATGAGTGCAATCGTAGATATCATCGGTCGCGAGGTTCTCGACTCGCGCGGCAATCCCACCGTCGAGTGCGACGTGCTGCTGGAGTCGGGCGTGATGGGCCGTGCTGCCGTACCGTCGGGTGCATCGACCGGTTCGCGCGAAGCCATCGAACTGCGTGATGGCGACAAGTCGCGCTACCTGGGCAAGGGCGTGCTGAAGGCTGTCGAGCACATCAACACCGAGATCTCCGAAGCGATCATGGGCCTGGATGCCTCCGAGCAGGCTTTCCTGGACCGCACGCTGATCGAACTGGACGGCACCGAGAACAAGGGCCGCCTGGGCGCCAACGCCATGCTGGCTGTGTCGATGGCCGTGGCCAAGGCAGCCGCCGAGGAAGCCGGCCTGCCGCTGTACCGCTACTTCGGCGGCTCGGGCGCGATGCAGATGCCGGTGCCGATGATGAACATCGTCAACGGTGGCGCGCACGCCAACAACAGCCTGGACATCCAGGAATTCATGATCATGCCCGTGTCGCAGACCAGCTTCCGTGAAGCTCTGCGTTGCGGCGCCGAAGTGTTCCACGCGCTGAAGAAGATCCTGTCCGACAAGGGCATGTCCACCGCCGTGGGCGACGAGGGCGGCTTCGCCCCGAACTTCTCGTCGAACGAGGAGTGCCTGAACACGGTTGTGCAGGCCATCGAAAAGGCTGGCTACAAGGCTGGCGAGGACGTGCTGCTGGCGCTGGACTGCGCCGCCAGCGAGTTCTACCACGAAGCCGAAGGCGTGTACTCGCTGGAAGGCGAAGGCCTGAAGCTGACGTCGACCCAGTTCGCCGACTACCTGGCCAACCTGTGCGACAAGTTCCCGATCGTGTCGATCGAGGACGGCATGGCCGAAGGCGACTGGGAAGGCTGGAAGACGCTGACCGACAAGCTGGGCAAGCGCGTCCAACTGGTGGGTGACGACCTGTTCGTGACCAACACGAAGATCCTGAAGGAAGGCATCGAGAAGGGCATCGGCAACTCGATTCTCATCAAGATCAACCAGATCGGCACGCTGACCGAGACGTTCGCTGCTATCGAGATGGCCAAGCGCGCCGGTTACACCGCCGTGATCTCGCACCGTTCGGGTGAGACCGAAGACAGCACGATCGCCGATATCGCCGTCGGCACGAACGCCGGCCAGATCAAGACCGGTTCGCTGTCGCGCTCGGACCGCATCTCGAAGTACAACCAGCTGCTGCGTATCGAGGAAGACCTGGGCGACATCGCCACGTACCCGGGCAAGAGCACGTTCTACAACCTGCGCTGATATCGCCGGTTAGTGTTCTGAGTTCCAGAAAAAGCGCCGCCCCGGAGCACCGGGGCGGCGCTTTTTTTGTTGTCAACTGGATGCCTGTTGCGCCGTTGTTTCGCTTTGTATCGTCTTTTGTTTTGCAATCTTTGGCGGCTTGGTGGATCATTGGTCCCGGCGGAAATCGCCAAATCATCCTTTTCCTAGCGCCTTCTTCGCCCCGATGCGCCTGATTTCCCTGCTGTTGTTCGTGCTGCTGCTCGCAATCCAGTACCCGCTATGGCTGGGCAAGGGCGGCTGGCTACGCGTGTGGGATCTGAATCGTCAGGTCAACGAGCAGACCGTGCACAACCAGGCGCTCAAGCTGCGCAATGCCAAGCTGGAAGGGGAAGTGAAGGATTTGCAGGATGGCACGGGTGCCATCGAGGAGCGTGCCCGCTATGAGCTGGGCATGGTCAAGGACGGGGAAGTCTTCGTCCAGTTCGTGGCGCCGGCTCCGAAAGTCAGCGCCACGCCGCCGCTGCCGCCGCCACCCAATTCCGTCGCGGGACGCGGCGGACATTAACCGGCTTTTCCGGACTATTCTGATGTCGATGCGCGACCTTGACCGCTAGGTCAGTCGCGTTTGCGCATTCCTGCGGCGCGGTTTCGATTTCTTCTGAATCACCACCAGTACGGGGAGCCGTACGGGTAACCGCCCCAGCCCCAGCCAGGCGAGCTAATTCCCACGCCGCCACCCCAGTGGCCACCGCCCCATCCGCCGTAGTACAGATTCCAGTTTGTGCTCGGGTAGGCGTAAGCTGCCCGCGCCCAGGCTTCGGCCTGCTGCTGGCTGGCGATCACATGCTCCTGCTCGCGCAGCACTTGCTGGTTCAGCTCTGTGAGCTGCTGCTTTTCTTCGTCAGTCAGTGGGGCGGGGGGAGTCGAACCGGGCTCCAGGCGCGCGGTGGCAGGGCTGCCATACATATCGCGTGGAACGGGCGCTGCGCAGCCGGTGATCATCGCCGCCATGGCAATGACCAGCCAGGGCAGTGCGCGGGAACGATACGTCTTGGTCATGTCGGCCTCCGTCCGGCAGCTGGGGTTCGGGAGTGTCATTGGACCCGCGAGCGCGGGTATGTGGTTCCGCGCATATCCGGAACCTTTGACATACCCGTGGTCTTTTCCCCTTCTCCCTGATGGGGCAGGGGAGTGGACTGATGCTCAGTGCTGCTGCTGCGCGCCTTCGCCTGCGCCCGTTGCCACGGGTAGCGTGAAGAGCTGCGCGGCATCCACCGGGTCGAACACGTAGCGCTGGCCGCAGAAGTCGCAATGGATTTCCACGTCGCCGCGTTCGGCAATGATGCTTTCGATTTCGGCCTGGCCCAGCGACTGCAACATGCCGGCGACCTTGGCGCGTGAGCACGAGCACTGGAAATGCGGCGTCATTGGCTCGAAGACCCGCAGGCCAGCATTCTGCAGTTCTTCCCAGAACAGGCGGCGCAGCAGGGTCTCAGGCGACTCGGCCAGCAGTTCGTCCTGCTTGAGCGTGGCGCCCAACTGGCACGCGCGATCCCAGGTATCCAGGTCCTGCGCCTGCACATCACCGGAGAGCGGCGAACCGGTTTCGCCAACCTGCGCTTCCATCGTGCCGCCGTAGGACGGCAGCTTCTGCAGCAACATGCCCGCGGCGACCTGCTCATTCGAGGCAAGCCACAGGCGGGTGTCGAGCTGCTCGGACGCCTGCATGTAGTGTTCGAGCACTGCGGCCATCGAGTCGAGCGGGCCGTTCTCGTCGGAAAGCGGCACGATGCCCTGGTAGGGTTGCTGGCCCGGCAACTTGTCTTGCGGGTCGAGCGTGATGGCAAAGCGACCATGACCATGCGCGTTGACGAGCGTCGTCAGCGTGGCATCGTCGGTAATCGTGGCGTCCTCGGCAATCTTGGCCGTGGCGCGCATCGACAGGTCGGACAGGCACTCCACCACGAGCATCCGCACCGGGCCGTCGCCGTGCAGTTGCATCACCAGCGCACCGTTGAACTTGAGGTTGGCCGATAGCAGCGCCGCGGCCGCCATCATCTCGCCCAGCAGGCGCCGCACCGGTGCCGGATAGGCATGGCGGTTCAGCACTTCTTGCCAGGTGGCCTCCATGCGGACCAGCTCGCCGCGCACGGGGGCAGCGTCGAACAGGAATTTCTGGAGTGTGTCGGGATTCGATGTAGCGGTCACGGTTCTATCAGTCTTTCACGTAAGGCAATGTCAATCCGGCGTATCGGTATCAACCGATACGCTTCAAATCGGTCTTGTATGTGGCTTGCCGCTTCGCATACGTCTCCGCATTGCGATAGAGGTTGGCCACGTCAGCATCGGTCAGTTCGCGGACCACCTTGGCGGGTGCGCCCAGGATCAGCGAGCGGTCAGGAAACACCTTGTTTTCGGTCACGACGGCACCGGCGCCGACCAGGCACTCCTTGCCGATTACGGCGCCATTCAGCACCACGGCCTGGATACCGATCAGCGAGCCTTCGCCGACCGTGCAGCCGTGCAGCATGGCCTGGTGGCCGATCGAGACCTTGTCGCCCAGCGTCAGGGGACGGCCCGGGTCGGTGTGCAGCACGGAGCCTTCCTGGATGTTCGTATCCTCGCCCACCACGATCGGTTCGTTGTCGCCACGGATCACGACGCCAGGCCAGGCGCTCGCGCGTGCCTTTAGCGTCACGTTGCCGATAATGGTGGCTTCCGCGGCCACGTAGGCATCGTCGTGAATGGTCGGGGCGATCTCGCCGAGCTGGTAAAGCGCCATGGGGTCTCCTGCCTGAAGCAATGTAGGTAATTGGGGGTGGCCGTCGCGATTAAAAGAGCCGGTTCCCGTGGGCCGGCGTGGCACCGGCGAGGCTCTACAATGACGGCTTCCCGGATTTTACGCCTATGCCAGACATCGCACCCGCCGAAATCGCCGATTCGCCACTTGCCACGCGCCGCCGGGCGCTGGCGGTGCTGTGTATCACCGACGCCAGGGCCAAGGCGGCCGCTGCGCGCGCGCTCTATACCGATCTGCAGGCGCACGGGGGCACCGTAACGGATGTGGATGAAATTTTGGTGGCCGAAGGCTCGGCGGCGATCCCGGGGCGCCCGGCGCGGCCCGAACTGGTGCCCCCGCAGCAGGTGGACCGCAGGCGCTCGTTACACACCCTGGCGGGCCGCGCCGTGATGATCCATGCGCTGTGCCATATCGAATTCAATGCGATCAATCTGGCGCTCGATGCGGTCTGGCGTTTTGCCGGGATGCCGGAGTCGTACTACCGCGACTGGCTTCGCGTGGCTGACGAGGAGGCACTCCATTTCACGCTGCTGGCCGACCATCTCGCTACGCTCGGGGCGACCTATGGTGACTATCCGGCACATAATTCGCTCTGGGAGATGACCGATCGCACCTCGGGCGACGTGCTGGCGCGCATGGCGCTGGTGCCACGCACGTTGGAGGCGCGTGGACTCGACGCTTCGCCGCCAGTGCGTGCCAAGCTGGCCGAGGTGGGCGATACCGCGGCCGCGGAGATCATCGACATCATCCTGCGCGACGAAGTCGGGCACGTGGCCATTGGCAATCACTGGTACCGCTGGCTCTGCGCCCAGCGAGGGCTGGACCCGATCGCCACGTACGCGCGGCTTGCCGAACAGTACCGCGCGCCAAAGCTGCGCGGCCCGTTCAATCTCGAGGCTCGCCGTGCGGCTGGTTTCGACGAGGACGAACTGGCCTGGCTCGAAGCCTCCGCCGGTTAGCCGGCTGGCTTTGCGGCGCGCTCCTGTTCCTGCAGCCGCAACACGCGGCGCTGGATCTTGCCGGTAGTGGTCATCGGCAACTGGTCGATGAATTCGATCGCTTTCGGGTACTCGTACGGCGCAAGCTGGCCTCGCACATGCTGCTGGAGCTCGGCGATCAGCGCCGCATCGTTATCGAAGGAACGCGTCACCGACGGCGTCAGCACGATGAACGCCTTGACGATCGAGCCGCGCTCGGGGTCCGGCGACGGCACCACGGCGCAGTTCGACACCGCCGGATGCTTGAGTAGGCAGTTCTCGATCTCGCTCGGCCCGATGCGGTAGCCGGATGACTTGAACACGTCGTCCGCGCGGCCCTGGTACCAGAGGTAGCCATCCGCGTCGATTCGCGCGAGGTCGCCGGTGCGACACCAGCGCAGGCCGTCATATTCCGAATACTTGGCCGCGGTGGCCGCTTCGTTCTTCCAGTAGCCCAGGAAGAACACCGGATCGGGATGGCCGTGGATATCGGTCGCGCAGACTGCGACTTCGCCATCCTCGCCCGGCGGGCAGGGGCGGCCGTCCTCGTCGATCACGGCCACGCGATGGCCGGGGTAGGGGCGTCCCATCGACCCAGGTCGCGCAGGCCAGCCAAGGCGGCTTTCGTCGTACTGCGCGGTGCAGTTGCCGACGATGTAGTTGATTTCGGTCTGGCCGAACATCTCGTTGACGATCACGCCCAGCGCATCGCGGCACCAGGTGAAAACCGTTTCGCCGACGGCCTCGCCGGCGCTCATGATGGCCCGCAGCTTGAGCTGGTAGTGGTCCGACGGGGTCGGGCAGGCCTTCATCATCTGCTTGAGCGCGGTCGGGAACAGGAACGTGTTGGTGACACCGTAGCGCTCGAGCAGTTCAAACGCGCGCTCCGCAGAAAATCGCCCCTGATATCCGACGATCGGACGGCCGAAGTAGAGCGCCGGCATCAGCGCATCCCACAAGCCACCTGTCCAGGCCCAGTCCGCCGGGCTCCAGAACACGTCGTCGTCCTGCGGATACCAGTTCTGCGAACACACGAAGCCGGTCAAATTGCCGATCAGTGCGCGATGCGGGATGACCGCGCCTTTCGGGGGGCCGGTGGTGCCGCTGGTGTAGATCAGCACCGCGGCTTCCTCGGCCTTGGTCTGCTCGGCGGTGAACTCGGGGATCTGCGCGGCCAGCAGCGTGTCCCAGTCCAGATCGCCGCGCCCGGTTGCGTCACCCACGCCGATGACTGTCCGCAGCGTCGGGCAGTCGGGGCGGGCGGCGAGCATGTTGTCGATCGAGGTCTCGTCGGCGATGGCCACGCGGGTCTCGCTGTGGTCGATCCGATAGGACAGGGCCTCTGGGCCGAACAGCATCGACAGCGGCATGGCTACCGCGCCGAGCTGGTAGACGGCCATGCCGGCGATCACGGTCTCGATGCGCTGGGGCATGACGATGGCCACGCGGTCGCCACGCTGCACGCCGAGTTCGCGCAGGGCGCGCGAAAGACGGTTCGCCTCGGCCTGGATATGCGCATAGGTATGCGAGGCGCGTCGGCCGTCCTCGTGCTCCGTGTAGACCGCGATGCGGTGCATCGTGGCCGGATCGCGTGCCCAGCGGCCGCAGCAGACTTCGGCCAGGTTGAATATCTCGGGCACGTCCCAGTGAAAGGAATCGTGCAGTGCGCGATAGTCGTCGCGCCGCGCGGCCGGCAAGGTGGTCATCCGGTTGTCTCCAGGTTGTCGGCCGCGCCCGGATCTCGCGAAATGGCTATAATCCGGCAAGCGAACGACCGTTCTATTTTTATTCGGGCTGCCGCGTGGGTTTGAGCCGCGCGTGCCAGAAGACCCGGACACGGAGACAGAAACAATGACCATCACGGAAACCTCGCGTTCCGAATTTATCACGCTGCGGGGGCTCCGCACGCACGTGCGCCAATGGGGAGAGCCTGGCGCGCCCAAGCTGTTCATGCTGCATGGCTGGATGGACGTGGCCGCTTCGTTCCAGTTCCTGGTAGATGCGTTCCGGCGCGACTGGCACGTGATCGCCATGGACTGGCGCGGCTTCGGCGAGACGGATCATCCCTCGCGCTATCCGGGTACCACGTCGTACTGGTTTCCTGATTACGTCGCCGATCTCGAGGGACTGATCGACCACTACCAGCCCGACGGACAGGTGGATCTGGTGGGGCACAGCATGGGTGCCAATGTGGTGTGCATCTACGCTGGCGTGCGTCCGGAGCGTGTGCGGCGCGTCGTGGACCTGGAGGGGTTCGGAATGACGCGCACACGCCCCGAGCAGGCGCCGGGCCGCATGGCGCGTTGGCTCGACGAGCTACGCAACCCGCCCGAGTTGAAGACCTACGAGAGCGAGGCAGCGGTCGCGGCGCGTCTGCAGAAGACCAATCCGCGCTTGCCCGATGACCGGGCCGCATTCCTCGCCGCGCACTGGTCGCGTCGCAATGCCGATGGCAGGTGGGAAATTCTTGGCGATGCCGCTCACAAGATGACCAACCCGATGCTGTATCGCATCGACGAAATCATGGCGATCTGGGCCAAGGTCACGGCGCCGGTGCTGCACGTGGAGGCACGCGATTCCGCCACGCTCAAGCACATCGCGCACAAGCAGACCATCGAGGAGTTCAGGGAACGCTTCCGGGTGTTCTCCGACTTCCGCGAAGCCATCGTCGACGATGCGGGGCACATGCTGCATCACGACCAGCCGGCGGTGGTGGCCAGACTGATCGAGGATTTTCTGATCTGAGGCCGGTTGCCTCCCTCTTCCACGAGCGGAAGGGGGGCAGAGGCGTCACCCGTGTGTCACCCGTGCGTGAGCCTTTCCTTGAGCGCCGCGTTGTTGCTCGTATGCACGTGCACCAGCGACTTCTCGGGGAATGCGTAGTGATAGGCCTTGCGCAGCGCCAGCGCGGCCTCATGGAAGCCCGACAGGATCAGTTTCTGCTTGTTCGGATAGAACGCGATGTCGCCGGCCGCGAAGATGCCCCGGCGGGAGCTCTCATACGTCGTGGTATCGACCGCGATACGGCCCGCGCGCATATCCATGTCCCACTGTGCGATCGGGCCCGGCTCGGATACCAGACCATACAGGGCGACAAGGTCGTCGGCGGGAATCGTCTGCTCGCCGTCGCGCGACTTGACCACCGCGCCGGTCAGCGCGCCATCCCCATTGGTCTGGAGCCCGCCAAGCATGCCGACCACGAAATCCATCTCGCCAGCGGCTACCGCGTCACGCATCGCCTTGACCGTGTGGTCGGCCGCGCGGAATCCTTCGCGCCGGTGCAGTAGCGTCACGCGCGCCGCAGTCTTGCGCAATGCCATCGCCCAATCCAGAGCCGAATCGCCGCCGCCGGCCACGATCACACGCTTGCCGGCGAAGCGCGATAGATCGCGCACGGCGTAGTGGAGGTGACGGTCTTCCAGCGCTGCCGCTTCTGGCAGCGACACACGTTGCGGTGCGAAGGCGCCGGCACCAGCGCAGATCAGCACCGCGGCCACGTCAAAGCGCTTGCCCGCGTCGGTGGTCACCAGCAGGCGCGGATGGCCGTTTGTGCAGGTGGTGTCGCTGACCGATTCGGCGCGCTGGCTGAAGTGCATCGGAAACGCAAAAGGCGCGCATTGCTCCAGCAGGCGGTCGACCAAGTCCTGGGCGAGGCAGCCCGGGACGGCCGGAATATCGTAGATTGGCTTCTCGGGGTACAGCTCCGTGCACTGGCCGCCGGCGCGGTCGAGCACATCCACGATCTCGCATTTCAGTCCCAGCACACCGGCCTGAAACGCCGCGAACAGCCCCACCGGGCCTGCGCCGACGATCAGCACATCGGTCTGGGTGGTTTCTGGCGCGGAGGTGGGTGTCGTGGACATGGCGGACGAGGAAGGTATCGGTTTCGTAACGGTTCCATCATACCTTGCGGTCGTCGGCAATCCGGGCACGCCACTTTGCTGGCAGGGCTAAAAAGCCCTGCCGGGAGTAGAATGGTTGCCATGCAAAATGCTCACGCCATCAACGCCGATCTGCATTGTCATTCCACCGTGTCCGACGGGCTGTTGTCACCGTCCGACGTGGCGGCCCGGGCGCACGCCGGTGGCGTCGCGTTCTGGTCGCTGACGGACCATGACGAGGTAGGCGGACAGATCGAGGCGCGCCGCGCCGCCGAAGCACTTGGCATGCGATATGTGCCGGGCGTGGAAATATCGGTGACGTGGGCCGGGCAGACCGTCCACATCGTCGGCCTGCAGATCGACCCCTTTCATCCCGAACTGATCGATGGCCTGGCGAAAACGCGCGATGGCCGCGCGCGCCGGGCGCAGGATATTGGTGACGCGCTGGCGAAAGTCGGCATTTCCGGCGCCTACGATGGCGCGCTGCGCTACGTCGGCAATCCCGACCTGATTTCCCGTACGCACTTCGCGCGCTGGCTGGTCGACGAAGGCCGCTGCGCGACGATTGGCGATGTCTTCGCCGAATATCTCTCCGAAGGGCGTCCCGGCTTCGTGCCGCATCGCTGGGCCACGCTGGCCGAGGCCGTGGGCTGGATTCGGACCGCTGGCGGTATTCCAGTGATGGCGCATCCGGGTCGCTACAACTACACCGATACGCAGCATGATGCGCTGTTCGACGAGTTCACGCAGCTTGGCGGCCGTGCCGTCGAGGTGGTGACTGGCAGCCACACGCCCGATCAGTTCCGCCGCTATGCCAACGTGGCACGCCACTATGGCTTGCTGGCGTCGCGCGGTTCCGATTTCCACGGACCTGGCGAGGGCCGTGTGGAACTCGGCGCGTTGCCCCCGCTGCCGGCCGATGTCACGCCGGTCTGGTACGACTGGTAAGCGCCCTCATAGCCAGCCCACATGTCCCAATACTTCGAGATTCATCCCGACAATCCGCAGGCGCGACTGGTCAAGCAGGCCGCGCAGATAGTGCGCCAGGGCGGCCTGATCGCGCTCCCGACTGACTCGAGTTACGCGCTGGCTTGCCAGATCGACGATAAGGCTGCCGTGGAGCAATTGCGCCGTCTGCGTGAGATCGACGAGAAGCATCACCTGACGCTGATGTGCAGCGATTTGTCCGAACTTGGCAATTTCGCCCGGGTGGACAACCGCCAGTACCGCTGGATCAAGGGCGCGACGCCCGGACCGTATGTGTTCATCCTGGAGGCGACGAAAGAAGTGCCGCGCAGGCTGTCGCACCCGGCGCGCAAGACCATCGGCGTGCGTGTGCCCGAGCATCCGATTCCATTGGCGCTGGTGGCCGAACTGGGGCAGCCGCTGATTTCCGCCACGCTGCAGTTGCCGGGCGACGACGCGCCGATGAACGACCCGGCAGAGATCCGGGCGCGTCTGGAAAAGCGCCTCGACCTGGTGATCGACGGTGGTCCGGCGCCGGCTCAGCCGACCACGGTCATCGATCTGACCAGCGGCGAGCCGGTTCTGGTGCGGGCGGGCAGGGGCGATGTGGAGCGCTTCGGCCTGAATGCGTCGGACTTCGCCACGACCTGACACACATTCGATGCCTCCGTGGGCAGGTTGCCCGATAGAATAGTCCGCATGGATTCCTCCCTGATTCAGACCTTCGCGGTCTACGCCCTGCCTGTTCTGTTCGCCATCACGCTGCACGAGGCCGCGCATGGCTATGTGGCCAAGCATTTTGGCGACAACACCGCCTACCTGCTTGGCCGGGTAAGCCTGAACCCGGTACGGCACATTGATCCGATCGGCACGGTGGCGGTGCCCCTGCTCCTGTACTTCCTGACTGCCGGCCAGTTCGTCTTCGGCTTCGCCAAGCCTGTGCCGGTGGCGTTCGATCGCCTGCGCAATCCGCGCTGGCATGGCATGTGGGTGGCGCTGGCCGGCCCGGCCAGCAATATCGTCCAGGCGTTCGCGTGGGCGCTGGTGGCCATTGGTCTGGCGCTGGCACATATCCAGGAGCCGTTCTGGAGCGAAATGGCCCGTGCTGGCGTACTGGTCAACACGGTGGTGGCGGCGTTCAACCTGTTCCCGATTCCACCGCTCGATGGTGGCCGGGTACTGACGGCGCTGCTGCCGCAGCGGCTTGCCGGCGTCATGGCGCGCATCGAGCCCTATGGCATTTTTGTCGTTCTCGCGCTGGTGGCGGCGGGTGTAATCACCAAGATCTGGATGCGTCCGGTCATGAACGGGCTGCTATCGATCGTCGAGTTGATGCTGCGTCCGGTCATGTGGCTGCTCCAGTGACGCCAGTCTCCGTCTTTCCCAATCCTTGCCTGTCCCGCGCATGACCCTGACACACCCGCCGCTCGCGGCGCCATCGCCCTGGCTGACCTGCTGGGCGCATCTGATTCGACCTGGCGGTCGCGTGCTCGACCTGGCCTGCGGCAGCGGACGCCATTCGGCATG
Organism: Cupriavidus sp. Met-2; assembly: GCF_049843575.1. NCBI lineage: Bacteria > Pseudomonadati > Pseudomonadota > Betaproteobacteria > Burkholderiales > Burkholderiaceae > Cupriavidus > Cupriavidus sp. Met-2. Next base: position 1,062,281 of record NZ_JBBHZL010000001.1, read on the forward strand.
GCTGGCGGCGCAGGGGTTTGCCGTGCTGGCGGTGGATCGCGATGCCGAGGCCATCGCGGCGCTGCCGTCGGGCATCGAGCGCCGCACGGTGGACCTGGAGCAGGGCGCCTGGCCGCTGGCCGATGCCGGCCGGTTCGACGCTGTGGTGGTCACGAACTACCTGCACCGCCCGCTGTGGCCGCACCTGATCGAGGCGCTGGCGCCCGGTGGCGTGCTGATTTATGAGACGTTTGCGGCCGGCAATGAGACCGTGGGCAAGCCTTCCCGCCCCGATTTTTTGCTGCGTCCGGGCGAATTGCTTGAAGTGGCGCATGACGCGCTGCGCGTAGTCGGTTACGAAGATGGCACGCTCGATGTGCCCCGTACGGCGTTCGTGCAGCGCATATGTGCGGTGCGCGAAGCGCCGGGTGGCGTGGATGGCACTGCGCCGCCGCGTTACCGATTGCCCACCTGAAGCGTGGGCGCAGGTGTCAGCGCGGCGGCGCCTTCACACGTTACGCCCGCTAACGTTTTCCCTCATTCCGTGGGTGTCCGGAGGGCCTGACGGTTCCGGTACAATCGCGGATGTTCGAATTTCCGAATTCCTGAGCTATGACACAGATTACCGGCAGCATCGTGGCCATCGTCACCCCGATGCACGAGGATGGCAGCCTGGACTTTCCCGCGCTGCGCGCCCTCATCGACTGGCACGCGGCGGAAGGCACCGATGGCATCGTGATCGTGGGTACCACGGGCGAATCGCCGACCGTCAACGTCGACGAGCATTGCGAACTGATTCGCGTGGCCGTCGAGCAATCCGCGGGCCGTGTACCGATCATCGCGGGCACGGGCGGCAACTCCACCAGCGAGGCGATTGAGCTGACCGCCTTCGCCAAGAAGGTGGGCGCCAACGCATCGCTGCAGGTCGTGCCCTACTACAACAAGCCGACGCAAGAAGGCATGTACCGCCATTTCCGCACGATCGCGGAAGCGGTGGATCTGCCGGTGGTGCTCTACAACGTGCCCGGCCGTACCGTGGCGGACATGAACAACGATACGATCCTGCGCCTGGCGCAGGTACCCGGTATCGTCGGCGTAAAGGAGGCGACTGGTAATATCGACCGTGCCGCGCAACTGATCAATGGCGCGCCGGAAGGCTTCGCCATCTACAGTGGCGACGATCCCACGGCCGTGGCGCTGATCCTGCTGGGTGGCCATGGAAATATCTCGGTGACCGCGAACGTGGCACCGCGCAAGATGCATGAGATGTGTGTTGCCGCGCTCAAGGGCGATGTGGTGACGGCGCGTCGTCTGCATATGGAGCTGATTGACCTCAATCGCGCAATGTTCGTGGAGGCCAATCCGATCCCCGTGAAGTGGGCGCTCCAGCAAATGGGCAAAATGGAAGGCGGTATCCGCCTGCCGCTGACCCCGCTGGCCGAAGGTCAGCATGAAACCGTGCGCCGCGCGCTCGCCGCCGCCGGCCTGCTTGGCTAAGACTTACCGGCCCACATGCGGCGATGTGCCGACTCTTGAAACCAGGATTACGTGTCAATGAAACAGAAGCTTAACCGTCGCGGCGCGACGCAAGTCCGCCGTGTCGCTGTGGTTGCGCCGGTGCTGGCGCTGTCGCTGATTGCAGGCTGCAGCAGCATCAACGAGGCCATGCAGCCCGACAAGATCGACTACAAGTCCCAGGGCAAGAAGACTGCATCGCTGGATATTCCGCCGGACCTGACCAAGCTCGAGGGCGATCGCCGCTACACGGTGCCTGATGCCGCCGGTACGTCGACGCTGTCGAACTACAGCCAGGCCAACAAGACCCGCGAAGCCTCGCCGACCGACAACGTGCTGCCGAGCACGGACGGCATCCGCATGGAGCGCGATGGCAACCAGCGTTGGCTCGTGATCAACAACGGAATGCCCCCTGACAAGCTCTGGGAGTCGCTGCGTGGCTTCTGGCAGGAGAACGGTTTCCTGCTGACGCAGGACTCTCCTGAGACCGGCATCATGGAAACGGACTGGGCCGAGAATCGCGCCAAGATCCCGCAGGACATCATCCGCAACACGATCGGCAAGGTGTTCGATGGCCTGTATTCGACGTCGGAGCGCGACAAGTTCCGCACGCGCGTCGAGCGTTCGCAGAACGGCCAACTCGAGGTGTTCATCAGCCACCGTGGCGCGCAGGAACAACTGACCGGCGTGGACAAGTCGCAGACGGTCTGGACGCCGCGTCCGGCTGATCCGGAGTTGGAGGCCGAATTCCTCTCGCGTCTGGCGCAACGCCTGGGCGTGCAGAAGGAGCAGGCCGACAAGATGGCCAAGAACCCGACGCCGGCCGGTATCGGTACGGCCCAGCCGTCGGCTGCTGCTGCGGGCGTTGGTGCCGCTGCCGCTACCGGCGCGGCCACGGCAGCCGCGACATCCAGCAGCAAGTCGTTCCTGTCGCAGGTGAATGGCTCGCCCGCGCTGCAGTTGCCGGAGCCGTTCGATCGCGCCTGGCGCTCGGTCGGTCTGTCGCTGGATCGCGTGAACTTCACGGTGGAAGATCGTGATCGCGCTCAGGGCCTGTACTACGTGCGCTATGTCGATCCGAAGACCACGGTCGATGATCGCGGTTTCTTTGGCAAGCTCTTCACCAAGCCCAATGATGGCAAGACTGCGAAGAAGTATCGCGTGGCGCTGAAGGGCAACGGTACCGGCACCACCGTGACCGTCCTGAACGATGCTGGCCAGCCCGAGAACTCCGAGATCGGCAAGAAAATCCTGACTCTGCTCGACGAACAGCTTCACTGATGATCGTCCCAGGCAGTCAAGTGGCACTGACGGCGCGAGCCGTCGAGTGCCAACCCGAGCGAGCGCATCCATGATGCGCTTTGCTTTTTTGGGCAGCGGCAGCGAGGGCAACTCGCTGCTGATCGAGGCGGGCGATGGTGCGAGCGTGACGCGCGTGCTGCTGGATTGCGGTTTCGGCATCAAGGAGACCGCTCGCCGGCTGGAGCGGCTCGGCGTCGCGCCAGAGCAACTCGATGCGGTGCTGGTCACGCACGAGCATGGCGACCATGTCGGCTCGGCCTATGCGTTTGCGGCGCGCTACAAGCTACCCGTCCACACGAGCCACGGCACGTGGCTGGCGACGTCACATATGCGAGGCGCGGATGTGGCGGATGTGCGCGTGTGCTGCGCCGATCATTCATTCTCGGTCGGTGGCTTGCAGATCCATCCCTATACGGTGCCGCATGATGCGCGTGAGCCATTGCAGTTCGTGCTGACTGATGGCGATGCACGGCTCGGTGTACTGACCGATGCAGGGATGGAGACGCCGTATGTGACCGCGCGGCTGGCGGGTGTGCATTCACTGGTGCTCGAATGCAATCACGATCGGGAGATGCTGCGTAACTCGGTCTATCCGTATTCGCTCAAACGGCGCATCGGAGGTGATTTTGGGCATCTGGCAAATGACATTGCCGCGAGTATTCTGTCTCAGGTCATGCATGGGCAGATGTCGCGCGTGGTTGCAGCGCATCTGAGCAAGCAGAACAATACGTGCGAACTGGCGGCAGGTGCGCTGGCCTCGGTGCTTGGCACATCGCCGGGGGATATCCTGATCGCGGATCAGGAAGAGGGATTGGGCTGGCAGACGGTGCGCCCATAATCTCGGCATTCATCTTCCCCGCGAATGAGGGGTGAGAAAAATCCGAGAAATAAAAAAAGCCGACCCGAAGGTCGGCTTTTTTATCGGACGAATCCGATTATTGCTTGGCAGCCGGAGCCGAAGCGTCAGCAGCCGGAGCCGAAGCGTCAGCAGCCGGAGCAGCGGCCGGAGCCGAAGCGTCAGCAGCCGGAGCAGCAGCCGGAGCCGAAGCTTCAGCCGGAGCAGCAGCAGCCGGAGCAGCCGTGTCAGCGGCGGGAGCAGCAGCTTCTTCTTTCTTACCGCAAGCGGCCAGAGCAACAGCAGCCAGCAGGGATGCGATCAGGAGAGACTTCTTCATTGTTCGTCCTTTAACTTTTAATAACGAAAACAGGCGATGAATAATTACCGGTAATTATCGCTCTTGAACTGCGAATTTGTGGCTCTCCCGGGTGCCGACAGTGCAGTGGTCCACAGTACTAGCCAGCGGGCGATTATATCCGCGTTTCCCCTGCTTGTGTACAGTCAAGATTTGCAGGTTTGATTTGTTACGCATTATTACACGCGTTTCGGTGCAATCTGGAGCCATCCTTCCATCGCCCAGTCGTGGAAGGTATCCATCAAGTCGGGCAGCGCAACACATGCCTCGACCTCGCTCGCGGTGAGCTGACGGCGGTCAGCCAGACGTCGCAGCCACTTGGCCAGCGATGCTGGCGGCTCGTAGGCTTCGCCGTTCAGGAAGAAGTGCGTGCGGTCATAGAGCGCAACGGAAGCGGGCGCCAAAACAACACCATGCGTGCGCGCCAGCTTCGTGAACTGACGCAGCGGAATTTCCTCGATTTCGTCGAATTGCACGGACGGTTTCGGCTCGGACAAATGCGTACCAAGGAATTCCGACACCATGCCGGCGTTCCATTTGAGTGACTGAAGGCGTTCCGCCACCGCCCGTGCCAGATTTGCCGGCAGTTGCGCAGGCGTCGAGGTCGCCGATTCGCCTGCATCGGCGTAACGTCCGTCGAGGCCTTCGTTGTCGGCAACGGTCTCCGAAAGCCAGGCCAGGAAATGACCTGCGAGCTCGCGATAGGCGGGGGCGCGGAAACCAATCGAGGCCGTCATGCATTCGCCTTCGGCTACGCCGTCGTGTGCGTACTGAGGTGGCAGGTAGAGCATGTCGCCGGGCTCGAGTACCCATTCCTGCTCGGCGCTGAAATCCGAAAGGATCTTGAGGGGCAGGTCGGGGATCAGGTCGAGCTTCGTCTGTGACGAAATGCGCCAGCGGCGCCGGCCCGATACTTGCAGCAGGAACACATCGTAGGAGTCGAAGTGAGGTCCCACGCCGCCGCCGTCGGTGGCATAGCTGATCATCACGTCGTCAAGCCGGGCATCGGGAACGAAGCGGAACTGGCTCATTAGCTCGGCTGCCGCGCGATCGTGCAGGTTGACGCCTTGGACCAGCAACGACCACTTGCCGGTCTTGCGCGAGGGCAGGTTGTCCTCGGAGAACGGTCCGTGTTCGAGCTTCCAGCGGTTGCGAAAGAACGACACCAGACGTGATTCCACGTCGTCGCGATCGGCAAGCTCGAAAAGCGCCTCGCGCGACACTGGGGGCACGATTTCCGGCACGGCCTGTCGAATCAGCAGCGGCTTGCGGTGCCAGATATCACGCATGAAGGCTGAGGGCGTCATGCCGCCGAGCAGGGTGAGCGGCGCGTCGGGATCGACAGGTTCCGGAGGCAAGGCCTGCGCGTATAATGCGGAATCGCTCATGGAGTCAAGAATTGAAAATCGCTAAGAATACGGTGGTGTCCGTGGTGTATAAGCTGTCGGACGCGCAGGGCAATCTGATCGAAGAGTCGGATGAGCCCATGGTCTATTTGCACGGCGGGTATGATGGCACGTTCCCCAAGATCGAGGAAGCGCTGGACGGCCACGACGCCGGCTTCGAGACCGAGTTGCAGCTGGAACCGGAAGAGGCGTTTGGCGACTACGACGCCGAACTCGTGAAGGTGGAGCCGCGTGATCGTTTCCCGGAGCCGCTCGAAGTGGGCATGCAGTTCGAGGGCGTGCCCGAGGACGGTGACGACGAAGATTCGATCATCTACACGGTGACGGACGTCGCCGAGGACAAGGTCGTGCTTGACGGCAATCACCCGCTGGCCGGCATGGCGCTGCGCTTCTGGCTGAAGGTATCGGAAGTCCGCGAGGCGACGAGCGAGGAAGTCGAGCACGGTCACGCGCACGGCGCTTCGGGCATCGAAGTGGTGGACGAAGACGAGGACGGCGAGGACGAGGCTCCTCGCACGCTGCACTAAGTCTCACAACACGAGCGATCCGCGATAGGTCATCGCGAACATGAAAAAGCCGGCATTTGCCGGCTTTTTCATTTTGTCCTCTTGTTGATGAATATCAATTGCCCTTGGGCCCATCTTGTAGCTGAACCTGGAATACCGACCGTGTGCCAGGCGTGATCGTCAGCTCCGTCCATCGCGAAGGAGTGCCGATGGGCAGTGCGACTCGCGTGAAGTTGGCAACGATCTTCCCCGACGTGTCGCGTAAAGGCTTGTCGACGCTGAAGCCGTTATCGCTTGCATGGACCAGCAGCACCTGGCCAGAGAACTTCGAGGACAGATCACGAAGCTGACGCTTGAACTCGAGATAGCCGTCGCGTGCCCCGTGACGCACGAACGCGTCCAGCAGGCTTGGTTTGCCACGTTTTTCCCAGCCGTTCCCGAATAGCGGATCGGCGTGCGCGATGACCACGATGCCGGGCAGATCGCGCTGCTCGGCAACTGAGAATGCCCTGGCCAGCCATTGCCGGTTGGCTTCGCGCCGATCCTCGAATTCGCCATTGCGCCCGCCCTCGATGCGATAGTGGTTGTTGTCGCCGGGCAGGTTCAGGCCCACCAGCATCACGCCACCGGTGACGAGCCGCACGTTTTCCCGATAGCTGCGGAACAGCGCCTGATCCGACTGACGCACCACTGGCAATGTGCGTCGCCCAAGCGTGGTGTCGAGCGGGAAGAACAGCTCCCGCAATCGATTGAGCCGCTCCACGGCATCGAACTTCCCGTTTGAGGGCTTCTGGCACTCAGCCCAGTCGGTTTCGCCAGGTACGTAGAGCAGCGGTGTGGGCGAATCGTCGAGCACCTGCAGCCGCGCATTGAGAAGGGTGTCACCACAGGATTCGGTATCGCCCTTGATGCCACCAGCGTGGACGATCATCGCGACCTGCTGCGCGTTCATCATGTCGAACAGCGCAGTCGCGTCTGCTTCCGCGGCTGGCCATTGCGGGGTGTCGGCAATCAGGGCGATCCGGGTCATCTGCACGGTCGGCACTGGCGGCGGCGCAATGCTACCCGCCCGCGCCGCGTGCGCGAGCGCCGGCACCGCGAGCAACGCGCAGGCAATGGCCGCCAAGCAAGCGGCCGCCGAGCTTCGACCCCGGAAGCGTGCCGTCATACCGTTCGCGCGGTCTCCGAGATGGACTTGAGTCGGTACAGCGCCTCGAGCGCTTCTCGCGGCGAGAGGCTGTCCGGGTCGATATCGGCCAGCGCTTCCAGCGTGGCAGCCTGCGCGGGCGGCACGGCGGACTGGCCTGCCGATTTGTCATCTTCATCGTCTGCGGACGGTGAAGACTGCGCCGAGAACAGATCCATCTGCGGCGTGGGCGTGGCGTCCGCCGATTGTTCTTCCAGCCACGCGAGATGCTTGCGCGCTGCGCGAATGACCGGTTGCGGAACACCCGCCAGTTGGGCCACCTGCAGCCCGTAGCTCTGGCTGGCCGGACCGTCCTGCACCGCATGCAGGAATACGATGCCATCGCCATGCTCCACGGCTGACAGGTGCACGTTGGCAGCCTGCGGGAACTCGACTGGCAGTTGCGTCAGCTCGAAATAATGGGTGGCAAACAGTGTGTGGCTGCGGTTGTGGGATAGCAGATGACGCGCGATGGCCCACGCGAGGGCGAGACCGTCGAAGGTCGAAGTACCGCGGCCGATCTCATCCATCAGCACCAGGCTGGATGGCGTGGCGTTGTGCAGGATGGCTGCGGCTTCGGTCATTTCGACCATGAAGGTCGAACGACCGCCCGCCAGGTCGTCGGCGGCCCCAATACGCGTGAAGATGCGGTCCACCGGGCCAATCACGGCACGGCGTGCCGGCACCCAGGCACCGACGCAGGCCAGCAGAACGATCAATGCGGTCTGGCGCATGAACGTCGACTTACCACCCATGTTCGGGCCGGTGATCAGCAGCAGCTTGCGGGCCTCGTTCAACTGACAGTCGTTTGCGATGAACGCGACGGACTCCGCGGCCAGCTGACCTTCCACGACGGGATGGCGGCCCTGCGAGATGTCGATGACGTTCTCCTGGACGCGTTCTGGCTGGACCCAGTCGAGTGTTTTTGCACGTTCGGCCAGTGTGGCAAGCACGTCGAGGCGGGCGAGCGCGCCGGCCACGCGGCGCAGACTGCCGATATGCGGCAGCAGGGCCTGCAGCAGACCGTCGTAGAGCTGCTTCTCGCGAGCCAGCGCGCGATCCTGTGCCGAGAGCGCCTTGTCCTCGAACGCTTTCAACTCGGGTGTGATGTAGCGTTCGGCGTTCTTGAGGGTCTGCCGGCGTCGATAGTCGTCGGGCACCTTGTCGGCCTGCCCGTTGGTGACTTCGATATAGAAGCCATGAACACGGTTGTATTCGACGCGCAGGTTCGTGATGCCTGTGCGCTCGCGCTCCCGGGTTTCCAGGTCGATCAGGAATTGACCGCAGTTTTCAGAGATATCGCGCAGTTCGTCGAGCTCACTGTCGTAGCCGCGCGCGATGACGCCGCCGTCGCGAATCACCGTTGAGGGTTCATCCGCCACGGCGCGGATCAACAGTTCCAGGCAGTCCTGCGGAATGTCGATTTCCTCAAGGGTCTGCGCCAGCAGCGGCGCATCCTCTGAGCTGACCGTGGCGGCCTGCACATCGGGCAGGGCACGCAGGGTGTCGCGCAGCGAGGACAGATCGCGCGGACGTGCCGACAGCAACGCGAGTCGCGCGGTGATCCGCTCGACGTCGGCAAGCTTGCGCAGCACGGCACGCAAGCCGTCCGGCCCTTGTGTGATCAGCGCCCCAATGGCCTGCTGACGCGCTCGCGGCAGGGCCGGGTCGCGCAACGGATGATGCAACCAGTGGCGCAGCGCGCGGCTGCCCATCGTCGTCGCGCATGTGTCGAGCAGCGAGAAGAGCGTTGGCGATTCGGTGCCACGCAGCGTTTCGGTCAGTTCGAGGTTGCGGCGCGTTGCCGAATCGAGGCCGACAAATTCGGATTCCCGCTCGACAGTGACGCCCTGCACGTGCCGCAGAGACTGGCCTTGCGTGGTGGCTGCATAGTTGAGCAGCGCGCCGGCAGCGCCGAGGGCGGCACCCAGGCCCGAGCAGCCGAACGGCTCCAGGCTGGCCACGCCGATCTGTTCGCGCAGGCGGCGAGTACCGGCTTCCTGGTCAAAGTGCCATTCCGGCAACCGGGTGCGCGCGCATGTCAGCGCCGGAAGGTCCATGCCGTCGGTGTACAGCACCTCGGCGGGACGGATACGCTCGAGTTCGCGGGACAACTGCGCGGCGTCGCACTCCATGAGTCGCAGTTCGCCACTGGCCAGGTTCAGCCATGCCAGGCCCGTCTTGCTGACGCCGCGGCGTGTGGTCTGCTGGTGCACGGCCAGCAGGAACGTGTCGGACTTGTCCGGCAGCAGGGCGGCATCGGTCAGCGTGCCGGGCGTAACGATGCGCACCACTTTGCGCTCGACCGGGCCCTTGCTGGTCGCTGGGTCACCAATCTGTTCGCAGATCGCCACGGATTCGCCAAGCTTTACCAGGCGCGCCAGATACTGGTCAGCCGAATGGAATGGGATCCCGGCCATACGGATTGGCACACCGCCAGACTGGCCGCGCGCGGTCAGCGTGATGTCGAGCAATCGCGCGGCCTTCTCGGCATCGTCATGAAATAGCTCATAGAAGTCACCCATCCGGTAGAAAAGGAGCGTGTCCGGGTGGTCGGCCTTGATGCGGTGGTACTGCAGCATCATGGGCGACTGCTTCTCGGCTTTCTCGGGCTTTTCCTGCTTGCCGACTTTCTCGGCCCTGGCGGAAGTCGCGGCAAGGTCGGGCGATTCACTCGCGGTCACGGTGTTCTCGCCTTCAGCGGCAGGTACGGATAGGGCTTCTGACATGCATTCCTCTCGGGCGGCAAGCGGCGCAAGTGCCGGGCCGCCGGTGTATCGGTTGCCGGCGGTCTGGTGGCGTCTGGATTACAGGCCCACCCCGTGCGCGGCGTAAAAGGGCATTTTACTGCGACCCCACACCTCGGCTTCGTGCCGAATTCTCATTTTTGCTGGGATTTTCCGTTCTGGACTCAGACGCTGCCCGCGATGGCGTCCAGCGCGACGCGCGCGAGGAACCCGCTCCGGGTTTCGTGGCGACGTTCCACGAACATGTCGATCTTGTGCAATACAAAACGAGGTAGGCTGATATTGATTCGCTCCGGGCGTGCGTCGAGCTTGCTCATGTCGATGTCGGCCAGCGCCCAGATCGCGCCTGCGTACTCCGGTTGGGCCATCAGCGTGCCGATCGGCGTCGCTTTCAGAACAACCTCCTCGCCAAGGGAGAGCAGCGCCACCACGTGAGTCGTGATGGCCTCGCGTGCATTGCGGACCGCTTCCTCGATCGATTCGCCGGCGGAGTAACAGCCCGCCACATCGGGCACCGTCACGCCGTAGACCGAGTTCGCATCCTTGTGAATGGCAATGGGAAAGTCCATGTCGTTCCTCTTTGTACACGGCGCGCCGCTCATAGTCCGGCCGTCCTCAGAATGTTTCGGACCGTGCCTGTCGGCAGATCCTTCTTCGGATGGGGCACGGTCACAATCAGCATGTGCCGCGGATGTTTGAAGGTGAAATGACTGCCATGCGTGCGCACCAGCTTCCACCCCTTCTGTTCGAGCAATCGGATCAGCGTGGACGAATGCAATTTCGAGCCCTGGATGATCCGTGTGTAAGTCTACACACGGCGTTAGGGGGCGCAAGTAAACTTGTGTGTCGCGAGCAACTTTATGGCGGGTGTATCGGAAAATCCCGGGCGAGATTCTGAAAGAAAGTGTGCAAAACGAAACAGGCGCCACCGGATCTCTCCGATGGCGCCTGTTTGGAAGCAGCCTGGGGGCTAGCTAAGGATCAGACGGCGGCGGGCTTCGCGTTGTCGAGCGAGAAGGGGGCCAGCAGGCGAACCATCTGCGCGAAGGCCTTCGGGTTGCCGGCCAGCACTTCACCCTGTTCCATCTGGCGCGATTCGCCGGCGTAGTTGCCGACCAGACCGCCAGCTTCAGTGATCAGCAGCATGCCGGCAGCCATGTCCCACGGCTTGAGGCCGCGCTCGAAGAAGCCATCCAGACGGCCGCAGGCGACGTAGGCCAGGTCCAGGGCGGCGGCGCCCGGACGGCGCAGACCGGCGCAGCTACGCGTCATCAGCGCGAACATTTCCAGGTATTCGTCCATGCCTTCCAGATCGCGGAACGGGAAGCCGGTGCCGATCAGGCAATCGGCCAGCTTGTCGCGGCGCGTGACGCGGATGCGGCGGTTGTTCAGGAACGCGCCCGCGCCCTTGCTGGCGGTGAACAGTTCGTCGCGGGTTGGGTCGTAGACCACGGCTTGCGACGGCACGCCCTTGTGCAGCAGGCCGATCGATACCGCGTACTGCGGAAAGCCGTGGATGAAGTTCGTGGTGCCGTCCAGCGGGTCGATAACCCAGGTGAACTCGCTCTGTTCTTCGCCGTCGGCCCAGGACTGACCGGACTCTTCCGCTAGAATGGCGTGCTCGGGGTAGGCGGTGCGGATGATGTCGATGATGGCCGCTTCGGCCGCGCGATCGACTTCAGTGACGAAATCGTTGTGTTGTTTGCGCGAAACGCGCACCAGATCGACGTCGATCGACGCGCGGTTGATGATGGACCCCGCCTTGCGGGCCGCCTTGACGGCGATATTGAGCATCGGATGCATGAATTTCTCCAGGCGGGGCAACCGCGCCACGACGCGACATGGGACGCCACAGAAACAAGGGCGAATCGCGCGGGCTGCCGGGGCCGCCAGACAACACAACGAATTGTAGAAGAACGGGGTGCGTCGCCATGTGAGGCGCCGCACCGCAATTGGAAGGCAGCATTGTATAGGAACCTGGCCTCTCGCACGAGTCGACAACCTCGATCGAGCCGGGCGGGACGCTCCGGATGACCGAAGTGTTGAACTCTCAGATGGATCCGATTCCGCGCGGCGCGGCCGCAAGTGATCTTTCGGACATTTTTTCGCATGTGCGTGTGGTGCTGGTGGAAACCAGCCACCCCGGCAACGTGGGCTCGGTCGCGCGTGCGATCAAGACGATGGGCTTCGGCCACGTGCCGGGGAGCCTGGTGCTGGTCTCGCCGCGCGAGCCGGGCGTCGTGTCGCATCCCGATGCCGTCGCGATGGCCAGTGGTGCCGATGATGTGCTGGCCAGCGCCACGATCGTCGACAGCATCGAGGCCGCGCTGGCTGGTACGGCCTTTACCGTCGCGATGACCGCCCGGCAGCGCGAATTCGGGCCACCGAGGCTGTTACCGCGCGCCGCCGTGGCCAAGGCGCGGTCGGTGCTGGAGGCGGACCCCGCTACAACGGTCGCCTTCGTATTCGGTAATGAACGCTTCGGCTTGCCGAACGACGCGGTATTGCGCTGTTCGGCGGTGACGCATATTCCTGCCAATCCGGTTTATGCCTCTCTCAACCTGGCCCAGGCCGTGCAGCTCATTGCCTATGAGATGCGGCTGGCCCTACTCGAGGCGCAGGAAACGGCCGGCGGGCTCCCGGACGTCGCTGGCGATATCGGCTATGCTGGTGACCCCGCCACCACCGAGCAGATCGAGGCGATGTTTGGCCACCTTCAGGCCGGGCTTGCGGCGATCGGCTTTCTGGACCCGGCGAATCCGCGCAAGCTGATGCCGCGCCTGCGCCGGTTGTTCGCGCGGACGGGCCTGGAGCGCGAGGAAGTGAACATCCTGCGTGGCATCGCCAAGCGCATGCTGCTGACGGGCGATGCAAAGCACGACGACAACAAGGAAGACTAGTTCCGTGGCGATTTTCCCGGCGTACATCATGCAAGACCTCATCCGTGGCGCGGTGTCCGGTCGCTCGGTGGTGAGGCATGCGTGCGCGCATTTGCCGGAACGATGTTGAGCCTGGTGCTGACCCGGGACGTCGTTTCAGACCCGTTCTGAGGCGGCTTTCCAAGAAGCCCTGACGTCGTCAGGGCGGGGCGGCAGGCGCGCAAATCTCTTACACTCGCTGTCTCGCGCCAGAGCCGTCCCCCACACTGACTGCTCAATACCGGCCACTGACCTCGGCGGCGACCAGTTCCATGAACGGCGCACGCTGCGGCAACACGACACGAAGAAGATGTTCACTCGCCTGAAGGAAGATATCGATACGATCATGCTGCGCGACCCCGCCGCGCGCAGCCGTCTGGAAGTCCTGACTTGCTATCCCGGGCTGCACGCCGTGGTGTTTCACCGCGTGGCCAATGCGTGCTGGCGAGGTGGATTGCACTGGCTGGGGCGCTGGATCTCGCACTGGTCCCGCTTTCTGACCGGGATCGAGATCCACCCGGCGGTCAAGCTGGGTCGTCGCGTGTTCATCGACCATGGCATGGGCGTGGTGATCGGCGAAACCGCCGAGATTGGCGACGATTGCACGATTTACCAGGGTGTGACGTTGGGCGGCACGTCGCTGTACAAGGGCCAGAAACGCCATCCGACGCTGGGTGTCGGCGTGGTGGTGAGCGCCGGCGCCAAGGTGCTCGGCGGCTTCGAGGTGGGCGCGGGCGCGCGCGTTGGATCTAATGCCGTCGTGCTGAAGCCTGTGCCCGCTGGGGCGACGGCAGTGGGGATTCCGGCACGCATCATCATGCCCGATGCGCCTTCCACGCAGCAGGGCGCGAAACAGGAATTCTCGGCCTACGGCATCACGCCGAACGCGGACGATCCCGTGTCCCTGGCGCTCAAGAGCCTGATCGACAACGCGGCCAAGCAACATGACCGCATCGAGGCCGTGCTGGCCGCGCTCGACCGGCTCGGCGAGCATCTCGAGAACACGCCGAACGACCGCTTCGACGCGAGCGAGCTGCGCAAGCTGATGAAGTAGTGGAGGCGCACGCCGGTCTGCGTGGCGGTTGGCGCGAGCCAGGCATCGTCAGTCGACCTGCGGCAGCACGCGGAAGCCGGTGCCGTCGAGTTCGAGCACGGCGGCCCTCGGATGGCGGCCATCGAGGTCCCAGTCCGTCAGCACCCAGCGCTCGCCCGCTTCGTGCGTGTGGCGCGCGGGACGGTGCGTGTGGCCGTGCACCAGCGTGCCGGCCCCGCTCGAGGCGAGCAGTGCGTTGACGGCGTCCGGTGCCGCATCGCCATAGGTGACCGGCGCCGCGTCGATGTCTTGGCGCGTGCGCCCGGCCTCGCTGTCCGCCCGAAGGCGTCGGGCGATCGACAGTCGCGTGCCGAGTGGCAGCAGCAGGAACAGCCGTTGTACCCAGCCCTTGCGTGTCCAGCGGCGAAAGCGCATGTAGCGCTCGTCGTCCGTGCACAGCATGTCGCCGTGGCTGAGCGCCACGCGGCGGCCAGCACAGACGATAACCGACGGGTCCGGCAGCAGCGACGCGCCCGCCCTGGCCGCGAATCGACGGCCAAGCAGGAAATCACGATTGCCGTGCATCAGATAGACCGGCACGTCGGCATCGGCAAGCCGGCGCAGCGCGGCGGCAACCTCGGCCGCGAACGGCGAGTCGGTTTCCTCATCCCCTACCCAGAACTCGAAAAAGTCCCCCAGGATGAACAGCGTGCGCGCATCCCGTGCCGCACGCTCGAGCACACGGTGGAAGGCCGCCAGCGTGCGCGGCATGTCGGCCGTCAGGTGGAGATCGGAAATGAACCACGCCGGCGCCTGCACCTCGATCGGGGCGGCCACCGGCGTGCGGGTGGGAGCGGTCATGCGGTCCGGATGTCTGTATTCACCACGAGCGGCATGCCGCCTGTCGTTCGAATCGACGTTAAGCGCGATTACTCGACAATCGTGGCTTTCTCGATCACGACGTCCTCGAGCGGCACGTCCTGATGGAAGCCCGAGCTGCCGGTGCGCACGCCTTTGATGGCGTCGATCACGTCGGTGCCTTCCACGACCTTGCCGAACACCGCATAGCCGAAGCCTTGCGGCGTGGGCGAGCTGAAGTTCAGGAAGTCGTTGTCCACCACGTTGATGAAGAACTGGGCCGTGGCCGAGTGCGGCGCGTTGGTGCGGGCCATGGCAACCGTGTAGCGGTCGTTCTTCAGGCCGTTGCCGGCTTCGTTCTCGATCGGCGCATCGGTGTCCTTCTGCTTCATGCCCGGCTCGAAGCCGCCGCCCTGGATCATGAAGTTCTTGATGACGCGGTGGAAGATCGTGTTGTCATAGTGGCCCTTGCGCACGTACGACAGGAAGTTCTCGACCGACTTCGGGGCCTTCTCGGCGTCCAGTTCGATGACGATGGCGCCTTGCGTGGTTTGGAGTTGTACCTTGCTCATAGGGTTACCTCTGTTCGATGATGCGATGACGGTTGTATTCGGGGTTGCCTGGGGTCACTTGGTGACCACGGTGGCCGATTCGATCACGATCGGCGCGGCAGGCACGTTGCGCATGGCGCCATACGCCGTAGTCGGCGTGGTCTTGATCTTGTCGATCGTGTCCATTCCCTCTACCACCTTGCCAAAGACGGCATATCCATTGCCGTCCGGCTGTGGGTAGTCGAGGTTCGGATTATCCACCACATTGACGAAGAACTGGGCGGTTGCCGAGTTCGGGTTCGACGTGCGTGCCATGGCGACGGTCCCGGCCTTGTTCTTCAGGCCGTTCTGCGATTCCAGCGCGATCGGCGCCAGCGTCGGCTTTTCCTTCATGTCGCGGTCGAAGCCACCGCCCTGAACCATGAAGCCGTTGATCACGCGATGGAAGATCGTGCCGGAATAGAAGCCGCTTTTTACGTAGCCCATGAAGTTGGCCACGGTCTTCGGGGCGGCATCGGGGTACAGCTCGATAGTGAACTTGCCGGCGCTCGTCACGAACTGCACGCGCTCGGTCTTCGGCGCGGCGGTGGCGGGGCTGGCGCCCTGGGCCATTGCGGCCAGCGGAGACAGGGCAGTGGCGGCGGCCATCAGGCCGGTCAGGACGATGCGGCGGGAAAGGATCATGTCTGGACTCCGGGTTGCAGGTCTGGCAGTCGGCAACGTCACTTGGACGTCGCCGGATAAGGCGTTGAATACTGTGCGAGTTCAGCGTGCGTCGGGCGTGCTGGCGGGCGGGGTAAGCGGCGACGTGGCCGCCTTTGCCTTGCCCTTGACCGCCGCGGCGCCCGATGCCGGGGCGGGCATGGCGGATGGCGCGGATGCGGCGGCTGGCTGCAGTTCGCGTAGGCTCGCGGCGGCGCGCTTGTCGCCGGGGTTGCGGCGCGTTGCGTCGCCATAGGCCTGGACGGCCAGGGCCCGATAGACGTCGCCCAGGTTGCTATAGGAGAGCGCGTAGTCGGGCCGGGCCTCGATGGCCAGCAGCAGTTCGGCCTCCGCGCGCTTCAGGTCGCCGCGTTTTGCGTACAGCAGCGCCAGGTTATTGTGCGGCTCTGGCAGTTCGGGGAAATCTTGCGCCATCTCGGCAAAGGCCTTGATCGCATCGTCCTCGCGGCCGGCCTTGGCCATTGCCCATGCGCGCTGGAATCGAGCCTGCGCATTGCGCGGGTTGTCGGCCAGCACGCGGTCGAATCCGGCGATGGCGTCGTCATAGCGCTTCTCGTTGGCCGCCTTCTGCGCGGGCTTCATGCCGGGGTCCGCCGATTGCGGTCCGGTCGGCGCGGCCGGTGGCGGCGTCAGCGAAAGCGGCCCGTTCTGCGCGAACGCTGGCGCTGCGCTCAGCGCGGCGGCCATCGCCAGCGCGCTCGCCAGCGCGGAAAGGGGGCCGCCACGGCGGGACGAAACAATGGTCGGGATGGGCAGAGGCAGGCTCATGTAAGGGCGGTCCGTTATACTCCGCGGCATTCTAACAAAGCGGCGGGGCGTGGAGCACAGGTCGCAAGTTCGCGTGACATTGTCGGCAGCGCGTCCGGCCGCCGTTGATGGCTTCCGGTAAGATATGGGGCTCGCGCGCCATCGACATGCTTGTCAGCGCGCGGCAGTCTCGCTCGATGTCATCGACGCCGTATCCACTCACATCCGCTTCATGCAGCAATTGAACATCTACAACACGCTCGCGCGTGAAAAGCAGCCATTCGTGCCCATCGAACCCGGCAAGGTCCGCATGTATGTGTGCGGCATGACCGTGTACGACTACTGTCACGTTGGCCATGCGCGGGTGATGGTGGTGTTCGATATGGTGCACCGCTGGCTGCGCGCCGCCGGGTACGACGTGACGTACGTCCAGAACATCACTGATATCGATGACAAGATCATTCGTCGCGCCGCGGAGAACGGCGAGACGATCGGTCAGCTCACCACGCGTTTCATCCAGTACATGCACGAGGATGCCACGGCGCTGGGCGTGATCCGTCCCGACTATGAGCCGCGCGCGACCGAATACGTGCCGCAGATGCTCAATATCATCGAGAAACTCGAAGCCAAGGGCCTGGCCTACCAGGCGACGGACGGCGACGTGAACTACTCGGTGCGCAAGTTCCCGGGCTACGGCAAGCTGTCGGGCAAGTCGCTGGAAGATCTGCGCGCCGGCGAGCGCGTCAATGCCAACGATGCCAAGCAGGATCCGCTCGACTTCGTACTGTGGAAGTCGGCCAAGGCAAGCGAGCCGCCCGAAAGCAAGTGGGACTCGAAGTGGGGCAGCGGCCGTCCGGGCTGGCATATCGAATGCTCGGCCATGAGCTGCACGCTGCTCGGTGAGCATTTCGATATTCACGGCGGCGGCGCCGACCTGCAGTTCCCGCACCACGAGAACGAGATCGCGCAATCGGAAGGGGCTTCCGGCAGGCCGTTCGTCAATATGTGGATGCACAACGGTTTCGTGCGTGTGAATGACGAGAAGATGTCGAAATCGCTCGGCAACTTCTTCACGATCCGCGATGTGCTCAAGGAGTACGACGCCGAAGTGGTGCGCTTCTTCATCCTGCGCGCGCACTATCGGAGCCCGCTGAACTATAGCGATGCCCACCTTGATGACGCACGCCACGCACTGACGCGCCTGTATACAGCGCTCAAGGAAACGCAGCCCGGCGGTTGCGCGGTGGATTGGGAAGAGTCTCACGCGAAGCGCTTTGCCGAAGCGATGAACGACGACTTCAACACGCCAATCGCCATGTCGGTGCTGTTCGACCTGGCCAGCGAGGTCAATCGCACCGGTTCCGTGGCCGCGGCGCATCAACTCAAGGCGCTCGGCGGCACGCTGGGTCTGCTTGAGCGCGATCCGCACACGTTCCTGCAAGGTGGTCATGTCGCCGGCAGCCTGAGCGGCGAGCAGATCGAAGCGCAGATCGCGGCCCGCCGTGCGGCCAAGGCCGCGCGCAATTTCGCCGAGGCCGACCGCATTCGCGCCGAATTGCTCGAAGCCGGCGTGGTGCTGGAAGACAAGCCAGGTGGTGCCACCGAGTGGAGGCGTGCTTGAACGCTGCCGCGCGCAAGCCGAAGGCGGTTGCACCTGCCCAGCCGAAGCCGGTGGCGGGGAAGGCTGCCGCCAAGGTCGCGCCAAAGGCCGGCGGCAAGCCCCGCAAATCGGACCTGCCCGAGGTGGATGCGGTACCCCTGCCGGTCGAAACCGTCGTCGACGCGGTGCGGCCCGCTTATTGGGACGAGGCGTGTGCTGACCTGATGAAGCGCGACCGCATCCTGCGCAAGATGATTCCTACCTATGGTCCGGCGCATCTGGTGTCGCGTGGCGATCCGTTCGTCACACTGGCGCGCTCGATCGTCGGCCAGCAGATATCGGTGAAGGCCGCGCAATCGGTCTGGGAACGGCTCGCCGCCAGGTGCCCGCGCCTGACGCCGGCGCAGTTCCTGAAATCCGGGTCCGAGGAGTTGGCTGGTTGCGGGTTGTCGAAGCGCAAGGCGGAGTACATCATTGATCTGGCCGACCACTTCAAGGCGGGGCGCGTGCACGTCAAGGAATGGGTGGCGATGGACGACGAGGCAGTGATCGCCGAGTTGACCCAGATCCGCGGCATCGGACGCTGGACGGCGGAGATGTTCCTGATGTTCAATCTGATGCGACCCAACGTGCTGCCGCTCGACGATGTCGGGCTGATCAACGCGATCTCCACCAACTACTTCAGCGGAGAACCGGTGACACGTAGTGAGGCACGCGAGGTGGCCGCCAACTGGGAGCCGTGGCGAACGGTGGCGACGTGGTACATGTGGCGCAGTCTGGACCCCCTGCCAGTGACGTATTAGGAATGCGGCAGGAGTGCGGTAGGGTAAATTTGGAGCAAAAACGGCGTTAATTTCTGCGATTTGTGCGCAGAAATCAACTTCCTGGGCGGTCGGAAACGGTATTTTTTCCGGTAGAATGCGCCCCTTCACAGACAGGTCCGCGTTTTTATGAAAACCACCTTCCTGGATTTCGAGCAGCCGATTGCCGAGCTCGAGGCAAAGATCGAAGAACTGCGTTTTGTGCAGGACGACTCGGCTGTCGATATTTCCGAAGAGATTTCCCGGCTGGCCGGCAAGAGCCAGCAGCTGACCAAGGACATCTACGCCAACCTGACCCCGTGGCAGGTGGCACAGATCGCGCGCCATCCGCAGCGTCCGTACACGCTGGACTATGTGCGCGAGATCTTCACCGACTTCCATGAACTGCACGGCGACCGTGCGTTTGCCGACGATCTGTCGATCGTGGGCGGCCTGGCGCGCTTCAACGGCCAGGCTTGCATGGTGATCGGTCATCAGAAGGGCCGCGACACGAAGGAACGCGCGCTGCGTAACTTCGGCATGTCGAAGCCCGAGGGATACCGCAAGGCCAAGCGCCTGATGGAACTGGCTGACAAGTTCGGCCTGCCGATCTTCACGTTCGTCGACACGCCGGGGGCATTCCCGGGCATCGACGCCGAAGAGCGTGGCCAGTCCGAGGCCATCGGCCACAACCTTTATGTCATGGCCGGCCTGAAGGTGCCTCTGATCGCGACGATCATCGGTGAGGGCGGTTCGGGTGGCGCGCTGGCGATCGCCGTCGGCGACGTGGTGCAGATGCTCCAGTTCGCAACCTACGCAGTGATTTCGCCGGAAGGCTGCGCGTCGATTCTCTGGAAGACTGCCGAGAAGGCGCCTGAAGCCGCCGAGGCACTGGGTCTGACGGCTCATCGACTGAAGGCGCTGGGCCTGATCGACAAGATCGTGAGCGAGCCGCTGGGTGGCGCGCATCGCGATGCGAAGGGCATGGCGACGATGCTCAAGCGCTCGCTGGCCGAATCGCTGCGCCAGTTCCAGGGCATGAGCGTCAAGGAACTGCAGGCGCGTCGTCACGAGCGACTGATGGCCTATGGCAAGTTCAAGGAAACCGGCGCCCAGGAATGATGTGAGCGCAGGGAATTCGACGCAACTGATCGCGCGTCTGACCGACAAGGTCGCACAGGCTCTACAGGCCAGTGCGGCCTTTGTTGTTTCTGGCGATAGGCGGTTGGAGACTGGTAGCCAACTGGCTGCCGACGGGCAGCCCGTGACCGTCGCGGTGGCGCTGTCAGGTGGCCGTGACTCCGTGGCGCTGCTCCATGCCACGCGGGAAGCCCTGGCCGCCACGTGGCCGCTTGCGCGTCTGGTGGCGCTGCACGTGCACCATGGCCTGCAGGCGCAGGCTGATGACTGGGACCGATTCTGCGCCGCGCTGTGCGGCGATCTGCAGGTGCCCTTGGTCAGCGAGCGCGTGACGGTGCAGGCGGCGACGGGCGAGGGCATAGAGGCCGCGGCGCGGCGAGCTCGCCATGAGGCGCTGGGCCGGATGTGTCGCGAGCAGGGCGCACGGCTGCTACTGTTCGCGCATCATCGTGACGATCAGGTGGAAACCGTGCTGCTGCGGCTGTTCCGTGGAACGGGTGTGGCCGGTATGGCTGGAATGCCCGCGCGACGCCCGCTCGATGAACGGGGCGACGTTCAACTGGTGCGGCCATGGCTCGGTGTGACACGCGCCGAGATCGACGATTACTGCGCGTGGCAGGGGTTGCGCTGGATCGACGATCCTTCGAACGCGGACACGCGTTTCGCGCGCAATGCGCTGCGCGCGCAATTGCCTGCACTATTACAGGCGTTTCCGGCCCTCTATGAGAACGTGGCCCAGGCCGCCACGCATTTCGCACAGGCGGCCGGCATGCTCGATGCGCTGGCCGCGCAATCGCTGGCTTCGCTGGTCTGCGCCGGGCGCGATGCTGACACCATTTCAGAACTTGATCTCGCGGGCCTGCGCGCCTTGCCATCCGAGCACGCGGATGCCGTGCTGCGCCACTGGCTGCGCGATCTCGGCACCCAGCCGCCGTCGACGGCGCGCCTGGCCGCGATGCGGGCCCAACTCATCCAGCATCAAGGTGGCGAGCCGGCCATCGCGCACGATGGCCTGGTGTTGCGTCGTTTCCGTGACCGGCTGCTGGCCTGCCCAGCCGTGTCCGCTGGAATGCCGGCGCCGTTTGCATTCGAGTGGCGCGGCGAATCGCGCATCGTAGTGCCGGCATGGCGTGGCGAACTGCACTTCGAGCGTGATGACACCTTTGGTGTGCCCGAGTCTGTGCTGCGCGTGCCGTTGAGGCTGGCTGGCAGGGTAGGGGGCGAGCGCATCGTCCTGCGTCCGGGTGGCCCGGCGCGAGCGCTGAAACAGGCCTATCAGGAGGCGGATATTCCCGCATGGCGGCGAGCGCATCTGCCGCTGCTATGGAGTGCCGATGTGCTGGTTCTGGCGGCTGGTTTGGGCATGCATCGTCGCTGGCCCAGCGATGCGCCACATGCCCCGCGGTGGCGCGTGGAGTGGCTCGCACGGCCCGATCTGCGCGGCTAATCTCACGGTTTTCGGCGAAAAATGGGGACAGTATCATTTCGGCTTGTGAATTATTTTCACAAGAAAATGATGCAAAATCTGCGGTGTTTTTGCCGGATTTACCCCCTTTGACCTTTACGGGCAGCCACTCTTCGTGTAATTTCATTGGCTTTGCACAATCGCTGGCGTCGATAAGAAGATGGCTCTCATCGTTCACAAATACGGCGGCACTTCGATGGGTTCCACGGAACGCATCAAGAATGTCGCCAAGCGCGTGGCCAAGTGGCACCGCGCCGGTCACCGCGTTGTCGTGGTGCCTTCGGCCATGTCGGGCGAAACCAATCGCCTGCTGGGCCTTGCCAAGGAAATCTCCGCGCAGCCGGACCCGCGTGAACTCGATATGCTGGCGTCGACCGGCGAGCAGGCCAGCGTGGCCCTGCTGGCCATCGCGCTGCACGGCGAAGGCATCGACGCGGTCAGCTACACGGGCTGGCAGGTGCCGGTGAAGACGGACTCGTCCTACACCAAGGCCCGCATCGAATCGATCGATGACGAGCGCATCCTGGGTGACCTCGACGCCGGCAAGGTGGTCGTGGTCACGGGTTTCCAGGGCATCGACGGCGACGGCAACATCACGACACTGGGTCGCGGCGGTTCAGATACCTCGGCCGTGGCCATTGCCGCGGCGATTGAAGCCGACGAGTGCCTGATCTATACCGACGTGGATGGCGTGTACACGACCGATCCGCGCGTGGTCGAGGACGCCCGTCGCCTGGACCAGATCACCTTCGAGGAAATGCTGGAAATGGCCAGCCTGGGTTCGAAGGTTCTGCAGATCCGTTCGGTGGAGTTTGCCGGCAAATATCGCGTGAAGACGCGCGTGCTGTCGTCGCTGACCGACCCCCTGATGCCGCTCGAACAGGAAATGCATTCGGGCACGCTGATTACTTTTGAGGAAGAGTCTGAAATGGAAGCAGCCGTCATCTCCGGCATCGCCTTTGCCCGTGACGAAGCCAAGATCACTGTCCTTGGCGTGCCGGACAAGCCGGGCATCGCCTACCAGATCCTGGGCCCGATCGCCGACGCCAACATCGACGTCGACATGATCATCCAGAACCAGTCCGTGGACGGCAAGACCGACTTCACGTTCACCGTGCCGCGCGGTGACTACCAGCGTGCGCTGACGATCCTGAACGACAACGTGAAGGGCCATATTGGCGCCGAGAGCGTGTCGGGCGATCCGAAGGTGTCGAAGGTCTCGGTGGTGGGCGTGGGTATGCGCTCGCACGTAGGCATCGCCAGCAAGATGTTCCGCACGCTGTCGGAAGAGGGCATCAACATCCAGATGATCTCCACGTCGGAAATCAAGATCTCGGTGCTGATCGACGAGAAGTACATGGAGCTCGCCGTGCGCGCGCTGCACAAGGTGTTCGAACTGGATCAGGCGTGATCCGGAACTGAAAACGTTCTGGCGAGGGCGTGGCATTTTTTGCTGCGGGTCATCGAATTTTCATTGACCAGTAGCGACACCCTCGCTAGAATACGCGCTTCGTTGTGCGGCTCCCTCGCACAACGCAAGTTTGGGAGACGTGGCCGAGAGGTCGAAGGCACTCCCCTGCTAAGGGAGCATCCGGGCCAAAACCTGGATCGAGGGTTCGAATCCCTCCGTCTCCGCCAGAAGACTACCCGGCCCCCGCGGGGGCCGGGTTCTGGTTTCACAAAGGGCTCTTACGCTCTGACCACCGTACCACGCAACGTACCAGACGGCGTACCATGCATGGAGAGGTGGATCTCATGAAATCCCATCGTTTTCCTAAATATCTTCATTGGCGCCCCGATAGTCAATTTCCGGCGTTCCGTTACACGGTCCCCCAGGACATACGGCCGTTCTGGACTGGCCCCAAGATCATTTGCAGAAGCTTGCGCTCGGCAGATCCGGCACGCTATCGGCAGTTGGTGGCCGACTATGTCAGCTATTGCGACACGTACTTCCAACGTCTGCGCGACGTTCACCTGCGCCCATGGTGTCAGCTGGATGCCGCCAATGCGGGCAAGCTTAGCGCTGAGGTGAGTAGCACGCTTGAGCAGGCGTTGCTGGACAGCGAAGCCCATGCGCGCCGGCAGGGATCCGTGCAGAGTGCCCTAGAGGGGCCATTGTTCGCGCGCAACGCACAGCACGAAGAGCTGCTACCGCCGGATGCGCTGAGCGCGCACCAGCTCTGCATGGATCGCGTGGTGGCCGATCTGGGGCGCCAGGCCGCACTCCATGACTACGACACAGCAGAGCCGTTTCTCGACGCCTTGCTTCCGTACTTGCATATCAAAGTCGATCGCGAGCAGATCGAGTACCAGAGCCTACGCCTGAGCGCCATGCAGGCCTTGCTGCAGGCGCATCGCAAGATCCAATTGCGTAATGTCGAGACATTGCTGCATGGTTCCAGTCTCGCGCCCGGCATGACTTCACCGTCCCTGTCAGTAGCGGTTCCGCCGCCATTCCAAAACGGATCGACCACAGTAAGTGGTCAGCCGGCTACGGTTGGCAGCGGGCCCACGATCGATGCGCTCATGGATGACTGGCTCCGCGAGCGTGGTCGCAATGCGCACACTGCGCAGTGCCTGCGTACCTTAATTAAGGCGCTGGCGGCGTTTACGCGGGCGACGCATGCCAGTGAACTGACCAAAGCCGGAGTAGTGGCGTTTAAAGTGCACCTGTTGGAGCATGGTTCGCCCCAAACGGCGCAGAGAAAAATCAATCTGCTTGGCGCGGTCTTCAAGCTTGCGGTCAGCAATGCTCGGATCGAGCAGTCACCCTTCAACGGGGTCTCCGTATCGCTACCAAAAAATCCATCGAAGCCGCGCATCTCCTTCGATGCGGACGATGTTCAGCGCATTTTCAGTCATCCGATTTTTTCTGCACGCGCCGCCGTGTCAAAGCGCCAAGCCGGAGGCATCGCTGTCTTCTGGCTGCCGCTGCTGGCTTGTTTCTCTGGCGCGCGACTGGAGGAAATCGGTCAACTCAAACAAGGTGATTTCAAGGAAAGCGCGGGCCCGCGCAAGATCGACTATTTCGTGATCGACAATGCAGAGGGGAAGTCCACCAAGACGAAGACTTCAAACCGCGATGTGCCCCTGCATCCCGTGCTGATCCGCCTGGGTTTGCTCAACTATGTGGCATCTCTGCCTGGTCCCGATGCGCGACTGTTTCCTGATTTGATGCCTGGAACCTATGGCACGCTGACCGCCAATTTTTCCAAGTGGTTTGGGAAATTCCTACGCCTCGAGTTGGGCATTACGGATAAGCGCAAAACGTTCCATTCGTTCCGTCACGGCTTTGCGACCAACTGGAGGGCGTGTGAACTGCCTGAGCATGTCCGCTTTGCGATCGAGGGGCACGCAGCGGGGTCCGTTGGCGCGAAGTACGGCGAAATTCCCTTGTCACTGCTAGCAAAGAAAATGAACAAGCTGGTAATAGAGGGCTTCCCTCTGTAGCGGGGCTGGCGTACCGCAATCGAAGTCGCCTTGCTCGTACAGGCGCGCACGGGTGGCGGGGCCCGGCGGAATGCTCCCATCTTGGGGTGGCGGGGATGTCTGTGCTCGCGGCCTGAGCTGTTAAGTTTTCCCTGAGTGGGTGGGGGCGCCTATTGCTACAGCAGTTCTTCTGCTTGGCGGATCAGCACGGAGAGCCGCACGTTCAGCGCTGCGGCGATGCGTTCCATGGTGCGCAGGTTGGGCGCGCCATCGCCGCGTTCGATGCGACTGACAGCGGCCGTTTGCAGGCCCGCGTGGATGGCGAGTTCGCCCTGATTCCACCCCATGGCCTTGCGGCGGATGCGCACCGCCTCGCCGAATGCCTGCTCGATCGTCATGATCTGGCTCGCCATCGCGGATCGGCGTCTATAGACCGGATGCCATGAGAAGGGAGGAGGGGGCGACCTCCAGCGCGGAGGCAATCCTGACGAGATTGAGGACCGACAGATTGCGCTCGCCTCGTTCGATGCGGCCCATGTGGCTGCGGTCGATACCGGTTGCATGGGCAAGCGCCTCCTGGGACACACCAAGCGCTAACCGACGAGCGCGGACCACCGCGCCAATGGCGGTCAGATATCCTGCATCGTCCTGTTTGCCCGAGACTCTTTGCATCCCGTGATGGTCAACGGTATGATGGTTATTTGGCCACGGCATTTACGACCCATTTTGGTCGGGCGGCCTTTTCGCTTTAAGGCATATGTTTCTGATTCAGGACGAAAATCGATTGCCTCTTCAGTCGGCGATTGTTGGCGGCGGCGCGGGTGTGTGGGCGGTGATGGAGCAGTGGATGCCCGGCGACTTGCTGGTACTTCGCGTAGCGGAAAAGGGATCACGTGCGGTACCACGCGTCGTCTGGATGGGTCTCACCCGTGGTGCTGCTTCCCTTGATCAGTTTCTTGGTGGGCCGAGCGTGCTGCGCGGGGCGGCAGTGGTGAGCACGGGTGGCATGCAACGCGTTGACGACTGGCATCTGGATCCGTTGAGCGAGATCCGAATTGGCGCGAGCGAATATAGCGAGAGCCACCAGCGCCTGCTCACCGTGACGCAGTTCACCACCACCGCAGGTCGTAAGTTCTCAGTGCCCCATGGTTTCGCAACACGCTATCAGCGCGGGCGGCGCGTCTGGCACGCTCCCGAAGTGCCGGGTACGCGATGACAGATACGCGCTTTCATGACGCGATGAATTGGTCGTGTTCGCCGAATCGCTCCAGCGGTTGGGGCAACC